>CAIPFE010000014.1 GCA_903864275.1 uncultured Mucilaginibacter sp.
AAAGAAGTCAGTTATCAATAACCACTTTTAATAACTAACTTTGAAAACGCTTTTACAGCTCTCGCTGCTATCGTTCGCCAGCTAATTGCCTGGTCACTTTGCCACGGAATCAGGTGGTCAACATCCCCGGAATATCAACATACCTGCGCATAACGACAATTTTTATTGCCATATTGAAAAAACAGGCAATTTTAATAGCATTGTTTTAAAAAAAAAGGATCTGTCTATTCCCGGGAAAGATCATGTTCAAATTAAAGTAAAAGCTGCGAGCTTAAATTTCAGGGATCTGATGATAGCCATGAATGTGTATCCCCCTACTCCAGGTCTTCCCTCCGTAATGGGTTCCGATTATTCGGGAATTGTTACGGCTGTTGGAGATGACGTTACGGAATTTAAAGCTGGAGATGAAGTGTTTTGTTTGGCCGCAGGCAGTTTGTTAACTGATAATTCGTGGGATGAAAATAGCAGTTTTGCTGCGTACATAAATATTAAGGCAATGCAAATAGCGCATAAGCCGGCGAATATTTCGTGGGAAGAGGCAGCTGCTATACCAACGGTTTTTCTTACAAGCTATTATGCACTGCACTATGTTGCTAATTTAAAAAAAGAAGAAAAAGTACTTATTCACACCGCGACAGGAGGCCTTGGTTTGGCCGCGGTTCAAATAGCAACGTGGCTCGGCGCGGAGATTTTTGTTACCGCGGGATCCGATGAAAAAAGAGCGTATCTTAAATCTATAGGATTAAAAATGCCTATGAATTCAAGAACGACTTTATTTGCGGATGAAATACTTGAAAGAACAAATGGTGAAGGGATAGATGTAATCCTAAATACCCTGGCGGGTGAAGCGGGTAATAAAGGAATAAAGATATTAAAAAAATTTGGGCGTTTTCTTCAAATCGATAAAAAAGACATCGCTCAAAATAGGACCATAGAGTTGGGTGACTTTAACAAGGGACTAACATATTCTGCAATTGATCTCGCACTCTTATACTGGCGCCAGGACCAACTAAAAGCACTATTGAATGAAATTTCAGACCACATAAAAAAGAACGATTTTGGCCCCATAAAACATAGCACGTATAAAATAGCAGATTTAGGGTCGGCGCTTATGTATTTTTCAAGAGCACAGCACATTGGTAAAATTATTTTAGTTTATTAATCAAGCATTTAAACTGCATCACAAATAATCCGGGCGCATGGATGAAGAATTAAAGAATAAATTAAATGCATTGTCTCCTCAGCAACTGAAAATCCTGATGAGGAAACTAGGTAAAGAGAAGAAAGAATTGCCTAAAATGGCAAGGAATCCAGAAAATTTATACCCACTTACAAGTGCACAAAAAAGAATGTGGTTTCTTTCAAAATTAAACCGGGATTCTTTTTTATATACAAATCCAATGGCCGTCCGGCTAAAAACTAAAGCGCCTATTGAACTGGATATTTATACTAAAAGTTTTTCGATTATAACGGACAGGCATGAGATCATGAGGACATCATTCTCAGCTAAGGATGGCGATATGTTTCAGACTATTCATGATTGTGTTGCAATAAACATAATAAAAACAGACTTGCGCTCTTTTAGTGAAACTGATCAAAAGAAAACTATCGAAGAAATTTTAAGAAAAGAGGGACAAACAATATTTGATATTGAATCTTTCCCTTTGTTTCGTCACTCTATTCTTCATTTATCCCATCTTGAATATGTTTTTATTTATACTTCCCACCACATTATTTCTGATGCATGGTCAAGTTCTCTGCTTTTTCGGGAAACATTGCAGGTGTATCATGATTTGCTCCAAGGAAAGCCAATTAGTTTACCTGCTATAAAATATCAGTTCATTGATTACGTGAATTGGGAAATAAATTGGTTTCAAAGTGCTGAGTATGCCAGGAGTTTAAAAATTTGGAGAAATCTAATCCCTAACGATCCGGAACCTTCGCGCCTTCCTTCAGATTATACCAGGCCACCTGTAATTAAGTATGAAGGTGCATTAGAAACGGCGACGCTTGATGCCGGCTTAGTCTCAAAAATAGCCAATTTCAGCAGGCTTGAAAATGTCAACGTATTTCATACACTTTTGTCTGTTTTTAATATTTTATTGTATAAATATTCAGGAGATGAAGACATTGTTGTAGGTATCCCTTTGGCCAACAGAAACATTAAGGAATTTCAAAATACATTGGGGTTATTTCTAAATACCTTACCGCATAAAACCAAATTAGATGTTACAGGCACGTTTAGAGATTACCTGTTGCAGGTGAAGGATATAAGCCAAACCGTTATACTCAACCAGGAACTCCCTTTTGAAAAGTTAATTGAAGAAATACGGCCTATAAGAGACCGCGGCATCTCACCAATTTTCCAGGTGCTTTTTGTATATCAAAATATACCATCGCTTTATGATTGGAATGGAATAAAATTGTCACCTGAAAAAGCAGATTATAATATCTCAAAATATTCGCTAAATCTTTGGCTGGAAGATGTTGACGGTAGATTATTGCTTTCAATGACCTATCAAACCAGTTTGTTTAAGCAAAGCACGATTAAGCGATTTTTTAACCATTTTGAATTTTTATTGAATGAGGCTATTAACAACCCCGGCACCATCATTGGAGATTTAAAAGTGGGAGAAAAAAGAATGACTGTACCTTCAATAATGTCGTTCCCTAAAAATACTTACATTTCTGAATTTGCAAAACAAACTAAAATTAGAGGTGATAAACTTGCTTTAAAATATTTGGATAAAACCTACACCTATAATGAATTAAACAAAAAAGCCAACCAGATTGCCAATTATATTATCAATACAAAAAATAAAAAGGATGTTGTAATTGCAATGTTACTCGATAGGTCTGATGAATTAGTTGTTTCAATTATTGGCATTAATAAATCGGGGGCAGCGTATTTACCTATTGATCCTTCAACACCTCAGGACCGATTAAATTATATCCTTGATGATGCTAAAATTAAGTATGTTATTACAGAATACAAATACAAATTACGATTCAATCATCCGGTAATTCAATTGCTGTTGATTGATGAGCAAAAGAAATATA
Organism: uncultured Mucilaginibacter sp.; assembly: GCA_903864275.1. Classification (GTDB taxonomy): domain Bacteria; phylum Bacteroidota; class Bacteroidia; order Sphingobacteriales; family Sphingobacteriaceae; genus Mucilaginibacter. The sequence continues at coordinate 3,061 of CAIPFE010000014.1, forward strand.
TCCAAAGCTGTAGTGACGAAACCCCAGATATTCATATAAACCCCAATGATTTAGTTTATATAATGTATACATCAGGAAGCACCGGCGTCCCCAAAGGAGTGTGCATCGAGCACCGGCAGCTATTTAATTACTCTGAAGCAATATGGAAACGCATTCAATTAGATCATAACAATAAATTTGCTACTGTTTCATCCATAGCTACCGACCTCGGAAACACACAAATTTTTCCCGCCTTGACACATGGCGCATCTGTGGACATCATTTCTGATAATCATATAACAAGTGCACAATTACTTTCGGATTATATTTCAAATAATAAAATTGATTGCCTTAAAATAGTCCCTTCTCTTTTATCAAGTTTATTAAAAGTAAAAAGCTCTACTAAACTATTACCGGCTAAACTCTTAATACTTGGAGGAGAAAAGGTATCGCCGGGTTTGATTGAAAATATAAGGGGCATTAACAAAGAACTCCGAATTATGAATCATTATGGCCCTACGGAAACTACAGTTGGTGTGTTGACTCATGAAATAAACGAAATAAATTCAAATTCCATAATCCCGCTGGGTAAACCATTAGACAACAATATCGTATTTATCGCAGATAAAAATAATACAGAATTGCCTGATGGATTAACAGGGGAAATTATTGTTTGTGGTAATAATGTTGGCAGGGGTTATCACAATAACGACCTATTAACAAAAACTGTTTTTGGTGAGGCGTTAGGTTTGCCATGTAACCGATTTTATAATACAGGCGATTTGGGCCGCAAGCTGGAAGATGGCAGTGTTGAATATTTGGGAAGAATGGATAGACAGATTAAAATCAGGGGGTATAGAGTTGAACTGGAAGGAGTAGAAAGAACGATTTTAAAAGACAAAAATATAACAGATGTGCTGGTCGTTTCGAAATCGGAAAATTCACTCGCCGCATTTATTATCGGTTCGGCCGGCGAAGAAATAAACATTTCGCAAGTGAAACGGGATTTGAAGTTGTTACTGCCAGATTACATGGTGCCCGGTAATATTGTCCAACTGGATAGTTTTCCACGTTTAGGAAACGGTAAAATTGATATCAGGAAATTAAAAGAAATTGAGATTAGTGACCATCATGAAGAATCTGAAGCTTCAGTATCGCCAAGGGATGAAATTGAAATTATCATTTCTCATGTATGGAAAGATGTATTAAAAATTGATAAGATCAGTATTTACGATAATTTTTTTGAGGTTGGCGGTAATTCAATCATAGCCATTGAACTTATAGGAAAAATAAACAGTCGGTTTTTAACCCATCTCCAAATAGGAGTAATGTTTGAACATAATACAATCAATTTATTAGCCAGACTGATACGGATTGACAGCCATTCATCAAATAATAATCCGATTGTTTTGTTAAAGCGGGGGACATCAAATACAGCTGTTTTTTTAGTGCACCCTGCGGGAGGAAATATTTTGTGTTATTATGAATTGGCTCAGCAAATAAATATCGATTCCCCGGTTTATGGTTTACAGTCAGCTTTAACATATAGCGATGACTCATCGGTCAACACGATGGCTAAGCGTTATCTTGATACTATCCTAAGACAAACTCCCGGTAAAAATTATGTTTTTGCTGGTTGGTCAATGGGGGCTTTAATAGCGTATGAAATGGCAGTGCAATTGAAAGATCTTGAAAACAGGGAGTCGCAAGTTATTATATTAGATCAAAAAGCGCCCAGGTTAGGAATGGATAACCCCGGCAGTGAAATAACATCATTAGACAGGCTTGGAATTTTTGCAGAAAAGGTTGAGCAGCTAACTGGTAAAAAAAACAATATTACTAAAACAATATTAGAAAACTTATCTGTAAAGGAGCAATCGGAATTATTTCTCCAGGAATTTAAGAAAAATAATATGGTACCGGAAGATATAAAATTGGAGGATTTTCACGGTTTCCTGGAAAAGATGATTTCGCATAATGAATTCACAATGAACTACAATGCCCTAAAATATTGTGGTAATGTATTATTAATTAAAGCTAATGATTCAACATCTATAGCTCAATCTTCTGAAAATGATGAGAGTTATGGATGGAAGAATTATGCTGAAAATTTGGAAATGTGTAATGTTACCGGCAATCACATTACCATGATGAAATCGCCAAATGTAATAACTATTGCCAATAAAATAAATGAGAAAATAGCTACCAAAATTGCTTTAAACTATATTGACTGACTTTGACCGCAAACGGTAAAGCAGGGATTTAGTTATAAGTATATATTATCAAAGCCCGGTTGAACGTAAAAAAGAAATTCAAAAAATAAAATACGAATATGAAATCCGTTATTAATATTTATTCGTCATTTTTTGATCAACTACTGGATAAAGAAAAATTCGATTTTTATTACTTACAATTACCGGATAGGGAGCAAAAAAGAGTTGGCTCGTTTCGTAGATGGGAAGATGCAACGGCTTCGATTATTGGCAAAGCTTTATTAATAAGGTCATTACAGCATATAGGAGCAAATTTATGTATAGCAGATATGAAATATACAGAATTCAATAGACCTTTTTTTGAGAGCAATTTAGACTTTAATATAGCTCATTCCAACAACTATGTGGTTTGCGCCATCACAACTCATGGCAGGATAGGAATTGATATAGAAAGGGTAAATCCAATACATATCACTGATTACAAGGGTATTTTAGCTAATAGCGAGTTGACCAATATTACCAATTCAACTGCCATTTATGAGACATTTTATAGAGTCTGGACGAAGAAAGAGGCGATTGTTAAAGCCGACGGAAGAGGGTTCAATATAAAACTATGTGAAATTGATACAACTTGTTCACCCTTAATACTGGATGAAATTTCGTGGTATACTAAAAATGTTTTTATAGCCCCTGGCTATGTAACGAATGTTGCCTTTAATAATATACCTTCCGTATTAAATCAAATTCGAATTGAAATATAAACTTCTTATTCTTAAAAGGATCTCTTTAAAATAACCTTCTTATGGTCAAGGATTATATTAATTTTTGAATTAAAAAAATATTGAACTTACAATGCGATACGTGATGGCGGTTCGATCTCAATCCTGCTTAGATATTTCAAAAGTGTCCCTCAAGCCACCAAAGCCACTATTCGCTTCAAGTCTTCGATAAATTGGTTCGAGAACAGTCCCGCTCTGAGTACAAACCCTCGCAACTACCGATGTACTTGCGAGGGTTTTTCATTTTAATTTATATTAGAATTGCTTAAGGGGCCGCAGGCTTTGGGATCAGGTAAAAGCAGCAACAACCGGCGCATTTTTAGGCCCTGCAATTGGGGTGTTTGGCTTTGCGCTGGCGTTGTCAATCCCTTTCACCTTATTCGCCATGTTCCCCAGCCTCATGCATTCCTAACCGAGATCAGGTGGCTAGCTCAACAGCGTGAAAGTTGTATTGGATTTCCTTGAACTGGCCCTCCCCTTAAAGTTCCTGAGTAACGTCGACCTGGCCTATCATTGGCAATGGTTTGACAGGGAAGCGTTCCTGGTGCTCTGGATCATCATCTTTGCCTTAATAGGTATATATTTAATGGGCAAGATTAGGTTTAGCCATGACAGCGAACTAAACTACTTGTCAGTACCGCGACTGTTTATGGCCATAGTCGTATTGGCATTTACGATGTACATAATACCTGGTTTATGGGGTGCGCCTTTAAGGTCTATATCGGCTTTTTTGCCGCCGCAATCAACCCAGGACTTTGATTTGTATATAACAACGCTGATGGGAAACAACGCTAACGTCTTCAATGCAAAACATATTCAACGTAAGTATCCAGATATTTTCCAGGCGCCACTTAACCTGGATATTTTTTTTGATTATCAGGAGGGAATGGCTTATGCCAGATCAATGAACAAACCCGTGATGATTGATTTTACAGGGCATGCCTGCGTAAACTGCCGAAAGATGGAGGCCAATGTATGGCCGAACAAGGGGGTGTATAAACGAATTAGTCAGGATTATGTACTCATACAGCTTTATGTGGATGATAAAACCGACCTGGCGAAAGGAGAACAGACGGTGAATGCCCAAGGCAAAAGAATCGAAACAATCGGCAACAAATGGAGCGATTTGCAAGCGGAAAAGCTCCAGGCAAACTCACAGCCATTTTATGTACTGCTCGACAATAATGGCAACTTGCTGGTGCCGTCCAGCGGAGCTGACTATGACCCGGCGAGTTATTTGAAATTCCTTGACAGGGGGACTAAACTCGTTTAAAGCACCTTCCAGATAAACAAGATCTTCATTACGTTCTTATAATACCAGTTAATTAAATAGTTAAAAGCACCCGAGGGAAGACGGGTGCTTACTTGTTTGTGTCGACCATTATTCGCATCAACTATTGCTCAGTTTGAAAGCACAGGTAAGTTCATGTGAAAATGGCTCTGGATAACTTCATTAAACGTCAAAAATCTGGTACAGTTGATAAATCTCTTTCCGCTTCGATCATCATTTGCCTGAATTTTTCTTCAGCCTCAACGTATTTGTTTAGCAATGTAAACTGATTTCTGGCTCTGTTTAAATTATGTCCGGGGTACTTAGTTCCGTAGTAAATATCGTTATTAAGAAAATCTGTCAGAAAGCGGATGGCCTGCATATAAATCATCAATTCTCCCGAAAATATAAAATATTTTTTTTCTGTTTCACTTAACACCGTCCCCATTTCCGACAGGTACCCTTTGCATATGGCGTAAAAAAAGTTTTCCCGGATATGAATTTTAGAAAGATCGGCCTCTTCTTCATTGGCAGGTGACAGATAGGTCCTCATCATATCTCCAACATCACTCAAATAATATCCCGGCATTACGGTATCCAAATCAATTACACACAATCCATTTTGCTGCTCGTCGAACAGGATATTGCTGATTTTGGTATCATGATGGATAACCCTCAGTGGTATCTCATTATTGGCAATCAGCCGTTTATAGGTTTGTAAAATATAATCATGTTTGTATACTTCCTTAATTTCATTTGAGGCCGGGTCTAATCGCTCTCCTGGTGCATTTTGATGGGCGGTTTTGAATTGTTGAAATCTTAATGTAAGATTATGAAAATCTGGCAAAATATACTTCAGTTGCCCAATTTCAAACTCGTTAAGTAAGCGCGTAAACTTGCCAAACTGCTTTGCTGCTTCAAATGCCTCCTTTTCATAGCTTATAAAATTGATGGTTTGCGATCCCTTTACAAATGGAAACAACCTGAAAACATTGCCGGATGCTGATTTAACTAAAAAATCGCCCGAAATCGCCGGCAAGGGGGCTACGAAGAGATAATCAGATTTGGTTTTTTTGAAATGTTTATTTAATAAAGATAAATTTTCGGCAATATCCTCCGGAGATTTAAAAACATTAACATTGATTTGTTGAAGAATAAAATCTCCTGCATTGCCGGATACTTTTAATGTATGGTTAATTAAACCGGAGCCAAAAGGCTGAATAGTATAATCAGAAGGATTTAAGCCGAAGCTAATAAGGATGTTATCAAACATAAATTGGTTGTTGATCAACCAAACATACATAACGGATGTGTTAAATATTTGCGCAAACGTTTGAGCGTCTTTTTAAAGGAACCCTTTTTTATTTTCTATCAATTGCGATTCGATAATAATTCTGTAATAGGCGGCGTGTTCCTGGGTCTTTAAATTTTTTTGATTAAGCAGGTCCAGTAATATGTCGGTCGCTTTTTGCCCCTGGAGATACGGGAACTGCTCAACCGATGCAACAGGGGTATGATCCATATAGTTTATCAGCGGCAGGTTAGCATAACTTACAAACGCCAGATCAGTATTTATACTGATATTGAGGCTTCGCGCATATTTGATAGCAAACAATGAAACATAATCATTAAAAGTTACAATTGCCGTAGGCTTTCTTTTACTGGCTAATAATTCATTCAATGCCTCTTTCGTTCCATCTTCAGTCAGGTCACAACTTACCACTAACGACGGATCAAATTTAAGCCTGTTCCCAATCATTGCTTTAATATAACCTTCACGACGCTGACCACTGGCCAGTAATGTTTTAGGCCCATTGATCATTCCAATTGCGCGATGTCCTTTTTTTAATAAATAATTAACAGCCTCAATTGTACCGGTTTCCATATTGCACCCTACATAGTGAATATCGGGTATTTCGGGGACGCGATCAAAAAAAACTATGGGTATGTTGTATTTCTCCAATGACCTGAAGTGGTCAAAGGTAGAAGTGTTTTTGGCAACTGAAACCAAAAGGCCATCTACCCGGTGATTCTTCATCTTTTCAACCAGTTGTTTTTCAGTTAGTTCACTATCGTGCGATTGGGCCAATAGTACAGTATAGTTTTTTTTGTAGGCTGTATCTTCAATAGCGCTAACTGCGGTGGAAAAAAATGATTCAGAAAGTTCCGGCAATATTACACCAATGGTATAGGTCTTTCCTTTTTGAAAAAATATCGCTGTTTGATTAGGCTCATAATTAAGTTCTTTGGCTAATTTTTTGACCTTTGATCGCGTTGTTAATCCAATACTGGGATGATCATGGAGCGCCCTTGACACCGTAGATGCCGAAATATTTAAAATAGAAGCAATTTCCGTTATCGTAGTTGGCTTTGATGACATTTATAAAAAACCCAAATAAGAAGCTATTAATTAAGCTGTCAAATTTAAAGATATTATTAAATTTTTACTAATTGCTTATATGATGGGTAATTAAGGCACAAATTATAATATAAAGGGGGTATAACCTGAAATTATCCCCTTTTTCAAACGTTTGCGCTATATAAGCCCCCCTAAGGGCTCTCCCTCTAAGCAACTTAATTTCTACTTTCATAAAATTGATCTTAAATAAAAGAAAAAATAGCCTTTTTTGCTAACATTTGGATCAATCAGTAACAGGAAGCTTCTGAAAGCCAAAAACATTTGGTGGAATTAAAAGGAACTTACAGCTTAATTTGATTATAAAATATGTATACAGATAAAATTTTAGTTATTGGGGCAAATGGCCAGATTGGAACTGCCTTGCTTCCCGTTTTACAAAACGCGTTTGGCATAAACCACGTTATTGGGTCTGATCTTTTTATGCCAGATTCGCCTTGCTGTTTCTTTGAAAAACTCGATGCCACAAATGCGGCCGACCTGGCAAACATTTGTAAAAAACATAATATAACTCAAATATATCATCTTGCTGCAATTCTTTCAGCAAAGGGCGAGGCTGATCCTGTTTGGGCGTGGAATTTAAATATGACCACACTTTTAAATGTTTTTGAAGTTGCAAGATCATTTGACCTAAAAAAGGTTTTTGTTCCGAGTTCCATCGCGGTTTTTGGTGGCAGCGCCCAAAAGAAACATACGCCGCAACATACATACCTTGACCCAACAACCGTATACGGCGTGAGTAAAGTAGCCGCAGAAAACTGGTCGGTATACTACCATAAGCGTTATGGTATTGATATTCGTTCGTTAAGATATCCGGGGGTGATCAGTTATCAGTCAATGCCCGGTGGCGGTACTACAGATTATGCTGTTGATATGTTTCATAAGGCAATAACAGAAGAAAATTATATTTGCTACTTGACTCAAAATACGTGTTTACCTATGATATACATTGATGATGCATTGCAGGCTACGCTCAATATAATGGAAGCACCTTCAGATAAAATTAAGATAAGGTCATCTTATAATCTTTCCGGGCTAAGTTTTACCCCAGGTGAATTAATTAAGGCGATAAATGTCCATTTGCCTGATTTTACATGTGATTTTTTGCCGGATTTCAGGCAAAGTATAGCCGACTCATGGCCATACTCAATAGACGATAGTGAAGCAAGAAAAGATTGGGGCTGGAAACCGGTATATGATCTTGAAAAGATGACCACAGCCATGTTTTCAGGGTTATCATCCCTGTTAATAGATATTAAATAATTGGCCCTTATCAAACGTTTGCGTTAAGCTATCAAGTTAAATAAAAGGGCTTATAGGTAAATTCAAAAAAACTTACTACTACAATTTGACAGTTAAGGACAGAAATTTGCAATCCCAATGCAATTGGCAGAAAATATTTTAAACAGGTATGAGAAAGAAAAGATAAGCCTTGGCTACCTTTTTTATACTTTTTTGAAAATTGGCTGCGTAAGTTTTGGTGGTTACATGGCACTGGTTTCGTTGGTGCAGCGCATTATGGTTGACGAAGATGAAACTGTAAATAATGAGGTTATACTCGATAGTATAACCGTAGCCAACCTGCTGCCAGGCCCGGTAGCGGTAAATATTGTGGCCTATATTGGTTATCATCTTAAAGGCAAAATTGGGGCCATTGTCAGTACGCTGGCTGTTTTATTGCCCGCCTGTACCTTGATGCTCATTTTATCATGGACTTATTTTACCTACGCTTATAAAATTGAGTGGGCCCAGATCATGTATTATGTTGGTGCAGTGGTAAGCGGAATTATCTTATCAACAGGCTTTCAGCTATATAAAAAGGAGATTGGGAGAAACTACAAAAAGGCGGCACTTTGTTTTTTTACTGTCGTAATTATCTCTATAACAAATAATTATTTAATCACTATCGCTTTTATCTGTACGGGGGCAATCCTTGGCCTTTTTATTGAACAGGATAAATATGCCAATGCTTTAACGCTTGATCGCCTAAATGTCAAAAGTAAAGTTCGCCCGGTTTATGCCCTGCTTATTGGCTTATTAGCTGTTAATGAGTTTTTATTTATCACTAACACTTTCAGGAATTTTAATAACTCACTACTGAAAATAGTAGTAGCTTTTTCGGGAATAAGCCTTTCTTTATTTGGAGGTGGCTATGTGATGATCCCATTAATGCAATCTTTATTTGTAAATGATCTGCACTGGCTTACTTCAAGGGAATTTATTGATGCCATCGCGTTTAGCCAGGCTACCCCGGGGCCCATTCTGGTGAGCGCTACATTTATCGGCTACAAACTGGCGGGTATTTTTGGAGCGATAGTCGCAACCATCGCCATGTTCGCACCTTCGGCAATTTTAATGATAATAGTTGCCAAAGCGTTTAAGAAAACAAAAGATCATCACTTGGTTAAAAACATGATCGTTGGTATAAAGGTGGTGGTTATCGGCCTTATCATCTCATCTGCAGTACGGATCTTAATATTGCAGCCCCTATCAATAAGCATCATATTAATAGCCGTAGCTGCATTAATTCTGAGTTTTAAATATAAAATAAGCCCGGTTTATTTAATCATAGCGTCAATATCATTAGGCGTAATAACAAAGTATATTTAACATGAGCAATTTCAAAAAACCATCCGGTATTCAAATAATCGGCACCCAAAGATCGGGTTCAAACCTGTTAAGGGTAATATTGGATCAATCGGCTGAGATCGCATCGCCGCATCCGCCGCATATACTGGTTACGTTTGTTCCCTTATTGCAGCTTTATGGAGAGCTTGATACAAACACTTATAAAGCACTGATAAACGATGTGGTTAGTTATGTTGAGGCTAACCCGGTTCCATGGGAGGGCATAAAGCTTAACAGGGATTGGATATTTGAGAATTCTCAAAGCTATAGCCTTTTTGAAATAAACAGGCTTGTTTATGAACAAGCCGCTATTCATAAAAACGCAAAATACTGGTGCTGCAAAAGCATGGCGAACGTTCATTATGCCGATGAACTGGAAAAGTATAACCCAGGTTTAAAATATATCTATCTGTACAGGGATGGCAGAGATGTAGCGGTATCCTTTAAAAAAACGATAGTTGGAGAAAAACATATTTATAACCTGGCCAGTCAATGGACGAAAGACCAGGCAGCCTGCATAAAATTAGCTGAATCAATAGGTGAGGATCGTTTTTTTTCTCTTAATTATGAAACGCTGATCCAACAGCCTGAAGCGGTTATCAGGAAATTGTGCAGATTTTTGGATATACCTTATTCTGAGAACATGCTTGATTTTTATCACTCTAACGAATCAAAAACTACTGCGGCCGCCGGTGAAATGTGGCAAAATCTTGAAAAACCGATCATTAGTAACAATACAGGCAAATTCCATAAGGAGCTGACGAAAGAAGAAATAGAAATTTTTGAATTGGTTTCTCAGGACGTTTTAAGGAAGCTTAATTATCCACTGTTTACTTCATTAGCTGATCTCAATTTGGTTTCAGTGTCTGCTATTGAAAAATATGGTTTGGAGAATGAAATATTAAAAAAGGGCATCTTAAAAAATGCGAGGCAATCTGATTTGGACAAAAGAGCATTACAATTACAGATTTTGAAGGATATCAAGGAAAATGCCCTTTCAATTTAATTTATAACCAATGATAAATGATAAACAACTTATAAAATTAGGACTATTGTGTATATGTATGCTGCCATTTTATGCGATGGCGCAAACTAAATCTTCCTACAATCCATTACAGGTATTCGATCCTTCATTTTTCACCCATAACGGGAATGAATTGAGAAGTGCCAATGGAGCACCAGGACCTAAATACTGGCAAAATTCAGCCAGTTACGTTATTAGCGCAGCTTTGATAGAAAAAGATACTTCGGTAAAAGGGGATGTTAGTATTAATTACACGAATAACAGTCCAGATACGCTTAACTATTTATGGCTGCAAGTTGATCAGAATTTATTTAGGGCAGATTCACGAGGAACAGCTGCAACACCCGTTACAGGTGGCCGCTTTGATGTAAAAAAATATACTAAAGGATACCAGATAGATTCGGTTTCTGTTACTTACATGGGAAAAACCTACCAGGTTGAACCTGTAATTTCTGATACCCGTATGGAAATACGTCTACCCTTTGCGGTAAAGCCACATGGTGACCAGATTAGTATAAAAGTAAATTATTCTTTTTTTGTTCCTGAACATGGTGCCGACCGGATGGGCAGATTGTCCACTAAACAAGGGATGATCTATCAATTGGCCCAATGGTACCCGCGCATGTGTGTTTATGACGATGTGGAGGGATGGAACACTTTACCTTACATGGGCGAGGGGGAGTTTTATTGCGAATACGGCGATTATGATTATTTTATTACTGTACCATCTGATATGATAGTTGCCGGCTCGGGCGATCTTCAAAATCCACAACAGGTTTTAACAGGCACACAAATTAAGCGTTTGGCAGATGCAGGAAAGAGCGATAGTACGGTTAGTATTATTAGCAGGCAGGAAGTTGGCACTCCCGGTTCAAGGCCGAAGCAGCAGGGTACATTAACCTGGCACTATAAAATGCATAACACACGCGATGTTTCTTGGTCAGCATCCAGATCATTTATCTGGGACGCGACGCGTATCAACCTGCCTTCAGGAAAAGGTGGCCTGGCCATGGCCGTATATCCTGTAGAAAGTGTAGGGCATGAAAGATATAGCCGGGCGGCCCAGTATTTGAAGCATAGTATTGAGTTCTACTCCAACAGTTATTTTGTTTATCCCTGGCATTCGGCATTTGTAGTGGCGGGTGTGGCGCTTGGTATGGAATATCCGGGTATAGTATTTTGCAGCTATGAAATAAAAAATGACGATCTGTGGCGCGATGTTACCCATGAAATTGGGCATAACTGGTTCCCCATGATAGTCGGCAGTAATGAACGCCGCTTTATGTGGATGGATGAGGGTTTAAATACCTTCATTAATGGATACTCCACCGCCGCATTTAATCGTGGCGAATATGTGGATACCTCCAGCGCGGCGATAGGTATCACGCGCAGCCTGCTGAAAGAGAAAGCTCCATTAATGACAGCGCCGGAAGTAATGACCGAAGGTGGCCTATATTATTATAAAACAGCTTTGGCTTTAAATATCCTGCGAAATGAAGTTTTAGGGCCAGATAGGTTTGACTACGCTTTTAATGTCTATATAAAACGCTGGGCGTATAAGCACCCCCAGCCGGATGATTTTTTCCGCACGATGAATGATGCAGCCGGTGATAACCTCAATTGGTTTTGGAAAGAATGGTTTTATACTACCTGGAATGTAGATCAGGCTGTAACCGATGTTAAATACGTAAATAATGACCCATCACAAGGTGCGCTTATATCCATTGAAAACCTGGGAGAAATGGCCCTGCCTGTCACTTTAAAAGTAACCAGGCAAAATGGGGATGTTCAGCTTATAAAACTTCCTGTTGAGGTGTGGCAACGGGGTGCAAAATGGACCTTTAGATGCAATTCAACTACCAAAATTGCTTCTGTGATTATTGACCCTGATAGACGGTTCCCTGATACAGACCGCTGTAATAATGTTTATAAAATGCCTTAATTAAGATGTGTATAACAATTGATATTAATTCGGTTTTAGATATTGCAGTTGCAGCGGGGCATGCGATCATGACCATTTATGATGACCCTGAGCAGGATTTTAACATAACCAGTAAAGAAGATTCTTCTCCTTTAACTATTGCGGATCAGGTATCACATGAACTCATATACAAAGGTTTAACAAAACTGTGTCCTCAAATTCCAATTATATCCGAAGAAGGTAAACACACACCTTATGAAGTGCGGAAAAATTGGGCCTCCTACTGGTGTGTTGATCCGCTGGATGGAACAAAAGAATTTATTAAAAGGAACGGTGAGTTTACCGTAAATATCGCCCTGATCCATAAACAAGTGCCAGTGCTGGGGGTAATTTATATCCCAACGCAAAACCTGCTATATTATGGCGATAGTACTTCAGGGAGTTGGAAGCAGACACCGGGTGAGGAACCACTACAAATAAAGGCAGACAAGAGCACCCATGATTGGATAGCTGTAGGAAGCCGCTCTCATTCGGATTCGGACGAAGATGAAGTCGTCAATCAGTATCCTGTTGTCAATTTCGTAGCCGTTGGCAGTTCCATCAAGTTTTGTATGATCGCCGAAGGGAAAGCCCACCTGTATTTTCGTAGTGGGCCAACTATGGAATGGGATACAGCAGCAGGGCAAGCAATTGCCCATTTTAGCGGTTGTACGGTTGAAACGCTTGCAGGCCAGCCATTATTTTATAATAAGCCGTCTATGTTAAACGATAGTTTTTTGTGTAAAATAAATACGGATGTTTATGAATCAGAAGAAGGATATTAGCCAAAAAGGCATAGTAGTTTGGTTATTTGGCTTGTCTGGGGCCGGTAAAACTACCATATCATCTTTATTGAAAGAGAAACTGGAAAACGACGGCTATAATGCTGTTGCTTTAGATGGCGATGTGTTAAGGCAGGGTATTAATAAAGACCTGTCGTTCAGCGAAGCGGATAGACAAGAAAACCTTAGACGGACGGCAGAAATAGCGAAGATCATGTTAAGCAATAACATGGTAAGGATTTGCTCTTTTATAACCCCCCTTGAAAAAAACAGAACGATGGTATCCAATATAATAGGAGAGGGTTATTTCGAAGTTTTTGTTGATTGCTCCTTAAATATATGTTCTAAACGAGATGTAAAGGGTTTATATAAAAAAGCTAAAGCAAATCAAATAACAGATTTTACCGGTATTGGTTCAAGTTTTGAAGAGCCTGAAAAACCGAACCTGGTTATTTCTACTGTACATGAATCTCCTTATGAAAGCATGGAGAAAATTTACAGCGCAATAGCTCCCCGGATCACCTTATTAATGCCAGAAAGGGAAGATATTCTTTCTATGCGTTAAGAATGAAATAATTACGCCGTTTTAAAGGCCAGCTGAATAATAACAGCTGGCTTTTGCGTATGTGAAAGGTGCCTTTATCCATTATAAAATATCCCCATTGATGCTAAAAAACAGGTCTGCAATCCTGTTTGTTTTTTTGCGCTTACCAAAAAAATTTAGTGATAATTCTCAAACATGACGTTTCGGGGAGAAAATTGCAAAAAATATTATGCATCAGCGTTAAAAAGAACGCAATATACTCCCCCAAAAATTCCCGGATGTGAATTGATCGTTAATTTATCAAACGTTTGCGTGGGTTAAGTTTTTGTAAAAACAAACGTTTGCGCTGCGTTTGAGCGCCTTAAACATTGCTTTTATTATGGGTAAGCCCTAATTTCCGTAATTCAAAAACAACTCAAAGTACCAATAAAAACAAACGAACTAATACTAACCCAAAAAATGTATGACTAAAATTTACACGCAACTTGGATCTGGTTTCAGAAAAACAATCTTTCCAATTAAGGGCATAACAGGCAATGCGCTCTTAAAAAATGTCTGCTGCTGTTTGCTAATGCTTTTACCAATCTTTGCAATTGCACAAAACAGGGAGATAACTGGTATCGTAAAAGATAGCAAAGGCGCCCCGGTAATTGGCGCAACCGTCAAAGAAAAGGGCGTAGCTAATTTAACCTCGACAGACGTTAATGGCAAGTTTGTTATTGCATTGAAAAAAAATACCGGCGTACTGGTAATATCCGAAGTAGGCTATATTACTAAGGAAGTTTCGGTTGGCAGTTCCACATCAATTTCAATTGTTTTGGATGAAGACGTAAACAAACTGAATGAAGTGGTAGTGGTAGGATACGGTGCTGTAAAAAAATCAGACCTCACGGGTTCTGTCAGCTCAATAAAAAGCGGCGATCTGAATCTTGGAGGTTCAGTATCAAATGTGGGTCAGGCGATACAGGGCAAAGCAGCAGGTGTACTGGTACAGCAAACAAATTTTGCGCCAGGCGGTGGTATTGCTATTACGATAAGGGGAGGCAACTCCATTAATGCAAGTAATGAACCTTTATACGTTATTGACGGATTTATTTCTGACTACGGCAACCTGATCAACCCAAATGATATCGCCGACATTCAAATCTTAAAAGATGCTTCGGCAACAGCAATATATGGGTCGCGCGGTGCAAACGGTGTAGTCTTAATTACAACCAAGAAGGGAACACCTGGCCAGGTTTCTATTGATGCCGATGTGTCCAACGGCTGGCAGTACGATACTTACAAACCTGCTTTACTTACCGGGCAGCAATATACCGACATTCAAAATGCTACAGCTATTGAGGATGGTAAATCGGCGCCATATGGCTCTGGTTTTGCGCCTGCCAATACTAACTGGTTGCAATCGGCAATACAAACTGCCACCGTTGATAACAGGAGCATTAGCGTAAGCAGCAATAATAAGGATTCCAAAATTTATGCCTCTGTAAACTATCTTAACCAGGTTGGAGTATTAAAGAATACCGATTTCCAAAAATACTCTGCAAGGATGGGAGCCGAAAAAAACCTTAATGAAAATATCAAATTAGGTGCTAATTTTTATGGCTCAAGCTCTATCGCAGATCTGCAGTCGTACACAGGCGATATCACCGCACCAATTTTTGGCCTGCTGGTTGCGCCGCCTAACGTTCCGGTTTATAAACCTGATGGCAGTTTTAATATATTTTATAATCCCCAAACAGGTGGTAACGGCAATCCTATATATAGTTTGCTGTCAGCAACAAATAATACCCAAAATAAATTTGGCAATGGGAACATCTATCTTGATTATTCCTTATTAAAAAACCTTACCTATCACGTAAGTGCGGGTGCCGAATATAATCAAACAATTGCCGGTCAGTATTCGCCAAATAACAGCGCCGAAGGTCTTACAAACCCGGGTATGGCTACCGATCAGTGGTATTCTACATTCAGGTGGCTGGTTGAAAATTATTTTACTTATAAATTTAATATTCATAAGGACCATGATTTCACCATATTGTTAGGTAACTCAAATCAAAAAGACATTGACCAAGGAATAGGTGCAGGGTCACAAGGCTATTCAACCAATGAATTTTTGTTTTATAATTTAACAGCTGGTTCAATAGCAAATTCACCCACCAGTTACAGGGTACAGACAACCGGTACCGACTACTATACCAGGATAAATTATGCTTTCAAAGATAAATTATTAGCAACCTTTACTTTAAGGGATGATGGATCCTCACGATTCGGCCCTAAAAACAGCCACGGTATTTTCCCATCCGGTGCAATTGCTTATAAGCTGGGAGAAGATGATTTTATAAAAAATTTAAATACATTTTCCGATCTGAAAATCAGGGTTGGTTATGGTATAACCGGTAACGACCGTATTCCTCAGTCAACCGCTTATTTGAGCACATTTAGTCCATGGAACACAGTTCTTGCCCCGGGCGGCCCGCTCCAGGTAGGTATAGAACCGGCATCATTGCCTAACCCCGCTTTAAAATGGGAAAGTACTGCTCAATTTGATGCAGGTTTAGATATGGGATTTTTTGATGGCCGTATAACTGCAACGTTAGATGTGTACAGGAAAACTACCTCTAACTTATTATTAAACGTTCCGGTTGGAAACTGGTGGGGCGCTAACAGCGAAATAGTAAATGCCGGTTCAGTCCGCAACCAGGGTGTTGAATTGGGTATAAATACAGTTAATGTGAAATCTGCCAGCTTTTCATGGACCAGCAGCTTCAACGCCGCTTATAACAAACAAACTTGTTTATCATTAGCGCCGGGCATTTCAGCAATTTATTCAAATACAGCTAACCCCAGCGGAACAGTTTCGGGTGCACAGTTTACTAAATTAGCTGTGGGCCAGGAATTAGGCGAATTTTATGGCTATAAATATGAAGGCGTAATTAAAACAGGCGAGAACTATGCCCCTGAACCAAACGCTAAACCGGGCGATCCTAAATATGCTGATTTAAATGGCGATGGCGCTATTACGCCTGCCGACCAAACCTATTTAGGCAACACAAACCCGCATTATACTGCGGCCCTTGGAAATAATTTTTCTTATAAAGGTTTTGGTTTAAACGTGTTCTTCCAGGGCGCCTTTGATTACGATCTGTATAACATGAATGCATTAGTATTAGAATCGACAACCGGTGCTGCTGCGTTAAACAGGTTTGTACCAGGCGTAAATGAAAATACCAATATACCGCGCGAAGGGTATTTTTTAAGCCAATACGGTGGTTATGTTAACTCCAGATTTGTTCAAAATGCATCGTACGTACGTTTAAAAACAGCCTCATTCAGCTATACTATACCTTCTTCCGTATTTACAAAAACGCCATTCATCAGGGGGCTGACAATATATGCTGAAGGACAAAATTTATTAACCTTTACAGGTTACAAAGGCACCGATCCGGAGGAAAATGTTCACCAAGGCCAGGCGCTTAACGCTTCCGGCGGTTATAGTGGGAGCAATATTACCGGTGGTTTGGATTTTGGCGGCTTCCCCGCTTTCAGGACCTATATTATTGGTTTAAAACTTTCTGTTCACTAATAAAATAGCTTGATTTATAAAGGATTAACATAAAATTAAAAAAATGAAAAAATATATTTTGCTTCTCATACCGGTGGTCATTCTGCAGTTTTCCTGCAATAAGAATTTAGACCCTAAAGTAGTTAGCAGCCTTACCAGTGTGAATGCTTTTCTTACTGAGTCGGATGCTATTGCTGCAGTAAATGCAGTGTACGCCCGTTTAAAGGGCCCATCGATTACCGACAATTATGATTACTGGACAGTAAGGCACTTTGCCCTTACTGACATTCCTACCGATATTGGCAATTGCAGCTACGGTGGCGACCCTGGCCAGCTTTCACTGTCCAAATGGAACTCGGCAAACGGGTTATTGGCTGAAGACTGGCGTCAGATTTATAAATTGATCGCAGACGCGAACAGCGCGATTTATAACATTTCGGCCATGACAACAATTACTGCTGCACAAAAGGCCCAGTTTTTGGCAGAGGCGAAATTTTTACGCGCTGTAGCTTATATGGACCTGACCGATGCATGGGGCCCTGTGGTTTTGGCAACGGAGGCTAATTTGGCCAATCCAAATTACTTGAGCCAGGCGCCTGTAACATCGGTAGCTGGCATTGAGACTTTGCTGATCTCGGACCTGCAAAATTCAATTAATGTTCTTCCGGTAAGCTATGCAAATAACACAATCTATCCAAGTAACGATCCGGGCAGGGCTACAAAAGGCGCTGCAATGACTTTGCTGGGTAAACTATATCTGCGCCAGCATCAATGGCAAAAATCTGCTGATATGATGCAGCAGGTGATCAGCGCGGGTACCTATCAACTTTTCCCATCATACCAGGGCTTATTTTTAGAGTCTAACAAATGGTGTTCTGAAAATATATTCTCCGTATTGAGTGATGCCAATGTAAACGGAACTGAATTAATGAACCATTTTGGCCCGCTGGTACATCCGGCTATACCAAACAGGTGGCAATATTACGCGGTAACCTGGTCTTTTTATCATAGCTTTGCTGCTAACGACGACCGTGGAGGTGAATTTTTCCCTAAATATAACGGTACCGATGGTTTATTACATGAAGAGGCTCCAACTCCGGGCGCTACCCCGCCTGCAGGCGTTTTGTATATGCCTAACGTGGCAACCTCAAAGTATGCCGATTCAACCGGTTCAGTAAATGTTTATTATGATGGGCACAGCGTTGATATTTTGCGCTACGCTGACGTACTGCTAAGCAGGGCTGAAGCCTTAAATGAACTGAATGGCCCGAGTGCTGAAAGTATTGGGTTAATTAACCAGGTTAGGCAGCGCTCGCACGCTACACCGCTTGTTTTGGGCAACTATACGCAAACATCGTTAAGGTTAGCTATTTTGCAGGAGCGCGGATGGGAATTCTTTTATGAAGGAAAACGCAGGGCCGATTTATTAAGAATGGGCCAATATGATGTGATTGTAAATGCCTACCTTAAATCTATCGGGCAAACCAATACCATTAGCTTGCCTAAAGATCAATATTTCTCGTACCCGCTAAACCAGGCTCAGCTTAACCCGAACCTGAGTAATGCCGGAAGAGAACAATAAAAAATTGTAATGTCCGATCACTAAGAATATATCACCTTCGGGTGGATATTCTTAGTGATTTTTTTAGTTCAATAATTACTATGCTAATGATCAAGCGTTTTTCGGGGTATGCGGTCCTTTTGGTTTTTGCAGTAGTTTTTTTCGGCTGCTCTAGTCCTAACGGAAAGGTTATAAATGAGATCCGGATAGGGTTGCATAACAATAATGTGTTAAAAATCCAGGTTGATGTATTAACCGATTCCGCAGTAGACGCATACGCGGAATATTGGCCTCAAAAAGGCGACAGCATTAACAAAATGCAATCGAATGTCTCAAAGAGTTCGGTATCGCACCGGCTTGTTTTATGCAATTTATTACCGAAAACAAATTACCAGTACCATATTGTAACCACGAAAAACGGGGTTAAGCGCATTAGTAAAACGTATAGCTTCCAATCGAAGGACCTGCCCATGTGGCTGCAGGAACAATTTAAAGCCATCAATAAGTTCCCAAAGTTTGTTCCCGCGGAATTTAGAAATGGATTAATGCTCGTCAATAAAAGATACGCACCTGGCATAGCAGTTTTGGTTGATTACCGGGGGCAGATACGATGGTATCATATGGTTGATGGCATGGGCTTTAAAGTCGCTCATTTCACAAAGGATCATACCATCCTTTCTATTCTTGGCACAAATGATGAACCTACCAGTTATGGTAGCCAGATCTTAGAGATCAATTTACTGGGCGATACGCTTTTGAACCTTAAAAAAGGGCAGGGCGATTTTACCAATACCATTCACCACGAAATTTTAAGAAACGATCAAAACCAGCTGGTAACGCTGTATGTAGATAAAAGGATTATGGACCTGAGTTCCATTGGCGGCGGTAAAAAGGATACCGTTGCCGGCGATGGTATTTTGGTAATGGATAATAAGGCCAGAAAAGTATGGTCCTGGAGTGTTTTTGATGCGATTGACCCATTAAAAGATGCCAGGCTGCTCAAAAGTAAAAAAGACTGGATGCACGCCAACAGTTTAAATTTTGATAAAGACGGTAATTATATTATTTCATTTTTTAACAACGGCCAGATCTGGAAAGTGGATGCCCATACCGGAAAAGTGATCTGGAAGTTTGGTAAAGGCGGCACAATAACAATGCCGGCCGAATGCGATTTTACCCAGGCACACGCGGCGCATATAAACGCTTACGGGAACCTGATGTTTTTTGACAATGGCGTTGATAAGCATCAGTCGGGTGTATTTGCTTTAAAATTGGATGAAAAAAATAAAACTTCAAAGTTAGACCTGCACATAAAACTGCCTAAGGAAGTGTTCAACGGGCGAATGGGCAGCGCTTATATGATCAATGATACAACAGTATTGGTTTGCTGTTCAAAAAGGCACATAATGGTTTTGGCTGACAGAAAAGGAACACTGTTATGGACAATGGAAACTGCTATGCCAAGTTACAGGGCTGAATTTATAAAAGGCGACGAGCTTTCTCCTTATTTGCGGCCATAGGGAGTACATTAAAATTACGGATCGATGAAAAAGAGTTATCAGTTTATTATTTTTCTTGTTATGCTGGGGCCAGCGCTCCAGGTATTTATTTCATGTAATGAAAGTGCAAAAGGCGCTTTGGTTGAAGCAAAGGCTTCCGTTGCAAATACCAACACGATTGTGAGTATTGACACCACAAAAATACCAGATGATAAATACGGGGATGAGGTGAGGTATGGCAGGGAATTAATGCTGCATACGGCATATTATATCGGCCCCAATGGTATAAATGGTAAATACCTGGGTAACAAAATGAATTGCAGCAATTGCCAACAGGATGCCGGGGCAAAACCGTATTCACTGAATTTGGCTATGTCTTTCCGGAATTATCCGGGATATCGTGCCCGCGAAGGCCGGGTTTTATCATTGGCCGAGCGGATAAATAATTGTATCATGCACCCTCACCTGGGCAAGCCCTTGCCGCTGGACAGCAAAGAAATGGTTTCAATTATGTGCTATTTAAAATGGCTAAACGATTCATCCAGGGTTGATAATAGTACCAAAGGCATAAAAAATCTGGAGCTAACTTTTCCCGACGTGGCTGCATCGCCCGAAAGAGGAAACGTGCTGTTTGCAGCGAATTGCGCAAGGTGCCATGGGCTTGATGGCGAAGGGAAGATGCAACCAAATGGGGTAACATATATTTATCCGCCATTGTGGGGGCCAAAAGCATACCAGCCTGGCTCAAGTATGCACCGGATCGTTAAGTTAGCACAATGGCTGATGGCCAATATGCCTTATGATAAAGCTACTTATAATAAACCGGTCCTTACATCGGCTGATGCGCTTGACCTTGCTGCTTTTATCAATGACGATAAAATACACAAGCGCCCATTTGTGAAAGAATATCAATATCCAAACTATAAAGAAAAAGCCATTGATTATGACAGGGGGCCGTTTAACGACACTTTTTCGGATGCGCAACACAAGTATGGGCCATATAAGCCAATAATTGACTATTGGGAAAGTAAAGGCATGAAACCAACATTCTAACGAATAAATAATAATGCCGTGCCGGGTCCTATAAATATCGCTTAAACTAACATTAATGAAAAGAAAACTGCTTACCCTTATTCTTCTTTTGGCCGGAATTACGGCTTATTCACAGGATATCCCATATACAAATTGTCCAAAATGCTGGCTCCCGGATTCATTGGGGAACCACAGGGTTGTGTTAGAATTTAATGGTACCGGTAAGATAGCTAAGGCAATTATCCCATGGAGAAGAAGGGATAATGACCCGCAAAACAAACGGATAATTATTGAAGATGCCACTACGCATCAAAAGGTAAGTAATGTAAAACCAGGCGCGATAAACCGTGAGTACGGCGAAATTCTTTTTGAACCGGTTTCGGGCAAGGGGACATACTACGTGTATTATATGCCGTATAAAAATGAAGGCCGTTCCAATTATCCAAGGGGTGTTTATTTGAAACCTGAAAATACAGCGCCTGCCGATTTGTTAAAAGCAATAGATGGCAGTAATGATGTTCAATTAGCCACCGTAAAAGAATTTCAATCCATCGATGCATTCAATAGCTTTTATCCGATGGAGGTAATCGCTACAAAAGATGAAACCAACCAGTTAATTGAAAAGCACAAATCTGAAACATTCCTGGTTTTCCCTGAAGACAGGCTGAATTCCATCAGGATGGTAAATGATCTGCCCAAACGCTGGATAGACAAGGGGCCGCAGGGTAATTTTAACGGAGAAGCGGCAAAAGGAGAAAACTTCTCATTTCAATTAGGTGTTTATGCATTACAAAGCCTTGAAGATGTAAAGGTTACTTTCAGCGATCTTACTTCTTCATCGGGTAAAATAATTTCGGCCGCGAACCTTTTTTGTATCAACACCAATGGTATTGGGTACAATGCCTTGCCACTTACAAAAACAGTAGATGTTGCAGCCGGAACGGTTCAGGCTATGTGGTGTGGCATTGATGTACCAAAAGATGCAACCGCTGGCGCATATTGTGGTAAAGCTACCATCACGGTAAAAGGCAGCCCTGCAAAAGAAATTCAACTATCAATTACGGTTAATAACACCTTGTTAGCCGACGGCGGTGTAAATGAACCCTGGAAAATGACCAGGCTGAGATGGCTGAATTCTACCATGGCCCAACAGAATACGGTAATCGCACCATACATACCGCTCATCGTTAAAAATAACACCATCAGTTTGCTGGGAAGAAAAGTTGAGATCAACAAAGACGGTTTCCCAAAACAAATACAAACATTTTTTACCCCCGAAATGACGGGTTATTCAAAACTTCCTAATGACTTGTTGACGGAGCCCATTCATTTTCATTTCACCAAAATGACTGATGGTAAAAATATGGCACTGAAAGGCCAGGGGGTACGATTTACCAAAACCGAACCGGGCACAGTTCAATGGAAAGCGGTCAGCAGCAATGATATCGTACAAATGGAAGTAACTGCATCGCTTGAGTTTGATGGCTTTATTGCATACACTGTAAAAGTAAAAGCCTTGCAGGATGTTGATTTGAAAGATATTACCATGCACATCCCTTTTACAAAAGATGTTGCCAAATATATGATGGGTTTGGGCCAAAAAGGTGGCTACCGGCCTGACAATTTTGAATGGAAATGGGACGTAACCCATAAAAACCAGGATGGCGCATGGATAGGCAATGTAAATGCAGGACTTCAGTATTCGCTCCGCGACGAAAAGTATGTGCGGCCTTTAAATACAAATTTCTATTTACAAAAGCCATTGCTTTTACCTTCGTCATGGGGAAATGATAATAAAGGAGGGATCAAAGTATCAGAGGTAGGCAAGTCTATTCTTGCTGACAATTATAGCGGTGAAAGAAAACTGGTTAAAGGCGAGGAATTATATTATAATTTTAACTTGCTTATCACGCCGTTTCATCCAATTAACACCGATTTTCAATGGGCTACGCGGTTTTATCATGCCTACAAACCTATCGATACCATTAAAGAAACCAGTGCTACCGTTATAAACATACACCACGCAACGGCGATAAACCCTTATCTCAATTATCCTTTTATCGCCTGGAAAAAAATGAAGGCTTATGATGATTCGGCCCATGCTGCCGGCTTGAAGGTTAAGATATACAACACCATTCGTGAACTATCCAACCATGCTTACGAAACTTTTGCCTTAAGAAGTTTGGGGCATGAAATTTACTCATCCGGGAAGGGTGGTGGGTTTAGTTGGTTGCAGGAGCATCTGGGCGACGATTATATCGCCGCCTGGTTTGTTCCTGAATTAAAAGATGCCGCCATTATTAACAGTGGCATGAACCGCTGGCATAATTATTACGTGGAAGGAATGAACTGGCTAACGCAAAATGTTGGCATTGATGGTATTTACTTAGATGATGTTGCCTTCGACCGTGTTACAATGAAACGTATTAAACGTGTACTTACGGCAGATGGCCATCCCGGTATAATTGACCTGCACTCTGCCAATCAGTACAACAAAAACGACGGCTTTAATAACAGCGCTAATTTGTACATGGAGCATTTTCCATACCTGAACCGTTTATGGTTTGGTGAATATTTTGATTACGAAAAAAATTCTCCTGATTTTTTCCTGACAGAAGTAAGCGGAATACCTTTTGGCTTAATGGGAGAGATGTTACAAGGCGGGGGCAACAGATGGAGGGGCATGGTGTTTGGCATGACTAACCGCATGCCATGGAGCGATAATGCAGATCCACGGCCGATATGGAAAGTATGGGATAATTTTGGAATGAAAGGCACCCAAATGATTGGTTATTGGGTGGAGAGCAATCCTGTAAAAACGGATAACGAAAAGGTATTGGCCACCATTTACAAAAAGAAAGGGACCGCATTGGTCTCCATTGCCAGCTGGGCTGAAAATGACACGGAAATAGCTTTGAAAATTGACTGGAAAAAATTAGGCATCGATCCAACGAAAGCAACTATAACTGCGCCTGAAATAAAAAACTTTCAGCCAGGCAAAACATTCGGGTTAAACGAAAAAATACCAGTTGAAAAAGGCAAAGGCTGGTTATTGATAGTCAAATAAAAATTAACATATATTCCTCAATATAATCTAAAATTTCGCCATGAAAAAAACAGGGTTGATCGCGTTTTTAGTATCATTTGCTATAGTCAACGTTTATGGTCAAAGCGATGCTGTTGTAAGGGAATATAATAAAGTATTTACCACCTATCCGTTTTCAGATCCTAACCCAATACCTGTATCTACTAATGTTTATCCGTATTTCCGTTATGATGGTTTTACCGATAAACCAGTACAAAAGGAATGGAAAGTAGTAGAGTTAGAGAACGCCTACATCAAACTGATGATATTGCCAGAAGTGGGCGGAAAGATATGGTCGGCCATTGAAAAATCAACCGGGCGGTCTTTTGTTTATGACAACCATGTTGTTAAATTCAGGGATATTGCCATGCGCGGGCCATGGACGAGCGGAGGTATTGAAGCTAATTATGGCATTATTGGCCATACGCCAAACTGCGCAACCCCCGTTAGCTACACAACCCGGAAAAATGATGACGGCAGCGTGAGCTGCATTATTGGCGTACTTGATTTGCTTACCCGTACAAACTGGACAATGGAAATTAATTTGCCCAAGGACAAGGCATATTTTACCACAAAATCATTTTGGTATAACGGTACCGCCATTGAACAGCCCTACTATCACTGGATGAACACCGGGATAAAAACGAAAGGTAATTTACAATACATGTATCCGGGTAACCATTACATTGGGCACCAGGGGGAATACAGCGACTGGCCGGTGAATAAAGAAAACGGGAAGGACATTTCTTTTTATGATAACAATAACTTCGGTGGGTATAAATCATACCATGTATTTGGTAAATACACTGATTTTTTTGGCGCTTACTGGCACGATGATGATTTTGGTATGGCGCGCTATTCGGGCCACGATGAAAAACCGGGGAAGAAGATCTGGATCTGGGGCCTTTCGCAGCAAGGCATGATATGGGAAAAATTATTGACTGATACCGATGGCCAGTATTCCGAAATTCAATCAGGCAGGCTGTTCAACCAAACGGCAGATAAAAGCACGTTTACACCATTTAAACACAAAAGCTTTTCGCCTGCCGATGCGGATACATGGACAGAGTACTGGTACCCCGTTTTAAAAACAAAGGGATTTGTTGAAGCCAATGAATATGGCGCATTAAATGTGAAACACGAAAATGGCTGGCTCAAAATTTATTTTAATCCAATATTAAAACTCGCGGATACTCTGCAAGTAAGGCAAGGTGCCCAGGTTATTTATAATAAAAAAATAGAGTTATCGCCGTTAAAAACTTTTGTTGATTCTATAAAAATTAACGGCGGTCAGGATGACCTGGTAGTTACCTTGGGCGGTAACAAGCTCATTTATCAATCAAACCCTGATGCAAACAATTTAGCCCGTCCGCTTGATTCGCCAAAAGATTTCGACTGGGCGTCTGATTATGGGTTATACATCCAGGGTAAAGAGTTGATGGATGAGAAAATGTATGCCGCAGCTGAAGAAAAATTACAGGCAGCCTTGCAGAAAAATCCTGATTATTTACCCGCATTGGTGCAAATGGCGGAGCTAATGTATCGCAATATGCGATATACTGAAGCATTGGCGCTGGCTAAACGGGCATTGAGCATTAACACCAACGATGGCGGCGCAAATTATTACTATGCCCTTATCAACGCTCAGCTTGGGAATACTGTTGATGCCAAAGATGGTTTTGATATAGCAAGTTTAACAGGCGAATATAAGAGCGCCGCTTATAATGGGCTGAGTAATTTATATCTAAAAGAAAAGAACTGGAATAAAGCATTAGAATTTGCCGCAAAGGCCCTCGACTTTAACCGCTTTGATATTGCAGCATTGGAAATACAGGCGATTGCTTACCGGAATCAAAGTAATAACGAAAAGGCTAAACAGATTTTAGATACAATATTATCTTTTGATCCGCTGAATCATTTTGCGCGGTTTGAACAATATTTGTGGCAGCCATCCGAAGAAAACAAAACAAAGTTTGCGTCGGTGATCCGTGATGAAATGCCGGTAGAAACCTACCTTGAGTTAGCAATTGATTATTACAAAAATGGCTGCACCGATGAGGCTGAAAAAGTTTTACAAATAGCGCCTGCAAATGCACTGGTGAATTATTGGTTTGCATTTTTGCAAAACAAGCGAGGGCTGCCCTTTACTGAAACCTTAAAGAAGGCAAATAATTCATCGCCCGCGTTTGTGTTTCCATTTCGCTCCGAAGATGAAGAGGTATTGCTTTGGGCAAAGCAACAAAACAATAATTGGCAGCCTGAATATTACCTCGCTTTATTATACAAAGACAGGAACCGTATAGAAGAAAGTAAAAAACTATTTATTGAATGCGGCAATGAACCAGACTTTGCGCCTTTTTACTCGGCGCGTGCGGGAATGCAATTGGGAGCTTCGGATCTGACTGACCTAAAAAAAGCCGAAGCACTGGATAAAGGCGAATGGCGTTATAATAAACTGCTTTGTGAATATTATATTAAAAATAATCAATATGAAATTGCATTAGCAACTGTTGAGCCTTTCTATCATTCCCATTCCGAAAATTATATTATAGGGATGTTGTATGCCAAAACCTTGTTGCTTAACAAACAATATAAGGCTTGTTCTGACCTTTTAGCCAGGATTGATATTTTGCCATTCGAAGGGGCCACCATCGGGCGTGAGTTATACCACGAAGCAGAGCTGATGCAGGCCATTGAAAAAATCCAAAATAAAAAATATACAAATGCATTGATCTTGATAAATGATGCAAAAAAATGGCCGCTTAACTTAGGCGTTGGTAAACCTTACCCCGAAAATTTGGATGAACGGTTAGAAGATTGGATGACCTATCTCTGCTATCAAGGGTTAGGAAAAAAAGACGAAGCACAGGAATCATTGCAAAAGATTATTCAGTTTAAATCGAAAATTGAAAATACGGTGAGTAATTTTTTACCTGCCAACCACCTCGTAACAGCATGGGCCATGGAAAAGCTGAACGGAAAAACGGAAGCAGTTGAATGGTTAAACGCCCAGGTTAACCAGTACCCGGATAATAAGATATTGGGATGGTGTAAACAGGTGTTTGAAAATGAACAAAGCGGGAAAATTGATCCTGATGATTCAGGCGTACGTTTATTGGAACGGTTGATGCAGTTAAAATAAAACCATACCTTATACCAATTTTATTTTCCTGGTTTACTTCGATAAATACATTTATAAAAATAAAAATGAGTCAAATTGAAAACGATTATTCAACTGTTGCGCCACAAAAAGCGGCAGTAAAAAGCGGGTTAAAGCCTATTTACATTATTAGTGCCTTGTTTTTCGTTTTCGGCTTTCTTACCTGGTTAAACGCCGTATTGATCACCTACCTCAAACTTGCCTGCCAGCTGAATAACCTGGAGGCTTTTTTTGTGGCGTTCGCCTTTTATATCGCTTACTTCTTTATGGCGCTGCCGTCAACGTTTATCCTTAAAAGAATGGGGTTCAAAAACTCAATGGCCGCCGGATTGATCGTTATTGGTGTGGGGGCAGCCATTTTTATTCCCGCCGCGTTAACACGAATATATTTGCTGTTCTTGCTGGGGCTTTTTGTACAGGGCATGGGCTTAGCCATATTGCAATCTGCTTCAAACCCATACATTACTATCCTGGGGCCAATTGAAAGCGCTGCCAGGCGTATCAGCATTATGGGGATATTTAATAAGGTTGCAGGGGCCTTAGGGCCGATTATATTGGGGGCAATCATATTAAAGGATGCAGACAAATTAAAGATCAATATTCTAAAGATGTCGGCAGTTCAAAAGGATGCCGAACTGACCATACTTTCGCATAAAGTTATTATGCCTTATGTGGCCATTGTTGCCGGAATGGTGATCCTGGCGATATTCATTTATTATTCCACCCTGCCTGAAATCGACACTGATAATAAGGATGTGGCAGAAGACGAATCAACAGCCGGCAAAACAAGTATTTTCCAATTCCCCTATTTGTTATTGGGTGTATTAACCCTGTTCCTTTATGTTGGGGTTGAGGTTTTAGCGGGCGATTCGGTGATCAATTATGCATCCAGTATCGGGGTTCCCTTGCAAACAGCTAAGTTTTTCGCTACCTGTACCTTATCGGGGATGCTCTTAGGGTATATTGTGGGCATAATCTGTATTCCGAGATATTTTTCGCAGCGGGCGGCTTTAAAGGTGTCGGCTGTCATCGGCGTTATTTTTTCGCTGGTCGCCATTTTTACCCAGGGTACTGTTTCTGTTTTTTTTATCGCATTCCTGGGCATAGCCAATGCGCTGATGTGGCCGGCGCTGTGGCCATTGGCGATCAACGGCCTTGGTAAATTTACAAAATCAGGTTCATCCTTATTAATTATGGGTATAGCGGGCGGCGGGTTGATCCCCCTGCTCTATGGCTTCCTTGCAGATAAATTTAGTTTGCACCAGGCCTACTGGGTGATGGTTCCGTGTTATTTGTTCATCCTATATTATGCGATAAGCGGATATAAAAAGGGGCTTGCAATAACAAAAAAGTAAGTCAGTATTAGTGATTTAATGAACGGTGCAAAGGCTTGAAAATAAACCATAACAGGTTTTAAGCAGCTTTATGTATGCAGCGTTAGTGTTAAAAATAAATTGAATTGTAAATGAGTTTATTAAAAGTGCCTTATTTGCCAGGTATCCACTATGGAAGCTCAGCACTCGATTCAGCGGATCTGTTTTCGCAGACTAAGCCCAATAAATTAACCTGTGAACCCTGGCCAGCTGTTTTTGACAGGCCCGAAGTTACCTTCAACATAGGTTATGGCGATGATGCGATTTTCCTGGCATTTTGTGTGAAAGAAAAGCACTTCAAAGCTATTTACCAACGAACCAACGAACCTGTTTACAAGGATAGTTGTGTTGAATTTTTTATAACATTTGACGACGATGAGACTTATTACAATTTCGAATTCAACGCTATTGGCACTGCCCTTGTCGGCTATGGATTGCCAGGCGACAGGGAACTGCTTCCGGCATTACTTATAAGTGATATAAAAAGCACGGCAAGCAATAAAACTGTACGTGGTGATTCATTGCCTTTTGAGTGGGAGCTCAGCCTGGTTATTCCTTTCAGCCTATTTTATAAGCACTCAATTTCAACATTGAAAGGCATGGCCTGTAAAGCCAATTTTTATAAATGCGGCGATGATTTACCGGAACCCCATTTTTTATGCTGGAATAATATCATCGCTGACAAGCCCAATTTTCACTTACCGCAATATTTTGGCGCCTTAATATTTGAACAGGATAAATCAAATGAATGAAATATTGGTGGTCTCATATCACTCCATTTACAATAACCCCGATTGATTCAACAGGTAAAAGAAGTTTTTAGAACTGCTATGCCTGTTATCTTAAATAAACATCAAATGAAAAGAACATTATTAGTTTTTTGCAGTATTTGTAAGCACGTTAAACACTTACCCCCAAAAGAATAATGCAGACCAAAAAGGTTTTTGGAGCGAAAATTTCAAAACCGCCAAATTGCCGCTGGGTTGGAAGAATGTGGATATGAGCAAAACTAATGGTGTTGAATGGTTGGTTACAGATCAGCCTTATCCGGGATCGTACCAATACCAGCAACAAGCGCCGCCTATAGCCTCAAAAAGCCGTAGCTATTATTTGCAATTTCAACCCGGGTATATTGTTGATGAGGATCAGAATTCCTGGGTGAAGAAGAAGCTGCCTTACAACGCGAAAACAGTTCCGGTTCGATCTTAATCCTGCTTTGATATTTCAAAAGTATCGTTCAAGCCACCAAAGCCGCTATTCGTTTTAAATCTTCAATAAATTGGTTCGAGAATAGTCCCGCTCTGAGTACTGAAAACCGCTTTAGAGTAAATCTAAGGCGGTTTTATTATTTATACATACAGTTTAACATACACTATTTATAGTTAGCCGCAACTTTCGGATGTTATTAGCTTAGATAATCGCTTTTTATATTTCTTTCAGATTTAGGTTTTATATTACCCCGGCAACTGTTAAAACGTCCCTGATTACTTGAAAACCTTTAAGAGTAGTGTTATAGGCTGTATCAACTTTAAAACACTGAAAGGGTATAATTAAGCGGGGTTTGCCAAACTCATACACTAAATCCAATTCTTTTAAATAATCTATTGCATGGCAAGTGGATTGCCTACAGGTATAAAATGATCTTGCGTATCCTGTTTTAGTTAACCGGGGTTCTACCTTGATATTTAGCAGGCATTGAAAAGCAAAAGTGCTTCTTAACCCTTGCTTTCGGGGTATGTATTGCTCTATAATAACTGGCTGGATATTGTTTATTTTATTAGTAGCTAATATAAGACAGTTAATACGTTCATCATTGATGTTAACAGGGCTTACCCTGCCGCTGTACTTATGTAAGACGTTAGTCATAACCAAAGATAAGTATTAGGAAGATAAAGTGATTATTGTGCCTTATAGCGATTGTAATACAGCCCACGGGCAACCAAAGGAACAAACACCCACCCCATCAAATGTAAACCGCTTTTCATTGTCGGGATAAGCCCCCCGGTTGTTGTGTAGTTACCCCGGCAAGAAAGGCACATAATTTATAATTTAGCTAACTGAAAAAATTATAAAAAAAATTGGTGAAGTTTAATTGTGGTAGATTGATATTAAACTACCATGCAAAATAAACATTTTTGAGGGGATTTCAGTATCAACACTTGCTGTTTGGTTTTTAGTATCCTCATCTTCGCTAAAATCATCATCAATAGTTGCAACTAAATTAATATCAATTTTATGAGCATTGAAAATTTGAAATACTAATATTATATCTTCCGGGTGAGTTTTACTCAAAATATCAGCTTGCTTATCGGTAATATCGAGGTAAATAATATATTTCCTCCACCCCCGAGGCGATACTTTTAAAAAATATTGGTTTTGTCTCTTTTGAATATCAAGAATTTTAAAATAATTCAAAAAAAATCTTTTGTTCGATATGGTATCAAACCCAATCGAATATTGTATGCCACGAAGCGATGAAAAGTCTGTTGCATTCAATTCTTTATAAAGTGAAACTTCCCGTTTAACAGCTTCAATAGAATCATGTTTTAAACTATCTATATTGCTTTTTTCCGTTTCACTATGGCAAGAAAAAAGTAAGAGCATAAACAGAAATGGTGTAAAGTTAATTTTCATTTTATGATTAATTTACGTTAGCTATGCTTTTACTTTACAATCAAACTGGTTTATTAGCCATAAAATGTAAAACTGATTTTCCGAACTCAATTGTTGACGACTATTTGTTATAATATTGATACGTGTTGGACTTGTAACTAACACCAGCTGTAACTTCAGTTTGACTTTGCGAATGTATAACAAGGTTATTTTGAGATAATGAAGAAATGGTATCTACCTCCGTTTCACCGTTTAAAATTGATGTTAAAATTGATCCGGATATTGTGTAATTAAAATCTCCGTTGGGCGATAATCCAGTGTTGTTGCTATTGAATTGAACATAATTACTTGCGGTGTCGGTTACCGGGTCGGTGATGATTGATATTCCAGAAGTAAGGTAATTCACCTCTGATATCTTGTACATATACCATCTTCCGGTAATGGCGGATTGTGCGGATGGGGTTGGGTTTGATTTTTTGCCACATCCATAAATTAATGTTAAGGATAATAGCATGAGTATTGCTTTTTTCATTCTAAAAAATTAATGAATGTGTCAGTTTATTGGATCACGATTTTACGAATAAGGTTATTGCCATAATCAGCCACATATAAATTCCCTGATGCATCAAAAGCAATACCGGATGGACTACTAAACGAAGCGGCTGTTCCGACACCATTAGCACGCCCACCGCCCATGCCGCCGACGATTGTGGTTAAGACCCCTGATGGACTTATTTTGCGAATATCGTTATTGACTACTTCGGCTACATATAAATTCCCTGATGCATCAAAGGCGATACCGGATGGTTCATTAAATCCGCCTGCAAATTCTGTTTCTAACCCTACTGAATTAATTTCCCGAATAAAGTTTAGGCCAATCTCCGCACAAAATAAATTTCCTGATGTATCAAAAACAAGGCTGTATGGGTCACCGCCAGAACTATCCGAACCCGAAAAAATTGTTACAACACCCGACGGGCTTATTTTACGAAACTCATCTACGTATGACGTTGCCACATATAAATTCCCCGAGGCGTCAAAAACAAGGGCTTTAGGGTATATAATAGATGCAAAAGTGGTTACTACCCCGGATGTGTTTATTTTACGAATAAGGTTATTGCCATAATCAGCCACATATAAATTCCCTGATTCATCAAAAGCAAGGCCAAGTGGCTCATTAAATCCAGTTGCAAATGTTGTTAAAACCCCTGATGGGCTTAATTTGTCAATTACATTACCGCCAAATTCTGATACATATAAATTTCCTGATTTATCAAATGCAAGGCCAGATGGTCCAAGCCCTGTAACTGCAAATGTGCTCACGGTTAAGTTGACATTTGCCTTAACAGGATTAGTTTCATTTTTTTTTCCGCAAGAGGAAATTAATAATAGTGGCATTAACAGCAAGTAAAAGGTTTTTTTCATATAATTTAAGTTATTGAACAAATACTCTTAGTCCCTGCCTGGCGGTTAAAAAAAATAAGCGTGGGACTATCACTTGTCTTTTTAAGTTTTAGGATTATTGAAAAGTTAATGAAGCAATATTAAGAAGTATTTTTTAATATCAACGTATCCGTTGACGGATTTTTTGTAGAATGTGGTCAAAATTGATACATGGGTATCAATGAGACACAAAGTAAAGATTTAAAACTCTTAGGGGACAGGCTTAAGCGTTTTAGAACCGATAAAGGTCTCACTTTAAAACAGCTGGGATACCTGATAGATAAAGACCCTCAATCTATTAGCCGGGTTGAAATGGGAAACATAAATCCGACGTATCTATTCTTATTGGATTTGTGTAAGGGGTTGGGAGTTGATATTTCGGAAGTATTGAAGGATTTGCAGAAATAAGATAATTATTTCAAGTTAATGACAAACTCGGAATATCGTTTAAAGGGGCGGTGAAAATTTTAAGCAATACTGTAAAAGAATAAGTAGCTTTGATAATTAATCAGTGTTCCCGCACTGCGTAACTAACTCTTATTGGTTTGGGTTTACAACTCAAAGGTAAACTTTTATTCTCAAAAAATCAATAAGCAATGGAAAACGAAACAGTAAAACCGATTAAAATAAAAGTAAAGTTTAGTGATAAAGGCCCTGTCTTGTTAGTTCCGCGAAAACGGAAGTTTTTAATATTTGTATGTCGTCTTTCGATATTAAAGGTGTTAATGTTGAAATCATTTCAAGCGGTATATTTTTTGGGTTCTTTAAATATTTTTCGATTTTCAAATAAACCTCGGTCAAAAACCGCTCAATCACAATTAAATCATCATCCTTAAATTTTGATACGATAAATTTTGCAATCACCTTTACAGTTACTTCAGCAACAATATCACAGGTAGTTATAGATTCAAAAACCACTTCATATTCAAGGGTTATTATACCATCATCTGTAGTTTTTTCAATAGTAAACTCCATTTCATTCTTTTTAAAACGACAATGGGTTGTTCTATTCTTATAATTTTGGTTGATATATAAATTAACAGGGTCAATTTTCCATGGATAAATAAGCATTTGATCTGTGGTTTTAAAGGTTTTAATAAACCTAACAACAACTAACCGCAAAAACAAATTATCTTTGTCCCAATAGGCATATAGTTAGCAAAATTATTTCTTCCCATATCCTAAATCCCTTAATTTTTTTGCGCAAAGTTTCCAGTCATTAATACATTCCAGTTCGCAAAATATATTTACCGGGTTAAACCCTTTTGATGCTTCAAATTTACTTGCATCCGTAAACACATAAAGTATCCGTCTTTCTGTGCAATAATCCGCACTAATGCCGCTTTCTTTACCCGGACGGGTATAGCGTTTTCTTGTACCTTTATCATAGGCCGGCTGGTATGTCCAGCCATTGTTTAGTAACACGGTTTCAACGTCCCCGTTTAAGTTAAAGTCATCAAATACATTCTTTTCTGTACTATTGGCATAATAGGCTTTTTTAGGCATTACAGGCGGCTCATAGATATAACTGAACACATTCGCATTGTGATTAAAATAGGCGCTCTTATCAAATGATTGATACCTAAAACGGGAAACATCTTTTACCGCATTATCAAAGTAGGGGCTATCAATACCACATGACTGAAAATATAGCCGCATGGCCTCAAAATGCTGACCGTGCTTACCTTTGTTTGATATTGGTATAATCCCCCAATAGCCTGTACCGCTTACCGATAAACCACAATAAGCAACAAACGGCATATTCGTAATGGTTTTAAAAATTTCGTTCATCTTTTCGGGCGGTAGCTTGTCCAGATCAAAGCAGATCAACCCGGTATGCGCTATGACATTTTTTGCGCTCCGTGTCGGGCTGCAGATTGCGGACGGGGTGATACCGGGTAAATAAGCCTTCAGAAGATCCCGCTCGTCCTTTGTGGCTTTTGATCGTATTTCTAATACCTGGTCCTTAAAGCTTTCATCATTCAAATAATCCAATAGGTTACAATTAAATGCAACCCCTGCATAATTGTTGTATTTTGATATGGTTTTATTTAATATTGATTCCATTTTTTATTTTCCTTTCAAATTTGGCTTACTGTGTTACCGTTTTGACGTAGTAATTAAATCAGTATAGCTTCTACTGTGTTACTATGTTAATGCCTATATATAATTAGGCATAACACAGTAGTAAATTAATAGCTATTTTAATGTGTCGGGTTTAAGGTTTTGATAGCGGGTATGTGGTGTTTTACCTACAGTAAAAAGCAAATTTTTGTCGGTATAATATTTGACATATTCCCTTACCCTTGCATCTGCAATGTGATAACCGTACCATGAACTTATTTCATTTTTAAGCCCTAAACACAACTCCTTATATTTGGGTGTTCTGTCAACTTTTAAAACTTTTGCGATTATTTCAATATGTGTTTCAATTGCGATTTCACCGGGTAGCAAAACTTTGTTTTTTCTCTCGGCCTTGTTTTTGGGTGTATAGTCATCAATAATGTTTGGTAACCCGTTTAAATCAATGCTAAAAGCAATTGGTTCAAAGTCTTTATCTCTGCAAAATTCAGCAGTAATAACGCTAACGTTTTTATTTTCAGCTTTGCTTACAGACACTACAGTTTGACTTTTATTTGTCAGTTCCGTTCCTAAGTGTCCCCTGGCATGTAGGTCGCTTTTATTTTGATGTAATACTGTGATAATGTGAATATTTAAATCCCCTGTCCATTTAAGCAATTTAGATGCTATCATACTGGCTTGTTCCTCATCATTGATAGAAGTAATTAAATCCCGTATGCCGTCAATTACCGCCATACCAATATTTTCAGTATTATAGATCGCAAATTCAATCGCTCCTAATCGTTCTGCTGGTGTAAGGCCCCTCAATGAATAAATTATAAGATTATAAGGTTCGGGTACGCCTGATATGTCGCAAATGCGTTTTAATGCTTTTTGTACATAGTACTTGCTTTGTTCTGTATCAAAGTAGAGTACAGTTTTTTTGTCGTTGGGAAAGGTTGCTAATAATACTTTTTGAAAGGGTCTACCGTCTACTAATGCCGCTGCTAAAATTAGTGACAATGCAAAAGTTTTACCCGCTTTAGCTTTGCCTATCAATAGTGTAAAATCGCCTAACGTCCCGAACGTATGCGGTACACCATCGATAATAATTTCAATGCAAATGGGCGGTATTGGTATAATATCGTTTACACTTATCCGGCAATTACTTAATAAGGTTTTATAATCCGGCTCTTTTATTATCCCCGGTATTATTTCAAATGAATTATTATTATCTTTGCTTTGGGAGTTCAAAGAATTTAAAGGAGTGTTCATTTATTTGGATGCTCCTTTCTTTTTGACGACCTCTAATGCGGTATCAACTTCTGATTTCTTAAAATATACTGTACGGCCGGTTTGATAATATTTAAAAATTCCACGTTTTTTATATGCGTGTACAGTCGCCTTTGTGCATTTAAGATAATCCGCCAATTCTGTAATTGTGAATTGCTGTGAGGTTTCGACTGGCGGGGCTGTGGGTTGTGTTAAGGCAAGGGCTGCGATAACACTTTTTTTAATTAGTAATTCAAAATTTTCTAAGCTAATTGGTGATAAAATCATGTTTTCCATTTGCTGTGTTTTTTTAAAATCCACATCAAAAGTATAAGCATAATTTACTGCAATACAATTAGTTGAATAGAGAAATTAGACTTTTGGCGAAAAGTCTAAAAAATCTAATCGGTTAGAGTAAAAGGGGGTATATTTAAAGTGGTCGCCTGTCTCGTTTTGTGATTTCTTGCTGTACCTTCCTTTATGTCAGCTTTAAAAGTATTGTTACAAATGTTCAAATACTCGCTTTTATTAGGCTGTCTCTTAAAATAGCCTTTTTCATTAAACGAAATTATGGTACTATAAAAATGTCCTTTATAGCCCCCGGTTTTGTCCTTTAAAATCTTAGTGTCTTTATCAATTAATTCGGCCTCTGAAAGTAAAACATAGATTTTATTTAAAGCATCATTATTTTTAACAGCATCTTCAAGGGTGTTTATAGGGGCTTTAGGTTTAATTGAGTTATTTGTATTTTTTATTTTTATAGGTTTAACTGGTTTTAATTGAGCATCCAATAATCTCAATTGTTTATCTAAAAGTCTATTTTCTTTAAAATATCTCAAACCTTTATCTGTAATTGAAGCAAAAAACGGCATGTCAACTATTAGGAGATTAATTAATTCTTGATTTGCATCATAATTTATATAGTCTTTGGACTTCAAATTACTTATAAGAATATTAATACTGTTATTGACACTTTCTTTCCAAATCAGTTTCATAGGATCATTTATTGTTTGTCCTGACTTAATATACTTACTAAAAACATGAGCAATATCAGTTTTATAGCCAATGCCGTAATCTGATAAATAGGACAAGACATTTAGAAAAAAATCTTTCTCAATAATTTCCATTTTTATAATCCTAATTTTTGTAAGGTTTCCGCTAATAGCTTAGCCTTATCATCATTGTTTGCCCGGATATATTTTAAAAAGCTGGTTTCTGTTTTGTGGCCTGTGGCGCTCATTATTAACATTGGCGGTACACCTGCTTTAAACATATTAGTTGCATAACTGCGGCGGCAACAATGAGAGGTTACTAAGTTGTATAATGGGTGTGTGCTTTCATTTTCTGTATTTCCCTTTGTGTCGGTTATTTTCCGGGTTTCGGTTAAACCCGCTAATTCAGCCACGAATTTTACATAATCATTAAATTTTTGATTTGATATTGTAGGTAGGCTATCAGGGTATTTATTAAGCACCGGGCGTAATTTGCTCATAATTGGAATTGTTACCCTGCTGCCTGTTTTGATCTGCTTAATTTTAATGAAATTTCCTTCAATGCTTTGAGCGTCTAACGTATTAAAGTCGCTAAACCGCAAGCCTGTATAACAGCCAATTAAAAATAAATCTCTTACCCTGTCTAATGTCGGATAACCAATTTTAAAAACTTCGTTCCCTTTAGTGTAGGTATGGAATTTAGTTTTATCCGATAAGTCTAAGTCTGTGATTTTGTTAATTTGATCTACTGTTAAATAAAGGGTGTCGGCCTCATAAGAAGGGATAATATAATCTTTGGTTTTAAATCCTGGGCTATTGCTCTCGCTCATAACGGTTTTAATATCCTTTATATACCCGCCAAAGGTTGATTTTTCTTTATTCTCAATGTTGTAACAATAAAACCTAAAGTCCTCGTAAAACTCTTTATTAATAGCCTCAAGGGGCAATTCAGCAATACCCATATATTTCATATAGCGTTTTATTGCAGATAGCGTAATACCATAATTTTTATAGGCATTACGTGTATATCGGCTGCCGTTATTCTTTCCAACTGAAATTAACCTTTTGCCGCTTATTGTATCGTTTAACACCTGTTGAAAGAATGATATAAAGTTGTGTTTAATTTCAGGTTTAGCGATTGGTTCCGGCGTTACTATTTTAGGTTTATAAATTAAGTCCAGTTGCTCCCGTACATACTTAGTGGTTAAGTTTTCGCCCTTTGCGTCCGTTACTATTGAAACCGCATCTTTTGCCAAAGCCGTTAACTTTTTATTGTTCTGTTCAGCATAAGGCGCAATACTCTTTATTGGCTTAATCGTATTGCTTGTATTGCATTCAGGCCGAAAGTATTTAATCGCTACTCTGATACCAGTATAGTATTGTAACCTTTGGCTATTAAAGGAATAAAACATATTTATTGCCTGCACGGCATCTTCGGGCTTTGATTTTTCATCTTTTTCCCTTTCGTCCCCGGCTGGGCGGGGTTCTAAGTAAAATTTAGGCTTTGCCATAACTGTATGTGTTGACTGTATGTAAAGCCTAAAAGTACATACACTTTTTATTATATCCTAATTTATTTTACTTTATTCCATTTTACATAATGTGCCTAAAAATGCTTTAAAAAGGGTTTATTAAGGTGGTTTTTATATTTCATTAAATTCTAACAATTCGATTAATGTACTCCGGCTCTGGGTACCTGGAAAAAGCCCGGTCTGCTATGGCAGATCGGGCTTTGTTGGTTTTAAACGCAAGCAAAGCATCAAATTTAACCGATATCGTAATGAGCTGGACCTGCCCCAAATGCGAAAGGGAATTAAAAGCACCCAACCAGATACATTATTGTGCTAAAGTAAGCATCGACAGCTTGTTTGACGGTAAGGATAAAGAGCTGATCCTGGTGTTTGATAAAATCCTGGCCGAAGTTGCCGGCTGGGATGGGGTTTTGGTGAGTACCACGCCGCACTGTATAGTATTTGTGCACAATTATACCTTTTTAATTATCCGCCCGATGAAAAAGGCCCTTGATGTGAAGTTTTATTCTAAAACTATGCTGCACGGGAATTTGATAATAAAAAGTACCGGCTACGAAGGTAAATTTGAAAACCACATTAGGGTTATAGCATTGGATGATTTGACGCAACAGTTGTTTGGTTATTTATATCAATCGTGGCAGTTATTATAGGTTGGTTAAGATATTGTGTTAGAAACCTCTCCTCTTACATCTTCCCCAACCTAAATATCATAAATTCCGGTATCTTACTTAACCGGTTATAGGTTTGCGGATCTATCTCTTTAAGTTCCTCTAGGGGGCGGGGATCCACCAGCTTTTCGATAAGGAAGCCCGCATCTGCTGCCAGGGTGGCAATATCGCCAATGGGCATGGTCCAGGTGTTTGCAGTATTTTTGCCGAGGGCGTCAATCGTTTTTCTCTTGGCAAGATAATCTCCTGTGATCTGGAACTCATGTGTTT
Organism: uncultured Mucilaginibacter sp.; assembly: GCA_903864275.1. GTDB lineage: Bacteria > Bacteroidota > Bacteroidia > Sphingobacteriales > Sphingobacteriaceae > Mucilaginibacter. The sequence goes on from CAIPFE010000014.1 coordinate 42,782, forward strand.
CCGTGTTTTCACTGATCGCTAACGTCCTGGTGAGATTTTTCCCGTTTTCATCCTCATTCATTGCAAAGCGCAGCGGGTGCCCGCAGGAAAAGAGGAATGATGAACCTGGTTTCAGTATCCGGTGTACATGTGTGAATACCTTGCTCCAGTCCTGTACATAATGAATCGCCAGGCTGGAATACGCAAAATCAAAGCTGTTATCCGGAAAATCAATATCCTCCATATTTATGATATGGAATTCGCATTCAGGGTATGAATTCTTTGCAATACCGATCATTTCATCACTGATATCGATCCCGATTGATCTATTGGCGCCCTGGCGTTTAAGGTGTATGCTATCTTCCCCGCTTCCGCAACCTATGCTGAGTACTGTTTTGCCTTTAATATCCGGCAGCAGCGCATACATAGCTGGCTTCTCATAATAGGCGTGGTAAACAGAATCCTTCGGGTTTCGAACGTGCGCCGCATACGCCTTCGCACCGGCTGTATAAAAATGAAGTGATTTATCGTCAATGGACATAGATAAAGATACATTAAATCTATCAATTAAGATTGTTCAGCAGGAACACGATGTGCAAGTTTTAGCCGAAAAAACCATCGTTTGACGCAACTAAAGAAAGCAATTCCAGTTTTGGCTCTGTTTCCAGGTCGCTTGCCTCTAATTCAGTGGCGAACTTTTTAAACGATTCAAGCCCGGTCAAAACCGCGTGGGCGGCTTCACTTTCAAACTGGTCGAAGTGCATAAATGTTTTGCCGTCGGGCAGCAGGTAAGCCCCATATTTAATGCCGGGGTGTTTCAGTTCCCTTAATTCGTCGACAATGTTAGCAATATTGGCCTGGTTGGCGGCAACGTATCCCGGCGCTGTAGTATAAATAACCCTGACTATCTTCATATATGATCAAATTTTTTATGAAGATAATAAAGCCGGGCTTTTTTTCAAAGTGATGACCGTTATTTCCGGCCAGATGCCCAGCCGCCCTTTAAATCCTAAAAAGCCAAAGCCACGGTTAACATACAGGTATTTGCCGGCACGCTCATAAAGGCCTGCCCATTGCGGGTAAACATATTTCACCGGGCTCCATTGAAACCCAAACAGCTCGATACCGAACTGCATGCCGTGCGTATGCCCGGCCAGTGCCAGGTTAATGTGTTTATCATGCTCCAGCGTTTTAGCCTCCCAATGTGAAGGATCGTGCGACATCAGTATTTTAAACTCGTTGTCGGGTACGTTTGCCGTAGCTTTGGTTAAGCTGCCGTATTTATGAAAACCACCTTTTCCCCAATTCTCTACCCCGATCAGCGCGATGGCGCCTCCTTCCTTCTTTATTTCAACAGAATTGTTTAACAGCAATTTAAAACCTATCTCTTTATGCACTTCTTTCAAGCGGGCGAGGTTTGCAGTTTTTGCTTCACTGCTTTCCCAACTGGTATAATCGCCATAATCATGGTTACCCAGCACCGAATACTTGCCGAAACGCGCTTTAAGTTTCGAAAATGTTGCCGTCCATGGCGCCATTTCGCTGGCCTTGTTATTTACAAGATCGCCCGTGAATAAAAGCAGGTCGCTGTTTTGCTTGTTAACCAGGGATATGCCCTTTTCAACCCCCCTCCTGCTGCTAAAGCTGCCCGCGTGGATGTCGGAAAGCTGTGTTATCGTAAAGCCGTCAAATTGTTGCGGCAGGTCGTCGAACATTAAAGTCAGCTTATGCACTTTATAGCGGTGCCGGCCGCCCGTAATGCCATACAGCAAACTGAGAAATACAAAGGCTGCGATACCAAGGGCGAGTTGGCTTACCCAAATACTGTGCGGCGGAAAATGCCGGAAAATCCTCGTTATATCTTCGAGCAATAAAACTGGCAAGGCGAAAATTTTCGGCACGAACACCAGTAATGTGAGCGCCATCAGCCAGGCAATAGCATTTCCCGGCGGGCGATTAGCTTTGCGCCGTGCAATAAGCGACACAAACCCGGCGGCGATGAGGAAATCAACCAGCCAGTATGCGTCTAAAATGTATTCGTTGTTTGTTAAGGTGCCAACGGCGCGGAAAAAATATATATCGGCAAGTACCCATGCCAGTAAAATAAACGGAAGTGTTTTTCTCATCTTTACAAAAGTCCATAAGCCGTAAATTGTTTAGTACGGCTGCTATTAAGACGATTGAGGGCGGGGAAACATTTTAAAGAATTGCGGATACAACGAGTTGTGACCGGCAAATGACATTATGCGGCGTCATTGACCTTCGGTTCGAAGCCCCTACCCGCTACTTCACCGGCGTGATCACGATATTCCGGTAATCAATTGGCCCTTCATCCCCCTGTAGCTTGATGGGGCCCGGTTCTCCTTCCCTGCTGTCGAGCGCGCCGCCGGTGATGCCGGGTATTTCCGCGTTGCATATAACGGTTTTTCCATTTGCCACAATAGTTACTAATCTGCCTGTTAAGGTAATATCGTAAGATTGCCACTCGCCGGGATTTTTAGCCATCAATTTGTTTGGCGGCAGGAAGCCGTAGACTGAGCTAAACTGGTTATTTATAGGTTCGGGATCGCCGTTTTTAGCGTCAATGATCTGTACCTCATACCTGCCCCTCAGGTATACGCCACTGTTACTGCCCTTGGGATACCTGAATTCAACATGAATTTTAAAATCAGTAAAGGTTTTATCACTTATAAGGTTAGCGCCTTTTTTAGGGCTTACTAATATTCCGTTTTGCACAGTCCATTGATTATCGGCATCAACATGCCAGCCCTTAATACTTTTCCCATTGAACAATCTAATTGGCGCACCCCAAACCGGCGCCTTATCCCTGACAAGTTTGGGCGCACGCACCCCTGTCCAGTTATAGGTAACGCCGTCGGTATAAACCATGGTGCCTTTTATATGATCGCCGCTAACCTCGAATTGGAAATCTAAATTCCTGGTACCCGCATCCCATTGCGGGGGGATAGAAAAACTGTATTTCCCATCGTTTACTTTAACTTCCGAAATAGGCCGTGCGCTGCCGCCCGAATGCACAAAACGACCGATCAGCGTATGCGTCCCTGATTTCTGCACCTCTAACCATGAAGGCTGGCTTTTACCTCCCTGATCAATAGTCAAGTCCCACCGGCCAATTACATCAGGATTTTTATTCGGTTCCGGGCGGCCGACGGATGCCCTTACAGCGGAAAAGATAAATAGCATCAGAATAATTTGTACGCTAAAAAAATGGACAACCGGCTTGTGGCTGTATATTGACAGGTTTTTCATAAAATTTATAATTTCGGTTTAAGTTCCCAAATTAAGTAAATAATCTTACTAAAGAAAGGCTGTAGCGTGTAATTCAAATCGTCGCTTTGATATCAAACGTTCCGGCAGAACGTGAAAATTATTTTTGTGTCTTCTGCCAACCAAACGTCCGTCCGGACGATTACCACAGTTTTCGTGCTGTAAGGGCGTTTGATTGCCGGCCTTTGCAACATTTAAAGCAATTTCATCGTCATTATTGTTTACCGGGACAGCCCGGCCCAATAGAAAACCAATCAAAATAGTTACAAAGAAATAACTCAGGGTACTGCTATATTTACATCATTAAAATATGAGTAAAAACGCTATAAACTTATACTTTTTAACCCTCACCTTATTACTCTGTGTGTCGGCGCTAAATGGCCGTGCCCAGCAAAAAGTTGCCATTGACGACCATGTAAATCAACATATATTTTCGTTTGATGAGATCACCTATCTCGAAGATCCAAAAGGAACGCTTACTTTTAACCAGGTTTTATCGCCGCAGGAATCTTCCCGGTTTAAGCCAAGCCCGTCAAGTACGCCCCAGAATTATAACCTCTCATCGGTATATTGGTATAAGATCACTATTCAACATCCACTTAATACAAAGAAAAACTGGATACTTGAGTTTTTCGATCAAACCATTGATCAGATCGACGGATACATACCCACTAACGGCGGACAATATACTATCGAAAAAATCGGGGCCCTTAACAAGTTCAGTGACCGCCCGTTCCAGCATAAAAATTTTGAGATCAACCTCGGCATTTATCCCGGCAAGGCATACACTTATTATTTCAGGGTAAAATCGCACCAAACGGCAGATGTGATCATTGTACTGCGTTCCGTTAACTGGTTCATTCAGTATGCTTTAAGCGAATATTTGCTATTTGGCGTATTTTATGGAATGATACTCGTTTTTGCCTTCTACAACCTGATCATGTTTGTTGCAGTAAAACAAAGGCAGTACCTGTATTATATTCTGTATAACCTTAGCGTGGCATTTTATGAGCTTTGTAATGATGGCATAGGCTACCAATATTTATGGCCAAATTCACCAGGTTGGAACGAATACGCTTACGGTTTTGCCTTATGCTTTGTAAGTGTATTTGCGCTAATGTTTACCAACAGGCTATTGTTTGTAAAGGTAAAAGCGCCACGCCTTTATAAATTAATTAATATAGTTATTGCCGCCAGGATAGCGTTTTTCTTTATTTGTCTCATTGTAAATAAGCAATGGTTCAACTATAAATTTTTAGAAGCCATCCCGTTATGCATCGCATTTTATACCGGCATTTATATTTTTAGCAAAGGTTACCGGCCGGCCAGGTTCTTTGTATTAGGTTATACCTTTCTTTTTGCCGGCTTTACCCTAAAGCTGCTGAGCAACTTTGGCTGGTTTGATTTGCAAACCATCAGCTATTACAGTCTTAGTATTTGTTTCATAATTGAGATGATCTTCCTGGCATTTGCGGTTGGTGATAAGGTTAGATTGCTGAAAAGCAATAAGGACAGAGCTCAACGTGAAATTATAAGGCAGCTGAAGGATAACCAAAAACTTAAAGAGTCCATAAATATCCGGCTCGAGGAACAAATACAAGAGCGGACACACGAGGTAATTGAAAAGGCGGCGATTATTAAACAACAAAATGAGGACCTGAACCGCGTTAATAAAATTTTATCTCAACAGGCAGCCGATATATTAAGAATGAACTTGCTGCTGGAGAAGGATAACCTGGAACTGCAAAGTAGTTTTGAGAAAGTCAGCCGGGACCGCATAATGTCCGCCGGGGTAGATTTTGAAGAATTCAGCAAAATTTATCCTGATACCGACAGCTGCTACAAGTTTTTGGCAAGCCTTAAATGGAATAACGGCTATAAGTGCCATAAATGCGGCAATATACACTTCTTTCATGGGCACCTGCCCTACAGCAGGCGTTGCAGTAAATGCAGCTATGAAGAATCGGTTACAGCGTACACCATATTCCAGAATACACGTATCCCGATAACGAAGGCTTTTTACATGATATTTTTAGTTTATTCGACCAACGGAAAAATATCATCCCACAAACTATCCGAAATATTAACTATACGCCAAAGCACCTGCTGGGCCTATAGCAACCGCATAAAAAAGCTCTTATCCGATCGTAAAAACGCCTTAAAAAACCGCAGCAGTGAAGGCTGGAGTAAGCTGGTACTGGATAATCATGCCGAATAAGCCATTTAATTCCTAATTAACCAGACCACAACCGGTTGTATAACAATCTCTTAAAAATGGGATTTATCCGTATCACAATTTGTTAAAAATTCATCGGTATCCTTCTGTTTATAATTAAAAATCAACAGGTTATGAAAATTGAATGAAGGGTGTTAAACCGTATCATTTTATTTGTAAATGGCTAATTATTAATTATTTATAAAAATAAATATCCATTTTTTTTTCATTTTGCAATTTAATGCTCCTAACTTTACATCCATAAACCAGCATGCATCTCGGCATGCAGTAAATTTTGTAACCACTAAGAAAAATGTATGAAAAAAAGACTTACTTTATTTGTAGTCCTGCTATTAGCCGGCTGTGCTTTTGCCTTTGCACAAACAAACACCGTAAAAGGAGTTGTCAAGGATGACCAGGGACTCCCATTGCCCGGGGTAACCGTTAAGATAAAAGGTATAAATGAGGGTGCTACAACCGATTTAAATGGAAAGTATTCCATTAATGTCTCCGGGACAGCAACATTAGTATTTTCGTTTATCGGTTTTGATAACCAGGAGCAGCCTGTTAATAACCGTTCAGAGATCAATGTGTCCCTAACAATCAGCAAAAAACAGTTGAATGAAGTTGTAGTTGTTGGTTATGGCACACAGAGAAAAGGCGATCTTACATCAGCTATATCAACTGTAAGTGTTAAAGACATTGCAACCAGGCCAATAACTAATCCGGAAGAGGCTTTAATTGGTAAAGCGCCCGGCGTGCAAGTATCCATCCCATCAGGGGAGCCGGGGCATGACCTATCTGTCCGCATACGTGGTATTGGTTCGGTAAATGGCGCAGAACCATTGTATGTGGTTGACGGAGTACTGGCAAATGACATAAAAACCCTTGATCCAAACTCAATTGAGTCGATCAGCGTTCTGAAAGATGCTTCAGCTACAGGGATTTATGGCGCGGCGGGTTCTACCAATGGCGTGGTAATGATCACAACCAAACAAGGCACAAAAGGTAAACCAAAAGTTGATGCGAATTTTTCTACCGGGATGCAGCAAATATCGAAAAAAATCCCCGTTCTTAATAACCAGCAATGGCTTGCACTACAGACGGAAATTGATGGTGGTACGCCGCCTGTCCTTCCGTCATATTACAGTTTAAGTACCAATAATAACTGGCAGGATTTAATTTATCATAGCGCCATACAAACCAATGCCAATGTTGGCATATCGGGCGGTTCTGAAACAGGTACCTATTATTTTGGCCTGGGCTATTTAGCCCAGGATGGTATTGTGGTAGGCTCAAATTTTGACCGTTATTCGGCAAAATTTAGTGTTAATCAAATGGCAAACAAATGGCTTACTGTTGGTGGTAATATTAATTATAACCGTTCAAACCAGCGTACAGTGCCTCAAAATGCTGCTATATCTCGTGGCGGTTCAATTTTAAGCGTTTTACAAACCCCTGAGTATGTTCCGATCATTATGCCTGCAGGTAGCCCTACACCAGGGGTGTATGGTTATAGTACCTTTTACTCAGGTGATAATCCGTATTCTGATATTTACAACAATAACAATAAAACCATTGCAAACAACTTGCTGGGCGATGCACACGCCGAAATCAAATTGCCTTTTGATATTCACTACCGCAGCCAGTTTAATTTGACGATGGAAAACTCTAATTACCAATATTTCCTAGACCCCTATAAAAGTTTAGGCGGTCTTGGTACAGGGGGTTCAGCAAGTCAAAACTATAACGAAACCACCCGCTGGGCCTGGGATAACACGTTAACTTACGACAAAACCATAGGTTCGAGTAAAATCAATGTAGTAGCAGGCACATCGGCATTAGACGAAAAAATATTCCTTTCTTCACAGACCGGAAATGGCTTTGGCTCAAGCGCTATTCAAACACTCAATGGGGCAAGCAGTGTTGGCAGTCCATATACTGCAGGGTATGAGTGGTCAACGAACTCTTATTTCGGCAGGGCTACATACGCTTATAATGATAGATATTTGCTTACCGCAACGCTCCGCTCAGATGGCACATCCCGCGTAGGTATCAATCAACAATATGGTACATTCCCTGCATTTTCTGCTGGTTGGAAAGTATCGAACGAAGACTTTATGAAAGGTGTGAACTGGGTTCAGGATTTAAAAATACGCGGTGGTTGGGGTAAAACAGGCAACTTACCACCTTATTCCATGCTATACCCTTCATTCTCGTTGTTAGGTAGCGGGAGTTATCCTTTTAATTCATCAACCAGTGCAACGCCCGGTTATAGCCCATCAGGACAAATCGGAAATCCGGATTTGAAATGGGAATCGGCAACCTCTACAAATTTTGGTTTCGATGCCTCCTTTTTAGATAGTAGAATTAACGTATCGGCCGATTTTTACAACAAAAAGGTAACGGATTTAATATTTATCAAATCTTTACCGGGAACAACGGGCGGAAAACAGATTGCCTCCAATTTACCGGCCAACGATATTAATAAAGGTTTCGAATTTAGTATAGATGCGGCCATTGTAAGACAACACAATTTTACCTGGGATATGAACTTAAATATGTCTTTCAATACCAATAAAATACAAGGCTTAGACCCCGCGTTAGTTTACAGTACAGCAGGCTTTGGTGGCGGCGCAACCAGCGCAGCTGGTACGCAAATTATTAAAAACGGTTATGGCCTGGGTACTTTTTGGGGTTATGTGGCCGAGGGCGTTGATCCTGCAACGGGTAATGAAAAATTTAGCGCTGACCAAACCAACTTAGGCAGTGCTTTACCAAAATTCAGCTATGGCATTGCTGAAAATTTCCGCTATAAAGCATTTACATTATCGTTATTGTTTGATGGGGTATATGGCAACAAAGTATATGATGCTACCCGGCAGGAAACCGAATCGCTCAATGGCCCTGCCAACGAAACCACCGGTGTATTAGCACGTTGGGAAAAACCTGGGGATATCACCAGTGTACCAACTGCAATTAACAACGGCACTACTAATTCGGCGGCAATCAACTTCCTGAATAACAATGCAACTTCTTATTATCTTGAAAGCGGCTCGTACTTCCGCTTGCGTAACGCCTCATTAGGCTATAATTTTAACCCTGCTTTATTAAAACAAATCGGTATCGAAAAGCTTCGTTTATTTGTTACGGGTCAAAACCTGGTTATGATTACCAAATACAAAGGGTATACCCCCGATGTAAATAGCTTTGGTAATGGCACAAACAATAAACCGGTAAATGCAGCCGATGGTGGTCCATCCTTATTGTCGTTAGGTGTGGATCATGGTACTTATCCTGCTGCCAGGGTTTATACAGTTGGTGTAAATGTTGAATTTTAATTAAAATAAAAAAAATTGATATGAGAAATACAAAAATATTTTTAACCTGTGCCGGGATAATGCTATTGGCACTATCGGCATGTAAAAAGAGTTTTATAGATAAAGTTCCACAATCCAGCTTAACAACCGGAAATTTCTTCAAAACAGCCGCGGATGCTGAAACCGGTTTAACCGGGGCTTACATTGCTATGAGAGGTGGTTTTTATCAATACGATAATCTTTTGTTTACGGATGGCCGGTCGGATAATTGCTATGTAAATGGTGATAACAGTGGCCAGGAGTGGCCCCTGGAAAACTTTACCTACTCACCTTCGAATGACAAAGGCGATTGGCAAGTTTTATATGATATGATTTATGCAGCTAATACGGTATTAGACAAGGTGCCCGCTATAACCGACCCTGCATTAACAGCTACCCGTAAAAACCAAATATTGGCTGAAGCACGATTTTTAAGAGCCACGCACTATTATTGGTTAGTCACCGAGTGGGGAGCATCTCCTTTGATATTGTCTACCAACTTTAATAATAATTTCACGCCTGACCGTGCGCCGGTTGCTACTGTATATGCTCAAATTATAGCCGACCTGCAATTTGCAGATGCTAATTTACCGGCAACGCCTTTTAATGGGCAAGCAGGCCGGGCCACACAAGGCGCCGCCGATGCTCAATTAGCAAAAACTTATGCACAAATGGGTGATTATACCAACTGCCTTGTTTATTGTAATAAGGTTATTAATAGCGGGCAGTATTCCTTAATACCCAATTACGCTAATTTATGGGGTGTTGCAAATAAAAATAATGCTGAGTCCATTTTCGAAATTCAGGCTAACCAAACAGGCAGCTACTATAATTATGGCGCTGAACTATGGGATTATGTATCCTCTGATAATTATCCTAAACGTAATATTGGCTCCTATGATTTGATCCAGGCTTTCGCAGCAGAAGGTGATAGTGGCCCCCGGTACCAGGCTACCTTTAACTGGCAAATTGCGAATGCTGCATTTAATATGCCATTGAACGCCTGGGACCCCAATAAGCCAATACCATTTGTAAATAAACAACCCGATCCGGGCGGCTTTGACAGCCCTGATGATATTGAGCTAATACGTTACGCTGATGTTATTTTACTCGCTGCAGAAGCAAATAATCAGTTAGGTAATGGAGCTGCCGCGATTGCTGAACTCAATCAAATCAGAACCCGTGCCGGTATCGCTAATACTACAGCTACCACAAAAAGCGAATTGGCATTGGCTATCTTAAACGAAAGGAGATTAGAGTTAGTAAACGAAGGCCACCGCTGGAACGATTTATTGCGTGCTAACGCTAATGGCACGATCAACATAATAACCTTAATGAATAGCCAGCATGATTCAAACGGTAATTTGCTAAAATATGGACCTGGTGGAGCAGGTGTTGATCAACACTTGCTGTTATTCCCTTTTCCAGCCAGCGAATTACTGTTAAACCCGAACCTTAAGCAAAACCCGGGTTATTGATATATTGAATTCTTTTAAAAAAGCCGCCCCGATATACCAGGGCGGCTTTTTAATAATTGGTTATTTGTTTAATTACTTTAACACATCTACCTTATAAAAATGTATAACTGTAAGTACCTTACCGTGGGTTTATTTATTGTATTGGGTTTACAATCACCCCATGCTGCCGGCCAAAAAATAGCTTCAAAGGAAAGCAAGCCCCAGTTATGGCTCACTGATCCCGGCGATTCAATATTTTTTAAGTTACAAAATCAACACGTCGGGACTGCGCCTGATAACGGCCCGGTAATCACCATCGATAAATCAAAAACTTACCAGCAAATGGATGGGTTTGGATTTGCTTTAACCGGTGGCAGCGCCATGCTGATAAACAAAATGAGTGCGGTTAAACAGGCTGATCTGTTAAAGGAGTTATTTGGTGTCGCTAAAAATAATATCGGTGTTAGTTATTTAAGAATAAGCATTGGCTCCTCCGACCTGGATGATCATGTTTTTTCGTATGATGACGTACCTGCCGGCGAAAAAGATATTGATCTTAAAAAATTTAGTTTGGAAAATGACCATAAAGCACTGATACCGGTATTAAAAAAAATATTGGCGATAAATCCTCATGTAAACATACTTGCCTCGCCCTGGAGCCCACCGGCCTGGATGAAAACCAACGATAGTACGGCCGGGGGGTATTTAAAACCCGAATACTACCACACTTATGCACAATATTTTATAAAGTATATAAAAGAAATGGCTGCCAATGGTATCCGTATAGACGCGATCACTATTCAAAATGAACCTTTGAACCCAAAAAACAACCCGAGTATGGTTATGGAAGCAGCCGAACAGGCTGACTTTATATTAAAAAACCTGGGGCCTGAATTTAAAAAGGCAGGAATTAAAACGAAGATCATCCTTTATGATCATAACGCTGACCGGCCCGACTACCCAATTTCGATTTTAAATAATCATGAAGCAGCAAAATATATTGATGGTTCTGCGTTTCATTTATACGGCGGCAAAATAGAAGCATTATCAAAAGTTCACGATGCCAATCCCGGCAAAAATTTGTATTTTACTGAACAGTGGGTTGGTGCGCCGGGTAACATAAAGAAAGACCTCCCCTTTCATATTAAAGAATTAATTATCGGTGCGCCACGAAACTGGAGCAGGAATGTTATCGAATGGAACCTGGCAGCCGATCAGTACCAGGAACCGCACACGCCCGGCGGATGTAGTCGTTGCCTCGGGGCGATAACCATTAACGGCGATAGCGTAACCCGGAACTCCGCATATTATATAATTGCTCACGCTTCAAAATTTGTGCGGCCGGGCTCAAAACGTATCGCTTCCAGTAATCTTGAAGATTTGCCAAACGTTGCTTTTTTAACGGCAGACGGAAAAATCGTATTGATCGTGTATAACGATAGTAAATCCAAACAAACATTTGATGTCAGATATGATGGTACGCACATAGCGGCGGTGTTAAATGCTGATGCTGTTGGCACTATTGTATTCTAATTTTATTTAAGGCGCTGCTTGTTGATGAATAATATTTTATCGCATTTTTTAATGCCATTTTTTCAAATGCAATCCTTAGATTTAAATTTATTTTGATTTTCTTGTCGTCAAACTAAATTATCTTGCTCATTTTAACCGGCCCCAATAAAATTAAATGTTAAATAAAACCATCAGCCGTCGCAGCGTACTGCAATTAATCGGCATAACAGCCGGGGTATCTGTTGTCGAAAAAGCAGAAAGCAGTATTCCTAAATTAAGCGCAAAAGAAAACCCGGCGTTCACTTTTTGCCTGAATATGGCAACCATACGCGGCCATAAATTGGGCTTTGTGAAGGAGTTGGAAACGGCCTCGGCTGCGGGTTTTCATTCGGTTGAAATATGGATAGATTCATTTAACGAATACTTAACCAAAGGCGGAACCATAACTGATACGAAAAAACGACTAAATGATTTGGGGCTAAAAATTGAGAACAGTATCAGTTTTAATAAATGGATAGTGGATGATGCCACGACCCGGAAAAATGGACTCGAGCAGATGAAAAAGGAAATGGGCGTACTTGCCGAGCTGGGTTGTAAAAGATTAGCCGCTACCGGCGAAGGAGCAACAACCGGAAACGTCCCTGAATTTAATACCATTGCCGAACGTTACCGCGCCATACTTGAACTTGGTGACGCCAGCGGGGTTGTGCCCCAATTGGAAATGTGGGGCTTTATGAAAAATATGAGCAATGTGGCTGAAGTGCTATATATCGCCATGAAAAGCGGCCACCCTTCTGCGAGGATATTACTGGACATATTCCATTTATACAGGGGAAACTCTTCAGTGGATACGCTCCCGCTGATGGATCCTTCAGCAGTTGAGATGTTGCACATGAATGACTACCCGGCAACGCTTTCATCAGACGTCATAACCGATGCCGACCGGATTTACCCCGGCGATGGAGTGGCTCCCCTGAAACGCATTTTGCGTATCCTGGGAAAAAGAGATAAACCACTGGTGCTTTCCACCGAATTATTCAACCAGGCCTATTACAGGCAGGATGCTTTATTGGTTGCCAAAACTTCGCTTTCAAAATTGAAGGCAGTGGTTGCAGCGTTGTAACTTAAATATTTCTTTATTCATCTTTTTTATCCTAAAGAAATTTCACGCGCCGAAATATTTAATTTATCTTTAAAATCGACGCGGTTTAATTACTTTTACGTTAATTTTAGCTAAGGCCTAAAATATCATAATTAATGCCGTCTACAAAGTTACCCTTATCAACAGAAACCGGGAAATTACAGGTAATGCATTTAAAGCGTTATTGGAAAAAATCCATATTAAAAAGGGAAGGTAAACTTCAGCCCGGTTTTTTCAAAGAAGAGTGGAAGATAGATACGACTTTATTAACTGTACTCGGTCTGGGACTTGAGCAGTCTATGATATATCTTTACCGGGATGCCCCTTCTTTCGAAGAATTTGAAAACTGGATAGTCGCGATCAGCGGTGTTCCTGATAAGGAAAAGGTAGCCCAGTTTAATCAACTATTTACAAGTAAAAATAATGCAAAAAATGGCGTTGCCTGGCATTACGAGCTGCTCACCAAAGATGATATTGAGTTTTGGGACAAAAACGGGTACATCATCGTCAGGGAAGCGGTTACCAAAGAAAGTTGCGACCAGGCCATCGAAGCGATTTGTAACTTTATAGAGATTGACCGTTATGATGCAGGCACTTGGCATAAAGAGCATCCTGCAAGGCAGGGTATTATGGTGCAATTTTTTCAGCACCCAGTGCTTGAACAAAATCGTCGGGCTTTTAAAATACGAAAAGCTTTTGAGGACCTCTGGAACAGGAAAGATATATGGGTAAACACGGACAGGGTTGGTTTTAACCCGCCGGAAACAGAAAGTCATAAATTCCAGGGCCCCCGCTTGCATTGGGATGTAAGTATTAAGCAACCTATTCCGTTTGGGACGCAGGGGATACTTTACCTGGCCGATACGGCTGAAAACCAGGGCGCATTTACACTCATCCCCGGATTTCATAATATCATCGGCGAATGGATGAGTAATTTACCGCCGGGCGCCAATCCCAGGAATGAAGATCTATACGCTTTGGGCGCCAAGCCAATAGCTGCCAATGCCGGGGACCTAATTATATGGCACCAGGCGCTTCCGCATGGCAGCAGCCCGAACGCGTCAGCGCTGCCAAGGTTTGTGCAATACCTTAACTACGAACCGGTTGACGTTAAAGAGAGTGATATCTGGATATAGGAATCGACTTTAGTCCCTGAAATCGCAATTATTCTCCGGAGACGATCCCTAAGAACCATTATGCCAAAAGAAGATGCCGGTACATATTTAGCAGCACATATATGTCCTGGTTGGTGAGTTAATAATCAAAAATGATTTATCGTAATTCTGAAAATGGTGTAACAATTAAAGATACTTTTGCATCAAATTGTCCCGATGTCTAAATTTCTGCTTTTCATCCTATTTTTATTCGCCGCAAATCAAGCCTTTTCCCAAAAAAAATTTACAATCAGTGGTACTATTAAAGATGAAGCAACCGGCGAGCAACTGATAGGCGCGTCAGTGATCATAAAAGAACTTCCGAAAAACGGTACGGCAACAAACAGCTACGGATTTTATTCACTCACTACCCAGGAAGGTGATTATACGCTGTCGGTCACATATATCGGTTATGAAACTCTTATTAAACAGGTTTCCCTGCATCAAAATCAAACCATTAATTTAGGTTTATCGCCAAAAAGCGAATTGAAGGAAGTGGTGATCAGCGCTAACAAACCGAATAACGATAATGTAGCTTCGCCGCAGATGGGCGAGGAAAAATTAAATATGTCGCAAATAAATAATATACCGGTAGTATTGGGAGAAAAAGACATATTAAAAACCATAGCGCTATTACCTGGGGTTAAAGCGGCCGGGGAAGGCAACACCGGCTTTTATGTGAGGGGCGGCACGTCTGATCAAAACCTCATTTTGCTCGACGAGGCCACTGTTTACAATGCATCGCATCTTTTTGGCTTTTTTTCAACTTTTAATTCAGATGCGGTTAAGGATGTAACTTTGTACAAAGGCGGTATGCCTGCGGCATACGGGGGCAGGTTGTCATCAGTGCTGGACATAAAAATGAACGAGGGAAATAACCAGGATTATACTGTGCAGGGCGGTTTGGGGCTTATCTCGTCGCGTATTAAGGTTGAAGGGCCTATTGTTAAGGATAAAGGCTCGTTTATGATCAGCGCCCGCCGTACCTATCTCGATCTTTTTTTCAAAGCCTCCTCGGACTCCACGCTGCGCGGCAGCTCAATTTATTTTTATGATATTAATGCAAAGGCTAATTATCATTTCGATGACAATAACGTCCTGTACATTTCCGGTTACTTTGGGAAGGATGTCCTACTGCTTAAAAATACATTTGGCACCAATTGGGGCAATGCAACCGGGACAATAAGATTTAACCATATATTTAATAACAGGCTGTTTTCTAATACTTCGTTAGTATTTAGCAACTACAATTACGCTATACAGGATTTTGAAAGCACTGATTTTTTTAAGGCGACTTCGCAAATAACGGACGTTAACTTTAAAGAAGATCTTCAATATTCAATGGGCAATAACCATAACCTTAAATTTGGGTTGAATATTTTACACCACACTATAGCGCCCGGCAATATTACAACCAACGCAACTTCGAGCTTTAATCCGGTAAGTATTGAACAACGGTTCGGTTTCGAAAATGCCGCTTATATAAGCGATGACTGGCGGGTAAGCGACAAAATAACTTTTTTATATGGACTAAGGTTAAGCGGCATGTTTTTGTTAGGCCCCGGAACATTCAGCACTTACGATGCGGCAGGCGATGTATTGACCTTAGCAACCTACTCTTCAGGGGCAACAGTGAAAGATTACTTTAACCTGGAGCCGCGCTTTTCTTCAAGTTACCAGCTCAATGACCAAAGTTCGATCAAAGCTTCTTATAATCGTAATACACAAAACATACACCTTCTCAGTAATTCAACAAGCAGTACCCCTACTGATCTTTATGTAATGAGCAGCAATAATATTAAACCGGAAATAGCCGACCAGGTTTCGACTGGTTATTTCAGGAATTTCAATGAAAATACAATTGAATTTTCTGCCGAAGTGTATTACAAGTGGCTGCAAAACCAAATTGATTATAAAAATGGCGCACAGCTTTTAATTAACCAGGACGTTGAATCGCAACTGGTTTATGGAATAGGGCGTGCTTACGGGATTGAATTATTTCTGAAAAAAAAATATGGGCGTTTTAACGGCTGGATAGGTTATACATTATCCAGGACAGAAGATAAGTTTGCCGCTATCAACAACGGAAATTATTTTCCTGCTACCCAGGACCGCACGCACGACCTGTCAATTGTTGGCATTTATCAGTTGAGCAAACGCTGGACATTGTCAAGCACATTTATATACGCCACGGGCAATGCGGTTACTTACCCAACCGGCAAATACCAAATCGGCGGGCTAACCACATTTTCTTATTCAGCGCGTAACAGCTACCGCCTGCCCGCAGCAAACAGGCTTGATATCGGAGCGACGCTCGAAGGTAAGGAACACAAAAAATATCATTCCAGCTGGACATTTGGCGTATACAATCTTTACGGGCACTGGGACCCCTATATTATCACTTTCCGCAACAGTAAAACGGTGCCGAATACCACCGAAGCTGTGCAGACCAGTATTTTTCCAACGCCTATTCCATCAGTTACATGGAACTTTAAATTTTAGCAAATTGACATGAAAAGCTTCAAATATTATATCTTTTGCACTGTACTCGGTCTGGCAACATCCTGCACAAAAGTTGTCGACCTGAAATTAAATAACAATGCGGGTATTTTAGTGATTGAAGGAAACATCACCAATATCCGGGGCCCTCAGTATATAAAGTTGCACCAGAACGTTTCTTTTTCAAATACCAATACGTATCCCCCGGTTACCGGTGCAACAGTTAGTGTCAGCGACGATAAGGGAAACAATTACGACTTTACCGAGGGCCCAGCCGGGACATATTCTATTACCGCTATGGCCGGAACCCCCGGTTATACCTATTCAATGAAGGTGATAACCAACGGCAAAATCTATACGGCCAACTCCGTAATGCCCGCACAGGTTATATTAGACTCCCTGACATCAAAGGCAAGTGAATTTAGCAGCGGTAAAAACCAAAGAGATATAGTTGTTCATTACCAGGATCCGCCTGGGGTTGCTAACCAATATCGGTTTGTAATGTATATTAACAGCGTGCAGGTAAACGGTACTTTTGCATATAACGATGATTTTATTGACGGCCGGTATGTAAACCTGGAGGTATTGGAAAACGATATAAAAATATATCCGGGCGACACGGCGATCGTAGAAATGCAGTGCATTGACAAACCTGTTTACACCTATTGGTACACGCTGATGCAGCAACAGCAAAACGGACCGGGAGGCGGGGTTACCCCGTCAAACCCGCCCACAAATATTACCCCGGTGGCACTTGGCTACTTTAGCGCCCATACTACACAAACGACGACCATTACTGTAAAATAAAGCCTTTTAGATTTTCCGATACATAATATAGGCGTTTGTTAGCCCGTTTTGCTGATGATCAAAAGCATCCGGAATTTCACCAATTATTTTAAATCCTAATTTTTTCCAAAGCGAAACAGCGGCTTCATTGCTTTTAACCACGATATTAAACTGCATTGCCTTATATCCAAGGCGTTTGGCTTCCGTTATCGAAAATTCCCCCATCGCTTTCCCAATACCTTTACCAAACGCTGCGGGCAAGGTCATATAGCCCGCATTGGCGATGTGTGAACCCAGGTCGGGCTGGTTATTTTTAATAAAAAAAGTTCCAACTATCTTACTGTCAATCAAAGCGATGTAAGTTTGTTTATCCTCACCGCACCAAAAGTTTAACATTTTTTCTTTTGAAGATCCCGGGGCAAAGACATAAGTGTCCCCTTTTGAAATCACTTCATTTATGATGTTCCAGATGTCCTGATGATCTGTTAGAATGGCTTTGCGAAAAGCAATCATTTGGGTGTTTAGTATTTGTCAATTATAACCCGTAAAAACAAATAATGGGCTCTACAAACCTGAGAACGTATATATCTGCCAATTGCTGGTCAAACAATTGAAAGTATTGATGGTTAGTAAATCAATTATAATAATCATTGTTATCACCTGCCTTAAAAACCTGCTAAATTATTTTACGGTGTTTTTAACGTATCAACTTTATAATAATTATTTCGTACAAAGATGGGGATATTATTTCAGCGTGAAACTGCTAAATGGAAGAAACTACCGTTTTACAAAAAATAGATAAAGATTCGTACCAGGAATTGATGGAAGAGGCCCAAAGGCTGGCCCACTTTGGCGGATGGGATGTAAATTTAATCACAGGCGCGGTGAAGTGGTCATCTGAAATGTTTCAGATGCTTGGTTACGATCCCCTGGTTACCGAAGCCACATTTAAAAATTTCATAAAAAAACTTCACGTCGAAGACATATTGTATGTTAAAAGAAACCTGAAAACACTTTTAAGGTTTCACAGTACCGATACTTACGACTTCAGGATCGTTAACAAGGATGATGGCTCGATCAGGTATTTAAGGACTGGGATCATTGTTAAACGCAACACAAAAGGTCTGGCCTTAAGTATGACGGGCTTTAGCCAGGATATAACTCAACAAAAACTCGCGGAAAAGAAAATAGAAAACGTTAACAGGGAGCTAAATACTTTTTTTAAGATCATTGATGATGTTTTTTTCTCCATTGATACGGTTTCCCTCAGGTTTTTGCAGGTTTCGCAGGGATTCTCGAAGTTAACAGGTTATTCACAGGAAGAGTTGCTGGCTGATTTTAATTTATCTGTTCAAATGCTTCATCCTGATGATAGCGGGATCATTGAAGCCGGTAATATTAAACTGGCTAACGGTGAAACAGTTGTTTCCCAATACCGGATACTCCGAAAAGATGGTGCAATTCGCTGGGTTGAAAACAAGATCATCCCCAGTCTTAACGCCGAAGGCAAGCTTATGCGGATGGACGGCGTTACCCGCGATATCACAGAACAAAAGGAGGCTGAACTTGAGCATCAGCGCACAGAAAAACGTTACAGGCAAATAGTAGAAAGCGCCCAGGAAGGCATATGGACAATTGATGAGCACAATAAAACCAATTTTGTGAACAAAATGATGTGCAGCATTCTCGGTTATTCATCTGAAGAAATGATGGGGAAGGAACTTTTTCATTTTATGGATGACGAAGGCAGGGCCTACGCCGAAGAATGCATGGAGCGCCGGCGTAAAGGAGCAAAAGAAAACTTAAACATCCGCTACATAACAAAAAACGGCAGGCATGTTTGGGCCAATATAACTGCCAACCCCATTATTGATGAGAATGGGACCTATAAAGGCGCTCTTGCTATGGTAACAGATATTACCGATCGCCTTTTATCTGAACAGTCCCTTAAGAAATCGGAAGCAAATCTTCGTGCCGTATTTGAAAATACCGATATGGCATTTGTGCTTTTTAACACAAGCCTTAATGTTGTTTCCTTTAATTCGCAGGCCACTGACTTTTATCTGAAGTACGCTAACAAAAAATTAAAAGCGGGTACGCACGCTCTTAAATATTTCCCGAAACACAAAAGAAAGTTTTTCGATACAATAGCAGATAAAGTTAAAAACAGGGAAATAGTAAATTATGAAACAAATTTTTATAAGAATAATGAAGTTGACTGGTACGATGTAAAGTGGGCAGGGGTGCTAAATGAGCAAATGGAACAAATCGGTATATTATTGACATTTAAAAATATTACCGAGAAAAAAGTATTAGAGCTCGAGACGGAAAAAATAACAGCTGACCTTGTTCAGCGGAATAAGGACCAGGAGCAGTTCAATTACATCGTTTCACATAATTTGCGCGCGCCCGTTGCCAATGTAACAGGGCTCCTTGGTTTACTTAATGATGCCGAAATAACTGAAGAAGATAAGAAATATGTTCTTGACGGAATTTCGCTCTCGGTAAAGAACCTGGATTCAGTTATTATTGATATGAACCATGTGCTCCAGGACAAAGAACTTATAAACGAAACCAAGGAAAACAACAACTTAAGCCAATTGGTAGATGGTATTAAGGTGAGCATTAAAAATATAATAGATAAAGAGCGCGTACTCATCAAATGTCATTTTGATATTGAAAGCATATTCTCCATAAGGAGTTATCTATACAGTATCTTTTATAACCTTATTTTAAACAGTATTAAATACAGGCAATGTGGTGTCTCACCCTTAATTAGCATTAAAAGCACCTTATACGAAAATAAAATACAATTAACTTTTACCGACAATGGTAAAGGGATCAACCTTGACAACCATGGCAAGCAATTATTCCGTTTGTATAAGCGGTTTGATACGACGGTAGAAGGCAAAGGGCTTGGTTTGTTTATGGTTAAAACCCAAGTAGAATCATTAGGCGGAACCATCACCGTTAAAAGCGAAATTTATAAAGGAACTCAATTTATCATACAACTGCCCCTCTAAACCGCAGGAATTACACGGATCAATTACTTATCCATCGGGACTACACATACCGGAACCGGGGAATGTTGTATAATAGATTCGGAGACACTGCCGCTGAACAACTTGCTTAACCCGGTACGACCATGAGTGCCTACGACAATCAAATCCGCCCCCCATTTTACCGCTATTTCAATAACAGTTGGTTGTATGTCTCCCAACGGGGCCATTAGTTCTGTGTCAATCCCGTTCGCATATTCGTTTTTAACCTGGCTTAAAAAGTCTTCCGTTTTTTCTTTTAACAAAATTATTGCATCGTCAGGGAATATACCGGCGTCAGGGTTGCCTAAGGCATGGCCCGGTTCAACAACACTTAACAGCGTCACTTTGGCGCCAAGCTTTATAGCCAGGTCAAAGCCATATTGAATTGCTTTCATTGACGGGGCGCTGTCATCCGCCACGATTAATATTTTATCTGCTTTCATTTTTAAAAAGTTCGTGCCACTAAAATACCAGAATAAGTTGCCAGGAAACCCAATGCTAAACTTGCAAATGTATAAGCCAGGAATGTAAAAACCTGGTTGCTTGTGATCAGTTGTATGTTTTCAAGAGAAAAAGAAGAAAAAGTGGTATAGCCCCCGCAAATGCCTGTAACCAGGAACAGCCGCCATGGCAGCGAGGCTGCGCCAAAACGCCCCTCGGTAAAATAAAAAACAAAAAAGCCTATTAGAAAGCAGCCCGTCACGTTCACCAGGAATGTCCCGTAAGGGAAAACGGAAATTACCGTGCCTGTTATCCACTTGCTAACCAAATAGCGGCACAAACTGCCTATACCGCCCCCGATAAATACTAATATCCAGATTTTCATTCGTGAAGTTTTAATGTAAAGGTTGTGATTGGTTGTAAAGGTTAAAAAGGTTGTAAAAGTTGTAAAGGTTTAACTTTTACAACTACTGCAACTTCTTACAACCTCTACAACTAACTTACAACTTCTTACCAATCGCATACTTAATCCCACCCAATAGGTGCCCCAAATATAAAGGATCAGCGTATGATTCATCGGTATGGCCAAGTTCGGTGTAAAAAGCACGCCCGCCGTCATATTCGTGGTACCAGCTCATCGGATGATCGTCGCCATTTGCACCACCGGTATAACTCTTCTCATCGATCGTTATCAGCACGTGCAATCCCGGCGCTATCCATTTAAAATTATACCATTCATCAAACCTTTTCCATTCGGCCGGCAAGCTTTTGGTAGCTATAAAATTACGGTCGACCACATGGAGCGTTGCCAACTGCTGGGCCGGGTGACTTTTAAAATATGCGCCAACCAGGTTACCATACCATTGCCACCCATATTCGGTATCAGTTGCCGCATGCACACCCACAAACCCACCGCCGGCCTTGATATATTTTTCAAATTCACCTTGCTGGGCATCGTTTAAAACATCGCCGGTTGTGCTTAAAAATATCACTGCGGCATACTGCTTTAAGTTATCATAGCTGAACTTTGTGGCATCGGTAGTGGTATCCACATCAAAATTGTTTTCTTGTCCAAGCTTTATGATGGCGGGTATGCCAACAGCTATTGATGCATGGTGATAGCCCGCCGTTTTGCTGAAGATTAACACTTTTGGCTTTGCAGTAACACTTATGCAAACAAATAATAGCAAGCTGATAATCAATAATTTATTTTTCATGTTTTTTGTTTTTGTTATGATTACTCTTTAAAATTAATGGCGGGTCATGCTGTCCGACAGTCGGCGGATCAGCACCCCACATGCTAAGTAACCGCCATGTTCGCCACCCGTTCTATGGGCTACCTGGCGCTTTGCAACCTGTCCGTGGGGTGCCGAAACAAGTTCGGCATGACGATCAAGGTTGCACTGATAACCATTCACTCAATCAACCTGGTCAACTTAATCAACTCAAATTTCCTTTCTTCAATTCATCCGCCGCAAAGTTAGCTGCCCTTGCTGTTAACGCCATATAAGTTAATGATGGGTTTTGGCAAGCTGATGAAACCATGCAGGCCCCATCTGTTACAAATACATTTTTTGCATCCCAAACCTGGTTATGCTCGTTTAGCACTGATGTTTTCGGATCGCGGCCCATGCGGGCGGTGCCCATTTCGTGGATGCCATCGCCTACGTTATGGCCGTGGTCCCACGAAGTGATGTTTTTTACGCCCGATATTTCCAGCATTTCCCTTGCCTCTTTCACAATGTCTATGCGCATTTTCTTCTCGTTTTCCTTTATCTCTGCATCCATGGCCAAAATCGGTAAACCCCATTTATCTTTCCTATTGGGATCAAGGGTGATCTTATTTTCGTGGTAAGGCAATAATTCGCCAAAGCCGCTGATACCTATCGTCCATTGGCCGGGTTCGGTAATTGCCTCTTTAAAAGCGGCGCCGACACTTAATTCTGCAACGTTCCTGCTCCAACCCTCGCGACTGGCGGCGCCCTGGTAGCCGAAACCGCGAATAAAATCGCGTTTATGGTCGCCGGGAAGGTTAGCAAACCTCACTACGTAAACCCCGTTTGGCCTTCTGCCGAAATAATATTTATCTTCATAACCTTCAACCGTACCCGATGCACCGAGGTTATAATGGTGGTCCATAATGTTATGGCCCAATTCGCCGCTGCTGCTGCCCAAACCGCCGGGCCAAATATCAGTAGCCGAGTTCATCAAAACCCAGGCGCTGTTTAAGGTGGAGGCATTTACAAATACAATTTTCGAATGGTATTCATACGTCTGATGTGTTTCCGCATCCACGATCTCCACCCCTGTTGCTTTTTTGGTGTCTTTGTCGTAAAGAATTTTTGTTACGATGGAGAATGGCCTTACGGTTAAATTACCCGTAGCAACTGCCGCAGGCAATGTGGATGACTGCGTACTGAAATATCCCCCAAAAGGGCATCCCTCCCAGCACCTGTTCCTGAAATGGCAGGCTGTGCGCCCCGGGATTGCTTCAGTAAGGTTCGCGGTGCGGCCGATGATCATGTGGCGGTTATTGTTATAATGCTTTTTGATGCGCGCCGATACATCTTTTTCCACGCAATTCAGATCCATCGGCTGTAGGAAGTGTCCGTCGGGCAGCTGGGGCAAGCCCTCGGACGACCCGCTTACGCCCGCGAATTTCTCCACATGATCATACCAGGGTGCAAGGTCTTTATAGCGTATGGGCCAGTCTATCGCCCAGCTGTCTTTTAAATTGGCTTCAAAATCAAAATCGCTCCAGCGGTAGCTTTGCCGGCCCCATAAAATAGACCGCCCGCCCAATTGGTAGGCACGCCACCAGTTAAACGGCTTTATTTCGGCATAAGGGGCATCCTGCTCGTTGGCCCAGTAATCCATTATAGGTTCGGATGCTCCCCAATTGCGTGAAATAACCGGGCGTGCTTTGCGCTGTTCCTGTGTAACGTTGCCGCGGTGCTCAAATTCCCAGGGGTCCTTGGCGGCCGATTTATAATCTTTTAAATGTTCAAAATTACGGCCGCGCTCCAGCATTATGGTTTTTAAGCCCCTTTCGGTCAGTTCTTTGGCGGCCCATCCCCCGCTTATGCCCGAGCCGATCACTATGGCATCGTAAGTATTATTGGCCTTAGCCTTGCCGTTCACATTAACAGTATCTGCCATAATAGTTTCAGAGTGGGTTAAATCAGGATGAATAATTGGATATACAATGATATTAATTAAAACCAAGTATAACAATGATTAATTGTATACAAAACAATTAACTATAAAATTGTTACCCACTTTATAAACTGTTAAATTTAGTAATTTGCCACCCTGAACACCATGAGCATAACTACCTACGGCTTACAGGATATAAAAAAAGAAATTCAGCATTTGCCGAATGAGCAGATCATTGAATTATGCCTGCGCCTGGCCCGGTATAAAAAGGAAAACAAGGAGCTGCTGGCTTATTTATTGTTCGAGGCCAGCAATGAGGAGGCGTTTGTCGAGAAAATAAAAGGCGAAGTTGGTTTTATGTTTAGCCAGCTGCCCTCGCAAAGTTATATGGCGGCAAAATACATCCGCAAAATTTTACGCCTGATAGGCAAGTACAATAAATTCATCGGCTCGAAACAGGCGGAGATTGACCTGCTGATAAACTTTTGCTATAACTACGTGCAATATACCGACAGGCGCACCTCCTACAAACCCATGCGCCTGATACTGACCCGGCAGCTGGAGAAAATACGTACCCTGATAAGTAAATTGCACGAGGACCTGCAGTTTGACTATACCGAAGATTATAATTTGTTACACGTGGAGGCTGAAAAAAAATTTCCCTGGTTATTTTAGCATATTTATGGCTGTAACATTTACTTTAATAAAATATCTAAACAATAAATTAACTGATAGTGGCAGATAATAAAGAGGCAGCTTTTAAGAAAATTTACGAAGCCAATTCAAAAAAGATCTACCACTTGTGCTATGGTTACACGGGTGACGATGATGCTGCGGACGACCTTTTACAGGAAACTTTTTTAAAAGTTTGGCAAAACCTTGATAAATTCCGTAACCAGGCGATGATATCGACGTGGATATACCGCATCGCGGTAAATACCTGCCTTACCTACCTCCGTTCCGAAAAACGGCAGGCTAAAGACGAGTTAACACCATTTATAGCCGAAAATAAAAAAGAGGAACTATCTGAAAAAAACGAGCAGGTGGCTTTGCTCTATAAATGTATATCGAAGTTGGAAGAATCAGAGAGAATTATTATTACCATGGTGCTTGATGAGGTGCCATACCCCGAAATTGCCGATGTTTCAGGCATATCGGAGGGTAACCTGCGGGTAAAAATACATCGTATCAAACAGAAGTTAACAGAATTATATAACCACTATGAAAGAATTTGAGCATTTAATGTCGGTTTGGCAGGGACAGCCCAAACCCGACAAGCTTTCGGTGGACGAGGCGCTAAAACAAATAAAAAAAGGGATGCGCGGCATGACCCAGAAATTGTACTGGGGTATTGTTGCCATGATCGCCCTCATTGCATTCGCCTTTATTATAACGTTCTTCTTTGCCTTCCGGTCGCCGGCAACTACTATTGGCATCCTGATCATACTGGTTACCATGCTGATGTACCTGTCCCTCATTGTACGGCACTACCATATCCTAAATAAACACGACCTTACCCAAAACCCTTCCGATTACCTGAACACACTGAAAGAATACCAGAAAAACCGAAGCAAAGTTATCGGGTGGTTCTATTATGTTTTTATGCTGCTGATCAGTACCGGGCTGGGGTTATATTTCGTTGAGGTACTGGAAGATGCACCGCTTTACTTCAAGCTGATCACCTACGGTTCCATCATCATCTGGTTCCTGTTCATCACGTTTTATTTAAAACCCCGCATGTTTAAAAATGAAGAAGAAAAGCTGAACCTGATGATCGACCGGTTAATTCGTTTGCAGGAGCAGTTTGATTAATTTGAAAATGTGTTAATTTGAGATTTTCAAATTATTAATATGGTTACGATACGAAAAGTCGAAATAGCTGAAGCTGATACCCTGCTGGCCTACAGTAAAAAAACCTTCTACGAGTTTTTTGCCCACCTGAATGACCCGGTACATATGGAAGCTTACGCTTCGGTAGCTTTCACTCCCCAATGCATCATGGATCAATTAACTAATCTTGATTCCGAATTTTATTTTGCTTTATATGAGGGTGATATAGTTGGTTATTTAAAACTTAACTTTAAAGATACGCAAAATGAATATAAAGATAAAAATGCTTTGGAGATTGAGCGTATCTACGTTTCAGGAGAGCACCATGGCAAACGTATCGGTAAACAACTGTTAGATTTTGCACTGGATATTGCACGCGACAAACAGTTTGATTATGTTTGGCTCGGCGTATGGGAGCACAATTATAAAGCAATGGGTTTCTACGAGCGGAATGGATTTGAGCTTTGCGGCAGCCATGAATTTTTATTGGGTGAGGATAGGCAGACGGATTTGCTGATGAAGAAAGTATGTTATAGTTAAACTTGTTCAAGACTTTAACCAATCGCATCTTTATCAGGATTAGCCGAATTATCACGATATTTATAATGATGGGTTTAAAAAACTATAGAGTTTTTATAATTGTGGTAGCAGCAATTGTTGTTGGTGAATTATTACCCAAACACAAAAAAACTTTTTCTAAAAAGCATGCTTACCTACTTTTCGACTCAACTCTTGCAATCGAAACACCATTCCAATTATCAGCAGACACTTTAAGGACTAAACAAGATTTGATACTTGATACCTCATTAGAATGTTCATATTTGAGTCATGATATTGAATTTACAATTCAGTGCATAAAGTTTAAGTATTCAGTACCGAATAAAGGCAAAAAAACATTTCTTAATACCTGGATAAACACTTTAGATAGCGAATACGAATCAATTTCAACTATTGAAAAAGAACGTTTAATAAACTTAAGAAATCAAAAGTACGAGTATTACGAGGGAATCATCAAATATTTGAAAGGACACCCTGTAACACACGTAAAACAAAAATATTTTACCACTTTGATTACTTCGAAAGGGAAATATGTTTATTTCATAGATATAAATTATAATCGATCAGACCTAAAAACAATAGATACTAGAGATGAGATTTTCGATTCCATTGATATAAGATAAAAAGATGTTATCCATAAATCTTCTATCGCCTCATAAACGGGTTAAAATTCCTTGTCCCGATCTCCATCCCGGCAGCGCGGCAAACGGTTTTGTCGCCGAATTTAAAATTGATCTTATCCATCGCCTGGTAAAGCCTGATGCGTTCTTCGTTATCTTCAAAAAGGTTTATCTGGTAACTGCCGCTGCAAAGGTTGCTGAGCCTCACTCCTATTAATCGTATCGGGCGGTGCTGGTTCCAGGCTTTTTTCAGCAGGTTTTTTATGCCGGGTATTAAAATATGCTCGGCGGCGGTAAGGGATATTTTTTCCTGCTGGGTATGGGTCTCGAAGTTGGCATAACGCACTTTTATGGCAAGACAGGACGCTACCATATTTTCCCGGCGCAGTTTGGAGGCCAGTTCTTCAGTCATGGATACCAGGATGGTTTCTATCTTGCTTCGGTCGGCAATATTGCTATTAAAAGTATGCTCGGTTGATATGGATTTCCGGCTGGAATGTGGTATAACGATGGCTTCATCAATCCCGTTTGCTTTATCCCACAGGTATTTACCGGCTCTGCCGAAAACGGTCTCTAAAAATTTGAGGTTGGTTTTTTGCAGGTCGCCAATTTTTTCAATGCCGTACTGGTAAAGCTTTGCGCTGGTACTTTCGCCCAGGCCGGGTATTTTGCTGATGTTGAGCGGCGCTAAAAAGGCCTTTTCCATGCCATGAGGTATAAATAACTGCCCGTTTGGTTTTGCCTGGTTGGTTGCCATTTTTGATACGGTTTTACCGGATGACATACCAAAGGAGATCGGCAGCCCGGTTTCCCGGATGATCTTCTGCCTTAATTCAGAAGCATGCTGGTAGCAGTTATGAAAGCGGTCCATGCCCGTATAATCGATATAAAACTCATCTACCGAAGTTTTTTGATAAAGCGGCACTGATTGCTGTATGATCTCGGTAACCTCGCGTGAAGCCTCACTGTACCTGCCATGTGCGCCTCTTACAATAATAGCATGCGGGCAAAGCTGCATAGCCTGCCGCATGGGCATTGCCGAATGGATGCCATATTTTCGCGCCTCGTAACTGCACGATGCCACCACTCCCCTTGTTGCCGAACCGCCGATCAGCACAGGTTTGCCAATGAGCGAAGGATCGAACTTACGCTCAACCGATACAAAGAATGAATCGAGGTCGATATGCATTATTATACGTTTGGCACTCATGGAACAAATGTAAAAAAAGATTTGGAATTTGCTAAAAATATTAGCAATATTGTTTTCTCAAAACAATAAACTCATGACAGGTTACCAGGATTATTTAATAGTGCTTTCGCCACCCGAAAACATTATCAGCCGCGTTAAAAAATTAAAGGATTTCAGTTATAATGAGATCGGCGAATATGAAAGTCATTACTCAAAGGCACATGTTACAATCCAGCCCTGGCCACGCAAAAAACCGGTATGGATAGAGCCGCTGATCCCCAAACTGGTAAGGGACCTGCAAACCCTCCCGCCGGTAATACTGGATATCAACGGTTTTGATTTTTTTGATCACCAGGATAACCCTACCATCTATGCAAAACTGACTTCAACACCATCGACAAAAATCTGGTTCAAGTTATTAAGAAGGTTTTTTGCTGCAGAAAACTCCGAGCCGCATATTACCATAGCCCGCAGCATACCAACCGGGGATTTTGCCAAACTATGGCCCCAATTTAAAAAGCTGGAATGGAAGGAACAGTTTACCATCGACAAGCTTACAATATTAAGGCGGGAAATGATAGGTCACGATAAGATTTACAAAGTATTTAAGGAAATTCCGTTTAACAATAAACTCAATTTTCATGCTTTTACTACAGCAAAATTAAAAACCCCGGTCATGCCATTGAATAAGGTTAATATTCAGCAGATCAGCCTTTTTTAATAAACGGTATATGCAGACATATGCTGACTACCTGGTGGTTATTTCCCCTCCCGGAGAGATATTGAAAGCGATCAGCAGGTATAAGCAGGCTTCGGTAAACACGATCGGGCATTTTGAAGGAATGTATAGCACAGCGCAAATTATTATCACGCATCAAACCAGGTGCAAGCCATATTTAGTTAACCCTGTTATTGATCTAATGGCAAACCGGTTAGGCACTATGCCGCCCATTGAGCTGCAGATCAACGGCTTTAACTTTTTTAACAACGGGTATACCGCAAAAACCATTTATGCTGTAATTGAACGGACGGATCGCACCGACACCTGGTTCAAATTGCTGCAAAAACAAATGGGCATAAGGATTAAAGGGTTTGTACCGCATATAGCTATTGCAAAAAATATCCCGGTAACCTCCTTTAACAAATTATGGCCAAATTTTGAGGGAAGGGCATGGTCGGAGACCTTTATCGCCAGCCATTTAACCATCTTACACAAGGATACTTTTGTTGAGTATTGCGAATGGAGGGTGTGCAGGGAGTTATTTTTTGCAAACAGGTTAAGGGAAATGTTTTAGTAAGTAAAATTGGCTGTGCGAATTGTTTTGCATTACTGTTGTCCAAGCGCCAGGTGTGAATACGTATAAATACGTATAAAAATAGGGTATTTTCACCGCTTTGAAAATCAATTATTTACATTATTTTTGATAAGGCAATCACACTAACCTATCAAAACATATGGCATCACAAAACTATCCGGGGCGTTATTTTCGCAGGAAAATCCTGCTAACGTTGTCATTTGCACTAATCCTCAGCAGCTGTTATACCACAAGGGTTGCTACCCATGCTCAGCCAGGTTCCGAAATGCAGGGACAGACCGTTAATTCCTTTTTTTGGGGGATCGTACAAAGTCCCAAAAGGGTCAACACCCCGATATGTGACTCGCTTAACGCGAATGGTTTGGCAGAAGTAACCGTAAAAAATAATTTCGGGTACTCGCTTATCACGGTTGTTACCCTGGGTATATGGAGCCCAACCCGGATAGAATGGAAATGCAGCAAGCCTTGTCAAAAGGTTGGAACCCTTTAAAGTCAACACAAGATGGAAGTAGTAAAAACGGGCGATAAAACATGGGAAAACCGCCATGAAACGTTTGTTGAGGACATTAGTGACCTTTACGAACTGGGCAACCAGGCCAGCCTGGATGCGCTTACCGGGTACAACGATACCACCAAAGGGTTGCAAGGCCT
This sequence comes from uncultured Mucilaginibacter sp., assembly GCA_903864275.1. Classification (GTDB taxonomy): domain Bacteria; phylum Bacteroidota; class Bacteroidia; order Sphingobacteriales; family Sphingobacteriaceae; genus Mucilaginibacter. Next base: position 72,974 of record CAIPFE010000014.1, read on the forward strand.
GATCGCCGATGCCATAGCAACGCAAACACCGTTGCGGGCGCTGGGATCGGGCTGGTCATGGACAAAAATTGCAACGGTAAACAGTGGCGTGATGCTGGATACCAAGCCGCTTAACGCGGTATTTGATATTACCGCGACCAGTGTCTCCCCCGCCTATCCAGGCGACCCTAAATACTTGCTTTTTGCGCAAAGCGGCAATGGTATATGGGAATTGGGTGCGCACTTGAAACAACGCAACCTTTCATTGAAAACATCGGGCGCCAGTAACGGGCAGACCATAGCAGGGGCAATTGGTACGGGGGCGCACGGGTCAGCTTTTGATTTTGGCGCTGTGCAGGATTTTGTTGTGGGCATACACCTCATCGTTGGAGCCAACAGGCATTTGTGGCTCGAGAGGGCCTCGGCACCGGTAGTTTCTGCGGCTTTCATTCAAAATTTACAAACCGAGCTGGTGCAGGATGATGACCTTTTTAATGCAGCTTTGGTAAGTTTTGGCAGCTTCGGGATCATTCACGGGGTGATGATAGAAACCGAAGACCTGTTTTTGCTCGACGCAACCATGCAGCGTTTGCCTTACGACGATTCGTTAAAAGCAATAATGCAAACGCTTGATTTCACTAATGCCAATCTGCCCGGTGGCAGTGAACGCCCTTTTCATTTTTCGGTATTGCTTAATCCTTATGATATGGAAAAAGGTGCGTACGTAACTACCATGTATAAACGCCCCTACCAACCAGGTTATCAGCCCCCTGTTGATAACACGGCAGGGATCGGCCCCGGCGATGATGCCGCCTGCTTCATGGGTACGCTAACCGAAGCTTTGCCTGCCCTGATCCCAACATTGGTAAATACTGTACTTGGCGCCAGTTTAACACTGTTTAACAACCAATTTGGCACCCTGGGCGAAATGTTCGACAATACCACGCTCCGCGGCAAACTACTGAGCGCAGCGGTGGGTATGCCTATTGCTTATGCCGCCCGCGTTGCTGACCTTATGTTGTCGATAAATAAAACCATAGGCCCTTTTACGGGCGTGTTTTCTTTCAGATTTGTTAAACAGACAAAGGCAACACTGGGATTTACACATTATGAGCACACGTGTGTAATGGAGCTTGACGCGCCATATTCCAACACTACTTATAACTTCTATACACAGGTTTGGCAAAAGCTGGAGGATGAACAAATTCCATTTACCTTTCATTGGGGGAAAGTGAATGAAGTTACACCCCAAAGAATAACAAATATGTATGGCGCTGCAGCTGATGCATGGATAGCAGCCCGCAATAAACTGCTTGATGCGGATAGCATTAAGATTTTTACCAATCCAATTTTGCAGCAATGGGGGTTAGACACAGTTTTACCATAAGCAATCGAAAAAACGGCTGGGCACTTACCAGGTTGCCGGTTATTTTGATCTGTTGTTTTTTTACGGCAGTAACAAACGCGCAAACCCCGGCGCAAATTATTGCCGAGCTAAATGCGGTTAACAGCAAAGTAACCAAAACACCTTGTAATACAGGGCAGGGGATGCTGATCTCCAATAAGGCAATGAATATCTTCCTTTCAAACAAGGTAAGCTCTTATCTTTCGGATGATGGGGACCTTTCCCTCTATAAAAATTACGTCAGCATAAATGCGGCGGAAGGCAGCATTGCTATCAATCATAATTTTCACCAGCCGGTTGATAGTGATGACTGGGTACGATCCTTCCTGGTTGTAGGCGCAAGGGCAAATGTTGCAAATGCTTATGCGGCGAGGTTCTCAAATAAATACTTCGATAACCGTTTAGGGTTTGTTGTTCAAAATACATGGATGGGCAAACCGATCACCTATTATGATAAATGCGGCAGCCAAAAGCAGGCGATGGATGCCCAGCGAGCTGAAATAGTTCATAGTTTCGAAGCAGATATCAACAGGAAAGCTGCTGATTTTGAACGCGCCCTGGACGGCATTAGACCGGCAGATATTCCCGGCCAGGACGAGAATAAAGCTAAAACAAAATTGCGACAGGATTTTTACAGCGCTCTTAGGGCCGAATACCTCCGGGATTTTTCGCAGGCGCAATCGGACCTGTTGGTTAATACGGGTAATTATAACCTTGTAACGGATAACTGGACCACCTTAGGCATTTATATCCCTATCATCGCGCAAAAATTTGAAGTGAGCAGCGATCTTATCAGCGAGGTTGCACAACGGTGCAACTATCCCCTTGAATTATCATTAACCCATACCCGGTTTTGGGAGAGCAGCAAATTTGGAAGGATATTTTTTACCCTGAGTGGCAAAGCATTTATAAATAATTCGGTACAAAGCGGCGCCATGTTCAATGCCAATATAAGCGGCCCAGGCGCGACGGAAGGGACAAACACGCTTGCATTAAACGAGGGCAACCGTTTTATCGGCAACTATCAAAACTACATAACCCCGGTAGCTGCAGGTAAACTGGTTTACATTCCCGGTAACTCACATGTTGGGGTAAGTTTCCGGATCGAGAAAAATTTCGGCACTTATCACGCGCTGAACTCGATATTAGGTATCCCGATTGTTTTGATAGATAAAAATGGTGTACCGGCAATTAATTTTGAAGCGCAGCTGTTATTTGCAGATATGACCGGTACAATAAAAGGCAGCCAACTCCCGGGGAATCGGAATGCAATTGGGCTAACGGTAGGTATCCCGTTCAGTAAGATCGTTTATTAGAAACCGCAATGCCCCATTAATCATCTGAACCTCAACATTTCAACCTTACAACCTTCCAGCATTTCAACCTCTTCCCGCTTTTTTAACAATTTATTAACCTCAAAACAAACCTTTTTCTATCTTTGCGGCGGGGTAAGTCTTTTACGGCCAGCTCCTCTTGAACTCCCCCAGGGTGGGAACGCAGCAAGGGTAGAGAGTTGAGCGGCGCGATAAAAGTAGCTTACCCTTTTTTTGTGCCTTTATAGTTTCGTCGTTCTACTGACTCGCTATTTTATATTAACTTAGCTGATCTTAGCAGCATAGTTTATGGCGAGCAGACCTTTCACCTATATTTTGTTCCCGATTGCTATATTTTTCAGTTTGATTGCACATGGTCAAACTGTTGTGAATGACAGTGTAGTGGCGTCTATTCACAGGTTCAAACAAAACATCAGCATTAAATCTGTTGTTCCATTTGACAAGCGGTTTCTTTGTCTTGATGAAGACGAGAAACTGTTTTTTGTTGATTCAAATTCTAGCCAGATAGATTCATCCATAAATAAATATTCGACAGATTACGATTTTGAAAAACTCCAAGTTATTGACAGCGTGATAGTCGGTACTGAAGGATATCAAGAAGGACATAAAAGATTTTTTCTCGATACGGCAAAGAAAAAGTGGAGACATTACAGAGCCAAAAAGCATATTTATCCCGGCGATCTAATATTTCAGGATGACGAATATTTTATTTCTAATACTTGCTCCGGCGAATGGGGCGGCACAATTTATTTTGCAAATAAAAAGACATCCAAGATATACGAAAGTGAATGCACTTGTGCGGTAAATGTGATTAAGGGGCCTAATAACTACAATGTTACCGCGTCGTTGTCTCATATGGGTGGATCCGCAACAGTTTTTAATGTTAACGATCCGAAAATGTTGAAATTACATCTCAAACGAAAGCCGCGTCAACTTTTGGATTCGTTAAAATCCGCTGGATTTGCTACTAGTGAGAGTAATTCGACTATTGGTATTGAAAAGCTTGTTGACACTGTTGGAGCGACACTGGCTGGAAGTTTCAGGTTTAAGAATTCCTTATTATACTTGGTGGAAAATAGGCCTATGCTATCCCCTCCTTCTTTTTGGATAGACAGTATTCAAAATAAAAAGTTAGTGCCCATACGCAATTTAAATGAGTTTGGAATAGTTGAAACGGGGTACGACCATTTTAACTCTGACGAAGTATTTATAACTACATTTGACGATGAGCATTTTTCGGGCTTTATTTGCATTATCAAAGACAAATTGAATTTATACATCTTCCACCGGTTGAAAAAATAATGCTCGATATCCTCATCATAGGCGCTGGCCCAATCGGAATAGCCTGCGGACTTGCAGCGCAAAAAGCAGGCCTTAGCTTTGTAGTTATTGAAAAAGGCTGCCTGGTTAATTCGCTATACAATTATCCTTCAACTATGACCTTTTTTTCCACTTCGGAAAAGCTGGAAATTGGCGGGATACCTTTTGTAACTATCAGTAATAAACCAAACCGTGCCGAGGCCTTGGAGTATTACCGCCGGGTGGCAACATCGAACCAGTTGCCCATAAATCTATTTGAGGAAGTAAAAGGCGTAATAAAAGAAGCCGATAATTTCAATATTACTACTGCGAAAGCAACCTACCATGCCAAAAATGTGATATTATCAACCGGGTTTTATGATATTGCCGTGAAACTGGACATCCCTGGCGAGGACTTGCCAAAAGTGATGCACTATTACAAAGACCCGCATTATTATGCGATGCAAAAAGTAGTGGTTGTAGGTTCGAGCAATTCGGCAATAGATGTGGCTTTGGAGACCTACCGCAAAGGCGCTGAAGTTACCCTGGTGATCCGCGGAAGCGAAGTAAGTAACCGGGTAAAATACTGGGTAAGGCCCGATATTATTAACCGGATAAAGGAAGGCAGCATAAAAGCGTATTTCAGCTCGAATTTAAAAGCAATCCGTCAGCATGATGTTGATATTGAAACACTGGCGGGAACAATTACCATCCCAAATGATTTCGTTATGGCTATGACAGGTTACAGGCCAAACTTTGAATTTCTGAAAAAGCTTGGAATCACTTTAACCGAGGATAAATTTATCCCGCAGTACCATCCTGAAACCATGGAGACCAATGTTCCGGGGCTTTACCTTGCTGGCGTGGTCTGCGGCGGATTGGATACCCATTTGTGGTTTATTGAAAACTCAAGGGTACATGCGGAGATGATTATTGCCGATATTGTGAGCAGAAGCTAAATTTGCTGTAAATATCAAAAGCCATGAAAACTAAAAAATTTCACAGGTCGGCAGCTCATTTGCCTGTTATTGATTTAAGGCAAACACTCGATTATTACAGGGATACGCTCGGGTTTTACGAAGAATGGATCGAAGGCGAAATAGACGGCGGCCTGCGACGGGATGATATGCGCATGCTTTTTGGTGAGGACGCCGCTTATGCTCAAAAAATCAATAGTGATGTCGCCCGTTTCAATTTATTATGGTTTGTTGACAACATTGAGGACGTTTACAGGGAGTACCAGCAAAGAGGAATTGAAATTGCAAATCCATTAACCACATATCCTTACGGCTTGCGCGAATTTGCTTTTATTGATATTAACGGCTACTACATCCGAGTTGCTGAAGCGGTTGAGTGAGTTGGGGTAGTCCGGAAGACCAGAAGAAAATGTTAGTTCGGGGTTGTGATATCGTAACCAAACCAATCAACTTATTCAACTCAATCAACCATTCAACTAATTCAAATTTTCCTTGCATAAGTAAAAATTAATGCGATACTTTGCACAAAATTTAAAAAACAATAAAAACACCGCTAAAATGAACCAGCAAAGCTTATTTAAGCCAACGATCAAGGCAATTTTTGCTCGGGTTGCTGCTGCCTCGGTTTTAACTGTTGCTTTATCTTCTACTCCACGACGAAGGCCGTACATGCCCCGGGTTTGATCTGATCTCATCCTAACCCGTTTTGGGTGCCGATGCAAAACAAAAGGCGCAAAATATTCGTCCATGCATCCCCAAAAATCCTCTGATTATTTAACGCCGTAACAGGCAAATAATTTAACGGTAATTTTTCTATTTCAATGGCCATACAAGATTTTGATATATTAGTTGCATCCGCCCAGCATGTTGATTACGCCCAGCTGATCTGTGACGAAATGGCCGAGTCGGCCAAAGCGCGTGGTACAGGTATTGCCCAGCGCTCGCCCGAATATGTAGCCAACAAGATGCTGGAAGGGAAAGCTGTTATCGCTTTCCACAAAGACGGTACCTGGGCAGGTTTTTGTTATATAGAAACCTGGAGCCATGGGGATTTTGTGGCGAATTCCGGTCTGATCGTCAACCCAATATTCCGCAAGGAAGGTTTAGCAAAGGCCATAAAGGAGCGTATTTTTAAATTATCGCGCACCAAATATCCCGATGCAAAAATATTCGGCCTTACAACAGGACTGGCGGTAATGAAAATAAACTCCGACCTGGGGTACGAGCCTGTTACTTACTCTGAGCTTACCCAGGACGAAGATTTTTGGGCCGGCTGTAAAAGCTGCGTAAACTATGACATCCTGATGAGCAAAGGCCGCAAAAACTGTATGTGCACCGCTATGTTATTTGATCCAGCGGAAAAGCAAAAAGAGTATGAGGACAAGATGAAAAAGATAACGCATAAAGCGACGCTATTAGAGCGTATCGAGAATGCAATAAAAAAACGGATAGAGAAATTCACCTACAGCACCACGTAGAGACGCAAAACTTGCGTCTCTCGGCAAACATCAATCGTAGAGACGCGATGCATCGCGTCTCTACCCAAACATACATTAAATGAAAAAAAAGGTTGTATTAGCATACAGTGGTGGTTTAGACACCTCGTTCTGCTGCATATATCTGACGCAAGATTTAGGTTATGAAGTTCACTCCGTTATAGTTAACACCGGAGGTTTCAGTGATGAAGAGCTAAAAGGCGTTGAAGAACGCGCTTATAAAATGGGCGTTACTTCGCATCATGTGGTCGATGAAACGGTAAATTTTTACAATACCTGTGTTCGTTTCCTCATCTATGGCAATGTATTAAAAAACAACACCTATCCCCTCTCCGTAAGTGCAGAGCGTGTCAGCCAGGCAACGGCCATAGCCAATTACGCGAAAGAGATCGGGGCCGAATTTGTGGCCCATGGTAGCACCGGCGCTGGTAACGACCAGGTTCGTTTTGACATGATCTTCAATATCCTGGTACCCGAGGCACAGATCATCACCCCTATCCGCGACCTTAAGTTAAGTCGTGAGGCCGAGATACAGTACCTGAAAGACCATGGCGTGGAGATGAACTTTGAAAAGGCAAAGTATTCTATCAACAAAGGCATTTGGGGGACCTCGGTAGGCGGAAAAGAAACATTGACCTCAAATTTGGGCCTGCCAGAAGAAGCATGGCCTACCCAGGTAAGTAAATCTGAACCCCAAAACATCGCACTTTTTTTCGAAAAGGGGGAATTAATTGGTATCGATGATAAAAAATTTGACCATCCCACCAAAGCCATCCAGGCCTTGCAGGCTATAGCCCAACCCTATGGTATTGGCAGGGATATCCACGTAGGTGACACCATTATCGGGATAAAAGGGCGTGTCGGCTTTGAAGCCGCCGCACCTATGATCATAATCAAAGCCCATCATAGCTTAGAAAAACACGTGCTAACTAAATGGCAGTTATCCTGGAAAGACCAGCTATCCACCTTTTATGGTAACTGGCTGCACGAGGGCCAGTTTCACGACCCGGTGATGCGAAATATTGAGGCGTTTTTAACAGACACCCAAACTAATGTTAGCGGAAAAGTATTTGTGGAGCTTCATCCTTATCGTTTTCAAATTACAGGGATAGAATCAACACATGATCTCATGTCGAACAAATTTGGCAGCTATGGTGAAATGAACAACGCCTGGAGCGGAGATGATGTTAGAGGGTTCTCGAAGATATTTGGCAACCAGGTGATGATCTATCATAAGGTGAACCCCAGCCCCCCAACCCCCTAAAGGGGGAGTAATAAATCACTCAAGGAAAAGCAAATGGAAACAAGAAGTAAACAAAATACCGATAACTCTCTCCCTTTAGGGGGTCGGGGGGTTTTGGCAGGGATAGTAGGCGGTGCAGGATACACGGGCGGTGAAATGCTGCGCATCCTGATCAATCATCCTGACGTTGAGATTGCTTTTGTACACAGTGCAAGCAGCGCCGGCAAGTATGTTTATGAAGTTCATACTGACCTGTTCGGCGATACAGACCTGAAATTTGCAGCCGAATTAGCTTATAATATTGATGTGCTTTTTCTATGCGTTGGCCATGGTGATGCGAAAAAGTTTTTGGATGCCAATCCTATTCCCGATCATATTAAAATTATCGATCTAAGCCAGGACTTTAGATTATCCCAAAACGCAAAGCATAAGGCAAAAAGCTTTGTTTATGGTTTGCCGGAATTGAACCGTGAGGCTATTAAACAGGCCAATAACGTTGCAAACCCGGGTTGCTTCGCGACCTGCCTTCAATTGGGATTATTGCCTCTCGCCGATAAAGGCCTGATTAAAAATGAGGTGCATATCACCGCGACAACCGGTTCTACCGGCGCGGGACGAAGCTTATCCGAGACCACGCATTTTACCTGGCGTAATGATAACCTTTCGGTTTATAAAGCATTTGAGCACCAGCATTTGAACGAGGTTGCGCAATCCCTCAATCAATTACAGCCGGGTTTTTCTCCGCCCTCAGAGGGTCGGGGGATTATCAACTTTATCCCATATCGCGGAGATTTTACGAGAGGGATAATCGCGTCTGTGTATACTGATAGCGATTTAACAGAAGCAGAGGCATTAAGACTATACCAGCACTATTATGCTAGCCATCCATTTACGCATGTTACGCACCATGATATTGATCTAAAACAAGTTGTAAACACCAACAAGTGCTTTATACAGGTAAAAAAACATGGAAATAAACTACTCATTGTGAGCGTAATAGACAATTTACTTAAAGGTGCGTCCGGGCAAGCGGTTCAAAATATGAACCTGATGTTTGGGCTGGATGAGAAGGCAGGGTTAAGACTTAAGGCAACAGGATTTTAAGCCAGGCCCTCCGGCCCCCTAAAGGGGAGTTTATTTATATCGAAGTAAAATAATTGTTAAACATTTTAAAGCCCCTTTGGGGTTTTGGGGCTTATGAAACTATTCGATGTATATCCTATTAATCCTATCAACATTGTAAAAGGTGTTGGTAGTTTAGTTTATGATGATAAGGGCCAGGAATATCTTGACCTGTATGGCGGTCATGCGGTAATATCAATCGGCCACACTAACCCCCATTATGTAAAACGGCTGGAAGACCAGTTGCATAAAATTGGGTTTTATTCAAATTCGGTTGAGATACCTTTACAAAGGGAATTGGCTGAAAAATTAGGGCATGTATCGGGTAAGGAGGATTACCAGTTATTTCTCTGTAATTCGGGTGCTGAGGCTAATGAGAATGCCTTAAAGCTGGCTTCGTTTTACAATGGCAAAAAGAAAGTGATCGCTTTCCGCGGGGCTTTTCATGGCCGTACGTCATTGGCTGTTGCTGTTACCGATAATCCCAAAATAGTTGCACCTGTTAACGAAACGGCTAACGTGATCTTTTTGCCCTGGTGCGATGAGGCTGCATTGGAACAGGCTTTTGCTGAAAATGAAATTTCATCGGTAATTATTGAAGGCATACAGGGTGTTGGGGGCATCCATGTAGCAAAAGAAAGTTTTCTGCAAAAGATACGGTCGTTATGCGATACACATAATGCCGTTTTCATAGCTGATTCAGTGCAATGCGGGTACGGGCGAACAGGTAAATTCTTTTCGCATGATTTTGCCGGCGTTAATGCCGATATTTATAGCATGGCGAAAGGGATGGGTAATGGTTTCCCGGTTGGTGGTATTATTATTTCGCCCAAAATTCAGCCTGCTTATGGCATGCTGGGTACGACCTTTGGTGGCAATCATTTGGCCTGCGCTGTCGGTTTGGCTGTTTTGGAAGTAATCGAACAGGATAACCTGATGCAAAATGCTGCAGAGGTTGGCGGTTACCTGATAACAGAGCTTAAAAAACTGAAACATGTTAAAGAAGTACGCGGACGGGGATTAATGATCGGCATTGAACTGCCCGCTGAACTTGCACATGTGCGCAAGGAGTTGCTTTTTACACACCATATTTTTACAGGTGAAGCAAAACCGAATGTCGTAAGACTTTTACCAGCGCTTAACTTAACAAAGGCACATGCGGACAGATTTTTGGAAACTTTTGAAACCCTATTAAGCCCCCTCTAAATCTCGCCCGGTTGGGGAGACTTTAAAAGAGGGGCATTTATTAAATATATTTTTAATGAAACTATTTTCTTCTGTACACGATGTTCCTGATGTACAAGCCCTTGTTAATGAGGCTTTGCACCTTAAGGCTTTCCCTTATGCCTTTAAAGCACTGGGCGAAAACAAAACATTAGCGCTTGTTTTCATAAATCCCAGCTTGCGCACCCGTATGAGCACCCAAAAGGCTGCTCTTAATTTGGGCATGAATGTGATGGTGCTGAACCTTGATAAAGAGGGATGGGCGTTAGAGCTGCATGATGGTGTGATCATGAATGGCACAAGCGTGGAGCATATCCGCGAAGCCGCCGCCGTTATGGGGCAGTATGCCGATATTATCGGTGTACGCTCTTTCCCCGGGCTAAAAGATCGTGCAGAAGATTATAGTGAAATGATCTTTAATAAATTTGTACAATACTGCGGTGTACCGGTGGTGAGCCTCGAATCGGCCACACGCCATCCTCTGCAGAGCCTTGCCGACCTTATAACCATTGAAGAATTAAAAACCCGTCCACGTCCAAAAGTAGTGCTGACCTGGGCGCCGCATATAAAACCATTGCCGCAGGCCGTACCAAATTCATTTGCCGAATGGATGTGCAGGGCTGAAGTTGATTTTACTATTGTACATCCCAAAGGCTATGAGCTTTGTACCGATTTTACGCAAGACGCAACTATCTCCAATAACCAGGAAGAAGCTTTAGCCGATGCCGATTTTATTTATGTAAAAAATTGGTCGGCTTATGAACCTTATGGGGAAATATTGCCAGGTAATGAAGACTGGATGCTAACCAACGATAAACTAAAAATTACCAATACAGCTAAGGTAATGCACTGTTTGCCTGTGAGGCGTGATTTGGAGTTATCGGCTGAAATATTGGATGGGGAAAGCTCTATTGTAGTTCACGAAGCAGCAAATAGAGTTTGGGCTGCGCAGGCGGTTTTGAAAAGTATGCTCGAAGAATTAGTTGACTGAGTTGATTAGGTGAGTAGTTGATTGAGTTAATTTTGATTTTTTTCTATCACTCCCCCAATCAACTTATTCAACAATTCACTAATTTCACAAAATGTATATCCCCTCTTTCAATAAATTCGAAGACCGTCAGCAAGCCATCGCCTTTATGCAGCGCTATAGTTTTGCGACCATTGTATCGGTGAAGGATGCGTTGCCTGTTGCTACACACCTGCCCTTTTTAGTGAAACAGGTTAGCGATGAAATTATCCTGTTGTCCCATTTTGCAAAAGCTAACCCTCAATCAAAGGATATCTTAAACAACAACGCTTTAGTAATATTTACCGAGCCTCATGCTTACATTTCTCCAAAGAATTACGAAAAGGTCGAGAGTGTGCCAACCTGGAATTATTTAGCAGTACATGCGTATGGCAAATGCATGCTACTAGACGAAGAGGAAAATAAAGAGGCACTGCTTAAAGAAACCATTAAATATTATGATGCAGATTATTTAAAACAATGGGAGGTCCTTCCCGATCAGTATAAACAAAACATGATGAAAGGTATTGTCGCTTTCCAAATAGTGGTGGATGATTTGCAGGCAAAATCCAAGTTGAGCCAGAACAGGACGGAGAAGGAACGCGAAAATGTTATTAACGCGCTGAGCCATTCCGATAATACCAATGAAAAAGAGACCGCTGAATATATGGCCGCGTTGAAAAAACAGGACCAATAATTATGCACCAGGTTTAACTTTATTCAAAGACCTGTTAATTAAGCCATTAAGCGTTAAACCCTGAATCACAATCGAAAATATCACGATAAAATAACTCCCGCAAAGTATGATATGCCGGTACGGGCCAAAAGGCAGCGATAATGCCAGCGCAATTGAAATTCCGCCGCGCACGCCCGCCCAGGTAAGTATATTAATATTGCTGAAATTAACATCAAGGCTGCGGCGCAGAAATATTAAAGGGATAAAAATACTGCACCACCTTGCTATAAGTATAAGTACTATCGCAATGCCTCCCTCTATCCAGTAATTGGTGATGTAGGGCAGGTTCACCATCTGCAGCCCTATCATTACAAAGAGAACAGTGTTCAGCATTTCATCGATCAGCTGCCAGAATTTTTCGAGCTGCTCATGCGAATGCTCTTTTATGTCGGCGTTTATGGTTCTATTGCCTGTAAATAATCCGGCCGAAACTGCCGCGAGCGGAATAGACAGATGCAAGTAAGCAGCCAGTACCGAAATGCTCATCACCAATGACAACGAAACAAGTACGATGGTTTGGAAATCATTAATTGATTTCATTAAACGAAAAGCGATAAAACCTAAAACCACACCGAGGGCAATGCCGCCAAAAACTTCCCGTACAAATAATATAGCTGTTTTTGCTATAATAAGGTGGTTGATCCCCGAGTCTATTATTTCGAGCAGTGTTATAAAAAGCACGAGCCCTACCCCATCGTTAAACAAGGATTCGCCTGAAATTATGGTGGCAATGTTCTGCGGCAATTTAGAAGTCTTGATGATAGCGCCAACAGCAACAGGGTCGGTAGGCGAGATGAGGGCGCCAAACAAAAAACAATAGATTAATGGAATATGTATGTGGAGAAGCAAAGCTGCGCCATAAAATAAAGCGCCAAACGCAGCCGTTGACAGGATCACACTGAGCGTGCTTAAAACCATGACAGGGCGCAACTCTCTCCTAAGCCTTTTTGTGTTTGAATTAAATGAGCCTGCAAAAAGCAAAAAACCCAGCATGATATCTAACACGGTGCCGGAAAAATTAATATTCTTTGCTAAAACTGTGAGGTAACGGGCAACATCAGGATCTAGTTTATCAACGGCAATAGTAATTACTGAAACTGCAATGGCTATGGTAATAATACCAATTGTACCCGGCAGCTTAATAAAACGGGCGTTTAAATAGGAATAAATTGCACTTACTATTACCAGCAATGCTATGATCGGAAAAAGGCCCATCAGTTATTTGAATTGTATCCCGAAATATAATGAATTAAAAACTGTTTTCGGAATTGTTTTAACCGTTATTTCGCTTCCGCTTCCATCATCCTCGTTTCTACATTAAAATAGCTCACTACCAACCGGTTATCGCTATTCTTGGTAAAATAATTTATTGCCCATCTCAATAAAACCACTCCTTTGTTGCCAAACCCAATAAGCGAGAAGATATGAACAAGGCCCCATAACAGCCATGCAAAAAAACCCTGGAAATGGAGTTTACCGATGTCGGCCACGGCTTTGTTACGGCCAATTGTAGCAAGCGTACCCTTATCAACATATTTAAAAGGTTTCGTTGCCTCGCCCTTTATTATATGCACCAGGTTTTCAGCGAGTGCCGCACCTTGCTGTATTGCTGCCGGGGCGACTCCCGGCAACCCGTTTGGCAATTCGCCGGTTATCATAGCCGAAACGTCCCCTATGGCAAATATATTTTCATAACCTTTTACCCTGTTTATTTCGTCAACATACAAACGGTTCCCTTTTGTAATAGCTTCAGCCGGAAGGCCATCCGGCATTTCACCTTTTACCCCCGCGGCCCACAACACATTTCGGGTCTTGATAGTTTTGCCGTTATCAATCTTTAAATAAAAGCCATCATAACTCTCCACATGGGCGCTGTTGTAAATAGATACACCAGCTTTGTTTAAAAATTCTTTTGCTTTCGCAGATGCTTGCGGTGACATGGATGCCAGTAACCGATCTTTACCCTCAACCAGGTATACCCGCATATCGTGTTTGCTCAGGCCATGGTAATCCTTCATCAATATTAAATGCCTCATTTCGGCCAAAGCGCCTGATAGTTCAACACCTGTAGGCCCTCCTCCAACTACTACAAAGGTCATCAAGGCAAACTTTTCTCTCATGTCACTGGTAAACAACGCCGTCTCCAGGTTCTGAAGCATCAGGCTCCTTATGTTCAGAGCCTCGGGTATATTCTTCATCGGCATAGCAAAATGCGCGATCTGTTCATTACCGAAAAAGTTGGTGTTTGAACCGGTTGCAATTACCAGGTAATCGTAATGAATTATTCCTATGTTGGTGGTTACGGTATTGCTTTCGGGGTTTATCTTCTGCACTTCGGCCATGTTGAAGGTTAAATTATCATGCCCGGTAAATATCCGGCGGATCGGGAAACCAATGGAATCGGCCTCGAGGGCACCCATTGCCACCTGGTAAAGGAGCGGTTGAAAAGTGTGATAGTTATGTTTATCCAGCAGCAATACGTTAACCGGGGCATTTTTGAGCCTTTGTGCCAATTGTAAGCCGCCGAACCCCCCTCCTATTACTACCACCTTCGGCTTTGAACTCTGACTTTGATCCTGGGATGAAATTGTAAACATATAAATTTGTAATTTTTCAATTATACATAATCTTTCATAAACAAAATGTAAACTTATTGTTTGGGTAAGTTATTAATAAGTTGTAAGGGTTGCAGTGGTTAAAAAGGTTAAATTTATACCTTTTACGGCATTTAAAACATTTACAACCTATTTCAACCTCGACAACCTTTACAACTCTTACAACTTATTACAACCCATTACAACCCTTGCAACTTATTATAACGTTTATAACTTATTTAAACCCAATAAATAAATAAAGAGCCTGTTTTTTATTAATTTTGCCTGCAATTGGTAAATAATGGAAGAATTTTAACTTCTATTTGATCATCTAGGGGTTAATATGGGCAAATTTGATACCGTTTCAACGCATGTTGATGACAATAATGGCGATAAAAGCCTCTTTGTTATAAAAATTGGCGGGAATGTTATTGATAATTCCGAAAATCTGTACCGTTTTTTGAAAGATTTCACGGCGTTGAAGGGTTTCAAGATACTGGTCCATGGCGGAGGCAAGGTTGCTACGCAGATTTCTGAAACCTTAGGAATTGAGCCTAAATTAATTGAAGGCCGCAGGATAACTGATATTGAAACATTGAGGGTTGTAACCATGGTTTACGCAGGGCTTATTAATAAAAACATAGTGGCCCAGTTACAGCGGTTTGGCAACAACGCAATTGGGCTTACGGGTGCCGATGGCGATTTTATCCGCACCAAAAAACGCCCTGTAAAAACAATTGATTATGGTTTTGTGGGTGATATTAATGAAAGATCCATCAATCCTAAAAATATCAGCAATTTGATGGAAGCGGGCTTTACCCCAGTATTTTGTGCTTTAACGCATGATGGCGAAGGGCAGTTATTAAATACAAATGCGGATACTATTGCGTCGGCATTAGCCGTGGCGCTTGCCAAATTGTATGACACTACGCTTATTTATTGTTTTGAGAAAAAAGGAGTGTTAATAGATATTAATGACGAACATTCCCTGCTGAACGAAATAGACCAGCAGGAATATATGAAACTAAAAGAACAGCAGATCATACACAGCGGGATGGTGCCGAAGATGGATAATGCCTTTTCGGCCATATCCTGCGGCGTTAAGGCTGTAATTATCGGGCATTCGAATGACCTGGGCAATTTGAAAAAAAATCAACCATTTGGAACACGATTAACGGAAAATCTATGAACTCACAACAGCATATCGCCATATTGGGCAGCGGTAATATCGGTTTGTCGCTTGCAAAAGGCCTGGTAAAAGCCGGGATTTGTAAGCCGCAGCAAATTACCCTTACCCGCAGGAATGTTTCGGCGCTTGCTCCCTTAGCGGAAGAAGGGTACTATACCACTGACAACAACCTTAAAGCTGTCAGGAAAGCGGATTTCGTCGTGCTGGCAGTATTGCCGCAGCAGCTTAATAAATTGCTTGATGAGATAAGGCCATCTGTAAAGCCGGAAAAACAGTTGCTTATTTCCGTGGTTTCGGGGGTGAGCTGCGGTGATATCCGCAAACAGCTTGATTTAAATGTACAGATCATCCGTGCCATGCCAAATACTGCCATAGCTATTGGACAGTCAATGACCTGTATAGCGACCGACAATGGTACACCCAAAAACATTAATTATGTCCGGTCGCTTTTTGAAACCGTTGGGGTAACTATACAGATCAATGAAGAATTAATGACCTCCGCCACCGCACTTTGCGCCTGCGGCATAGCATTTTTCCTGCGTTCCATCCGTGCAGCATCCCAGGGCGGCACCGAAATTGGTTTCCACGCGCACGATGCTTTGAAAATGGCCGCACAAACCGCCAAAGGCGCGGCAGACCTGTTATTACAGCTTGGCTCCCACCCCGAACAGGAAATCGATAAGGTAACCTCACCAAGCGGCTGCACCATCGCTGGCTTAAACGAAATGGAACATAATGGTTTTAGTTCAGCAATGATAAAAGGAATCAAGCTTTCCGCCGAAAAAGCAGGTGATCTGTATAAGAAAGGGGAATAGTGATAAGTTAGTCCGGAAGAAAGAAAAGAAACATTCCAACGTTTCAACATTCCAACATTTCAACAACAACAATGTTAACAGTAGAAAAAATTGGCGGTACATCTATGACCGCATTAAGTGATGTTATAAAAAACATCATTCTTTTTGAGCGCAGCGGCGAGCAATTGTATAACCGCATTTTCGTAGTATCGGCGTTTTCGGGGGTTACTAACCTGCTGCTCGAAAACAAAAAGACTGGCGAACCCGGTGTTTATCACCGGCTTGCAAATTATAAAGACTTTCATAAGCCGTTAAACAACCTCATTATAAAGCTAAAACAGATCAACAAAAGTTATGAGGGCCTTGGATTAAATATAACAGCAGCTGATCAGTTTATTGAGAAACGAATAAATGATGCGCGGGGCTATCTTGACAATCTCGCGAATATTCTTGCTTCGGGATATGTGAGCAAAGAAGGAATTTTGCAGGCTGCACGCGAAATACTGGCGTCTATCGGCGAAAGCCATTCAGCATTTAACTTTACTAATATTCTGCAAAATATGGGGATAAACGCCACACTTGTTGATTTGAGCGGATTTGGCGACCACCGGTCATTAACTATCGACCAGCGTATAACAAAGGACCTGCAGCATATTGATTTTGAAAGTACAATATGCATTGTAACCGGCTACGCAAAAGGCACTGAAGGAATTATGCGCGAGTTCGATCGTGGTTACTCGGAAGTTACTTTTAGCAAGATCGCTGTGGAAGTTAGGCCGCACGAAGCAATTATTCATAAAGAATATCATTTATGCACCGCTGACCCGCAATTGGTTGGCATCGATCATTGTCATCCTGTTGGCAACACCAATTACGATGTGGCCGATCAGCTGGCGGATGTGGGCATGGAAGCTATCCATCCCAAAGCATCAAAGCCATTGGAGATAAATAACATCAACCTTCGTATAAAAAATACTTTTGAGCCGGAGCATCCCGGTACACTTATCACCAGGGAATATATTTGCGAAACCAAGCGTGTTGAAGTAATTACCGGCACGGATAAGGTGATCATGATTGACATTTACGACCCTTCGATGGTCGGCAATGTGGGCAGTGACTTACAGATCATGCTATTGTTCTCTAAATATAACATCAGCTACACCTTTAAGGCAACCAGCGCCAATAGCATCTCTATAGTGATCTGGGAAAAAGATTTCAATAAAAAGCTGATCAGCGAGCTTGAGGGCCGGTTTGAAAAAATAACCGTTCAAAAAATGGCCATGGTATGCCTGATGGGTACCAACATGGACCAGCCGGGACTGCTCGCCAGATCCGCAGCAGCCTTTGCTGAAAATGGCATTGACATTAAAAGTGCCGGGTTTGCCTTACGTAAAGTGAACTTGCAGTTTTTAGTAGCGAGGGGAGACTTTGACCGGGCTATAATTGCGTTGAATAAGGCGATGAGTTAAGGAATGGCTCAGGGCTCAAGCAAAAAAGTGCAAACTACCTACTTCAAACTGCTAACTAAAATCTACTGCAAATAGTAGTGTTTTATGCCGTTCAATTCTTCATCAAGCTCGTAAATCAGTGGCACGCCGGTCGGGATATCCAGCTTAATACAATCCGCGTCTGATAGACGGTCAATATATTGCACCAATGCCCGCAGGCTGTTACCATGTGCGGAAACAATAACTTTCTGATCACTTCGTATTGCAGGTACAATAAATTCGTTCCAGAAGGGCAATACCCGGTCCATGGTTTCGGTCAGGTTCTCGGTAAGCGGTATTTCACGTTCGGTTAAGTTTTTATAGCGCAGATCGTGACCGGGGTAGCGTTCATCATCTTTCGTAATAGCCGGCGGATGTTCGTGCGGGTCGCGGCGCCATTTCAACACTTGTTCCGATCCATATTTGATAGCTGTTTCTGCTTTGTTAAGGCCCTGCAATGCGCCATAAAAGCGTTCATTCAGGCGCCATGATTTTTGAACGGGTATCCACAAATTATCCACTTCCTCAAGCGCAATGTCAAGTGTTTTTATAGCGCGTTTTAAAACGGAAGTAAACGCAACATCAAAACCATAGCCAAATTGTTTTAGTAATTGCCCGGCATGCTTCGCCTGGTTAAACCCTTCTTCGGAAAGATCGACATCTGTCCAGCCGGTAAAGCGGTTTTCTTTGTTCCAAACACTTTCGCCATGGCGCAGCAGTACTAATTTTTGCATAGTTATAAGGATTTACCCCTGCCAGCCGGCAGGCAGGGGTAAAATTACCAATCAGTTTTCAAATAAAATTGCTAAATGCATCCAGATAAATTATATTGCATTGAAAACCAAATTAAAAACCTTTAAAATCATGATTCCAACTACTCCCGTTCCGGCAAAGGATGGTATTGCCAACCCTGCGCCGCTTGGTCTGTGTGCCTTTGGCATGACGACCGTATTACTAAATCTTCACAACGCCGGCATTTTTGAAATGAATTCGATGATTCTGGCTATGGGTATTTTTTATGGCGGCCTTGCACAGGTAATTGCCGGTTATATCGAGGCAAAAAAGAACAATACTTTCGGGTTAACGGCCTTTACTTCGTATGGATTTTTCTGGCTATCGCTGGTGGGGTTAATAGTTATCCCCAAATTTGGATGGGCACCTAAAGCTTCTGACGAAGCCATGTGCGCTTACCTGGGGATGTGGGGCATTTTTACTTTGTTCCTGTTTTTCGGCACGTTAAAACTTAACCGCGCCCTGCAAATTGTTTTTTTCACACTGGTGATCTTATTCTTTTTACTTGCTGCTGAACATGCAACAGGCAACGAAAGTATTGGAAAATTTGCAGGTTACGAAGGTATAATATGCGGTGCATCAGCAATTTATGCCGGCATGGCAAACGTACTGAATGAAGTTTACGGAAGAATAGTGTTGCCTTTGGGGTAGTATTAACCGGGATTCAACTGATTTTACAGATTTTCACGATGTATATTTGTCTATTGCAAAGCAGTAGCTTTCTAAATCCGGCAAATCTGTAAAATCCCTTGAATCCCGGTTAAAAAGAATGTATGAAAGATTTTAAAAAATATTACCACATCCCGGCAACGCCCGAAGAAATTTATATTGCGTTAACTAACCCGTTAACCATTGAGTTATGGACCGGGGACCCTGCGATAATGTCAACAGAACCAGGTTCGGATTTTTCCTTATGGGAAGGGAGCATAGTTGGCAAAAACCTGGAGTTTGAAGAAAATGAGAAGATAGTGCAGCAATGGTACTTCGACGGGCAGCCGGATGCATCCATAGTTACAATTAAACTCCATCATGATAAGAACGCTACGTCGGTTGAATTAAGGCATACCAATATCCCTGACGCTGAATATGATGGCTTTGCGGACGGTTGGGACAACAGTTATTTTGGCCCCTTAAGAGAATTTTTTGAGGATAATTGATTACCTTATTCATATACATGCTCTTATTAAACAGAAAAGCCGCTCAAATTGAACGGCTTTTTCTGTTTAATAAAAAATAACTATCATTTAGTCAAGGTCGATTGGTATCTGAGCGTGTCATCGGTTGATAATTCTAACCCAATCAACTACTCACCTAATCAACTTAATCAACCAATTAATAAAGCGAAAACTCAACCCTACGGTTCAACTGGCGTCCCTTTGCAGTTTTGTTTGTTGCAATAGGGTGCGATTTGCCATAACCTTCAGCATGGATCAATGACTCATCCGCCCCTTTGCTAACCAGGTAAGTTTTAATCGCGTTTGCGCGATCACGTGAAAGCCCCAAATTATATTGAATTGAGCCCCTGCTATCAGTATACCCAGCTAATTTCAAATTAAACTTCTTCTCAACCAGCAATTGGGCCAAACGGTCTAAGCTTGGAAGTGAGTGTGCGCGGATAGTTGATTTGTTGTAATCAAATTCCAGGTTTCTAACGGCTTCACTAACAACTCTTCTATCCTGTTCTGTTAAATAAACCTTTGTGTCCGCCGGTTTAATAATTACAAGCGGGCAGCCAGAACCGTCAACTTTGGTGCCGGCAGGCGTATTAGGGCATTTATCAAACACATCGGGTACACCATCGCCATCACTGTCAACAGTCAACTTTGCAAGGGCTGCATTCGTCGCGTCCAGTTCGGCCTGCAGTTTTGCGTTTTGCGCGTTTTCTGCGTCAACTTGTGCTTGCAAGCGATCCCTGGTAGCCTTGTTTTCCCATAAATATTCATCACGCATTGAAGATACAGGGTTATGTGTAGCTAACTGTGGTTTTGAACCCTTGCCCAACGCAAACTCCAACCCGGCATGGGCATACGAAAATTTATCATCGTTGCCGCCGAAATGGTATCCGTCAATATTATCAGAATAAACAAAATTCACCTGGTAGCCAAGGTCAATATTTACACCCCGTGCTACATTCAATTTTACTCCGAGTCCGGCAGGTACATATACTTCATTTATGGCACCACCATTATCTGTTCTAAAATTAGTTACAGTTCCGTCCGCTAAAGTTACCACGGGCGTATAGTTCATGGTGCCGAACCCTAATGTTAAATAAGGCTGTATAGCGCTTTTGTTGTAATGCCAGTTAATATTAGCGAGCGTAAGATTCGCGCTTAAATCTGCGGAATAATGGATCTTTGTGCTAAAGCTTTGATAAGGGATGTTACCAGAGGGATCAGTTTGTGCATTTGTGCCACTTAATTTGCCGGCAAGAAAATCAGCCTGAATCCCGAATGACGGTAATACCTGTTTTTTAATAAAAAATCCATATCCCAGTTCGCCCTTTGGAGACGTAAAGTCTAATTTGTTGTTTGATATAAAGGCGGTGTTAGTACTTAACACGCCAACGTTTATACCTACTGACCAGGTGCGGAACGCGTCGTCGCCTGAAAATGGTTTTACATAATCTTTCGATACATGGGTAGTATCAGGAGTCTGAGCAAATACTGCGCTGCCCGCCAAAATACCGGTGAGCAGAAGAGCAGATCGTTTTAAGTTTAATTTTAATTTCATTTTTTTAATTTTTGTGAATGTGTTTTAATTAATAAACACATCCACGTTTCACAACATTGATGCCGTTAAAAAAAGAAATCCAAATTTTCTGATTTAAATAAAGGTTAAAGAACAAACTGTAAGTGTTAAATGAAATATAAAAAGCTGATAAACAACCGTTAATTTGCTTATCGCGCCTATTGGTGCAACGGCTTTTAATTTTCACCTTTTTAATTAAAAATTTTTGAAGGCCAGGTGAAAACAATGTAATAATGGGTTTAATAGTGTACAGTTTGTAGGATGGCTGCAAAAATGGCGTTGGAAGCGCTATGGTCGTAGTCTGGAAAGTAAAAGATAAAAACGCGGTATGTTTCTAGAATAATGGACATCCTATCTTCAAACCCCCGTATAATTCGAAGGGGTAATCCTTCGTATTTCTTCTTTTACGGTATCATCAACCTTTAAACCATCAACAAAAACTGCGATGGTTTTCGCATTTACCTGTTGGTTAGTGCGGGTAAGTTCTTTTAATGCTTCATACGGGTTTGGATAACCTTCGCGGCGCAATATGGTTTGTATGGCTTCGGCAACTACAGCCCAATTGGCTTCGAGGTGGGCATTTATGGCATCGGTATTCAATAGCAGTTTGTTTAAACCTTTAATGGTTGAATTTAAAGCAATTAGTGTATGAGCTACAGGCACACCGATATTACGCAAAACGGTTGAATCAGTAAGATCACGTTGTAGTCTTGAAATGGGTAGTTTAGCCGAAAAGTGCTCAAATAAAGCGTTCGCAATACCCAAATTCCCTTCCGAATTTTCAAAGTCTATCGGGTTCACCTTATGCGGCATGGCGGATGAACCTATTTCCCCTGCCTTTATAAGCTGCTTAAAATAGTTCATGGAAATATACGCCCATATATCCCTGTCAAGGTCAATAATGATGGTGTTTATCCTTTTCAGCGCGTCACACTGCGCGGCAAAATTATCATAATGCTCAATCTGGGTGGTGAATTGCGACCGCCTTAAACCTAAAATATCATTCACAAAATGGTTACCAAAAGCTTTCCAGTCAATGTCTGAATAGCCGATATGATGCGCATTAAAGTTACCGGTGGCCCCACCAAATTTGGCTGAATAAGGTATAGCTTTCAATAAATTTAACTGGTTCTCCAAACGCTCAACAAACACCTGTACCTCTTTCCCCAAACGGGTAGGCGATGCGGGCTGTCCGTGCGTATGGGCAAGCATGGGTATTTGCTCCCAATCTGCTGCGTATTTTTTGAGTATAGTAACCAATTCATTAACAGCCGGGTAGTAAGAATCAGTTAAAGCGAGTTTAAACGAATAGGGTATGGCGGTATTGTTAATATCCTGTGATGTTAACCCAAAATGAATGAACTCCTTATATTGTTCAAGGCCAAGTCTGTCAAATTCCTTCTTTATAAAATACTCAACTGCTTTAACATCATGATTGGTAGTTTTTTCTATCACCTTAATGCTTTCGGCATCCGCTTCACTAAACTTTCTGTAAATGTCGCGTAACTTTTCTGCCGCATTTTTATCAAAGTTTTGTAATTGCGGCAACGGATGTTCGCACAAAGCGATGAAGTATTCAATTTCAACAAACACCCTATATTTGATCAGCGCGTATTCCGAAAAATATGCAGCCAGTCCGGCTGTTGTATTGCGGTACCGCCCGTCGACCGGGGAAATTGCTGAAAGAGGGCTTAGCGTCATATACAGTTAAGTTTTTACAAAGATAATAATTCAGGAGCAGCTTTTAAAGGCGGTGGCAGTTGTAAGTAGCAGTAGCAGTTGGAATGCTTTAGTTGCAGGTTCGGGTGACTGTAGCAGTTTTGGCAATTTTAAGATGGCATAAAACACCTTTCATTTTGTCGTTACTCCCACCCGTCTATGATCTTTATTTGAGGTTACTTTGTTGCGGCTAAGTTAAGTTTGATCAGTCCTGCTACTTGAGACTGGCGCTGAGCAAAACTGCTACTGCTACTTGCAACCTGCCACTATTTAGACGGCATTTGTCAGCTAAAGGTAAATTACTTCGGAAACTTTGAAATCTAAAAATGTTTCCATAGTTTTGACTGCGAAAGTCAATGAGTCAAACACAGCGAATAATAGAAGGCGGCGAAGAACTGTTTTTAACGGCAGGTATCAAGAGCGTAACGATGGACGATATAGCCCGGCATTTGGGCATGTCGAAAAAAACCATCTACCAGTTTTTTAAAGATAAAAACGAACTGGTGATAGCGTTGGTAAAAAAGAAATTGCAGGACGATGAAGCGCAGATGAGCGAAATTATCAGCAAATCGGCAAACGTAATAGAGGAAATGATCAATATGATGAAGTGTTCGGAAGATATATTTTCCAGGATAAATCCTATCGTAGTGCATGATATGCAAAAATATCATCCTGATGCCTGGAAACAGTTTCAAAACTTTAAAGCCGATGTGTTGATACATACTTTGGAAGAGCTGCTAACAAAAGGGATAAAGCAAGGTTATATAAGGCCGGACATAGATGTAAAGATATTGGCCCGGATGCGTGTGAGCCAGGTTGAAATGGGGTTTAATGCAAGTATATTCCCGGTTGCTGAGTTTAGCGCATGGAAAGTGCAGTACCAGTTTCTGGAACACTTCAATTATGGTGTTTGCACGCTAAAAGGTTATAAGCTGCTAAACCAGTATAAAAATATTCACGAGGAATAATTTAACTGCTGACATAGGGTTGTCACGTCCAATAATTTTATTTGTATGGGTATTAAAATTATAACAAAAGAAGGTAAGGTATAAACAACAACAGATTACAGTATATCAAATGAAACATATATTTCTTTCCATATTCCTATTATGTGTGATAGCAGTAAATGGCTTTTCACAGCAGGCGCCGCCGCCGGACAGCACTTATAATTTTACGGTTGCTGATTGCATAAACTACGCCTACAAACACCAGGATACCGTAGTTAACGCCGGCCTTGATGTTAAAAGTGCAGAATATCACGTAAAAGAAACGATAGGCCAAGGGTTGCCGCAGGTTAGCGGTGTTGCTTCTTTCCAGGATTATATTAAAATTCCAACTACTTTAATACCCGGGGAGTTTTTCAATCAACCCGGTACTTTTATACCGTTGAAATTTGGCGTTAAATATCAGTCGAATTTGACGGTTACGGCGAGTCAAATCCTTTTTGATCCAAATTATCTCGTGGGTTTACAGGGCCGAAAAACATATAAGGAGCTATATGACCGCAGTTATACCCGCTCAAAAATTGACGTTAGTGTAAACGTAACAAAAGCTTATTACCAGGTTTTGGTTGGGGTTGAGCAATTAAGATTATTGCAGCTCGATATCGATCAACTGAAGCAGCAGGCCGACGAAACCGTTGCGCGCAACAAGCAGGGTTTCGTTGAAAAAATTGACGTTGACCGGATAACTGTTCAATATAACTCCTTAGTAACCAAAAAAGAAAATAGTGTCAGGTTAATGGAATTAGGTTACGAGCTGTTAAAGTTCCAGATGGGTATGCCAATTCAGGATAACTTACTGCTTAAAGATCAGCTGGCTGATTTTCAGTTAGAAGCGACCGGAGCAGATGCGGCAAATGATACAACTGTCTATCGTAGCCGCATAGAATATAGTTTATTGGAAACGCAGGAAAAACTGAATGAATATGAACTGAAAACTAAAAAAGGACAGTTTTTACCTAAGCTAACAGCAAATGCCAGTTATTCTGCATCTTACCAAAACAACAGTTTTAGCGATCTTTATTCTGCAGACTTTCCCTCAGGCTATATTGGTCTGACCTTAAACGTGCCGATTTTTACCGGTTTTCAGCACTTAAATCAATACAGGCAGTCGCAGATAACCGTTTTAAAATCGCAAAACGATTTAATTGCCGCGAAAAACGGCTTAAATCTTCAACTTAGTCAGGCCCGTATTACCTATGTTAACGGCCTGCAAACATTAAATGACGAAAAAAAGAACCGTGAGCTTGCCGCCGAAATATTGCGTGTTTCGAAAATTAAATATGAACAAGGCGTAGGCTCCAGCCTCGAAGTTATCCAGGCGCAGACCGCGCTACAGGATGCGGATAATACTTACATACAGGGGCTATATGACGCGCTTGTCAGTAAAGTTGATTTGGATAAAGCATATGGACGAATTAAATAAAACAAACCTTACAGCATAAATATCATATAAGAAATGAAAAAACTAATATATTTCTCTGGCGTAATATTGTTGTTCGCAGCCTGCACCAGCAAACCAAAAAATAAAGCCGCGCAATTAGCCGACTTAAAGAAAGAGCAGGCGAAAATAGACTCCCAGATCGTGAAGCTTCAAACTGAATTAGGCAGAAAAGATTCGGTTAAGTCAATTGATGTGGGCACGATTACGGTAACCCCGGGCAATTTTACCAATTATGTTGATCTTCAGGGCCACATAGATGCGCAGGATAATGTAATTGCTTATCCGCTAACGTCCGGCACAATCACTAACCTTTACGTTAAAGCAGGAGAGCATGTGGGCAAGGGACAGGTTTTAGCACAGCTGGACAATAGCGTGCAGCTTCAAAATATTGCACAGGCTAAAGCCCAGTGGTCGCTTGCGCAAACCACCTATGATAGGCAAAAGAATCTGTGGGATCAGAAAATTGGCACCGAAATTCAATACTTGCAGGCGAAAAGTAACCTGGAGGCCCTTGAAAGACAGGTGGATGGTTTGAAACAAGCGGCTAACATGTACCGTATCGTCGCACCAATCACCGGCAGAGTGGACCAAATGGACCTCAAACTGGGCCAGGTGGCATCTCCCGGTAGCACTGGTATCAGGATAGTAAACACCGATAACCTGAAGGTAAAAGCAGATGTACCGGAATCATATGCAATCGACATCAACCAGGGTGATAATGTTAAAGTAGTTATTCCTGATGCTAACGACTCGCTGATGCTAAAGGTTACGTTTGCTGCAAAAGTGATTGATCCCGGATCAAGGTCATTTGGGATTGAAATAAAATTACCGCAAAGTAAAGCACTGCGCCCGAACATGACTGCTACTATTCGGGTAGCCGATTATTCCAAAAAGAATTCCCTGTCACTTCCATTAAATGCGATTCAACGTTCAGACACCAGTACATTTGTTTATATTAATAAAAATGGCGTCGCAAAAAGGCAAAATGTTAAATTAGGCAACACTTATGGTGGAAAATCGGAGGTGCTAAGCGGTATCTCAGCGGGTGACCAGGTAGTTACTGAAGGAGCAAGCGATATTGAAGACGGCGACAAGCTAAGGGTGCTGAACGCAGCTAAATAATCATTCAAAACAAATTTGATATGAAAGACCAGGAAAAAGAATTTGCGCCCTCCAGTTGGGCCATCGATAACAAAACAGCGGTATATGCATTTATATTTATGATTGCTTTACTGGGCTTGTTTAGTTACATGCGGCTGCCAAAAGAAAACTTTCCGGATATTGCCCAGTCGAAGGTTTTTATCACAACCATCTATAACGGGCAGTCGCCGCAAAACATCGAGGTATTGGTTACTAAACAGCTCGAAAAGCAGCTAAAGTCGTTAAAAGGCCTCAAAAAGGTCACTTCGAATACGCAGCAAAACGTTTCGATAATTACCGCTGAGTTTAATGCCAACGTCGACATCAGGAATGCAAAGCAGGATGTTAAGGACGCCGTTGACAAGGCTAAACAGGATCTTCCGCAAAACGACAACAATCTGCAGCAGTCCGTTATATCTGATATAGACGTTGCCGACCTGCCGATTTTGTACATCAATATATCCGGTAACTATAGCCTTAAAAAATTAAAGGAATACGCCGATAATTTGAAGGACGATATAGAGTCGATGAAGGAAATATCCAAGGTGGACGAAGTAGGCGCATTGACCCCTAATATCCAGATCAATGTTGATATTAACAAGATGACTGCGGCCCAGGTTAGTTATAACGATATTATCCAGGCAATTGGCAACGAAAACGTAATTTCAAGTGCAGGTACAATCAAAAGTGATGGTATGCAGCGCACTATCGACGTTAAAGAAGACTTCAAAAGCGCCGATGAGGTTGCAGCGTTAGTTGTCAGGAACCCCCAGGGCAAAGCTGTTTATTTGAGGGACATTGCCGACATAAAAGATGGCTTCCAGGATCAGGTGAGTTATGCACGTTTAAAAACACCAAACAACCCCAATTTTAAGAATGTAATTACGCTGAATGTGGCCAAAAGATCGGGTGAAAATTTGATCCAGGCGTCGGATAAAATTTATTCACTTATCAAACAAAAACAGCAAAGCGTTTTTCCGAAGGGCCTGGATATCACAGTTACGGGGGATCAATCGGACAAAACCCGTTCAACACTTAACGACCTGATCAATACCATCGTGATCGGTTTCATATTGGTAACCGTTATCCTGATGTTCTTTATGGGCAGCACGAACGCCATTTTCGTGGCGCTTTCCGTGCCGTTGTCTTGTTTTATAGCCTTCATGTTAATGCCGGCCATTGGGTTTACGCTGAATATGATCGTACTTTTCTCGTTCCTACTTGCCCTGGGCATAGTGGTGGATGACGCCATAGTTGTAATAGAAAATACGCACCGGATTTTTGCCAACGGTGCGGTTCCCATAAAAAAAGCCGCGAAAATTGCTGCCGGCGAGGTGTTTTTACCCGTGTTTTCGGGCACTATGACTACGCTTGCGCCGTTTGTTCCGTTGGCCTTCTGGAATAGCCTTATCGGGCACTTTATGTTCTTCCTGCCTATTACGCTCATTATAACTCTATTAGCCTCATTGGTAGTAGCCTATATCATGAACCCCGTTTTCGCGGTTGATTTTATGAAACCACATTACGAAGGGGAGCATGATCATCCCAGGTTTGACCGTAAGGTACGACGTGCCCTGATCTTTTTGACTATCGCCGCCGTTTTAGGATATTTAATAAATGTGGGCGTTGGCAATTTCGTGGTTTTTGCCGCATTCCTTTATTTATTAAACCATTTCATCCTTTTAAGGGTTATCGATAAGTTTCAAAAAAATCTATGGCCGCGCTTTCAACATTGGTACGCTCGCCGGCTCGAGTGGGCAGTACAACGGCCTTGGTGGATATTATTCAGCGTTATTATACTTTTTGTTTTCACGATGGCTTTCACTTTTGTGAGAAGCCCCAAAGTGGTGTTTTTCCCTTCTGCTGACCCTAATTTCGTGTATGTATACGTAACCATGCCTATTGGTACCGATCAGGCTTATACTAACCAGGTGGTTGGGGACCTCGAAAAGAAAGTAGCAAAAATGGTGGAGCCTGATAAGGATATAGTTTCCTCCATCATTTCGAACGTGTCTATCGGTGTTACCGACCCAACGGATGAAGACCAGGGGACTTATTATAATAAAGGCAAAATTACTGTGGCGTTTGTTGAATTTGGTAAAAGAAACGGTAAGGACACCAAAGAAGTTATGACCAGGATACGTAACTCTGTGCAGGGAGTGCCTGGTGCCCGGATTGCTGTAGCCCAGGAAAATGCAGGCCCGCCGGTGCAAAAAGACATCGATATTGAAATAGCAGGCGACAATATGGATACCCTGGTAAGAACTGCCGACCGGCTCAAAAATTACATTAACCACCAAAATATTGGCGGTATTGAAGGGCTTCAGCCTGATGTGCAAAATGACAAACCAGAAATAGTGTTCGATATTGACCGCGAACGGGCCAACCGCGAAGGAATCAGCACTTCCCAGATCAACCAGGCATTGTTTACTTCAGTATATGGCTATAAGGCATCCGACTTTAGAAATACCACCGAAGATAATTATGAAATTGACGTACGGGCGAAAGAAGACCAACGTAATAACATTGATGCTTTAAAAAACCTAAAGATCACCTACCGGGACCTTGCGACCGGGGGGGCCATAAGACAGGTACCGATATCGGCCTTTACGGACATACGTTATACTAATACTTATGTAAATATCAAACATAAACAGTCGCGAAGGGTTATTTCGTTAATTTCTAACGTAATCCAACCGGCGTTTAATCCCAATGAAGTTGTTGCCAGCATATCGCAAACCATTAATAGCTTTAAGGCTCCGGATGGTGTTTCCATACGCATGGGCGGCGGCCAGGAAGACCAGGCGGAAGCATCGACATTCCTTGGCACCGCTTTGTTGATATCGTTCGGTTTAATATTGATCATCCTTATGATGCAGTTTAACTCTATCGGCAAAACGTTGATTATTTTAACAGAGATATTTTTCAGCATTATCGGTGTATTCCTCGGATTAAGCCTCTTTAATATGACGTTCTGTATTGTAATGACCGGTATAGGTATCATAGCACTTGCAGGTGTCGTCGTCCGGAATGGTATCCTGCTGGTTGAGTTTACGGACATGCTTATAGCGCAAGGGCAAAACCTCCATGATGCTGTTGTTGAGGCAGCGCGCACCAGGATGACGCCCGTATTGTTGACAGCAACAGCGGCTATACTGGGCTTAATACCGCTGGCATTAGGATTTAATATTGATTTTGCCGGTTTATTTACCTCGTTTAAACCCCATATTTATTTCGGTGGCGACAACAATGCTTTCTGGGGGCCACTATCATGGACAATGATATTTGGCTTAGGTTTCGCAACAATAATCACCCTAATCCTGGTGCCATGTATGTACATTATCAGAGTACGTATGAAAGACCGGCTTAGCGGCGGAAAGAAAAAAGTTGAAAAAAGAGAAGTATTAGAACCCGCTGCTGTATAGCTGATCAGTTAAGCTTATAAGAAAGCCGCCTTGTTTTAACGAGGCGGCTTTTTATTGGAATTTAATTTGTAACACTAACATTTTAAAAAAACGGTCGTTGTTTATTTAGTATATTTGATAAATTTGTTAAAAAAGTCAGGAGAATAAACAACCAATTTTATACTACCAGGTATACGTTACAAATAAGGTATCAATGACCATTACAACCGAACTGCAGGACCTAAAAAAAGAAAAAATTCTGGAAGCTGCCTATCAAAGGTTTTTACATTATGGTTATTCAAAGACGACCATGAATGAAATAGCCGGCGACCTTTCCATGTCAAAGGCCCTTTTGTATTATTATTTCCCGGATAAAAGTCAATTGTATGTTGATGTTATGCGCAGGGTAGCCAATGACTATTTGAACAATTTAGCAGATAAAGCAAATACTTTTACCAGCTTAAAAGACGCTTTCGAATTTCAGATCAACGTTCAGCATGAATTTATTTTAAATAATTATAACTTCTTCGACATATTCAGGCTGGACGAGCAAAACTTACCCGACGCGATTTGGGAGATTGTAGGCCTCGTACATCAGTCGGAAAGGGATTTGCTGGTTAACGCTATAACAACTGAAGTTGAAAAAGGAAAAATAAAACCAGTTGCCAATCCAACCGAAATTGTTGAATTGCTTTTGGATGCTTTACATGGTGTAAACGTAACCGCTTTATCACACAAAAAAACAATGTTCCCCCAGAAAGAGCATTTAGATGAGATCCGCAAAAAGCGCCTACTGCTGAGCGATATATTTATAAAAGGCCTGATGTATAAATAGACCCGCATTCTCACAAAAAAAGGGATACGAATTGTGTGTATGGAAATGCGCTTAAGTTCATGAATATAAGCGTCTTTCAATAATGTCACCTCCCGGTAAAAAGACCTGAATTTATCTCAACAAAAAAATATAATTAATAACTTTGACCTAATAATTTAATTAGTCAATAATTAACACCATCATATTAATTATTAAAAAGACTTCTAATTTAGAGGTGATTGTTTTAGAGTGATTGAAGCGGGCAGGAAGCAATTCCGGGCCCGCTTTTTTTTCTTCCTTTGTGTCCTTTGTGCGTTCTTAGCGCTCTCTGTGTTTAAAAATATCTTCAAGGTCTTTTTACCCAAAAAACAAATAAGCAACAAAAATTGCTGCGATGATGCCTGCAAGGTCAGCAAACAAACCGGCGGGTATGGCGTACCGTGATCTCTTGATCCCAACCGAGCCAAAATACAGCGCTACGATATAAAAAGTAGTATCAGACGAACCATTAAAAATGCAGCCTAAACGTCCTGCAAAGCTATTTGGGCCAAAGGTTTGCATTACGTTGATCATCATCCCTTTCGAGCCCGATCCGCTAAGCGGCTTCATGTAGGCTACCGGCATGGCGTCGACAAACCTGGTGTCAAGATTTAATTGTGCGCACAGCCAGCGTAAACCATTGTTCATATAATCCAATGCGCCGCAGGCACGGAACACAGCAATCCCCACCAGCATGGCGACCAGGTAAGGAATTATTTTAACCGATGTTTCGAAACCCCGCTTCGCCCCTTCGATAAATACTTCAAAAACATTTATTTTGCGGATCAGTGCGCCTGTTATAAATATCACGGGTACTAAAAACAGCAGGAAATTACTGGCCACCTTTGATACCAATCCAATTTCTTCCTTTGTAAGATAGTTTGTAAAATACCAAACCATTAATGTTATACAGGCAGTGATCCCTCCTATCCAACTGATGATAACGGGATCCCAGAGCTTTATTTTTTGCTTTATCGCGACCAGGATCATACCGGCCACAGCAGAAACATAAGTTGCAATTATACAGGGGATAAAAATATCCGTAGGGTCGGTAGCATGCAGTATGGCCCGCTGGGCGATAATGGTAACTGGCAATATTTGCAGGCCGGAGGTAAGCAGTACCAGGTACATGATCTGGGCGTTGGAGGCAGTTTCCTTGTCCTCGTTAAATTCCTGCATGCTGTCCATAGCTTTTAAGCCCAGTGGTGTAGCGGCATTGTCAAGTCCGAGCAGGTTGGCCGAAAAGCTCATCATAATATTACCGGTAGCTGGGTGATCTTTTGGCACGCCAGGAAATAAACGGCTGAAAAAAGGCCCCACCACTCGCGACATAAATTTGATAGCTCCTGCCCTTTCGCCGATATTCATAATGCCTAACCAAAGTGCCATATTGCCGGCCAAAGGCAAAGCGATATCCATTACCGATGATTTCGAAGAATCGAACATGGCCTTTACCAGGTGCATAAAAATCTCGGTATCGCCAAAAAACACCAGCCTGATGAGGCCTATGATAAAAGCAATTGCAAAAAATGCTACCCAGATATAATTAAGCGCCATACAATGAGTTCAGGCTTTGAAGATAAAGTTTTTTGATAATTAATGGAGAAATCTTTATTTTTAGTTGTAGAAGTTGTAAGGGTTGTAATGGTTTAAATCTTACGACTTCTACAACCCTTACAACCTATTTCAACTTTTACAACCTGTTACAACTTTTACAACCCACTATGATAAAAGATACCATCCTCCAATTAAACGAAGCTATGGACAGCCTGATATTTGCAGATACAAGCTCTATCAATTGGACCTATAAAGCAGCACCGGATAAATGGTCGAAAAAAGAGATCATCGGGCATTTGATTGACAGCGCACAGATAAACCTGCAACGTTTTGTGCGCTGCACTTACGAAGAGAATTTTAAACTGACTTACGAGCAGGTGGAGTGGGTGAAAGCCGGGCGCTACCAGGAAGTTGATATCCAGGACCTGTTTGGTTTATGGGAACAACTAAACGGGCAAATTATTCATGTATTGGAAAAATATCCCCCTGACAGGCTGCAGGCAAAGTGCGATAACAGCAAAACCGAAGTAAGCCTGCACACGGTCGAATGGCTGGCACAGGATTATGTAGACCATATGATACATCATTTAAAACAAGTTTTTTAATTTTAATAGCATGAGTCACTTAACCGAAACCTGGCAAATTCATAACCACATCAATTTATACCTGCTGGAAAGTATTGATGAACCGAATCTGAAAGACGTGTCAGCCTCGAAAGGGCGCAACGTGGGCGAACAGTTTGCACATATCCATAACGTGAGGTTGATGTGGTTAAAAGTGGCTGCTCCTGAGTTATTAGAAGGCTTAAACAAAATTGAAAAAGGAACAATCAATAAAGACTTGTTAGCAACTGAGTTAGAAAACAGCAGCCGCGCCGTAATTAGCCTTTTTGAAAAATCCGGGCCCGAGGGCAAAATAAAAGGATTTAAACCGCATGCCACAGCATTTTTGGGCTACCTGGTTTCGCATGAATCGCATCACCGGGGGCAGATCATGCTTGCACTAAAGCAATCGGGACATATGGTTGACCAAAAAACCCAATACGGGATATGGGAATGGGGGGTAAGATGACAATAACTGCTGGTTATTCAGGAACACCCCTGGCAAAAAAGCTGGGCATAAAACCTGGTTTTAATATGAAACTGGTCAACGTGCCTGATAATTATTTTGACCTGTTCACCGATTTACCTGTTGATTTGAACTTCAGTGAAGATGATCGTACAAAAAAAGACCTGGTACATTTTTTTACTAAAAAGGAAGTTGAATTTATTAAAACCCTGCCATTACTAAAAGATCAGATAAAACCCAACGGGATAATTTGGGTTTCGTGGCCCAAAAAAGCATCTAAAGTTTTAACGGATGTAACAGAAGATGCCATCAGGAATTACGCTATCAAGATTGGCCTTGTCGATATTAAAGTATGCGCGGTTGATGAAATATGGTCGGGGTTAAAATTGGTTATTCCTGTTAAGGATAGGTAAAGGGTTTGAAGCAGATAAGGTTAACCCCACAATACCACTCACATACTCAGCTTATTCAACCAACCACTTAAAATATTACATCTAAGTTAAACTTCCCCTGCACAAAAATCTTAACTTCGCGCTATATAAAATAAAATGTCAAAAATAGAACTCTCCAGGGTTAAGGGCGATTTCGGTTTCGAAGCCACAGACGAACATGGGCACATTCTTAGGATGGACAGTAGTCCCGAAAGCGGGGGCTGGGATTTTGGCGTACGCCCGATGCAGACCTTATTGATGGGGCTGGGAGGTTGTTCGGCAATTGACGTGATTGCTATATTAAAAAAGCAGCGCCAGGTAGTCAGCGATTACAAAATGATCATCAATGGCGAACGGGAAAAAGGCGTGGAACCATCCTTATGGAAGGATATTAATATCGAATTTCATTTATACGGCCAAATTGATGAAGACAAAGCGGCCAAAGCCGTTGAGCTGTCAGTCAATAAATATTGCTCTGTAGCGGCCACTCTAAAAAAAGCCGGCGCAACTATTAAATGGAAAGTATTTGTACACCAGGCCTGACAGGCAGGGGGTTCATTTCCGTGTCGATTTGATGAAATGAAGGCATTTTCATATTTGTGATCCGCACATTTGCACATTTAAATCTACACATCCATAAGTCACCTATAGGTCATAACAAATTAATAACTGTATTTAAATCAAAAAGCTGAGTAACTTTGTTAGGTTAAAAAATAAAATTAAGATGAACATCAACGTATATACAGAATCGACTCCTAACCCGGCAACAATGAAGTTCATTGTAAACAAGTTGCTGATCAATGGCAGCGCCGACTTTGCTACAAAGGAAAGCGCGGAAAAATCACCTTTTGCTAAGGAGTTGTATAAGTTTTCGTTTGTGAATGGTGTTTTCTTTGCCAGTAATTTCGTTACGGTAACTAAGTTTGAAGATGATAACTGGGACGACCTGCTGCCGATACTAAAAGAGTTTGTTAAAGGCGCGGTGGAATCAGAATTAAAGGTACAGGATGAGGAGCAGCCCGAAGCAGGCGATTTCGAGGGTACTGAAACTGAAGTCAAAATTCAACAAATATTGAACGACTATGTACGCCCTGCCGTTGAACAGGATGGCGGCGCTATCACCTATAAATCTTATGAAGAAGGCGTTGTAACCGTGGAATTACGCGGATCATGCAGCGGCTGCCCGTCTTCAACGGTGACTTTAAAGGCAGGTATAGAAAATTTGTTGAAACGAATGGTCCCTGAAGTTACCGAAGTAGTTTCCGAAGCTCTTTAACCAACGATTTCACCGATTTTAAGAAAGGATTACACCGATTAAGAACCGGGCAATCGGTTAAATCATAAAATAATCGGTGAAATCATCTTCAAAAATATTTCTGTATCGCTTCCAGCACTTCGCCTGTTATCCTGCCATTGGTAGCTAATAATTCTCTTGTGTTAAGTATCTCGTCGCCGCCTTTAAAATTCACTACTTCTCCCCCGGCCTGTCGTACTATTAAAATCCCTGCTGCTACGTCCCACGAATTTAAGTTATATTCGTAATACCCGTCAAATCTTCCACATGCAGTGTAGGCCAAATCAACAGCTGCTGAACCTAAGCGACGCAGGCCATGACAGTTTCTCATCAGTTCGGTAAATAATTCGATATAAGCTGGTTGTTTTTTAAAATCGTAATAAGGGAAACCTGTGGCGATCAGGCTTTTAGCTAAAGTCGGCGTAGCGCTTACTTTTATTTCGCGGCCGTTGAGATATGCGGGGGAGCCTTTCGAAGCATAAAAACATTCATCCTGGTTAATCTCATACACCACGCCTAAGATCAGTTCATCAAATTCCTGTAAAGCAATACTAACCGAGTACACCGGTAATCCATGTATAAAATTAGTGGTGCCATCAAGCGGGTCGATGATCCAGTTATATCTTTCGCCGGTTTTGTTTATTGTTTTTTCTTCGGTTATAAAACCTGCTGCGGGTATGATATCCTTTAAAGCGGCGACGATTTTTTCTTCCGTCGTTTTGTCAACGTAGGAAACGAGATCGTTCAACCCCTTAAGTTCTATCTTATCGGGGGTGAAGGTCTTTCTTTGTTCCCTGATAAAGGCCCCTGCCTGTTTTGCAACTTCAATTACTTGTTGAATTACTTGTTCCGCTTGCATGATGTCGTAATGATAAACTGAACGAGAAAAACTTATGGATAAAATAGCTTAAAAAAAACAGGCTTAACGCGGCGGCGGGCCGTGCTATAACCGGGTTGATATGCAGCCTTTGGATGAAAAATTCTAAAACTGCCAGGTTAGCAAAATAACCAATTATCGCCACTGATATAAACCTGAAAAATTGTTTATAAGGCGGTAATTTTGATTCTGAAAAAACAAAATACCTGGTTATCAGGAAATTAACCAGCACGCCGAGAAAAAAGGAAATGGAAAAAGAAATGGTGTAGTTGCGAATGGTAAAACCTAGAATATTGTAATTTTTTTCGGTGAGCAAATTATGATAAAACAAGTAAAACGCCGATATATCCACCAAAAATCCAATTCCGGCAGAAAAAACAAACCTGATAACATGGTTATTCAATAACTTTTTGCCCAGCGCGATACTAGTCATGTTTAATTGCCGTCACTTTTTTATTTAATTGTGTATAACATAAAACTGCACCCCCGGTTACCATAAAAATCGAGATCAGTTCGGCCTGTGTAAAGCTTATCCCGGCAACATGGTATTTTGTGTTGACCCTTATCAATTCAATAAAAAAGCGCTCAATGCCGGCTAATATCATATATATGCCAAACAACACCCCGGGGGCTTTTATCCTGTCGCGGATACTCCATAAAAATAAAAACAAAAGGATACAAATAACAGATTCATAAAAAGAGGTTGGATACACAGGCACTGCCAGTTCGTGGCAAAATTTTCCGGCGCAGGCGAGCATCGGGGCCCCTTCATCATTAACATTGTGGGGAAATCTAAATGCCCACATCCAATCGGGCGCCCAGCCTAGCCAATGCGGTTTGGGGGCAATGTTATTAATTCCCCAATCGCCATCGCCCGACATCTGGCAGCCAATACGGCCAACCCCATAGGCCAGCATCATACCAGGGCCGCCGATATCCAGCATATCCAATGGCTTGATGCCATGTTTATGCGCAATATATAATACGGCAGCGCCGCCGCAAATTAAGCCACCGTAAAATGTAAGGCCGCTAAAGCCGATGAGCATCCCCACCGGATCTTTCATAAATTCGCCCCAGTTTTCGAGGGCGTTAAATATTTTGGCGCCGGCAAAACCACATAACGCCGCCCAAAACAATATGCTGCCCATCAATTCATAAGGGTGTACAGTTACATTCTTAGTCTTTGGTTCCGGCAACAGTTGTTTTTTATTTTCGGCGTAGGCCCAGTAAGCGAAAACCGCGGCGCCAATTATACCGCCAATCCAATTGCCACGGCCCGATAATATAAATTTTTGGGCGTCATCCAAAAGTTCATGATAGTGCAGCGCCATGTCGACGATCTTATAACCTAAAACAAACCCAAAAAGGCCATTTCCTGCTAATTCAATTGTTGTGACGGGCGCCCCAACGGTTATAGTTTTTTCAAAAGGGTGTATATACCCTAACTTTTCTTTCCGTTTAAATTCCTGTGCAAAAGCCCAATAAGCCACAATAAACGCAATAGCCACAAAAAAGCCGAAAGATTGTATGGGTAACGGAATATTAAGGCCGGTAAGATATTGTATAAGCGACGAAAGGGTTGGGAACATGAATTAATACAATTTAAGGCCAATATAGCGTTAATGCGCTAACATTTCTTCGCTTTCGGTTATTTCAACATCACCTTCGGATGAAATTTGCGTTAATAAAACTGTTTTTAGCTCGTTAACCAGCACCGGGTCGTACTTTGTTCTCACCTTCACATAGTTACGGGTAAAACCGTGCATATACCCCTCTTTAATATCCCCCTCGAACAAAACTTCCTCAGTTTTACTTAACTGGCTTTCATAAAAAGCCCTGCGTTTTTTATCTGACAATATATGCAGCATTTTGCTGCGTTCGGCGCGGGTGGAACCTGGCACAACACCGTCCATTTCGCTGGCAAGCGTATTTTCCCTTTCCGAATAGGTAAAAACATGCAGGTACGAAATATCCAGGTTGTTCAAAAAATTATAGGTATCGATAAAATCCTCGCGTGTTTCGCCGGGAAAGCCAACGATCACATCAACGCCTATGCAGCAGCCGGGCATCATTTGTTTAATTTTGGACACCCTGTTGGCATACAGTTCGCGTTTATACCTGCGGCGCATCAGGCCTAATATTTTATCGGATCCTGATTGCAGCGGGATATGAAAATGCGGCACAAATTTATTTGAACCTGCCACAAATTCAATGATCTCGTCGGTTAATAAATTGGGCTCAATAGATGATATACGTATCCTGTTGATGCCCTCTACCCTATCCAGCGCTTTAATCAGATCATAGAACTTATCGTGGCGCTGGCCGTCCCTTATGCCAAAATCGCCAAGGTTAACGCCTGTTAATACTATCTCTTTGACACCTGATGCAGCTATTTCTTTAGCCTGATCAATCACATGCTCAATCGTATCGCTTCTGCTATTACCACGCGCCAACGGGATGGTGCAAAAGGTGCAGGAATAATCGCAGCCATCCTGCACTTTTAAAAAAGTACGTGTACGGTCGCCAAATGAGTAGCCGGAAATAAATGTCTTCGCTTGGGATACCGGCTGGTTATAAACCAGCGCTTTTGGTTTTTTGGTAAGATCAGTAATGTAATCAACGATCTGGAATTTCTCCGCCGCGCCTAAAACCATATCAACGCCGGGTATTTCGGCGATCTCTTTTGGTTTTAGCTGCGCATAACAGCCAACTATGGTAACATAGGCGTTCGGAGAAATTTTCAGCGCTTCTTTTACCACCTTTTTGCATTTTTTATCGGCATGCTCAGTAACTGAACAGGTGTTGATTACATAAACATCGGGCGTATCGGTAAAGTCGACCGTATCAAAACCTGCCTTGTTAAAAAGACGGCCAATGGTTGAGGTTTCCGAATAATTCAGCTTACAGCCTAAGGTATAAAAAGCAACTTTTTTGTTCATTTTGAAGGCGCAAAGGTCGGAATTTATTTCGAATTTCGGAATTTCGATTTCGGATTTACTGAGACTTCGAATTTCGGATTGTTTAAAACGTTTAGAACTTTGCAATAAAATGAAAAAGCTTATCCTCCTAGCCTTACTGAACTTGTCTGCTGCCCTTAGCGCGCATTCCCAAACACCGGTTTATAAAGTTTATGCTGTAAGATTTGCCCGCTCGAACTACCATTTTTCAATCGCTGACTGGGCTGACGGGGGCCCTAAAACTGACAGTGTTAAAATTGATTTTATGTTTTGGCTGATCAAAGGCAATAATGGTAAAAATATTTTAGTGGATGCCGGGTTTTTAAACGACCTTGAAGACGCTAAAGAATTTAAAATTACAAATTATTCCAGGCCCGACAGCGCACTTTTAAAAACGGGGTTAAAGCCAGACGATATCACAGATATCATATTGAGCCATCCGCACTGGGACCATATCGATGGCGTTGGTTTATTCCCTAATGCACATGTATGGATACAGAAGGATGATTTTAATTATTTTGTGAGCGCGGCCTGGCAAAAAGGCGCCAGTAACGGCGGGTTTGTTAAAAGAGATGTCCGCATGATGGTTGATTTAAATTTAGCCGGCAAGGTGACACTGGTTGACGGCGATGATAGGGAGATCATACCGGGCATAAAGGTATTTACAGGTTCAAGGCATACGTTCAATTCGCAGTATGTGTTGGTTCAAACGGGTACCAATAAAGTCGTTATTGCATCTGATAATATCTGGATCTATTACAACCTCGAACACCTGGCGCCGGCCTCAACAGGCGGCACGCTTGATCCTGCCGGTTATGTAAAAGCTATGCAAAGGATGAAAACCATGGTATCTGATATTAAATATATCATTCCAGGGCACGATGCACAGGTTTTCTCAAGGTTTCCGGCGGTTGGTGATGGGGTTGTGGAGATTAAATAGCTGGGCGGATATGCTTGCGATTCATTAGCGAAATTATTTTTTTTTATCACGGGAAATAATGAAATACAATAAAGGAGAAAAATTAATAAATGATTTATTTTTAAATCCTTTATTATTTGAAAAACTGGGAAAAGGGTATCGCTTATTGCAAGAATTTTTTAAAGGAATGCCTGTTGAAGCTTTGATACCATTACTTAAATCTGATGACAAAAATATTCAGAATACAGGCATGGCAATTGTCTCTGAATTGGGAGATAAGGTATGCAGTCTCATGCCTTATGTGGTTCCATTTATAAATAGCGATGTTCCATTTGCCAAGTATTGTGCATTAGAATGCATTCTATTATGTGCTACAGGAGAGTATAATAAAGAAATTATTCACCTTATAGACAGCATTAATATTAAAGATGGTATCGATCATAGTCTTAAAATGTTTTTGCTTTCAAATGCAGAACAGGTACAGTTAAAAGAAGGCTTTAAAGTTGTCGCCGAAAATAAGATAAATGATTATAAGTTACATCAGGAAGGCCTTATTAAACTTATAAATGGAAATAATTCTAAAAAAGATGTCTTAGAAATGTTAGACAGTGATGAACCATTAATTCAGCGATATGGCGCCATCATTAGTAAAAAAATGTATAGGGAGAGTCCGGAGTTGATAAATCATGCATTATTAAGTGCAAACCCTGATTTAAAAGCTTATGCGGAATTCATAATTGATTTATTTAACGATGATTGAATAAATTAAGGGATCAATTATTAATAGATCCATATACAAAAAGATAAATGTACAAGATTTATTTCAAGTGTACTCCTCTCCGAGTGCAATGTACTCGCGAGAGGAGCATGAGCGAGGCAAGAACAAAAGGACACTCTAAAAATTAATCCTAATAAATATGGAAATTGAAAATCACATTAATCAGATTACTGAAAGTTACGGTAAAAAAGAGAATTGGAAAAAAGTACAAAAAATCTTGAAACCCTATGCAGACAAAGATGATTCCGATCCTTTATATTTAATTAATTATGCAATTGCACTGTATTATGATTACAAATACAAAGATGCTTTAGTATATTCAACTAAGGCGTACGAACGTAGAGCAAATGACCCTTTCATAATGTATCATCATGGAATAATTTTAATGGTTAATAAACAGTTTAATCAGGCGATAGAAATCTTTAAAAAAATTACATCTTTTCCCGAGGATTATTTATACTATGGCGAATATGGCGATGGCAAAAGATGGGCTCATTCCCTACTTAACAACGTACGTTATTATATAGCAAGAACTTTCTTTTATAAAAATGATTTAGATAATGCAATAAAATTTTATAAAGTTCATCTTGCAAATAGAAAAAGAGGAATTCCTAGTTTTCTTACAAAACGGGAAGTTTTAAAGGAACTGGAAGGAGCCTCATTTTTAAAAGATTATATGCTTAAATACCCTGAAAAAGCCAAGCCAATAATTGAAGGATAAAAGCGACGGATGCTCAGTTAGTGCGAAGTGAACGCGAACATGAACGTTTGTGAAAGATGTGAAAGGCGAAAGGTGTCATTTTTATTTGTCTCCGCATGGGTATTGCCGCGAAGTATTCGTTTTTGCAAATTTCTAATATTTGAAAAAATCAACCGTTTGATTGTCAGGCGTTAACGATAAATAAATCGCGTCTGTTAGTGCGAAGTGAACGCTTATGAATGAGTGGCAGTGGCAGGATGTAGTAGCAGTGGATAATGGCCGATTTTCAACCCTTAGTGTATTCAATATGTCTTTTCATCATTTTGCATTTTTTGCAAATTTTTGAGATTTATAAAAATTTAATTCGTTGATTTTCAGGCGTTAACATATATAAATTTGCTTGTGCTATTGTGAAGTGAACGCTATTTTGAACGCCTTTGTGTACCGGCGCTCCTCCCTATCGGATCGTTTTGTTTATTCGTAAAATTCCGTCCCGATAGCTATCGGGATCCCAAATCACTCATTCCACCTGTAACTTTCATTGTCCAACCCCATCAGGTCAATAACCCTGTTAACAACCGTCATAGCCAGTTCTTCAACGGTTTTAGGTTTGCTGTAGTAGGATGGTACTGCGGGGCAGATAATCCCTCCGGCTTCGGTAACGGCCCGCATGTTGCGGATATGGATGAGGTTGAAAGGCATATCCCGAGCCACCAATATCAGCTTGCGGCGTTCTTTTAATATTACATCTGCAGCGCGGGAGATGAGGTCATCAGAAATGCCATTTGCTATCCTTCCCAGGGTACCCATAGAACATGGTACGATAACCATAGTATCAAATTTCGCCGAGCCTGATGCAAAGGGCGCCATGAAATCGGTTTTTTCATAAAATTTGAAGGGGTAATTGTTGTAATCCTCGTTATCCAGCTCGAACCGCCATACCTGTTTGGCATTATCCGACATTACAATCGCCACTTCGGTAATTTGCTGGCTCAATAGCTGTAACTTTTCTATCAGCAATTTTGCATAGATAGCGCCGCTTGCGCCGGTAATAGCAATAACGATCTTTTTCTTCATATCCATACTAACAAAACCGGCCCATTGATTTTAAGGCATAAAAAAGGGTCGAATATAAATACTCGACCCTACATCTACCTATGAAAAACATGCCCTTGAGAGGGCAACACAAATATAATAACAGTTTTTTAATTTTTAAACAATTTTTTAAAATAAATTTAACTCGTTTTAAGATAATTTTTTTCGATTAACGTTTGAATAATGCCGTCAACCAAACCAACGGTGGGTACGTAGATGTTTTTGATGTTGGCACATTTCATTACGGTTAAATAAATCTCGCATGCCGGTATAATTACGTCCGCGCGGTCCATGTTTAATCCCAATACATTTATCCGGTCTTTTAGCGAAAATGAATTTAAGTAAGTGTAAAGCGATTTAAGTTTACCAAAGCTTAATGGTGCGTTATTCTTTTCTTCGGACAGCCTGTACAATTTGTTAATATTACCCCCGGTACCAATACCTGCAATAAGCTTAAACTGGCGCGTGTTTTCGCGTATAAAATCCTTCATTTCTGTCCAGCTTTCTTCGGTGTCCTGGTTATCGAGCATCCGGATG
Organism: uncultured Mucilaginibacter sp.; assembly: GCA_903864275.1. Taxonomy (GTDB): domain Bacteria; phylum Bacteroidota; class Bacteroidia; order Sphingobacteriales; family Sphingobacteriaceae; genus Mucilaginibacter. The sequence continues at coordinate 116,173 of CAIPFE010000014.1, forward strand.
GTACCGATATTAAACGACCTTGAAGCCCAAAGCTCGCCTGCCGAGAATAAAGACAATTCGGTACTGCCACCACCAACATCGATATACAGGTAGTTTTTACCTTTATCAATATTCTGCTCCACGCGGCTGGCATAAATTAAACCGGCTTCTTTTTGCCCTTGAACGATCTCCAGGTCGATATTGGTTTCATCTTTTATCCGTTTAGCTATTTCCTGGCCGTTTTTAGCTTCGCGCATAGCCGAAGTGGCATAAGCCATGTAATCAGTTACCTTATAAACATCCATCAGGTTGCGAAAAGCCAGCATAGTTTTTACAAGGTCAGTTTCTTTTTTATCAGAAAGACGGTGCTCTAAAAATGCGTCATCGCCCAGGCGCAGCGGTACCCGTATCAGTGTATTTTTTTTGAAGGAGACTGATCTGTTGTTTTCAACAATGTCGGCAATAAGCAGCCTTACTGCGTTTGAACCTATATCAATTGCGGCGTATCTCAATTTTATTTGTTTTTATATTTCAGGTAATTGTAGATGTCAACCTGCGCCCGAACAGGCATATCGGCGTTGGTTTTATGGTATTTGTTGGTGTTATGACTATTTATTTCGCGCGATTTTGTGTTATCACTTAGCTGAATATTAATTATGTCCCTGATTTCTTTTCGCAGTTGCTCATCATATATTGGGAAACCAACTTCAACGCGGGTATCAATGTTCCGTGTCATAAAATCAGCCGATGTAAGATAGATCAGTTCTTTACCGCCGTTGCAGTAAATATGTACGCGCGAATGTTCCAGGTATTTATCAATGATGCTGATGATCTCGATATTTTCGCTATTGCCCTTCAGCCCGGCGATTAAACAACACATTCCCCTTACTATCAGTTGAATTTTCACACCTGCATTATTGGCCTGGTAAAGCTTGGCTATCATTTGTTCATCCGCAAGGCTGTTCATCTTTAATACCATGTAAGCTTTTTTTCCGGCTTTGGCATTCTTTATTTCATTGTCAATTAGTCTATAAATTGCAGGGCGTGAATCTATCGGTGATACGATCAAACTTTTTAAGCCTTTTGGCAGGAGGCTTTTATTTAAAGCTTTGAAAATATTCACCAGGTCATCGGTGATCATTTTGTTCGAGGTAAGCAAGGTATGATCGGCATACATTTGAGCTGTCCGCTCATTATAGTTCCCGGTAGATAAGCAGGCATAATATTGTACCTTGCCCTTTTCGAGTCTAGTAATTAAACATATTTTGGAATGCACCTTATAACCGTCAATACCATATAATACTGTCACTCCCTCTTCCTCGAGCCTGCGGCTCCATGAAATATTATTCTGCTCATCAAACCTGGCCCGTAATTCAACCAGGCAGATAACCTTTTTACCATTTTTTGCAGCGTTGATCAGCGCATGCATCACCATTGAATTCTCGGCCAGCCGGTACACTGTTATGCTGATCTCCTTCACTTTGGGATCGATAGCCGCCTCCCGTAAAAAATGGATCACATAATCGTACGACTGGTAGGGTGTGCTTACCAGGTAATCTTTCCTGGCTACCATTTCCATTAAGCTCTTCCCAAATGAAAGGCCGTCAACCGGCAGCGGAATATTTTTTTCATACTCGAGGCCCGCCCTACCCACGTTTGGAAAGGAGATAAAGTTTTTAAAATTATGATACCGGTTACCGGGGATCAGGCTTTCGCCGTGCAGGCCCATCTTGTTTACCAGGTATTTTAACATATCCAGCGGCATGTCCGAATCGTACAATAAACGCATGGGTTTGCCTTTACGCCGTTTCTGCAGGCTTTTTGATAATGAATCGATAAATTTCTCGCTTACTTCTTTATCAAGGTCAAGCTCGGCATCCCGCGTAAGCTGTATGGAGTAAGCTTCAATGGTATCGTGCTCAAAAATGAAAAAGATATCTTCAAGGCTGTAACGGATAACGTCGTCCAGTAAAATAATAAATTTCAGGTCGTTTGTCTCTGGTAAAACGATGAACCTTTTAAGCGTATCCGGAAATTCAATTAAGGCGAGCTGTGATTTTTTTCCCTTGGTAAGTTTCACAAAAAAGTAGATGGCGCGATCCCGCAATTCCGGCAATTGTAAACTTTCGTTCAGCATAATGGGAACGAGGGTTGCCAGCAGCTTTTCCCTGAAATAATTTTTGACAAATTCCCCCCGGCTCACATTCAGCTGCTTATCATTAAGGATAAATATTTTTTCTTCGGCAAGCTGTTTTACAATAATGTTCTCGTACAGGTTGTTGAATTTACGTTCCTGCCTTACTACAATATTTTTTATCTGGTTAAGTACCTTTTTGGGATTGTACCCTAAAATTTCCTTAGCCTTTTCGTTCAGGTTGGCCAGGCGGCTTAGCGTGGCTACCCTAACCCGGTAAAATTCATCCAGGTTTGATGAAAATATGGCTAAAAACTTTATCCTGTCAATTAACGGCACCGTGGGATCCGCAGCCTCCTGCAAAACCCGGTCGTTAAAATATAACCAGCTAATTTCCCGGTTAATGATAGGCACTTGTTTATTATCCATAAAAAAGACAGGCTTTTCAGCCCCGTTTACAAATCTGCTTATTTAAATGTTAAGTTAATATTAACTCATTAGTATATTAATGTATTTTTATTGTTTAGTTTAATCGCAGGAGCAGTAATTTACCCGATTTTAGGGCTTTTCTGATTGTTTACACTAATTTAACACAATCAACTTAATCCAACACAATCAACTATTCACTAATTTTACAATTCACCAAATAAACCCAATATGCCAACTTTTGATATAGTAAGCAAAATTGACGGCCAAACGCTTGATAATGCCGTAAATACCGCTAAAAAAGAAATATTAAACCGCTACGATTTTCACGGCACCAAAAGTACCATTGACCTTGATAAGAAAACCAATACGCTAACGGTTGTTACTGAAAACGACATGCGTTTAAAAGCCATCCAGGATTCCATTATCGGCCGTATGGTTAAACAGCACCTCGACCCAAATGCGCTTGATTTCGGCAAAGAACAATATGCATCGGGCAATATGATCCGTAAAGAGATAAAAATTAAAGAAGGTATTGACAAAGAGGCCGCCAAAAAGATCGTAAAAAAGATAAAAGACAGCGGTTTAAAAGTGCAAGCCTCCATTATGGATGACCAGGTACGTGTACAGGGGAAAAAGATCGATGATCTGCAGGCGGTGATCGCACTGTGCCGGGGTGATAACTTTGGGCAACCGCTGCAATATATCAATATGAGAGATTGATTGGATTTACGATTTTAGAATTACGATTTACGATTTTTTAATGCGGAGTGCGGAATGTTGAATGCGGAATTGATTAAACTTGATCAAAATTCAGGCTCTGAGAAATTTCAAATCGTAAATCTAAAATAAAAAAGACCGCCCTTGCGGGACGGCCTTTTCAAACTAAACCAAACTAAACCTATTATGAAAAAACTTTTATTCGATGTCGGATTTCGGATGTTCGATTTCGGATTTTAAGAATACTCTTTTTCTTCTTTCGGACTTCCGGACTTTCGAACTTAAATTACTTTACAGCTATTTCCCTTGATTGGATCTTAGCTTCTTCCTTTTTAGCCACATTCAGCTTCAGGATACCATCGGTATATTCAGCTTCAATTTTACCCTGATCGGCAACTTCAGGTAAGGTAAATGACCTGGTGAATGAATTGTAACTGTATTCGCGTTTGCTGAATTTTTTACCTTCTTCTACGTTTTCAGTTTTCTTATCAGCGGATATGCTCAATACGTTTTTATCAACGCTGATCTTAAAGTCTTCTTTCTTTAAACCGGGGGCAGCCAGTTCAATTTGAAATTCATTTTCTGTTTCTGCAATGTTTACTGCAGGTACGCGGGTTGATAATTTATCGCTCAAAAACGAGTCGTTTAATATCGAATCAAACACATCGCTAAAGAATGGATTAACCGCGCGGCTTTTTTGTCCGTTTGCAAATTTTACTAAAGTCATTTTTATATCCTCCTAAGATTTTCTTTTATTTATCTTCGCAAATGGTTCATCAAGTGTTATACCAACGCCTGAAACCCGCAATATTGCAGACAGTATGTCCGTTGCGTTTATTTTCAACGGACAATATGACACACCATGGCTGAAAAACTATCAGATTATAAATATAAAACCCCTATCGCTATCCGTTTTTCGGATATTGATGCTGTGGGGCACGTAAACAACGCTGTTTATTTGACCTACTTTGAAGAGGCGCGCATAAAGTACTGGCGCGATATAGTGCTATGGGATATGAGCGAAGATGGCGTAATAGTAGGCCGCTCGGAAGTTAATTATTTAAAGCCCATTTTGCTTAACGATGAAATAGCCTGCTACGTGCGTACTTCGCGTATAGGCAACAGCAGTTTTGACGTGAGTCATGTACTGGTTAAAATAACCCCGCAGGGCGAAGAAATATGCACCACAGGCAAAACGGTTTGTATCAGCTATAATTACAGCGCAAATAAGTCTGTGCCAATCCCGGCCGTGGAAAGGCAAAGGATGATCGAGTATGATGAGCCAGGGCTAATATTGAATACGAATTAGTTGAAATAGTTGTAAGGATTGTAGAAGTTGTAATGGTAAAACAGCTTAATTACCTATAAACCATGTCATTGCGATGAGGAACGACGAAGCAATCTCGTCGCTGTCATTGCCGCCTACCTGTCCGCGAGGAGATTGCATCTCTGCCTATCGACGGGTCGCAATGACAAAGTTTATTTATGAAGACTTTTACTTTCTTTCTGGTACAAACAACACCGCATCCGCCAATACTTTCCCATCAGCATTTTTTGCAGAAATTGTTACGTAGCCTTTGTTTCCTGCTGAAAAATGATACTTGCCTATTGAGACCCACTCCCCTTCGGCTTGGCCTTTAACAGTTACGTCGTTCATATTTATATCGTAGCTTTTCTCTTGTTTGCCGCCATCTATCAGCAAAGTAATGTGCGACGATGTACCGGGAGCTTTGGCTATATATGTGTAAACGTTATATGTTCCTTCCTTCTTAATATCTGGCGTAAACCTAACGTAATCGTCGGCGGCGGGGGCGTCATTTATCAGTAACGACGGGCCATAACATCCTTCAAAATTCGGCATCCTTTTCCAACTCCCATTAATTGTTACACCATAAGCATCATCATTATCCACCAATATTTCTGGAGTACTACCGTTTGCCAAAGGATTGGTTTTTAGCTGCACTTGTATTTTTTTGACATTCACTTGCTGCACGGTAACCTTATCATCAATTGCAAGGCACGCTGCTACTGCGGATGATTGCCCCAACATCATAAACACCGGTTCCATCCTGATAGAGCCGTAAGCAATATGTGATGCCGATAAACAAACCGGCACAAGCAGATTGGTGCAATCACCGCGTTTAGGTGTTAAACTCTGGTATGACACAGGAAACGGCCCAAAGCCTCCGATTTGTACATCGCCCTCATTTTTTACCATGCCGTTAACTACAATACGTTCGGCATTATGCGAATCCATGGTGTAGGCGGCCATGCCAATGCCATCGCTTACCGTTTTTTTGCCCTGGCAATTAGCCTGGGTCATAACGTATTCGCCGATCATCCGCCTGGCTTCGCGCACGTACATTTGGGTGGTAAAATGATTGGTGTTCAGGTATTCATCTTTAGGATAACCGTATTGCAGCATTTCGTTGCGGATGTCAACGGGCACGCGCGAATCATGCCCAACAAAATAAAAAAAGCCTTTAGTATAGTTTTCGTGCGCCTTAAAAATTGCCTGCCGTTCGGCATAGCTTCCTTCAGGATATTTCCAGCTCGTGCCTATCATATCTGTTGAAAATGGCCCGTTATTATTGATATCTGTTTTTTGGTCTGGCATCCCGCTGGTGGTCATAAAGTCCTCGATATGCTTTATGGGCTTTTTTGCCATCAGGCGCAGCAGTAACTCGTAACGTTCGGGTTTGTAGTCGTCCGGTTGGGTAATAGGGATGCTGTTAGCAGGATCTTTACAGAGGCAAACCCGGATGTTATAGGTTTGCACCATTTTATTGCCTGTACCGTCGGGTAATAAAACGCCGTTGCTTATGCCCCAAACCAATCCGCTTTCTGGTTTTCCGGGAATAATATATGGGTCCACGCCATCTGGAAACTGGTGTTTATCCCTGAATTGCGAGCCATTATAAGTTTCGTTGTATTGCCCGTTATCTTCCCGGCCAACGGTATAGGAAACAGCTGCTTTTGCCATCAGGTCGCCTTCGTAGCTGCAATCAACAAATTCCCTCCCGCTAACCGTTTTGTTGGTTTTAATTGACGGACGTGCAGAATTTTCAAGCGTTATTGAACTGATCCTTTTATTGATTTTTTCGGCAGATATGATCCCGTACGAATACAAAACTTTTACTTTCGCCTTTTTTAAATAGGCTAAAAAGATATTTTCTGCTACATGCGGCTCAAATATCCATTGCTCAAAATTGCCGTACTGCTGCCCAACCTTCCGATAAAAATCAAGTGACAGCCCTTTAATGGCGTATTTATTGCCGATATCGGTATAACCCAAACCGCCGGATGATAGGCCCCCCAGCCGTGTTCCAGGTTCGATCAGCAAAACCGACTTGCCCATTTGTTTAGCTGTATAGGCTGCTATCACTCCGGCTGAAGTGCCACCATACACTACCACATCATATTTTGTTCTTTTTTGTTGAGCGGATAACGTGTTGGTTAATAGAATTAAGACTACAATTAGCCAATTTTTGCTCATTATCTTCATTTAAAACGACTTAACCTCTGGCATCTGCAACAATACCTGGTCGAGCTGACTTATGTTTTGACGATGGCCGGTTACTAATATCGCAGTCTGCAAACAGCCGTCTTTTTTGGTGATCTGTACAGTTCTCCATTTCAACTGCCTTTGAACAATGATCTGATGAATAACATCAAGGTGTTTGTAGTCGGAATTTGTGAAAACTATGACAAATAATTTGTCGCGGTGTACCTTATCAATATATCTTTCAAGCAGGTTGAAAAGCAACAATACCATCAACGTAACGACGGTAGAAACGAGGGCAAGCATATAATTTCCCGCACCATCGGCCATACCAATTGCTGCCGATATCCATATAACAGCAGCCGTAGTAAGCCCGCTTACCGCGATATTGTCCTTAAAAATTACGCCGGCGCCAATAAAACCCACACCGGTTACAATATTAATGTTGGCAACCTGCCCGGCGTGCTGGGCTACCATGGTAAATATCGCCGAACCCAGGCAGATCAATATAATAGTTCGGAAACCGGCTGTTTTATTTTTATACTGCCGCTCCAAACCCAATAATCCGCCGCAAACCACAGCAAGGCCTACTTTTATAAGATCAGGATTGTCTATGTCGAATATTGAAGACATGTGGGGCAATTAATGAATTAGTGAGTTAGTGAACCTTTTTAAATCCGAAATCGAACATCCGAAATCGAAAATCAAAATATCTTTCCCGGGTTCAATATACCATTTTTATCGAATACCTTTTTAATACCACGCCACAATTCAAAGTGGGTTTCCGTATATTTTATAGGCATAAAGCCTTTTTGCACCAGGCCAATACCGTGTTCGCCTGATATGGTGCCGCCTAAAGATACGGCAAGTTCAAATATTTCTTTTATACCGTCTTTTAACTTATTGTTCCAATCCTCGTCGCTCATGTTACCTTTGATGATATTTGTGTGCACGTTACCATCACCGGCGTGGCCATAACATACTGATTCAAAGCCATATTTAAGGCCTGCTTCTTTTATTCCTTTAATTAGCTGCGGCAGGGTTGCTCGCGGCACTACGATATCTTCTTCTTTATAAATGGAGTTCGATTTTACCGAAAGGGCCATTGTACGCCGCATGCGCCAGATCTCTTCTTTCTGGGCTGATGTATCGGCAAACAGTACTTCTTTACAGCCAAAATTTTCTAAAACCTGGTTGATCTTTTCACAATCGGAAAATATAACTTCCTCGTTGGTGCCGTCAACTTCAATCAATAAAAATGCCTGTACATCATCCTTCAGATCAAAGGCTATACCGTCATGTTCTTTTACCCACTCCACCCCTCTCCGCTCCATAAATTCAAGTGCCGATGGTACGATGCCGGCCCGGAAAATAGCTGAAACAGCCCCGGCCGCATCTTCATTCGAACCGAACGACGCCAGCAGCAAAGCATCAACCGTGGGCCGCGGGATAAGTTTGACAACAATTTTAGTGATAATGCCAAGCGTGCCCTCTGAGCCTATCATTAACTGCGTTAAATTATAGCCCGATGCATATTTTAAGGTATTTGCTCCCGTCCATATAATTTCGCCTGAAGGCAATACTATTTCAAGGTTGAGTATATATTCGCGTATAGTACCGTATTTAACCACCCTGGGGCCACCCGAGCCATGCGATACATTGCCGCCAATAAAACAGCTCCCTTTGCTTGCCGGGTCGACGGGGTACAACAAACCTTTGGCGGCTACCTGGTCCATAAATTCTTCGGTGATCACACCGGGCTCAACCATAGCCTGCAGGTTTTGCTCATCAATCATCAATACCTTATTAAACCGCTCCATGGCTATAAGCAAACCGCCCATTACAGGCAAAGCCCCTCCGCTTAACCCGGTACCTGCTCCCCTTGGTGTTACTGGTATCAAATGCTCATTGCAAAACCGCATCAATACCGAAACTTCTTCTGCTGACTTCGGTTTTACAACTACTTCAGGGTAATAATGCAGGTCTTCTGTTTCATCATGACTATATTTTTCAAGGGCAGCATGTTGTGTAATAACAAAATCATCGCCAACTATTGATTTGATTGCGGCTAATATTTCAGCTGTTATTTTGTTGTAAGGCATAACACGATTTTTAAGATTTGATGGATGAACAGGATTTTAAAATTATATAATTGGCCGGAATATCAAAATCAACAAACTGCACCGCCGCCCCGACCATCCGTTAAATTCTAAAAATCGTGTTAAACGGTTATAACAATTTGTGAATAATCGACCTTGCCAGCCAGCGGTGGATCGAGCTTTTTTATCGAAACCTGTATTTTATCTGCAAACAGATACTTATCTTTTACTTCATCGGCAATTGACTGCGCAACCGTTTCAATAAGCTTCCGGGTTTGCTGCATTTGTTGGGCCACTATTCTGTAAAGCTTCTCATAATCAACAGTATTCGCAATTTTATCTTCCTTTAGGTTATTAACTGGCATAAAATCTACTTCCACGTCAACAATAAATTTTGTCCCTAATATTTGTTCTTCAGGGTAAAACCCGTGGTAGGCAAAAAATTCGGCACCGTGGATGGCTATGGTAATCATTCTTCAAAAATAGTTTTTTTAATTTCGGATTTCGGAATTTCGATTTCGGATTTACGGCAATTTTTAATTTTGGATTGCTGATAAGGCGTTATTTTTAATTTCTGGGTAAAATAACCTGAACGTGCGAAACCCTACATCAAATAAATCCGAAATCGAAATTCCGAAATCCGAAATTCAATTCCCTATCTTTGCGCACCAATTACTGAATACACTATGTCTAAAAAAGATCTTTTTGAATCGCCTGATTACTATCAAACAGATGAATTGCTTACCGATGAGCATAAATTAATACGCGCTACGGTGAGGGACTGGGTTAAAAAAGAAGTTAGCCCGATAATTGAGGATTATGCACAGCGGGCCGAATTCCCGAAGCAACTGATAAAAGGCCTTGGTGAGATCGGGGCCTTTGGACCGACTATCCCCGTGGAGTATGGAGGGGCCGGACTTGATTATATGGCCTACGGCATTATCATGCAGGAGATCGAGCGTGGTGATTCTGGGATCAGGTCAACAGCTTCTGTACAGGGATCATTGGTTATGTACCCCATTTATGCTTATGGTTCTGAAGAACAAAAGAAAAAATACCTGCCCAGACTGGCGACAGGCGAACTGATGGGCTGTTTCGGGCTTACCGAACCTGACCACGGCTCAGACCCAGGCGGCATGACCACCAATTTTAAGGATGCCGGAGACCATTATTTATTAAGCGGCGCCAAAATGTGGATATCCAACTCCCCATTTGCTGACATAGCTATTGTTTGGGCAAAAGATGAAAACAAAAAAATACGCGGTTTAATAGTAGAGCGTGGCATGAAAGGTTTCACCACACCCGAAACGCACAACAAATGGTCGCTAAGGGCCTCGGCCACAGGAGAACTCGTCTTTGATAATGTAAAAGTGCCAAAGGAAAACCTATTACCCAACGTGTCTGGTTTAAAGGGGCCGCTGGGCTGCCTTAACCAGGCCCGCTACGGCATAGCCTGGGGTGCGTTGGGTGCCGCTATGGATTGTTATGATACCGCTTTACGATATGCTAAAGAACGTAAGCAATTCGGCAAGCCGATAGCTGCATTCCAGCTTCAGCAAAAGAAGCTGGCTGAGATGATAACTGAAATTACCAAAGGGCAGCTATTGGTTTGGCGCTTGGGGATGCTAAAAAATGAAAACAGGGCCACGCCAGCCCAAATCTCAATGGCAAAACGTAACAGTGTGGAAACTGCTATAACCATAGCCCGCGAGGCGCGCCAGATATTGGGCGGAATGGGAATAACCGGCGAATACCCGATCATGCGGCACATGATGAACCTGGAGTCGGTGATCACCTATGAAGGCACACATGATATTCATTTACTGATAACAGGCATGGACATCACCGGTGAAGAAGCTTTTAAGTAGAATATCGGTTTTGGGAATTTCGATTTTTCACCCTTTTTTGCCTTTTCAATAGTGTTCAAGAGGGGATTGCAGGTTCGGATTTTTTTGTTCACATTCCTTTTGCTAAAATTTTAAAATTGCCTATGCAGTATGAAAAAATGCTTAAAAGTTAAATATAAAGCTTTGAAGTAAAAAAGACACTAAATCTCACCCTGATTCCCTTCTTTATCAGCTATTTAACGAAAAAAAATATATCTTTAAAATATTTTTTTTAACAGATTTTTACTATTATAATTAGGCAAAATTGTAACCCCCGTCTAAACCATGTTTTTTTTAAAAAAACAGCAATATCACAAAATATTCTTGCAGGCTTTTGCCCGCCAATCCTTACTGTATTTTTTTTCGATTGCTGTTGGAGCGGGGCTTCTGTTTTCCTGCAACAAGCCATCAGGAATTATTAGTACCAATGCCAATTATAAGAAAGTATTGGACTCTGCAAATATTGTTTACGACCACGGCAAATATGAGCAGGCTGTAAATCATCTTGATTCTTTAACAGCCCGGTACAAGGACCTGGATATCAGTCAAAAATTTGATTACTATTCGATCAATTACAATTATCTTTTTCATATAAAAAAGGCAAATAACCTCGCCATGCTTTATGCTGACAGCATACTTAACCTTTTTAATAACCCTGAGAAAAAGCTTAAATACATCGTTAAATATGGCCAGGCATTCTTTTTCAAGGGAGATGTCCTTTTCGAAGAAAACAAGTACAACGAGGCATATGAATATTTTTACCAGGGAAAACTCATAGCTAACAGGGTTAGCAGTAAATGTACCCTTGGCGATTTCAGCTATCGCATGGGCATGATCATGTATAAGCAGGAACATTTTAGCCTTGCCGCCGCAAATTTTAAAAACAGTTCGGCAGAGACGGCCGCATGCGATTTAAGTTTCAGTTACTTTTATCGCAGGCAGGAGGTATACAACAACACGGGGTTATGCTATAGTAAATTAAATGAGGCAGACAGCGCACTTGTATATTTTAAAAAGGCCCTTGACTTTATTGACAGCAATGCAGAACGGTTTAAAGAGCGGAAGATTTTACTTGATGTTGCCCGCGGTGTGATATATGGTAATGAGGGGAATGTTTATGCTAAAGCAGGCAACATTCCGCTTGCGAAAATGCTGCTGAAACAAAGCAGCGAAATTAATTTAAAGAAAGACTATGATAATGGGGATGCCGAATTATCCGAGTTAAAACTTGCACATATTTATTACCGCGCGCACCAGGCGGATTCCATGTTGAACTTGCTGCGCGTGATGCGACCCCAGTTAGACAGTGTGAAAAACCAGGAGGCTGAGGCCGATTGGAATTTCCTGATGGCAAATTATCTTATCAGAAAACAAGATCCGAGAGCAGCATTAACCTACCTAATTAAATATAATGCCCTAAAAGATTCGATCGTCGCCCGTGACAAGGGACTGATGGAAGCCGATATTGTCCAGCAAATAAAACGGCTCGAACAGGACAACGAATTTGATGTACTTAAAAAGGACAACCAGCAACAGAACCTTTATTTAAAAATCGCAGCTGGTTTCGGGGTAATGCTATTAATAATCTTTTTTCTTATCCTGCTAAACTGGCGAAAGTCAAGAAGAAATATAAAAATCCTGGGAAGGTTAAATCACCAGATCAAGGATCAGAATCACAGCCTCGGCCTTGCCCTGGAAGAGCTCAACGTGAGCAGCCAGGAAAAAGACCGTATCCTGCGGACCGTTGCCCATGACCTTAGAAATCCGCTGGGCGGTATAGCTTCATTGACTAACGCCATGGCTGACGATGATTTTACCGAAGAGCAACAAAGGATGGTAACCCTGATAAAAGAAACGTCGAACAATTCGCTTGAATTGATAAATGAAATATTAGAGGTGACCAACAATACCGGGAGCACAACTATGCTGAACAGGGCATTGGTTGAAATTAATTCGCTGCTAAGCCATAGTGTAGAGTTATTGCGCTTCAAAGCAGCGGAAAAGAACCAGCAAATTAAGCTTGAGCTCTTAGACAGGCCTGTTGATTTATTTATCAGCCGCGAGAAGATATGGCGGGTAATCAGCAACCTGCTCAGCAATGCTGTAAAGTTTAGTCCATCCGGTGCTGATATTTTTTTTAAAAATTATTGATAAGGGCAAGGAGGTTGAAATATCAGTAAAGGATTCGGGCATCGGCATACCGGAAAATATGAAAAGTAAGGTATTCAACATATTCACAGAAGCCAAACGCCCGGGAACGGCTGGCGAGAAATCATTTGGGCTTGGGCTTTCCATAAGCAAGCAGATCGTGGAAAGCCACGGTGGGAAAATATGGTTTGAAAGCAACGCTGAAAACGGCACAACTTTTTTTGTAAGGTTGCCGAAACCGTGAAGTTCAGGGTTGATGGTTCATAGTGCACCGCTATTTTCTTGACCTAAACAAAGCAAACTGCTGATTGCAAACTGCCAACTGATTTATTATATTGCCCGATAAAAACAAGGGTAACCAATGCTTGAACAATACGATCTTCATAACTTGCTTGTTATTGATATTGAGACAGTTCCGCAATACAGCAGTTTTGAACAGGTACCTGAATATTTTCAAAAACTGTGGGACTTAAAAACACAATACCAGCGTAAAGAGGAAACGCCCGAAGCATTTTATGAGCGCGCCGGCATTTGGGCGGAATTTGGAAAGATCATTTGTATTTCAGCAGGCATATTTACCGGCGGTAAAACTACTGGCTTAAGGGTAAAATCGTTCGCCTCGCATAACGAGAAGGAACTTTTGACGGGATTTTCCGCATTACTGACCAGCCAGCCGACCAGTTTGATCCTGTGCGCTCATAACGGCAAGGAATTTGATTTCCCTTACATCTGCCGCAGAATGCTTGTAAATAGCTTAAAAATTCCTTCACAGCTTGAAATATCCGGCAAAAAACCCTGGGAAGTAAACCACCTTGACACTATGGAGCTTTGGAAGTTTGGCGATTATAAAAGCTATACTTCCTTAAGTTTATTGACCGCCATTTTTAATATACCTACACCTAAAGATGATATCGACGGCAGCATGGTAGGCCACGTTTATTGGGTGGAAAACCAACTGGAACGCATAACTACTTATTGCGAAAAGGACGTTATCGCTACGGCCCAACTACTGCGGCGTTACCGTGGGGAGGATTTGATCACAGATGAATTTATCACCATAGTAGGCCAATAATGCTGAAAGTAACCTCGCTCGATGTCAAATTTAGGGGACAACATGGCCTGCTTGAAGCGGTTAAAGAAGTGTCTTTTCATTTAAATAAAGGTGAAACTGTTGGCATAGTCGGCGAATCAGGCTCCGGCAAATCCGTTACCGCGCTGGCATTGATGGGTCTGCTTAATGAAGATCAAACGCTGATCAGCGGCGAGGTTTTATTGAACGGCACAAGGTTAAATACACTGCCTGAAGAGGAGATGCGAAAGATCCGGGGCAATCACATAGCGATGATATTCCAGGAGCCGATGACCTCGCTTAACCCGGTTTTTACCTGTGGTTTCCAAATCACGGAGGCTATTCAACTGCACCTCAAAACAAGCAATAGCGAAGCTAAGCGCAGAACAATTGAATTGTTCAATGAGGTACAGCTGCCGCGTCCCGAAGCCATTTTTGACAGTTACCCGCATCAAATTTCGGGGGGGCAAAAGCAAAGGGTGATGATAGCAATGGCCTTGTCATGTAACCCGGAAATCCTGATTGCTGATGAACCCACCACAGCGCTTGACGTGACGGTGCAAAAAACCATTATAGAGCTATTGCGGAAGCTAAAGGCCGAACGCAATATGAGCCTGATATTTATCTCGCATGATCTGGGTGTGATCAGTGAAATTGCCGATCGTGTGCTGGTAATGTATAAAGGCAAGGTGGTTGAAGAAGCGTTTGTTAAAGAATTATTTTCGGACCCACAACACCCCTACACAAAGGGGCTGTTAGCCTGCCGGCCATCGCCCGATTATCGGTTAAAAAAGCTGCCGGTTATTGCCGATTTTATAGCCGCCGATACAAAAGAGCCAATAAGTATTGAAGCGATCAGGGAAACATATGCTTATCCCGCTAAAGAAATTGCAGACCGTAAAACCAAATTATATAGCAAGGAGCCGCTGTTAGAGATAAACAGCCTTAATACCTGGTTCCCGATTGGGGGGAACTTTTTTGGAGGGTCTAAAGAAATTGTTAAAGCAGTTAACGATGTTAGTTTTGATGTTTATCCCGGTGAAACACTGGGTTTGGTTGGCGAGTCGGGCTGCGGAAAAACAACGCTGGGCCGCAGCATTTTGCGTTTGATTGAACCAACATCGGGTAACATAAATTTTGACAACACTGATCTGCGCGGCCTTAACAAGGACGACATGCGGGAGATCCGCCGGGATATACAGATCATTTTCCAGGACCCTTACTCATCGTTAAACCCGCGCCTAACTGTAGGTGATTCGCTAATGGAACCATTGCAAGTACACCAGTTTTATGCCAATAACAGCAAACGAAAAAAAAAGGTGCTTGAGTTGCTGGAGCGCGTAAACCTGCTGCCGGAACATTTTAACCGCTACCCGCACGAGTTTTCCGGGGGCCAGAGGCAGCGGATTGTTATTGCCCGTGCATTAGCATTGCGGCCAAAGTTTATTATTTGTGATGAATCGGTTTCGGCACTGGACGTATCGGTACAAGCCCAGGTTCTGAATCTGATCCGCGAACTGCAACAAGAGTTTAACCTTACTTATATTTTTATATCTCATGATTTGGCGGTCATCAAGCATATATCAGATAGAATGATGGTGATGAATAAGGGAGAGGTTGTTGAGGTGGGTGATCCGGAAGAGATTTATTATCATCCGAAGGAAGAATATACCAAAAGGTTGATTGCGTCGATACCGGGGAAGTTGGCATAAGCGCAAGTTTGGCTAAAGGCTTATTCATAATTTGCCACATGGTATATAAAGTTCACATAGATAAACATCTGCTTCGCTGCTGGCATTTTCGCTCCGCATTCAAAAACTTCCGTACCTTCGTATAATACTTATACTACCCAATGTCCAAAAACAAAAACAGCCCCTCCATTGACCAGGTACTTACCCAAATGGTACTTGATATATTCGAACAAAACGGGAATACGCCGCTGAATTACAAACAAGTTGCAGCCAAATTAAACGTCCGCGACCCAGATGCGCGCGGAGTGATTTTCGACATACTAAAAAACGAAACAAAAAAGGGTGTTTTAAAAGAACTTTCGCCGGGCAAGTTCCAGTTGCTGGTGCTGAAAACTTTTATTGAAGGCACAGTAGATATGACCAACGACGGCTCAGCTTTTATTGTTACCGGCGACGAATTTGAAGACGACATTTTTGTGGCCCCACGTAAATTGCGCAACGCTTTACACGGCGATCGGGTAAAGGTTTACGTTTACGCCAAAAGCAAAGGCAAAAACAAAGAAGGCGAAGTAATAGAAATATTGCAGCGTGCCAAGATGGAGTTTACTGGTATTGTAAAACTATCGGAACGCTTTGCATTCTTCATTCCCGACGACCGGAAAATGATGCATGATATTTTTATCCCTATGAACGAATTGAACGGCGCTAAAAACGGGATAAAAGCAGTTGCCGAAATTACCGACTGGCCGGCTGATGCCAAAAACCCAATAGGCCGTATCAAGCATATCTTAGGTAAACAAGGTGAGAATGACACCGAAATGAACGCCATTCTCGCTGAATATGGGTTCCCGCTTTCATTTACAGCCGAAGTTGAGCATGAATCGGAAGAGATACCCGATGTAATCACAAAAGAGGAAATAGGCAGGCGACGCGATTTTCGCAATGTTACCACTTTTACTATTGACCCTTTTGATGCGAAGGACTTTGATGATGCATTGTCATTCAAGCAATTGGATAATGGCAACTACGAGATAGGCGTCCACATAGCAGATGTATCACATTATATAAAACCGGATTCGGCGCTGGATAAGGAAGCGGAAGACCGGGGCACGTCTGTTTATCTTGTTGACCGGGTGATCCCGATGCTGCCTGAACGTTTATCAAACGGCTTATGTTCATTACGTCCGAAAGAAGATAAGCTTTGTTTTTCAGCCGTATTTGAGCTGGATGAGGAAGCGCATATTATTAACGAATGGTTTGGTAAAACCATCATCCACTCCGACAGGCGCTTTGCTTATGAGGAAGTGCAGGAAGTAATTGAAAATAAGGCCGGGGATTTTGTGAACGAGATTTTAAAATTAAATGCCTTAGCTTACAAATTACGCGAGCGTAAATTCAAAAACGGGGCTATCAGCTTTGAAACGACCGAGGTGAAATTCAAGCTGGATGATGAAGGAAAACCCATCGGCGTATATGTTAAAGAGCGCAAGGATGCCCATAAACTGATTGAAGATTTTATGCTGCTGGCCAACAGAAAAGTGGCCGAATATGTAAGCGGAATGGGCAAAGGCAAACATAGATATACTTTTGTTTACCGCGTGCACGATACGCCAAAACCCGAGGCGCTGGCCAGTTTTGCGCAGTTTGCTTTAAGGTTTGGTTATAGGATCAACACAAAATCAGACAAAGAAACTGCCAAATCCCTCAATTTTTTAATGGAAGATGTGGAAGGCAAAAAAGAGCAGAACGTGCTTACCCAGCTCGCTATCCGCTCCATGGCCAAGGCCATTTATACCACGAAAAGCAGCAGTCATTACGGTTTAGCGTTTGACCATTACACCCACTTCACCTCCCCTATCCGCCGGTACCCGGATGTGATGGTGCACCGGCTGTTATTCCACTATTTAAACGGCGGGCAATCTGCTAATGCCGATCATTACGAGAAATTATGCCAGCACAGCTCGCAAATGGAAAAAAAGGCCGCGGATGCCGAGCGCGCCTCGATAAAGTACAAACAAGCTGAATATTTAAAAGACCAGGTTGGCAGCGTTTACAGCGGCGTGATCTCGGGTGTTACCGAATGGGGCATGTATGTGGAGATCATTGAAAATAAATGCGAAGGCATGATCCGTCTGCGCGATATATCGGATGACTTTTATACTTTAGACGAAAAAAACTATGCTATCATCGGCCAGCGCAAAAAGAAGGTTTACCAGCTGGGTGATGAAGTAAAAATAAGGGTCAAAAACGTCGATCTGACGAAGAAACAGATCGATTTTTCCCTGGTGCAGGATTAAGAGAGTTTGAAGAGGTTGTAAATGTTGTAAGAGTTGTAATTGTTAAAATTCAAACCTCTCCAACCCTTGCAACCCCTACAACAATTTCAACCAAAATGAAGAAACTTGAATATTTACAGGCATTGATCAGCGAGGAAGTAGACAAACTCGCCTTCCCCACCTATCCTGCTGCGTTATATGAGCCGATAAGGTATATCCTGTCGCTTGGCGGTAAGCGGATGCGGCCTGCGTTGCTTTTAATGGCCTGCGATCTGTTTGGCGGCGATGTGGATGCTGCAATTTCCCCTGCATTGGCTATTGAAGTGTTCCATAATTTCACCCTGATGCATGATGATATTATGGATAACGCCCCTTTGCGGCGCGGCCGGGTAACCGTGCACGAGCGATGGAACAATAATGTGGGCATACTTTCAGGCGATGTAATGCTGGTGCAGGGCTATAAATTAATGATGCAGGTAGAGGACCGTTTATTGCGCCCAATATTGGATATTTTTAATACTACGGCTGTCGGCGTGTGCGAGGGGCAGCAACTGGATATGGAGTTTGAGGAGCGAGATGAAGTTGGCATTGACGAATATATCAATATGATCCGGCTTAAAACCGCCGTAGTTTTGGGCGGCGCCCTGAAAATTGGCGCGCTGATCGGCGGCGCTGACAGTAAAGATGCTGATTTGCTGAGTAGTTTTGGTGAACATTTGGGTATCGCTTTCCAGTTGCAGGATGATATATTGGATGTTTACGGTGATCCTGAGAAATTTGGCAAGCAGGTGGGCGGCGATATTATATCGAACAAAAAAACCTATCTGTTAATTAAGGCGCTTGGATCGGCGGATGAGCAGCAGAAGAAAGATTTAGCCGGGTGGATAGCCCTTAAACAATTTGACAATATCGAAAAAGTAACAGCCATAACCAACATATACGATACGCTGAACGTGCGCCAATACGCCGAAACTGCCATGCAATCGTATGCCGATAAAGCATTTGAAGCCCTGGATGCAATTAATTTACCCGAGGCGCACAAACAGTACCTGCGGGAGTTTGCGGATGGGTTATTGGTGAGAGAGAATTAGTGGCGGATTTTGGGATTGCGATTTCCAATTTGTTTTTTGGAATGTAATTTTCGCGAAAGAGTAATTTCGCGCTCTATATGGCATTTGCTTCTATATAGAAATAGTTATATTTATTGCATGAAATGGTTTTTACAGGCGCTAATAGTTTCCCTTGTTTTCTTAAGCGCGCAAGCACGAAATAAACCCGTTTCTCAATCTGCAAAAAACGATGAAATATTAGTTGATCCGATACTTCACGAACCTTCGTTTCCTGGAGGTCAAAAAGCATTTGGTAGATTTTTATCCAGAAATTTAAAATGGCCTGATCCAGATATTGATGCACGGGGAAAAGTCATTATAAGTTTTACTGTTGAAAAAGATGGTCGTTTGACAGGCTTTAAAGTAAAAAAAGGCATGGGAGAACCTTTTGACGAAGAAGCTGTTAGGGTTCTGCAAAAGTCTCCAAAATGGAAGCCCGCGACGAAAAATAGTAAGCCAGTTAAGGCTGAATATATGGTTCCAATAAATTTTACCCTTACTTATTAATTTTATGAAAAAAACTATTATTTCCGTTCTTGCCTTGCTATGTTTGACCCAACTGCACGCCCAGCAAACCTTCACCTCGGGTGGCAAATTAAAACCCGAGCAGGCTATAATGGATGTAAGACATTACACCATTGCTCTAAATGTTGATTTTAACCAGAAGTCAATTGATGGTTATACCATTATCGACGTCATTATCGCGCAACCAACAAAAGTGCTGCTGTTCGACCTGCTTGATTCACTTGGTGTGAGCCAGGTGCTCGTAAATAATAAGAAGGAACCTTTTGAATACAAAAACAACCTGATCAGGATAAATCTTAATAATGAGTTGGCCGCAGGCAAGGCCAGCGTAAAAGTATTTTATGGCGGCAAACCACACGTAGCTATCAGGCCGCCCTGGGATGATGGTTTTATATGGTCGCGCGATTCAACCGGGCATCCGTGGATGGCTATTACCGCTGAAGGCACAGGCGGGAAACTTTATTTTCCCTGTAAAGATCACCCGTCTGATGAACCTAATGATGGGGTGGATATGATGATCACTGTTCCAAAAGACCTGGTGGTTGCCGGGCCTGGGTTACTGCAAAAAGTGACCAAACACGGCGAAACAGCGACTTATCACTGGAAAACCAATTATACCATCAACAATTACAGCATTATTTTTAACGCCGGCGATTATGCTGTAGTTAGCCGGCCATACACAACAGTTGACGGCCATAGCGTGCCCATACAATTTTATGTGCTGAAAGAGCATGCTGATAAAGCCGAACATCACCTTGATGTTTTTGTAAAAACTATCCACGAGCAGGAAAAATATTTCGGCGAATACCCATGGGTTAAGGAGAAAATAGGTATCGTTGAAACATCGCACCTCGGCATGGAGCACCAAACAATGAACGCTTATGGCAATAAATTCCGTTATACAAAAGTTGGGGGGGAGGATTACGATGGCCTTATGCACCATGAGTTTGGGCATGAATGGTGGGGCAATAAGGTTACGGCAAAGGATTGGGCCGATTATTGGGTCCACGAAGGTATCTGTGCCTATGGCGACGGTCTGTATGTCCGCGAATTTGAAGGCGAGCAGGCTTATGTAAATTATTTTAAAAACAAAGTATTTTTTGGCATTAAGAATGACATCCCGGTTGTGATGGGCAAAGACATTGATGAAGAAGCCGCGTACCACAGCGATATATATTCAAAAGGCGCTTTCTTTATGCACACGCTATGCTATATTATGGGCGATAGCCTGTTTTTCCCGGCGCTCAAAAAGTTTGTCACATCGCCTGACCATACTTATGATAATCTAACAACTACCGATGATGTTGAGCAGTTTTTCAGTCACGAATCGGGCATGGATTTGAAGCCCTTATTTGATCTTTACCTGCGTACAATTAACAAGCTCGAAGTGCATGTGAAGCAGATGCCGAGTAACAAATACCTGGTGCAGTTGCAGAATTTGAGCATGCCGCTCCCAATGGATATAACCACGGATGCCGGAACAAAGCGGATAATTGTTGATAGTAAGGGTGTGACGGTGGATAGTAAAGTTTTGCCGTTGATAGATGGAGATACATTTTATATTAAGAAGGTGACGATTGAGTGAGAATCTCGTCATCGCGCATGGATGCAAACCTATAAGCACAGTGAATGCTTCACTCGTTCCTCGTTCGCAACAAAGGAGCACAGAAATATAATAAAAGGCCCAGATTTATCAAAACCCGGGCCTTTTCAATATGATCAGTTAAATAATTATTCTGCTGCTTTTTCGTCGCTGTCAGCTGCTTTCTTTTTAGGGGCGGCTGCTTTCTTTGCTTTCGGAGCTTCAACAACTGGCGTTTCTTCAGCTTCAGCCACCGGCGTCTCTGCTATCGGTGCATCCACTTCTGCAACCGGCGTTTCTGCAACTGGTGCTTCTTCAACCGCAACCGTCGCTTCCGCAACTGGCGCAGTTTCAACTGCTACTGCCGCTGGTGCTTCTGCAACTGGTGCTTCTTCGACCGCAACCGGCGCTTCTACAACTGGCGCAGTTTCAACTGCTACTGCTTCTGCCGCTGGTGTCTTTTCTTCAACTGGTGCCTTAACCTTTGCCACAGGCGCTTCTTCAACTACTACTGCTTCTGCCACTGCTTCTGGTTTCTTAACCTTCGCTGCCTTAACGGGAGCTGCTGGTGCAACTTCTTCAACTGTTTCAACTTCAAAAGGCAAAACCGAAACATACGAACGGTTATCTGCTTTCTTTTTGAAGGTTACAATACCTTCGGCTAATGCGAATAAGGTATGGTCCCTTCCAATACCTACATTAAGGCCGGGGTTGTGTTTTGTACCGCGCTGGCGAACAATAATATTGCCTGCTATTGCCGGCTGACCGCCAAATATCTTGATACCTAAACGTTTGCTATGCGACTCGCGGCCGTTCCTGGAGCTACCGGCCCCTTTTTTATGTGCCATTTCTTAATTTCTTTTATGATCCGCCGATTGGCGCACCTGTTAAACTATAATTATAATGTAATACCGGTGATCTCTATCTTGGTAAACTGCTGACGGTGACCGTTTTTCTTTTTGTAACCTTTTCTTCTTTTCTTTTTGAAGATGATCACTTTATCACCCTTTAAATGAGACACTATCTTAGCTGATACTTTAGCACTTTTCAAATCAGATCCTAATTTGATACTTCCTTCGTTTTCGGCTAACAATACATTGTCAAATTCAATACTAGCGCCCTCATCCCCCTGTAACTTGTGTACAAAGATCTGCTGGTCTTTTGCAACCTTAAATTGCTGTCCGGCTATACTTACTATTGCGTACATTGTTTGTTAATTATTGTTTTAAAATTCGAGGTGCAAATATAGAAACTTTTAATTAAAAAAACCACAGAAATTTAAACCTTAATTTGGGCAGGCATTCTTCAATGCATTGGTGTAATTTTCGGCTATCGGCTGCCCGCCAAGTTTCCGGCATTCATTATAAAATTTCCAGGCATTAGTACAATCCTTATTTAAAAAATAGCAAATAGATAGTTTATAGGTTGTATTAACACTGTTAGGATCGAAAGCGTAAGACTTTTTTAAAAGACCAATTGCGGTAACTAATTTAGCTTGGTCGTTGTCATGTTGAAACTGCACAAAGTAAAGGGTTGCCTTATCTGTTAAGATCACAGAACTTTGAGGGTTAATCGCTAAGCCCTTATCATACTGAACGATTGCAGTGCTATAGTCGCTAAATGAGCCATAAATAGCACCAAAGCCCCAATAAGCGTTTTCATTTTTGGGATCAAGCAGCCATGCCTGGTTAAATCTTCGCATCGCGGTTTCCAAATCACCTTTGGCCATATATGTAAACCCGAGTCTTACAAAGTGATCAGAACCTTTTCTGTAAGTTGTATCTTGTTTTAATACGAGATCAATAAATGTCTTGTCCTCATCTAATTGCCCCTGCGACTTTACCACATTGCCATACTCGGGCCGCAAATTAATCTCAGTTTCGGCGGACTTTTTCCATTGTTCATAGCTCATCTGCTGGGCAAACGAAGAATTGAAAATCAGTACAATAAGAAGGATAAAAATATATTTCATGTATGTTTATTTTTTCTCGCGGTCTTCCGCGCCTTTCAAAACTGTTTGTATTTCAGTAATTAAACGCCTGTTTGCCTCAACCAGTTTCTGAGGCCCGTCATAATTTCCGTTAAATAACACATTTTTACTTCGATGCTTATAGTTAAACCCGATAAAAAACTCGATGGGCTTCACCCCATTAGTATTACCGGTATCGGCCTTGCTTTCATTTGACGGAAAATCCCAAAAGCCAAGTTCAGCGGCTTTCCGGTGCAGATAGAGCAGTTCATCCCTGGTGAGATATAAATGCGTTTTTATCAGCGAATCCCTTTTATCCAGGTACTGATAATCGCCTGACGCAGAGTTATATTCATTAACTAAACTATCCTGGTGCCCATATTTAAAAACGAATGACTTAAATTCCGAGAAATTATAGGGGGCTTCTTTAAATATACTTTGATAATACTCAACAATTGGTTCTCTGACAACCATAAAAACAATGATCATTGCAACAATAGCGCCGAAAACAAGCGGCCTGCTCCCTAAAATCCCCTTGCTTCTTCGTTTTAGCGCAAGGAAAATGACAAATAAAAAGAGCCCCGCAAAAACTAATATTAAAATAATGGGAAAGCCGCCAGGTGCACTCATACCGGAAAATCAAAAATTAAACTTCAGTTTGATATCTATTTTAAAAGATTAAAAACAAAAAATTCCACGAATTCGGTGTAATGGGGCTTATCAATGCTGCGTCATTCTTAAAAATATAAAAGGTACATTCTACTCCTTCTGCCTTTCTTCGGCAGCACTTAAAATATCCGTGATTTTCGTTATTAATCCCCTATTGGCATCTACAAGTTTCGCAGGGCCGCTATAATTTGCATCAAACTGCACCGTTTTACTTTTACGTAAGTAGTTAAATTGAATAACATAGCGTGGCACGTTGTTATGATTAGGTTTGGTAGTGTCGTCGTTCAATTCGTTGTCTGGAAAGTCCCAAAAGCCAAAAAGACTTGCCTCTTTGTGAAGAGAGTCGAGTTCTGATGTATTTAAATATAAATGCTTCTTAATCAGGGAATCATTTTTATTCAGGTAGGTATATTCACCCGTTGCCGAATTGTAGTAATTCACCATACTGTCTTTTGTGCCATATTTAATGGAAAAGGATTTAAACTCCTTAAACTTGTATGGCGCGTTTTTAAAAACGTGGGCATAATAAATTAAACTGTAAAGTAGAAAAGAGCCTAATATGGTTGTTAGAAGAAATGTTTTTTTTGATTTATCAGTCATGTAAATTATTTAATTTGGGTTATTTATCTTCAAAATTCGTTATTCTATGTTCATTATTCAAAACTAATTAAGCTCCTTTTCCCATTTACTTACTACAGCGGTTGCCATGGCATTACCTAAAACGTTAGTGGCAGAGCGTCCCATATCAAGCAACGGATCAATTCCGATTAAGAGAGCTAATCCCGCTTCCGGAATATTAAATAATGATAATGTCCCCGCTATTACCACCAGCGAAGCCCGCGGAACGCCGGCGACGCCCTTGCTGGTGAGCATCAGGATGAGCAGCATGGTCAGTTGCTGGCCAAATGATAAATGCATATTATACGCCTGCGCCAGGAACAGGGATGCGAAGGTCATGTACATCATGGAGCCATCCAGGTTAAAGGAATAGCCTAATGGCAAAACGAAGCTTACTATTTTGTTACTGCAGCCAAAGCGCTCCAGTTCTAACAGCACTTTGGGGTAAGCGGCTTCACTGGTTGACGTGCCGAAAGCGATCAGCATGGCATCTTTAATATTGTTGACCAGTGTAAACACGCGCTTGTTGAGTACGACAAACCCGGCGAAAACAATAATGAGCCATAGGATGATGAGCGAAAAGTAAAACTCGCCGATGAAAATGGCATAGGTAGACAATATGCCCAGCCCCTGTTTGGCAACGATAGCTGTTATCGCGCCGAATACCGCCAATGGGGCAAGCTTCATCACGTAGCCGGTTATTTTCAGTATCACATGTGCAATAGCGTCGAGCGCTTTTATTACAATTGCTCCTTTCTCCCCTATCGCTGCCGTTGCTATCCCGAAAAACAGGGAGAATACCACGATCTGCAAAATTTCATTATTGGCCATCGCCTCAAAAAAGCTTCTGGGAAAGACATGGCCTACAAAATCCTTTAAGGATAGCGCTGCTTTTTTTATGTCTGGATTCAGATGGCTATCGGGCAGTGCTAAGTGCATCTCTCTTCCCGGTTCAAAAAGGTTAACTAGCAACATGCCCAAAAGCAGCGAGATCAACGTGGCGCTTAAAAACCAAAGCAATGTTTTACCACCGATGCGCCCGACTGCTTTTATATCGCCAACTTTGGCCACGCCTACAACTAATGTGCTAAACACCAGCGGCGCCACGATCATTTTTATCAGCCGGAGAAAAATATCGCTTAAAATAGTAAATCCTTCCAGCTTATCCTCGCGCAACGCATCATTTTCATTACGAACGTTAACCTGGGCCAGGCGCTGTGTTTTAAGGTCTTTATATACTACTGCCGTACTGTCTTTTAACCCGGTTAAACGGCTATCAATATTTTTTATACTTGTTTCAGCGCCATTCAGCTTTAAATTAATGGCATTGACTACATAAACATTGTACAAATACCCGGCAATCACCCCCAAAATAAGGGCGATAAAAATATAAAGAGTGAGTTTGCTTTTTTGCATGGCCCCGCTTGAGGGTGCAAAAGTAAGGTTTAGAGGTTAGAGATTGGTGATTAGAGTTTAGTTTTTTCTTTAGTCCGAAAGTTGGAAAGTCCGGAAAT
The DNA here is from genome assembly GCA_903864275.1 of uncultured Mucilaginibacter sp. Lineage (GTDB taxonomy): Bacteria > Bacteroidota > Bacteroidia > Sphingobacteriales > Sphingobacteriaceae > Mucilaginibacter. Next base: position 142,089 of record CAIPFE010000014.1, read on the forward strand.
CCTAAAGAAAGAAATAGTTAAGGCGCTTTCTTTTAGATTAACTCTATCCGCGTGGCCGCAGCTTCTTTCGGACTTTCGGACTTCCCGACTTTCGGTCTCCCCCTCACTCCACCTTCTTCACCTTAAAACTGCCGTCGTTTGCTTTGATCATAAACCCGTCTACTTTTCCGTTGGTATCTTTTGTGAAGGAATGGGTATTGAAAATAACTTCATAAAAAAAGAAATCAGTGCTATTTGCAAAATGCATCAACCAAGCGACTGGCGAGCTGCTGTCACGAAACCATAATTTTCCGTTCCTATGGAAAATGGTAACCGTTTGGTCCAACCCATCACGGAATTTATATTTCCCGCAATAAGCGTTTAATATACTATCCGGAACTATAACTTCTTTTTTTAGCGTGGGCGTGTAAAAGCCTTTCCAGCCATAAACGGTTGCTACGCTATTGGTTATTTCTTCTGTAAGATCGATGTACATGGCCAGGTCAGTATTCGCCATGATCACCACGCCATTGCCGCCTTTTATTGAAGCATAGTAATCGGAAACAAACCCTTCATTTAGCCCATCGTGATGAGAATAAGTGTGATCGCCTTTTTGCTCAATGAAGAAACCAAGGGCGTTTGTTTTTTCAATTTGAGGCGTAAACATTTGCATGATGGCAGCAGCCGAAAGTATTTTATTGCTTTTGTTTTGAAGGGATAACTGCAATTCGATAATAAATTTCGCGAAGTCGGACGGTGTAGACCAAAGGCCGGCGCCACAGGCGTTTTCGGGATAATGATAATATTTGCAGCCTATTGCTTTTCCGTCGGAGCGATAAGCCGTGGCGAGATTTTTATCTGCCGGGCCCGTTATATTTTCGTCATACATGGTATGGTTCATCCCTAAAGGTTTAAAAATAGTATTGCTGATGTACCTGGTATAAGACTGGCCGGTAATATCCACGGTCATTAACTCTGCTATTTCATACCCACCGCCTGAATATTCAAACCTGGTTCCCGGCTCAAAAATTGATCTAACTGCCGGGGAATTGGCAGGCGTTTGGCCATTTAGTATCTCTATAAGTGTCGGAATGGGCTGCCCCCATTTATATCCATCAAAACCATGGACAGAAAGACCGGCTGTATGGCTAAGCAATTCAATCGTATTTATTTTCTTCCTGTGGCTCACGGTATCATAAGGAAATTTCCAACTCCTGAGGTAATCGTTAATATCCCTGTTCAAATCAAGTTTGCCATCCTGCACCAGCTTCACTGTTGTCCGGGGAAAGTTTTTTTTGGATAAAAAATAAGGGGTAGCTAAAAGCTGCCCCTTTGTGTTGATATATTTGAGTTACCACACCTAAATACTCAACATGGGCAAAAGTACATTTTTTACCGGACAGCCGGTATTGGCTCAACTGCTGCAATTAATAGATCGTAATTCGATAAGGTCTTTAGCGCGCGCCGGCCAGCACGACCGGTACTATAAACATTTTGATACTTTCACGCACCTGGTAACCATGCTTTATTGTGCCTTAAACAAGTGTACAAGCAGCCGTGAAGTGGTTAGCGGCATGAAAGCCTGCCACCATAAGCTCAAACATGTTGGCATCAGTAAAGCACCGGGCAAAAGCACTCTATGTGATGCCAATATGAACCGCTCCTTTGAGGTATTTGCCCGGATTTATGACAAGTTATATCAAAGGCATAAGCAACTTTTACCGGACAGCCGGTTGAAGATCGATCCCAGGCTTTTTATAGCGGATGCCTCTACAATTACTTTGTTCCAGCAAATACTCAAGGCGCCAAGCCCGGGAAAGATAAATGGAAAACGAAAAGGTGGCATTAAGGTCCATACGCTGATTAACGCAGCTGATGATGTGCCTTTAAAGATAAGCTTTACAGCTGCCAGTGCCAATGATATGCCATTTCTCAAAGAAATTCACTTGGCGGCAGGCTCATTCATCGTTTTTGATAAAGGCTATGTAGATTATTCAGAATACGAAAGAATGAGCAATGAGGGCGTGTTTTTCATCACAAGGCAAAAAAAGGATGCCAGGTATGCAGCAACCCATGCTAACCAGGTCAGTTCAGAGAGCCAGGCATTAGGTATACAGGAAGACAGGTGTGTTATACAAGGGACGCGGACACAGCAGGAGAAAATCAAGCTTCACGTTCGCCTGATTACCTTTTTTGATAAGGAAACCGGAAGGGCTTTTGAGTTTTTGACTAACAACTTTTCATTGCCCCCCGAATGTATCGCTGATATGTACAAAAAACGATGGCTCATTGAAATCTTGTTCAAACGAGTCAAACAAAACTTTCCCCTTAAATACTTCCTGGGAGATAATGAGAACGCTATAAAAATTCAAATATGGTGTGCCTTTATCGCCGACCTACTCATCAAACTTGTACAGGTACAGCTCAAAAGGAAATGGGCGTTTTCAAATTTAAGCTCAATTATTAGGCTGCACCTGATGAGTTATATCAGTTTATCTGATTTCCTGAACAATCCTGAAAAGCTGTCCGTGCAACCCAGGAAAACCAACCAGCTAAAATTACAGGGCTTGGAAATCGGTTTTAAAACATAAAATGCCCAAGCAAGCTTCTAACAACGGTTTTTTCAACTTTCTCATTTTCCCCGGACAACAGTGCACCAGCTTCATCATGCCTACAGCGTTTATTGATTTACCAATGGATGCCGCCTGGAACATCGTTTCGGGTGTAACCAGGATTTTCTTTGCAGTATCAGCCCATCCATAACCCTTTACCCATTCAACTTTATAATTATTGATAATAGCGATGCCTACCCCGTTAATATGGTAGTATGCCATCCTGTTCACAATATTCCATCCGGTACTATCCTGTATTTTCACCCAGCCTCCCAGGTTGTTTTCTACCTTCCTTATCCTGGCTTCAACTTCAGGGCTGTATGGTTTAGTTCTTTGCGCTTTCAAGCCGGTAGCGACTGAAAGCAGCACGAATACATAATATCTTTTCATGACCTATTTTGATAAGTAGTTAAACTGGTATGCCCTGTCGCTACTTCGGATGTACTTTTTCGTATACCTGCTAAACACTGCGAAGGATTGCGGTTTTCCGTTTACGATCATTTCATTTGCGCTGAGGCGGAAAGAAAGCACGTCTTTTGGTGTTTGGATCAACCTATCTTTTACCATATCGTTAATAATGGCTTCTTGCTGCCGGGTTTCATCTGCGTCTTTTTGGCGGGCAACGGCCTTTTGCCTTTGCCACAAGATAGGTGTCAGGTTCCCGATAAGGTCGGCGTAGCGGCCGAGGTTTTCGGCTGGGACCGGCTTGTTATTAACGAACAATTTTGGCAGGCGGTCGCCTACTTGCACCAGTTTGTACCGGGTTCCATCCGGGCCTGTCGTAGTAATGGTATTGAGGTAATTTTCTTCTGCAGCCGGTGCCGACGCCGGGAAATTTACCGCCGTACTTGCAGGTAAGCTGCTTTTTGTTGTTTGGGCCGAAACAGAAGCTACCGCAACGCAAAGGCTAATGAGGGACAGCCGCAACTCTTTTTTGAATTTTTTCATTTTCGCTTTTTTTGATGGGTCAAAGCTATGGCCGGCAGGCGCTAACCCGCGTATAGAAAGGGTTCAGAAAGTATTCAGAAAAGCTTCAGGTTTTCTGTTTGGCTATGGATAAGGTTATATTTATTACTTTTGATACATGAATAACAAGCCTTTTATACTCAATAACCGGTTTTGGATATATCCGCAACTTGGGTTGGTAAAACAAACCAGCCCGGTTAAAGAAAGCAAGCTTGAGCCGCGATTGATGCAGTTGCTTTGCATATTGGCCTCGTATGCCGGGGAGTTAGTTAGCCGGGAATTGCTTACCAAAGAGGTATGGGATGATTACGGCAATGCCGACGAAGGCCTTACCCAGGCAATCTCCTATCTGCGCAAGGTGCTTAATGATGAGGTAAAAGAACTGATTGAAACGGTCCCAAAAAAAGGCTATGTGCTGCATGCAGCCATTACTGCAGAACTGCCCGCAACAGATATGCAGGCCCCGTTAACGCCAAACAAAAAAAAAGTTTATTGGGTAGTGCTCGCCGCTGCGATTGTGCTGATCATAACCGCATATTTTCTGTTCATATTTAATCACAGCAAACAAGCGATTTACCCGGCAGATGTCATTAATGGAAATAAGTCAACTGACACCCCAGGCGTCTCGCATCCTGATATTGTTGAAAAGAAACAAAAGCCAACCAACCCGGATGCATTGCCTGACACAAATAAAAAGACAGTCAAATCTCCAGATGCAAAACGTTGATCCACCTGATCAACTTATCTAACCCAATCCACTTAATCAACCTATTTTAGGTGCGACCGCAGCATCCAGGCCATTTTTTCGTGCTCTTCCATCAGGCCGGTGATATAATCACTTGTGCCGTAATCATGATATTTGGAAGCGAAAGGGTCAATATTTCCGCGGATAAATTCGATAATACTTTCGTGATCTTCTACCAATTCCTTTATATAATCAAGGCTGCCGTTTTTGTCTCCGATCTTTTCGGTTAGGTGTGTAAGTTCAAGAAAGCTGCTCAGGGTAGCAGGGGCATAATGCCCCAGGGTGCGTATCCTCTCCGCAACGCTGTCCATAGCATCGTCTAACTGCTCGTACTGGCTTTCAAAAAATAGGTGCATGGAGTGAAAGTCGGCGCCTTCAACATTCCAGTGGGCATTGCGGGTTTTGGTGTACAAAATAAATTCGTCGGCCAATAATTTCGACAGTTCAAAAGATACAGCCTTCCTGCTTTCTCCGGTAATTCCAATGATATTTGCCATGTTGTTTTTTTCTTACAAAATTGTAAAAACAATAGCAAAAACAAAGTATAAATGTGTGTTATGATTTTATCATGACGTGCAGTGAAGTCCGAAAGTCCGGAAGTCGGAAAGAAGCGTTTTCAATATTTTTTGCAGCTTCTTTCGGACTTCCAAACTTTCCGACTTCCGAACTTCATATTTTCTCAACGACAACAGCACTGCCGTAAGCCAAAACCTCCGTAACGCCCTGCAGAACTTCGTTGGCATCATAACGCATATTGATCACAGCATTTGCGCCATGCTGCTGTGTATGCTGTACCATTAACTGGTAAGCCTCTTCACGGGCGGTTTCACAGAGCTCCGTGTAAATGGTATTCCTGCCGCCGAAAACGGTTTGCAGGCCGCCCATAACGTTTCCGCCAATACCGCGCGAACGTACGGTGATCCCCCTTATAATACCCAAATGCTGGGTAACTTTGTACCCTTCTAAAAATGTGCTTGTTGTAACTAACATGATCGCTTAAGATTTAATGTGACTGTTTAAAGATACTAATTGGACGCCACCAAATACCAAAAGTAACAAACCAGGAAAAATATATTAAACACATCTGCATCATGCAAATACATGACCATCGTCATTTTATAGGCAAACATTTTAACCCAACTTTATATTATTAAATATTATTGAAATGAAAACCATACTTGTATTAACCGACCTTTCAAAAAAAGCTGAAAATGCAGCAGTATTTGCATTGAAAATAGCCGAAAAAAATCAGGCAAACATTATTTTGTACCACGCTCTCGAAATCTTTGAATCTGTTAATACAGTCGAATCATCTTCATGGGTATACGAAAATTCTGAAGTGATCAGGGCCGAAAGCTTAACAGCATTACGGCAATTAGAAAACAACCTGGTAGCGCATCGCCAGCCCGGGGCGTTTGAACCATCGATCAGTTTGTTAAACGAAATGGGATATGATTTGGGGGCGAATGTAAGTCAACTCGTAAGAGAGAAGAATATCGATCTTGTTGTAATGGGAACCAGGGGAGACAATACAATATCGCACGTCTTCAACGGCAGTGATGCCGAGGATATACTTACACATGTATCCTGCCCTGTTTTATTTGTTCCTGAAACCGCTGGTTTTGACCAATTTAAAACTATTGTTTTTGCCAATGACCTAAAAAAGCATTATGACAAACCTATAAATTTTTTAGTTGACATCGCCCGATTGAACAATTCACAAATTATTGTTACTCATATCGGGGACTATGAAAACAACGTCCACAGGTGTTTAAATTTTATGAAAAAAAACCTGGCATACACTAACGTAAGATCGCGGCTGATCCCTTTAAAAAAAATGAGTGAGCAATTGAGAGGCTTTGCATCAAGCATGAAAGCAGATCTTATCGTATTGATACATCACAAAAATGATAAGCTGGAGAATTTCTTTCATGGGAGTGAAAGTAAGCACATGTTGGATCATAACGAAATGCCGCTGTTGATTTTACAAGGCTGATACTGAAAAAATCAGTCATTATCACCTCAATAGATCATTGATCTTCCCGTAGGGAATTGTTCGCTGTGCAAAGGTGAAGGTACCCTTATCGTGAATTTCCTCTGCCCCGTTAAGCAAAGCGCCATAAGCCGCTCGCGCAAAAGCCGAGCCCAGGCTTAGCCTTTTTACCCCAAGGGCAGCAATTTGGTCGAGCGAAAGATGGGCAATACCGGCACTCAAAACAACATTTACCGGTTTGGGCGCTACAGCCTTTACAACGGCTTCAACCTCAGCAGGTGTGTTCAGGCCGGGTGCAAACAGCACATCAGCGCCGGCATCTGCAAAAGCCTCAAGCCGCCTGATGGTATCTTTAAGATCAGGGCGCCCGTGGATCAGGTTCTCGGCCCTCGCCGTCAATGTAAAGCGGAAAGACAGGCTTCGGGCGGCTTTTACGGCAACAATAACACGTTCCAGTGCCAAATCAAACGGGTAAATAGGATTCTCCGGGCGGCCTGTTGCATCCTCGATCGAGCCGCCAACCAGGCCTAAGGCAGCGGCAAGCAAAATGGTTTTAGAGCAAGTATCGGGGTCATCGCCATAGCAGTTTTCAAGGTCGCCGGCTACCGGGAGATCGGTTACAGCAACTATGGCGCGTGCGTTTTCCAATGCTTCCTCACGGGTAACAGCGCCCTCACCATCAGCTTTCCCGAGTGAATACGCTAACCCTGCGCTGGTAGTAGCCAGCGCCTTGAAGCCAATTGCGGCAAGCATTTTTGCCGAACCGGCATCCCACGGGTTTGGGATAACAAATATGCCCGAGTGTTCGTGAAGTGCCCTAAACGCCTGTCCTTTTGTTACTTGTTTATCAACCGATAATGCCGCCATGTTGTATAATTATTAACCGGGTTTTTTGTAAAAGAAATAAATTATCGGGTAATTTAAAAACAAAAGCCATATTTCATTTTTAACCTTTAACCTTCCCCAAAATAACCACACGTTTACTGCCAGCTGTTAATACCTCAGGGCGTGTAAAAGGTATTGTTCCAGCATTTTTTAGTTCAACAGAAGTAAGTTTTAGTGTACCCGAATGCACAGTAAGCGTTACCTGGTTGTTTTCAACTTCGGCATTGCCCCAGGCATATCCATCCGACCAGAAATAATTCCCCGGAACGGAGGTAATGATAAATTTACCGGTCACCGCCGAATAATTGAATTGGCTGATGGCTATTATGGCCGACCAGCTTGCCATGGCCCTTGCATAGTGATTGCCGCATTCTTCTTCGTTAAACGGGTTCCTTTTGATCCCATCGAAGCGGTTGCGTACATCGGTCATCGTGTGCAGCGCGTCGGCAGGCATACCGGCGTAGATCATCCCGGTGGCGGCAGTATATTCAAGGCCGGTCCATGCTTCAAACGCATAAGAAAGCGGCACAGCGGGTCGTTTGGATGGATCGGGATAAGCGGTAAGCATTAAACCCGACTCTTTGCCTAACGCATAGGAGCGCATGTTATTAAAATGATCTTCGAACGAATGGACATAATTATATTTAATAATGCTTTGCAAGGCTTTCTTAATGTGAGTTGAATCGGCAAGGTACCCCAGGCCGCAGATCAGCGCCATATTTTGCCCTACTAGCTGGTCAACGAGACAGCCCTCCCCTATTTGGAAATCGGGGTGACTAAGGTCCTTTGCGCCCATGCCGATCAGCAAACCGGGTGCGATTGCTTCTTTGCTGGTTACCGGTTCAACCTTTTGAATATAATACTCGCCGTTGAAAAGATTTGCATCTGTCCATTTACTGCCGCGGTGGAATAAATCGGTACAGGTAGCTTCAAATGCTGTGTCCTTCATGTGCCTGGCCATGACAGCGGCGGCTTTCAAAGCGCCGAGGTACCAGAATTCAATTTCGGGATTGGGGCCATAATATTCAATATCCATGGTGTTGTGCTGGCAACCCTCCATAACACCGTCTTTATTGGCATCCCAGCCGCCGGGCACCCAGGCAAACGAGACTATTTTCTTTACGCCCGGCCAAACCTTCCTTAAAAATTCATCATCGCCTGATAATTGCCATTCGCGGTAAGTTTTCATTACCGTGCCCATTTGCCCGTCGGCAGCGGCGGCTTTCCAGTTCCCGTTTTTCTTTAAGGGCAGGCTAACACGGAAGCTCATCAGGCCGTCGCCGTCCCACAAGCCATAATTATACTCAACATTTCTCATTTTCGTAGCCAGCTCACCAAAAAGGAATGGCGTGGCCAACTCATAATTCCATACGTGCTCGCAATTACCATAGCATGAGCCCGTATTGGCGAATACACCTTCCCATCCAAAAAAATTTCCATCTTTAGTACGGAAAGCTGTTTGCGACCGCAATGTGCTGGTATTAAATAAAGCCGCTTCTTTTACTACAGTCGGGTAGCTGCTGTTGGCAATCAGGGTTACAAAGTCAAGTGTTTTAGATTCAAGTTCGGGCAGTTCGGGCAATGTTTTTTCGGCCACATCCCAGGCGTCACTGTACAAAGTTGTATAGTAATTGCCAACGGTTACCTTGTCGTCCCAATCCTTACGATTTGGAAAGTGCCAGGTAAGGAAAAACTCTATCTCTCTTGTCTCGTGGGGTACCAAAGTAAACGCTACCGACAAGCCGGCGCGGGGGCTGCTTACCTTTTCGCTAAAAACGGTATCACGGAACATCCCGTCGTCCGAAAAATCATCCCACATATCGTTCAAGTTGGCGTTCCAGCCTTTAGGGTCAAATTCGCTGCGGTAAGTAATTTTCCCTTTTTGAGTTGCAGAAGTTGTTAAGGCGATCGTACCCCATGCGCTGTCGTCGTTATCAACACCATCCGAACTCATATAAATACCCGCAAGCTGCGCTGTTCGTTTGAAAACATTTTTATTATGATTAGTGCCAAGCGGCACAATCGCCCTGTTAAAACTATTAAATTCAACTTTCGACCCATCCATACCCACACAGTTATCCAGCGAACCCCCGATGGCGACTGTCAGCGTTTGACCGGTAGTGTTGGTAACCTCGTAACGTATAACGGCTATGGGTATGCCGCTTGCAATCGCGTCGCCTGGGATAAAGGGGTTAAAGGTTTTTACCTTTACTGTTACGGGCATATCATCATCCCGCAGGTTTACAGTTGCAAACGGGTAGGCGGCATCAAATGAAGCATTGCTGAACCGGGGCATGCCATGGCTTGGCGCATTGCTGCCTTCCGACCCGATATAGTCAGCAGCCGGTATCGGGCCCATCAGCGCTTTGCTGCGTTTATTTCCTGATGCATCTTTGGTATAGATCATGAAAAAAGGGGCTTGTTTGGGTGTTACCGAACCGTAATAGCCCATAGCTGGCTTGTTCATTATTTCAACATCCCGCCATTGGCCGTTGCCGCCAATAGAGATGGTACCTGTGCCAATCCCGCCCACGGGCATGGCAATTTTGTCGAGATGTGCCTGGTCGTAATGTTTTATTACCGGCCACGCAGGTATTTGTGCAAATACAGGTGCAGCAATAAACAGGCAAAGGATAACCGCCAGGATTTTCATATTTAATTTATAACTGGTTGAGGAATATAATGTTGAAGTTACGGTTTTTTTGAAACAATGGGGCGTCGTTGTCCAATTTGTTCAAATAGTTTTGATGACCCTGCACGGGTTACCAGCTGCAAAAACACCCGGCGGAATGTCGCGGGTTACTACACTTCCTGTGCCTATTACCGCCCCATCGCCGATGCTTACGCCAGGACAAACAATTACACCAGCGCCCAGCCAAACCCTATGGCCAATAGTTATCGGCATGCCAAGCTCAGTACCCGAAAAATTCCGCTCACGTGCATCCAGGCTATGGGTAGCGGTTAACAATTGCACTTTAGGTCCGCACATCACGTTATCCCCTATAATCACGGGAGCCACATCTAAAATTACACAATCAAAATTCATATAAAAATCCTTCCCAACAGCCATGTTATAACCGTAATCGCAGTAAAAAGGGGGCTCGATCCAACTCCCGCTACCCATTTTTCCGAGAATTTGCTGTAACAGTTCAATTTGCTCATCAGCGCTATGAACACCCACCTGGTTATACTTTCCTAATAACTTTCTTACAGCGGCGCGTTGTTTAACAAGTTCGGGATCCTTGGCGCGGTAAGGCAAGCCCCTGATCATTTTATCTTTTTCTGTCATGGAGGAATTAGAGTTACCTAAAAAATATGTTTTAAATATATTGATAATTTATGCAGGAATTGAACCGAACTCCCACAGTTCATTTAGCCTGCATCACCACGTTGACCTTAATTTGCCCGGTGAACAGGGTTCGGATGATCAGTTTTTCACGCGTTGGGTAAATAGCCTGAATATCAAGGTCCTTTATGGCAACCTCCGATCTGATATTATTGCCAAGGTCACGACTGAGTTCTTTCTGCAGCCTGGCCTTACTATCGGCTATAAATTTCGAAAAGTTGTAGGTGGCCCGGCGACGTATCATATCAGTTATTTTACCGTTGAACATCCATTTGGCGGCTTTAAGCATCCAGGTTTTGGTGTGCAGGTCGAAACTCAGATCCGGAAAAGACAACTCATGGTTTGCCTGGTCATAGGTTGGCGTACCAACCAGGTATATTGTGCCCATACTGGTCCCTTTAAAATCCACCTGCAAAACTATCTGTTTGCCAATGCCGTAAACTTTGGTATTATCTACAATAAATTCGTCACCCGCAATCTTAATACTTTGGCCGGCCAGCTGCTGATTTACAATATTTGTTAAATGATCGTAATTCTCCAACAGATCCAGGTAGACATTGAAGCCGTTCGCGGGCACATAAGTAGTTAAATTCGGCAATGGTTTTGGCGATGGCGCGCTGCTTACCATAGTTACAACCGGTTTTGCCGATAAGCCCACCGAGAAATTAAGCGTGGAACCGTTTAAACTAAAACTGCTTAACCTTACCGATTGCGGATTAACAGCAAGATACCCCACGTCGCCCAGCTTAAATTCGGTTGAAATGCTCTGCCATAATTGTTCAACCATTGGTTTAATATCATAAGCTGCTATTTTCGCATCAACCTGCTTACCTAAATCGTTCAATGGGCTGCTGATAAACTGTATCAGCCGGTCAGTAACATCAATGTGCCCGAGGAATACGTTGCACCTGTCAATAGGATTGGGTGCCGGGTACAAAATTGTTTTGGAGCGTAAATGATAATCGGGCATCACATTGATGGTCGACTGATAGGATATCTCCATTCTTCTCGGCGGTTCATCCCCCATACCACATTGCGCCGACACAGTTGGCACAAGGCACTGCGGCCCCGAACCTAAAAGGGAAGTACATTTAGCACAATAAGCCGCATTGAAGCTATAGCTTCCGGTAAATTTCAAGCTCACCACATTATTGATGCCGGTGATTGCGAACGGCGTCCGCGTAAACGTATAAGTGTATCTTAAACCCTCGCACGGCTGCTGGTTGTCTGCATATTTTACCGGCACCGAATTTTCTGCCTGGATAAAATAACTTTTGAGATCAACGTTAACCGGTACCTCGACAGTTGAAACAGGTTGAATAATTTTGGGGACAGCAACCTCCATATTGTCGGGCGCTATCGGTTTTAGTGTTTTGCAGGAATAAAATAAAATAGGCAGTACGACCGCGATAAAAAAGCGAAGTGCATTAAGTTTCATATTGAGGGGCCAATTTACCCGTACCTTGCAAACCACTGCGCCGGTTCAACGGGCAGTAAAAGTAATAAAGCTTTCTGGTTGTCATCAGAACTGACATATTTTTTTGTAATTAAAACTTAATAATAATACCTTTATTGAGATTTAAATCCCCTCTTAACCTTATTGTATCATGGCAGCAAAAAATTTAACCCCGGAACAGCTTACCGCTTATCAAAATTTAAATATCGATCCCAAAAACAGGATAATTGTTAGCTTAGACGGCGGCGGCATAAGAGGCATCTTAACATTACAGTTACTCAAAAAAATGGAGGAAATTGCAGGCCTGGGATTGAACCAGTTTTGCGACCTTTTTGCCGGCACCTCAACCGGAGGTATTATTGCCGGCCTGCTTGCCAGCGGCCACTCTGCAGTTGAAATTGAACAGCTATATATACAACTGGTTTCGAAAGTGTTTTTGAAAAGGGGATTACTTGCAAACAGGTTTTTAGACCCGCCCAATTACGATAAAAAAAATTACCGGTCATCGCTAAAACAGGTTGTGGGCGATAAAACATTGAGCCAGGTGTGTACAGAGAATAAGGTTGATATTTTTATCACGTCGAAGGACATGACTGATAATGAAGAAACTTTTTTTACCTGTTTTAATACCGCCGATGGCGTAAAGGGCACTTACCAGGATGCCTTATTGAGAACCGTGATGGAAGCAACCATGAGCGCCCCAACCTATTTTAGCCCGCTCGAAAGGTTTATTGACGGGGGTACAACTACTTACAATAATCCATCGTTAGCGGCATTGATGGAAGCAGTGCAATATGACGGTGCCGGGAAATATAATTTGCCGGATATTACCTTGTTTAGCCTGGGTACCGGGAAGTTGGTAAAATCAGTTTCGCCTGCAGACGGCGCCAACCCTAAAGGGATCGACGCCTACTTTTGGCTGAATTTTGTAATGGATGAGTCGAGCCAGGACGCCAGCTCGATGCAAAATGACCTGTTTAGGGCCGGAATTATGAAACTTGATTTCAGGCGGTTCCAAATTTCTTTTGACACAGGGTCAATACAAAAACTTCCCGACAGGGATATCTCTTCTATCCACTATACCAATGCAAACTGGCTACGGGACTTGACAGATGACGATCTGCAGCATGTGGAGATGGATGATGTAAGCAAATTTGACCTTATGAAAGAAATCGGGGAAGCCATGGTGGATTATATTATGCTTGAAAATAAGTTCAAAGCCGACCTGAACAATACGCCTACTAAAAGAGACGAATTGGTTACCGCTTTTGAAAATATTGCCCGGATAAAAACAATGGTTTCCGATCCCACCTGGATTGATAATGAACCGTCGAGTTAAAGTTATGCTTCGATAACCAAATAAAACTTCCCGTTTCCGCAGTATCCCTGAAAGGGACTTGCGCTGAATAATTCAGGGGAAAAAAGCAGGTTTTTTATTTGTTCCCCTTAGGGTACAATCCGCGCATTGCCTTTCTGTGGCTGTATATCCTGTTGGCGGCTGGCCCGGCAGTCCAATTGGTGCAACCGGGACAAGCGGTAGCGAGGTGGTTCCTTTAAAAAAGCTGCTGCTCAAATAATTAATATATTCATCTACCTCGTTGAACCCCCCAACACCATATGAACAACATTCGTGCGGAGGAACACCGATCATGAAAATAGTACAACCGGGATAAAATGGAATGGCCGCCCAACTCGGTAATTGCGCGGTTGTAATAAATATCCGCTGTTTTGTTGTAGCGCCAACGCCAATATAGCCGATAACCGGCTCGGCCGGGTTGCTAACACACGTTATATTCCCATTGATTTGCGAAGGTTCCGCATCAAAAATACCCCCTAATCCTTGCGAGGTCAGCCTAACGTTTTTATAAAAATTATAGCCATCCGCTGTTAAAGCATATTGCGTTACCAGGATGCTGTAAGTAGTCTCCAGCTTCTCGGCCGTAGAAACTACCTGGGTAACCGGCGCCTTAAGGATAACATCTTTTGACAACTTTGCCGAAGAACCTAAAATAATATTACTTGAAGTATCACTTTGCCAGCAGTCGGTAATATCCATTTTAGCATTCCTTGGCAATATGGTATCGCCATTTGTATAGCAGCATGAACTGAAACTTGCGTGAAATGCCCATGTTTCGTTATATGTCCACCGATAATAAAGCACTTTGCCGCTGGGGTCATGCGTGTTTACATAAATATTTACCCCCGGCACATTAAGCGCACCCTTTGTATCCCAGCTAACGCTGTCAATGGCTGGAGAGTTTAATTCTGTCATATAAGCCGACTGGTATTGTTTATTATCGGTCGTTTTTATACTCAAACGGTATTGGTGCGCATTATCCAGGTTTAAACCTGCACATGAATATTTGCCATTACCCATTTCTGTTAAAGGATAAAAAGTGCCCTGATCGCCCTGTACGGATACTACAGCATGTAGTTCCGAGCTGATCTGCGCGTTGCTTGAGATATTAATGGTGCGGCTGAGTTTAATAAACGTTGAATCGGCGCCGCTGTTAATTGTACCTTCCACAACCAGGTAACCATTCGGCTTAGTGATGGCAGGCGGATCGTACGGTTTTCTGCAACTTATAGCAGCAATAGCAGCCAGCAACAACAAGGTAATACTTTTCTTCATAATCAGGCTTGATAGCATAAATGTATAGAAATTTTGGTGAACGTCAAGTAAGGATAGAGTGCAAACCAAATTGTCGCTAAATATATCAGAGCCGTTTAACTGAATTTTGGGCTCCAGCCCGGTTTTGATGTTACGGAATAAATGTTAAATTTGTTAGCATAATATATCTGTAGACGATGGCGTCCGGACGATGGCATAATTCTACACGATTTGTTATTAAGCGTAAAGCTAAATTCCGGTAACGAGAGCCGGGCGTTTTTTAATAACCAAAGCAAATCAGGATAATTGTCCTAAGGAGTCAGCTGACGATTCAGGACAATAATCCAAAAACGATATTTAGATGAAAAGAATTTTGTTTTTGTTGTTAATAACAACATTACTCGTCACGTCCTGTGCGAAGAAAAAAGGCCCGGATCCGATTAACATTGACACCACAACCCCACGTGTAATAGTCACCGTGAGCACGTTTGCCGGCAGCGGTAACCGGGGTTCCGCCGATGGCACAGGGGCCGCCGCATCTTTTTTCCAGCCAACCGGTTTAGTGGCAGATGCTGCAGGGAATGTTTATGTCGCCGACCTGGGGAATGACCTGATCCGTAAAATAAGCGCAAGCGGGGTAGTTACCACGATAGCCGGCACCGGCGTCCAGGGTTTTGCAAATGGTACAGGCAGAGCTGCGGCTTTTTTCGAACCCTCGGGTTTGGCGATGGATGGTGCCGGGAACCTGTTTGTTGCCGATTATGGAAATAACCAGATACGTAAGATAAGCCCGGCCGGGGTCGTAACTACTTTTGCCGGCAGCGGTGCCATAGGGTCGGCTGATGGTACAGGCACTGGCGCTTCTTTTTATGTTCCCACTGGGGTAGCATTAGACGCTGTAGGGAACTTGTATGTTGTTGATTTTGGGAATAGCCATATTCGTAAAATAAGTCCTGCCGGGGTAGTTTCCACGCTTGGAGAAGGTGCCGGAACGCCCGGTGGATTTAGCGGTCCGACTGGAATAAGTATAGGCGCTAATGGCAATATTTACATAGCCGATTATGGAAACAACCGGATCAAGGTGATAAATTCGAGCGGTGTAATTACGTCAATAGCTTATTTTGATGGCCCTACGGGGTTAGCTGCGGCAGCCAGTGGGAATATTTATGTCGCATTGCCAGGGCTTAACCAGGTAGCACAGATAAATTCGATCGGCGCCTTGTCTGTGTTCGCCGGCACTGGTGACCCCGGAGCCGATAATGGCGATGCTGTTACTTCGTCCTTTTTTCAACCATTTGGCGTATGTACAGATGCTGCGGGAAACATTTATGTGGCCGATTCGGGCAATAACCTGATCCGTAAAATTGTTATACATTGAATACAAAATAATTTTATTATACGTTTAGTGATCAGAATTAAATCCCCAAAAAATTGGTTTTAGTGTTAGGTCGTGCAGAAAGTTATCGGGATGATTTGACACCGGCCTAATGATCCTTTAAGAATAAAATGAAAAAAAATTTACCATTGCTTTTAATTGCCGTATTATTCATCACGTCCTGCGGTAAAGAACTCGAATTCAGAACAAAACCGGTCGATCCAAATGCGGTGTCGATCAGTACATTAGCAGGTAATGGCTCGCAAGGCTCTACCAACGGCACAGGCACTTTCGCTTCATTTTACCAGCCAACGGGCGTAGCCACCGACACAGCAGGCAATATTTATGTGGCGGATTTACGGAATAACCTTGTGCGTAAGATCAGCCCGGCAGGGGTTGTAAGCACATTGGCGGGCAGCGGCCTGCAGGGTGCCGCCAATGGTACGGCTATTAATGCTTCTTTTAACCAACCCACCGGGATAGCTGTAGATGCTGCCGGGAATGTATTTATTGCGGATAACGGGAACCACCTGATACGGGAAGTTAGTCCTACTGGTAATGTGACTACATTGGCAGGCAGCGGCATCCCGGGCTCCGCCAACGGTACCGGTACGGCCGCTTCCTTTAATTTTCCGCAAGGCATTGCGGTAGACCCTTCGGGTAACGTTTATGTGGCGGACTATGGCAATAACCTGATACGTAAGATCAGCCCGGAAGGCGCTGTGACTACGTTGGCCGGTAGCGGTGAGGCGGGTGCCGGCAACAGTCCTGACACTGTAACTTTTAACAAACCAATTGGTGTAGGATTGGATGTTGCCGGTAATATATATGTGGCCGACTATGGTAATAATATGGTAAGGAAGATCACCCCGTCAGGTATTGTAACAACATTAGCTGGCAGCGGCATTTCAGGGTCAACCAATGGAACCGGCGCGGCTGCTTCTTTTAACGGGATAACAGGGGTAGCGGCAGATGCTTCAGGCAATGATGTTTACGTGGCGGACTATGGAAATAACCTTGTCAGACTGATCAGCCCCGCAGGTGCTGTTACCACATTAGGAACCGGTGCCGGGGCATCAGCCAAAAGCATTTTGTTTAGCGGCCCCTATGGTGTAGCTGTTGACTCAGCGGGCAATATTTACGTTGCAAATTATGGTAACAGTACCATTGAAAAGGTGGGCAAATAAGTACTTTAAAGGCGCGCAATACTTTTTGCATTTTAGTTTACGCGCGACAGATTAGCTTCTGTTTGTGATTTTCCGTCCTCCCGATATTCTCACCATGTACCCTAAGTTTCTCCAAAAAGCAACCTGGGTGGCTTTATTGGCGTAGTTTATAGCAAGTCCTCTTACATCGGAGGCAAATCTATCTAACATTAAAAAAACAATCCTATGAAAAAAAAATTGTATCCAGCAATTATTGCGGCTATCATTTCCCTATGTGCATTTACGCTAGCGCTGACCAATTGGAATGTAAAAAGTGAAGGGGCAACTGTTGAATTTTCCGGCGGAAAAATTAACGGCTCATTTAAAGGACTGAAAGCCGACATTGTGTTTGATAAGGAACACCCCGAAAAGGCCAAAATGTCTGCCTCCATCGAAGCCCCCAGTATTACCACCGGGTTTTTCTTAAAAAACAGCCACGTAAAAGACGCTTTGGGTGTTGACAAATACCCAACCATTAAATTTGTATCAACATCAGTAAGCAAAAATGCCGGTGGTTATTTGGCTAAAGGCAATTTAACTATGAAAGGTGTTACCAGGCCCAGCACCGTCCATTTCACTTTTGATGACAACGGCGGCCAGGGCGTGTTCAGGGGAAATCTTAAAGTGATCCCCAAGGATTTTGGTATCGACCATAATGGCACTCCCGACCAGGTCATGGTGAAGTTGATTGTTCCGGTAACCAAATCCTGAAAGCTCTATCTATAACTATCGAAAAAGGGGCTGTACGGCAAGACAGCCCCTTTTTTAATGTTTCTGTTTTATAATTTAAACCCATAAACTAAGCGCAGGGCCACAAAGCCATAGGGGTCAGCCTGCCCGTAGTAGCTTTCATAGCGAACGCCAACATCCCAGTGCTCGTTTCCCCAGCCCAGGGCAGGCGATACATCGAACTTGGTATTACCGGCGCCGCTGTCAGTTTCCTCGATAGATATACCGCTCTCTAAAGCAAAATAGATATGCGGTAAAAAAAATTCTTTAAAACCTACTTTAATTGGTATGACCCCAAAACTGTCAAATTTCATTCCCGTTGCGGGATTAATTTTGCTAAAAAAGTGATCGGCGCCCGAAGTCAGCGTTAGAGCAAAATTATTGCTGATGCCATATCGTAATTGGGGGGTACCGCCTAATACAAAAGTTGAGCCGATAGTTAAATTGCCTGTTGGAAAGCCTGCATCAGGACCTATGCTAAACCCTACGGTATGGACGGCAGTAGTTTGAGCTTTCACATTTGTTGTTAAAAATAGTGCCGTGACAATAAACGCAGCGGCTGTTAGTTTTGATAATCTTTTCATTTGTCGTGATTTTATTAGTAGATAGTATGTGATGGTAATACTGCCGCATTAGAAAATACGTTGCTTTTGGATGGAAATTTTTTTGCTTAAATCAGTTTTAACGGGACCAAAAACCGGGGAGTTTTAAAACGGATTTGCAACGCAGCTTAAACGCTCACCCGACAACCTGACCAATAATTTAATTCGCATGCACCTTAAATGGCAAGATGATCAGACGTTTATCGTACCATTTTTCGATAATTGTATTTTGAAAAGGCTTATTATAAAATAAATGATAAACAGGAAAGTTTTGGTAGAAACAGAAAGATTAACCTTAAGGGAATTTAAAGGTGCTGACTGGGAAGCGGTTCACGATTATGCTAAAAATGGAGACATCTTAATATATGAAGCCTGGGGTCCAAACAGCGAAACGGACACCAAGCAATTTATTAAAACCGCGGTGGAAGATCAAATTGTGCAAGACCGGACCAGTTTCGATTTAGCCATCGTCTTAAATAAGGAAGAAAAACTTATCGGGGGGTGCCGGTTTTGGTTTATAAATATCAAGCCGGATGAGGTTTATATTGGTTACATTATCAATCCCCTATACTGGAAGAATGGCTATGCGGGTGAAGCAATAAAAGCCTTAATTGATCATTTAGCAGTAGTATCAAAAATAAAAAGCGTAAAGGCTACCTGCGATGTATTAAATATTGCTTCACAAAAGGTTCTCGAAAAATGCGGTTTTAATTTAACCAGCACAATTGCAAATGATTTTAAAATGAAGGGAGGATACCGGGATACTCATGTGTATGAGAAACTAATTTAACCTGGACCATGCCAGTGTGTACCCAAACGATTGGGTGCCGTCATGCATATAGTGTTAACATTAAAATTGAACAATTTTTAATAGTATATAATGTTTGAGTATTAAAAGCTGTTGACGGCACTTCCTGCAACAACATTAAACATGATATTTAGGCTGCATTTCAGAATATTATGTTAGCTTTAAAAACTCGCGAGGGGAGCATGCCTGAATTTTAACTCATACAACTAATTTAATACAATTTTTGCAGGTTTCAGGACATGAGAAATGGCGTTGCAGCAAATGATCTAATGGCCCCCATCAGGGTAGCCAATCCAAAAATTCTTATCCTCGAGGATAACCAGAGCGATGCTGATCTGTTGCTGCGTGAATTGAAGAGGTCTGGTTTATCTTTCACTTCCCGGGTAGTTCAAAACCGTGAAACATATGAAGATGCACTTGAAAACTTTAGTCCTGATATAATATTATCCGATTATTCCCTTCCTTCGTTTGACGCAGTTACCGCTTTTGCAATTAAACAAAGCAAATGCCCGCATGTCCCGTTTATTATTGTTTCAGGCACCATAGTTGACGAGAATGCCGTTGAACTCGTTAAAAATGGTGTTACCGATTACGCACTAAAAGACAAATTACTTACGCTGTCCACAAAAGTTAACCGGGCGCTTAATGATACGCAGGCGGGTAAGGAAAAGGCGTTTACCGATGAAAAAATAAAAATGCAGGCGGCAGCGTTAATCATTGCTAACAAAGAGCTCGTTTTTCAAAATAAAGAGAAAGAAATCCGCGCGGCTGACCTGGTCATTTTATCCGGAAATTTAAAAATTCAGAAGGATGAATTATATACTGCAAATAATCTGCTCATTAAACAGGAAGAAAAGGTAAAAACAATAAACCTGGAACTTTCGCAATTAAACCTCGAACTGGAAAAACGGGTAGTAAACCGTACAAAAGCTTTAGCAGAAAGCGAAACCCGTTTTCGCAATATGATTGAAACTATTCCGCAAATAGCCTGGACAAACACCGTTGAAGGGGAATTTATTTACTATAACCAGCGATGGCATGATTATACCGGGTTGGACCATAACCAAACTAAATTTTTGGGATTTAATGTGTTAATCCATCCCGGTGACTTGAAAAACGTTTCAGACCAGTTCAGATCAGTTTTAAAGATCGGTGACGGCGGTGAATTTCAAATTCGGGGGAAACGTGCCGACGGGCTTTACCGGTGGCACCTGGTGCGTTTAATGCCTATAAAAAATGACGCCGGCCTGGTGCAGCTTTGGGTGGGTACCGCTACTGACATTCACGAGCTGAAACTGCTACAGCAGCAAAAAGATGATTTTATCAGCATCGCCAGTCACGAGCTGAAAACACCAATTACAAGCCTGAAAGCTTCCCTGCAGCTTTTGGACCGTATAAAGGATAACCCAGCTTCTCCCCTGCTGCCCAAACTTATCACGCAAGCCAATAAAAGTTTAGATAAGGTTAACGCGCTGATTGACGACCTGTTAGAGGCAAGCAATGCTAATGACGGACAGCTTCACATAAACCAAAAACCGTTCGTTATATCAAAAATGATTGACGAGTGCTGCTACTATGTACGTGCAGAAGAAATCTATACCATTACAACCGAAGGAGATATGGATGTTGAGGTATATGCTGATGCCGTCCGGATTGAACAGATAATGGTCAACTTTATTAATAATGCGATAAAATATGCCCCAAAATCAAAAGCAATCAGGATCAATATTGAAAAGATAAATGATACCGCTAAAATATCGGTGAGCGACAATGGGCCGGGCATCCCGCCCGAACAGTTGCGTTACCTTTTCGACCGGTATTATCGTGTTGACAGCAGCGAAAGTCAGCATACCGGCCTGGGACTCGGGCTTTACATTTGTGCCGAGATCATTAAAAAACATAAAGGCCAGATCGGGGTAAACAGCGTTTTAGGAAAGGGAAGTACGTTTTGGTTTACGCTGCCGGTTGCTGCGGGTGTATAAGCTTAGCGGGGCACGCCGGTAGGCACAGGGCACGAACGAATACCCTACCTCTTTTTTTTGGCCTTAGCGCGGCGCCCTGCGTGTAGCGTTCGCGTTCACTTCGCAACAGCACACGCAATTAATATTGCGTGAACGACTGAAAATCAGTGCGTTGATTTTTTGATATTCGAAATAATCGCGAAACGAACGCTTCATGGCGACTCATTACAACCATAAAGGCACAAGTCAGCAAATGATGCGCTCGACACCATATGACATAGCCCAACTCTATTATCCGGCCCGGATACTAACGCGAGGGAGCTGTTTTTGAAGGGGTATTAGCATAGCATAAATATATATCCAATAATGGTAACAAATGAGTAATGTGGTTGCCGTAATTTTGAAATAAAAGCCTAAATTCGTTTTAACCAAATTGCCTCTCAATGAAAAAGTTAAGATCCCTGCTCATCGCCCTGGCCCTTGTTTCAGTATGCTACAGCGCCCATGCACAAGTGATTACCAAATACGGCGATAACTTAAGCACGCTCGACGGCATCATGAAAGCCTATTATGACGTGGTGACCGTTAAAAAAGGCGAAAAACCCAGTTTCGAGCGCGACAGTATACTTCACGTACCAAATGTAAATGTGGGCTGGGCAACGAAATCAAAAGATGGTAAAACGGGTGTCAAGTATGTACCTTTAAAAGAATACCATCGCCTGTCCGACGATTATTTAGCGGCAAGTGGCTTTGACGAACGGGAAATATCCCGCAAGGTTGAAAAATTTGGCTCCATCTACCACGTTTGGAGCACTTATGAATCGCGGAATATCAAATCCGGCCCGGTGATCGAACGCGGCATCAACAGCGTCGAGTTATTTTACGACGGTACCCGGTTTTGGATCCTGGGCTGGTTTTTTGACAACGAACGAAAAGACAATCCGATCCCGGCAAAGTATCTGACGAAATAGTTTTGGGAATCAAATTTCCGTGATGGTGTGCATAACGGCAAAAAAAAGGAAAAGCCGAAATACGTACGCGATCAGTAATAACACCCCGAAGCTAAGGAATGCAGCTTTAATAGCGCTAACCAGCCAGTTGCTTTGGTAGAACCGGCGGGCGGCAAAAAGCAAATAACTGAAACTTACGACAAGTATAATACCGGTTAGAAAGTCATCCCCCGCAAAAAAAGCAACCTGCAAGCTAAAAATACGCATAACCCAGCTTATTATAAGGATGATATACGGCAGTACGATCAGGAATACAATAAAGAAGGAATAGAAATGGAGTGAAAAGACCAAATGCTGAACAAAATGCCGTCGTTGCATTAAGTAAAGCAGGATTGCCATCAGTGCAAACAACGGCACCATCGTCACCAGGTATTCTTTTTGCTCGAAGTGCATGGCTGTATTGAAACGTTCGGTCAACAAAGGCAGACTTAAATGCATTTCGGCCGCAGCCCGGCTGATCCTGTCGCCAAATTGCGATTGATAGTCAGCCAGCGTATAAGCAAAAATGCCTTTGAATTTGATCACGAAGAATAGAAAATTCAGGAAAACGAATAGGGCCAACGGCTTTACGTAGTCGTTTTTTTTCCATCAAAGGCGTTTTCAGTAAGCTTTCCCGGTTTGAAGATCAGTACCGGTAAGGTTTTAAATATTTTAGTATCAAAATGCACCAGGTCATGCAGTGCATCATGGGTCATATGCTTTAGCGGATGTTGTTCGTCTTGCGGCATTGGCTAATATAAAGATATCACTGCAATAAAGCTATTCTAACCGGCGAATATTTCTCTATAGCTTCTCCTTGCCAATGTTAATGCGGACTACACCACCTGACCCCACCAGGGGCCAAAATTCAATTTGAAATTCTTCAATTCGAGCTATTGTGTTCTGCATTCTTTTTTTTTCACAAAAAACCCAGCAAAAAACTGTGATATTATTGCACCATGTCCGAATCATTTACAAATTCAAAAAAACGGGGAAGCCGAAAACTGGCAGAGTAGGCATAAAAATTAAAATATTAAAGCAATGAAACGGATTATTTTAGTCATCTCACAGATCATTTTCTGTGTAGCTTTTTTCTTTAACACGCCTGGTTCCTATGCACAAGGGAAAAATCCAAATACAACGGGAACTGCAAACGGGCATATTATTAAATCAAATTTTAATAATAAAACATACAAATTATATGTTTCGCTTCCAAAGACTTATTCTAATCGCGATACATCGCACTACCCGGTGTTATATGTTTTAGACGGGAAATTTTCTTACACTTCTTTTCATTCCATCAGGGAAGTTTTGGATTTGGGAAAGGAAATTAAGGATATAATTATTGTTGCTATTGCTGACAATGGTGAAAATGATTCAGATTGGTTAGCAGAGCGGTATAATGATTTTACGCCCTCAAGTGTTCCTCAGTCAGATATGCAATGGTCCAAAATGATGAACATACCGAATGGAAAACTAAAATCCGGAGGCGCGGCCTTGTTCCTTAACACCCTGCAAAATGATATTATCCCCTTTGTCGATAAACATTACAAAACCAACTCCGACCGTGGATTATCGGGCCATTCCCTTGGTGGATTATTTGTCGGATATTGCCTTGTGAAAAAACCTGGTCTGTTTAAAAGGTATGGTATAAATAGTCCGTCGTTTTGGTGGAACAACAATGAGATACTGTCGCTTGAAAACGCCTTGGCAAAACAGGGTAAATCAATATCGGCAAGTGTATTTTTTTCGGCCGGTGCATTGGAAGGTACGATGATGATCTCTCCGATCACTGCTTTTACCGACTCTTTAAAAAACCATGATTATAAAGGTTTGGTAATGACGAGCCAGGTATTTGATGGCGAAACGCACTTGTCGGTTTTACCGGCTTGCAGCAGCCGGACGCTAAAAGTATTATACGGCGCCAATGTTAAATAAATATAAACCGCGATAAATATTGGGAATAATGGCAAAAGACCAGGAATTTACGAGGCTTATGCGGGAGAACAAGGGGATAATTTACAAGATCTGTAACTCCTATTGTTCTGATAAAAATGACCGGGATGACCTTGCCCAGGAAATTATCTACAACCTATGGAAATCGTTTAACAGTTTTAATGCTGCTTTTAAATTTTCAACATGGATGTACCGCATTGCCCTTAACGTAGCCATATCTTTCTATCGCCGCGAGAAAAAATTCAAAAACAATGAGCCCATTTTAGAAGGGCTCATTGTTTTTGAAGAAACGCACGAGGATAAAACTGAAGTTGAAAAAAATCTTCAATTATTGCAAGTTTTTATAAACGAGTTGAAAGAAATTGACCGGGCAATTATTCTTCTGTACCTTGAGGATAGATCCCATAAGGAAATTTCGGAGATCACCGGTTTTACAGAAACAAATGTGGGCACCAGGATTAGCAGGATAAAAGATAAACTAAGAGCAAATTTTTCGAATAAATAAAATTGAGATTATGGAATTAGATGAAATAAAGGCGATGTGGCTTGCCAATGACGCAAAACTGGAGAAAAGTCTGGAATTGAACGAGCAAAGCATAGCCTCGCTGCAAACCCAAAAAGTGGAATCAAACCTTGCCCCCCTGTATCGCCAAAGAGTGGTTGAAAGTATTTTTCATTCAGCCGCAATTGGATTACTGGCTTGTTTTTTAACTAAAAACTTTTTCCAATTCCCATACGCGGCTTCAGCGGTTGTTTTGCTTGCTTTCTATATCACCACGTTATTAAACGCATTAAAACAGATCAACATTATAAAAACAGTGGATTATAGTAAAGACCTGGCGACGATTCAAAGCGCGCTTGTAATGCTGCAAACTCATATCATAAATTATGCAAAGCTAACCGTGCTGTTTATACCTACCTTTTTAGCTTACCCGGTCATTTTTACTAAAGTGATAAAGGATTTTAACATTAAGGCGCTTGCCGGTTTTGACATTATAAAACAATCCAACGGAAACTGGTGGCTGGTGCAACTGATTGTATTTATAGTTTTAATACCCTTGGGCATATGGTTTTATAAGCAAGTATCTTACAAAAATGTTGAAAAAAAGTGGGTGAAAAATTTCATTAGGCAATCTTCCGGCACAAGAGTAATGCGGGCATTGGAATTTTTAAAAGAATTACAGACTTTAAAACATGAAATTATTTAGAAACGCGCCAATTTAGTTCATTTAGCTTAGTGTACCTTCCAAGAGACCCTGCAGGACCTGAAAAGTCTAGTGCGCTTCCACTTCAACAGCAGCTTCAATTTGCTGAAAAGTTTAAATCCAGGTAATTGCACCTTAAAAAATCCCTCAATTAGGGGGATTTATTTTTTTAATAATAACCGTATTTTTATTAGAACATTGAGTTAAATATTTCTTACAATTCTTTAATCATATGAACAAAACATTTTTCGTCTTCCTGGTTACCTTACTGGGTTTCAGCCAGGGCTTAATTGCACAAACGAGTTTCTGGAATAGTCCTGACGCCTACCTGGGCCAAACCATGCCAGGGGATACCCCTAAAATATTTGCACCAGGGCTGCTGGCCGGTAAAGGAGAGTTTACAGCTAACAGGACGGCTATTTCTGCCGACGGTAAGGAAATTTATTACTGCACAAATACAAGCTGGGCCAATTCCCAAAACCTGAAAGTTAAATATTTTAAGTATGATGGAAAAAAATGGATCGGTCCGGTCATATTAAATGAACACATGGGGCAGACTTCTTTTTCACCCGATAACAATACCCTGTACTTCAAGCGTGGCGATTCGGCAAATATGGTATTCCGGTCAACCAGGACAAACACCGGGTGGAGTACTCCAACTTCTTATAATGTAAGAAATTATTTGATCTATGATTTTATGCCTACCATAAGCGGCAATAAATATGCAGCAAGCAATGGTACCTGGGGACAACCTTCTGATGCTAATGCGTGGAGATTTAGCGTGATGCCTCCTTCAGATGCTGATACGAGTATTCAAGACCTTGGCCCGCCACTCAATTCGCCGGGTTTTAACGGCGATTTTTTTATTGCCATGGATGAATCGTATATGATCATCAGCACAAAAGAAACCAAAGATTTCGAATGTGAGCTTTACATAAGTTTTCGTAAAAAAGATAAAACCTGGACAAATCCACAAAGTTTGGGGCCATTGATCAACGATGGCTTAGCGCACAGGTATGGCCAATATGTGTCGCCCGATGGGAAATACCTGTTTTATACCCGGGGCGAAAGTGAAAAGGACTGTGCCGTTTACTGGGTGCGGTTCGACCGCTTACTAAACAGGTTGAAGCAAGCAAGTTCATAACTTATAGCAAGCTGAATAGGAGCGCGCCAATTTCCCGGCTCCTATTCAGCAAAATTGAAAAAATCAGCTACAACGGCGAAGCACTCTTGAACTCCATTGAAAATAAACAATATGTGAAAAATCAGCGGTCCTTTTTCGGCCCATTAACCAGCACATATTCAGCCACCCTACGCCCGACATCCTGGGCGGCGGAATTTTCGAAGGGATAATGAATGCCGCCATAAACACGGCTATAACCGTTCTCCCATTCCACCGCGCTTAATGATTCAACTACACGCGCAGGTTCACCGGATGTTGTTGTATGTAATTCGAGCTTGTTTTTATCGCCAAAGAACTTTTTAAGCACTTCGTAACCTGCTGTAACTGTTGCGCTGTGGCCGCTTGGGTAGCTTGGATGTGCGGGCGTAGTGATCAAAGGCGTCCATTTGGTATAATCTTTTACTGTCCCATCGGCTTCTGCATTTAAAGAGGTCACTGGCCGCCAGAATAAATAAGCATATTTACCGCCCCATATTTCAATCCGTGCGTCAGCCTCGGCAACATCAGTCAATGCGAATATCAGCGCATTTTCTTCGAGCGAGGTGCCATGGATTGCCGCCAGTTCGCGCAGGCCTTCATTTACGGTCAGCTCGGCATCCTGTTTGTAAAATAGCGCAATATGCGTTTGATCTTCTGTACGTTTGGTGCTTTTGATCTCCCCTATCTCAGAAACTTCGGTCAATGCCTTTTTGTATTCATCGCTGCCGATGGCGGGCGGAGGTTCCGGCAGAAATTGTTTGGAATCCTTTAATAAAAACGGTTTTACATTTCCCCATTCCACATCAATGCCAGGCGAAAATTTACCGGGAGTTGGCCTGTACGCGCCTATACCTGCATTCGCCGGACCGGCATAAGTTGTTAGCGGGCTTGATCCATCGTGGGCACGCAGGGCAATAATATCCGCCGCCGCAGCGCTGCCTACTTTTTGACCGTTATTTACCGGCCCGTCAGTTAAGCCCTGTAAGCTTTTTGTCAGCGCCGAATCCAATAGAGGCTTTTGATCTGGAAAATAGCTAACGAGCACATCATGCGCGGCCTGTGCAGCAGCTGCCTGCGCCGAGGCCGGGCCTGTTGAAGTATTGAAATAATGGTATGGCGTACCAAAATGTTTAATGGAATTTACGGCATCGTAAACGGCGATAGCCTCAATAGCTTCTGTGCGGCTGCCCAGGTTACTATTTTGTTTGCCTGTCTTTGTTGCCTTTACGGTGATGAGGTTCCATTGGATGATAATGTCACCGGGCGTCGATTTTACTGGCTGCGCCGATACGTTAGTAGTAGAGGCTAAAAAGCCGGCAATGATAGTTGCGATAAATAAGGTTTGTTTCATGATGATAATAAAAATGTTGAGGCAAATATAATAAAGTATATATAATCTATGGAATAAATAGAATATATTTTATTGCCATTTGACGAACACATTATCTACGATTGGCCTGAGAGTTGCTTGACGATATAAAGAGTGGGATTCATTTATGCTTTTGCCGACATTCCCGCAAGGACGACCTATCGATAAACACTAATTTTTTCGCAAAAAAAAGTTGTTGGTTGTGTAAACCATTTTTTTAACCTATTGATTATCAATAGAATAAATTAGAAATATTTTAACTTTTGGAAACAAGTTTTTCGTCGTGGAGGCCAAATTAATGCTCCATCAACACCTTCTTCGCCTCCTCCAGTTTCTCCTTTTCCTCTTTTGGTAAAACGGGGTATTTTAAATTTAACCCCTTTAAAGTATCCAGGATGATCGTTGAGATGGCGATCCGGGTAAACCATTTTTTATCAGCCGGGATCACGTACCAGGGGCACTGCCCGGTGGAAGTTTCTTTGATCGCCTTTTCATAAGCTTTCATATAATCATCCCAAAACTCGCGTTCATAAATATCAGCTGCCGAAAACTTCCAGTTCTTTTCCGGGTCATCGATCCGTTTTAGGAAGCGTTCCTTTTGTTCACCTTTTGATAAATTAAGAAAAAACTTAATGATGATCGTACCATTATTATATAGGTGCTTTTCAACCGAACGGATACTTTCATAACGGGCCTGCCAAAATTCTTTGCCGGCATCTTTTACACTTTTAAGGCCGGGTAACCGCTCATTCAACAGCAGCTCGGGATGCACTTTGGTCACCAGCACATTTTCATAATGCGAACGGTTATGAACGCCGATACGCCCGAATTCAGGCAGGGCTTTATAGTGCCGCCATAAAAAATCATGGTCGAGTTCTTCGGCGCTGGGTTGCTTAAAACTATAAACTTCGCAGCCCTGTGGGTTTAAACCCGATAGGGTATGCGAAATGGCGCCGTCTTTACCCGCCGCATCCATCGCCTGGAATAAAATGAGCAGGGCATATCGGTTATCAGCATATAATGCCGATTGCAGTGAGGCCGCTTGCTGTATAAGATCAGCTAAAATAGCCTCAGCATCTTCCTTTTTCAGATCAGCTGAATAAGCGGGGTCAAAATCCTTAAGCGAAAATTTTTCACCACTGGTAATCTTAAATTTATTAATTATGTCTTTCATAGAACAATTTTAACAGATGCGAAGTTAACTTAAAATTTACCGGTTAAAATTGCGTTGTTTATTTTTGCTGGCCCCGCTATGATTTAGACCTATAATTTTACATCTTTACCCCCATGTTCCGACGTATAAAATACCGAATCCTAAGATATCCGCTTATATTTATCTATTTTGTTATCATCTTTTTCTGCGCGATAGAATTAAATTTTTTGTGGCTCTTCGGATACTCTCCTGATATGCAGGACATTAAAAGCCCGAGTATATCGTTGTCATCCGAGGTCTATTATGCTGACGGGACCTTGATGGGCCGCTATTTTAAAGAAAACCGCTCGCCTGTTGATTTTAAAGATATCTCGCCCAATATCATAAATGCATTAATTGCCACCGAAGATGTAAGGTTTTACAATCACAACGGCGTTGATTTTTATTCATTTTTTAGCAGTATGCTTACCACGGCCAAAGGGGGCAGGCGAGGTGGCAGCACCATCACCCAACAGTTGGCTAAAAACCTGTTCGAAACACGCAAAAAGAAATCGCAGGGCATTATTAAACACGTGCCGTTTATAAGGACCATTGTTTATAAATGTAAAGAATGGCTTACCGCCCTGAAAATAGAGCATATATATTCAAAACAGGAAATACTAACGCTTTATTTAAATACAGTGCCGTTTGGCAACCGTTCCTTCGGTATTAAAACGGCCTCATTGAAATTTTTCGACAAAACTCCCGATAAGGTCGACCCGGCCGAGGCTGCTACACTTATTGGTATGTTAAAAGCAACCTCAACTTATAATCCCATAAACAACCCGGAACATTCGTTGGAAAGGCGAAATATCGTGCTGGCCCAAATGTTAAAATACAACAAACTGAGTCAGGATGATTATGATAAAAGTGTAAAAGCACCTATCGGCCTAGATTTAAGTTATGTTGAAAATGAAGGCCAGGGGGATTCGTACCTGCGCGAAGCCGTTGAAAGGTGGTTAAAGAAATGGTGCCGCGAGAACGACTATGACCTTTACAGCGACGGGCTTAAAATATATACCACGATTGATCCCCGCCTTCAGCGATATGCGGAACAGGCTGTGGCCGAAAAAATGAAAATGCTTCAAAGGCGGTTTAACGATGTATGGGGCAAAAAAAATCCATGGCGTGACTCGAACGGTGATGAAATAAAGGATTTTTTGCTGAAAGCCGAAGAGCATTTGCCGATTTACCAATTGCTGCAAAAAAAATACGACAACAACACCGCATTGATTAACCAGTATTTCGAAAAGCCGAAGCGTATGAAGGTGTTTACCTGGAACGGTGAAAAGGATACTACTTTTTCGAGCGTAGATTCTATAAAATATTACACCCGCATATTAAATACGGGCATGATGACCCTTGAGCCGTCGACCGGGAAAATAAAAGTATGGGTCGGAGGCATTGATCACAGGTATTTCAACTACGACCATGTAAACCAGGCAAAAAGGCAGGCAGGTTCCACGTTTAAACCTTTTGCGTATGTAACCGCTTTGGATAATGGCTATACCCCATGTGATAAATTCACTGATAAATTTGTCTCCATAAAATACGTGGACGAAGGCCGGCAACAGGTTTGGGAGCCTAAGAATGCCACTTATAGGTTTACGGGACAGGAAATGTCATTGCGCTGGGCAATGGGTGCGTCGATAAACTCGATCACTGCACAATTAACGGAGAAGGTTGGCTGGGATAAAGTTGTTGAATATGCGCATAAGTGCGGCATTGAAAGTCCGCTAAAGTCAGTGCCCTCGGTATCGCTGGGATCAAACGATGTATCGGTTTATGAGATGGTGCGCGCTTATAGTACTTTTTTAAATAAAGGTGTAAAAATTGATCCCCTGCTGGTTACAAAGATCACCGACCAGGATGGAAATGTATTGAAGGAATATACCCTTAAATCAGAACAGGTGCTTAGCGAAGAAACAGCCTGGCTGATGCTGTACATGTTCAGGGGCGGTATGGATGAACCCGGCGGTACGTCGCAGGCTTTGTGGGAGTATCCCGGTTTATGGAAAAAAGAAAACCAGATCGGCGGCAAAACGGGTACCTCTTCAAATTTTGTTGATGGATGGTATATGGGGATCACAAAAAACCTGGTAACCGGTATATGGGTTGGGGCCGATGACCGCAGTGTGCATTTTACCAACTCCGACACTGGTGAAGGATCGCATACGGCGCTGCCTATTTTCGGCTCGTTTATGCAAAGGGTGTATGCTGACCCGAAATCGGGTTATACCTATGGGCCATTTCCAAAACCCTGGGTTAAGATCACTAAGGAATACGATTGCCCTTCCCCGCGTATCGACGCAGATACTGCTGTTGATAGTGCAAAAATGCATCTTGATTCTCTCAGGCTCCGGCCTGATTCTATAAAAATGTGAGTGGGTGAGTAGTGAATAGTCAGTGGTGAATAGTGAGTGATTTATAAAGGTTGTAAGTCTTACAATTTTTAGCCTGTAAATAAGTTAGAAGGTTGACTGTTAAATTATAACTTTTTCAACCCCTTTAACTATTACAACTCTTTTTAACTATTTCAACCCGTTCCAACTTTTACAACTCCATCGAATTTGACTAATTTAGCCCTATCTATTTTACCTTGTATGAATAAACATCATCCTGCCTCTTTTAAGGCAAAAAGATATTCCCTGATATTGGTTTGTGTTTTTAGTTTACTGTTGGTTAGCATACATACAAACGCCCAATACTTCGGGCAAAATAAGGTGCGTTACAAAAAACTAAAGTTTCAGGTTTATCATACCCCGCATTTCGAGATCTATTATTATTTAAAAAATGATAGTATGATAAAGCGGTTTGCGCAGGAAAGCGAGTTATGGTACACTTTGCACCAGCA
Organism: uncultured Mucilaginibacter sp.; assembly: GCA_903864275.1. GTDB lineage: Bacteria > Bacteroidota > Bacteroidia > Sphingobacteriales > Sphingobacteriaceae > Mucilaginibacter. Next base: position 174,089 of record CAIPFE010000014.1, read on the forward strand.
GGTTTTCAGGGATACTTTTAAAAAGCCGAATCCCATTATCCTTTATGCCAACCACCCGGATTTTCAGCAAACTACAGCCATTGACGAAGAAATAGACGTTGGCACCGGCGGGGTCACCGAGGGGCTGAAAAACCGGGTAGTTATGCCCGTTATGGAAACCAACCAGATGACCCGACACGTTATAGGCCACGAACTGGTGCACGCTTTTCAATACCATTTGTTGTTGGGCAAAGATTCCACATCCTATGAAAACTTAAATAATATCCCATCATGGATGATCGAAGGTATGGCAGAATACCTTTCCCTCGGTAAAAAAGATTCATACACCGCGATGTGGATGCGCGATGCCTACTTAAACCATGATATCCCAACAGTACGTGCCCTAACCGAAAGCTATAAATATTTCCCATACCGGTATGGCGAGGCATTTTGGTCGTTCATAGGATCAACTTATGGCGATACGGTAATTGTGCCCTTCTTTAAAAACACAGCGCGTTTCGGGCTTCAATATGGCATCAGACGGACTTTTGGTTATGACGATAAGACATTATCGAACCTTTGGAAAAATGCGATTGAGACTACCTATAAACCCTATTTAAAGGATACAGCTCAAATTCCTGTGGGACACAGGATAATTGACGATAAAAACTCGGGTAAGTTAAACCTTGCCCCTTCTATAAGCCCGGATGGAAAATACCTGGCATTTTTATCCGAGAAGAGTTTATTTGCTGTCGATCTTTTCCTGGCTGATGCCAAAACCGGCGGGATATTACGAAAGATCACGCGTAAAGTAACCAATTCGCATATCGACGAATATAATTTTATTGAATCGGCCGGTACCTGGTCGCCGGATAGTAAAAGGTTTGCTTTTAGTGTTTTTAATAAAGGCCGTAATCGTATGCTGGTAGCTGATGTTACATCCGGGAGTATAGTTGATGATGTTGCGATGGGTAAGGCCGAACAATTCAGCAATTTGTCGTGGTCGCCGGATGGGAAAAATATAGCTTTCCAGGGACTTGCCGATGGGCAGGGCGACCTGTATCTGTATAGTTTTGATACTAAGCAGGTGAGGCAATTAACCAATGATAAATATTCCGATTACCAGCCAAGTTTTTCGAGGGATGGCAAAAAGATCATTTTTTCGAGTGACAGGACTACTTACGACCAGTCATTATCGCAGGATATAAGTTTTAACCTGGCGGAATTAGACCTGGCAACCGGGAAAATAACAGATATTAAAATATTTAACGGGGCCAACAATCTGAACCCGCAATATTCGTCGGATGGTACACATATCTATTTCCTGTCAAACCGTGATGGTTTTCGCAATATGTACCGTTACACTCCTGCAACCGGTAAAGTGGAGCAAATGACCGATTTGTTTACCGGAGTTTCAGGTATTACGGAATATTCCCCGGCCATGACTATTTCAAGTAATAACGATATTGTTTATTCTTATTACCGCGCCCAAAAATATGCACTTTATAACGCTAAAGCATCTGATTTTACAGCAAAAGTCGTGGACGATGGTGTGGTTATTGGCGCCGCTGCCGGGCTATTGCCGCCTGCACAGTCGGTCGGGGTCGATCTCATCAATGCTAACCTAAACAACTTCCTTGCTTATCCCAAAATCCCTGTTGATTCTGTAAAAAATGTGCCCTATAAACCGATGTTCAAGCTTGATTACCTGGCAAGCAGCGGTGTAGGTGCATCGGTGAGCCAGTTCGGCGCTGGTTTATCAAGCGGTGTTCAGGGGGTATTCAGTGATATTTTAGGCCGGAACCAAATATATGCCGGGGTGGCTGTGAATGGTGAAATTTATGATTTTGGCGGCCAGTTTACCTACATAAACCAGGAGGGGCGGTGGAATTTTGGGGTCAGCATATCCCATATACCTTTCCAGACAGCAAATTATAGTGTAGTGCCTACAACCTTCAATGTTAACAGTACGACAACTATTCCAGCTACTGCCGAGAATTATGATATTATCCGGATTTTTCAGGACCAGCTTTCGCTTTTTACCTCCTACCCTATCACTAAAAAAACACGTGTCGAATTAGGTACTGGCGCCGCGACGTATTACTACCGCGTTGATCGCTACACTACAATTTTCGACACGCTTGGCAATGAGCTTAATTATACGCATAACCATGTATCGAATTCAGTTTATAACTCCGAGACGACAAACAATGGTGTCATTTTAACGCCTTTTACGCTATATAATGTAAATACGGCGTTAGTCGGTGATAATTCCTTTTTTGGCGTGGCGTCGCCCTTAAACGGTTACCGCTACAGGATACAGGCCGAATATGATTTTGGTACTTACCAATTTTTTGCACCAACTATCGATCTGCGGGAGTACGCGCGCGTCGCCCCCGTTACTTTTGCAGCCAGGTTGTATGGTTACGGGCGTTTCGGCAATACCGGCAGCCTTTACCAGCCATACCTGGGCTACCCGTTTTTAATACGCGGCTACGAGGCACAAACCTTTTACGGCGGAACAGGTAAAACCCCAACAAATGGTTTCACTATCGACCAGCTATCAGGCAACCGCATTGCAGTGGCAAATTTCGAGATCCGTTTGCCTTTTACCGGGCCCGAACGGCTTTCGCAAATCAAATCAAAATTCCTTTTTACCGAGCTTAACTTGTTTTTTGATGCCGGCCTGGCCTGGAATGCCGGGAACCAAATAAAATTTCAATCGGGTCCTGACGCTATTGGCAAGGACGCAAGCGGGGCAACCATTTACAATCCTAACCAGCGTGTGCCCGCCACCAGCGCAGGAATATCACTCAGGGTGAATGTTTTCGGGGCCTTTGTTTTAGAGCCCTACCTGGCATATCCGTTCAACCGCACTGATGTTGCCAAACCCGTATTTGGCTTAGGGTTTACACCGGGATGGTAATTTATTTACGCCTGTATAGTACAAGTTTGTTTAACAAAAACATGTGACATATAATTGACTATAATTAAGTCATTATTTATTGATTTTGTTATGTGGTTAAATGTTTTTATTTAGTTTTGCGCCCATGAAAAAATGGATCGTGCTCCTTTCGTTTTTTATAAACGGCTCCTTTTTATTTGCGCAGAAAACAACCGTAGTTAACCCGGTAATTGATACTGTAAAAGCAAAATGGGGTAAAATTAAAATAGTGGACGGCACGGCAATGATATCATCAAATGATATTATTGAAAACATGACGCTCTCAAAGGAATATACCGTGCTGATCAATGCAATTAACGAAGCCGGTTTAACCGAAACCTTTAAAAGCAAAGGGCCGATCACAGTCTTCGCCCCTACTAACCAGGCATTTGAAAAATTACCGGCAGGACAGCTTGATACCCTTTTGAAACCCAGCCATAAACTCGATCTTAATTATTTGCTCACCTACCATGCCATAGCGGGCAGGGTAACTGCCAGGGACATTGCCAAAAAAATTAATTCAAATAACGGCCAGGCAACTTACACAACTATTGCCGGCAGTAAACTAATTGCAAAAATTGATATAAACCGTAATATTGTTTTGGTGGATGAAAATGGCGGCGAAAGTATTATCAGCAAATTTGATATTCAACAAAGCAACGGCCTGTTGCATATAGTCAATTCCGTATTGGTACCGAAAACCAAGGCTATATAAAAAAATTGTCGGGCCGCAAACCTGTCCTTAAAATATTTCGTAGTTATTGTTGTAAGGAAATATAGTTCCCATCCTCTGATTTAAAAAATTAAACAATGAAAAAATCTATTTTAACATTGACTATCCTATGCCTGATCACAGCATTTGGATGTCAGCTGAGCAGCGGTCAGCAACTAAAGAAGTTTGACCCAAAACGAAAAATGAGTAAGACCCCGGCCGATTGGAAAAAAATTCTCACCCCAAACCAATACTACATCATGGTTGAAAGCGGGACTGAACCCCCATTTCAGAATGCATATCATGATAATCACCAAAAAGGGGTTTATGTGAGCGCAGCCACCGGCGAGGTTCTATTTTCTTCGGAAGATAAATTTGACAGCGGCACCGGGTGGCCAAGCTTTGTAAAACCGGTTGACCCTAAAAAAATTGAAATCGTAACAGATAACAGCGCCGGAATGACCCGCGACGAGGTTATTGAAAGAAGCACCGGTTTGCACCTGGGCCACGTTTTTGACGACGGACCGGCTGATCGTGGCGGCAAAAGATATTGCATGAATTCGGGCGCGTTAAAGTTCATTAAAAAGTAAATACTTTTCTTGATGAACTGATTGCCGGGCGCATTTGTGGCCTTGGCCTTATCCCGCTTTCAAAATTTAAACCAATGGTCAGATCAACCCAATCAGGGTTTACAGGTCTGATCATTTTTTCTTTTTGGGGCCTGGTGTAAGTGCTCACCGTTTTGAACCTTTCCATTGCCTGCTCCTCGGTATTTATCTCTTCAAAATAAACCAAACGGTTAAGCTGCTGTGCGCTATCGAAAAATAAAGTTGGCATCTGGCGGTAAAAATCAAGTGTTTTTAACAGGTCAGAACATAGGCCAACATGTAAATTATTGCGATTTCTGTCGGTAATGATATAAATAAAGCGTTTCATTTGAGAAAAAATTTGCTGTTTAAAAAATAATTACTAATTTTATGAGCATAAAATTACTAATAAATTTAGCAAATCCAAATTTTATGTCAAATATTCCTTCAAATATTAAATTTCTCCGGAAAAAGAAAGGCCTTACCCAACAGCAATTTGCGGATTCGGTAGGTATAAAAAGATCGCTTGTAGGCGCATACGAAGAAGAAAGAGCAGATCCGAAGTACGATTTACTAAAAAAAATAGCATTATTTTTTGATGTCTCAATTGATGACTTTATTAATGAAACTATTAATGAAAAATGGGCGCCGAAACCCAAAGGCAACCCCGCGAACCTGCGTGTTTTAAGTATTTCTGTGGATAAGGATGATAACGAGAATATTGAACTGGTGCCCCTAAAGGCCAGCGCCGGTTATTTAAATGGCTATGCCGATCCTGAATTTGTTGCCCAGTTACCAAAGTTCTACCTGCCGATGTTTAAACAAGGGACATACCGGGCTTTTGAAATAAAAGGCGATTCCATGCTCCCCCTCGTATCAGGCACCATTATTATTGCCGAATATGTAGAAAACTGGGCCGATGTAAAAACTGCTGAAACTTACGTGATAATATCCAAAAACGAAGGCATAGTTTATAAGCGCATCGGCAATAAATACAAAGAAAACCGGAAATTAAAATTGATGTCTGATAATCCTGTTTATGAGCCTTACGAGATCAGCGGCGAAGATATTTTAGAGATTTGGAAGGCAAAGGCCTATATTTCAACCCATTTGCCCATGCCAACCCCCGAGCCTACCCTCGAAAGCCTGACCAGTATGATGGCCCAGATGCAACGTTCCATTTCAAATTTGCAACAAAATTAGTTGATTAGGTTGATTAAGTGAGTGGTTGATTAAGTTTTTTGTGGTAGTTTGAATTTTTGTTTTGAGGATGTGCAAAACTCAAGTTTATAGTTTTTGCGCGTGCGAAGACTTGGCCCTATCCAACTCAATCAATCTATTCCAACTTATTCAACTTAATCTAACTCAATCAACCTAATCCAACTCAATCAACTTAATCCAACTCAATCAACCACTCACCAATCCCCCCAAAGCAACAATTAAGTTACATCCCGGTTATTAAACTATTAGGCCTTACCTTTATCAAAACATTATAAAAACTGAAAAACATGAGAAAATTTTTGTTAATGTGCTGTTTGTTCTTAGGAATTACAGCAGTTAGCCGTGCACAAGGTGGCGGCCAGAGAATGAGTCCTGATGAAAGGGCTAAACAATTGCAAACGCAATTAAAACTTACAGATGATCAAACAGCCAAAATAACTGTTATTTTGCAGGCGCAAGCCACAAAAATGGATAGTGTAAGAACAGCCGCAAACGGCGACAGGGACGCTATGCGGGCCGGGATGATGCCGATCAGAACGGCTTCAAACACCCAGATCAAGGCCCTTTTGACCCCTGACCAGGCAGCAGCCTACCAAAAAATGCAGGACGAAATGCGCGCCAGGATGCAGCAAGGCGGTGGTGGCGGCGGCGGTGGAAATTAACAATCCCGCAGTAAAAAATAATTTTTAAAGAAGGCGCCCTGTTAAACCGGGGCGCTTTCTTTATTTTAGCAGAAATTATAAATTTTTTGAGAGCTGCTGAACTATTTATTGAAAAGAAACTGGACGAAAGGCGCTTAGCCGGTAACTACCGGGCATTAAAGCCGGAAAGCACACTAGTTGATTTCTGTTCGAATGATTACCTGGGATTTGCCCACTCGGCTGTGTTAAAAAGCAAAATTGACAACGAGGTAAAGATTAGCGGCTTGATTTCGAATGGGGCAACCGGTTCAAGGTTATTATCGGGCAATTCAAATTATACCGACGAACTAGAAAAATATATTGCTTTAGTGCATAAAAGCGAAGCGGGGTTGATCTTCAATTCAGGTTATGACGCCAACCTTGGTTTGTTTTCATCGCTCCCCCACCGGGGCGATACCATTATTACCGACGAACTGATACACGCCTCGATCATTGACGGGGCCCGGCTAAGCTACGCCAACCGCTACATTTTTAAACACAACGACCTGCAAGGCCTGGAAGACAAATTAAAACAGGCCAAAGGAAATTGTTACGTGGCTATTGAAAGCGTTTACTCTATGGACGGCGATACACCGCCAATTGGCGAGATATTAAAATTAACACATAAATATAACGCTAACTTAATTGTTGATGAAGCACACGCCGTTGGTTTATATGGCTTTGGATTGATTGATGAACACCTTCAAAACCAGGTTTTTGCAAGGATTGTCACCTTTGGAAAGGCCTTGGGCTGTCATGGGGCGATTGTATTAGGGAGTAATTTACTAAGAGAATACCTCATAAACTTTGCCCGGCCGTTTATTTATACAACAGCGGCCCCGGTCCATCAAATGGCGGCCATAAAAATGGCTTATCAATTTTTAAAGCAATCCTTAACTGAAATTGAAATGCTCCGGAATAACATTAGCCTGTTCAAACAAAAAATAAAAAATAACAGTACCTATCCCTTAATTAAAAGCGACAGCGCCATACAATGCGTTGTATTAAAAAGCAACGAAAAAGCGAAGGCTGTCGCCACTGATTTACAAAATAACGGTTTAGATGTGCGGGCTATTGTAAGCCCTACCGTCCCCATAGGCGGTGAGCGGATCAGGATATGTTTGCATTCGTTTAATACTGCGGAAGAGATTATACTGCTAACTAATATCATAAATGAATTAATAAATGTCGGATAGACCCATATTTGTTACCGGTATAGGTACCGGTATTGGTAAAACAATTGTGTCCGCGATTTTAGTTGAGAAACTGAAAGCTGATTATTGGAAACCAGTTCAATCAGGCGACCTTGATAACAGTGATACCTCTAAAGTTAAAAGCCTTGTAACAAATACCACATCTGCTTTCCATCCGGAAGCATATAGGTTATCGCAACCTTTTTCACCCCATAAATCTGCCGCGATTGACAGGATAAATATTGATCTGGAAAAAATCGTGCTCCCGGCAACAAACAGTAAATTAATTATTGAAGGCGCGGGCGGTCTAATGGTCCCGCTAAATAACAAGTTTTTAATGATCGACCTTATAAAGCAGTTAAATGTGGAAGTAGTATTGGTTTCACAGAATTATCTCGGGAGTATTAACCATACGTTGCTGTCAATTTATATCCTGGAAAAGGAACAAATTTCTGTAAAAGGGATAATATTTAACGGGCCAAAAGATATTTACTCCAAAGAATTCATATTAGAATATTCCGGGCTTAAATTATTAGGGCACATACCCGAATTTAATGCCATCGATAGAAAATCGATCGTCGAGGCGGGAAGTTTTGTTCGTGAATTGTGAGATGGTCAGGGTGATTCCGCTTCTACTGCTCACTATTCACGACTCACCATTCACTACGATGGCAAGTTCAGAAGGCAATAAATCCAAACTTTTTTTTTGATCATTTGTAAATATATGTATTGTTAAAAAACAAAAACATATACCAAATGAAAACGACATCAAAATTTGGGGTACTACTTGTTTTAGCAGTATCCCTGTTCCTGTCATCGTGTGCAGGAAGTTATTACGTAACCGATCAGCCCGTTGAACCGGTTTATGACAGGCCTGTGGCACCTTATGAAGGGGCAATTTGGGTAGATGGCGAATGGGAATGGAGCGGCGGCCGCTACGCTTATGTACGTGGTCATTGGGAAAGGCCAAGGACCGGGCATGTTTATGCACGGGGTTCATGGGAACGTACCAATCGGGGCTACAGGTGGCACAAAGGACATTGGAATTAATATCGTGGTAGTTTTCAGTGGTAGTAGCAGTTTGCCAATTTATAACTGCTACTGCTACTAAAAACTGCAACTTCACATCCGCTCCGGCACTTCGATTCCAAGTAATGCCATTGCTTTATTAATTACTTTGCCTGCTGCTGCCGATAACTGCAGCCTGAATTGCTTTGCGGCTTCATCTTCCGCCTGTAATATTGACTTTTCGTGGTAAAACTTATTGTAAATCTTAGCCAGCTCGTATACATAATTGGCTACTACAGCCGGGCTGTAGCCTTCTGCGGCTACCTTAATAATTTCAGGGAATTGGGTTAATGAAACAATTAAGTCCCGCTCTTCGGGGGCTAACTGATTATATTCCGTTGCTTTATTACTATCTAAACCATCCACCCGGCTTAATACTGACCTGATCCTGGCATGGGTATATTGTATAAACGGCCCGGTATGTCCCTGGAAATCAACCGACTCATTGGGATCAAACAGCAGCCGTTTTTTGGGATCAACCTTTAATAAAAAATATTTCAAGGCACCCATGCCTATGATATGGTATAAGTGCTGCTTCTCCTCTTCGCCAAAGCCTTCCACTTTTCCCGCCTCGTCAGTTTGTTTTTTGGCGGTTTTATCCATCTCATCCATCAGGTCATCAGCATCCACCACTGTCCCTTCACGTGACTTCATTTTGCCCGATGGCAGGTCAACCATGCCATACGATAAATGGTATAATCCCTTCGCCCAAGTTTTACCCAACTTTTGCAGGATGAGGAAGAGCACTTTAAAATGATAATCCTGTTCATTGCCCACCACATAAATGGATTTATCCATGTGGAAATCATTGTATTTTAATTGGGCGGTACCCAAGTCCTGCGTCATGTAAACAGAAGTACCATCTGAACGTAAAACCAATTTCTCGTCGAGCCCATCAGCTGTCAGGTCTATCCAAACGGAATTATCCGCTTTTCTGAAAAACACGCCTTTTTGCAGCCCTTCTTCAATAATATCTTTACCGAGGATATAGGTATTTGATTCATAATAAAATTTATCAAAGCTTACGCCCAGCTTTTTATATGTTTCGGCAAAACCCGCATAAACCCAGCTGTTCATGGTTTTCCAGAGGCTTTTCACCTCCTCATCCCCCGCTTCCCATTTTTGCAGCATTTCTTGTGCTTCCCTGATCAACGGAGCATTCTTTTTTGCTTCATCTTCGGTTTGCCCTGATGCTTTTAAGGCCTCGATCTGTACCTTATATTCTCTATCAAACAGCACATAATATTTGCCTACTAAATGATCGCCTTTTAAGCCGGACGTTTCCGGTGTTTCCCCATTACCAAACCTTTGCCAGGCCAGCATTGATTTGCAGATATGTATGCCACGGTCATTTACCAAATTGGTTTTTACTACGTCGTACCCGGCAGCACTTAAAATTTGAGCTACAGAAAATCCAAGCAAATTATTACGCACATGCCCTAAATGCAGGGGTTTATTGGTATTAGGTGAAGAATATTCAACCATTACCTTTTTACCACTGGGTTTAAAAACAGCAAAATCGTCCGGCAAAATTTCGATATATAACTCTTTTAACCAGTAATCATCGGATAAAGAAATATTTAAAAAGCCTTTTATCACATTAAAACCTGCAACTTCTTTTAATTCGTTCTGCAGGTATGCACCTATTTCATTGCCAGTTTGCTCCGGAGATTTTTTTGAAAATTTAGTGAATGGAAAAGTGACGATAGTAACCTGCCCTTCAAATTCTTTACGGGTTTCCTGCAGGTTTATGTCCCCGGCGAATAGATCAGTATTGTATAAATGTTTAACTGCTTTAAGGGTAGCTCCGATAATAAAATCCATCGGGCAAAAATACGGAATTTAGACCGAAAGTCGGGAAGTCCGGAAGTCCGAAAGAAAAAAGAGTTGCATTTGATCGTATCCCATTTTGAATCAATTATGCCCCTTCTAACTGATCGACCTCTTGCGGCTTCTTTCGGACTTTCGGACTTTCGGACTAATAACTATCTTTGTATCCTCCACCAACCATTTATGACACTTAGCAACAGCGATTTTAAACTTGAAGTAACTTCCGAAATTGGTAACCTTCGTACCCTACTCATTCATAGCCCTGACAATGGCCTGGGGAAAGTGGTGCCTTCAAAAGCCCAGGACTGGCTGTTTGAGGATATTGTACACCTGGAAACCATGCGTAAAAACGAGTACGATTACTATGTTAAGCTATTGATGTATTTTTTGGATCCGGGTAAGATCAAGGGCAAACTCGCGCAAGTTGATAGCGCGGCTGATAACCGTGGATTTTTCAAGCCAGACGATAAAAACTTTCATGCATCGGCTAAAGTGATTGAAATTCAAACCCTTTTAGAGGATATTTTACAGGAAGCGGATATACGTAAAAAGCTTGTCGCCTCGGTATGTGCTATAGAAAACTGCAATTACCGCCTGCAATTAAAATTAATTGATACCGAGCCGGTTGAGCTTGCAAAAATTATCATATCAGGGTCTCTCAATAAAAATGAAATGATTTTCGCCCCTATTCCCAACCTCATCTTCTCAAGGGATATCGGCATCGCTGTAAACAATTTTATGCTGCTCAACAAGCCGGCAAAAAAGGCAAGGGCCCGCGAAACTTTGTTGATGCGATATATTTTTTTTAATCACCCGCTGTTTGCAGCTTACCGCGACAATATTTTGGAAATACCCGAAACTGTACAACATTTTTTACGGCCGGGCGAGGACAACGAACAAAAGACCACTCTGGAAGGCGGTGATGTGATGATGGTGAGCCCCGAGCATTTAATAATTGGATGTAGTGAGCGTACATCAGTTAGCGGCGCCAACGAGGCAATAAAGCTGCTGTTTAAAAATAATGTAGTAAAAAAAGTAACTATCGTAAAAATCCCGCACAAGCGGGACTATATGCATATTGATACGGTTTTCACCCAGGTAAAACGAAATATGTGGGTGCTTTTGCGTTCGTTGGCCGTTAAAGAAAGCGATGTGGAAAGCCGTGAGCCGGCAGCATGGTTTGCTGATAAAAAAAATAAAGATAAACCCGAAATAGTACAATTTGAGCAAGGAAAAAAACCAAAAACTTTTAAATATTTGGAAGACTTGCTTACAGATGTAAGTGAAAATGACCTGGGCAGCAAGAAAAAAACAAAATTCATTTATTCAGGCGGTGATACGTTTCCTTACGATGCCAGGGAACAATGGACCGATTCGTGCAACCTGCTCGCTATAAAAGAAGGTGTAGTTTTAGGATACGACCGGAATGATAAAACAGTTGACGCATTTAAAGAAAAAGGGTTTAAAGTAATAAAGGTCGCAGATCTGCTTCAAAAATTTGAACAGGACGAAATCAACCCTGAATCCATGACCGATACTCTTATACTTATGCCGTCCGCCGAGCTTTCAAGGGCACGGGGCGGCTTTCATTGTATGAGTATGCCGCTGCAGCGGGATAAGGTGGTCTGAACCTGGATTAAGCGGATTTTTCTGATGAATATTAGCTAAAATCCTTAATCCTACTGTTGACAAAAAATAATGGCCTAATGACTAATGACACAATGACTAACAACCAATCCACCTCCCATATACTGATGATCCGGCCGGTTAACTTCGGATTTAATGAAGAAACCGCTGCAAGCAATGCCTTTCAAAACCGCAATGCCGACAAGAACGGCGTTAAAGAGAAAGCACGCCAGGAATTTGATACAATGGCAGCTATTTTGTTCGAAAACGGCGTGGATGTTACCGTTATTGAAGATACGCCCGAACCTTATACGCCTGATTCAATATTCCCAAACAACTGGGTTTCGTTTCATGCCGATGGTGGTATTTTTTTATACCCGATGCAAGCCGAAAACCGCCGGCTGGAACGACGTGAGGATATTATTGCCCAGCTGGAGGACCGTTTTGAGGTAAAACATATCATTGACCTGAGCCGCTTTGAGCTGGAGAATAAATTTTTAGAAGGTACGGGCAGCATGGTGCTCGACAGGGAAAACAAAATAGCCTATGCTTGTATCTCGCCACGAACAGATCGCGAAGTATTAGCCTTATTTTGCAAACAAGCTGATTATAAAGAAGTTAGCTTTCATGCTTATGATGAATATCACCAGGCTATATACCATACCAATGTATTGATGTGCATAGGAAGCAGGTTTGCTGTTGTTTGTTTAGAAGGTATTACCGGCGAGGATGAAAAAAATGCCATCACAACGATTCTAAAGTTAACACACAAAGAGATCATTGGCATATCTTTTGAACAAATGAACCAATTTGCAGGCAATATGCTTGAAGTGAGGAACGGCGAAGGTGATATTTTGATAGTGATGTCGAAAAATGCTTACAACTCATTAAACCAGGGACAAAAGACGACCCTTGAAAAATATGGGAAACTGATTTGGGCAGATATAAACACCATTGAAAACAATGGCGGCGGCAGCGCAAGATGTATGATTGCAGAGGTTCATTTGCCGGTTATAACGTAATTCGCAAAATTGAGATTAGCATAATTTATAGATATGGACGAACAAATACAAATTGATCAAAAGTTTATCACAGCATCCAAAATCCTTTTAGCAGCATTTGCCGTAAGAATAGTTAATTCTATATTCCAGGGAATCCAGTATTTGATATCTTTCGGCTTAGCGTTTACAGCGCGCGAGCTTCTTAGCATAATATTTTCATCTGTTACGTTATTGCTTGTAATGTTAGTTGTAGTTTATTTGGTCCGCACAGGGCATGATTGGGTGAAATGGGTATTATTGCTGGTAATAGTTCTTGAAATATACTGGCGCTTTTACAATCATGCAATTTTTGAACTCGACTTAATTTCTTGGTGGGCATATTTGCTTTCAAGCACCCTGATACTTATCGCTACCGTAGTATTGTTTGTACCGTCACTCCAGAAAAGATAAATTACATTCAATACATAAAATTTGTGCAAACAAATCTGTAGTTATTCCATTAAAAAATTACATTTTTGGCAAAATTTTAAAAAATGCAGAGTTACGAGGAATTTCTTGACCTGAGTGTAGGTTTTCCGCAGGAAGGTTTTGAGATCATTGAGGATGAGTTATATTTTCACGACCTTAATCTAATGGAAATGATCGAAACGTATGGTACGCCGCTGCGTTTCACATATGTGCCTATCATATCAAAAAAGATACAGCAGGCTAAACTGTTGTTTCAGCAAGCTATCATTAAAAACAACTACAGGGGTAGTTACAAGTATTGCTATTGTACCAAAAGCTCACACTTTAAACATGTTGTTGAAGAAGCCTTAAAAAACGACATCCACCTGGAAACATCGTCGGCTTTTGATATGCCGATGATCGATATCCTGGAAAAAAAAGGTGCAGTCGATAAAGACGTTACGGTGATCTGCAACGGATTTAAAACTTTTCAATACAAAACCTATATTATTGACATGCTGCATGATGGGTTTAAAAACATCATCCCGGTGCTGGATAATAAGGAAGAGTTTAACCTTTATGATGACGAGATCGAGATGGATACCCCGTGTAACCTTGGTATCAGGATCGCTGCGGAAGAACAACCCGACTCACAGTTCTATACCTCCCGTTTAGGCGTTCGACTTGAGGATATTATTGATTTCTATTATAACAAGATAGAAAATAACCCCAATTTCCAGGTTAAACTACTGCATTTCTTTATCAATTCGGGTATTTCTGACACGCCTTACTATTGGAACGAACTTGAGAAATACGTTACCTTATATTGCAAGTTTAAAAAGATAAATCCCGCATTAGATACGTTGGATATTGGGGGCGGCATGCCTTTTAAAGATTCGCTGGTTTTTGATTTTGATTATGAATACATGATCAACGAAATTGTTAGCCGTATAAAAGAGATCTGCGCCGACAACGATACCCTGGAACCTGATATTATTACTGAATTTGGAAAATATACCGTTGCCGAAGCATCGGGTATTTTATATAAGGTTTTGGGCCGCAAACAACAAAACGACCGCGAACGCTGGCTGATGCTGGATGGGTCATTCATTACCAACCTGCCCGACGTTTGGGCGCTGAACCAAAAATATATCTTGCTGCCCATAAATAACTGGGATTCGGAATACGAACGGGTAAATTTAGGCGGCATCACCTGCGACGGACAGGACTATTATAACCAGGAAGCGCACATGAACAGCGTTTTTATGCCAAAAACCCGTAAAGTGCAATACATAGGCTTCTTTAATACCGGCGCATACCAGGAAGTACTGAGTGGCTATGGCGGTATCCATCATTGCCTGCTACCTTCGCCAAAACACGTCATCATCCGCCGCAACCGCGATGAAACTTTCAACTTCGAAGTTTTTGGCGAAGAGCAGAATAGCAAACAGGTAATGAAACTGCTGGGGTATACTACTTAGGTACTATTACAGGCTGGAGATTAGAGATTAGTTTGTGGCGGGAAAGACTTACGAAGTTTTTAAAACTTCGTAAGTTTGATCTTCGTTACTATGGGATGCAGCACATCAAATCAATAATTTTCCTTAACCTCGTTTTAGCCGCATTCTGCCAGCTATCAACAGCTCAATCATCAAAAGATTCCATCTACACCTATAAAAAAGCCTCACCTGATGGCGAAGGCAAGTTTTACAAGGGGCGTGAGATAGCACAGGTGATGAGCTTCGAAGGTGCGGCATGGCTTGAACGAAATACGCGTCAAAAGGAAGAAAACACAGGTCTTGCCGTATCCAAACTGCCCATTACAAAAAATAGCATGGTGGCAGATATTGGCGCAGGTACTGGGTATTATACTTTCAGGATTGCGCCCAAGGTTCCCCATGGAAAAGTATATGCGGTTGAAATACAGGACGATGCCATAAAATACTTAAAGAAACGCAGTAAGCAGCTTAAACAAACCAATGTTGTGGTTGTGAAGGGCGGGGAGCAATCCCCCAACCTGCCGGAGAACTCCATCGACCTGGCCATGATGGTTGATGTTTACCATGAACTATTTTACCCACACGAAATGCTGCAGGCAATACGCCGCTCGCTAAAACCAAACGGTAAACTGCTTTTACTGGAATATCGGGCCGAAGACCCGAAGGTTGAAATAAAGGAGCTGCACAAAATGAGCGTGGCACAGGTTGACAAAGAATTAACATCGAACGGTTTTCATTTAGTACAGGATGGAGAGTTTATGCCAATACAGCATTTTTTGGTTTTCGAGAAGTAGTGGGAGTTGGAAATGCGAAAGTCGGAATGCCGATTGCGGAATGATTTATTTGCTGAAACGTCAGTTGCAGCTTCTTTCGGACTTCCCGACTTCACTGACTTTCGGACTAATCTCTACAAATCAAACTTCTCCAATAATTTTAATAGTGTTTCAAAGTCCTTGGGATAAGGCGCATGTATCGTAATAGCCTTTCCATCCAGTAATTTAAAGCTAACCTCGTAAGCATGCAGCGCAAAGCGTTTAATTATTGGTTGCTCCTCCTGGTCCTTCCCTAAATGGTATTTGCGTTTGAGTTTTGACAAGTATACCGGCAGGCCTTTATACATTTCATCACCGGCTATCGAGGCACGCTGGGTTGCCAGGTGGATGCGGATCTGGTGCATGCGGCCGGTTACGGGCCGGCATTCGACTAATGTATAATGTTTAAAATATTTTAACGACTGGAACCATGTTTCGGCCCTTTTGCCCTCCTGCCTGCTGATGGTTACATTGCCTTTGCCAACGTTTAAAATTGGCAGGTCAATTTTCAGGTTCTCAAAAACATGGGTGCCGTCGATAATAGCATGATAAACCTTTTTTACCTGGCGTTTTTCAAATTGTATGGATACAGCGCGGTAGGCTTCCGGATTTTTGGCTATTATTAAAGCGCCTGAAGTCTCCTTGTCAAGCCGGTGACATACTTGCGCGTCTGCCGAGTAGGCTTTAGCCAGGCGCAGCATATTAACCTCACCGCCTTCACGTTCATCCAGCGAGCTGATAAACGGCGGTTTGTTTACGACAATGATGTCATTGTCTTCAAACAATATTAAATCGGCAAATTTTGGAAACTTCATAATTATTCTGTAGCCCGCAAAAATACGCTTATTAATATGGATACGATAAGTCGGGTTGTTTTTTAAGAAGCTTGTACCGCCTATTGACCTTTATAATATACAAGAATATCGGCAACAATGGTTTATGAGCGGCCTTTTCAGCATCCAAAACGTTTCAAAACAGCCCAAGTAGTGGTGGAATAGTATTTGTTAATATGCAAAATAACAATATCATTTAACCAAAAAAAACATAAATGAGCACAGAAACAACCAAACCTGAAGAAAAAGGATTTTTCGAAAAGGTTAAAGAAACCATTGAAGAGCTTTGGGACGGAACTAAAGACAAAGCCGAAGATTTAAAAGATGCGGCGGAACACACCTATGAAAACTTAAAAAACAAGGTTACTTCCGAAAAAGCTGTTGTTAAGAAAAAAGCAGCTACCGCCAAGAAAATTGTATCAAATAACACCGCAGCTACCGTGGCAAAAGCAAAAACCGGGGCATCCGGAGTAAAAGCTAAAGCCGAAACAAAAGCAAAGGCCATAAGTGCCAAAGCAAAAGATGAAACAGCAAAAGCCAAAAAGGCTGCAACAAATGTTAGGGCGAAAGCCGCAACAAAAGCCAGGGCAATAACCACAAAAGCTAAAGCCGAAACCGCGAATGTTAAAAAAGCAGTTACTACAAAAGCAACAAAGGCAAGATCTGCTGCGACAGCTAAGAAAAAGGCTGTTACCGCGCACTAAGTTTCGCGGGAAAAATCTTACAAAAAAAAGCGGGTCGTGTAAATACATCCCGCTTTTTTTATATAGAATTATTCTTTGCCGTTATCCGTCAAACTTATAGCCAACGCCTTTTACAGTTGCCACAATATCATCTCCAAGTTTTTCGCGTAGTTTTCGGATGTGCACATCGATGGTACGGTTGGTAACTACTACCGAATCTTCCCAAATATTTTTCAGTATTACCTCGCGGGTGTAAACTTTCCCCGGTTTCGAAGCCAGCAGGTAAAGCAGCTCAAATTCTTTTTTTGCCAAAACAACTTTGTTGCCCCTTTGGAAAACAAGGTATGCTTCGCGGTCAATAACCAGGTCACCAATTTCGAGCTTGTTGTCGGTTACTTCTTCAGCGGGCGCGTTCCGGCGCAATATTGCGTTAATACGGCTTACCAGTGCGCGCGGCTTTATAGGCTTCGCAATATAATCGTCAGCGCCAACGTTAAAACCGGCGATCTCTGAATATTCCTCGCTCCTTGCAGTCAAAAAAACCATAAAGGTATTTTTAAACTCGGGCATGGTACGCATAATGCGGCATGCTTCAATGCCATCCATTTTAGGCATCATAATGTCGAGTACGATGAGATCAGGAAGCGATCTTTTTGCTTCGGCTACAGCCTCCTGCCCGTTACGCGCTAAAAACACCTGGTAGCCTTCTTTTTTCAAATTATATTCAATCAGCTCCAAAATATCAGGCTCATCATCAACAATAAGAATTTTCTGTTTGTTAGAATTACTCATGAAGGTCGAATTTTTGCGTAAATGTATGCGCAAAAAAGAATTAAATCGTTAAGCTAATATTAACAAATTGTTAAATGTTACCTAATTTTAACGATTTGTTGAGGCTTACTAAATGTTTTGTTTAAAAATTCTTCAAGATCGGCCCCGGTGACATTTTTCGCAACAATAATTCCATCCGGGTTAATGATGAAATTTGAGGGAATTGATTCGATATGATATAACCTTTCAACGGGCCCTTCATATGTCTTAAGGTCTGATGCATGCGTCCACGATAATTTATCATGGTTTACCGCTTGCTGCCACGCGCCCTTGTCAACATCCAGTGAAATGCCTAATATATTAAGGCCTAAAGGCTTATAAATAGCGTACTGTTTAACCACATTTGGGTTTTCCCGTCGGCATGGCCCGCACCACGATGCCCAAAAGTCGAGCAACACGTATTTTCCTTTGTAATCCGCTAATTTTATTGGCTTGCCATCAATACCGCCAATAGTAAAATCAGGCGCTTTGTGGCCAATGGACAGGGGTTTAGCGTCTGTCATTTGTTTGATAAAACGCTGCACGCTTGGGTTATCTTTAAATTCATCTTTAATAGCATCTGCATACGCAATTAATTGCTGTTCATATTTTGTTGGCTCCACTGATGTGGCAGCATAGAAACCAGCAAGCGAATTTTTATTTGCGTTAGCAAATTTCAAAGTCGCAATACTATATTCACTGCCAATTTTTTGGTATAATGGCAAATAGATTTTAATTAATGAATCAGATTCTTTTCCCAGGGCCTGTGCCTTATCCTGGTATTCCTGGGCAACCTTACCATATTGGTCGCCATAAAAATTACTTATTTTATTAAACTCCTGTATCTTCCCCGATTCATCTGAACCTGTTACCTGGTAGGCATGGGTGTTGTCGGTAATGTTGGTTGTAAAATCAATTGCATCTCCGTTTTTCGCGATCAGATCGAATACACTGCCGCCAATACGTACCTTAAAAAGATTGGTGTACGGCGCCGCGTGCTTAAACTGGAATTTACCCTGCTCGCTTAAATTGGTGGAGTCGACAACGGAAAGCTGCGTACTATCAGCTGCCAGCAGGTAAATTTTCTTTAAACTGCCGGGGTTGGTTATTGTTCCGGAAATAGTAAATGCGTCCTTGTCCTTACATGAAAATATAAATAAAGACAGGCAGATGATGGCGGGAAATATTAAATACTTTTTCATGACTTGAGATTTGAGACGTGAGATTTGAGATTTGAGACAGAAAAGATATTATAAAACACGCTTTCTCATATCTCACATCTAAAATCTCATATCTATTTACTTCGACTCTAATTCCTTAATTAACAATTGGTTCGTCTTTTGCGGGTCTATCTTGCCTTTCGAGCTTTTCATGATCTCGCCCATAAATAAACCTAAAACGCCTTTTTTGCCATTTTGATATTCCTTTACTTTATCAGGAAATTTGGCGATAGCGTTATGGATAAACAGGCTTACATCATTATTATCTGCAATAATAAGCAGGTTTAGTTCAATTGCCATCTCTTCGGCATTTTTATTACCATTCTTTAACAAAGCAGGAAACAGTTTATGCGCCGCCGATGAATTATTAACCTTTCCTGACTCTACCAATTTGATTACCCCGGCCAGCGTTTCAGGCTTAAGGCCGATCTCGCCGATTGATAAACTATGCTCGTTAAGGTAGGATTTAACCGTACCCATTAACCAGTTAGCGGCTGCTTTATAGTTACCGGTATGTTTTATCAATTCTTCGAAATATAGTGCAAATTCCCGGTCGGCCGTAATAACTCCGGCATCATAGTCCGACAAGCCTAACTCAGCAGTATACTTAGCATAAAGCTCATTTGGCAAAGCAGGCATCGTGCTTCGGATCTTGTTTAGATATTCCTGGTTTAAAACCAATGGCATTAGGTCCGGTTCCGGGAAATAGCGGTAGTCATTGGCCATTTCTTTCGATCGCAGTACTAAAGTTTCACCTGTATCGGCGTTAAAGTTTAATGTATTCTGGTCAATATGTCCTCCGTTTTCAATAATTTCAACCTGTCGTATAAATTCATGCTCAATTGCATGCTTTACATTATGTATTGAATTAAGGTTCTTCACCTCGCAGCGGTTGCCATAAGTTGTGCTGCCTTTTAGCCGTACAGAGATGTTTGCGTCGCAGCGCATGCTGCCTTCTT
This sequence comes from uncultured Mucilaginibacter sp., assembly GCA_903864275.1. GTDB lineage: Bacteria > Bacteroidota > Bacteroidia > Sphingobacteriales > Sphingobacteriaceae > Mucilaginibacter. The sequence continues at coordinate 194,193 of CAIPFE010000014.1, forward strand.
CCATATTGCCGTCGCAAATATCAAGATAGCGCACCAGCTTTCGAACTTCTGTCAAAAATTGCACAGCCTCTTCGCTGCTGCGGATATCCGGCTGTGTAACAATTTCAATAAGCGGCACTCCTGCCCTGTTCAGGTCGATCAATGAATCGTCATGGTGCTGGTCGTGCATGCTTTTGCCGGCATCCTCTTCCATGTGAATATGGTGGATAGCGATTTTTTTTGATGAACCGTCATGCAATCGCACCAATACCGAGCCACCAAAACAAACCGGCTTTTGGTCCTGAGTTATCTGGTAGCCTTTTGGCAGATCGGCATAAAAATAATTTTTACGGGCGAAAGTATTGTATAAATTGATGATACTGTTGCAGGCCAGCCCCATTTTCACCGCATATTCCACCATTTTTTTATTAATGCGCGGTAAAGTGCCGGGGTGCCCTAAAGAGATCGGGCTAACGTGCTGGTTAGGGCCGCCGCCAAAAGCCGCCGAATCTGAGGAAAAAGATTTACTTAAAGTGGATAACTGCGCGTGTACCTCTAATCCCACTACCAATTCATATTTGTCACTTATCCCGTCTGTAAGATTTGTCATATATAAAATCCGGCTATCAAACCAGCCTTAATTATCTTTCAAATATAAAATTATTAAACAATAAACGTTTTTGCTTTTTCAAGCGCCCTGTCCAACCCGCTTACATCACTCCCACCTGCTGTAGCAAAAAACGGCTGACCGCCGCCGCCGCCTTTTATCTCTTTGGCTAGTTCACGAACTATTGCACCTGCATTCATGTTTTTTTCTTTCACAAGGTTTTCAGCTATCATAACGGTTATACCCGGTTTGCCATCGATATCTGCTCCAAGCACCAGGAAAAGATTGGGCACAATATCCTTTACCTGGTAAGCCAGGTTCTTTATGGCATCTGCATTAGGTAATTGCACCTTTTGGGCGATAAAATTGATCCCATTAATCACTTCAACCTTTTGGGCCAGCTCATTTTTTAAGCCTGATGACTTTTCGAAGACCGATTTTTCAATTTCCTTTTTCAGCCTGGTATTTTCATCTAATAAACTTTCCACGCTTTTTGAAATATCTTTCGGGTTTTTTAGCAGTTCCCTTAACTGGTTTACCAGTTTGCTTTGCGCGTTGATATAGTTTTCGGCAGCTATCCCGGTTATGGCCTCTATTCGCCGTACCCCGGCGGCAACTGCGCTTTCGGCAATGATTTTAAAAAAACCAATATGCCCGGTAGCTTTTATATGCGTGCCGCCGCAAAGCTCTTTACTGAACTTTTCATCAAAAGTAATTACACGCACAAAATCGCCGTATTTTTCGCCGAAGAGAGCGGTGACGCCGCTGTTAATTGCTTCCTGGTAAGGCACGTTGCGCTCTTCTTTCAGGCCAATATTTTCACGCACCCTTTCGTTAACAATTGCTTCAATTTCCGCAAGCTCATCATCAGTAACTTTGGCGAAATGGGAAAAATCAAAACGCAAATATTCTGCGTTAACTAACGAGCCTTTTTGGTTTACATGGCTGCCCAGTACCTGTTTCATAGCGGCATGCAGCAAATGCGTGGCGCTGTGGTTGTTCATAATGCTTTCGCGTCTTTCGTGGTCAACTATGGCGGTTAAAGCATCATCTATAGCTTCTGTTCCCGGCAGTCTATCCACATAATGAACAGTCAGGCCGTTTTCCTTTTTGGTATCCACAACCGGGATCACCTCTCCATCGGGGAAAACCAAATCACCAGTATCCCCTACCTGCCCGCCGCTTTCGGCGTAAAATGGGGTTTTATCCAAAACAATTTGGTATTGCTCCTTGCCTTTAGCAATTACCTTACGGTATTTTACGATGTGCGAAATGGTTTCGGTTTCATCGTAGCCAGTAAATTCCACCGCATCGTCGTCTTTTAAAACTACCCAATCACCGGTATCAATGGCGGTAGCAGCGCGTGAGCGGGTTTTTTGGGCGTGCAGGGCATGATTGAAGCCTTCCAGATCAACTGTCCATCCCATTTCCCGGGCCATTAACTCAGTCAGGTCAATCGGGAACCCATACGTGTCTGATAATTCAAAAGCAAACTCTCCAATAATATTTTTATCTTTTATGGAGTCGATATATTTCATCTGGGTGGCCCCTAAAAATGAAGTGTTTCCTTCAATGTCAACCGACAATATATCGTCGCTGCCGTCTACCATTATATCCGAAGTATATTCACTAAACAATTTAATTCCAGATGCCAGGGTCCTTAAGAATGCCGCTTCCTCTTCCAAAACCACCTTCTGAACAAAATCCTTTTGCTTGTACAATTCATCAAACACACCTTTAAACTGTTCGGCTAACAATGGCACCAATTGGTTTAAAAATGGTTCTTTAAATCCTAAATATTGGTACGAATACCTTACTGCCCTGCGTAAAATACGACGAATAACGTAGCCGGCTTTATTGTTTGATGGCAGTTGCCCGTCGGCAATGGCAAAGCCAATGGCGCGGATATGGTCGGCTAAAACGCGCATCGCAACGGCTTCATTCCAGCCTTCGGTTCCTGGAGTGGCGTCGCTTCTGTATTTTTGACCACTTTTCTCTGCAATAAACTGTATCAGCGGCTGAAAAACATCTGTATCATAATTGGAAGTTTTTCCCTGCAGCACCCTTACCAGCCGTTCAAATCCCAAACCGGTATCAACATGTTTAGCGGGCAAAGGCTGTAGGGAACCATCCTTCAACCGGTTAAACTGCATAAACACGTTATTCCATATCTCAATTACGTTCGGGTCATCCGCATTTACCAAGCTTTCACCTTTAACCTTTAACCTTTCATCTTCCCCCCGGCTGTCGTAATGAATTTCGGAGCACGGCCCGCAAGGGCCGGTTTCGCCCATTTCCCAGAAGTTATCTTTTTTATTGCCCAGCAGGATTCGGCTCTCTGGCAGGTATTGTTTCCAGTAATCGTACGCTTCCTGATCTTTGGGCAGGCCCTCTTTTTCGTCACCTGCGAAAATGGTTACGTACAGGCGGTCTTTATTGATCTTATAAACCTCCGTCAGCAGTTCCCAGCTCCAGGCAATGGCTTCTTTTTTAAAGTAATCACCAAAGCTCCAGTTGCCCAGCATCTCGAACATGGTGTGATGATAGGTATCTATACCCACCTCTTCCAAATCATTATGTTTACCGGATACACGCAGACAGCGCTGCGTATCGGCTACACGCGGGTATTTAGCGACTTCCTCACCCAAAAAAATCGACTTAAACTGGTTCATGCCCGCGTTCGTGAACATCAGTGTGGGGTCGTTTTTTATAACAATCGGCGCCGAGGGGACGATCACATGTCCCTTCGAAACGAAAAAATCTAAAAATGCCTGGCGTATCTCTGTAGCTGTCATGATTTGACAAAGATAGGGTTTTGAAAGATTTCGGAAGTCGGAATTTCGATTTCGGAATTATTAATATGGATATGTAAATGTCTATTGGGAAATATTGTGACTCCGATTGCTTCGTTTAAGAATTTTAATGTTTATTTTTAAAATCCGAAATCGAAATTCAAAAATCCGAAATTCAAAACTTACATTTGCAATATGCCTTACAAAGAACGCGAGATCAGCAAAATGTACTACACCATGGGCGAGGTGGCCATCCTTTTTGATGTAAATCAATCGTTGATACGGTTTTATGAAAAAGAGTTTGATGTTTTACAGCCCAAAAAGAATAAAAAGGGCAACCGCTACTTCACCCCTGAGGACCTTGAAAACCTAAAAATTATTTTCCATTTGATAAGGGACAAAGGCTACACCCTGAACGGCGCAAAAGAATACCTGAAAAACAATATGGCCGACAGCAAAGACAATCACCGCGTAATTGCTTCGCTCGAAAACCTCAAAAAATTCCTGATCGAAGTGCGGGATCAATTGTAATTCTGATTGAAAGCCTACCTTTATTTTTAATAAAGTACCGCTGCCTTTTTATTAATTTATGATCCCAAACCATAAAGGTGAAATCCCTGCTGTATTATTGCTTTTACCTTTTTTAATAGGTATTGGGCTGGGGCTTAATTTATTGGCAGGCGCGAATTCAACCTGGTTAGTGGCAACGTTTACTGCGTTAAGCCTCGCGTTTGTTTTACTGAACTTATATTATAACCAATTCAGATTATATAAAAACCGGTGGCTGGGCGGTGTACTCATTGCCGCTATCTTGTTTTTATGCGGGTGGATCACTGTTATCCGCTATAGTGAACTTAATAACAGCGATCATTTTTCAAAAATTCCTGCCAAATACCTTGTGGTAAATATCAATAACGAGCCCATCTTAAAAAATGGCCTGCTGCGGTTTACTACGAATGTTGAAGAAGGTATCTACAACGGAAAAAAAACCGCAACAAGCGGAACCTTACTTATCACTATAAAAGACAGCAGCGCTAAAAATTTGGACTATGGCGATGAATTGATTATCCCGGCAAAATATAATACAATTGACCCTCCTTTCAACCTGGCAGAGTTTAACTATAAGCAGTACCTCGCCAATAAAAACATTTACCACCAGGCTTTTCTTTACCAAAAACAATTTGTGTTATTAAAAACCAATACGGGCAGCCCTATTATTGCCGGGTCATTAAGGTTACGGCGACAATTAGTTGAAAAACTAAAACGGAATATCAGCGATACCGGCGCTTTTGCGGTAGCATCCACCTTAATATTAGGTTATAAAGCCGATTTAAGCCCGGATATTTTGCAGGTTTATTCAAAAACGGGCACCGTATATGTGCTTACCGTTTCAGGCGCACAGGTGGCCATCATATACCTTCTGCTGGCATTTGCGCTTAAGTTTTTAGACCGGTATAAACATGGACGGCTGATCAAAGCAGGTATCATTGTAACTGTCATCTGGTATTATGCTCTGCTTACCGGCCTTGCCCTTGCGGTTTGCCGGGTGGCATTGATGGTTAGTCTGGTCATAATCGGCAAGTCTTTTAGTCGTTATGTCAACACTTTAAATATCCTTGCTATTTCGGCTTTTGTACTACTGCTGTACGACCCGTTTTTTATGACAGAAGTGGGATTTCAGTTATCCTACCTCGCGGTGTCAGGCCTGATGGTACTACAGCCCATCGTTTACAAATGGTTTAAATTCAAAAATGTTTGGGCAGATAAATTATGGTCGCTTTGTTCGGTTTCCATAGCCATACAGATAGTCATATTCCCCATCTGTGCTTTTTATTTTCACCAGTTCCCGGTATATTTTTTAATCAGCAACCTGTTTGTTTTTATCCCGTCGGCGCTGATCATGTATTCGGGCATTCTATATCTACTGCTGCCGCAGATACCGATTGTGTCTAAATCCATCGCTTTTATTCTTGAAAAAACGACCCTTTTGATGAACAAAGGCCTGGCTGTTATCGAAAATATGCCTTACGCCAGCATTAATAAACTATGGCTTAAACCGACGGAATCCCTATTGCTTTACATTATCATATTCAGCCTGTTTTATTTTTTGTATGACAAAAAAGTGTGGCTGCTTAAATTAAGCTTGTTTTGCACATTGCTATTATGCCTTATTGTGAGCATTAAAAAGATCAGTTCCGCTCAGTCAAACAGCATCGTATGGCTAAATCTAAAAAAACACAAGGGGATCGTGTTTAAAAACGGGAACGAAGCGATAGTTTTAACAGACCTTAAAAACACCGACAAAATATTTCAATATTCCATACAACCGTACCTTGACAGCTGCCAGGTAAGCAAAGCATGGGTATATAGTTTAAACCAGGACATTAATACTTCATGGCTGATAAAAAAATATGACCTGGTACAATTTTTAAACAAAAGAATATTCATATTTGACGGGCGACAGCAGAATACTATACCATTGAAAAAAATAAGAACCGACTTTATCTACGTAACTGATAATCCTTATATAGGGTTGAACGTATTGAATAGCTGTTTTGATTATCATACGCTGGTTGCAGACGGGAGCAATTCAGATAACTTGCTAAGCCTGGTTAGGCAACAGGCAGAAAGTAAGGACGCCGTTTATAAAGTTCTTAAGCGTAACAATTCGCTTTTATCAGTATCTAACTAAAATAAAATAAAATTTGCATCTCAATCAAGAATAATCTAAATTGTGTCAAACTAATCTAAATTTATGAATATTAAACTCTTTAACGTTGCCCTGGGCATAGTGCTTACAGCAACTACCATCAGTGCCAGTGCACAAAAAACTTACACCTCGGGGGTTGTTACAGTAAACACAAGTATGCAGGGAAACGCGGTTGAAGCCAAAAGCTACTTTACACCCGATTCCCTGGCTTTAACATTTACCGCCGGTCCAGCCACCATTAAAGTATTAAAAGATGCAAAAAATACTTTTTTTGCGGTGTTAGTTGATGTGCCCGTTGCTTCGATAAAAAAAGCAGCTATCTATACGCCTGCAGAAATTGAGGCCCAAAACGACGCTTATCCTAAACTCACTTTTGCACCAACTACAGAAACCAAGCAAATTTCAGGGTTTAACTGTAAAAAAGTAGTTGCTACTGATACCAAGACATCCAAAACCTATGATATATGGATCACCAATGACGTAAGTATTCCAGCAAGTGCATTTGCATCCTACTACGCAACCATCGGGGGATTTCCAATACAATATACTTCATTCAACCAGGGGCAGTCTGCTGATGTTACCGTTACAAGCATAGCCGACACAAAAGCACCCGCCGGAACATTTGCCATTTCAGCTGATTTTGATAAAATATCGCTGGATGATTTAAAAGCAATGAGCGGCGGAGGGAATTGAGTTTGCAGTTTTCAGTGGGCAGTTATCAGTGTTTTAGCTGCCTGCTGAAAACTTGTATTTAAAATTATGCCATAAACAGTTGCCTGTTTATGGCTTTTTTATTACCAACTCTTAACCGCCTACTGCAAACTGCACATTGCAAACAGCCAACTATATTTCTTCGAGCGCCTGCTCAATTTTACTGTAAACGCAATCCAGTTCCTCATTCGTAATACAGTACGGCGGTAAAATATAGATGGTATTCCCAAGCGGGCGCAAAATTATGCCTGCCTCTAAAAAGTAGCGGTATAAGCTATCCCGAAGTGAATTAAAGTACGAGGTATCACTCCCGGTTTGCCATTCCATCGCCAAAATGGTTCCGGTTTGCCTTATGGTTTTAACTTTGGGATGATCCTTTATCTTCCGGGCAAATTGGCCGTGGGCGTTTTCAATTCTTTTTATATTTTCAGTTGTTGATGCGTCCAAAAAAAGGTCGAGACTTGCCAGCGCTGCTGAAATTGCAACCGGGTTGGCCGTAAACGAATGCCCGTGAAACAGGGTTTTTAAACGGTCATCCGATAAAAAGGCATCAAATACCTGTTGGGTACAGGTGGTAAGCCCCAAAGCCATGGTCCCACCTGTTAAACCCTTTGAAAAACACATAATGTCAGGCTGCTCGGTCACATGGTTGCTGGCAAACGACTTGCCCGTGCGGCCAAATCCTGTAAATACTTCATCAGCGATCATTAAAATGCCTTCCTTACGGCAATGCGCCATTAGCTCATTGAGGTATTGGGCTTCGTACATCAGCATACCGCCAGCGCCCTGGACTAGTGGTTCGAATATGAAACATGCCGTTTCAGATGTGAGATTTGAGATGTGAGATTTGAGACTTTTTATATTCGCCGCATCCGGCAGGTCGATAAACTCGACTTCAAAAAGTAATGAATCAAAAGCCGCTGTAAATGCGCTGCGGCCGCTTACGGCCATAGCGCCGAACGTATCGCCGTGGTAGGCATTTTTGAAGGCAATAATTTTAGTGCGATTTTCTCCGTTGTTATGCCAATACTGCAGGCACATTTTTATGGCTACCTCAACCGCTGTTGAACCGTTGTCGGAATAAAATACTTTTTGCTGATTATTGGGTAAAATCTCAAGCAGTCTTTCAGCTAATTCCACAGCCCCTTCGTGGGTAAAGCCGGCGAAAATAACATGCTCCAGTTTTTTTAATTGTTCTGATACTTTTTGGGCGATATAAGGATGCGCATGCCCGTGAATATTTACCCACCAGGATGACACCGCGTCGATATATTTTTTGCCGTTCTCGTCAAACAGGCAGGCGCCTTCGCCCCTTACGATTGGTATCGGCGGGAGGGCTGTTTTCATTTGTGTATAAGGATGCCAAATTACTTTTAAATCCCTGTTGGTCAAACTCATATGCTGTTTATTAAAAGCTTTGCCACATGCTGGTCTGTCGGAAAAAGAAATTCTTCATATTTAAGATTATCAAGTTTCACCCACCGAAACGACTGTAAAAGGTCCCCTTCGCCATCAAAATCAAAAATTGCGGTTTTAAAGGTCAAATTTAACGGGCTTATATTTTTAACCCGGTAATAAACGCTGATAACCTGGGAGTCATTAAAGGCCGACTTTACAAAGAAATCCGTCGTATAAAAGTGACGTGTAACTTCAATTTCGGCGTCACACTCCTCTATAAATTCGCGTTTTAAACCGTCAACGAGCCCTTCCCCAAATTCAAGTCCGCCACCCGGAAATTTGGTAAAGCGGATACCGTACTCCTGCTCATCGCTGATCAATATTTCATTGTCGGCATTGATTAAAAGACCATAAACGCGAACATTAAATGGGTACATTATTCAAAGTGTTTTTTATTGCGGATGATTTTCTCCATCGTCCACGCTATGTCTTCCGTTTTTGGTTCCGACCTTATCGGGCAATTCGGCATACTGCAGTAATGGCAGCATTGCGGGACACAGGGATCGGTATGTATAAATAATTCTGTTTTGGTAACCTCACTATTTATTAATTTATCAACCAGTTTTACTTCCTCATGGACTTTGATAAGGTCGAAATAATTTGGCAAAGTCAGGTGGCAATCGATATGCAATTCGTTGCCATATTTCTGCGCACGAAAGTTATGGATATCGATCCATGCATCCCTCCTCTTTTCGTTTAACACAGTAATAACCTCGGTCACCACGCCAAAATCAGCCTCGTCCATCAAACTCGAAACCGATCTCCTGACCAATTTATAAGCGCTAAATAAAATATAAAGGCCCACTAAAATAGAAAGGCCGCTATCCAGCCAGATAATTTTTGTGAAATGGATCAGCAGCAAACCGACGACCAAACCAATACTTGTTATCATATCGGCTACAAGGTGCCTGCCATCCGCTTCAATGGTAATAGAAGGCAAAGTTTTTCCCTTGGCGATCATGTAATAGCCCAGGGAGCCATTGACCACACCCGTTGCCCCGATTATCGCTGCGCCGGTTAAAAGATCGTGTACGGCGTTAGGGTAAAAAATGCTGTAAACCGATTTAATGAGGATGGTGATCGCAGCAAGCCCGATCAGCGAGCCTTCAATAAAAACCGAAAAATATTCAACTTTCCCATGTCCGTAGGGATGGTTTTCATCACGTGGCAGCGCGGCAAGGTAAATGCTGAAAAATGCAAACGAACTTGCCAGTACATTTACGATGCTCTCGGCCGCATCAGTTAGCACAAAATTGGATGCCGTTAAAAAATAGGCCCCGAATTTTGCCAGCATTAGGACAATACCGGTTACCAGGGAAATAAGTATGATCCTCTTCTGTTCTTTCAAAACAATCGCTATTTGCGGGCAAATTTATAAATAATTGTTAAGCCGAAAGTCTTAAGTTCGAAGTCTTAAGTCTTATTTTAAAAAAAGAAAAAAATGACTTAAGACTTAGGGCTTAAGACTTGGTACTTTTTCTATATTTGCCGCGATATTAAAAAATTATATGACTGCATTAAGTAACAGGATAAATAACCTGTCGGAATCCGCAACAATTAAGATGGCCAAAATGGGCCGTGAGCTTGCCGCGAAAGGCGTAGACGTGATCAGCCTTAGCTTTGGCGAACCTGATTTCCATACCCCTGAACATATAAAGGAGGCTGCCAAACAGGCAATGGATAAAAACTTTACCTATTATACGCCGGTATCAGGCTACCCAGAATTGAGGAAAGCCGTGGCTGCCAAGCTAAAAAATGAAAATGATCTTGATTATGATTTTAGCCAGATAGTTGTTTCCACTGGCGCTAAACAGGCCATCGCGAACGCGGTATTGTGTTTGGTAAATCCCGGTGAGGAAGTAATTATCCCCACGCCTTACTGGGTTTCCTATTCCGAGGTAGTTAAACTTGCCGAAGGTGTAAGCGTTTTTATTGATGCACCCGTTGAGCAGGATTTTAAAATTACACCCGCGCAACTGGAAGCTGCGATAACGCCGAAGACAAAACTTTTTATGTTTTCATCGCCCTGTAACCCTACGGGAAGTGTATACAGTAAGGCTGAATTAGAAGGCCTGGCTGGGGTGTTTGAAAAACATCCTAATATTTATATTCTGTCGGATGAGATTTATGAGCATATCAATTTTGTCGACAAACATGAATCAATAGCGCAGTTTGATTCTATAAAAGACCGGGTGATCATCATCAATGGCTTTTCCAAGGCTTTTGCCATGACCGGCTGGCGCATTGGCTATACCGCATCAAATAAAGAGATCGCTGCAGCCTGTGATAAAATGCAGGGACAAATTACTTCGGGTACTTGCTCCATTACCCAAAAAGCAGGCGTTGCAGCTTTGGAAGGCGGGTTAGAAACCGTTTTAGAAATGCGTGAAGCCTTTAAAAAACGTCGCGACCTGGTTTACGGTTTGTTAAAAAATATTGATGGTATAAAAGTAAACCTGCCCGAAGGCGCATTCTATTTCTTTCCTGATGTAACTTCATTTTTTGGTAAAAGCTATAATGGGAAAACCATTAATGATGCCGATGAATTAAGCATTTATTTGCTGGAAGAAGCGCATGTGGCTACTGTTGGCGGCGATTCATTTGGCGATACCAAATCTATCCGTATCTCTTACGCTGCTGCCGAGGATAAATTGATCGAAGCGATGAAAAGGATTAAGGAAGCGTTGGGGAAGTTGAGTTAGATAGGAGATTTGAGTATTGAGATGTGAGATATGAGTATTGAGATTTGAGAAAGGAAGTTTTTCCAATCTCAATACTCATATCTCACATCTCAAATCTAAATAGTTTTACAACCCGAAGGCGTAAGCTACGCGTAAACCTGCTAGGCCATAGCTATTACCCTGACCAGAGAAGTTTTCATAACGCGCGGCAATATCCCACGTCTTATTGGCATAACCTAATCCGGGCGACAATATCAGCTTTGTATTGCCTTCGCTAATGGTTTCAAAACCGGCACCCGCCTCAGCTCCGAAGTACCATGTTGGCGCAAAAAATGCCTTAATACCGAGCTTAACCGGTACTATACCTAAATCTGCTGCTTTACCAGTAACAGTTCCCAAGGGTGTAATAACTGAAACGTTTTTGCCGAACATATTATAATACCCGGAGGTAAGGGTCCAGGCGAAATGTTCGCTGGCATCGTATTGTAAACGGACAGTGCCGCCTAATTCAAAGTCAGAAAAGTCGTGGGCATTACCTGTTGGTATGCCGGCTTCGAGGCCTATACCCAGCCGCCATGGGTTTGGCGCGGTAGCGGCAGTTTGTGCTTTAGCATTACTTGTAAACAATAGCGCAGCAGCAGTAAATGCTGTGGCAATTAAAATTGATGGCTTTTTCATAGTTGTGAATTTTTGTAAACAATAATTAAATTGTGTTACCGACAGGTTAACAAATACTTTGCCATTTGTGCTAACTTTACCACTTAATGATAAAAATCACACAATAATAGGTCGCTAAACCTGCAATTTTAACAATAATTGAAGGTTTACAGGCTGATAGTCAATGGATTTTTTTAGCTGGTTTTTAATCGGGCAGATTCTTCTGTTTTAAATGAAAATTTCCTAAAAAAATTGATCGATTGATTAATTTTTACAACACAAATGCATTTTTTTGACTGTTAAACAGGGCAAAACGGCTCTTCAAACGATGAGCCAACCTTAATGCAGCTCTAATTTATACCTCGGGGTCGTGTTCGGGATCCGGTTTATAATTTTTCTCCAGTTCAGCCAGCTTTTCCTTGCCGTAAGCAAAACGGGTAATTACATAAAACAGCACGGGTACAATAAATATGGCAAGCGAGGTAGCTGCGAGCATACCGCCAAAAACTGTCCAGCCAATGGTTTGCCTTGCCTGGGCGCCCGCGCCTGAAGCAAACACCAGCGGCAAAACGCCAAATATAAAGGCCAGCGAAGTCATTAGGATTGGCCTTAAACGAAGACGAACCGCCTCCAGGACAGACTTTTCAAGTTCCATTCCCCTGTCCACGCGTTCTTTGGCAAATTCCACGATCAGGATCGCATTTTTAGCAGCCAGGCCAATCAGTGTTATTAAACCTATCTGCGCGTAAATATTGTCGGCGATCCCTTTTTGAAAGGTTAAAAACAAGATAGCTCCAAATGCGCCCAGCGGCACTGCCAAAAGCACAGAGAATGGCACCGACCAGCTTTCATACAAAGCCGCAAGGAACAGGAACACGAAGCCGATGGACAGCATAAATATATAAACCGTCTTCGAGCCTGATAACAACTCTTCGCGGCTTAAACCCGAAAACTCGTAACCAAACCCCTGGGGCAAAGTTTTATCGGCAACATCTTTCAGGGCATTTAGCGCATCGCCGCTGCTATAGCCAGGCGCCTGGATGCCGTCAATTTCGGCCGAGCGGAACAAATTGTAATGCGATATTAATGGCGCGTTTTCAATTAATTTATAGGACGTCAGGGTACTTAAGGGCACCATCGTACCCCCCTGGTTGCGCACAAAATATTGCCCTATGTTTTCAATATTTGTCCGGTAATTAGTATCGGCCTGGGCCAGTACATGGAAAGTCCTCCCGTAAAGGGTAAGGTCATTAACATAAATGCTGCCCAGGTAGGTTTGCAGGGCATTATTAATATCACTTATTGATACGCCCAGCTTTTTAGCCTTTTCACGGTCGACAGTTAATTGGTATGCTGGTGTACTTGCGGTAAAAAACGAAAATGCGTTTCCTATTTCATGCCGCTTTTTTACCTCTGTGATGAAATTCCTCAGCGTTTTTTCAAAAACTTTAATATCCCCGCCTGCTTGTTTTTCTTCCAATATGAATGAGAACCCGCCCGTACTTCCCAAACCGGGTATAGCCGGCGGCTGGATCACCACCACACTTGCCTCTTTAAACCGTGCTAATCTTTTCTGTATATTGGCTATAATAGCACCTATTTGCACGTCCTTGCTTTCCCGCTGGTCCCATGGCTTTAGCTGAACAAATATGGTTGCGCTGTTTGATTTACTGGCAAAGCTCACAGCATTTAAACCTCCAAGCGCTGCGTAATGGAAAATACCGGGTATACTGTCGAGCACACCCATCATCTGGTGCAAAACGGCAACCGTCCGCTGGGTTGATGACGCCTCGGGCAGGTCGTAAGTAACGAAAAGACGCCCATCATCTTCAAGCGGGATAAACCCCGTTGGCTTATTTTTAAATAACATAACGGTACCAGCTATTATACAGACCAGGATAATGACAATAAATTTTGAATTTTTTATGCTCTTATCAACGCCATTTTTGTATCGGCCGGTCAACCGTCCGAACCATTCATTGAATTTATAGAAAAATTTATCGAGCCCTTTCGATTTTTCATCCAGCTTGCGCGGACGTAAAATTAGTGTGCAAAGTGCCGGTGTTAACGAAAGCGCGACAAAGGCAGATATTAAAACTGATATAGCAATTGTTATAGCGAATTGTTGATAAAGACGGCCGACTATGCCGGGTATAAAGCCTACCGGCACGAATACCGCCGCCAATATGAGTGCTATTGCGATAACCGGGGCCGATATATCCTGCATGGCATGGATGGTTGCATCTTTCGGCGACATTCCCTTTTCGTCCATATAATGCTGTACAGATTCAACAACTACAATGGCATCGTCAACCACTATGCCTATGGCTAACACAAAACCAAATAGGGTAAGGGTATTAATGGTGAAATGCAATGGGATAAAAAATATAAACGTGCCGATGATAGATACCGGTATGGCAAGTATGGGGATCAGGGTGGTGCGCCAGCTTTGTAAAAAAAGGAAAACAACTACGATTACCAGCATCAAAGCGATTATAAGCGTTTTCACCACCTCGCCCACGGAAACCCTTACTACGGTGATGGATTCGAATGGCACAACATAGTCAATATCTTCGGGGAACGACTTTTTAAGTTCGTTCATGGTTGCATAAACGTTATCGGCAGTCTCAATGGCGTTACTGTTTGGGGCCTGATAAATCAGCAGGTACGATGCCCTTTTGCCATCAACAAACGAATTGCCTGCGTAGTTAAATTTACCAAGCTCAACACGGGCCACATCCTTTAAATGCACAACAGCCCCGTTATTTGGGGTAGTTTTTACAATGATATTGCCAAATTCTGCTGGCTTCGAAAGTCTGCCCTGCACCAGTACCGTGTATTCAAAGGGCTGTGCTTTTTCCTGGGGCGGTACGCCAACAACGCCTGCGGCTACCTGCGCGTTTTGTTCGGCAAGGGCGTTGGTAACATCGGCGGCAGTCATGCCCAGCGCGGCCAATTTATCAGGTTTCAGCCATATACGCATACTAAAGTCATCAGCTCGCGAAATAACATCGCCTACGCCTTTGGTGCGCGAGAGTGCGTCTTTTACAATAACATTGGTGTAATTATCAACAAAAGTGACGTCGTGGGTACCTTTGGGGGCAAAAACGGCCACCAGCATTAAAATACTGGGGTTACGTTTTCGCACCACGATGCCTAAACGCTGTACATCCTGCGGTAATGCCGGAGTAGCGATACCCACCCTGGTTTGCACATCAAGGGCTGCAATATTTATATCCGTTCCCACTTCAAAGTTGGCGGTCATAGTCATTTGCCCGTTGCTGGTGCTATTGCTTTGCAGGTAGGTTATTCCAGGCGTGCCGTTAACTTGTACCTCAATCGGTGTTGCCACAGTTTGCTCCACTGTTATGGCGTCAGCACCTGCATACGTACCGGTTATTTGTACCGTTGGGGGCGTAATTTCGGGATACTGACCTATTGGCAGGGTGCTGATGGCCAAAATACCAACCACTACAATTACTATTGAAATAACAATTGCCGTTACCGGCCTTCGTATAAAAGTATCTGCGATCATTCGTTTGATTTTAGAAAAAACCCAGGTTTGTCTGTCTTGTTATTTGCCTTATTATTTGGCTGTTTTCGCTGGCGCCTGTGCCGTATTTCCGGTTGTTATCTTTCCTCCATCGCGCAGGCGCTGAAATCCATCGGTTATTACTTTATCGCCCGCGTTAACGCCCGACATAATTACTACATCCGAGCCGATACGGGGGCCCAGCTTCACTTTATGCTGCTTCGCAATAGTATCTTGTGAAACGAAAACAAAAAACTCCCCCATTTGCTCTAATACAGCCTTATAAGGCACCTGCACACGCTTACCCGACTGGCTGTTCAGCACATTTAAAACGCAGTTCATGCCATCTTTCAGCACATCATCTTCATTCGGAAATTGTATCCTTACCTTAATTGTTCCCGTACCGCTGGCCACTCCCCTGTCAATCACCAACACTTTACCCGGCTTATTATAATTGCTGCCGTCAGACAGTTGCAATTTGAAAGTGGAATCGGTACTGCTTTTTTTAAGTTTGTAAAACCTGTCTATATCCTGTTCGTCAATTACCACATCAACACCTATGGGATGCTCGCTAGATATAGTATTCAATAAGGTAGTACCAGGAGTTATCTGCGCACCAAGCTTAACTTGTGAAATACCGATACGACCAGTGAATGGTGCTGTGATGATAGCGTACGACAGGTCTGTTTTTGCTGACGCCACACCGGCTTTCGCAACACTTACCTGTGCTTTACCAGTTTCGTAAGCAGCCTGCGCCTGGTCAACCGTTTGGCGGGCAACGGCATCATTTTTAAGTAGCATGGTATAGCGGTCAATATCTTTTTGCGCTTTTACCAGGTTTGCGTTGGCGCTTTCCAAATTAGCTTCGGCTTGCTGGTAAGCGGCCTCATATTTGCGACGGTCAATTTCATAAAGCGCTTTGCCATTGGGTACCACGTCGCCTTCTTTAAAAAATATACCTGTTATAAAACCTGATACCTCGCTGCGTAATTCAACCGAATTAAGGGCCACAACGGCGGCCTGGAATTGGTCGTAATATACGGCATCGGCTATTTTGGCCTGGGTAACGTAAACAGGCGTTGGCGGCAGGGCTGTATTTTTCGGTGCCTTATTCTGGCATGCTGTCCATACCAAAATAATCGTCAGCCCCATAAAAAGTATATTTCTTGCTTTCATATTTACTCCTCTATTGTACAGTAAGGATGCCAAGCGCTTTTTCCAGGTCAATTTTGCTGGATAATAAATTAAACAAGGCATTATAATAATTTAATTCCGCTGTGCGCAAATCTGATTGTGCCACGATAACATCAAGATAAGTTTTGATCCCTTCCCTGTATTGCAGGCTAACTACTTTGTAAACATCTTTAGCCAGGTCAACATTTTGTTTGATCAACTGCCAGTTGGTATAGTTGCTTTTATAATCCGCCAGCGCTTGTACATACTCGGTATTAATAGTATTTGCCGAATTCTCGATATCCAGGTCTGTGCGATCAACTTGTAACCTGGCTTTACTTAAGTTTTGCAACCGCTTCGTTCCCTGGAAAATGGGCAGGTTTAATGTAAGTCCGACATAAGCGTTTGGAAATGACTGGCTATAGAGATCAGAAAACCGGTTGCTCTCGTAGAACAAATTATAAACACCCTGTGCAGCTACCGACGGGAGAAAACCCCACCGGTAGTAATTCACATTTACGCCTGCCAGGTTTTTTTGTGTTGCAAGCAAGCGGTATTCGATCCGGTTATTCACATCCAATTTTTGAAGTGTGTCTATTGAAGCTTCCTGCTCGTATCGGGTGGTATCAAAAGAAAGTATCAGATTGTGGTTGCTTGAAATACCCATAATTTGTTTAAGATAGGCAAGCTTACTATTAATAGCTTCGGCAGTTTGTTTGCGTGTGGATACCGAGTTGTTTAGCGATATGGTAGCCTGTTTATAATCGGTTTTATCGGCAACCCCTGCCTGGTACCTGTTATAGGCATCTTTTAAACTTCTTTGCAGCCTGATGATATCTTCATTTAAAATATCCAGTTGTTTTTGCGATAGCAGCACATCAAAAAATGCTTTGCTTACATCCGATACCACATTGATCTGGCTGCTCAGTGTATTTTGCTTATAATATTGCCGGGAATATTTGGCTGCTTTTGCCGCCTGCAGTACATCATTATTGTAGATGACCTGGCTGGCCTGCAACCCCAATGATGAAAATTCAGTAATATGGGTAGGGGCTGACCCGGAAGTACTGTTTCCTCCGGGTACCAAAGGGCTTCCTTTAAAATAATGCTGGTACTCACCGGAACTGCTAAGCTGAGGAAGCCAGTCGGCAAGCCCTATCCTGATGTTTCTTTCATTAATTTCCTGGTCAATAGAAGCCTGTTTGACTGCCGGCTGATTGCGCAATGCAAAATCAACGCATTGCTTTAAAGTAACAACGGTGTCGCTAAAGGGTTGGGCAAAAAGAATAGCAGGTAAAAATAATGTAAAATTAATGATCAATAAATAAAATGATTTTTTCATAAGGGAGAAGCATCAAATTTCCTTACAATAAATTTACAGGCAGCAAAATATTATTTTTAAAAAAAAATTTATAAGGAAGTGCGAATATGTTATATTTATATCTCAAATTAATTCCACAACAAAATTTTTACGAAAGTGTGTCAAAAAAACACCGTCAGGGCTGTTTTTTGGAGTTTTTATAAAAAAATCAAAAATTCTGTAACTAAATAAATAAAAAATTTAATTAATTTGCCGAATGAGAGCAGCCCTGCTTTTAAAGCGGGCTAAAAAAAATTACACACTAAATTATAAGATATAACCTAATTCATGGTATTTTTACAAAAAATTTAAGCTGCGTTAATACATGGTTAAAAAATTACGTGATAAAATCGCCCAGTTCCAGGATGCAAATATCATCCGGGAAATGGGGCTATATCCTTATTTCAGGCCGATCGAGTCTGGGCAGGATACTGAAGTTGTTATCGATAACAAACGTGTATTAATGTTTGGTTCCAATTCTTATTTAGGGTTAACAAATCATCCTAAAATTAAAGAAGCTTCAAAAAAAGCCATTGACAAGTACGGCACAGGCTGTGCCGGATCGAGATTTTTGAATGGGACACTTGATATACATATTGAATTAGAGAACAGGCTGGCCAAATACGTTGGCAAAGAGGCTGCCGTTTTGTTCAGCACAGGGTTCCAGGTTAACCTGGGCGTCCTTTCGAGCATTACCGGGCGGAACGATTATTTAATTTTAGATGAATATGATCATGCTTCACTTATTGACGGAAGCAGGCTATCGTTTTCAAAAGTTATTAAATATGCCCATAATGACATGGAGGACCTTCAGCGCAAGCTGAGCATCCTGCCGGAAGAAGCTGTTAAATTAATAGCTGTAGATGGTATATTCAGCATGGAAGGTGACTTTGTTAAGCTACCGGAGATCGTGCGAATAGCCGATCACTTTGGCGCTAATATTATGGTTGACGATGCCCATAGCCTGGGTGTAATAGGCCATAATGGCGCAGGTACGGCCTCACATTTTGGCTTGACCGATGACGTTGACCTGATAATGGGAACATTCAGCAAATCGCTGGCATCATTAGGCGGGTTTATAGCCAGCGATGCAGAAACTATTGATTATCTTAAACACAGGGCGCGTGCTTTGATGTTCAGCGCGAGTATGACTCCGGGATCAGTTGCCAGCGTAATTGCAGCGCTTGATATCATAGAGTCGGAACCGGAGCGGATAACGAAACTTTGGGACAATACGCACTACGCAATGAAACTTTTGCTGGAGGAAGGGTTTGACCTTGGCCCTACCGAGAGCCCTATATTGCCGATATACGTGCGCGATAATCATAAAACTTTCCTGGTTACCAAACAACTGCAGGACGATGGCATTTTTGTCAACCCTGTGGTGTCACCGGCTGTGCCATCCGACTCGTCGTTACTGCGTTTTTCATTAATGGCAACCCACTCATTCGATCAAATAGATGAAGCCGTTGAAAAACTGGCTAAGGCATTTAAAGAAGTAGGTGTAACCACTTCTGTAAAAGAAAAAATATAAACTAGCCTGTGCTTTAGCATAAGCACCTGATCTTGACAAAAAACTAAAAATTGCAGGTAAATTTGCCTGCAATTTTTAGTTTTGGCATAAAATAAATTACCAGAACGCATATTAACCCTTGATGAAAAAGATAGTACCGGTTATTTCAAAAAAACAGCTTACATCGTTTATTGATTTTCCACATGATCTTTACAAAGATGATCCAAACTATGTCCCTGAATTATTTATCGCACAGAAAGACCTGTTAACAAAGCACCCTTTTCATAAACATAATTCATTGCAGGCATTTTTAGCTTATGATGGTGACAAGATTGTGGGCCGGATCGCCGCTATTTTAAACAACAGCCATAATGACTTTAATAGAGTAAACGATGGATTTTGGGGTTTTTTTGACTGTATAAACGACCAGGAAACAGCTAACCTTCTTTTCAATGCGGCTGCACAATGGCTAAAAGACAAAGGAGTTGATCAGAAATTTATAGGGCCTGTTAATTTTTCGACCAATGAGGCCTGCGGTTTGCTGATAGAAGGTTTTGACAGCCCGCCGTTTTTAATGATGACCTACAATTCGCCTTATTATATCCAACTTATTGAAAAGGCGGGGTTCTTAAAACAAATTGACCTAATTGCCTGGCATTGGGACGGTGAAGGTTATGACGACAGGTCAGTAAGGTTACTGGAGGCCTTAAAGGAACGATTAAAACGTAATAATATCGTCATCCGTAGCGTAAACCTAAAGAATTTCAAAGAAGAGGCGGCTAAACTGCGGGAGGTCTATAACTCGGCGTGGGACAAAAACAGTGGCTTTGTGCCCTTAACCGATGAGGAATTCGACTACCTGGCGAAAGACCTTAAACTGATACTGGATACTGATTTTGCTTTAGTTGCAGAACAGGAAGGAAAAATTGTTGGTTTCGGTTTAGCACTGCCAAATTTTAACGAAGTATTGCAGAAGGTTAAAAGGGGCCGTCTACTGCCGACAGGCATTTTTAAAATTTTGCTTAACCGGAAAAAAGTACAAAGCATCCGCATTTACGCGCTCGGTATTATTGACGGCTACAGGAAAATGGGCATCGAGGCCTGTTTGTATGGTACGATAATAAGGGAATACAAGCGTAAAGGCTTTAAACATGCCGAAGCCGGCTGGACTTTGGAGAATAACACCCTCATAAACGAAGCTATTATAGCGATTAAGGGAGATCCGTATAAGAAATACAGGATCTACGAAAAACTTATATGAAAGAACGGGTGTTAATAACCGGTGCAAGCGGATTTATAGGATACCATCTTATTGAAGAAGCATTACAGCAAAACCTCGACGTTTATGCTGCTATGAGAAAAACCAGCAAAGTTGACCATCTGAGGCATTTCAACATAAAATATACCTGCCCCGATTTTACAGATCCTAACTCCCTTAAACAAGAATTAAGAGAAAACAAATACGATTACATAATTCATGCGGCCGGAGTTACCACAGCGCGGTCGCAAAAGGAATATAACCAAATAAACGCCGGATACACGCGTAACCTGGCCTCGGCCGTACTTGAAAGCGGGATAAAATTGAAGAAACTGGTGTTGATAAGCAGTTTGGCGGCGGTGGGCCCACTGAACAGTTTGACCGGTATTATAACGGAACAAACTGCGCCACACCCGATCAGCGCCTATGGTAATAGCAAGTTAATGGCCGAGCAAAATTTAAAAGAATTTCCATCGTTAAACTATAGTATTTTAAGGCCGACCGGGGTTTATGGGCCAAGGGACCGTGACATTTTTATTTTTTTTAAGCAAGTGGCTAGAGGTATTGAACCATATATCGGCAAAGTTGAACAAAAGTTTAGCTTTTTATATGTTACCGACCTGGCAAAAGCTACAATAAGGGCCCTTTTCGGGGTTAACCATAAAACCTATAACTTATCGGATGGCAACTTTTATAACCGGTACGAATTAGCGGCCAATATCAAAGAAGTTTTAAATTTGACGACCATTAAATTTCATTTGCCTGTAAACTTTGTAAAATTAATCGCCAAAGTATCCGAAAAATATAGTTCTTTGAGCGATAAAGCTGCGGTATTGAACATCGAAAAAGTTGATGAACTGATGGCCGTTAACTGGTGGTGTTCCATTGAAAATGCAAAGGCCGACCTTGGTTTTTACCCCGAATATAACCTGAAGGCCGGCGTAGCCGAAACAATTAAATGGTATAAAGCAAATAAATGGCTTTAGTTAAATTAGAATTTCTAACACAATAATAAATAATTATGAGGACGAATATTAAACCTGCCGATGGCAAACTCGGTATATTAATTCCAGGTTTAGGCGCTGTAGCTACTACCCTTATTGCAGGTGTGGAAGCTGTAAAAAAAGGCTTATCGCAACCGATAGGTTCGCTTACGCAAATGGGAAGCATCCGTTTGGGTAAAAGAACCGAAAACCGTTATCCGAAAGTTAAGGACTTTGTTCCGCTCGCTAATTTAAACGATATTGTTTTTGGCGGATGGGATGTTTACTCGGATAATGTTTACGAAGCAGCCATGAAAGCCAAAGTGCTTGAGCCGGGTTTATTAAATGCCGTAAAAGCCGAGTTGGAGGTAGTTGTGCCTATGAAAGCTGCTTTTGATAAAAACTATGCTAAGAATTTAACCGCCACCAATATTAAGACCGGAACGAGATACGAGCTCGCCCAGGCCGTAATGGATGATATTTTAACTTTTAAAGAAAAGCACAACTGCGACAGGATAGTATTGGTTTGGTGCGGATCAACTGAAATATATTACGAAGCATCGGATATTCATCAAAGTCTCGAAAAATTTGAACAGGCTTTAATTGATGACGACAAGCGCATATCGCCAAGTATGATCTATGCTTATTCGGCGTTGAAATTAGGGATACCCTTTGCGAACGGGGCTCCCAATTTGACGGTAGATATCCCTGCAATGATCGAACTGGCCAAATTGACCGAAACCCCCATTGCCGGTAAAGATTTCAAAACAGGTCAAACCTTGATGAAAACTATATTAGCGCCAGGTTTGGCAGCCCGTTCGCTGGGTGTAAGGGGATGGTTTTCGACAAATATCTTAGGGAACCGGGATGGATTGGTGCTAGACGACCCCGATAACTTTAAAACAAAGGAAGTTTCGAAGCTTGGTGTGCTGGAAGATATTTTAAGACCGGCCGATAACCCTGAATTATACGGCGACCTTTACCACAAGATACGCATTGATTATTATCCGCCGCATGGCGATAATAAAGAGAGCTGGGACAATATTGATATTTTTGGCTGGCTGGGTTATAAAATGCAGATAAAGATCAATTTCCTGTGCCGTGACTCTATTTTGGCCGCCCCGATAGCTCTTGACCTTGCTTTGTTCAGCGACCTTGCGAAAAGGGCAAATTTGAGCGGAATACAGGAATGGCTTTCTTTCTATCTGAAATCTCCGCAAACGGCTCCTGGCCTGCATCCTGAAAATGATATATTCAAACAGCTGATAAAATTGCAAAACACACTACGCCATTTAATGGGCGAAGATTTGATCACGCACCTTGGTTTGGATTATTACCAGGAACTGGTGGATGTTCTTTAGTGAGTTGTGAATGGTGAGTAGTGAGTGATGATTTTTTGTATCTTTCCTACTCACCATCTTTAATTTGACTCTGACTACTCACTACTCACCACTTACCAAGATGCTTTTCCATAAACTTTTCTCAACGACCCTCGGCATTGGTTATATCGGCAAAGGTGGTGGTACAGTAGCCGCTGTTTTTTGCAGCATTTGCTGGTACTTTGCCTGGAGCGGCGCCTATCCTCCCGTACTGCTTTCTATAATAATTACTGCTTTAGTAACCTTTATTGGAGTTTGGTCGTCTTCCATGGTAGAGCCAATTTGGGGTAAAGACCCTGCGCGGGTTGTAATTGATGAAGTTGCCGGGATGTGTATCAGTTTGCTTTTTTTGCCCGTAAATGTAAAATATGTTTTATGTGCACTTATTTTGTTCCGCTTTTTTGATATCGTTAAACCGTTGCTTATTCGTAAAATGGAATCGTTGCCCGCTGGCTGGGGCATAATGATGGATGACGTGCTGGCAGGTGTTTATACTAATATCCTGCTCCAGGTCGTTCTATGGTTTAAATGGTTATGATCTTATAAAGATTTAACAAAAACTTAATTATCATCTAATTGACTTTTTTACCAGGCAAAGTCTAAGTTTTTGGATTACTTTAAGTTTGATTTCTATACGTCAATTGCCTGGATATTGCTTCATCAATTCCCGGCGATAAGATATTATAAAACAAGTGCTTGCATTAAAGGTTTGTATTTGTATAACGCTCTATTAAATGAATTTTATTTATTTCTACAGAAAACTGTCTTTTTTTATTTTCTTTTTAACATTTAACAACACTTTATTTGCACAAACTACTGTTGTTAGCGGAACAGTAACCGACGCCTCCGATAATAACCCTTTGCCATTTGTAAGTGTGTCATTCAGGGGCACCACCTCCGGCGTTACCACTAATGGGCATGGTAAATATTCCATAAGTACCAATAAATCCTACAACCAGTTAAAGCTGTCATCTTTAGGGTATAAGAACGCATTTGTTTCTATTAAGCCCGGGCAGGAACAGGTTTTGAACGTAAAATTATTCCCGGTTGCACAGCAATTAAATGAGGTTGAGGTAACATCAGGTAAAAAGCAAAAATACAGCAGTAAAGACAACCCTGCGGTTGAATTGATCCGTGAAGTAATTGAAAACAAGGAAAAAAATCAACCCGAAAATTATTCATTTGTCGAGTATCGTGAGTACGACAAAGTACAATTCTCATTGAGTAATCTCCGGGACAGGGTATCTGATAAAAAATCACTTAACCAGTACAAATTTCTTCTCGATAACCGCGACAGCACTACTGTACCGGGTAAATCATTGCTGCCAGTTTTTTTAGATGAAAAGCTTTCACAATACTATTATCGTAAAAATCCTGAAGGCGAAAATACAATTACCCTGGGTGAAAAAACGGTAAATTTCGGGCAGGACGTTGATAATGAAGGCATAAGCGTATACCTTAAAAATATATACTATAAAATTGATATTTACTCAAATAATATATTGCTGATGACGCGCAGTTTCTTGAGTCCGATAGCCAATTCCGCGCCGGTATTTTATAAATATTTCATCACCGATACCATAACAGAAAATAGTGTCAAGCTGGTTGAATTAACCTTTGTACCCCGTAATCCCAACGATGTGCTTTTTGAAGGTAAATTGTACATTACACTTGATGGTAATTACGCCGTGCAAAAAGCTGAACTTACTATCAATAAAAACATCAACCTCAACTTTGTAAAATCACTGCGAACGGACCTCGAATTTGAACAAAACCCCGACGGGCGCTATCATTTGAGTAAAAGCAGGACGCTGGCTGATTTGGGCCTTACTAAAATGGGCCTCAGCATGTTCGGGATGAGGGCCATTACCTATAAAAACTATATAATTAATAAACCGCAGCCGGATACAACCTATTCGAAAGTGGAAAAATTAGTACCGGAGGCGGCAAAACACAGAAGCGACCAATTCTGGTCGGAAAACCGTTTGGATACGCTCAGTACTGCCGAATCAAAGACTTATAAAAATGTCGACAGCCTGATGAACATGAAATCGTTCAAGCTTACTTTAGACGTTATAACGATATTTGCTGGTGGATATTTGAATTTCGGCTCTTTTGAAATTGGCCCCACAGGCACTTTCTATGGCTTTAACCCGGTCGAAGGCTTCAGGCCGCAGTTTGGCGGGCGCACCACAACTGAATTTAGCAAACGCTATTATTTCAATACTTATGCAGCCTATGGCTTTAAGGACGAGCGCTGGAAATACTATTTAAGCGCGGCTTATTCCCTTAATGATAAGTCGATCTATAAGTTCCCGGAAAACTATATAATGGCAAGCGTACAGCGCGATATTACAATTCCCGGCCAAAACTTAGAGGTTACCGGGGAAAACAACTTTTTTCTCTCTTTTAAACATGGCAATAATTACGTATACCTTTATGACTATAGTTACCGGCTGGACTATAAACATGAATTTGAAAATCATTTTTCGTACAGTTTAGGCATAAACAGGTTAACACAATCACCTGCCGGGGCATTGTATTTTATAAATACCGGCAGCAATAATGAAACCAATAGCATAAATAACCTGGTTACAACCACATTTACCGCCGGCTTACGTTATGCGCCCCACGAAGAATTTTACCAGGGGAAAATATACCGTTCTCCGGTCAACAACAAATACCCGGTTTATTCGCTGGATTATACAGAAGGATTAAAAAATGCATTTGGCGGGCAATATAATTATCAAAAATTGCGCGCCCGTATTGATAAACGTTTTTATTTATCGCAATTGGGATTCGCCGATGTCAGGTTTGAAGCCGGTCATTTATTCGGCCAGGTGCCCTATCCCCTGCTTAATATCTTCCCTGCCAACCAAACTTATTTCTTTGATATTTATTCGTACAACCTCATGAATTTTTTAGAGTTTGTGAGCGACCATTACGAAAGCATAGGGATCGACCAACATTTCAATGGGTTTTTCTTCAATAAGATCCCGGTGTTTAAGAAATTAAAATGGCGCGAAGTGGCATCTTTTAAAGCTGCATACGGCGGGTTGAGTAACGAAAATAATCCATCGCTGCATCCCTCGTTATACCAGTTCCCTGTAACCTCAACAGGGCAGCCAATAACCTACGCATTAGGAAATACCCCTTACGTCGAGGCCAGCGCAGGTATTGAAAACATCTTTAAAATTGTACGCCTTGACCTTGTGAGGCGGTTTACTTATTTAGATCACCCTAATGTTTCGCCCTGGGGCTTGCGGCTATCATTTCAACTAATTTTTTAATGCAAAACAAAACTTAAAGTGTGATATATGGCCAGGGCGTTCACACTAATACATTGTTAATGCCGTTGTTTGATTTAACTAATTTAGCAGCAATGTTTGCGGTTTAAATAAAATTGATCAAAGACAATCTTGACTTTTTAACCACAATAGTTAAAAGGCTTTTTTTTTACCTTTGGCGCTTTATTATATACTACAATCTTTGCTGTACTTATTGCTGCGTGATATTGATTTGATCATTAAAAATAATGATATCAATATTAAACAGTGTAACCAATAATTACGTAAGTAGTAAAAGTCTGTATTTGCAAAAACTAAATGGATTTTAAATATTTCTGCAGGAAGCTGTTTTTTTTAGCTCCCTTTTTACTATACAACACAATACTATTTGCACAAACTACAGTGGTTAGCGGTACGGTTACTGACGCGGCAAAGAAAAAACCTCTGTCGTTTGTAAGCGTTGCTTTTACCGGGACTACTATCGGCATTAATACCGATGACGAGGGTAAATATTCTATCAGTACCGATAAACCCGTTAACCAGCTAAAAGTGTCATTTCTTGGGTATAAGGATGCGTTATTAAAAATTATACCGGGCACAACCCAGGTTTTAAACGTTAGGTTAGTCCCGATTGCCACACAATTGGGCGAAGTTATTGTGCATTCGGGCAAAAAGCCAAAATACAGCAATAAGGATAATCCAGCTGTTGAGCTGATCCGTAAAGTAATTGAAAATAAGGAAAAAAACCGCCCGGAAAGCTACTCATATGTAGAGTATAAAGAATACGATAAGATGCAATTTTCATTAAGCAATGTTTCCAACAACTTATCTGATAAAAAATTCTTTAGGCAATATAAATTTGTATTAGATAACCGCGATAGTACTACCATCCCCGGTAAATCGTTGTTGCCGATTTTCCTGGATGAAAAGCTTTCGCAATATTATTACCGCAAAAATCCTGAAAAGGAAAAATCGGTAACCCTCGCTCAAAAGACAGTGAATTTTGGCGGAGCTGTAGACAATGAGGGGTTGACCGTGTATTTTAAACACATGTATTATAAGGTTGATATTTATTCGAATGTCATTTTCCTTATGACCACCAATTTCTTAAGCCCGATTGCCAATTCAGCGCCGACATTTTATAAATTTTTCATAACCGATACAGTATCGATAGGCAATCAAAAACTGGTTGAACTAAGTTTCACCCCCCGTAATACGGCCGATGTTCTTTTTGTGGGGAAAATCTATATCACGCTGGATGGCAATTACGCCGTACAAAGGGCAGATCTTACAATTAACAAAAATATAAACCTCAATTTTGTTAACGGAATGAGCGTTAACCAGGAATTTGAACAAAACCCTGACGGACGCTATCATTTAAGTAAAAGTACCACGATTGCAGATTTCGGCCTCACGAGGAACAAAAAGGGAGGCCTCTTTGGGATAAGGACCATAGTATACAAAAATTATATTCTTAATAAGACAGAACCCGACAGCACCTATCAGCACCAGGAGAACGCAGTACCTGAAGCAGCAAAAAACAGAAGTGAAGATTATTGGGCACAAAACCGCCTGGATACACTCAGCACTGCCGAATCAAAAGTATATAAAAATACCGATAGCCTTCGGAATATGCCTTCGTTCAGGCGCACCCTGGACATTGCAACGGTACTATTGGCAGGTTATAAGGATTTTAACTGGTTTGAAGTGGGCCCGGCAAATGCGTTTTATAGTTTTAACCCTGTCGAAGGCTTTAAACTCAGGTTTGGCGGACGCACGACGCCCAACCTCAGCAAACGCTATTATTTCGAAACGTATGTCGCGTATGGTTTTAAGGATGAAAAGTGGAAAGGTTTTTTGAGCGCAACTTACTCACTGAACGATAAATCGATCTATAAATTCCCGCAGAATTACATACGTGCGAGCGCACAGTATGACACACATATCCCCGGGGAAAATATTCAGTTTGTCCAGGAAGACAATTTCCTGCTCTCGTTTAAACGGGGAAATAATGATAAATATCTTTATGACCTTAACTACCGGCTCGATTATGTACATGAATATGAAAATCACTTTTCTTATTCAATCGGCCTAAACAATCAAACCCAAACACCAACCGGTTCCCTTTACTTTTTAAACCTGAACAGCAATAACCAGCAGCAAACTATTACCAACATAACAACCACTGATGCTAATATTAGCCTCCGGTATGCACCCAATGAGCAATTTTACCAGGGGAAAATATACCGGATACCTGTACCTAGCAAAAATCCTGTATTTAACCTGAGTTATGATGCTGGCTTAAAAAATGTATTTGGAAGCGGGTATAGTTATCAAAAGCTGTATGGCCGTATTGATAAACGTTTTTATTTATCGCAATTGGGCTGGTCGGATATAACTGTTGAGGGCGGCAAGATATTTGGACAAGTGCCCTATCCACTGCTTGATATCTTTCGTGCAAATCAAACTTATGCCTATGACATTTACTCTTATAACTTAATGAACTTTTTGGAATTTGTAGCCGATCATTACGAAAGTATTGATATCGACCAACATTTTAACGGGTTCTTTTTTAATAAGATCCCCTTGCTGAAAAAATTAAAATGGCGCGAAACTGCATCGTTTAAAGCTATTTATGGTGGACTTAGTGATGAGAATAATCCATCGCTGCATCCCTCGCTGTTCCAGTTCCCTGTTACCGGGACAGGCCAGCCCATTACTTATGCACTTGGACGAACTCCTTATATCGAGGGTAGTGTTGGTATTGAAAAC
Organism: uncultured Mucilaginibacter sp.; assembly: GCA_903864275.1. Lineage (GTDB taxonomy): Bacteria > Bacteroidota > Bacteroidia > Sphingobacteriales > Sphingobacteriaceae > Mucilaginibacter. The sequence goes on from CAIPFE010000014.1 coordinate 223,045, forward strand.
ATTTTTAAATTTGTACGTATTGATTTGGTAAGACGGTTCACTTATTTAAGTAACCCCGAGGTTTCTAAATGGGGAATCCGTACATTGGTTCAATTTAATTTCTAAACTACGGCTCTACAAGTAAATGGAACAGCAAACATCCATACGGACAAGTCTTCAACTTGGCATTTATAAGGTCATCGACCCTGTAGTTAAGGTTTTTATCAAATTGGGGCTTACCCCAAATGTGGTTACATCCATCGGGTTCGTATTAAATGTCGGTGTTGCCATTATATTTATTTTAGGCGCCGAAGAAGGAAACCGGGGCGATCTGCGCTATGTTGGCTGGGCCGGAGGCCTGATATTGTTTGCCGGGCTGTTTGATATGCTCGATGGGCAGGTAGCAAGGCTTGGGAATATGAAATCGACATTCGGCGCGCTTTATGATTCGGTGCTCGACCGATACAGCGAGCTGATCATGTTTTTGGGTATCTGCTACTACCTTGTTGGCCACCATTATTTTTTGAGCTCGATATCTGCGTTCATTGCGCTGATCGGCTCCATGATGGTGAGTTATGTAAGGGCCAGGGCAGAAGGCCTGGGCATTGAAATTAAAGGCGGTTTAATGCAGCGTCCCGAGCGGGTGGTAACTATCGGCTTTTGTGCCGTCCTATGTGGAATTACTTCATCATATATAGGTGGCGACTATAAACTCTATGTTCCCGGTATAAAGTTTCATGTGTTTGAAACTATGTCGATATTTACCATCCCAATAGTTATACTGGCTATATTAACAAACATTACTGCTTTCAAAAGGTTAATGGATGCTAAAAAAGCGCTCTTAGAAAAGAAATAGTACCCCTAACCTTAACATAAAATTGACATATTATATTCTCAACGGCTGTATGAGCCTGAAAATATCATATCTTCGCAACAATTGATCAAAATCATTTATTATTAATCAAATCTTTATTAAAATTGAAAAAGATTCGTTTTAAATATGAAATTTGAAACGGGTAAATTAATAAATTCAATAACAGGCAGAGAAATTATAAACATTTTTAACCCTGACAGGCTATGAAAAAAAATTATGTTTCCAATTCACAGGAATCTGTGAGAATGTTTAAAAATGGCTTCTTAGAAAGTTTATCCAAGGTTCATTTTACTGTTCCATTATTTATTTTCGTTCCGGTTATAATTTTTTGTATTTATAAAGACTTTCAAAACGCCATTGGGTTCCTAACTTTTTTTGAGTTATTTATACTGGGCCTTTTTGTGTGGACATTTACCGAATACATCATGCACCGCTTTGTATTTCATTATATGCCTGAAGACAAGCCCTGGGCCCAGCGTATGCACTTTATATTCCACGGCGTGCATCATGATTATCCAAGCGACGCCAAACGGTTGGTGTTGCCACCTTCGGTCAGCATTCCATTGGCTACTGGATTTTACTTTTTATTTAGGGCCATTTTGCCGGCAAATGACGTTTTTGGCTTTTTCCCCGGCTTTATATTAGGCTATCTTTTTTATGACATTACACACTATGCCATACACCATTTCAATTTTAAGGGCAATATCTGGAAAAAAATAAAACAACACCACATGCTGCACCACTACCAGGATCCTGATAAGGGATACGGTGTAAGCTCCCCGCTCTGGGATAAGGTTTTCGGCTCTGATTTCAGTAAAAAATAGCATGAGCAATGCTTCAAATGATGTTATCAGAATTACTGTACGCCAGGTAATTATCATTTTACTGATCTCCCTTGCCTACATAATAATGTCTTGGCTGCTTGTTGGCTTTAAATACGACCAGTTGTTTTTGGTAGCAGTGTTTAACGCGCTGTTTTACCTAACCCCCGGCACCCGGAAATTTATCCTCGGCTTCTCTATTTTTATAGTTTACTGGATCATCTTCGATTATATGAAGGCTTTTCCCAATTACAACTATAACCCTGTTCATATTGCAGATCTTTATAATTCCGAAAAACAAATTTTCGGCATTAATTTCAACGGTAAACTATTAACGCCAAATGAATACTGGAGAATAAACGGCACTACCTTTTTAGACGTCGCGGCAGGTATATTTTATCTTTGCTGGATACCGGTACCGCTTGCTTTCGCCTTCTTCTTGTTTTTTAGGAACAAGAAACAGTTTCTATATTTTTCACTCACCTTTGTTTTGGTAAATTTTCTTGGCTTCATAGTCTACTATCTGTACCCTGCGGCCCCGCCCTGGTACGTACAATATCATGGATTTGCGTTTCATGCGGCAACAAAAGGCAATACCGCCGGTTTGGTAAAATTCGACAACTATTTCCATGCAGGTATTTTTAAATCGATATACTCCAAAGGCTCCAACGTTTTCGCAGCGATGCCATCATTGCATTCTTCGTACCCGGTTGTTGTTTTATACTATGGTTTAAAAAATCGTTTAGGCGCTATTAATATATTTTTCATAATCGTAATGCTTGGCATCTGGTTTACCGCCGTTTACGCCAGCCACCATTATATTTTAGATGTTTTAGCCGGGATAATTTGCGCATTTGCCGGGATAGGCATTTTTAATGTTTTAGTTTCCCGTGTGAAATTTTTCAGGCTATTTACCGAGAGATACGAAAAAGCTATCCGCTAACCCTCCATTTAAACATACAAAACTGTCGGTAAATAGTGCAATACCTGCCGTTATTTTTCAGTACCATTTCCGATTCACAAAGGTTATCAAATGTTTTTTATGTCGCTCACTGGTGTAAAATGCAGCAAATCAGGCTTTTTGACTATTAGATCTGTCCAAACAACAAAAAAAACAGGCGGATCAGCTATAAAAGGTATGTTATTTGAATACATATACCTAATTTTGAAGCCCTTGCGCAGAGTACCTTATGAAAAAAAAATTTACACTTCTGTTTTTTTTATATTTCTGCCTTAAGTTATCCGCTTTTGCAATTCATCCGGACACTTTAAAACTTTCATCGGCTGCTGACCGTTCCGATAGCGCAAAATTATCGCTGCCCCTCAATATTACCGTATACAGTCTTAAACTAATTGCAACGCCTGTAAAGGAGTACGCCGTGCGCCTATCTGCGCCGGTAGGCAGTTCAGAAGCCATAAAAATACCACCATTTTCGGAACGCGCAAATCTTCCTGATCCTTCCGATAATCTTCCAACATTGACATCTGCACTTCAGCTTGATAGTTTAAGGGCGACATTGTTAGAGGCCCAGATTATGCGGGATAGTGTTCAACAGCAAGTGAAGCGCAATTACCAGCTCAACGTGGCGAAGGTGCAGCGGCTTAACGATGTGGATAGTTTAAGAATGCAATTCAGGCTGGCCACAAACGACACGCTAAAAGCCTTGATCTACAGCCGGATGGCCGAAATTTATCTTAACTACGACACGATAAGCAATAAAAAAAAGCAGCTGCTTTATCAAAACCACGCGATAGACTATACCCTGCTGGCGATCCATAAATATGCTTCCTACGATGATTCCACGTCTTTGCGAAAATGCTTTGATAACCTGGCAAAGGTATACTATTCACAAAAAAAGTATAGCCAGGCTAAATGGTTTATCTTACAGTCAAATACCCTTTCACGCGCCACTAACGACATCCCTAATATCATTTCGTCGTTACTAGTTTTATCGATGGTAAAGCGTGACATAAAAGATTACAGCCTGGCCATGAGCGACCTTGATGAGGCCATGAAGCTTTCTAAAACAACCCACTCACAAAAGGCCGAACTGGAGGTGCTTAAAAATTATATCTCCCTGTATCACCAGCTCAAAAATCGTCCCAAAGAACTTGCGATGTTAAAAAAGCAAGATTCCTTAAAGGAAAGCATCTGGAAAGCTGAAAAAGCACAATTACTCGCAAAATTGGCAGCCCAGAATGCGATTCAAAAGAAGAAGACGGATTCTTTGCAAAACAAAAAAAAATTGTATTCCTCAAATACGCGCAAGCTTTACAAAAGCGGCTCTTCCAGGAAAATGGCTTCATTATAATTTTACTGATCGTTATTACGTTAATAGTTACTGCAGTTTTTGTTGTTAACAAACGTAAAGGAGGCAGAATCTGGCGGTCGGGAATCAGAAGGACGAAGCGCTGAGTTTTAACTATAAACCCCTTTTATCTTGCCTTTGTAAAAATTTAGTGGCTGCTAAACTACGGCATCTTCCCGTGGTCGAAATAGATATGAAACAATTAATTAAAGGGCTATTTCCCGCAATTTTATTATTTTCCTGCATAAGTGCATACAGCCAGCAAACTGCAAGCTCCCCCCAATTCAGGCGCGAGTTTTTGGATTATATCAACCAAACAAGGGAAAAAGGCTGCAATTGCGGCGTAACCTATATGCCACCGGCCCCTCCCCTGGTGTGGAACGACCAATTGGAAATTGCTGCCATGGGCCATGCCCGTGATATGCATGATAAAAACTATTTCAGCCATACCAGCCAGGATGGGCGTATGATGCAAGACCGTATATCGGCCGCCGGTTATAAATACGACGGCTATAAAAGCTTCAGGATCGGGGAAAACATAGCCGAGGGCGATATGACCGTTGCCGAAGTAATGCGCGGCTGGTTTAAAAGCGTTGGCCATTGCAAAAACCTGATGAACCCTGAATTTAAAGAGGTAGGAATTGCCTTATATAACGGTTATTGGGTACAGGATTTCGGCGGCCGCGAAGCGTTTTCGCCCGAGGTGCAGCAAATGATAAAAAGCGGCAAGTATAAGTTGATTGAAAAAGAGTGAGTGGTGAGTGGTGAATGGTGAGTGGTGAATGGAAGCAACACCACTCACTATTCACAACTCATTCTTTCGGTCCCCGCATGTGGATGATGAGGCCGTTTAAAAAGTTGCGCAGTATCTGGTCGCCGCAGGGTTTAAAGTTGGGGTGGTCGTCTTTGCGGAAAATTGCGCCCAATTCGGTTTTGGTGATCCTGAAATTGGCCAGGTCCAAAACTTTGATGATGTCGTCATCGGTAAACTTAAGCGCTACCCGCAGCTTTTTCATGATATCGTTGTTGCTCATTTGTATGCTGTTTTAATTAAGCGACTAGTAACTTATTTTCTTCATTGCCGTTGGCTTTAGCCAACGGACACAAAGCAAGGAGTAAGGGGCTTTAGCCAAACAATTAGTGGGGCTAAAGCCCTGATTTTCCTGTTTATTTATTCCGTCCGCTAAAGCGGACGGCAATGAATCAAACAATATTAAAAAGTAATATTAATAACTTAAAGGCGCGTCACCATTTTTTTATTCTTCATCACCTCGAAACCTCGATCTTCACCTTCTTGTTCTTTATCTTCTCCCCTTTTATCAGCTGAACGGTGCGCTCTATCTTGTTACGCTTTACCGCCGCGTAGGATGAATGGTCAAGTACCTCTATCAACCCCAAATCTTCTTTGGCAAGCTCTCCCTTTTGCAGCAGGAGGCCCACAATATCCACCTTGTTTATTTTACCCTTTTTACCGGCTGCAATATACAAAGTTGCCCAGGGTGTTGGCTTCGGCAGCACCAATTTCTCCGGCAGTGCTTCAATTTCTGGGTTTTGCTGCAGGTAGGCCGGTTTTTCATCTTCGGTTAGTATCAGGTACGATGTCCCTTTGGCATGCATGCGTGCTGTGCGGCCGTTGCGGTGCAGGAAAGCTTCTTCAGTATGCGGCAGCTGGTAATGCACCACGTACTCGATCTCGGGGATATCAAGCCCGCGCGAGGCAAGGTCGGTAGTGATGAGCAGGCGGTGACTGCCGTTCCTGAATTTTAATAGTGCACGTTCCCTGTCTTCCTGCTCGATGCCGCCATGGAAAATATCATGTACCAGGCCCCTGTCCCAAAGCAGGTCGCTGATCCGGTCGACAGCCTCCCGGTGGTTGCAGAAAACAAGGGTGGCCTTATCCCCAATTTTACAGATCAGCGAAAACAAAGTATCCAGCTTATCGGCAGCCGGGGATATAACCGCTTTTAGTTTAAGATCAGGAACATTGGTTTTATTTTCGAGGAAATCAACTTCTGTTGGGCGGTTTATGCCGGTAAAAGCCGGTATCTCCTGCATTTTGGTAGCCGATGTGAGTATCCGCTTTTTTAAATTCGGCAGCTGCCTGGTTATATAAGTCATATCCTCCTGGAACCCAAACTCAAGCGACTTATCAAATTCATCCAATATCAGCGTATGGATAGTATCCGTACTAAAACCTTCGCGGCGCAGATGATGGGCGATCCTGCCGGGCGTGCCGATCAAAACTGCGGGCGGCTGCGACAGGTTGTTCCGTTCAATTTTTACCGGGTGACCGCCATAGCAGCAATTTACCTTAAACCCGCTGCCCATGGTTTTAAAAACCTGCTCTATCTGCAAAGCCAGTTCCCGCGAGGGCACCAAAATAAGCACCTGTACCGTAGGTATGTCCGCATCCAGCAGATCCAAAAGCGGCAGCAAAAACCCAAGCGTTTTCCCAGAACCCGTCGGCGAAAGCAATACCACGTCCCCCTTTTTGGCAGCAGCCAGCGCGGCATGCTGCATTTCGTTCAGCGCGGTTATTTTAAGGTTTTCGAGTGATTTTTTTAGCATGGGAGATTTTGAGATGAAGGCAAAGATAGGGTAAATAAGCGGGGCAAAAGCCAGCGGGTGTAATTCAAATTGCCGCTTTGATACCAAATGTTCCTACGGAACATGAAACTGATCTTTGTATTTTTCTACCGACCAAACGTCCCTACGGGACGAAAACTGTACCTATCGTCCCGTAGGGACGTTTGGTCGGTAGCCTGGAAATCAAACAAGCGTTAGCGTTCCGTAGGAACGCATGGTGACTATGCGACGATTTGAATTACGCCCAAGCCGGCAAGCAATCACCTTTTTCTAATCACAATTCTCCAACCTCTAATCGCTAACACCGTTCACTTCGCAGTAGCACCGGCGATTTTAAATGCGTGAACGCTTGAAAATCAATTGGTTGATTTTTGCAAAAACCCAAAAAATGCAGAAATTAACATTTCGCGAAAACGCCTTCGGAGACAGATAGTGCATACCTTTTGCCTTTCTCCTTTCTCCTTTTACCTTTCGCTTTTTACCTTTCACCTTTTTCGGCCTGATCTCTACCCCCGATACACAAAGGTGTTCAAAACAGCGTTCACTTCGCAACAACGCACACAATTTTAAATATATGAACTCTTGAAAACCAACGAATTGAATTTTTATCAATCGCAAAAATTGGCAAAAATTGCAAAAATGTAAAAAACATATTGAATACACTAAGGGTTGAAAATCAACCATTATTAATTGCCATTATAACCTGCCACCGCTACTCATTCCAAAGCGTTCACTTCGCAATAACACAGGCAATTTCAAATGCGTGAACGTCTGAAAATCAGTTAGTTGATTTTTGCAAATACCCAAAAAATGCAAAAACTAACATTTCGCGAAAACACTTTCGGAGACAGAAAATGGATACCTTTTGCCTTTCACCTTTTAACTTTCGCCTTTTACCTTTCGCCTTTTACCTTTCGCCTTTTACCTTTCGCCTTTTTTTCGGCCTAACCTCTGATCACTGATCTCTACAACCGATACACAAAGGCGTTCAAAACAGCGTTCACTTCACAACAGCACACACAATTTAAAATATATGAACACTTGAAAACCAACGAATTGAATTTTTATAAATTTCAAAAAACGGCCAAAAATGCAAAAATGTAAAAAAACATGTTGAATACACTAAGGGTTGAAAATCAACCATTATTAACTGCTGCTATAACCGGCCACTGCTACTCATTCCAAAGCGTTCACTTCGCAGCAACACACACTTTTGAAACCATAAACAACTGAAAATCAATGGGTTGAATTTTTTGAATATTTGAAATGAACATTTTTAATGTCACCCTATTTCAGGGCAAGACAATTTTAAGGTTATCTATCAATAACTTTACTGCTTTGCCTTGTGAACAGAGTAAGCGATAAAAAAAAATATCATCAATATAATACCATTTACAATAGTGTATAATTGTAAAGAAATATTAGAAAAAGAGAATATCAAGTTACTAATCAAACCGATAACAAAAAAGACTCCAGATATGATTGCTATCAATTTTGTTGTTCTGGGAGGTTCAAAACGAACACCTATCGATAAGAATAATGTAATTACTACGAAAATAAAGCTTCCTAATCCTAATAAAAATTTATTGTCTCCATTATGAAAATGATAAAAACTATAAGCGATTAACGTGCTGAGTCCCATTGCGATAACAGAGGGCACAATATTTACTTTCATAATTAGGGAGTGGTTGGTAGGGGTGGTGGCGTTACGCCAAATACTGGAGCTAATTCGGTCATTTTGTCCGCCAATTCCCAACCCGACATTCCTTCTTTCCACACGTGATGCTCTTTAGTAAATTGAGCGGTGATAGCAAATTGTTTTAGTTGGTCAAATGTAAACGGTCCGGATTGCTGCCCGTTTAATGCGATATGATATAAAGTAATGGGAGCCGATGGAGGCATTGGTGGTTGCCTTCCTATATTGTTCATCATTCCACCCATTTGATTACTCATCGCTCCACCTATTGCCATCCCTGTCATTAAACCAACTGGATTGAGACCGCCCCCACCACCAAGGTCTACATTACCCATTTCACCAAGACTTTCAGCAGCGGTTTTTAAGACGTCAGTTTGTTGATTAAGCTGATGCACTGCAAAGTTTCTACCCTCGACACCAAGTTCGGTATCCTTACGATTGATACGCATTGTTTCACTAAGATTTTCGAGATTAATACTCGTTGATCCTTCTGCCATTTTAAGCGATTGCTCGCCAAATCTTTTTACAAGCCTTTTATAATCCTCACTTTCTTTATCAAATTCCAAAACTGATAAATCAAACCGTTTTAAATTAACACCAAAATCTGTTTCCAAATCATTATTCAGTCGTGATTGGATTTGATTAGAAATATCTAAAATTTTTCTTTCGAGCTGTAATACGGCAAGTTGAAATTCTGTTGGAGCATTAGTTATATAAGCTTTAGCATATTTTGATACAGCATCTTTGATTTGGTTGTAAAAACTGTCCAAATCGAAATTTATCATACGGTTCAGTCTGATAAAATTTTTATATGAGGTAATGTTAAATGTAATACTGCCACGCGCTGCTATAGGTGCCGAAAAATCTATGTCTCTTGGGTCAAAAACATTAAAGTATGGGATACCGAAACGTAATTGATTATTTCCCTGTAAGTTGATATAATATATTTCCGCTTGAAAAGGCGAATTACCACCAAATGCAACTCCCACAATACTTGTAAGTACCGGAAAGTTAGCCGTTTGTATTACGCCGTCATATGGGCCCTCGATAAAATCTTGGAGCGTTCCATCTTGTTGCTTATAAACAAAGACAGCAACTTCGCCCTCTTTCACGCGAATACTGCTTCCATACCTAATAGAGTTTTCCTTTTTACTTTCATATAGAGATGCACCCTTTGGACGCCACTTCCAAATTAAATATTGCTCTTCGTCACAGCGGATCACATCCATTAATCCGCCTTCGGTTTTGCTGCTGAATATTCCCATTTAATAGATTTTAAGTATTAGCTTTTTTATTACCTATTTGTTGTTGTCGTTTTGCGTCCCTAAGTTCGTCCATATCTGACGGTTCAATTTTTTCAACTCTAATTTTAATTTCATATTCTTTAATTGCTTTAGCAATCCAGCTGTTTCTTTCAAAATTTTCCTTTGTATTTTCGTCAACGAAAACAAGCATTTTAGTACATTGATTACCTAAAAGTTTGTCTGCGTACACGAGTTTGAAACAGTCAGCAATTACTTTTTTTCTTGGCCCAGCAGTAATCTTCTTATCTATCCCTAAATAAATTTCGCCGATTATCTTTTTTTCTTGGTGATAAAAATCAAATTCAAATTTCACACCTTCTATTGTTGTAACTCTTTCGTTTTCATTAAAAACAATATTTAATTCTTTGGAAATTAATTGTACGATTTTTTTTTCAATTTCTCTTTGTACTTTTGAATCAGAAGGATGTGATTTCACCATTTTATTAGTTCGCGTCAAGCTGGTTAGCATAAAAATTGATTTCGTCTAAGGTCTTCTTATCCTCTTTCATTAAAAAATGAGCTTTCATGATTACTTGTTGGCACTTTGCTTTCCAAATGGGTGCAAATTCATTATGAAGTTCATGTTCAGGTCTTTGGGATGTAAAAAAGTTTCCCAGTTTTTTTGCCCTTGGCAAGGCCAGTGAAAGAAATTCAATTATGTCTTCTTTTGTATTTGGAACAGGAAAATTAGATATTAATTCCTTTTTTTGGTTGTCTATATTATTTACGCCACCATAAATCTTGGCCATCCTTGATCCAATAGCTTTAAGTGGGTTATCGTTATTGTCTTTTCTTTTACTTTCAATTTCATTTAGTAAATCAAATAATTTTTTTGCAGATGAATTTGCTGCAATGCCGCTAAAATCATGTCCGCAATCCGCACATTTTGTTGAATAAGATTGCGCCGATGCTCCGCAAGAAGGACATTTTTTCAAATCCCCAAATTTATTGGAATTGGGAGGAACCGTTTGGTTTACTGATTGAAGGATTGGATCGGAAATTGAGCTTTTATCCAATTTTATTTTTTGAAACAGTCTTGCCTCTAATACCATTTCAAATTCATCAAGGTCTATTCCTTCGGCGTGTGCCTTTTTGCAAAGTACTTGTTTTTCTTTGTCAGTCAGTTCGCCATCAGCTAAAGCAAACTCAATTAATGTTTCTAATTGCTCACTGTACATATAATTAAGTCCTTTAGAAGGACTTGTAGGAACGGTGTTTACTGGGCTCGGGGTTGCTAAGTACGATTGAGGTTCATTAATTCTTTCAGTGCTCGGTTGTTTTTGCAAAGGTTGAGTAACAGGATTTGGAATTTGATAATTATTGTTAATAGTCGTGATTCTGCCCTTTGCTTTACCCCGGTCAATTGCCTGTTTAATTTGTTGCGCTTCTTCTTTTTTAAAGCCATGTGCATAGGCTTGATTTCCTTGATAGAAAAAGGTTAAACTGGAAAATCCAATCATAGGAGTATTTATATCAACAGCCGAAATATTTTGGTAATCAATAAATTTAGTATCTCCACTTAAAAACCCTGGAATCTTTACTTTAATTCCATTTTCTTCAATATAAATTTCTGCAGGAAAAATCTTATTTCCCTCTGAAAGTCTTGATGCGATAAATTTCATTTTGCTGGAGTAAAAAAATTGTAATTGGTTGTTATTTTTTTAGGCGTTTCCAAAGTACATAAAAAAAAGAAAACCACAAAAAATATTATTCCCGCTGTCCCAAGCTTTCTACTTTGGATACAATATGCCTATAGTCTACGAACCTGTGTCTCCCGGTAACCTGTCAGCCGCACGCCGTACAGCTATGCATTACGGTTCGCTGACTGTATAACGCAGAGATTGCTTCGTTCCTAGCAATGACGGGCGGTCATGTATTGATTATAAGTATATTACAGTGTACTATTCGTTGGTTGTTCCCCAAAACTTACTTCATCATTCGATATTCAAAATTCTTCATTCGAAATTCGTAAATCGTAAATCGTAAATCGTAAATCCTCCCCCCTCACCTCCCCGGCGCCCCCAACCCTAACGCCGCATTATCCACCACCAGCACCCAGTCCTCACTGGTTTGTGGCGACAGCTTTTTTATCCCATGTCCCGCAAAGGTGCCGATCAACTGTGCCCTGCCGTTGCGGGGATCAAACCACCAGGCTTTTACTTTTTCAGCTCTCAGGGCGCTTAAGTTAAGGGTTAATGTACCGCCCTGGGGCAGGTAAGCGATATACGTACCATGATCGGGCGTTTGCGCGGCGCACACATAGGTAATGCTTTTGTATTTGCCGCGGCCGTCGGTAATAATTTTATTGGTAGTATCAGGCGCAAGCCGCTGCCACGGGCGCGAGCCAAATAGCTTAAAGCAGTGCATCGCCTGGTACATCCCCGCAGTACCCATCAGCGGGCGCCAGTTTTTTAGCACATATTCGGGGTTGTCCTTTAAGCCGGGGCAAAAGCTGGTGCCTGCGCAGCCGCTCAGCAGGCCGTCATAATTTTTGCGGCGTATCCATTGCGCGTTCTCGTTGTCGGCGCTGTGCGGTACGTCGTGCTCATAGCTTTGATCGAGCTGGAATATCATTTTGCCTTTTCCATAACGCTCAATTTCCGTTTTGTACTGCGGCGTATCCCTGCCCATCGACGATTCTGTAAAAGCATACAAGCCGTCGATATTGATATACTTCGTATATAAGCTGTCGCCGGATGACCAGTTAGTGCCCTGGGCCGTTTCAAAATGTCCTGTCCACAAATGCCGTTTGTCCGATGCCTTGATGCCTTTTATAATATTGTCCATGTGCGGGTACAGGGCGCTGTCGCCTTTGTTGTCGCCGCCGGCCTCCCATATCATATTGGGGACATTTTTATACCGCTTCCCTAAAAACTCACCATAAGCCCGGCTTTTGGCCACGCTGTTGGCCGGGCTAAGCAGTTCGTCCCACCAGCCCTGATTTTTATCGCCTTTGTAGCCTAAGTACGAAGGCACCAGCAAAACCAGCATGCCTTTAGCCTGCGCCATGCGCAAAAACCTGTCGGCATGTTTAAAATAGGCAATGTTGTAGGTGGAAAAATCCCCGTAGGTAGTAAAAGGCGGTATGCCCTGCCAGTTGGGCGGATCCCCGGCAAACCGGGTATCATCAGAAATAATGCTGACCATCAGCGTATTAAAGCCCTTGCCCTTTACACTATCAATAAACGCCGCCTCATCCTTTTCGGACAAAGCCTGGATAAGCCCCCATGCCGAGATCTCTTTAATTAGGAAAGGTTTGTTTTTGGCATCGGTGAGGTATCTTTTGCTGGCGCTTAGTTTAAGGGGGAAAGTTACGGGCTGGGCGTGCGCGGCGAGGGTGAGTTGCAGGGCAAGGAATATAAGGGTGAGACGGTTCATGTATTGGTATTTATCAAATGTACAAATAAACGTACGACCGTTCGTCATCGCCGATCTTGTCATTGCGATCCAACGCCAGGCGGAGTGGCAATCTCGTCGCTGACAGGTTACATGCGTGCATGGCGAGGAGATTGCTTCGTCGTTCCTCCTCGCAATGACAAAGTGGTGTTTAGGTCAGTCCCTAAAACACCGTCCCCTGCAATAAAAAGAAAATACCAATAACGGCAAAGCCCATACTCGCAAACCACAAAGATTTTCGTTTGGTGATGATGGAAATAGCCCCTATCGCAATGGCAACCTGGAAGAGGGTTACCCCCCGCGCTAATATTTTATGTTTGGCCACATGCTCATGTGACTCGTTATCAAGCCGCTTTGCCTCGGCCATAATTTTAGCCTGGTCGGCTTTGTTTGATTTTATCTTTGCAGAATCCTGCGCGGCAGGTTTTTTGCCGAGGGCGAGTATGGTTTTATTTGCCCCCGCAATGATCTCGGATTTTATACTCTTCGCCTGGTAAAACGCCCACTGATCCGACGAACGTATTTGCGCCAGCATGGCTTCGTCGGCGTGGTCGCCGGCTAAAAGACCCGTTATGGCTGCCAATACTGCTACAATGGCCGTAGTGAGCGCTACGTACAGCACCCATTTTTCCTTGCCTTCTGCAAGTATGTGGTGGGCGTGCTCGTTGCTTTGTTCGTGTATGCTTTCCGAAAAGTCTTCTATTTCTCCCATGGGTTATTTGTGTTTTGGTTTGATGTTTTATTCTGAAACTTTGTGTTACTGCTACATTTATTGCTTGGCGGGCTATTTACTCACCCCGACATCGCTTCGCTCGTCGACCCTCTCTACCGCAGGCGGTAAAGAGGGTAAAGCGCTTTTCTAACCCTCTTTATGGCTTGCCATAGACAAGTAAATGCCTTTTTACCCTCTTTCCGCGAAGCGAAGAGAGGGTCGAACAGCGAAGCGCATTCGGGGTGAGTCAACTATGCGACTCGCTTTGCCGAACTATATTTATTTTAAAACGAATGCAAAATTATAGTTTTCCCGGTAATTCCATCAGCACTTGCTGTTAAAGTTATATCACCTGCCTTGCCTGTCGATTTAATGATCACCAGGCATTTGCCATGCCAGGCCTTGCGCACGGGCCGCTGATAGCTCTCTATACTTTGCGGGTTGGCATTCCCTACCGCAGCTATTTCTCCCGGCCCGTCGAGCTTAAAATGCACCATATTTTCGGCGCGGGTATCCAGGTAGCCGTTGGCGTTTGTAAGTTCCACGGTTACATAGCATAAATCCTGGTTGTTGGCTTTGATCTGCACCCTGTCGGCCGCAAGTTTGATTTTTACCGGCGTTTCAGCAGTGTTCAATGTGGCTGTGTTCACCTTTTTATCACCATCGTAACCCACAGCCACTAATGCGCCGGGCTGGTAAGGCACATCCCAGGTTGCCATAAATTTGGTGGAGCGGTTGGTTTCCTTTTTGCCCAGTGATTTTTTATTTAAAAACAATTCCACCTGCTGGCACGATGAATAAACATTTACAGTCAGCGGCTTATTTTCGTACCCTTTCCAGTTCCAATCGGCCACCACATCAAACCAGTTCCATTTGCTCCATGGCTCAATATTTGGATTTAAGGGGAACGATGGTTTTGGTGGTGTTACAAATACAGATAGCTGGTCGTTTTTCCAAAGCGCGTCGCGGTAGTAGGATTGCGGGCGTTTCCAGCCGCAGATATCAATATCGCCGCAAAAGGCCAGGTTCCAGGGATAAAAACTGGCCCCCTGCTGGTAACCCAGCCAGCCAATACTGGCCTCGCCGATATAATCCCATGCCGTCCACACAAAATCACCGATAACATAAGGATGGTCAATCACGTCCATCCAGCTGCCAAATGCCTCCAAAGGATACGATTCCGTCCCCATCATTATACGGTCCGGCTTGCGGGTATGGTCAGCTGCATAAAGGTTTTTCCGGCCGCTATCGCCGCCAACGGCATAGTTGTACCCGCTAACATCCAGCGTGGCAAAATAAGGGTCCTTATCTTCTTTCAGGTCATTCACAGCCGATGTTATAGCCCTTGTGGGGTCAATATCTTTGATATAGGCCACCATGGTTTTGGCAGTTTGCACACCGTCAGGCGTGGCCCGTTCAGGTATCTCATTGCCGATACTCCACATAATAATGCTGGGGTGGTTGCGGTCGCGCATCACCATACTTTCTACATCACGCTGCCACCATTCGTTAAAAAACAAATGATAATCGTAAGCATTTTTGCCGATTTTCCAGCAATCAAAAGCCTCATCCATCACCAGCATGCCCAAACGGTCGCAGGCCGCTAAAAACGCGGGACTTGGCGGGTTGTGCGAGCACCTGATGGCGTTATACCCGCTGGCTTTCAACAATTCCACCTTGCGTTCCTCGGCCCTGTCAAAAGCTTTTGAACCAAGCGGGCCGTTATCATTATGAAAACAGCCGCCTTTTAATTTAACCGTTTTACCGTTTAACTGGAAGCCGTTTTCAGCATCAAAAGTTATTTTACGGATACCGAAATCTGTTTTTTCGCGCTCGGCCAAATTCCCATCATAGTAAACTTCGGTAACCAGCGTGTATAATTCCGGCGCCTCGCACGACCATAATGCCGGGTTATCGACAACCGCACTATGATCAAAATCGTGTGCGCCCCCGCCCTTAATTTTTTCCTCTTTCAAATTGACGATCAATTCCTTACCGGCTTTATTTAAAATATGGGTAACATATTTTACCGTTACATCCTTGTCACTCTCATTTAAAACTTTTGTTTTGATAATTACCTTGGCGGATGATGCGCTGACATCAGTGGTGCTGACCGACGTTCCCCATTGCGCGATATGCACCGGGTCGGCCATTTTTAGCCATACGTGCCGGTATATCCCCGATCCAGAATACCAGCGGCTGTTCTGCCCTTCATTTTTTACTTCGACCGCGATAATATTTTTGCCGCCGAATTTAACGTTGTCAGTAATATCATACCAAAAACTGGTATAGCCATAAGGGTGCTGGCCAATATTCACCCCATTGATAAAAACAGTCGGGTTCATATATACCCCATCAAATTGGATAATCACACGCTTCCCTTTTTCACTGGCAGGCACGGTGAACGTTTTGCGATACCAGCCGGTTCCCCCTGTTGTAAAGCCGCCGCCAACCTGGCTTATAGCAGCTTTATTAAATGGCGACGCCGTGCCGGGGAGGTCCTCGATGCTCCAGTCGTGCGGCAGATCAACCTTCCTCCATTTGGAATTGTCAAAATTTGCATGTTCAGCTCCCAGCGCCCCGCCACGGAAAAACGACCAGCTGTCATCAAATAAAACTGTTGCCGTATTTTGGGCGAACGTCCGCGCACAAGCGAAAACCAGTAAAGTAAGGAGGATGAATTTTTTAGGCATGGACGAAATTAGTTAGAAGTTGATTGAGTTGGATTAAGTTGATTAAGTTGTCGATGAATTTAGTTAGAAGTTGACTGGGTTTGATTAAGTTAATTAGGCTGTTATAAATCTTAAATGTGTATATCATTTTATTAAGAACCAAGTCAACCATTCACTTAATCCAACTTAATCAACTTAATCAACCTATGTCAACAAATTAGGATCCGCCCCTTCCGGGTCTTTATAATTTTTTATGAATCCGGCTACCTCTTCAGCCTCTTCATAGGTAAGTTCGCCAATACCATCGTAATCCCATTCGATCATATCCTCATCAAAAGTAATATCGCCCATCCCCACAACGCCCTCGCTTAATTTATAAACGCCGGTTGAAAAATAATCGCCGGTAGGTAAAAGCGTATTGACTGGCGTAATGGTGAGATGGCGCAGGCCATCGGTGGTATTAATCTTATAACTTACTTTATTTATCATAACTGGTATTGCGGTTTTCAAAAATATGTTAATTTTTCCCAATTTATTGCTTAGTTGGCCACAAAACTTACAGCAAAATGGCGTTTGCGCACAAATTTTACAACAATAAATAATAAGTTTGCGGTTGGTTTATTGGTTCATTAGTTCATTAGTTCATTGGTGGTAAGTTTGATATTTTAAATATTGCTGCTGCACATGACCAATGAACAAATGAACCAATGAACAAATGAACTAAAAATGAAATTAACCATATACGGGGCGGCCCGGCAGGTTACCGGGAGCATGCATTTGCTGGAGGTGGGCCAATATAAAATATTAGTGGATTGCGGGTTGGATTACGAGAAGGACCGCAGTGTTCAGTCGAACGAAAATTTTCCTTTTGATCCTGCTGAAATTGATGTGGTGATATTAACACACGCCCATATCGACCATTCGGGCAATTTGCCTACGCTTGTTCGTTTAGGTTTTGATGGGCAGATACTCTGCACCCCTCCCACCGCCGACCTGAGCGAATTACTTTTACTCGATTCTGTGAGCATTTTTATGCGCAAGGCACAAAGCGGGCGGAAAAACCGGAGGGGTAAATTTAACACCGGCGCACAACCCCTATACCTGCAAAAGCACGTGATGGATACGGTGGAGCGCTTTGTAACGATTGGTTTTAACCGGCCGTTCCGCATAAGCGGGGATATTGAGCTAACGTTTATTCCTGTAGGGCATTTGCTGGGCGCGGCTGCAGCCGTATTAAAGATAAATGACAATGGTATCGAGAAATCCATTGCCTTTACCGGCGATTTGGGCCGCAAAAATTATCCTGTACTTGATGACCCACAAGCACTGCCACCGGTTGATTACCTGGTATGTGAATCAACTTATGGCGGCCGGCACCATACCAACAACAAATCTGTTGAGCAAACGCTCATCGAAACCATTGAAAAGGCTTGTATAAAGGAGCAAGGGCGGCTCATTATCCCGGCGTTCAGCATCGGGCGTACGCAATCGCTGGTATATTCGCTGAATAAGATATTTAGCAGCGGTTTATTGCCGCCGGTAAAAGTGTTTGTGGACAGCCCGCTGGCATCACGGTCAACCGAGGTATTCCGTAAATTCCATAGCCTGGTGAATAAAGAAGCACAGGATTTTTATAACAGGCAGGGCGATGAATTTGAGTTTGATAACCTTACTTATGTGGAAACCCTGAAAGACAGCAGGCAGGTATCTAATTACTTCGAGCCCTGTATCATCATTTCATCTGCCGGCATGCTTGACGGCGGACGTATACAGGACCACCTGTTCTATAATATCCAGAATTATTATTGTACGATACTATTTATTGGCTATTGCGCCAAAGGCACCCTGGGACACCGTTTACTGCGCGGCGACCCCATCGTCCACATTAAAGACCGCGACCTTGCCGTTTATGCCACCATCAAACAAACCGACGTCCTGAGCGCCCACGGCGACCATACCGACCTGCTTAATACGGTTAAAGAGCTTGACAAGGCAAAGCTGAAAAACGTTTTCCTCGTACACGGTGAAACAGACAGTATGCAGGCTTTCGCCGATGCTTTGACAGCGGAAGGGTACCCGGTAACTACACCAGAAAAAGGGATAAAATACGATCTAAATTGATAAAAACGAATAGCCCGAATTGAAGCTATGTCAATTCGGGCTATTCGAAAAAATTCGCGATTATTTGGGCCTCTTATTTCTTAAAGTGACCAATAATTAAATTAGCAAGCTCCAATCCAATTCTTTCCTGGGCTTCGTTAGTTGATGCTCCGATGTGCGGAGTTAAGGAAATTTTAGGATGCGTAAGTATATCCACCCTTGGCGATGGCTCGTTATCAAAAACATCCAGCGCGGCAAATGAAATTTTACCGCTGTCCAAAGCCGTGATCAAAGCTTCTTCATCTATCAACCCGCCGCGTGAGCAATTTACCACGCCTGCACCTTTTTTCATTTTCTCAAACTCGCTCGATCCTATGATCGGTTTGTCGACGAACGGAGTGTGTATGGTAATGAAATCAGCTTCTTTGATGATCTCATCCTGGGTAACGGTTTTAACAGTTACTTTAACCGTTGTGCCCCCGCCCAAAACCACTTCCACTTCGGGGTTGAAGGGATAGAGATCATACGCCAAAACATCCATACCAACACCTATGGCGATCTTAGCCACTTCCCGGCCAATACGCCCAAATCCTAAAATACCAAGCGTTTTGCCCCTTAGCTCGCTGCCTTTGGCATAAGCTTTTTTAAGGTCGTTAAATTTAGTAGCGCCTTCAACCGGCATTTTACGGTTGCTGTCCTGCAAAAACCGTACACCTGTAAATAGATGGCCGAATACCAGTTCAGCAACCGATAATGATGAGGAAGCAGGCGTATTGTAAACACCAATGCCTTTTTCTTTGGCATACTCTACGTCAATGTTGTCAACACCTACACCGCCGCGCCCTATGAGTTTAAGGTTCGGACAGGCATCTATCAGGGCCTTGCGTACTTTGGTCGCGCTGCGTACGGTAATGCCATCGTAGCCTTGCAATTTAACAGGCAGTTCATCCTGTGGTATGTTTGTCGTATCAATCTGGAAACCGGCTGCTTCTAAAAGCGCTTTACCTGCCGGGTCAATTCCGTCGTTAGCTAATATCTTTATCATGTTCTGATGGTTAGGCCCCCCGACCCCCTAAAGGGGGAGTAAACGGTGGCTATATTTTATAATTTATCCTTCTCTATTCCCCCTTTAGGGGGTTAGGGGGCTACTTATTCTTTTCCGCAAATTCCTGCATGGCATCAATCAGCACGTAAACGCTGGTGATGGGCAATGCATTATATATAGATGCCCTGAACCCGCCAACGCTTCGGTGGCCTTTAACACCAACGATGCCTTTGTCGTCGCATAATCTCAGGAAAGGTTTTTCAAGCTCGGGGTTTTCCATCACAAAACAAACGTTCATGTGCGAGCGGTCTTCGGTTGCACATACCCCTTTAAATAATGGGTTACGGTCGATCTCTTCGTACAATACCCTTGCTTTTGAAATGTTTTCTTTTTCAATGGCTGCCACCCCGCCTTTTGATTTTAACCAATTGAGTGTAAGCATCGATACGTATATAGCAAAAACCGGCGGCGTATTGTACATGGAACCGCCTTCAATTTGTGTTTGATAATTGAACATCGCAGGTATTTTACGGCCAGATTTACCTAAAATATCATCCTTTATGATTACCAGGGTAGTACCTGCCGGGCCCATATTTTTCTGTGCTCCCGCATAGATCAAACCAAAATCAGCTACGTTTATCTTACGGCTGAATATATCTGACGACATATCGCAAACCACCGGTACCGGCGATTTTGGAAAGCTTTGCGATTGTGTACCGTAAATGGTATTGTTGGATGTAATGTGGAAATACGCAGCATCAGCGGGTATCGTAAAATCCTTTGGGATATAAGTAAAGTTGCTTTCTTTCGAAGTGGCAACCACTACCGTTTCCCCAAAATATTTCGCCTCCTTTATTGCTTTATTTGCCCACACGCCTGTTTCGAGGTAGGCTGCTTTGCCGCCTTCGGGCAATAAGTTATAGGGCGCCAATGCAAACTGGGTACTTGCCCCACCCTGCAAAAATAATACGGAATAACCTTCGGGCACTTCCAGCAGTTCTTTTACCAGGTTTACGGCTTCGTCCAGAACGCCTTCAAATTCAGGCGAGCGGTGCGAAATTTCAAGTATCGAAAGTCCTGTACCGCCAAATTCAAGGACTGCCGCCGCAGCCTGTTTAAAAACTTCGTGGGGTAAAACGCCCGGGCCCGGGCCAAAATTATGTTTCATAGCAATTATATAATTGGTGTATTGAAGAATATCAAATTAACAATTCTGCATTAAGACGGGCCGAAGTTAATTAATTTGACAATAATTATCGAGAATATTTGCTCTTTTTGAAAAATGATACAATTCGCAGACAAATGCGCCTCATAATTTTAAATATTAAAAAAATCAGGGGCTTTTATTGAAAGGCTTGTATCACGATCGCGCCGCGCTTACAAAGTTTTTTAAATCGGCTATAGTAGCCATAGGGTCAGTTGCCGAAAAAACAGAATTCCCCGCAACAAAAACATTGGCGCCGGCTTCGGCAAGTTTAACAATATTTTTTTCATCAACCCCTCCGTCCACTTCGATAAACAAACCCGGGTTAAGTTCGTCGCTTAGTTTTTTAATGTCATACAGTTTTTTATACGTATGTTCAATAAAGCGCTGCCCGCCAAAGCCCGGGTTGACCGACATTATTAACACCATATCCAGATCGGCAATAATATCCTCCAATAAAGCAACCGGTGTATGCGGGTTAAGGGCCACGCCGGCCTTGCAGCCAAGCTCCTTTATATGCTGAACCGTTCGGTGCAAATTCGGGCATACTTCGTAGTGAACAGTCATCCCTGCCGCGCCCGCATCTCTGAAATTTTCCAGGTACCTGTCAGGCTCAACGATCATCAAATGCACATCCAAGGGCTTTTTTGCATGCTTATTTACCGCCTTTACCACCGGGAAACCAAATGAAATATTCGGCACAAAAACACCGTCCATAATATCCACATGCACCCAATCAGCTTCACTCCGGTTGATCATTTCGATATCGCGCTGCAGGTTGGCAAAATCAGCCGCTAAAATGGATGGGGCTATGAGGTGGTTCATGGGGCAAAGGTAGTGATTAGCGGTAAGAGATTAGAGATTGGGAGAAGTTTTTTTAATCCGAAAATCCGGAAGTCAGTAAAGTCCGAAAGATAAAAAAGCAGAATAATGACTGCTTTGATTACGCACATCCGATGTATCAAAACCGCACAATTTAAAAACATTTGAAGTTAATAAATAACTGTTAATCAATAATTTATTTAGCTGGCACTTATTTAGCGCTATCTATGGGGATTTACTTGTTAATTACTTTGGTGAGATCGTTTAACTATTCAATCCTATTGCCATGTTAAAAAACTACTTCAAAACTGCGTTCCGGAACCTTTGGAAGAACAAGGCCGCATCATTCATTAACATTTTCGGGCTTACCATCGGCCTTACTGCCTGTCTGCTCATTGGCTTATATATCCGTCACGAATTGAGCTACGATGGTTTCCAGCAAAAAGGAAACAGGATCGCACGGGTGATCATGGAATATAAATTTGACGGGGGAACCGAACAAATAAAAGGAGATTTTACGAGTGTCCGCGTAGCGCCCGTTTTTAAAAGAACATTCCCTGAAGTGGTAGATGCCGTAAAAATGGTAAGGTACCAGGAGGTTGTACGATACAAAGACAAACTGATCAACGAAAAAGCATTTATGTTCGCCGATCCCAGCTTTTTCAATATTTTCTCATTTAAATTATTACAAGGCGACCAAAATAAAGCCCTCTCCGCCCCTCACCAGGTTGTACTAACCGAGGCGGCAGCAAAAAGATATTTTGCAAATGAAAACCCGATTGGAAAAACCTTAAAACTTGAAACTGATACCGGCCTATACCAGGTTACCGGCGTGATGCAGGACTGCCCCTCCAATTCGCAGATAAAATTTGATTTCCTGGCGTCTTTTTCTTCGTTAGGCTTTGGCGCCGAGGAAGAAAAAACCTATTGGGACGCCAATTATACTACTTATTTATTACTAAAGGATAAAAGTTCCATGGCTTCCCTGCAGACCAAGATCACCCCCTTTATGAAAAAAGAGATGGCAGGACAAGGCGCCACTGTCGACTTTCGGCTGGAGCCGTTTGAAAGCGTCCATCTTCACTCTGAATTTGAAGGATTTGAACCAAATAACAGTATCACCTATATCTATATTTTAGAAGCCGTCGCGCTTATGATCATGGTGATCGCCTGTTTTACTTATGTAAACCTCAATACCGCACGCTCAATGGAAAGGGCAAAGGAAGTTGGGGTGAGGAGGGTGATCGGCGCGGGCAGCAATCAGCTTTTCTGGCAATTTATAGGCGAATCTGTTTTGCTGTGCACCTTGGCCACTGTGCTGAGCATTGTTGCGGCAATCGTGCTTCTGCCGTTTTTTAACCAACTGGCAGAAAAGCAATTGGAAGCGAATGCACTTTTCTCGCTTCCCGTTATTGGCGGGGCCGTACTTTTAATTGTATTGGTAAGCCTGCTGGCCGGGAGCTACCCGGCGCTGGTGCTTTCAAATTTTCAGCCGGTAAAAGTGTTAAAGGGCTCGTTTAAAAATACAGGGTCGGGACAATGGGTACGGAAATTTCTGATCGTGTTCCAATTTTCTATCTCGGTGGTTTTGATCGTATCCACCTTTATTATTCAAAATCAACTGAGTTATATTCAAAATAAAAAGCTGGGCTATAACCGCGACCGTGTAGTGGTATTGCCGATAGACCAGAAGATGATGGATAACCTTACCGTTATTAAACAGGAATTTAAGTCGGACAATAACGTGCTTAGCGTTTCCCGCTGTGCGAGTACCCCTGTGAGTATTGGCAGCGGCTATAATATGCGGTCGGCAATAATGCCCGAAAACCAGCAAATAGCGGTAACAGGTGACCCAATTGATGAGGATTTTATAAAAACCACCGGCCTGCAACTTATCGCCGGCGCCGACCTGAGCCAGCAGGATATTAAAGATGTTTCCAATCCCGACCGTAGCAAAAGAAATTACCATTTTATTTTGAATGAATCAGCTGCCAAACAATTAGGCTGGACGCCCGAAGAGGCCATCGGCAAAAAAATGTTTATGGATGCTTCACGTCCCGGCACTGTGCGTGGTGTAGTAAAAGATTTTAATTTCGAATCGATGCACAACCCGATCAAACCCCTTGTATTATTTCCTGAAATAAGGGGAAGGGCATTACTGGTTAAGCTGAAAGGAAACAATATCCCGCAAACAATTTCATTCTTAGAATCAAAATGGAAAGCCCTTGTCCCCTATAGGCCATTTGAATATCATTTTATGGATGAGGATTTCAATAAACTGTACAGCTCGGAAATACGCCTTGGTAAGATTCTGAATATTTTTGCCGCCATTGCAATCGCATTAGCCTGCTTAGGATTGCTGGGCTTGTCCTCCTACAGCGCAAAACAGCGCATCAAAGAAATTGGCGTGCGCAAAGTATTGGGCGCAAGCGTAAGTAATATAGCTGCTTTATTATCTGTTGACTTTGTAAAACTTGTTTTTATCGCCATCGTTATTTCCTCGCCAATAGCATGGTGGCTGATGACCAAATGGCTGCAGGGCTTCGCCTATAAAATTAACATCAGTTGGTGGATATTTGCGTTATCAGGAGTTGTCGCAGTAACCATCGCCATAATCACGGTGAGTTTCCAGGCCATAAAAGCTGCTTTAATGAACCCGGTAAAAAGTTTGAGGACGGAGTGATGTAGTCCGAAAGTCCGAAGTCGGAAAGTCCGAAAGATGCTTATTCGTTTAGGCTACGGATTTACAAAATTTGAGATCTTTCTTCTTTCGGACTTCCGGACTTTCCGACTTTCGGACTCAAAACCACTAACGCAACTTCACCCAATCATCTTTCATGCCTTTTTCCTGGAGATAGGCGTATAGCTCTTCGGCATCTTTACCGCCAACTTTTGCATGGTGCAAGAGGGTAAAACCGTGCGGGCCTTTGGCTGTCATCAAGGCGGGGTACGTTTCTATGATCGGTTTAACCAGGTCTGTTTTGCCGAGCATCGCCAACACATAAATGGTCACCCTTGAGCCGGCTTCCAGCAGGTAATTTGCAATTTCTTTGTTCCCAACGTGGCCCGCGCCTTCTATCGCGGCTTCAAAATCGCCATTTCCCCAATCAAATTTGCTGTAAATTAAATTGGGTGTCTCCTGCAGCATGGCCTTCACTTTGGGGAAATCCCCATGCCCGGCAATAACAAACTCTTTTACAAGCGGTATAGCAAAAGGCGGCGGTTCCTGCTGCGTGGCAGTTTGTACAATTGATTTGTTCCCTGCAAATAATTTGCTGCCTGCCAGAGTTATTGCTGCACCAATCCCGGCAGTGCGTAAAAATGATTTCCTGTTCATGAGTTAAAAGTATGGCAGTATTTTACAGGAAAATAATTAATTACCTGAGCGGTAATGTTTACTTGACTAAAAGCTCGAACCTGCATTTCACCCGCTATATTTTGGCGGATTTGTATTGGGGCGTTCGAAAGACAAAGGAAAACAGAATTCGATCGGGTTATTCCCTCCTTAACGATTTCCCGCTAACTACACTTTTTTGAAAGGAATCCTTAAAATTCCTGCTCAACGGTATGTGAATTTCATTGATAATGATCTCCGACCCGTTGATCTGATCAATATGCCCCCGAGAAACGATGTACGACTTGTGCACCTTTACAAATTGATTTAAAGGCAACTGCCCTTCTATCCCTTTAAGTGTATGATAAGTAATAAACCGCTTACCAGCAGTGTGGATCAATACATAATTATTAGCGGCCTCAACATAAAGGATTTCAGAGAAGCGTATTTTCTCGTACTTCCCATTACATTTAACATATAAAAAATCGTTTTTTTCTTGTTCAACTGACTCCTGGTTCTTTAAAAGATACCATTCTTTCGCCTTATTAACGGCGATCTCTAACCTTTCCAGCGAAATTGGTTTAAGCAAATAATCCATCACCCCCAATTCAAAACCGTTGATGGCAAATTGCTGGTAAGCAGTTGTGATAATAACTATAGGCTTAACGCGCACAAGTTTCAAAAAATCTAAGCCACTTAGCCCCGGCATATCAATATCCAAGAACAAAAGATCAATAGGTTCGGGGCTATTTAAAAATTGCAGCGCCTGGAAAGCATTTTCAGCCAGGCCGGTGATATGAAGAAAGTCGAATTCCTTAATATCTTCAGCAAGGCCATTCCGGGCAATGGGCTCATCATCCACAATTAAACAGTTCAATTTCATCCGATGTTAATTTTTAGCCTCAATTTGAACATTTCATCCTCCATCCCGGTTAAAAGCGAATATTTTTCCGGGTAGATCAGATCCAGCCTTTTGGCTACATTAGTTAACCCGATCCCGGGTTTATTGTCCGCCCCGCTCTCATCAATGGTATTGATCGTACCAAAATAAAAACATCCGCCCTCTTCTTTGCAGTTAACCGTGATCATGTTTTCTTTATTACGGTGCTGCGAGATATGTTTAAAACAGTTTTCAACCAGTGGCATTAAAATAAAAGGGGCAATAAAAAACCCATTAACATTTTTTAAATCACCGCAAGCTATTGTTACTTTTTGGCTCAGTCTTTCCCGCTGCAGCTCAATATAATCAGCTATGAATTTAAGCTCCTGTTCAATGGCAACTTCGGGCTCATTACACTCATATAGCTGGTATCGCAGCAGGGACGAAAACTGTTCAACCATTAACCTGGCCGGGGTATTTGCACGGTCTATCTTATAATAAATAGTATTAAGGGCATTGAATAAAAAATGTGGGTTTATCTGATTTTTGAGCATTTCCAGTTCAGCATTGCTCCTTTCCTTTTCCATGCTTTCCATTTGCCTGGCTGTAATGATCCTGTCGAAAGAAAGTCGTATGGCGAACCCACCCAAAGCGATGAATGTTATCAGAAAATACGATCCAAGCACCAGGTCCGACCAAAACCAATAATAAAAATGTTCTTTGTACCGTGCTGTATTTTTTTGATAATAATTACCAAGGGAATGTCCTTCCAGCCTTATTTGCGAGATAATAGTAGAAGAGCCGGTTATTGCTATTACCAAAACGAAGAAGATAACAAATAAGCCATAGCGCTGCTTATAAAATAAGCGGGGCAACAACAACTCCACGGTAATAATTAAAGCTAAAACACTGAAAAAAATGTCAATAAGCGTCGAAAACAATGCCCTGAGCGGCTGGGGATTACCGCCTAACTTAAATAAATACCAAACAAAACCAAAAGCTATGGCAAACGATACATAATAAAATTGACGGCTGGACCGATGAAATTTAAACATTTAGCAGTGTATGGATAAAGTTATGACAAAAACCTTTTGCCGGACATAATTTTATGTGTAATGCAGATTTTTCGGGGTGAAGGGGGGCAGTGATTTTTGGTTGTTATAAAGATTGTAAGTGTTGTACAGGTTAAAATTGTTGGTAGACTTCCCGTCTTTCGGACTTTACTGACTTTCGGACTTTCCCAAATCAATCACAATTCAGCAGCAGGTCGTAATACTTTTGCATTAAAACAATGTCATAGTTGACCAATGAAGCGTAAGCTTCAGAAACAAGCTCGTTGAGAATAGATGAGCCAAGCTGGCCGGCGCCGTTCGGGATGGAATCGTAATACTTTATTAATTCTTTAACCCTGACGATCTCGTATAACAACAACTGTACTAAATCCGATTGTAAACCCGGCTGAATCCCCGCAGAGTTGTTATTGATAAAATCCAAAGGATCGTTGCTTTCAGGGACCATTTAAAATAGGGACAAGGGAATACGGGCTATTACAATTAATATTTAACTTTATAAAACCAAAACAAAATAACTTTTGTTTTAAATTTTTGAAAAAAATATTTTAAAAAAATAAAGCCCTCATTGCGAAGGCTTTATTGTGAGTGGTCAGTGGTGAATGATGAGTAAGTGAGAGGTGAGTTGTGAATGGTGAGTAGCATATTTGCAAATCTATGCCTGATTACTCACCACTGACCATTCACCAACTTAGGTCCTTTCCGGGCGCGGCAATAAAGCTTTTCTCGAAAGCTTCAATTTACCCTGCTTATCAATATCAAGCAGTTTTACACGCACTTCATCGCCTACTTCAAATATCCCGTCCATGGTTTCAATACGACGGTGGTCAATTTCCGAAATATGCAATAAACCATCCTTACCGGGCATGATCTCTACAAATGCCCCAAATGGCATAATCGACCTTACCTTGCCTTCATATATTTCGCCAACTTCAGGCCTTGCAGCAATATTTTTTATCCGTGTAACAGCTTTATCAATTGATTCCTTGTTATCAGCAAATATTTGTACAACACCCTGGTTGCCTACTTCCTCAATGGAGATAGTAGCGCCTGTTTCGCGCTGCATTTCCTGGATGATCTTGCCCCCGGGTCCGATAACCGCACCGATAAACTCTTTATCGATCCTGATGGTGATAATACGTGGTGCATGCGGTTTGTAATCTTCGCGTGGTTTCTCGATGGTTTTCTTCATTTCATTTAAGATATGAAGACGGCCGTCTTTTGCCTGGTGCAGCGCCTTCCCTAAAACTTCGTACGAAAGACCGTTTATCTTTAAGTCCATCTGTACCGCAACGATACCTTTTTCAGTACCCGTTACCTTGAAGTCCATATCTCCTAAATGATCTTCGTCACCAAGAATATCAGACAGGATCGCGTATTTGGTCCCCATTTCATTGGTGATCAACCCCATCGCGATACCTGATACCGGCGCTTTGATTTTTACACCTGCATCCATCAGTGCTAATGTACCGGCACAAACCGTAGCCATTGATGACGAACCGTTCGACTCCAAAATATCAGAAACTATACGGATGGTATATGGATTTTCTTCGTCAGAAGGTAGTACCTGTTTTAACGAGCGCATCGCTAAATTACCATGACCGATCTCCCTGCGGCCTGCTCCCCTGTTAGGGCGAACTTCGCCGGTTGAAAAACCAGGGAAATTATAGTGTAACAGGAATTTTGAATAACCGTTAATAAAGGCACCGTCGATCATCTGTTCATCATCCTTAGCACCCAGGGTAACGCTGGTTAACGATTGTGTTTCGCCGCGGGTAAACACTGCAGAACCGTGTGCAGCAGGTAAATAACCTATTTCGCTCCATATCGGGCGTATCTGGGTGGTGGTACGACCGTCGAGACGTTTGCCTTCATCTAATACAAGGTTACGGATAGCGTCATACTCAACATCATGGTAATATTTTTTTGCCAGGAATTTAGTAACGTCATCTGTCTCGCCCATCGTAGCAATGTAAGCATCGCGCACTTCTTTAAATTTAACAGCACGCTCATCTTTTGCTGAAGCCGATCCTGCAATCGCGTAAACTTCCTCGTAAGTTGAAGCATAAATAGCTTTCTTTAACTCTTCGTTGCTGTTTTCGTGGCTGTAAACGCGTTTTTCGGTTTTGCCAACTTCAATAGTCAGTTCTTTTTGAATAAAGCACTGGTGTTTTATTGCGGCATGCGCAAACTTTATGGCTTCAACCAATTCATCTTCCTGTATTTCTTTCGATTCGCCTTCAACCATGTTAACGTCATGCTCCGAGCCTGCAACAATAAATTCTAAAGTGGCAGTTTGCAGCTGGCTTAAGGTTGGGTTGATAATTAATTTACCATCAACTTTAGCTACACGTACTTCGGAGATTGGGCCGTTAAACGGGATATCAGAAACTGATAACGCCGCTGAAGCCGCTAAACCTGCAAGGCAATCAGGCATAATATCTTTATCAGCCGAGATCAGCGAGATCATCACCTGTACATCAGCGTGATAATCTTCGGGGAACATCGGGCGTAAAGCGCGGTCGACCAAACGTGAAATTAAAACTTCATAATCTGATAAACGTGCCTCGCGGCGTAAAAATCCGCCAGGGATACGGCCGGTTGCCGCATATTTTTCCTGGTAATCAACAGAAAGCGGTAAAAAATCAACCCCTTCTTTTGCTTCAAGTGTAGATACCACAGTAGCCAATAACATGGTATCACCCATCTTTATTACTACCGAGCCATCTGCTTGTTTGGCCAGTTTCCCGGTTTCGATCTCAATGGTGCGGCCGTCACCTAAATCGATAACCTTTTTAATTACATTTAAACTCATCTTTTTTTGCGTTGTGGTGCGCTTTCATCTTTTAGGCGCACCGGTTTTTTATGTTTGTGTATGTTACTTACAATGTAAAAAGCCACCCCCTAAATTTGAGATGGCTTTTTACTAAAAACGTAGAAAGGTTACTTAATGATATCCCTGAGCTGCAAGGCTTTGATGATGGCACGGTATCTTTCAATATCTTTTTTAAACAGGTAAGCCAGCAATGCGCGGCGTTTACCTACTAATTTTTGCAGTGATAACTGGGTCGAAAAATCGTGTTTGTTTTTTTTCAAATGCCCGGTTAAATGTGCTATGCGGTAAGTGAATAATGCTACCTGTCCTTCGGCCGAGCCGGTATCCGCAGCGCCCTTACCATGTTTTGCAAAAATCTCTGTTTTTGCTTCTGTACTTAAATACATTACCTGAATAATATTAAAGCGTAAATAATTTGATTAATTGAGGGGCAAAGGTAGGTTTATTATTGCAGAAATGCAAGTGGAGATTTGTTAATGGTTCATAGTTCATCGATAATGGTTCATAGCCGAAATAATGGAGCCTTTTCATCGTCTTTAACTTGGCGTTTTATTCTATCTATTCAAGGGTGTACTCTTTAGCCGGCCCACATTTTGTTCTCAAAAACTAAATCCGAAATCGAAATTCCGAAACGGCGAAGCCCTCTTGAACGCTTTAAAAAAACAAACAATAGCGAAAAATCCGAAATCAATACTTTCCTACTATAACCTTATAAAAACGGTCAAAATTCAAATACTCATTCGCCATTTGCTGTAACCTATCCGCCGTCACAGTTTTTACTGTTTCCACATACCGGTCATAATAATCGTAATCCAATCCGGCGAAATACAGGTTTTTAAATTTATCGGCATGCGAAAACACATTTTCAAGGCTGCCCAATAACGATCCTAGCATAAAGTTGCGTACCAAGGACAGTTCTTCGGCAGGGATAAGGTCAGTTTTTAATAAATTAAGCTCCTTTTCAATTTCAGTAATTGCCGCTTTACAAACATCGGCGCCCACTTCTGTAGCGATAAACATGGAACCGCTTTGTTTTAACGATGTCATGCCCGAACCAATGCCATAAGTGTAGCCTTTGTCCTCACGGATATTGGCCATCAGCCTTGAGCCAAAATAACCACCTAAAACAGTATTCAATACCTGCAAAGCCGGGAAATCAGGATGGGTACGGTTTATAATTGGGATCCCCATACGTATAGCGGATTGCAGCGCTTCAGGTTTTTCGGTAAAATAAAAACGTTCTGCTGACGATTCGAGTTCGGGCTGGGTTGTGTCCGCCGGTACAACGGCATTTTTCCAGTCCTTGTCAAAAGTATCTGTGATCAGCTCTAAAATATCCGGTTCTATCTTACCGGCAATAATTATCGTGCAGTTGGATGGCTGGTACATTTGTTTAAAATGGGCCAGCATATCATCGCGGTGCAGGGTTTTGTAGGTATCGGCATCCGCGCCTAAGCCGTATAAAGTATTGCCGTACAAGGCTTTGTTAAAAATACGGCGGGCCACATAATCGTTCTTTTGCAGTTGCACCTGTAACTTCTGTTGCTGGTTACGGATATAGGTTTCCAACTCATTTTCCGGAAAAACAGAATTAGTAATAATATCCCTTATGACCGGCAAAGTATGCTGCAGGTGCTTGTTTAAACTATATAAGGTTACCTGCGACTGGTCATAACCATAATCAACCTGCAAAAAAGCGCCGTAAAAATCAACCTTGTCAGCAATTTGCGAAGCGGTTAAAGTGCCGGTACCCTCGGTAAGCATAGTATTTACCCCGGTGTTCAACAAAGGTTTGTCCGGGTTAAAACGTTCGTTGCCGAATACCCATTCGATCCGCACCAATTCCTGGTCGCCTGAGTTAAAGCAAAATATGTTGCAGCCATTGCCCAGCTTTTGATGAGCGGGTCTTAACAGGGTTATATTATCGATCGCCCTGAATTCGGGGGGTGTTTTTCTGTTTAGTATCATTGTTGTAAGGGTTGTAAGGGGTTGTAAAGGTTGTGAGGGCTGTAGTGCTTTAGATGTACCGTTTTTTTAACTTTTACAACCATTACAACCTCTAAAACCTTTATTAACCTCTATTAACTTTTCTCCGCCAAATAAATAAGTGTCGACGAATTATCTCTCCTGAATAGTTTATTTGCCAGCGCTTTAACCTGTTTAGGAGTTACTGCAAGGTATTTCTCTGTTTCGTGATTGAGCAGGCCGGCATCGCCAAGCAATTCAAACTGTGCCAGGTTCATCGCCTTATCTAACAGCGCCATTTCCGAAAATATCATGGTCGATTCGGTTTTGTTTTGCACTTTGGTGAGCTCATCTGCCGGTATTTCTTCTGTTTTCAAGCGTTCAAGTTCTTCCCATATCGCAGCTTCGGCGGTTTCAATGCTCACATTTTCAAGCGGTTTGCCTTCAAATACAAATATGCCTTTGTCAAGGCTGCCTGACATATGAGCATGCACTTCGCTGAACAATTGTTTCTCTTTAACCAAATTGCGGTACAAACGCGAGGAATTGCCGCGCGACAGGATATCCGACATCAACTCGGCTACATAATAATCCGCATCAAGTCTGTCGCCCATTAGGAATGCGATATAAACATCATTGAGGGGCACTTTGGCGGTAACCGTGGCGCGGCGTTCCTCGTGCTGGTCCGGCTCTTGCGGTAAATTGCGATGATATTTTTCACCCGGCGGTATAGGCCCGAACCATTTTTCGGCTAATAATTTAGCATCGGCTGTTTTAACATCGCCGCCGACAACCATAATGGCGTTTTGCGGGTTATAGTGCTTTTTAAAGAAAGCTTTTACATCCTCAATTTTGGCATCTTCGATGTGCTTGATCTCCTTGCCAATGGTAGCCCACTGGTAGGGGTGTTTTTTATAAACCATGGGCCGCAATTTAAGCCAAACATCCCCGTATGGCTGGTTAAGGTAACGCTGCTTAAATTCCTCGATGACCACATTGCGCTGTACTTCCAGGCTTTTTTTGCTGAAGGCCAGGCTAAGCATCCGGTCGCTCTCCAGCCAGAAAGCGGTCTCAATGTTTGCCGATGGCAGCGTGATATAATAATTGGTAAGGTCATTACTGGTAAAGGCATTATTTTCGCCGCCCACGCGCTGCAGGGGCTGGTCATAATCGGGTATATTTACCGAACCGCCAAACATCAAATGTTCAAATAAATGCGCAAAACCAGTTTGATCGGGGTCTTCATCGCGGGCGCCGACATCGTATAAAATATTAAGCACTACCATTGGGGTAGTGTCGTCCTCGTGCACAATAGCCCGAAGGCCATTGTCTAATGTAAATCGGTTGAATTTAACCATGTATAAAATCCTTTTAACGGAAGGCAAAGGTAGAATTTTTGTTGAAAGGGTTGTTATGGTTGTAAAAGTTGTAGGGGTTGTAATGGTTATAAAAGTATTGATTTCATTTGTATCATTTAATACCTTTAACCTTCCGCCTCCCGATCGCTATCGGGATTCCTTTCACCTCAAAAAAATGATCAGCAGTGAAGAACTCATAAAGCAAATATCAAACACCATTGGCAAAACCAAAGTGCTTGAGCTTAGCAGGATACTGACGGAACAGCATTTCGCTTTACGCGACCTTATTGACCTTACTTTTGACGGCGATAGAGATATTGCCTTTCGCGCAGCGTGGATATTAGAAAACATTTTTTTACAGGACCCAACCCGTTATGAATCCGAGCTGGAATACATGGTTTCCAGGATAAAAGAGGTTACACATGCCAGCTGCAAGCGGCATTACGCCAAGATCATGATGCACATTACCGCCAAAAACACACCGGCAACTATAAAACAAAAGCTGCAGGAACTTGACCTGGAACCTGTTGTTGAACAATGTTTCGATTGGATGATAGACCCAAAAGTTCTCGTAGCGGTAAAAGTTTTTGCAAGCGAAGCTTTGTTTAACATGCGGCGCCGATATCCGTGGATAAAGGAAGAACTGGCGGAACAAATTAGGTTTTTGATGAGAGATGGATCTACAGCAATTCAAACCCGCGGGAGAAAATTGCTAGCGCAGCTTTAATTTGCAGTTCGCAACTTTTATAAACCTTTTAATCCTACCCTGCCAGATGCCAACTTTCTACTGCATCGGTTTATCATCCCTGTGCAGGTTATCGCTCACCTGGTCGTGGTTCAATTTTGCGGCAATAGCCGATGAGCTGTTATTGGCATAAGTACCATAGGCATTTACCAGGATACCTTTTATATTGTACTTTTTAGAAGTAACCGCGTACACAATTGACATATCCGACGGATTACTTGCACCTTCAAAACGGTAAAACTCGTCGATTTCAATATCTTCGGCCGTCATCTGTATATTTTTATCTTTATCGTCAACCGTATCCCCCTCCAAACTCAGGTTTTCGGTATATCCCCTTTTCATCAGGTCGTTAGTGGCTTCCACTAAATTGTTATATGTTTTCATGGTGATTTATGCTCAACTTAATTTATTACGTCCATTCAATTGTCTTATCACACAACTATAAAAGGAAGGCTTTGTTTGAAATTCCAGCCGATTGGACAGTAAAAATTACCATATCGTCACTTAGGAACGCTAAAACCCTACACACATTCCTGCATTTATATTCAGATAATTTACTGCTGGAATAGTAGTATTGTTGCTATATTTAGCTTTTGAATGATCCCTGTTAAAAATCTAAAACGCTCCAATTTATTAAACCACTTATCATGAAGTCTTTTACGCTTATCGTTTCATTTTTATTTATCACAATCAGTTTAAGTTACGCCCAAAATACGGTCCAGGACACGCATCCCGGTTCAGATATTTTCGCAATTGATTATTCCACCGGCCAGGAAACACTAGTAACCTTTGACGCTGCGGTTTTATTTAAAGACGCACTGATCGATTTAGTTAGCAATACCACTACAGCGAGGATGCAATTAAGCCGCGCTGTAGGCGGACGCAGAAACTTTGTAATTACCCAAATGGACCCGGCAACGAGCGGAAACGCTTACCAGCTTGTGTTGCAAGCCAGGTCTTTCAATCAAACTAATATTATATATACGTTCATGTATAATGTTGATCAAAACGTTCTGAGTTTTTTTGATGCGCAAACGCAAAACTATGGACCGGTACCCGTACAGGGATATAATTTAAACAACCTGAACAATTGCTACACTTATGGCAAATTTAATATTCAGAATACCCAGGCAGCCGTTGACCCGGCCACCCAGCCGGTAGATCCTGCTACGGAAGCGCCTGTGGACGTAAATGTAACAGCTAATACCATGCCGCCTGCAATGCCTGAGTATCAGCAGCCTGAATGCCCTGCCGATGGGTATTTATGGCAACCCGGATATTGGGCATTCAGCCCGGGAGGCGGCTATTATTGGGTACCCGGCGCATGGGTAGCCCCGCCGTCTATTGGCCTGTTATGGACCCCGCCTTACTGGGCATTTGTGAACGGGATTTATGTTTTCAATGCAGGTTATTGGGGAAATAATGTAGGTTACTATGGCGGCGTTTACTATGGCTACGGTTACGGTGGCGAAGGGTTTCACGGCGGCAATTGGCACGAAGGCCGTTTCCGCTACAACACGGCTGTAGTAAGGGTAAACACAGTGGTAGTACACAATACTTATATAGATAGAACGGTTGTAGTTGAAAACCACCAGGCAAATCGGCCCAGTTTCAACGGCAGGGGCGGTGTTATAGCGACACCGAACACCCGTGAAGTGGCTGAAATGCATGAACACCATGTAATGGCAACTCCTGAACAAAACAGGAACCAGCAGCTAGCAAGGGCCGATAAAAGTCAGTTTGTTTCAGCCAACGGGGGAAAACCGGTTAATTTAGCCAGGGCAAAGGCCCCCGCAAGAAGCGAACTTGTCAACCCTGCCCTGAAGGGAGGGGTAGCCGAACCAGGCGGCGCAAAACCCGGCACTCCGGGATCAGCAGTTTCAAGGCCTGTATCACCGGCGGCGAAACCTGGTCTGGGCGGGGCACCGGGTGCAGCACCGACCGGCCCGGCAGGACCCGGCGCAAAAACAGGCGTAGCTGGAGCACCAGGTGCAAAACCTGGCGTAGCCGGAATACCAGGCGCGGTACCTACGGGACCTGCAGGACCGGGTGCAAAACCGGGTGTAGCTGGAGTACCGGGCGCGGTACCGTCAGTGCCCGGGGGACCGGGTGCAAAACCCGGCATACCCGGAGCTGTTGGAACAAAACCTGTCGGACCCGGTGGGCCCGGTACAAGGGCCGACGTGCCCACATTACCGGGTGCGAAACCTGGCATACCCGGAATACCGGGTGCAAAACCTGGCATTCCAGGGGCAACACCTCCCGTACAGGGGGCACCGGGCGCCAGACCCAACGCACCTACCGGGCCCGGTGCAAGACCCGGCCCAACAGGGTTACCGGGTGCAAAACCCGGAGTTGGTGGGACAAGATCAGCCCCTGCGCGGACTCCTCCTCCTCCTAAAAACGAGCCAAAGCAAAAAGATCCCCCTCCTAAAAAATCGTAGCCGGGTTATTATTTCGACAATAAAAACGTACCTTAAATAAAAAGAGGCTGCCCCGGGAATTAACCAAGGCAGCCTCTCTACTTATTTATATGATGGTGTTGTTGTTTTAGTTCATGGTTCATAGTCAAAGATTATTGTTTTCAACGCGCATTGCAGTTGCCTTGAACAATGAACCATCAACTATGAACCATTTAACCAACCAATTCAGGTGCATTCAAAAAAACGAAGTTGTTATCAAACATATCCAGCCTTATTTTACTGTCGCGGCTCACTTTGCCGGCTAATATTTGTTTGGATAGCTCATTAAGTATCTTCTTCTGAATCACGCGCTTTAATGGCCTTGCGCCAAATTGGGGATCATACCCTAATTGTGCCAGCCAGTCCAAAGCTTCTTCGGATGCATCAAGGGTTACACCCATTTCGGCAAGCGTAGCCTGTACCTGTTTAAATTGTAGTTTTACAATTTCAGTGATCTCGTCGCGGCTGAGCGGGGTGAACATAATGATCTCATCGATCCTGTTCAAAAACTCAGGGCGGATAGTTTTCCTCAGCAGCTCAAACAACTGGTTTTTGGTTTTGGCCATCACTTCGTCTTTATCAAACTCATTATAATCCTGGAAATTTTCCTGGATAATGTTCGAGCCAATATTGGAAGTCATGATGATGATGGTATTTTTAAAGTTCACCACCCTCCCCTTGTTATCAGTTAAGCGGCCGTCATCCAAAACCTGCAGCAATATGTTAAACACATCCGGGTGTGCTTTTTCTATCTCATCCAGCAACACCACACTATAAGGTTTACGGCGCACGGCTTCGGTTAACTGTCCGCCTTCATCGTAACCTACATAGCCCGGAGGCGCGCCGATCAGCCTTGAAACCGCGTGCCGCTCCTGGTATTCCGACATATCAATGCGGATCATCGCACCTTCATCATTAAACAGGTATTCAGCTAATGCTTTTGCCAGTTCTGTCTTACCAACGCCCGTGGTCCCTAAAAATATGAATGAACCTATAGGTTTCTTTTTGTCCTGCAAACCGGCACGGCTGCGGCGTATCGCGTCGCTGATGGCTTCAATAGCTTCCTGTTGCCCGGCTACACGTTTATGCAGCTCATCCTCAAGGTTTAGCAGCTTCTCGCGTTCACTTTGTATCATTTTCGAAACCGGTATACCTGTCCACCTCGAAACTACGCCCGCAATGTCTTCTGCGGTAACCTCTTCCTTCAGCATGCGGCTATCGCTTTGGTTTTCCAGCAGTGCGGCCTTTAACTGTTCAACTTCCTGCTGGGCCTTTACGATGGTGCCATAGCGTAACTCAGCAACTTTGCCATAGTCACCTGCGCGCTCCGCTTGTTCGGCTTCCAACTTGTAGTTTTCTATCAGTTCAACTTTAATATTGATGCCGTCCACCAGGTCTTTTTCACCCTGCCATTTGGCACGGAGCGAATCGCGTTCTGCGGATAAATTGGCTATTTCCTCGCTAAGTTCTTTTACTTTTACAGTATCTTTTTCGCGTTTTATGGCTTCGCGTTCAATCTCCAGCTGCATTATTCGGCGTTCAAGTTCGTCAACCACTTCGGGAACAGAATCCATTTCCAACCGTAACTTCGAAGCGGCCTCATCCATTAAGTCTATCGCCTTATCCGGCAAAAATCGGTCAGCAATATAGCGCTGCGACATTTCGACGGCCGCGATGATGGCCTCATCCTTTATGCGTACTTTGTGGTGGGTTTCGTAACGTTCCTTTAATCCCCTTAATATGGAAATAGCATCGGCGGTATCCGGCTCGCCAACCAGCACCATCTGGAAACGGCGTTCCAAAGCTTTATCCTTTTCCATGTATTTCTGGTACTCATTTAAAGTAGTAGCGCCGATTGCCCTTAATTCGCCGCGGGCCAGGGCCGGTTTTAATATATTGGCAGCATCCATCGCACCTTCGCCGCCGCCTGCACCAACAAGGGTGTGTATCTCGTCGATAAACAAAATAATCTCGCCGTCACTCTGGGTAACTTCTTTAATAACGGCTTTTAACCGCTCTTCAAACTCGCCTTTATATTTAGCGCCGGCTATCAAAGCACCCATATCGAGGGAATAAACGGTTTTAGATTTGAGGCTTTCGGGAACGTCGCCCTTGATGATACGGAAAGCGATACCCTCGGCAATGGCGGTTTTACCTACGCCAGGCTCACCCACCAATATAGGGTTGTTTTTGGTACGGCGGGAAAGGATCTGTATCACCCGCCTGATCTCCTCATCACGCCCGATCACCGGGTCCAGCCTGCCCGATTCGGCGAACTCGTTCAAATTACGGGCGTATTTATTCAGCGCGTTATAAGTTGCTTCGGCGTTCTGGTCGGTTACTTTGCTGTCGCCGCGTAATTCGATGATGGCTTTCTTCAGGTCTTTTTCGGTTACGCCGTAATCCTTTAAAGCGCCGCTGGTTTTATCATTAACTGCTAATATGCCCAGCAAAATATGCTCGACAGAGACAAATTCATCCTTGAACTCTTTAAGGTACGATGTCGCCTTTTGCAGAACCGAGTTTGAGCCCGACGATAAGTAAACATTGCTGCCGCTCACTTTAGGGAACGAGGCGATCTGCTCATCGAGCGTTTCGTTTAATCGGTTAATGTTAACGTTTAATTTTTTTAATAAATAGGTGATCACATTTTCATCAACCAGCAATAAGCCTTTCAGTAAATGAGCGGGTTCGATTGCCTGTTGTTGGTTCCCGGTTGCAATCTCCGAAGCCTTTTGCACGGCATCCTGTGCCTTTATGGTAAAATTGTTAAAATTCATGTTTTCGTTGATTAAGTTGATTGTGTTGAGTAGTTGATTGAGTTGATGGGCCGTCCTAATTGACTATGGTGATTAACATATTTATAAGCCGCCACACGCCCAAATCAACAATTTTATTTAATCAATTCTACTCAATCAAATTGCCTGCCAGTAAAGTCTCATATGTTAAAATGTCGCTTTAAAATAAATTAACAAGTTACTTTGTCATAGGCTGATAAACAGGTTTTTATTACGCGCAGGTTGAACAAAATTCCTTACTTTTGTCTACTCTTTTTAATTAATAGCTTGGATACGCATTTCTTCAAACACCTGCCGGGTAAATACAAATTATCCTGGCGCGATTACTATACTGGGCAAAACTTGTCATCAGTACGTGTTGCGTGTGTTATTTTTCTGATGCTCAATGTGGTGATAAGGATACTGTACCAGGCTTTCCCTTTAAGGCTTACCCGCGCCGAAAATTTCCCTGAATTTGATGTGGCCAATTGGGTCTTTATAGGTTCAGGCACGATATTTTACATTTTCAGTCATTTATTAGTAGAACAATACCAGAAAAGCAAAATAGCAACTGCCATAATGTCGCTGTTTATTTTCCTCTTCTCGCTCTATATCATCGCATGCGGTATGTACTCCAGCTTTATCGCCTCCGGCGATCCCCGAAACACCTTGACGCTGTATTTGATAGCGTTAATGGTGATCAGCGTGCTTTGTGTTTTTGAATATTTTGAGACCCTTATTTTGATATTAGCCGCTGAATTGCTGTTCACAACGCTATTGGTTTTTAGCCGTACCGACCCAACTGAAATGATCTATAACCAACTTGTATCGGCGATATTGCTTGGCGGGTTCTATTTAGTTTCGAGGTACTTTTTCTCGTCGAAGGCCAACTATTTCCTGCAACTGATGGAGATCAAGGAAAAAAATCTCGAGATTGAGCGTGGGAGCGAATTAAAAAGCCAACTATTGGGTATGGTAGCGCACGATCTGCGTAACCCCATTGCCGCTGTTGAATCAATTGCCATGCTGATGGAAATGGATGAAATAAGTGAAGACACAAAAGAAAATTTAGATTTAATAAAGGCTTCCTGCCTTAAGGCACGTACTATCATCGAAGACCTGCTCGAGACGGCACGTAATGAAAATGCAATTAATTTCGCAACCGTAAAAACCGAGCTCAATAAGTATTTAAGTGATATTATTGATATCTGGAAAATACAGAAAGATAGTAAAAACATCGAGCTGATCAGCCGGGTAAGTCCCGCTTATGCACAGATCAACCACGAAAAATTTCAGCGGGTATTGGATAACCTTATCAACAACGCCCTCAAATTCTCGAAAGAACAGAGCAAAGTTGAGATATTTCTACGCAAAAATGGCCCGAATATCGTTATTGAAGTAAAAGACCACGGTATCGGTATCTCCAAAGATAAACTGGCCATCGTTTTTGATCCATTTACAAAAGCGGGGCGCCCCGGGCTGAAAGGGGAACAATCTACGGGCCTGGGCCTTAGCATAGTAAAGCAAATTATTGAAAAACATAAAGGCAAAATTGAGGTGGAAAGCGAGGAAGGGAAGGGATCAATATTCAGGATTACTTTGCCGGCTGAGGATTCTTAGTTCGTAGTTGATGGTTCATAGTCAAAGACGACAGCTTTTCAACCATATTGCAGCGGCTATGAACTATCTACTATCAACTGCAACGCATCATAAAGCTATCCCGTTTATATTTTTAACCTGGTTTAAATTAGGGTTAAATGTAAATCTGCAGGTATCGGTTCTGGTAATGCCTTTCTTATCTTTTGCACGGTATATCAACTTTACATCCCAGCCGACTACCTTATTATGATAGGTTTTTATTTCGTTTGCCAAAAATGAGCTTAGTTCGGCAGCTTCCTTAGTATTATTCTCGCTTTGCAAACTGTCAATTTTGTATTTCAGGTTATAGTATACCTTGGTATCGTAAAAAGAGGTGTATATACTGTCGGGCTTAAAGAATTTAATGGTGTCCAGTGAAGCGGGATTATCAATTTTGCTTTTTAAGTATTCGATGGCTGCCGCCTTGTAATTCGGTCCCGAACAACCAAATAAACAGAGTGCTATTGCAATAACCAGGTTTCGTTTCATAGCCCAAATATACTTAAAGCAAAATACCTTAACAAAATGCCCCATACAATTTTCAGCAACTGCAAAACCAATTTACGACCATGCAAACGAACCGTACACCCAATGTATCAAAAACGCACAGTCGTCTTATAATAGTTAATCATAAACTATTAATTTTCAAATACTTAGAATCGTGGCATTTTTTTGGCAGAAAATCGCTGAAGTTCAAACTAAGGTCCTTATTCGCATTGCGATAAAATAGCCTTTTTAGAACATTTTCAACTTTTTAAACGCTTTTAACAATTGTCATCATGTTTAAAAACTACCTGACCATTTCATTACGCAACCTTAGCAGGCGCAGAGGTTACGCCCTGCTTAATATTTTCGGGCTTGCCATTGGCATAACCTGCTGCCTTATCATATTTCAATATGTGGCTTTTGAAAAAAGCTATGATAAATTTAGCAATACTGCGGAAAACGTTGTAAGGATACGGCTGGATAGTTACCAGCAGGGTAAACTTGCCTATAAATCTGCCACCAGCTACCCCGCCATTGGCCCGACGGCAAAAAAGGAGCTTCCTGATGTGCAGGATTTTTGTCGTTTATACAATGTACAGCAGCTATTGCTGAATGAGCAAAAAAATGTAAAATTCAATGAGCGGAAAGGCTATTATGCCGATCCTTCAGCCATCAGCATGCTTGGGGTAAATTTGGTAAAAGGCAACGCAAAGGATGTGCTGAACGGCGTTGATAAAATGATCGTGTCGGAATCATTTGCAAAAAAGTATTTTAACGGCGACGACCCTGTTGGGAAAACATTGGTCTCCAAAGATCCAGACTATACGGAATCGTATATCATATCAGGAGTATTTAAGGACTATCCTTCTAATTCCCATTTAGTTATTGATTACATCATTTCGTATGCAACATTTGGAAAAGTTCAGCGGCTGCAAGGGGATAAGGAGAATTCAACAGAGACTGCCTGGGGATGGTATGATTTTTACACCTACCTGAAACTAAAACCCGGAACTGACCTTAAAAAATTTGAGGCAAAGCTGGTGGGTTTTTGCAACGCCCATATCAATAACAGGAAAGGGTTCAAAGCAAACAATTATAAGGATGAATTACACGTGATACCGCTTACTTCCATCCATTTATATTCCAATGCCAACCAGGAGGCCGAGGTAAACGGAAATGGTGAAGTTGTTTCATTTCTTTTTTTGATCGGCATTTTTATTATCCTTATCGCCTGGATAAATTATATTAACCTGGCTACCGCCCGGTCAGTTGAGCGGGCAAAAGAAGTTGGGGTTCGCAAAGTGCTGGGGGCAGGCCGTCCGGCGCTGATAAGGCAATTTTTAGCCGAGAGTTTTTTGTTGAATTTTATTTCGCTTGCGATAGCTTTCTTTGCTGTCTACCTGCTTACGCCCGCATTTAACCACTTTGTGGGTAGGGAAACCACGATGGGCTTCTCGCTTCCATGGGAATATTTTACGGGGTTTTTAGTGTTGTTTTTTGCCGGGAGTTTTTTAGCAGGCATTTATCCCGCCTTTGTGTTGTCAGGCTATCAGCCGGTAAAGGTATTAAAAGGCAATTTTAAAAATACAAGCAGTGGGATACTGTTACGCAAGGCGCTGATCACCGGGCAATTTATTACATCGGTTGTATTGGTAGCGGGGACTATTATCGTTTACCAGCAGGTTAGTTATATGCGCAGTCAGAAACTGGGCGCCAATATCAATCAAACCTTGGTTATAGAAGGCGTCGGATCACTGCGCGACACCCTTTATTCAAAGGTTTTCCAACCTTTTAAACAGGACGTGCTGAACATCACCAATGTAAAAAATGTTACTGCGTCAACAAACGTGCTGGGCCAGGAAATTTACTGGACAACCGGGGTTAAAAGATTGGCGCCTAACAGCGCCTCTGTTACCTTGTATCATTTAGGTATCGACTACGACTTTCTTCCCGCCTTTGGGATAGCCCTGAAAGCAGGCAGGAATTTCTCGAAGGATTTTACCACCGACAAAAAAAGCGTATTGCTGAATGAAGACGCCGCTATGCTTTTAGGTTTTAAGGGCGCGGGAAGCGCCATTAATCAAAAAGTGATCCGCGGTGACACTTTAAACGTAGTGGGAGTAGTTGCCAATTTTCACCAGGAGGGCCTGAAGAAAAGTGTACAGCCAATGATCTTATTGCTTCGGCCAAACGCACGCGGTTATTATTCAGTTAAAATAGCAGGCGGGAATGTGAGCGCCACCGTAGCTTCCATAAAAAATACCTGGGATAAATATTTCCCATCCGATCCATTCAATTATTCATTCCTTGACGAATCCTTTAACAGGCAGTACAAATCCGACGAACTTTTCGGGAGCATCTTTACAATGTTTGCCCTGCTGGCCATACTCATTGCCTGTTTCGGGCTTGCAGGTTTATCGGCCTATAATATTTTACAAAGAAGAAAAGAGATCGGCATACGGAAAGTCGTTGGCGCCTCCATTCAGCAATTATTGGCGCTGCTGGTCAGTGATTTTTTACGTTTGGTAATCGTGGCCTTCCTGATCTCCATACCCATCACATGGCTTGTGATGAACCAGTGGCTGCAAGGGTTTGCCTACCGGATCA
Source organism: uncultured Mucilaginibacter sp. (assembly GCA_903864275.1). Lineage (GTDB taxonomy): Bacteria > Bacteroidota > Bacteroidia > Sphingobacteriales > Sphingobacteriaceae > Mucilaginibacter. The sequence continues at coordinate 266,723 of CAIPFE010000014.1, forward strand.
ATATCAGTTGGCTGGTGTTTGCCGTTGCCGGGATAGTTATTATTGTGATTGTGCTTGCTACCATCAGTTTCCAGGCCATAAAAGCAGCCACGGCGAACCCGGTAAAAAGTTTGAGGACGGAGTAGTTTAGTGATTATAGATAAGTTGCATTTGCACTTTCGCCCGCATGTCGAGGGCGCTTGAAAAGGAGACGAATTCAAATTCGATATATTTGTTCCTACCCTTTTAAGGTATAGTCAGGGTGCCTGCGTACTTGTATCATTACAGCGATGATCAGGATACAAATAATTAAACTCGTTACAGTGGGTATCATAAAAACATACAGGAAATCGGTAATTGTAAAACCAATGAGGCACATTAAAATGGGCCAAAGCAAAATATAAACTACGCTCGAGTATTTTTCCACCATTCCCGAAAGCATCCAAAATATACTGGCAAAAACCACCAAAACTAAGGCAGAATCCAAACTTAAAGCTACATAAAAATCGTCCCAGCTCCGCATGGCCCCGTTGACATTGAACTTATATTGTTCCATCTGCCGGATCACCTCTTTATCAACAGGGTCAGTAGTTTGCTTGCGGGTAAGGTGCCCGATAACATGGCCAAAAGCATAAAATAAAGTCACGAAAACAGTAACTCTGAGCAGTATTTTAGGTTTCATTTTTCAATTGGGTTTGGTCTTTTGAGGTTATCAAAACAAAACTATGTAAGTTGTATTTAGTTCACTCAATTTATAATCGAGAGATTTGGCCGTCAATCAATCTGGTTATAAGTTTATCAAAAATTTAGTTCAGGAAATGCTATGTCAACTAAAATACATAAAATCAATTGAAAGTTTGATATGCGAAAACCACCTTTAATCCAGCGCCGGTAACAACACCGACAAAAGCGAAAACGTCCTTTTCGATGGCTTCCCTTGTCGGCTTCAATCTAGAAATTGTAATACTAACTGCTCCCATTCCTCTTCCAGGGATATGTTCGGGCGGGTTTGCTGTGCTTTTTTATACCAGTAGTCGGCATTCCAAATATCCCCCTCTTTACGGTGCAGGTAGCCATGGACCCATGCCGATGCCTGATCTGCTAAATGATCCACCCCGGCATGCGCCCGGCGCCAATCGCCTTTGCCATCATACCAAAGGCTTCTTAACTGTACGTTCAGTCCGGCAATAGGTTCTTCTAAATTCAACGACGCTTTAAATTCAGTTAAGGTTTTCATTGGCATTAATCTCTAAATCACGCCCCCCTCAACTCCCTTTTCAAAATCTTCCCCGTCGCGTTCATAGGCAACGCTGCGATAAACTCAATATGGCGGGGGTATTTATAAGCGGCTATGCGCTCTCTGGTCCAAGCAATCAGGTCATTTTCGGGGACTGTGTGGCCTTCTTTTAGAACTACAAATGCTTTCACATCTTCGCCCATTTCTTCGTGCGGGATGCCGATCACGGCAACGAGGGAAACCGCTTCATGCTTTATCATTAACTCTTCCACTTCCCGGGGGTATATTTTCATGCCGCCGCGGATGATCATGTCCTTGGTGCGGTCCACAATAAAGTAGTACCCGTCTTCATCTTTTATGGCAATATCGCCTGAGTGCAGCCAGCCATTTTGAAGGGCTTTTGCCGTTTCTTCGGGCTTTTTGTAATAGCCCTTCATCACATTATGGCCGCGGTAAAGTAACTCGCCTTTCTCACCCGCTGGCACTTCTGCCCCATCAGCATCCACCAATTTTACTTCAACACCCCAAAATGTCCTCCCGATTGATCCTGGCTTTCGCACAGCATTCAATTGGTTAAAGGTAACCACAGGCGAACCTTCTGACATGCCATAACCTTCAAGGATCGGCACATTAAAACGTCTTTCAAAGTCTTCCAGCACCTTTACCGGCAAAGAAGCTCCGCCCGAGCAGCTTATCTTTAAATTTTTGGCAATGCTTTCGTAATCAAATTTTGGGTCTGTATAATTCAATAAGCCCCAGTACATCGTCGGTACACCTGCAAAAATGGTTACTTTGTGTTTTTGCATCACATCATATACCGTTTCGGCATCAAAACGTGTCAGCAATACACCCGTGCCACCCTTGTAAATACCTGCGTTCATCATCACCGTCATCCCAAAAATATGGAACAGTGGCAAAACAACAAGGCCGACATCATCTGCGCTTGTGTCCGTCAGGTCAGCTATCATAACAGCGTTAAGCAGCAAATTTGAATGTGTCAGCTCCGCTCCTTTCGGTTTGCCTGTAGTGCCAGAGGTATAAATAATTACGCAGGTATCTTCGGCATTGCTTTGGTGCATTTCGAAAGCAGGGGACTGCCCGGCCATAAGATCACTCAAAGTAGCTGTGCCGTCGATATGTGAGGGCATCCCGGGCCTGGGCGTGATCATAAAAAAATGGTAGCATTCATTTACCGCGCCAAAGGCCGCATAGCCGATCTCGCCCAAAGGAAAATCGGGCGTCCCCGAAAAACAGAAATAGGCCTTGGCGTCGCTGTCGCGCAGGTGATATTCAACCTCGTCTTTTTTTAGCAAACAATTAAGCGGCACCACCACCGCACCGGTCTTTAAAATTCCAAAATAAATGATGGGGAAATAAGGTAAGTTAGGGCAGCTTAAAGCCACTTTGTCACCAATGCCGATACTCCTCGCCCTCAAACCGTTCGCCACCCGGTTGGCCGCGTCATTAATCTGACCGTACGAAAGCGTGGTGTCCATAAAAATAAATGCGGCCTTTTCAGGATAACGCCTGGCACTGTCTTCCAGGATGACGGATAGGTTTAACATATTTTATTACAATTAATGAAAGCGGGTTTAAGAAATAATTGGCTGAATCAAATATATCCAAAAATTGCAGAGGCATTATGCTTTTCGGAACAAAATAATTTTTTTGCGGGATTATAATCTTCCCAATAAAATTTAATCGGGCGCAAAGTATTTTACATTTGTACTATGAGGTTTTTGCTTTATATTGACCAGGGGTCGGGGAGTTTAATTTTCCAGGCATTACTATCCGGTTTTTTAACCGTATTAATATTTTTTAAAAGGATCATTGCCTATATCAAATCCAAATTCAAAAAATAATAATAAAGAAATTGATTTTACAAATGACCGGACCTAATTATTACTCATACCGTGATGCCGATGCCCGTGTAGTAAAGAAAAAGGATGGATGGTACCGGTATATTTTCAATACTTATAAGAATGAATATGAACACCTTATGCAATCCGGCTTACACCAGGAATTAGTTGAAAATGATTTACTGATCAGCCACGAAGAAGTTGGTGTTGACACCGATGACCCGAATGTTCACAAACTTATACGCCCCGGTCAAGTTCAATTTCAGAGCTATCCGTTTGAATGGTCATACACCCAATGGCGAAAATCGATCCTGGCTTTTTTAGATATCAATTTGACCGCTTTGAAACATGGGATGCTATTAAAGGACGGTACGCCCTTTAACTTTTATTTAATAAACGGTAAGAGCCGTCTGCTGGACACCAGTTCATTTATGTTCTTCAAGAAAAATGATTTCTGGCTTGCCTACCGGCAATTTTGCGAAGAATTTTTAAGCCCCTTTGCATTAATGCATTTTAATGGCCCCCAGTGGGCGAAAATAACGCAGACTTATTTAAGGGGCCTGCCGTTAGACTTTGTCAGTAAACAGCTAAGTTGGAGAACGTGGTTAAACCCAACTTGCTTTTTTCATATTCATTTGCACTCGAGGTATGGTAACGATGATGAATCGTTAACCCGGGAGAAACCGAAAAAAGGTTTTGATACCGAAAAGCTGTCAAGCTTATTGACCATGATCAGATCAACTGTTTTATCATGGGATAAACCCTATCGGTTTAAAGATTGGTGGACTAACTATTATGAGAACGATATTGAATCGGCAGACTACCTTATCGACAAAGAAAAAGTACTAACTGAATGGTTATCGTACACACACCCAAAAACCGTGATTGATTTAGGGGCCAATACCGGGAAATTTTCGCTGCTTGCCGCCAAACATGCTGATTATGTGATCGCTTTGGAAAAGGATGAAAATTGTGTAGATATAATTGAAAGCGAAATTGAAAAGGGCCCTTTAGGCAATATCACAGCTTTAACTGGCGACCTTGCAGCAACAAGCCCTGACCTGGGGGTGTTGAACCGCGAATATGCTTCAATTTATACCAGGGGAAGATCGGAAATGGTCATCGGGCTTGCTTTGATCAATCATTTATGTATTGCTGCCAATATTTCGACAAACCAGGTTGCAGAATTATTCTCGCAGTTTACCACGAAATTTGCCTTGGTTGAGTTTATCCCAAAAGAAGACAAAAAAGTGACCCAGCTATTAAAAAACAGGAAAGATGTTTTTAGTGATTATAACGAGGCCAATTTTATCAGCATATTTTCCATTTACTTTGACCTGCTAAAAGTTGAAACGTTGAGTGGCTCAAAAAGGAAGTTGTTTTTATGGAAAAAAAAGTGATATGAAAACAACAGCAAATTATTTTTGGTCATTTTCAAAAATAAACCTATTAATTTTCGTTACGAACTTTATTTATATTGCTTCAGCCTTACTGGGAATATATAAAGACAATGCTGAGTTTTTCGTTGAAAACGCCTTCCAGGCGGTTGATATAATTTTTTATTGCTTTGTGTTGCTTTCATTTTTATTTATAAAGAATGAGAAACTGTATTTTTTAATTTCCTTGTTCCTGATCCTCGATCTCCCGGTTAATTTAAAGCTGTCCTTGCAGGGCTTATTGATTAAATATTTAAATTTTCCCGGCGGACCGGCGAACCAGTTTGTAACTTATGCCCTCCTTTTTTGCATTTTTGGTTTAGTAGTTTTTTTAGTAGTAAAGTTCAATTCGGTCCGGTATTTTCAGATATATTTACTTATTTTCTATTCCATTTCTTTAATAAACATTGCCTTTCGCTCTAAAAAAGTAAATAACCCCTCACTGCGTTTGGGCAACCAGGTTTCGTCCATATCTAAAAATTACTACTTCTTCCTTTTTGATGAATATCCTAATGAACAGGTCATCAGGAAATATAATCTTTGCGAACCAACCTCCTACCCTTCTGTTTTGCTTGGCAGAGAAAGCTTTATAAATGACCAAAATGTTTATTCCAACTTTATAAGTACCGAAAAAAGTACTTTAACCTTCCTGACAGGCAGTTTTCAAGCAGATTATAATGTAAACAAAACCATTCATGCCATTTATAATAACGCCTTCGCAAAGGGCACAAACTATTCATTTTATACTTATTCCCTGTTTGATAATGAGCACAGGCCCAATTCCGAATTTTCTGTTTTTTATTTTAAAGATTTCAACAACCTGTCAACGCGCAAACTGATCCCATCCGCCATCAAGCTTTTTACCGGAAAAGGGTTAGGCAGAGCTACTGATTGGGAGGTATATAACGCTGGTACAATCGGCAAATTGGCCGCGCTTTCGAGTCTTAAGCGCCGACATGTTGTTTATATGCATTTTTTTACGCCGCACATTTATCCTCTGGTTTGGGGTCAACCCATGTCCGAAAGAATTAAAAATGCAAATCAATGGATGCTCAAAGCAATCAAATTACTTGATGAAAACGACCCCAAAGCCGGCGTGGTTATTTTTTCAGACCATGGCTTAAGGGAGCCATATATCCGGAATAAATTATGGAACAAAAACCTGCTTTATTTCAGGAATATTAAAATTGACACCACCCTGGTTAACAAAAATGGTTTAGTTGATTTGATAAAAAGTATAAATTACTAAAGATCAACACCGTTCAATAATAAAATCAAACAAAATGTCCGTGCATTCCTTGACCGATTGGGTTCCCGAATCCAGGTAAAGATCAGGATTTTCGGGAACGTCAAACCTGTCATTTATGCCTGTAAGGTTATATAATTTTTGAGGGTGCCCATCCGGTAATAATGCCCTTGCATAAAGCCCTTTTGTGTCCCTTTCGATCAAAATTTCGACCGGGCAATAGAGGGATACTATTTTAACATCATCGTAATTTCGACAAAGTTCCTGCCTGATCTCTTCGAACGGGTTTATCGCGCTTACTATTGCGATTATGCCTTGTTTGGAAAATTTGTTCCCAATAAAGCCCAGCCTGCGTATATTTTCGAAACGGTCCTCCTGCGAGTATGACAACTCTTTGAAAAGCATTTTGCGGTATTCGTCCCCGTCTAATATTTCTGTAGCTTTTCCGATAGCCACTAATTTATTTCTTACATTTTCGGCAAGTGTTGTTTTGCCTGCTCCCGAAAGTCCGCATATTAATACGATCATTTATTTGTTATAAGTAAACATTTAGATATCTAAGGATTTTACAAGCTAATTTAGTAATTCATTAATTCACTAACTCATCAATTCATTAATTCATTAATTCTCACCTAAAACACGGTCACCGGCACAATGATCTCGAACCGGTTGCGGCTGCTGCCGCCGAAAACATCCCTGTCGATAAGGTAGCTATACCTGAAACCAAAGGAAACGGCCCCCTGGTTAAACCATCGCGAATCGAAATACACCTCGGCCCCGGTAGATCGGAACGTGCCTTTAAACTGGCGGCCGTCGGTATAAAAATCGGTGGCGTAGGTGTAGTCGTAAAAAGCATTGCCCCTTATCCGCAGCAGGTAAAATGTATCGGCAAAGCCGGCATCCGGGTAAGCTATCGGGAAATGATAATTTACGCCGGCTTTATTCATGTTGTACAGGTTTTCGGCAGTATATCCCCTTGAAAATGGGAAATCATTAGAAAAATCGATCACGCTGTTTTTATCTTTTTGCTGATGCGCTAGATTGATCACCAGGTTGTGATTAATGTTAAACCCGGGGAAATAAAACGACCCATTAGCCAAAAACTGCCCGGCGCTTATCCCGCTGATTGCCGATTTGTAATTTAAAGCAATAGCTTGCCCAAAGCGTGGGAAAATGTTTTGCCGGGCCTGTTGAATGTTGTTGCTGAAATTGATGTAATCGTTACTATAGGTATACGACCGGTCGGCAAACATGGCCCTGAAAGGCTGTTGAAAGGCGCTTTGGGTATAATACAGGTCGCTGCCAACCTGTAATTGGGTTAAGTTTTTTCCATAGCTCAAATTCAAAGGCAGTTCCAGGCCGGCATGCAGGTTGGTTTCGTTCCAGTAAATGTGGTTGCCGTTAAAATAACTACGCCGGTCAAGCGTATAATCAGCCCCAGCCGAAATAAAAGGGAACAAAGCCCCATAGACCGCATCAAAGCCAAACTGCTTATACCCTTCATCCCGGTTGTAAGTAAACGAAAGCTCGGATTGCAGGGTGTTCAGCACGTTTTCCCCCTCAAGGCTTAACGTATAGTTAGGATCATTAAAATTAGGGAAAAGGCTATGAAAATTAATTAAGTGATGCGACTTGCGATATTTTGTAATTGGCAATGAGTCGTTTTTTACTTTAGCCAGCAGGTCAGTTGAGCTATCGCGTTTTAGTGCACTGATGCCAAAATCAGGAAGATTGCCACGTAACTGGTCAGGCTCGATTGCAGCCCACTGCAGGCTTTTTTTATCTGCCTCGTTTACCCGGTAGCCAAACGCGGTAAACCCTACCCAGGCAAATTTGTTATCAATTATCGCCGGCTCGTAGTTACCAATAGAGCCATTAGTATTATAGCTTTTTAGCTGGAAAAGTTTAGAAGTTTTTAAACTTAAAGCAAATATACGGTCATCAATCCCTGAGGTAGCTGAAAAATAGACCGTATCATTTTTTATCGTGGGAAAAGCTATAGGCTGTTCGGAAAACGGTAGTAAATACTGGTTGCCGCCGGTCTTAATATTGATCAGGTCAAGCGACATCTTACCCTTTTTTGTGCGTATGGCCGCGATCAAATGATCATTGCCGTAAAACTTTGGATAAGTGTAAAACAGGTTTTCTTTATTTGGCAGGACAGAAATTAGCTTACCGGTTTCAGCATCTATAAGATGAAGATCGCACTTTCCGTTAGCACCTTGATTAACCGTTACAATGGTTTTCCCATCCGGACTAAAATCCGGCGAAAAATATTTGGTATTTTTTGTGATACGATGCTCTTTACCCGTACTCACATCAAGCAGCATTAGTTCGCTGTAATCGCGGTAGTTCCAGCGCAAATCCGGCCGGTAAGCAGTATAAACTATTTTACCATTATGGTAAGCAAAATAAGAATCCAAGGAAACGCTTCTTATGCTGATGCTCGTTTCCTGGCCGCCGGTTTTCATTACGAACGCAGGGATATGATCATAAGTGCTTTTCAAATAGATCATCGTGCTGTCGTTTATAAAAACAGGGTACTCCCGGTTGGCGTCAAAATGCTTTTTAGTTGGCGCATTAGTCGTAGGATAATGGAGTGATTGATCGGCGCTGAATATCTGTCTATAGTGATTCAATCCTTCATTCCTGAATTGGGTAAAATCCTCACGGGTATATCGTTTAATAGCTTTCTGAAAAGGATAAAAGCCGCCACGGTAAGCGGCAGCATCATGGGTTACTTTTTTCCAGAAATCATCGCCGTACTTATCACGGCCATAGCTAACCAGCATATAACCAAGGGGGTACCAGTCGGGAGTAAAATCTTGTAATGACCCGTTACGTATTTTCATATAGCTGTAATCCCTGCCATCAGCCCATAAGGCACGGAAACCGTTATAGAAAAACGGGAGCCTTCCCCTGCCTTGCTCACTTACATGAGTTTCATTAAAAACGGCATCGCCTTCAAAAAACCAGTTGGGCACAGCCAGGTCATTGGCCAGCGCCTGGCCGCCTTCGCCAAAAAGCACTTTAAGCGTATGCGAAAAGCCCACATTAAAATTATTATATTGCTGTACGTGCCTGAACTCGTGTATAGCCAGCTGCTCGGGCCACCACAAGCTGCCGATGTCAAAACTGTTCTGTCCGGGCGTTAAATAAAACTCGCTCCTGAAAGGCGCTAGGCCAACATAAGCATTGGGTACGGTTGTTTGGTTTTGCAATAAAATACTGATCTGTCGCTGCTTAAAGCCAATAGTAGGTTGTATGGCCCCGCTCATTTGGCGTATTATGTTGGCCACCCGTAACCCCGCTGAATCAAGCCCTACCGGGAAGATCACTTTGGCGGCCGGCATATCAATTTGGTTCCATTTGATGGACGGTGGATTACCGCCGAATTCCTGGGCTTTTGTGATAGTGGCAGTAGCAGTAAGGAGTAGCAGTAGCAGGAGGATTTGCAGAGCTATTTTGGGCAGTTTTGTCATTGAGCGTGAAAGTAAGCACTATTTGTCAATTGTCTGAATCAGGACTTGCAGAATTTTAGAATTAACAGAATTATAGTGGATTTGATTTTGACGACTCATAATTATTTGTTCTTAAAATTTTAAAATTCATAAAATAAATAAATCCGAAATCGAACATCCGAAACCCGAAATCAATACCAACACTTAAATGACATACAATAAGCCAAAACTCTATACATTTGCCGATTGTTATAACAACCATGGCTAAAGTTTCTATCAACCTGGCAACAGGCTCCATACAAAAAGAAGAATTGATCGTCGGCATCGACCTGGGCACCACAAACTCCCTGGTGGCTTTTATAAATCCGGATAAAAACGCGCAGGTCATTAATGATATGGGCAAGGGTGTGCTTGTGCCCTCCGTTGTGCATTTCGGCGCGGCAGGAGATATTACTGTGGGTAACGAAGCGAGGGATTATTTGATCACCGACCCGCAAAACACTGTTTTTTCGGTAAAACGTTTGTTGGGGCGGTCGTATAAGGACATTGAGAATTATAAAGATTTTTTCTCGTACAAGGTTATTGACGATGACTCGGAAAGCCCGGTAAAAATTAGGGTTGGGGATAAATTTTATACGCCCATTGAGCTTTCATCGCTTATATTAAAAGAACTTAAAGCGCGTGCGGAGCACGCCTTGAAAACCCCGGTTAACCGTGCGGTGATTACTGTTCCCGCCTATTTTAACGATTCGCAGCGCCAGGCTACGCGGGATGCCGGTAAACTGGCCGGTTTGGATGTTTTACGTATTGTTAACGAGCCGACGGCTGCAAGTCTTGCTTATGGTATCGGTTTAAATCCCGAAGAAACAAAAACGATTGCTGTGTATGACCTCGGCGGGGGTACCTTTGATGTATCCATCCTTCAAATACAAAACGGGATTTTCGAGGTATTATCCACCAATGGCAATACCTTTTTAGGCGGTGATGATTTCGACAGCGCCATTGTAGATTACTGGATTGAAAAAAACCAATTGAACAAAGCTGATATCCTCACCGATAATAAACTTGCCCAAAAGCTGCGCCTCAAGGCTGAAGAAGCAAAAAAAGCGTTTGCCCATCAAAGTATGGTTAATGATAAGATCGGCGACATTTGGTGCACCATTACCCGCGAAACTTTTGAGGGCCTTATTTTGCCAAAGGTGGAAGAAACCATCACGTGCTGTAAAAATGCTTTGAAAGATGCTAAACTGGATATTTTGCAGATTGACGAAGTAATTATGGTCGGCGGTTCAACCCGCACGGCATTGGTTAAAAAAATGGTGGCTGAATTTTTCGGCCGGCCTGTGCATGACGAGCTTAATCCTGATGAAGTGGTTGCTCTCGGCGCGGCCATACAAGCGGATATTTTAGCCGGCAACCGCACAGATATTTTATTGCTGGATGTTACGCCGCTTTCTTTGGGTATCGAAACTATGGGTGGCCTGATGGATGTGATCATCCCACGTAACTCCAAAGTGCCCACCAAAGCAGGCCGGCAGTACACGACCTCGATTGACGGCCAGGTAAATATGAAAATAGCCGTTTACCAGGGTGAGCGCGACCTGATCAAAGAAAACCGCAAGCTGGCCGAATTTGATTTGAAAGGCATCCCCTCCATGCCTGCAGGTTTTCCGAAAGTGGAAATCAACTTTTTGCTGAACGCAGATGGCATTTTAAAGATACAAGCCATGGAGCTGCGCTCCGGTGTAAAACAGGAAGTGGAAGTAAAACCCACCTACGGTATTACCGACGACCAGGTGGAACAAATGCTGATGGATAGCATCACCCATGCCAAAGACGACGTTAGCCAGCGTATGCTGATTGAGGCCCGCACCGAAGGCGAACAAATGGTTTATACCGTTGAGCGCTTTGTGCAAAAGAATACTGATTTCTTATCAGTAGAAGAAGTCGCCGAAACCGATCAATACCTAAAAACTTTAAAAGAGGCGCTTAATAGTGGTGAAAAAGATGTGATCCACCACGCCATCGATGCGATAAATGAATTTACCCGGCCTTTCGCCGAACGTTTGATGGACCAGGCGATAAGTGTTGCGATGAAGGGGAAAAGCGTGGAATAAGGAAGAGCTGAAAGGTAAAAGGCGAAAGGCAAAAGGTTTTAAAACCTCTTTTACTTTTTACCTTTCGCCTTTTTCCTTTTACCTTTCGCCTTTTAATATATCTTAAAACCACCTGTTTTGAAAAATATAAAATTCGCTCCCATCCTGTTCTTTTCTTTTTATTTAGGCAATGATATATCTATTTACACCAGTTTATTTTGTTATTTCAAATCAAGTAGTTTAACTTTGATTAATAAATAACAAAGCAATTATGGGATTAATTGAGTTTCAAGCAGCCGTATCACAAATACAGGAAAACAACCCCGATATATTTTATGAAAAAAGGCCGATTATAAGCTACTATGCACTTGATCGTGACAGGAGCACAGAAAGTTATAATCTTTCATTATTTGAAAATGATCCGTTACCTGAACATATTCAACAAGCGATCATAGATGTATTCCTGTTACATTTGCGCTGATCAGAAAAGTAATCGTTAAGGGCCTCTTTTAAAACCCATACAGGTAATGTGGCATATTCTTTCCCATCTTCAAAAGTGAGTTTAATATTTTCATCGAAAATAGTGAACGCTTCTCCGGTGGTAATAACTCCGTTTAATTTCTCTACGATAATGGTTGATGTTTTTTGATTTTCCATATTGATTTTTTGATAATAAAATTCTACCTTTGATAAAATCTTATCAAAATCAAATGGTTGTTTGCAGTACTGGCATACTGCAATAATTATCAAATATAATTAATTTTCACAATAACCGCATGAATGGGTAGTGTCTTTAATTAATATCCTGTTCCGTTAAGCAGTTCCTCCCTTCTTATATCATTAAACTTTTTTAGGGATTTAACTATATCCCTTGCAAAAGTCCAGTTTACCCATAATAATAAAAAGCCTAATAGCCACCATTTAAAATCATGGCTGCTATTATCACCCCAATAACCTATGAAAAGCATTAGAATACTCAAAACACACATAAACGTCACCCATCTTTCCGGGAATTTGTGATTCATCAACGCCCACGTAGGGCAAATCATCGCAATTAAATTAATTACACAAGTTGAAATAAATGCTGCTACATACCTTACTAATAGAATAATAGATAGGCCAACTAAAAAAAATAAAATCCAAAAGATCAGCCAAAACATATTTTCCTTTAGTTTAAAAAATAAAGTAAGCCCATACAAGCATAACCAGTTAAAGCCAGCAAATATCGCCGGGATAACAAAAAACATTACAATTGCGTAGATTGTAAATCTAATTTTTATTTCAATATGAGCTTTCATAATTGGGTAATGAACGTTAAAGAAAAAAGTTTATTTTTCCGGTTTTCCGGCCTTTGCAACTGCACCTAATAGTTTGCCAAAAGGTGCTTTTTCAAGTTTAATTACTGGTTTTTTTGGGGTATCTAATAAATCTTCATTAAATAATTCCTGTTGTCCAAATTTTTTATTCCATACTTTTTCAAATTGTTTCCAACTGTCGGAAATGTTCATTAAGGTAACCGTACTAATGATTTGTTTATTTAGATGTTCGATACCCTGCTCCCTTGTCAAATGTCTATGTAAATGGGTTTTTAATTTACCTTTATCATTTCGTTCTGTTTTATCTAATAATGCCTGTAAAACACCTTTTGGCAGTACCGAGTAGATATATTTTTTTGTCCAAGTTCCAATAATTCCAGGCCTTGAAGTTATTTGTGAAGGAGTGAAACTCCAGTTATTTAACCTGAATATTTCTCTATAAAATTCATCTGGAAAGCGTTTCCCCCATGCCAATAATTCCTCTGAAATATAAGCCTTGAGTATTTTTTGTAGTTCATCCTTTTCGCGATCAAATTGGTATCCGGTAGCTTCGTCAACGAGCGCAATAATACCAATAGTAGCAAAACCCCTTACTAATATTTCGCATCGTTTTGCTATCGCTATTTGCGAGTTATTTAAAGCAGCGTTTTTTTCAGCATCGATAAAAACATAACATACAGACGGCAAAATTTCAGCCTTATACCCGTATGCCATTCTACCACCGGGAAGTTCAAAAATGATAGGTTGTGAAGACGTGATTAGTTCACTATTAATGAACGGTTTAAGGTTATTTGCACTTAAAAAAAGAGGTAACTTGAAGACCTGATTTTCGCCTCCATCCGTCAAGTCTTCTTTATATTTTGGCTTTCCGGTTCTACCCATTACCCTTAAAAATCCTTCACGAGCTAACACTCTTTCACCAGTATTAAGGTTATAGGCACGGATTTCAAAATCACCAATTTTCAGGATACCAGTATAAGTGGCCTTTGGTATGTTTTGTTCTTTACTCATTTTATCAACTCCTTATAAGTTAAACGACCAACAACGTTAGCCAAAATTAAATCAAATCTGCCGGAAGTAGTCATTTTTCGGGTGTTAAAACGCAATGAAAATTCATTAACATAAGCAGGAAGATGCTCTGTTGAAACCCAATGATAAATACCGTCAACACCTCTTTTTAAATGGCTCCAAAAGTTTTCTACACCGTTAGTATATGCCATTTCGTTAACATATTCCTTAGCACCGTGATTGACTTTAGCGTGTTGGTATTCTTTATCTAATCCGTTGTATGAACTGTATTCGTCAGTAATGATAGTTGACGTTGTGGTAATATTTTCCTTAATGATGGGATGGATTGTTTCGGCTTTGGTATCGCCTACTACTTCACATTTGATAACAGAAAGTGATTTGATAACCTTCTCTTTTACGATCTTATCGGCTATAACTTTGTGAGGGCGTTCTACTATTTCAGAAACTTCTCTTTGCAACATTCCGATAACAGGCGTTTTAGTATCGTTGTTGCGGCCTCTCTTATGGCTCTTTTTATGCTCATGCTTGTTCTTATCTTCACCGCCCATATATGTTTCATCTATCTCAACAATACCCTCAAATTCGGCCTTAAAAGATGCGCTGTTAAAAGCAAAACGCAAACGGTGAAGTATAAACCATGCTGTTTTTTGGGTTACGTCAATATCCTTAGATAACTGGTGACTTGATATACCTTTCTTATGGCTTGAAAATACGTATAAAGCCATGTACCATTTGATCAATGGTATCTTAGTATCTTCAAATATTGTACCTACCTTAGCAGTAAAGTATTTGCCTGTATTCTTACATTTGTATTTGTTCCCGACACATTTATAAACTTTGCTTGTTTTGTCAAACGGAGAAACAACAACACCGTTCCAACGCATTTCAGCAAGGTAATCCATGCAGGTTTGTTCATCCGGGAACGCTTTAACTAAATCTAAGATGCTTTTGAAGTCGAAATCCATAACTGTAATGATTATGGTGTAAATATCGACATAATAAAATTAAGAAACAAATTTATTTGGTGTAAATTTATATATCATTGCCTTTATTTATTAAGCCATACGACGGTCTTTGCAAAAAAGGCGGGCTGCGTAAAATTTACAGACACTACCCGCAAGCCTTTAGATACCTTGCTGTATGATTCGCTGATGCGCAGGCTCGCCAATGGCGATAAAACAGGTAAATGGCCGGTAAAAAAAGCGCCGCGCCCGCTGCCGGGTGCTATTTTGCCGTTTTATAGGGTGGTGGCTTATTATGGCAATATGTACTCGAAGAACATGGGGGTATTGGGCGAATACAGGCCAAAAGTGATGCTGGCCAAGCTGCAGGCCGAGGTAAAGGTTTGGGAGAAGGCGGATACATCAACACCCGTAAAGCCTGCACTGCATTATATATGCGTCACGGCCCAGGCAGCTGCAGGCAGCAATGGCCTGCATAACCTGCGGATGCCGTTTAAGCAAATAGACAGCGTGATCCACATGGCGCACTCCATAAACGCTATCATTTTCCTGGACCTGCAGGTTGGCTTTAGTACCGTACAAACAGAAGTACCACGGCTCGAAAAATATCTGCAGATGCCCGATGTACATTTAGGTATTGACCCTGAATTTTCGATGAAGGAAGGCAGTGTCCCGGGCAAACGGATTGGCACTTTTGATGCCGCCGATATAAATTACGTAAGCCAGTACCTTGCGGATATTGCTAAAAAATACAACCTGCCGCCAAAAATATTTGTGGTACACCGCTTTACGCAAAAGATGGTGACCAACTATCAAAACATTAAATTACACCCCGAAGTACAGTTTGTGATGGACATGGATGGCTGGGGCGGCGTGCGGTTGAAACAGGATACCTATCATTATATTACCGCCCACGAGCCGGTGCAATTTACCGGCTTTAAACTATTCTATAAAAATGATATTACAAAAGATAAGCACCGGATGCTAACCCCGAAAGAGGTCTTGCAGCTGAAGCCTGTACCTGTTTATATTCAATACCAGTAGTGGGTGAAAGGTAAAAGGCAACCCAAAGACCGACTTACGAAGTTTTAAAAACTTCGTAAGCCTGAATCGGTCCGTGTAAAACCCTAAATCTTATCAATCGCTTCCTGTTCTTTCAGTGCCGCAATGTTATTTTTATCACTGAAGGTTTCAGTTTGTGTGGCAAAATCTTCCAATATCCCTGCTATAGCATCCAGGTTATCTGCTACGCGCTGGTGCATATCGGGCAAATCTTTTTCGAGCCTTTTATTCCCAAGCTCCATATTATCCACTTCTATTTTCGATAATTTTACCATAATGGCCTGCTGACTGTTTTTCAAATCGTCCAATTCATTAACGATCTTTTCCATTAACCCGAATTTCTTTAACTTATCCATAATGTTGTTCTTTTGTTTATGGTGATAGAACACTATTTGGCATAAAATGTTTGAAAATTTGGATATATCATTTATAACTAATAATTTAGTTATATGAAAAGTATCCTCCTTTTTCTCGCGGTATTTTCCTCAACTATCTCTGTATTCGCACAGCAAAACCAAAAGGCTGATGATGCTTTATTATTAGATTATTACCAAAACCAGCATTTTGCGGAAGCTGCTGATTATCTAAAAAAGACCTACCCCGAACCGGTTACTGATGTAAAAATTTTATCAAGCCTTGCCTATGCATCCTCGATGGCCGGGCGGCTGCCCGATGCCGATGGCTATTACCAGCGCATTTATGCCACTGATACCACCAACAATGCAATACTGTTTAACCTGGGCAGCATCAATGCCCGGCGCGGGGATAATATAAAGGCCCTTAGCTTTTACAAAAAGATATTGATAAGGGACAGTACCAATTTCAATGTCTATAAACAAATGGCAACCTTGTCACAAAACACCGGGAACGTACTGGATGCCGTCACCTATCTAATAAAGGCAAATAAAATTAACCCCGTTGAGCCGGATGTGGCTTATGACCTTACTTCGTTCTACATCAACCTTAAACTTTATAAAAAAGCCGACACTGTAGTTAATGCCGCCTTGGAAGCAGATACCGCAAACCTGTTGCTCCTGCTTGGCAAGGCGGAAATTGATTACCGCCTTGAAAAATACCCCGAAACAGTTGTAGTATGCAACAAACTTATACAATCCGGCGACCAGATCAGTATAGTCATCAGTATGCTGGGCACATCTTATTTTAACTTAAGAAATTACACCAGCTGCATCAACACCTTCAAGCTTTTGGAACAAAGCAAAACATCCACCGAAACTTCTTATTATTATACTGCGATGAGTTACAAGGCATTAGGCGGCCAACCTACAGCGCTTATTTATTTTGATAAAGCCATAAAAGAGGCCATGTCAGGAAACGTAAACTCGTATTACGGCGAAATGGCCGGTGCTTACGATAAAATGCACCAGGTAAAAAAGGCTATAAATGCTTATCAAAAAAGTTTGTTGTATGGTGTTATGCCCTTAACCTATTACGCCCTGGCTAATTTGTACGATACGGAATTGAAGGACAAGGCGCAGGCTTTGCGTTATTACAAAAAGTATGTAGGGAGTAATCCGCCGGAAGAACAGCGGTCGTATGTAACTTATTCCAAGGCGCGGGAAAGGGAATTAGGCCGTTAGCGCTGCATTAGCCGCGCCACGTATTTCCCTATAATATCAAACTCCAGGTTTACCACTGAACCTTTGCATACCTGCTGCAAATTGGTATGTTCAAAGGTGTAAGGAATAATCGCCACAGAAAAACTGTTGGCTTTTGAATTTACGACGGTTAAGCTGATACCGTTTACACAAACCGAGCCTTTTTCAACGGTAACGTTTCCAGGCGCGGCATCATATTCAAAAGTATATTCCCAGCTGCCGTCCAGTTCCTTAAAATCAATACAAACAGCAGTTTGATCTACATGGCCCTGTACAATATGGCCATCCAGCCGGGCATTCATCTGCATACAGCGTTCAAGGTTAACAAGGTCGCCCGTTTTCAATTGACCCAGGCTGGTTTTGTTTAAGGTTTCCTCGATAGCAGTAACTGTATGTTTGTCGTCAGCCAGTGCGATCACCGTTAAACATACGCCGTTATGAGCCACCGATTGATCGATCTTTAACTCACCTGCGATAGCTGACTCAACGGTAATATGCAGGTTTCCATGGTCGTGCCGCAGATCAGATATTTTACCTAATGTTTCAATGATGCCTGTAAACATATAACGCAGCCCCCTAACCCCCTAAAGGGGGAATTCTTGATTTGCAAAGCTAATGGATTTACGTCAATATTAGATATAAAACTCCCTCTATAGGGGGTCGGGGGGGCTTGGCTTCATTTAAAATTACTGCTTACTTCCAGTCTCTTATTCCGCAGGTCAACCCCTCCCTCTATGATCGACTTAAGGTTGGTCATGTAAAACAACCACCCTGTCTGGCATTGTACAAAAAGGTTTTTGGACGGGTCGTTTTCAAGCGGGATATTTTCCTGGGTAAGTTCGACCAGCGAAATACCGTTGCGGCTGCTTACCTCAACTGTTACAATACAATCTTTCGCAAAGGTAAATTTTATAAGGTCGGTGCCGTTTGCTTCCAATATCTGGCCTTTTTCAACGCTTTCATCACCCCAGCCGTACCAGTACCATTCATAAACGTCTTCTTTCAGAATAAACTCCTCCGGTTCCCGCAGGCGCCTGGGGATGGTAAAAAAGTCGGCTTTTCTTAAAAACCATTTTTCGAGCCCGCCCGGGGTTGCCCAGGCCTCATATAAGGTTCTTATATCCGTATTGTAATCACCAGTTACTTTGAAGCTGGTCCATTTATCGTCAATCATACTGGCATTTATTTTAATTATGATTTTGGGTAACTATAAACAAAACGGGACAAATAGATAATTTAATCAATATGGCGGTTACCCGCGCTCCTTTTATTTCTCTTGCGGTCATGGGAACAAAAAGGGCAAGGTGTGCGACGATATCTCCTAACTGCATCAATTAAAGGCACCCTTATTAATGAGCCTTTGCAATTGAACAGTTCTTTGCACAATATTGTATTATGATAAACATGATAATTAACGCCGGTACACAGCCAAACATAAGTTGTTTCAGGTGGCGGTTTTGGCGTAATTAATAGCAGGAATAGAATTAGTGTTTTCATTCGTTATCTGTTTTGCCTTATTCCGTTTCAATATTTTGTACAAATATTTTAAATGCTTAAATATAATAAGAGCCTTTTATAAAATCAAGAGGTATTCTGCTAAGTTGAATAAATTCGCCACTGTGCGAAAGCTGCTTTTGAAAGTGTTAACTTAGTTTCAAATCTTTACCAATGCCAAAACAAAGCGCCGGGATATTATTGTACCGGGAAATAAATAACCAGCTTCAATTTTTCCTCGTGCATCCGGGCGGCCCATTTTTTAAAAACAAGGATGCCGACGTATGGTCGATACCCAAAGGTGAATTTTTGGATGATGAGGATGCACTAGTAGCTGCCAAACGCGAATTTAAAGAGGAAACCGGGCAAGCTATTGACGGCGATTTTATCGCGCTAAACCCGGTCACGCTAAAAAGCGGCAAAATTGTACATGCATGGGCCATTAAGGGCGATATTAATCATGAAACCATTTTCAGCAATTTATTTGAAATGGAATGGCCGCCAAAATCAGGCAAAAGGCAATCATTCCCTGAAATTGACAGGGCAGGATGGTTTGAAGCGGGAGAGGCGAAACTTAAAATTAACGGCGCACAAGCAGGTTTGATTGAAGACTTCTTAACAAAACAAACCTAATTTTATTACTTACGTAAAAGAGTATCAGCTGTTTTTTCTTACTTTTAACAACCCCTATGCCTTCGTTATCAATCAATACCGTAATACGCAACCCATAAAATGAATACAAAATTATTTAGCGCAATTTACCTGGTAACCATTTTGTTTTGCTCGTGTAATAGCCCTGATAAAAAAATTAAGCATAAACCTGTAACGCAAAAATTAACCTTTTTCGACAGCGTTACTGCCCGGGCCGACCTTTCGCCCACCCAGGTAAAACTGCATCTAGCAGATACTAATTATTTTCCGAAAGAATCAAATTTTGAAGGTGATACCGTTTTTCATCCAGGTACAAATTATCATTTAGTGCTTCTGAATTGCAGCAGCAATAAAACATCCAAAAAAAAGTACCTGCTGGTTTTTAAACCCGATGCGTCAAAATGCAGTTCCATATTATTGGTTGGGACAATTGATCTTAAAGATCAGAGCAGCGATTTTAGCCAATCATCTATGCAAATGTTTAATGATTACCAATTTTTTACCAGGAACGTGAAATACCTGAGAGATGCAGGGCAAAACACAACATTAGCAGTGATTGATAAATTTTACCAGGTGAATAAAAACGGCGGCATCGACCAATTAAAGGGGAAACCCGATGGCCTAGATGTACCCCCTTACGACCCGGGGCCGGATCTTGTGGATGATGAAGCAAGGTAGCGCTGCCTTATCATTCCCTCCTGTTCTTCGCCCAATTACTTATTTCGCCCCCGGCAACATCCGCAGTGCGAACATGCTGCCCGTTTAACAGCTTTTCCATCACCATAGCGGCTATTAAAGCCTCATCTGCGTTACCGTTTTTCAATACGCCCGGCGTGAAATATTTTTGTACAAAATGCGTATCAAAATTCCCTGTCGTAAAGGCTTCATGCTGCATCACAAATTTTCCGAACCCCAAAGTAGTGGTGATACCCGTAATCCGGTACTCGTCAATAGCACGTACCATGCGCCCTATAGCTTCCTTCCGGTCCTTGCCATAGGTTACCAGTTTTGCTATCATCGGGTCGTAATAAATTGGTATTTCCATGCCTTGCTCAAAGCCATCATCCACCCTGACGCCGGGCCCCTTTGGAGTTATATAAGTTTGTAGCGTGCCAATATCGGGTAAAAAGTTATTGTCGGGGTCTTCCGCATAAACACGGAGTTCAATGGCATGCCCATTAATTTGCAGGTCCTCCTGCTTAAAGCTGATGGCTTCGCCCCTGGCAATGCGGATCTGCTCTTTAACTAAATCAATTCCCGTGATTAGTTCTGTTACCGGGTGTTCCACCTGCAGGCGCGTATTCATTTCAAGGAAGTAGAAGTTCAGTTGTTCATCCATGATAAACTCAACCGTCCCAGCGCCGGTATAATTAACTGACCTTGCCACATCCACCGCGCATTTGCCCATTTGCGCCCTGATCTGCGGTGTAAGTACTGACGATGGTGCTTCTTCAATAACTTTCTGGTGGCGGCGCTGCACCGAGCAATCGCGCTCAAAAAGGTGCAATATATTGCCGTGGGTATCGCCAAGCACCTGTATTTCAATATGCCGCGGGGAAGACACATAGCGTTCGATAAAAACCGAGCCATCGCCGAAAGCAGAAGTCGCTTCGGATACGGCCAAATGCATTTGTTCTTCAAAATCACCCGGAGTTTCAACAATGCGCATCCCCTTACCCCCACCGCCTGCCGCAGCTTTGATCAATATCGGGAAACCTACCTCAACTGCACGCACTTTGGCTTCATTAATATCGGTTATAGCTTCCTCAGTACCCGGGACCATCGGGATATTGTATTTCAGGGCAGCTGCCTTCGCCGATAACTTATTGCCCATTACTTCCATAGCCTCGGGCGAAGGGCCTATCAATATCAAGCCCGCATCCCTTACCTGCCTTGCAAACGCGGCATTTTCACTCAAAAAACCGTAGCCTGGATGGACTCCTACAGCGCCGGTTCTGCGACAGGCTTCAATGATCTTGTCGCCAACGAGATATGATTTACTTGAGGGCGCCTCACCTATATAAACGGCTTCATCGGCATAGCGTACATGAAGGGCATCGCGGTCGGCTTCGGAATAAACGGCGACTGTCTTAATGCCCATTTCACGTGCCGAACGCATTACCCGCAAGGCTATTTCGCCACGATTGGCGATGAGTATTTTTTGCATAGGAAACAAATGTAATGGATTTGTTGTTGTTGTTGTAAGGTTGTAAGAAGTTGTGATGGTTTTAAGAAGTTGTAATGGAAAAAAATGGCTAAAAACCAACAATTGCAGCCTGCCTTTCACGCTGATTTAGCCATTATTCAACGGCTTTTACTGTTTTTCGTTATTTATAAAAATTATAAATAAAAATATAAAACCATGAAACAAAAAGACTTTTCCATCCGTAAAAAGTGATAAATAAATTATTAAGTATGAACATCCTGATAGTATTCGTAAAAGTTTTAATGTGTATATCGGTCATCCTGTTCCTGGGCGTGCTGTTTTTCAGTTATCTGAAATATCTAAAAAGGACCTATTTCCCGAAATGGAAATTCCCCGATTACTTTAGCGTAGGGTATGCCGAGTATCTGTACAAAAAGTACATTGAGGAATTTGTTAAGAAGAGCGCTAAGAAGTTTTGGTAGTACTGCTTAACATCAGTTCAAAGAACTTAAGATCGAGCCATCTGCCAAATTTATAACCAACTTCTTTAAAATGGGCCACCTCCTGAAATCCAAAGGAAGAGTGAAGCTTTATGCTTATATCGTTATCGGCGCTGATGCCGGCAATTACCGCATGCATGCCCATCGCCATAGCCCGATCGATCAATTCCTGCAATAACAATTTACTTATCCCCCTTCCGCGATAGGAAGTATCCACGTACACTGATACTTCCACTGTATAGCGGTAACATGGCCAAACCCTGAAATGGCCGAAACTGCTGAAACCAGCCACCACTCCATCCGCATCTGCAACAAATACCGGGAAGTTACTATTGATCCTGTCATTATACCAATCTTGCCGCATTTGTAAAGTATGGGGCTTTTCGCTATAAACCGCGGTCGTATTCATAATTACATCATTATAAATATCAAGAATAGCCGGAAGATCATCTTCACGGGCATCGCGGACAATTATTACATTATTAAGCATAATTTTATTAAAACAAAACGCCCCTTAACTTAAAGCTAAAGGGCGTCCTCTATATTATTGTTTTGGCGGGGCACCATCCGGCGGAGTGCTGCCAGGAGGAGTACCACCCGGAGGAGGAACACCTGGGGCCGGAGCTGGACCTCGTCTCATTTCCGGAAGTTTAACTTCAGGATGAGAACTGCCACGGTGACAAGTATAGCAGTTAATACCTGTTTTCGCCATCATCCCTAACGAGTCTTTCTCAGCTTTGAAATATTTAGCATTGATCTTACTCATCATTTTGAACATATGACGTGCCATTTCCTTCTCAGGCTTGGCATCGCTTGCAAAATCCAATCCTTTTCCCGCCGGATCAGCAGCATGGCAAAAATCACAGCGTACACCTAATGAAACCGCCCATTCGCGCATTACCTGGTGTAATTGCTGATCAGTAAGGGTTTTGGGTAATACTTTTACATTTTTAAAACCAGGGTCATCTGGTGCCATTGATGTTAAGGCCACAATTGTTACAATGGAGCATAAACCCATTGCAACCAGGATTTTTTTATTGATCAGCATATTGTCATGATTAAGTCACCTAAAGTAAATCTTTTCTTTGAATGTTGCAACAATTAATTACAGTAACTTTTGCGTTACATTCAACGGTAACGGGCACTTTCCCCAAAAAAAATGAAAATATATTTGGATGTTTACGAAACATTCGTAGATTTACGAAATAATCGTAATTAACAATGGAAAAGTTATCAAAACAAGAGGAAGAAGCCATGCAGGCGGTATGGCAAAACGGCACCGGCTTTATAAAAGATTTCCTCGACCTGCTAGAAGAACCGAGGCCGCCATACACTACCCTTGCATCAACCATAAAAAATCTTGAACGGAAAGGCTTTGTAAAAAGCGAAAAACTGGGTAACTCTTTCTGTTATGCGCCGTCAATCCAGGAGGAAGAATACAAAAAGAAGTTCATGAGCGGTTTTGTAAACGATTATTTTCAAAACTCCTATAAAGACCTGGTCACCTTTTTCGCCAATGAAAAAAAAATCAGCGCAAATGAACTGAAAGAGATCATTAAACTTATTGAAAACCCTAAAAAATAAACGCCATGCCAGCTTTGTTTGTTTTCCTGTTAAAAGTAAATATAGCCCTGCTGTTATTTTGCGCTGGCTATTACCTGGTGCTTAGGCGCCTTACCTTTTACACGCTCAACCGCATTTATTTGGTTACCGCTATCGTGTTTGCGTCAATTTATCCTAAAATTAACTTGTCAGATTTTGCACAACGGCACCAGCAAATAGCAAAGCCGGTGCAAGCCATTGTTTTTAACTGGCAGGCGCCGGCAAGGGCTTTGGCTAAACCGTTCGAAAAACCAAATTACTGGCACTGGGCCGAAATTGTTTTCTGGGCGGGTGCATTGCTATTAGCCGTGCGCCTGGCTGTGCAATTGTATTCGTTATACAGGATATACCGCAATTCAACGGCCGCCAGGATCTTTAACCACGATGTCAGGGTGATTAAAGGTAATTCAGGTCCGTTCTCCTTCTGGAACAGCATTTATGTTAACCCTTCGCGGCACGAACAGGCCGATCTGAAGGCTATACTGCAGCATGAACAGGTACACGTTAATGAATGGCATACTTTAGATATCCTGCTGGCCGAATTAAGCACCATATTTTATTGGTTTAACCCCGGTATCTGGTTAATGAAAAAAGCCATCCGTGAAAATATAGAATTCATTACCGACCAAAAAATATTAAAAAAGGGCACCGACAGCAAGCAATACCAATATAGCCTGGTGAGTGTAAGCTTCGCATCCTCGTCAAACACAATAGTTAATCACTTTAATATATCAACAATTAAAAAAAGAATCATCATGATGAACGCTAAAAGATCTTCGAAAGTTACGCTAACCAGGTATGCGTTCTTAGTACCTGCCGTGATCGCATTATTACTGATTTTCAGCATATCAAAAGCGGCTTTGATCAAGGACAAAAACGCCTATATAGCGCTGGCCGTAGGTATGAATAACGCTGGCACGCACATAAAAACAGGCAGAACAGCTAAACCGCCGGTTTCAACTAATTCAAAAACTGTTACGGCCAATCTGCTATTTAAAACAGCACCCTATAAAACCATAGATACGATCAGGAAAGGCGATACTTTTATAAGTACCGCAGCAAGTTCCGATTCCTTAACTTATGTGATCAATGGCAAGAAGGTTACGAAAGCAGCATTTAAGGCCCTGGATCCCGATCAGATCTATTCCATCGAAATTGTATCAGGAGAAGAAGCAGCAAAAATTATCGATAATGTCGACAGCAACCACGAGGTGCTATTTGTAACTACTGACGATTCGGAAGCCGGTAAAAGATTCAAAGAAAAATTAGACAAGCTGAATGGCAACGGCTATATCAACGATGCCAGTTCAATGTCCGTTTATAGTTATGGCCAAAATGGGGCATCAGGGAATGGATATTCAAGTGGGGCCGTTACAGTAAATGGAACCCTCAAAATGGATTCAAACTTTTCCACTATGCGCTACAACGTGAAACCATTAAAATTGCATAAATTCAAAGCTTTGCCAAAAGGGACCTACACAATTATGGCCGACAGCCTTTATACAAATGATGCCCCTATTGCGATGGGCGAAGGCGCTGACTCAGTATCAGTTTATGAATTACATAGTGATAAATCAAAAGGGAAACTTTATACTTACAAAATACGCCCCCAGGCATGGGCAAAGAGCAAGTCGATGCCAAACCGCACCTTTGTATATTCACCAAAGCCAACAACAGCAACTGGCTGGAGCTTTAACAACGAAACCAGCATTGAGCACCTTTCCAGCAAAATAATTATCATCGACGGAAAAAAAGCAACGGAAAGCGATATGAAAAAACTTTCAGCTGCGGATATTGAAAGCATGAGCGTTAAATCGGGCGACGATATAACAAGAAAGTATGGCAGTAAGGCCAGAGATGGTGTGGTGTTTATTGAAACGAAAAAGAAATAAATTAAGTAGTTGATTGGGTGGATTGAGTTGATTAGGTTGAGTGGTTTGGTTAATAAGATCAGTTAGTAGTTAAACCAGGCATAGACCACTTACTTAATCAACTCAATCCATTTGATATAGATTATGGAAGTTTTATTTGTTGAAACGTGAAAAGGTGAAGTCTTAAGTTTGTATAGGATTTTAAAAAAAATAATCTTTTTTTAAATGCAGCTGATCCCGATAAAACGAAACCTGGAAGATAACAAGATATTCACTGACAACCCTGATTGCCAGGACAGTATTTTTGTGACGGTTGAGTTTTATAAAAAGATCGGTTTTAATATGCCCTGGATATGCTATTACGCGCAATTGGATGGCCTGCTGGTCGGCGCGGGAGGTTATAAAGGTGAGCCTGCAAACGGCCGGATCGAGATCGCATATGGCGCGTTTCCCCGATATATGAACCAGGGCATCGGCACACAAATAGCGGCCGCCCTGGTTGAATTATCGCTTAAGACTGACCCTTCGGTTATCATCACCGCCAAAACTTTGCCCGAAGAAAATTACTCAGCGAGGATACTTCGTAAAAATAATTTCAGGCTACTAGGAAGCGTGATCGATGAGGAAGATGGCGAGGTGTGGGAATGGGAATATCAGCCTCACCCTGCCGTCTCCAAAGGAGAGGGTTCTAAAACCGTAATAACAAAATGAAAAGCCCTCTCCGTTGGAGAGGGTTGGGTGAGGCAACACTATTATTTTTTACCATCACCTGACCATTCTTTCCCCGCAAACCCCCAATTTTACCTTCACATTCAAAACCATCAAACTTATGAAATACAATTTTTTAGGAAACACCGGCCTGGTGGTCTCCGAATTATGTTTTGGCACCATGACCTTCGGCGGCAAAGGCATTTGGGAAGCCATTGGTAAAATACAGCAAAAAGGGGTAAATGACCTGATGAAGGTTGTTGTCAATTCTGGCATTAACTTTATAGATACAGCAAATGTTTACTCGCACGGCGAATCGGAAAAACTTTTGGGTCAGTCAATAAAAGACCTTGGTTTCAACCGCAACGATCTTGTTATCGCCACCAAAGTACGCGGTCGAATGGGCGAAGGTTTAAATAATGTTGGACTTTCGCGTTATCATATTTTTTACTCGGTTGACGAAAGCCTGAAGCGACTACAACTGGACCATATAGATATTTTATATGTGCATGGTTTCGATCCAAAAACACCTGTCGAAGAGATTATGCGCTCATTGAACGATATTGTTCTAACAGGCAAGGTCCGTTACATTGCCATTTGCAACTGGCCGGCCTGGGTGGTGATGAAGGCCCTGGGCATTGCCGAAAAACATGGCTGGAACAAATTTGTTGGCATGCAATATTTTTATTCGTTAGCCGGCCGCGATATTGAGCGGGAAATTATGCCATTGGCCGCCGATCAAAACCTGGCTATGATGCCCTGGAGTCCACTGGCAGGCGGATTCCTTGGGGGTAAATACCATCGCGGCGCTAAAAATACCGAAGGCTCGCGCCGGCATAGCTTTGATTTCCCGCCTATCAATAAAGAAAAAACCTATGATATCATTGACGTGATAACAGAAATTGGCAAACAGCACGATGTTTCGGTAGCCGAAATTGCCCTGGCATGGGTACGCCTGCAAAAGGGAGTAACCAGCACCATTATCGGCGCGAAGGATGTGGATCAACTGCATGCAAATATCAAATCAACCGAAGTCGTTTTAACAGCTGATGACCTTAAAAAGATAGATGAAGTAAGCTCACTGCCAAAAGAATACCCCGGCTGGATGGCTGAACGGCAATCGGCAGACAGGGCGCTGAAGTAGGGTTTGGTTCATGGTTGATAGTTCATGGTTCATAGCAGCTGCAATTCAGCTATGAACCATGAACTCCCCTAAGCACCTTCACCGCATACTCCACCTGCTCAGGGTGCACGTCCAAATGCAAAACGAAACGGATGCGGTTGGGGCCTGTTGACGATGCTTTTATAGCATGCGCAGCAAGTTTTTGCAAAACAATACTTGCAGGTTCCACTGTATCAAACGAAATAAGGTTGGTTTCCACAGGGAGGATATTAGTCACCCAATTGCATTTTGCCAACTCTTCAGCTAATATTTGGGCATGAGCATGGTCAATTTTTAAGCGTTCTACATGGTGATCGAGTGCGTAAATACCCGCAGCAGCCAAAAAACCGGCCTGGCGCATCCCGCCGCCAAAAGCCTTGCGTACCCTGCGGGCATATTTTATAGTTTCTCTACTTGCCAGGAATACAGACCCCACTGGTGCCCCTAAGCCTTTCGACAGGCAAATTGAAATACCGTCGAAATATTTGCCGTAATCAGCTGCTTTGTCGCCTGTTCTTGTTAATGCATTAAATATGCGCGCGCCATCCATGTGAAGTTTTAAGCCTTTAGCTTTGCATAAGGCAGCGATCTGTTTAATTTGTTCAAGCGTATAGCAACTGCCCCCTCCCCTGTTCACGGTGTTTTCCAAAACCACCAAACTGGTGCGCGGATAATGGTCATTAATGGGATTAATTTCAGGCGCTATCATTTCGGCGGTAAGTATGCCGCGCTCTCCATACAGCAAACGGGCGGATACTGAAGAATTAAACGCGATCCCCCCACCTTCGTAACGATATACGTGCGCAGTTTGATCGGTAATTAATTCGTCCAATGGCTGAGTGAAACATTTGATGCCGATCTGGTTGGTCATAGTGCCCGACGGGCAGAAGATACCTGCCTCCATACCGAAGATTCCGGCTGCTTTTGCCTCCAGCTCATTGATGGATTCATCCTCGCCGAAGACATCGTCCCCAACTTTTGCACTGAACATAGCCTCCAGCATCCCGGGCGTTGGTTTGGTAACGGTATCGCTCCGTAAGTCGACAGTCATCATATTAAATGTGTTAAATATGCGTTATTTGTATTTTATAAATATGCGCTCAATTTTAATCATTTTATTTTTCATGCTGGCGATTGTATCAGCAAAATCATACGCCCAAAAATGGCAGCCCGGTCGTTTTACCGATGTAAAAGGGAATGTTGAAAGCGGCTTTATCAATGCTAACCCATCCGGCAGAGGGCCGATAAAAAACGAAGGTTTCATTGAGTTTAAAGAAGACAATAAAGCCGAACCCTACAAACTGAGCGCCAGCGATTTGCGGTCATTTGTGGTGGGTAAAGATAGTTTTGTAGTAGCGCATCCTCCCGGCAACGAGTCCTGGGCAAAAAACGAGTTTGATTTTGTAAAAGTAGCGCTTGATGACGACATCAAAATATACGTAACCAAAAATGGTAGCCGCGGGGGCGGTAGCGGCATAGGTTTTGAGCCCGGCATCGGCGCGGGCGTAGGCACCAGCGGCTATGGCGGCGGTGTTGGCGGCGGCATCTCCATCCCTATTGGCGGCGGCGGTGGCGGAGGAAGCCATGAAAAAACCATTTGGTATTATGGCGATAGTACCGCCGGAATGAAACGCTTAACCGACCTTAATTTTGAAGATGTGATGACCGACATCATGGGCGATTACCCCGATGTGGTCAATAAAATTAATAACAAGGTTTATGTGTTGGCCAATATTGAAAAGCTGATTGCCTATTATAAGCAGGTGAAGGCTGGTAAGTGAGTGGTGAATTGTGAGTGGTGAGTGGTTTGAATACTCACTATTCACCACTCACCACTCACTCAGATCCCCTGCGCTATCACAAACCCGCTGGCCCAGGCCCATTGAAAATTATAGCCGCCCAGCCATCCGGTAACATCCACACATTCGCCGCCATAGTACAGGCCGGGGACTTTTTTTACTTCGAGTGTTTTTGAGGATAGCTCATCGGTTGACACGCCGCCGCGCATTACTTCAGCTTTATCATAGCCCTTATCCCCTGCCGGCTTTACCTTAAATTGGTGTATCAATTGATCGATGTTCTCTATATCCGTTTTAGTTAGCGACGCCAGGTTTTTATCAACAGGCAATTTATCGCTCAAAGCTTCGGCAAATTTGCGGGTGAATAAATTGGCTAAATAAGCGAGCAGCATTTTT
Organism: uncultured Mucilaginibacter sp.; assembly: GCA_903864275.1. Taxonomy (GTDB): domain Bacteria; phylum Bacteroidota; class Bacteroidia; order Sphingobacteriales; family Sphingobacteriaceae; genus Mucilaginibacter. The sequence goes on from CAIPFE010000014.1 coordinate 296,351, forward strand.
TTGCCGCTTGTTTCCCGTTCCTGCTGTATCAGCTCAGCAATATTTTGATGGGGCAAAAGGTCGATATAAATATATTCGCCCGGACGCCAGTAGGATGATATTTGCAATATAGCGGGGCCACTTAAGCCCCAGTGGGTAAATAATATATTCTCCTCGAAGCTTGCCCTGTCGTTCCATACCCTGCAAAAAATGCTATTACCCGATAGCTGCTCATACCAGGGCTGATCTTTCCCGGTAATTGTAAGCGGCACCAATGCCGGGGCGGTTTCATTAATTCTCAAACCAAAATTGCGGGCAGCCCTCAGGCCAAAATCCGTTGCCCCCATCTTGGGTATTGGCAGGCCGCCGCTGGCAATCACTACTTTAGGGGAAGATAAGGTTTCGGGCTGTCCATTTCTTTCCATCGAAACAATAAAACCATCCGCAGTTTTTTCAATACTTCTAACATCTGTGCCGCACCATATCTCCTGGCCAAGGTCGGCACACAAGCCGGTAAAAACCTTTACAACATCTTTGGCATTGTCGCTTACCGGGAAAAGCTGCCCAAGCGTTTTCTCTTTACCTTCGATCCCATAAGTTTCAAAAAAACTTATTGTATCTTCAACGGTCCACCGTGAAAGGGGCGATTTGCAAAAATGTTCATTCTGTGAAATAAACTGCTGAGGCGTGGCGTACAGGTTGGTATAATTGCAGCGCCCGCCGCCGCTGATCAATATTTTTGCGCCGACTTTATCGTTCTTCTCCAAAACCAGTGTTCGTTTGCCTAAAAAGCCTGCTTGTACAGCGCACATTAAACCGCATGCGCCGCCGCCAATAATTATCGCATCAAAATCTGTTTGTTTTGTTAAATTTGTCGTCATGGCGGCAGTTTCGCAAATATCGGAATTTGGAAAGGTACTTATCTTTATTATTACAGGGATAATCATGGTAAGCTTTGCTTTCTTCGTGAACAGGTCGCTTGCGCCGCATAACCCCAATCCCGAAAAGCTGACCTCGTATGAATGCGGCGAAGAACCAACCGGCAATGCCTGGATACCTTTTAACTCGCGTTTTTACGTCATCGCCCTAATTTTTTTATTGTTTGATGTGGAGATGGTTTTCATTTTCCCCTGGGCAATTGTTTTTGGTAGTCACGAAATGAACCATGCCGATCCGCGCTGGGGATGGTTGGCTTTGACGGAAATGTTTTTGTTTTTAGGCGTATTGATCCTTGGCCTTGTTTATGTTTGGGTAAAAGGCGATCTCGACTGGATAAAACCAAAACCCATCGTACCAACTACTGATACTTATATCCCGCCATCGGTATACGAAAAACTTAATACAGAGCAAAGCGGCTACCAGGTAAAAGATTTCACCCCCGATCCGCAACCAGATGCTGCTACTGCTACTACAACTGCCACTCCTCAAACTCCCATCCGCAAACCCATGTTTAAACCAACCTTTAAAAAGCCAGGCAATGAGTAGCAATATAACCGATGAAAGCGGCGGTGTGGTGATCACCAAAATGAACGATCTGCTTAATTGGGCAAGGTTGTCATCCCTGTGGCCCCTGAGTTTTGGCATTGCGTGCTGCGCCATTGAATTTATGGGCGCGTTCGCCTCCACCTATGACCTCGATCGATACGGCGTTTTCCCCCGCCCGTCAGCCCGCCAGGCCGACGTGCTCATTATTGCCGGTACGGTCACCTTCAAAATGGCCGAACGCATCAAACGCCTGTACGAGCAAATGCCCGAACCAAAATATGTTATTTCCATGGGCTCCTGCTCTAACTGCGGCGGCCCTTACTGGCAGCACGGCTACCATGTAGTAAAAGGTGTTGACCGGGTAATACCGGTAGATATTTACGTGCAAGGCTGCCCTCCCCGACCTGAATCATTGATCGGCGCCATACTAGAGCTACAGAAGAAGATTGAAATGGAAAGTTTGGTTTGAGCCGAAAACCTCATCTTCCGATGGGCTATACCCATCGCAGACATATTTCGCCCTTCCAGGGCTGAAACGGACGAAAAAGAAGCCCTGAAAGGGCGTTTTATACGGCGAAGAGCAATACAACATTTTACATTTATCATCTCTAACATAAAATTCATACCTTTAATACGATAAACTCGAAGCCACTATTGCCTATCTTAAACTGAATATGAAAAAAATATTTCCTTGCATTATTATCCTATTTTACATCTTTGTCAATAACGCCTCCGCCCAATCCCCAAATTCCAAAGCCGATATTTTCCCAAAAGGCACAACTATTTACGAAAATATTCCTTACGCCAATGACACCCTAAAAAAGCACCAGCTTGATATTTACCTGCCGCCGGTTAAAAAATTAAGCTATCCTTTGATCGTATGGATACACGGCGGCGCATGGATGTCGAACGATAAACGTGCCGACATGGACTATATGGCCAACACCGTAAAATTATTCATGGACAAAGGTTATGCGCTGGCTTCTATTGATTACAGGCACAGCACAACTGCACCGTTCCCGGCGCAGATACAGGATTGTAACCAGGCTATTGAATTTTTATACGAAAATGCGGCGCAATATAGTATTGATGATAGTAAGATAGCCCTGATCGGCTTTTCGGCGGGTGGCCACCTGGCATCCTTACTGGCTTTGTCGAACAATAATCATATAAAGGCCTTTTACCCCCGCGGAAGCACGCCAAAATTTAAAATAAGTGTTGTTTTTGATTTTTATGGCCCCTCAGATCTTTTGACACTTAAGGGAAACGACAACAAAGACCCGAAAAACCCGGTCACTTTATTGCTTGGCGCAATGGCAACAGAACGCCCTGATTTGGCAAAAAGGGCCAGCCCCATTTATTATGTTGACAAAGGCGACCCACCGTTTTTAATAGTCCAGGGCGAAAAAGATCAATCCGTAAACCCCGAACAGTCTGTTTCGTTAAGCGACAAGTTGAAAAAAGTTGGCGTAAAAAATGAACTGATCATTGTGCCCGGCGCACCACATTACGGTGTGATGTTTGACACTGAATCGATCAGGATAAGTATCAGGGAATTTTTGGATCAGTATATGAAATAGAATTTCAAGTCGACCCCTATAGCCAACAACCGTTTTTATATGCAAGCCAGTTCGCAGGCTGATCATCAGCTGAAAATTTATAGTTTGAGTGAGCAGGGGGTTACTATTGAGTTCGGGCAGGCAATAAGCGAGGATCTATTGCAACTGATCACTAATTTCCATCAACTCGTAAATCAAAACCCATTCCCCGGTTTTTACACCGCCGTACCGGCTTATACAACGCTGAGTGTATTTTTTGATCCGGTAAAAGTTATCCAATCGCGTGAATTGCCTGGCGAAGATTGCTTCGAAAAAGTATCCGGTTATATATTGCGTCTCAAAGCAACCTTAAAAAATACTCTGGCGTCCCAAGGTAATACGATAACTATACCTGTTTGTTACGGCGGTAAATTCGGGCCTGATATTGATGAAGTTGCCAGCATTCACAACCTGGCGGTCGACGAGGTGATCCGCCTGCATAGTTCCGCCGAATATAAAGTGTATATGATCGGTTTTGTGCCCGGCTTTGCCTATATGGGTGGATTGAATGATCTACTGGCAACCCCACGAAAGGCTACGCCGCGAAGCGCTGTACCCGCAGGCGCTGTAGGGATCGCCGGTAAGCAAACAGGCGTTTATCCGCTGAAAACGCCGGGAGGATGGCAGATCATTGGTCAAACACCCGTTAAAATGTTTGATGCAACGCGCCCGCAGCCTTCGTTATTAAAAGCCGGGGACAGGGTAGTTTTTAAGTCCATAGACCTACCTGAATTCAATCTTTTAGCTGCAAAGTAAAATGAATATCCGTATCCTTAAACCAGGTCTGCTCAGCACTTTACAGGATATGGGCCGTCGTTATTTTCTTTCACAGGGGGTACCTCTTTCGGGATCGATGGATACTTTATCGGCAAGGGTCGCCAACAAGGCTGTGGGGAATGATGATGATGCGGCCGTGATTGAATTTACTTATGCCGATGCTCAATTCAAAGCAGAAACCGACCTGCTGATTGCTTATGCCGGTGATGGTGCGAAATTAATAGCCGGAGAACAAAAACTACCTGCAGAACGGCCCCTTTTTATCCCTGCCGGGAGTATAATTGAGTTGATCAATAATTCCGCCGGCAGCCACACTTACCTTTCGATTGCCGGCGGATGGGATGTCCCCGAAATACTGGGCAGTAAGAGCACTTATATAACGGCCGCCTTTGGTGGCCTGGAGGGCAGGCCGTTCAGGGCAGGTGATGTATTAAACAGCGCTGACCCGTTGACAGAGCTTTCGGCAAAGATCCTGGAAAGCCTCGGAGGGGCCCAGATCAGTTATCCTGAATGGAGCATACCCCGCCAGCTTTTATTGCCGTCTGAAAGAAAAAATATAAGGGTCATGCGAGGCCCGGAGTTCACCTGGTTTGAGAGCACCTCCATTGTCGATTTTTTTTCGACGCCATATACATTGAGCAGGCAAAGCAACAGGATGGGCTATCATTTAGAGGGGGCTGTTATTCGTCGCACCAAAACAGATGAGTTACTTTCAACGGCAGTGACGCCGGGAACTATACAGGTGGCAGGCGGCGGAAGTATGGTACTGCTAATGGCCGACTGCCAGACCACCGGCGGTTATCCGCGTATTGCGCAGGTCGCAGCCGTCGATCTGCCGCTGTGCGGTCAGCTAAAACCGGGGGATAGTATAAATTTTAAAGGAATAAGCAGGCAGGATGCAGAAAAGCTTTACCTTGAAGGGGAACAACATCTGCATAAATTATCTATCGCCATAAAAAATAGGTACTTATGATGTGGGATTTCGGATATTAGATGCAACAAAAGCCCTTGCCCCGCCAGCTGGCGGGACATATCGCAATGGTATCCAATTTCTTATATAAAAGTCACGGTATATTAATTAATTTCACACAAATAGAAATAAGGTAACTGATTCAACATTTTAGCTTTCTGCTTTGTGCACTCAGCTTTCAGCTTTAATAAGAAACACATGCAAACAATAGATTTAAACTGTGACATGGGCGAGGCATTTGGCAATTATCCAATGCCAAATGATGATATTTTGATGGATTACATCAGTTCGTCCAATATAGCCTGTGGCTTCCACGCCGGCGATCCCGAAGTTATGCAGCATACTGTGAACATGGCTGTAAAAAAAGGCGTGGCTATTGGCGCGCATCCGGGGCTGCCGGATTTGCAGGGATTCGGTAGACGGGACATGAAAATATCCGTTAACGAAACTTACCAGATGACGCTCTACCAGATTGGCGCATTGTTTGGATTTGTAAAAGCAGCAGGCGGTAAGCTTCATCATGTAAAGGCACATGGCGCTTTATATAATATGGCCGCAAAAGATCCTGCATTAGCTAAAGCAATTGTAGAAGCAGTGCATGATTTTGATCCTACCCTGATATTATACGCACTTGCAGGCAGTGAAATGGTGCAGGCGGCTAAAAAGACAGGCATAGTAGTCGCATCTGAAGTGTTTGCCGACCGCACCTACCAGGACGACGGGTCGCTAACCCCACGCACACAAAGCAACGCTTTGATAACCAACGAGCAACAGTCGACAGAACAGGTGCTTTTGATGGTGAAACATCAGCAGGTAGTATCGGTAAACAATAAAACTATTGACCTGAAAGCGGAAACGTTGTGCCTGCATGGAGATGGGGCACATGCGGTGGACTTTGCAAAAATGATCAATGAGAAACTAAAAAGCGAAGGCATAGCAATAAACGCTCCGGTTTCATGACAAAAAAATATAACTGGAGTGTTTTATTAGGTGCCGCTTTCCTGATGGCCTCATCCGCTATCGGTCCTGGTTTTTTAACACAAACCGCAGTTTTTACAGCCGAGCTTGGCGCAAGCTTTGGCTTTGTGATATTGTTTTCCATCGTACTGGATGCCGTAGCGCAGCTAAACATCTGGCGAATTATAGCCGTGGCCGACAAACCTGCGCAGGATATTGCCAATAAAGTATTCCCGGGCCTTGGCTATTTTATTTCCTTACTGGTATTTTTAGGCGGCATGGCTTTTAATATCGGCAATATTGCAGGCGCCGGTTTGGGTTTAAATGTATTGTTGGGTGTAAGTGTTGGCCAGGGCGCCGCGATGAGCGCGATTATCGCCATCGGTATTTTTGTTTACAAAGAATCGGGTAAGGTGATGGACGCATTTGCCAAAACCATGGGTATGCTTAAAATATCACTGGCACTTTTTATAGCCTATGTTAGTAAGCCGCCATTAGCCGAAGCAGCGCTCAGGGCAGTAAATCCTACGCATTTTAGCTTTACCGCAGTACTGACCATCGTAGGCGGAACCGTAGGCGGATACATTACTTTCTCAGGCGCACACCGCCTGCTTGATGCAAGGCAAACGGGGATAGAAAATTTGCCTGCGGTAAATAAAGGCGCGCTGAGCGCTATCGGGCTGGCATCTGTGATGCGGCTTTTATTGTTTATAGCAGCTTTAGGTGTAGTTAGCGCCGGGGGCAAATTAGATCCTGCTAACCCGGCGGCTTCGATATTTCAATTAGCTGCAGGCGAGGTCGGTTATAAGATATTTGGCCTGATCATGTTCTCAGCAGGGATTTCTTCTGTTGTAGGTTCGGCTTACACCTCCGTTTCCTTTATTAAAAGTTTCCACCCGGTGATATTGAAATTCAACCGGCAGATCATTATCGGCTTTATCATCGTATCCTGCATAATTTTTGAAATTATAGGTAAGCCCGTTAAAACCCTTTTGACAGTTGGCGCTATTAATGGATTTATTTTACCGATTTCCCTTGGCGTGATGTTGTTGGCGGCCTATCGCACTAAAATTATAGCTACCTACCGGCAACCTTTGTGGTTAACTGTTTTGGGGGTTATTGTGGTGGTCACCATGGCATATATGAGCTGCGGGGCTATTGTACAAATGCTGGGTCATTAACGCCGCAATCCCGTCTTATCCCGATGTTTTGTATCATGACTTTTATTATCTTTATGTATTAAATCATCCCTAATTTCATCTTTCACTTCCGCAATAGCATCTTCCACCGTATGGCTTTGGGTACTTGATTCGGCTTTATGGGTTAGTTCAACCAATTTACGGTAATGTTCGTACAGCGTTTTTAATTCCTCTTCGCTAAGGTCCTGGATATTTAATAAACGGTTGCTGGCGTGGTTGCTGGCAGCGATCAACTCATTCAGCTTAAGTTGTACTGCTATCGATTCTTTATTTTGCGATTTTTGGATTAAAAAAACCATCAAAAAAGTAATAATGGATGTGCCGGTATTTACAATTAAAAGCCAGGTATTTGAATAATTAAACACCGGGCCGGTTATTCCCCAGAGCAGTATTAAACCAAACGCTGCAATAAAAACAGGCGAACTGCCACTGTGGACAGTGATGATGTTGCTTATTTTTTCAAAGCCCGAAATATTTTCATTACCCTGGTCGCTCATATTTACAATTTTATTTTTACCTTAAAAGGCGTAAATGCCAAAATTGTTTTACCAGGATATAATGTATGGATATGCAACTTGAAGGCCCCTCACAATTTCCATCCTTAACAACCGGGCGCCTTGTTTTAAGGATGCTGGAGCTAAGCGACGCGGCAGAAATAATGAAACTAAGGTCGGATGAGCGTGTAAACAAATATCTCGACAGGCCAAAAACCACTACCATCAATGAAGCTGTTGAATTTATTAATAAGATCAATAATGGCATAAAAAATGAGGAATCCTATTATTGGGTTATCTGCCTGAGAAAGGACCATAAACTGGCCGGAACCATTTGTTTATGGAATATTGACAAAGAAAACGCCCGCATCGAAGTCGGTTATGAATTGCTGCCTTCTTCCCAGGGAAAAGGCCTGGCACATGAGGCGCTGTCGACAATAATTAATTATGGATTTAATACTTTAAAATTCAGGACCATGGTTGCCTATCCCCATTCAGGCAATGAACGATCTATAAAACTATTAGAAAAAAATAATTTCAAAAGGGATGCGGCGCTTGAGGATGAGTTTTACAAAACTGAACCCACTGCCAAAGAAGTTATTTATTCATTAAAATCACCGTTAGGGACGATGCCGAAATAGAACAGCCCGGCCCTTTTTTAAAGGCCAGGCCGTTTTATAATTTAAAGATTAAATTATTTAGTCATTAATACGCCGTTAATACCATCAATTATCCCATTTGTAGCAGGCGTATCAAACGAGGTAACCTCAACTACGGTGCCGTGTGCATCGGTAATAGCTAGTTTTTTATTTACTACCGATAAAGTAAGTGTTTGCCCGTCCATGGTTTTTAAAGTTGCTTTGCCTTTACCATCTGTTAAAGCTTTTATAAATGCCGCCTTGTCATATTTACCGGCAATGATATGCCCCCTCAAAATTGTCGCTGCCTTAGTTGGATCCTTCATCAGGCTATCTAATTTGCCTTTCGGGATGGCATCAAAAGCGCCATTATTTGGTGCAAGCACTGTGAACGGGCCCGGCCCCTTTAATTCTGTCTCCAGGTTAGCGGTTTTAATTGCTGCAACCAAAGTTGATTCTTCAGCAACATTAGCCAGTGTAGCAACTATATCCTTTACAGCTGCAGTATCCTTTGTTACTGTAGTTGTTGTAGTAGTTGTGGTGGTCTTTTTGGAAGTATCAACCGGTACTACCTTTTTTGCAGGGTCCGTCGGTATTGGTGGGGGCCTCTTTATAGTGTCCCTTGGTATGGTCTTCTTCGTGGTATCCCGTGGTTTGGTTTGGGCAAATAAATTATTTGATAAAAACCCTATTGATAATACAGCGATCGCTGTTAAAACTAACTTTCTCATGTTTACTTATTTTACTTAATAATAAATTTATTTATAAGTATGTTTTCTTCAATAGGTAAATATTTTTTCTCTGAAATTAATTACTCAGATATTATATAACCATTAATTACAAAAATGGTTTTGATTAAAGTAAAAACTGTACTTATAAAAATATTACTGGTAAAACATTTGAGCCACGAAGGGATAGTATTTGAACGTCCGGATCGTTATGACAATTACCTGCCGTATAAACAAAAAAGCCCGGAGTCTCTCGACTCCGGGCGCATAAAAATTAAGTGTAATTTTATTTCACTAAAACAGCATCAATTCCAATTGCTACGCCATTACTGCCTAACATATCAAATGCTATAACTTTGGCTTTATTTCCCTGGCTGTCGGTAATTGTAAGATGTTTATCAGTTACTGATAGCGTAAGTATTTTCCCATCAATTGTTGTTAAGGTTGGTGTCCCGCTGCCGAGGGTTTTTATTAATGTTGCTTTATCATATTTTCCGTTTACAACATGGCCCTTCAGAATAGTAGCCAGGTTGGCAGGATCTTTCATCAAACCGTCCAGTTTAGCAGATGGTATATTACTGAACACGGTATTACTTGGCGCAAAAATAGTGTATGGGCCTGCTCCTCTTACGGTGACTGTCAGGCCAGCCGCCCTGATCATTGCTGCTGAAACATTATAATCGGGACTTGCAGATAATGTATCAAGTACATCACCTTTTGGGGTTGTAGCTTGTGCAAATAAATTGTTAGATAAAAGGCCTATGGCCAATATTGTCATTACTGTTAAAACTGCTTTTTTCATTGTTAAATATTGAATTTAGTTTATAAAATTTATTTATTTTTTGAAGTAACGATTTTTTTCAATTAATATGTATTCGTCGCCCTAAAATAAAATTTAAAAAATTCAATACCCATAGATTGGATAAAATGGAGGAAAAGCAATAAAATTGTTACAAAGGGGCGAGTGGAAGTCAGAGATCGGAGGTCAGAAGTCGGAAGTCTCTGTCATCCCAGATATCATCAGCCTGGGCATTAAAAAAATCAACACCTCCGCACTTCATATCCATCATCTGCACATCAAAAAAATTCGCACATTTGCACAACTGCATATTTGCACATCATTAATGAAAGCTTTTTACGGAGACCTCAAACTCGGAATTTTAGGCGGCGGCCAGTTAGGCCGCATGTTAATTCAGCAGGCCATTAATTACAATGTTACCGTGAAAGTCCTCGACCCCGACCGCGAGGCCCCTTGCCGTAAATTGTGCGATGAATTTGTAATTGGCTCCCTGGGCGATTATGAAACCGTTTACAATTTCGGCAAAAAGGCTGATATGGTGACCATCGAGATTGAAAAGGTAAACGTTGACGCCTTAGAACAATTGGAAAAAGAGGGCGTTTTAGTTTATCCCCAGCCGCGCATCATCAGGCTGATACAGGATAAAGGCCTGCAAAAACAATTTTTCAAAGAAAACAATATCCCTACTGCAGATTTCCAGGTAATATCATCGCCACAACAATTACGGGAAAGCCGGATCCCATTTCCTTATATTCAAAAACTGCGTCGCGATGGCTATGATGGCCGGGGCGTTTATAAAGTTATTGACGAAAGCTACCTGCCAAATGCTTTTACCGAACCCAGCCTTGTAGAGAAATGGATCGATTTTGAAAAGGAGATAGGTATTATAGTCGCTCGTAACGAAAGCGGCGAAGTAAAAACCTTCCCGCTGGTTGAGATGGAATTTAACCCGCAGGTAAATTTGGTCGAATTCCTGATATCACCCTCTACCCTGCCCTTCGAAGTTCACGAAGAAGCGGCCCGGATCGCCGCAAAAATTGCAGAAGATCTGAATATTGTCGGCTTACTGGCTGTTGAAATGTTTTTGGATAGGCATGGCAAAATATTGGTCAATGAGCTGGCGCCGCGTCCGCATAACAGCGGGCATCAAACTATTGAGGGTAATGTAGTTTCGCAGTTCGAACAGCATTTAAGGGCGATATTTAACCAGCCTTTAGGCGATACGGCCTGCCTCAATAACGCCATCATGGTAAATATTTTAGGCGAAGCCGGTTACGAAGGCCCTGCGGTTTATAAAGGAATTGAAAAAGTATTGAGTTGCGCAGGAGTTTACGTACATTTATATGGCAAGGCGCTAACCAAACCGTTTCGCAAAATGGGGCATGTAACTATCGTAGATGCAGACCGGGAAAAAGCGATAGAAAAAGCAAAATTTGTGCAGGAGACGCTGAAGGTGGTTTCTTAGTTCATGGTTGATGGTTCATGGAAGGAAGTCTGAAGCGTAAAATTCAAAAAAAAGCAAGGTCATGCCGAACTTGTTTCGGCACCCCATCAGAAAGGTAAGCAATATACCGGTCTGCTACATGCAAAATGTTTACCTGGGAAGCGTCAATATCCTATGGGATGCCGAAACAAGTTCGGCATGACGGCTTTCTCGCCCTTGTTGGTGATAACACCAACAAGCGTATGATTTTAAGAATGAGTTAGACTTTGTTAACTTTCGCCGACCAGCATAATTGTTTGTTGGTGATAACACCAACAAAAGCGAAAAATAACTCCAACAAAGGCAGGAATAAAATAAAGCTATATGAGTCAACCCAAAGTAGGTATAATAATGGGCAGCAAGTCTGACCTTAACGTAATGCAGGATGCCGCCGATGTTTTAAAAGAGCTCGGTGTCCCTTACGAGATCACCGTGGTATCTGCCCACCGCACACCCGACCGCATGTTCAGCTATGCCCGTGAAGCTGCCGGTCGCGGTTTAAAAGTGATCATAGCAGGCGCAGGCGGCGCGGCCCATTTGCCGGGCATGGTAGCTTCATTAACACATTTGCCGGTGATCGGCGTTCCCGTAAAATCAAGCAACTCTATTGACGGCTGGGATTCCATACTTTCCATATTACAAATGCCAAACGGTATCCCGGTGGCAACGGTAGCCCTTAACGCTGCAAAAAATGCAGGGATACTGGCAGCACAAATTTTATCAACCGCTGATGATCAAATTACTCAAAATCTAATCGCTTATAAGGATAATTTAAAGAAAAAGGTAGAAGAGTCGGCTCAAGACATGGAAAAATAGCAGCTTTCACTATGGTCCATTGTCCATCGACTATGGACAAAAAGCTATGAACTATGAACCATCATCTATGAACTAATTGAGCTCCGGATTTTCCGGAAAATTAGCAATATGCGCGTACCGCTGCCCTAAGCCTTTCACCACTTCGCGCCAAAGGTTTTCCTCATTTTTGCCAAAGATCATTTCCTTGTCCAATTTATCGGTCACCATCCAGCTGTCTTCCTTTATTTCGTCATCTAATTGCTTTGGCGTCCAGCCGGAATAGCCGGTAAAAAACCTGATCTCATCCATTTTTAGGCTGTAGCCGGTAATTAACTTCTTCACTTCGTCAAAATCGCCTCCCCAGTATATTCCTGCTCCTATTTCAATGCCGCCTTCAATCTTATCAGGACAGCAATGAATAAAATGCAAAGTATTATTTGCCACCGGGCCGCCAAAAAATACCGGGATTTCCGAATAAGATACTTCGGGCAAAAGATCGCCCAATAAATACTCACCGGACTGGTTTAAAATAAAGCCCAGCGCGCCGCCTTCGGAATACTCCGTCAATAAAATAACTGACCTTTTAAAATTCGGATCAAGCATAAAAGGTTCCGAGATCAACAAACAACCGGCAGCCGGCGGAATAGAACTGAGCATAGCGATAAAATTTCGTTCAATATAACAAGTTTTCCAAAAATATATTGCGTTTTCAATATTTGAAATGCCTTAACATATATACGGGATAATTAATTTGTAAGTTTGCTGCAATGGACCAGGAAAATTTAGAGAACTTACGGGAAGACTATACAGGCGTTCCCCTTTTAGAAAGCAACACAAAAGCCGACCCTATAAAACAATTCGAAATATGGTTTAACGAGGCGCAGGAAGCAAACGTGCCGGAAAAAAATGCAATGACCCTATCGACCGCCACGCATGATGGCAGGCCATCGGCCAGGATCGTTTTATTAAAAGGATTTTACGATGCCGGTTTTGTTTTTTATACCAACTACTTAAGCCGCAAAGGAAAAGAGATCACAAAAAACCCTATCGGCGCTTTAACTTTCTTTTGGGCAGGTATGGAACGACAGGTGCGCATTGAAGGCACCATAGAAAAAGTAAGCAAGGAGCAATCCGAAAAATATTTCCACTCGCGCCCCAAGGGCAGCCAGGTAGGCGCACTGGCTTCGCCCCAAAGCCAGGAAATAGCCGACCGCAGCATACTTGAAAAAAAATGGGCCGAACTGGATGCTGAATATGCCGATAAAGAAGTTCCCAAACCTTCCTTTTGGGGCGGCTATATCTTAAAACCGCGCATGATCGAGTTCTGGCAGGGCCGCCCAAGCCGCCTGCACGACCGTATTGTTTATAAAAAGATCGATAACAAAAACTGGAAAAAAGTACGTTTGGCGCCATGAGCTTTGAGGACATTAAATTATTACTAGTCGAAAAATTCAGCCCCGAAGTAATTGTTGGCGAAGAAACCGGCGGTCTGCAACCCGCGTTGCTTATTGAGCCGGCTCGTATTGCCGACGTATGCCTGGAACTGCGCAATAATTCAAAAACTTATTTTGATTTCCTGTCCAGCCTTACCGGTGTTGATTATGGCACAGAAGAAAACCGCTTCGGCGTTGTTTATCACGTGGCATCTATCCCATATAAAACACAGCTTACGCTAAAAGTTAGCAATGAAAATAACCGTGACCTGAACGATCTCCCATCATTCCCCAGCATAACCTCCGTTTACCGCACTGCCGATTGGCACGAACGCGAAGCTTATGACCTTGTAGGCATATTTTTTGAGGGCCATCCCGACCTGCGCCGCATTTTGCTTCCTGATGACTGGGAAGGCTTCCCGCTAAGGAAAGATTATAAAACGGCGGAATATTATAAGGGGATACGGATTGATTTTTAACCGATAAGAACCGGGATTAAATGCTTGTTTATATGAATGCCTTGTTCAACGATGTTTTTCAACGCAGAGCACACCAAGAAGGCACAAAGAACACGGAAAAACAAGTTGAAAATTGAGAATTATCAAAACTCAGTGTACTCAGTGTCTTCTCTGCATCACTCTGTTAAAGTTTTTAAATAATGCCATTCAGCGAATAAAATGCCCCCATTATTCGTAAGCTCAGCCCGTTAAATTGCAGCCGTTTCCCCAACCTTTTTGGCTTAATTTCGTATTAAGCAAGATAACTTCAGTAAAATCAACAAAAGTCAATTTTAAATTATGGATATTATAAGAAGAGATAATATTTCTTACGAAGAGTTCATGGAGGAACACTACAAACCCGGTATCCCGCTGGTTTTTACAAGCGCCGCAAAAGTTTGGAAAGCAAACGGCCTTTTTACGCCCGACTGGTTCAGGGAAAATTATCCCGACCGTGTTACCGAATGCCGTGGCAAAAACTATAACATGAAAGAAATAATGGATCTGGTTGAAGCCAGCACCGAAGAAAAACCGGCGCCATATCCGTTCATATTTAATATCCCGGAACAATTGCCGGAGCTTATGCCCTTAATAAAGCCGCTTGATTTAAACTACGCTTCGCCAAACTGGCTTAAAAATAAAATGTTCCAATTGGGTAAATGGGGCGGCGCTACCGAGTTATTCATCGGCGGCCCGGGCGGCAAATTCCCTTATATGCATATCGATTATTATCACCTTAATGCCTGGATCACCCAGCTTTACGGCGAAAAAAGGTTCACTGTTTTCCCACGTGGCCAAGAGGAAATGTTATATCCCCGCGCGGATGATCCATGGCGTTCGGAACTAAATGTTTTTGAACCGGATTATGAAAAATTCCCGAAATTTAAAAATGCAACCCCCATAAATTTTGTAGTTGGACCCGGTGAAACCCTGTTCATTCCCTTTGGTACCTGGCATACGGCCTATTCGTTAACCCCTACAATTTCAGTAGCTTTTGATACGCTGAACAGCAAAAATCATAAAGAGTTTATGAAAGATGTGTGGACGTTTAAAAGCCGGCAAAGTAAATTGAAGGCTGTGGCAATGTACAGCTACGCCTGGCTGGCCACCCAAAGCAGCAAGATCGGCGAAGGCCTTGGGCAGAAAACGGCTTTTTGATTTCGGATTTCGGATTTTCGTCCCGATAGCTATCGGGATCGGAATTTTAAAACGAGATAGATACAATATAAATGAGCCTGCAGTTTAACATTGCCGGCTTTTCTTTTTTTAAAAATTCATATCGGTTATAATTTCAGACCGAGCACTTTGTGGCCTTTGTGAAATCCTTTGTGACCTTTGTGGTAAAAACTAACCGCCAAACCATGAAGCGCAAATTCCTCCGCACCCATGCCAATTTCCCGGTAATTTCAATAAATTTGAAATTCAAAATAAATCCGATCCCGATAGTTATCGGGACGAAAATCCGAAATCAATTGAACAGTCCAAAGTACAGCATCGCTCTAAACAAATACCACCAAAAGATCGCTTCGGCGGCCACCGAAGATATGGTGCTGAACATGGGCCCGCAGCACCCCTCCACGCATGGTGTTTTACGGCTCGAGCTGATAACTGACGGCGAGATTGTTAAAGAAGTTATCCCCCACATCGGCTACCTGCACCGCTGTTTCGAAAAACATGCCGAATCGTTAACCTACCAGCAAACTATCCCCTTTACCGACAGAATGGATTACCTGGCCTCCATGAATAACAGCCATGCCTTTGTGATGGGTGTTGAGCGGATGATGGGCATTGATAAGGATATCCCCAAACGAATTGAATATATCCGCGTACTGGTTTGCGAGCTCAACCGTATTGGCTCGCACCTGATAGCCATTGGCACTTATGGTATCGACATCGGCGCTTTTACCCCATTTTTATGGTGCTTCCGCGACAGGGAGCATATTATGGGCATGCTGGAATGGGCGTCAGGATCGAGAATGCTGTATAATTATATTTGGGTGGGCGGTTTATTTTACGATCTGCCGGTTGGCTTTGAGGAACGCTGCCGCGAATTTGTGGACTATTTTAAGCCCAAAATGGTCGAGCTAAACCAGCTTTTAACCGATAATGAGGTATTTATCAGTCGCACGGCGAATATCGGCGTATTGCCGCTTGATGTGGCTATTAATTACGGATGCTCGGGCCCTATGCTCCGCGGATCGGGGCTTAAGTGGGATTTGCGAAGGATCGATAATTATTCTGCTTACCCTGAACTGGAATTTGATATTCCCGTTGGGAAGGGCGAAATGGGTGCAGTTGGCGATTGCTGGGACCGCTATAAGGTACGTGTAGATGAGATAGGGCAATCGCTCAAAATGATCGAACAATGCCTTGACCGGTTGCAAAAAGAGCTTAAACGCACCCCGGAATTTGATCCACGGTCAAAACTACCGCGTAAAACCATACCCAAAGCGCAGGACTACTACGTGCGCTGCGAGGGCGCTAAAGGCGAGTTGGGCTTTTATTTTATGGCCGATGGCAAATCGGAGATACCCACGCGAGTAAAAGCCCGTGCGCCAAGCTTTAACAATTTGTCGGTGTTGCCCGAAATTGCCCGGGGCGTTATGATCGCCGACCTGATAGCCATCGTCGGCTCCATTGATTTTGTGCTGGGCGAGGTTGACCGGTAAGTTGTAAACGAAAAACGCCCCGTTACCGGAGCGCCTTTGCAATATATAATTGTGATTTGGGGACTTATTGATTATAGACTTTTATCATAAAAACATAATTCTTCAACTTTTTCACCTGTTGTACAGTGTTGAAGCTGGCTAAAGTATTCTTATAGTTAAGATTCACCTTGTTATCTAGAGAATCGATAGCATTCAATAAGTAGCTTGCCTTAACGGCAAAATGTACGCCTTCCATCTGGGTCTGTTTCGCCTGAATAATACCTATTACATTACCCCTGCTGTCCATTAAAGGACCGCCGCTGTTTCCCGGGTTAATAGGAATAGATATCTGGTAATTAAGGCTGTCGCCATTTAAACCATTGGCTGAAGTTAATTTTCCGTCGTCATATACCGGTGACTCCTGGGAATAGCCATAAGTATAAACACTTTCGGCCAGATCGCTTTGAGCCCGTTTAAAAGTGTAGGGAATGACCCCGAGATTTCTGAACGCAGTATCTTCTATTCTTAAAATAGCTATATCATTTTCAGGTTCAGAGTGTATTACCTTAGCTTTAAATGATTTTCCCGCGGCGTTCTGAACATATACCGAATCGGCCCCTTCTATTACGTGATAATTTGTTGCTATCAGCCCGCTGGCAGTAATGGCAAACCCCGTGCCCCTGTATTTACCAGGATTATCGTATGTTTTTTTAGGGCGCTTAAGATTATTTAACTGGTCATTTATCTTATCGGCCTTTTGATTTATTTTGGCTACTTCGCCCCTGAGCCTAAGATAGTTCACTTCCCGGTTACTTAAATACCCAGTAAAAAACAAGGTACACAATACCGCAAAAATGGCGATTGAAGCGGCAACGGATATTTTTGAATGATGGTTGCGCCATAAGTTAACTATCCACGAAGGATGGATCATCAGCTCATCCTCCAAAGTATGCACATCAATCTCATCATGAATGGCATTTAAGCGTTTTTCAAGTTCCAGGCGCTCGCCGTATTGTCTTATGAGGCCGGTAAAATGCTTATGTTCGGTTACCTTGCTGTTAATTTCTGGGTTCTCGTTTCTAAGTATCTCGAAATGGGCACGTTCCGCAGCGGTCATCTCACCGTTTACGTACCTCTCAATTGCTTCCAATAGTTCGTTCTCGCTCATATCTTTTCTCCTTACTTCTGCTGAAAAAATAGTTTTTTCAACCTTTGCAGGCATTTATATTTCTGGGTTTTGGCATTATCCGCATTGGTATACCCAAAACTTTCGCAGATCTCCTGCATCGACCTGTCATTTATATAAAAATCTTCTATAATCGTTTTACAGGGTTCGCCTAATGAACGCAGGGCTTTCCCCATTTTGTTAAACTGTACATCCCTTTCGTTATTTTTCTCGGTATCATCAACAACTGATAAATACTCCTCAAAATCCCTTATATCGCCGCCGTACCGGTTCATCTGGCTTAACCTCTTGAGCCAAAGCCGCCGGCAAACTGAATATATATAGGTTTTAAGCTTACTGCTTAATTCAAAATCACCCGTCTTAACTTTATTATAAAGGATTATAATTGCCTCCTGGTAAATATCTTTAGCATCGTCCCCGTCACCATTATTATTAATAATTAACTGTAATACCATCGGAAAGTAACCGGTGTATAACCGCTTTAAAACGCTTTCCGAGTTATTAAGGATACCCAGTATTACTTCGCTATCCGTTGGAATTCCGCTATTTAACTCTTTACTCACTACTTAATACAATTTATGCGAAATTGTAACCCATTATTGACAAAAAAAAATTAAACCGGAAATATATTTTGGGTTTAGAGGTTAGAGACCGGAGATTAGAGGTTAGGAGCAGAGATTAGTGATTAGAGATCAGCGGTTAGTTTTAATCTGCCTGAAAGGGAAATTACCACATTAAGAGCTATTCCCAAATAGTCTCCAGTCCTTAATCTCCGAGCCTAACTAATCTATGATCTCTAATCACCGCCCCCCAAACATTTCTGCGTCAAAACTGTTTTCTACTAACATTTTAAACATTAACGCCATGAAAAATTCATTTATGATCACACTTTTAGCAATAGCGGTTTCGCTGTCTGTTGCTGCCTGTAACGGAAATAAATCAGGAAGTGCAACAGATTCTGCCAAAGTTGATTCTTCTTCATCTTCGTCTAAAACCACGACGGATACCACGAGGAAAATAGACACCGTAAAGGCCGCCACAGACACTTCAAAAGCGAAAATTGATACTGTGAGCAAAATTGTCACAAAATCTACCGATGTTAAAAAATCAGAAGTTAAGAAAGAAAAGAAAAACTAGAGGTTGTAAGGGTTGTAAAACATTCTCAAATGATACACCATTTACAACTTTTTTTTTCAACTATTTACAACCTCTGCAACCATTACAACTTTTTTCAACTAATTACAACCTTTACAACTGCTTGTTGGGTTACCTTTCCTTACTTGGGGTATTAACCGTAAATATTAACTCTTTAAAACTCAAAAAATGAAAAATTCATTCAAACTTGGCATCCTTGCTTTAGCTATTTCTGTTACTGCTGCTGCTTGTGCAGGCACTGCAAAAACTGGCGGTTCCGATTCAACTGTAAAAGTTGACTCAACTGTTAAGAAAGATTCGACCGTTAAAGTTGACTCAACCAAAAAAGACACTACTAAGAAAGACACAACCAAGAAAAAATAATTTTTTTTTGTTGATTTTTAGTTTTTACTGTGAAAGGTAATCCTGGTTCCATTTTTTGAATTACGGGTTACCTTTTGCTTTGTAACCGGCCATTCAACACTGATTTGGCAAAGAAGTCAAAATCTATAAAAACGATAGATTTTATATTTTTTTTAAACTAAATGGGTTACCTTTTTCAAATCCGGGTATTAACTACCAAACATTCACATTAAAATTTAAAAAAAATGAAAAATTCTTTCAAAATGGGCGCTTTAGCCTTAGTTATTGCTGTTTCTTTCGCAGCTTGTAAAGGTAAAGGCGCTGCTGGTTCTGATACAACAAAAGTTGATTCGACTGTTAAAGTTGATTCGACCGTTAAAAAAGACACAACTGTTAAAGTTGACACCACTAAAAAAGATACAACCAAGAAAAAATAATTTAATTTTTTTCTGTTAATTTTTAGTTTTTTTACTGCCAAAAAGGTAACCTGTAATTTTATTTAAAAATTTCGGGTTACCTTTTGTTGTTTCTGGTATTAAAAGCAAAACTATTAATCACTTAAAAAAAATTAACATGAAAAATTCTTTCAAATTAGGCGTATTAGCTTTAGCTATCGCTGTATCTTTTGCAGCTTGCAAAGGTAAAGGCGCTGCCGGCGGCGATTCAACAAAAACTGATTCAGCTAAAATGGATTCAGCTAAAATGGATTCAGCTAAGATGGACACAGCTAAGAAAATGGCTGATACAGCTAAGAAAATGGCTGATACAGCTAAAAAAATGGCTAAAGACACTGCTAAGAAAAAGTAATTTGATTTTTTTAGTACAAAACAAAAGCGCCCTGGTAATTACCGGGGCGTTTTTGTTTTGTATACGTAACAGGTGTACTAACTATAGCGGTGGGTTTAAAACCCATCGCCATGATTAGTAAATGGAGCACATGTGTTTGGTATCCTTCTACATAAAATTTATATGTCTTATACAAATAGATAATTAATTTTACGGCCAAACATCTGCTATGTCCCAGCCGCTATTCTCTATCAACCATATAACCGTAAGATATTTAAACAATACCCTGTTTACGAATCTAAATTTCGAGGTTAACCATGGGGAACAGTGGGCGTTGATCGGCGAAAGCGGATCGGGCAAAAGCGCTTTGTTGCGAACCATAGCCGGCGGGTTTAATATTACAGGCGGGGATATCAGTTATCACTTCTTTGATGAATTTATAAACAAGGCTACCAGTGCCGAAAGCCCCTTCACCTATCACAAACTAATCGCCCTGGTTGAAGGCAGGCACCACTTTAAAAATCTTTCTAACACTACCGAATTTTATTACCAGCAACGTTATAATTCGGCAGATTCGGAAGACGCTTTAACGGTTGAAGAATACCTGCACATTATAGAAGCTGTTCCACACAAACCTGTTTACTGGAATTTTGAGAAAGTTACCCGACTTTTAAAGCTCAACGACTTACAGGACAAGCAGCTGATCAAACTCTCCAACGGCGAAACAAAACGCCTCAGGATAGCCGCCGCGCTTTTAAAAAATCCTGCGTTATTACTGCTGGACAACCCGCTAACAGGGCTGGATATTCAAACACGGAATGAGTTTGATTTAATTATTGATGAGATCATTGCCTCAGGTATAACTGTAATTATAGCAACTTCCGCGCATGAAATACCGGCTGCTATTACGCACGTAGCTATTTTAAAAGAAGGCAAGATCATCCAAAATATACCAAAAAAGGAGTTTGATCCCGCATTATTTATCCAGGATAGTGGTGATGAAATTGACAACAGCGAGCTTAAAGCTTTAGTAAAGGCCAGTGCGGCCAAACCCGTTTACAAATTCATTGTGAAAATGAACGGCGTACATGTTAAATATGGCGATAAAGTAATTTTGGATAAGATAAACTGGCAAATATTGCCCGGCGAAAGATGGGCACTGCTCGGCCCGAACGGGGCCGGGAAATCGACTTTACTAAGTTTAATTAATGGTGATAACCCCCAGGCATATGCCAATGACATTATTTTGTTCGATAAAAAGCGCGGCACAGGCGAAAGCATCTGGGATATAAAAAGCAAGATCGGCTTTGTATCCCCTGAATTACACCAGTACTTTCCGACAGATAATAGCTGCTTGCAGGTAATTGAATCGGGCTATTATGATACGTTGGGATTATTTCGGCCATCACATAAAACAAAAGCCGAAACCGCATTGCGCTGGATGAAAGCTTTGGAAATTGAAAAGTATGCACGTGTTTTATTAAAAAATATCCCCGCAAGCGCGCAGCGTTTATGCCTGCTTGCCCGCGCCCTCATCAAAAATCCGGCCTTGCTGATATTTGACGAACCCTGCCAGGGCCTCGACGAGCACCAGCAGCACCATTTTAAAACTTTGGTGGATACAATTTGCGGGTTAAGCAATGTTACCCTTATTTATGTAACACATTACCAGCATGAGATACCGGATAGTGTGACGAACGTATTGAGGTTGGACAAGGGATTTGTTGTATCTTAGATAGAAATTCTATGAAAACAATTGTTGCATGTGTATTTTTTTTCGTCATATATTTTGCGGCTAATGGACAGTCTTTTGCAATTATTAATGACAAGGACGGCTATGTAAATATCAGGGAAAGCAGAAGTATAACTTCCCGAATTGTTGGTAAAATAAAGAATGATAGCATTTTTAGTTATGATGAGTCGGATAAATCAGACTGGGTACGGGTTTACCCGCAGGATGCGGAGGTTGAAAGTGGTGGCACTGCCGGCTTTGTTCATAAGAGCAGGATTTTGCCTCTCTCTACTTTCAAAACGATAAAGAATACACTATTTTTCAGAGATAGTTGTATCACCCGGAATGATAGCTTAGTTGTCATAATTAAATCCTCATCATTCAATCCTGCAAAACACAAATTGTTCTACGTTGATAAAGAACTAAGAAAAATTGATGGAAAAGCTTTTTGGGGAACTGATGGTGAAGTACCTACAAAAACAATCTCATCATTGAAAATCGTCAAAAAGGGAGTAGCTATACCGATACCACAAAGCGCCATAGACAACCTCTATGAACCCCGGTTTAAAACCTTAAAAGTATTTGCCGGATCAAACGATGCCATTTATATTGAATTGGATAACAGCGACGGTGCAGGCGCCTACAGTATCATATGGATAGTAAAGGGCAACAAATACTTTAAAAAGTTTATTGTAAGTAACGCTTGAATAAACCAATCAACCCGCTTTACATCCTCAACTGAACCTGCAAAAAGGCAGAAAGCCTGAAGTTTTTTTATTTTGTGCCTTTCGCTTTGTTGAACAGAGGTCAAAGTTCCTGCTAAATGCACTTTTAGCTTTCTGCTTTCACCTTTCAGCTTCTACTTTGTATATTTGCCTCTATGAACACAGCCGATCTGTTGCAGCGCGCTTTGCGGTTTGATTTTTTAAGCCAGGATGAAGGGGTTTACCTCTACAAAAATGCGTCGACGGCTGATTTGATGTATACCGCCAACGAGCTGCGCAAAATACAGGTGCCGCACGGCAAAGTTACCTGGCAGATAGACCGTAATGTAAACACCACCAATGTTTGTATAGCCAATTGCAAGTTCTGCAATTTTTTCCGCCGCCCCGGTCACGAGGACGCCTATATTACTGATATCGAAACTTATAAGCAGAAAATTGAAGAGACTTTCCGATATGGGGGCGACCAATTGCTGTTGCAGGGCGGCCACCATCCCGATCTCGGGTTAAAATTTTATGCAGATACGTTCAGGCAACTGAAAGAACTATACCCTACCCTGAAACTTCACTCCTTAGGCCCACCGGAGATTGCGCATGTATCCAAGCTTGAAGGCATGGCCCATATTGACGTTTTGCGGGAGCTGAAAGCCGCCGGCCTTGATTCATTACCCGGCGCAGGGGCCGAAATACTGAACGACCGCGTGCGCCGCCTTATCAGCAAAGGAAAATGTGGCGGACAGGAATGGCTGGATGTAATGCGGGCGGCCCACAAGCTGAACCTGCCAAGCTCCGCAACCATGATGTTTGGCCACATCGAAACCATTGAGGAACGCTTTGAGCATTTGGTTTGGATCCGCGAGGTACAGGCTGAAAAGCCTGAAGGCGCTTATGGATTTGTAGCCTTCATCCCCTGGCCTTTCCAGGATGACGGCACTTTACTCCGCAGGTTAAGGGGCATCACCAATAACGTTACCGGCGACGAATATATTCGCATGATAGCCCTCAGCCGCATTATGCTGCCCAATATTAAAAATATACAGGCATCGTGGCTGACTGTCGGCAAGCAGGTAGCGCAAATATGCTTGCATGCCGGCGCGAATGACTTTGGCTCCATCATGATAGAAGAAAACGTAGTTTCCGCTGCAGGGGCGCCGCACCGTTTTACCGCAAAAGGCATACAGGAATCAATAAAAGAGGCCGGATTCGAGCCCCAGCTGCGCACTCAAAAATATGAATGGCGCGAAATACCCGCACAGATTGAAGAACAGGTGATTAATTATTAGGTAGAGATCAGAGATTATGAAATCGCATTTCTCCTCCCGGTGTTCTGGCTTTCCTGATCTGGCTTCAAAACTTCCTCAACGTATCATATATTTGCACGGATGGAAAATATCGAACAATACATTGAAGCATTGATCTTTGTTTCGGAGCAGAGTATACGCACGGAAGAAATTTTGTATTGCTTGCAGGCAGCCGTTGACCAGGATTTTACAGAAGATGAGGTAAAAGAGCATATAAGGAATATCACCCAAAAATATCACGACAATCAATTTGCCATTGAAGTAGTCAAAATAAACAATGGCTACCAGTTTTTAACAAAGAAGGATTATCACCAGGTGATCAGCCTGTTGCAGGCGCAGCGGGCTAAAAAGAAATTAAGCCAGGCTGCGATGGAGACCCTGGCAATTATTGCTTACAAGCAACCCGTTACAAAACCCGAAATTGAACAGATACGCGGCGTAAATTGCGATTATTCCATCCAAAAACTGCTCGAAAAAGAATTAATTGCCATAATTGGCAAGTCCGAGGGGGTAGGTAAACCGATACTTTATGGTACCAGCAGCATTTTTATGGACTACTTTGGCATCAATAATATAAAAGAATTGCCTCAAATAAAGGAGTTTACAGACAATACTGCATCAATTGGCGAGCATGCCGAATAGTTTTCAAAAAATAAATAATTTAAAATGTTATTTTTAATGAAAATGATTTTGATTATTTTTACTAAGAAATACAATTAACTGACCCAAAAAATTACTGTTTGCATTTTTAATGCGTTTATTTATTATTGAAAAAAGTTTTACTAAAATTCATGGCAATGGGAACTCCAAAAAAACCTGTAAACAAGAAAATCGATTCTAAAGACACGGGCGAGGATGAAGATGATGATGATAGCATACTTGATCAAAAGTCTAAAAAGAAGATTGTCGACGACGATGATGATTTTGACGGACCTTTAGACGACCTTAGGTACGAAAATTTTGATGACTACGACGACGACGACGATTATTAACTTTAATGAATAGCATCTTAATTAAAGCATTCAGATCATGCCTCTGGATGCTTTTTTTATATATTGTTTTAGCCAGATACCCACATGACCATAACCGAAGTAACCAGCAAAGCCACAAAAAAAGCTTTTTTAGATGCAGCCAGGATAATTTATAAAAATGATAAAATATGGGTTTGCCCGCTTGATAATGATATTGAAGCGGTATTCGACCCGGCTAAAAACAATTTTCACCAGGACGGTAAATGCACCCGGTGGGTACTGACTGACAAAAAGGGGCAGCTTATAGGGCGCATTGCAGCTTTCATCAACAACAAAAAAGCCTATAACTACGAGCAGCCAACCGGCGGCATAGGCTTTTTTGAATGTATAAATGATGAAGAAGCAGCTTTTCTTTTATTTGACACTGCAAAAAAATGGCTAATTGAAAACGGTATGCGGGCAATGGACGGCCCGATAAACTTTGGCGAAAACGACAATTTTTGGGGCCTGCTGGTCGAAGGCTTTACTGCGCCGTCCTACGGAATGAATTATAACCACGCCTATTATCAAACTTTTTTTGAGCATTATGGCTTTAAAACGCTATACGCCCAGATCACCAATCATTTGGATATTATCAGGCCATTTCCCCAACGGTTTTACAAAATAGCAAAATGGGTCACAAAAAAACCGGGGTATGAATTTAAACACCTCAAAGCCAAAGAAATTGAAAAATTCGCCGTCGATTTTATGGAAATTTATAATGATGCCTGGCGGGATTTTGAAAATTTTGTGCCGATAACACATGCTACCATTGCGGAAAGTTTTAATAAAATGAAGCCCCTGATGGATGAAAACCTGATATGGTTTGCCTATATAAACGGCGAGCCGGCCTCATTCCTGATCGTTTTACCGGATGCTAACCCGATGATAAAACCGTTAAAAGGTAAACTTGACCTGGTAGGGAAATTAAAATTTGTGTACAAAAAATGGAGAGGTGTTTCGCGAATGCGGGCAATTGTGATGGGAACAAAACAAAAATATCAAAATCACGGGCTGGAGTCGGGGCTGTTTATTACGCTTGGCGAATACGTTTTGCCGCTGAAACAATATTCGGAACTTGAACTATCGTGGGTAGGCGACTTCAATGAAAAAATGATCGCAATGCACAACGCAATGGGCGCAATATTCGGGAAAAGGCATCTGACAATGCGCTACATTTTTTAAGACGAGGTCTTAAGTCGGATTTCGGAAAGCGAATTTCGGATTTCTTTTTTTCTTCAGTAAGAGCCCGATGTATAAAATTACATCAACCAATAATATACTGATGCCGGCGTCACTACTAATGACCAATGACTAATGACCAATCATGCCATTATTTTGGTTTGGCGCAGCTCTTCAAATAGCTCGATAACTTTCTTTTGCAGATCGATAACTTCAGATTCGCGGTCTATCAGCTTTTTATTAATGATATCCATTTCATTAATAAACTTTTGATCCTGTTCTGAATCACTAAAAGTCAGTAATTGAATTACTGACTTTTCGAACAAAACAGCGATCTGTTCAAGCCTCGATAAATTAATATCGGTAATGCCTGTTTCAATTTTTGAAAAGGCCGGAATTGAAATATCTAATCTTTTTGCAACATCCTCCTGGCTCCATCCTTTTTGATGACGTAATAACCTGATTTTTTTTCCAAGTGTTTTCATGTTGTTTTATTAGAATATACTTTCCCTGATGTTAATAAAGTTACAATAATATTTAATATCTACCTAATTATCAACATTTTTTAACAAAATTTCATATTTAGATGAAATATTTTTTTTGTATGGGGGATTAAATGCCCGGGAAAGGCATTTCTACTTAATAATTTTTACCGCCCCCCAGTCTTTATCCTCTTTGTGAATGGTATATTTTAGGCCATATTTACCCGCTTCACCGGTAATAATGTCAAGGTCTGGGCCTTTATAAAAGCCGCTGAGATACATTTCCCCGCCCGTTTTCAATGCTTCACTATAACGCGGTAGCTGGTCAATCAAAATATTACGGTTGATATTAGCTAAAATAATATCGAACTGTTCTGAGGGTATCGCCTCCCTGGAGCCACAAAGCGCCGTAATGTTATCAATATGGTTTAATTTGGAGTTTTCGATGGTGCTTTCATAGCAAACAGGGTCGTAATCAATGGCAGTTATTGTTTGCGCGCCCAATTTAGAGGCCATGATTGCCAGGATGCCTGTCCCGCAGCCCATGTCAAGCACATCTTTACTGGTGAAATCGCTTTCAAGCATCAGCTCCAGCATCATAGCAGTTGTTTGGTGATGCCCGGTGCCAAAAGCCATTTTAGGGTCGATCACTATCTCAAAAGGAAATCCGGGTTTTGACTGATGAAATGTCGCCCTTACATAAATCTTACCGCCAATCTCCAGGGGCTCAAAATTGCTTTCCCAAACCTCGTTCCAGTTTTTTTGAGGAATAAGCGCTATTTCGTAGCTGAAAGAGAACATTTCCTGGTAAAGCGCTAATACGTCATCAAGCTTTAGCTGATCAAATTCACCGGTCGGGATATAGGCTTTAAAGCCAAAATCAACTTCTTCAAAAGTATCAAAACCGATCTCTCCCAAAGCATTGATCAGTAGGTCCTGTTGGTAATCTTCAGTGGGGATGGTGGTGAAAAGGAGTTCGTAGTAGTTCAATTTAGATATGAGATTTGAGAAATTAATTAAGTAAGCGTAAAATAACCAAATTGATCACCCAGTAAACCAACTGTACGGCTGTCATAAATGAAAAAAGCATGAATAGGTGATGAACGCCATCGGGTTTATCCCAGATGGCGTAGCTCATGCCTGCAGCAAATAACAGGCAAACCAATATCAGCGCAACAGCCGCCCAAATTTTACCGGTTGTGCCTTTATTCATAACATTTCTCCAGATTGGGATAATGATCAACAACTGGGTCAATACCGAAACCGTAAATAACAATGGCAGCAAATACCGGTAATAGGCCATAAAAGCAAGCAGGTTCCCCTCGCCCATCTCATCGATCCGCAACGAAAAATAAAAAGAGCTATACCTGATCACAGTAAAATAAACTGCAAAGCCAACAAACGGAGGAAGAAGAATTTTTAGCAGCTTTTTCATGGTCAGTGATCAGAGACTGGAGATTAGAGATTAGTTGGAGTGATTAAAGGTTGGAGATTAGTGATTTGTTGAACTGCGGCTTTTCCTTACCTCTAATCTCCAACCTCCAATCACTACAAATTAAACACCTTTACAATATCAACAAAATCCCTTGATTTTAAGGAGGCACCGCCGATTAGCCCACCGTCAATATCCGGCTGCGCAAACAGGTCAGGGGCATTTTTTGGGGTGCAGCTGCCGCCATACAAGATAGTTGTGGCATCGGCGATGTCCTGGTTGTATTTCGCGGCTATTTCCCTGCGTATAAAAGCATGTATCTCCTGCGCCTGGTCTGATGATGCCGTCACACCCGTCCCTATCGCCCAAACAGGCTCATAAGCCAAAACCAATTCGGAAAATTCAGTCTCCCCAAGGTGAAAGACGCCTTCATCTAATTGGCTTTTAATAATATCAAAATACTGATTTGCTTCCCGTTGCTGCAAAGTTTCGCCAATACAAAAAATAGGTTTTAACCCATTTTTCAGCGCGGTATCTGTTTTCTTAGCCAGCAACTTGTTGCTTTCTCCAAAATACTGGCGGCGCTCCGAGTGGCCCAAAATCACGTACGTGGCGCCTACCGACTTTATCATTTTTGCCGATATCTCACCTGTAAAGGCGCCTGATTCGGCCTGGTGGGCGTTTTGAGCGCCTAAAGATATTTTGGTGTAATGTTTCGCCAAATGGGCCAGACTATGAATATGAATGAAAGGGCTGCATACAACAGCTTCCTGCCTGCCGGTTACTTCATCATTGATCATATTGATAATTTCTGAAAACAAACTTAAACCTTCGTGATAATCAAGGTTCATTTTCCAGTTTCCGGCAACAATTTTTTTTCTCATGTTGTGTTGGTTTTATAGTGGTTGTAAGGGTTGTAGTTGTTGTAAAAGTTGTAAGGATCGTAAGAGTTATATGGGTTGTAACAGTTGTAGAGATTGTAATATTTGTAGTAGTTGCGATTAACTTTTTTAACATTTACAACCTTTAAAACCTTTTTAACTTATCTAAAAACGCCTAAACTCCTCCGTTAATTCAAATACTTTCTTTAATATGTTTTGTTCATTTTCGTCAAAAGTACGGTGATCGCGGCGAGCAAAAACCTTTCCTGCGGTTTCAAACATTTTTTTTATGGAATAAACTTCGTACCCCTGCGCGCCGCCCCACGAAAAATCAGGCACAAAGTTGCGCGGGAAACCGGCGCCGAAAACATTGGCGCTTACCCCAACCACAGTGCCCGTATTAAACATGGTATTAATAGCGCATTTGGCGTGGTCAGCCATAATTAAACCGCAAAATTGCAAGCCGGTTTTACGGAAACGTTGCGTGGTATAATCCCATAGCTTTACATCATCATAATTATTTTTCAGGTTCGAGTTATTCGAATCAGCGCCGATATTGCACCACTCCCCTACCACGGCATTGCCCAAATAGCCTTCATGCCCTTTTGACGAATAGCCCCAGATCACTGCATTATTTAACTCCCCGCCTACACGGCAGTAAGAGCCAACCGTAGTAGCGCCGTATATCTTGGTGCCCATTTTTACCTGTGAATGCTCGCCTAAAGCAAATGCCCCGCGGATATGCGTGCCTTCCCAAACTTCGGTATTGCCGGCCAGGTAAATAGGCCCGTTGGTGGTATTAAAGGTGGAGCAATCGGCAATCGCGCCTTCTTCGGCAAAAAAATCCTTGCCTATGATGATGTTGGTCGGGCTAATAGCGGCGCTTTTGCGGCCTTCGGTAAGCAGCTTAAAATCCTTGCGGAGCTCGGCATCGTTGTTCCTGAAAATGTCTTCGGGATAGGTGATAACAACAGGCTTGTGTTTTAAATCGACTGTTTTATCAAATTCGCCCTTCGGATCAAACTCAAGCGCATCCCTTTCGTTCAACTTCACAGCCACTAACTTTTCGCCGTATTTTAATGCCTCATTGCCGTGCAGCGCCAATATAGCCGCTATCAGGACTTCATCAGGACAAAACGCGCCGTTTATAAACAAATTCCTTTCTTCAATACCAATAGGGAACTTACCCTGCAGCCACGGTTGGGTGTACCACGAAAAATCAAGATCAAAACGTTTGGACCATTTTTCGGCGATGGTTAAAATACCAATGCGCAGGTCGGCCACGGGGCGGGTGAAAGTTAAAGGCAGAAGGGTCTGGTGCGCGTTATCGTCGAAAAAGATAATTGCCATGGCACAAAAATAAAAAAATCCCTCCGCCAACAGGCGGAGAGACTCATAAATATTTTATTAAAATAAGGATATTATTTCTTATTGTAACGGGTGCGGAACTTGTCGATACGTCCAGCTGTATCAACCAGTTTCATTTTCCCGGTGTAAAACGGATGCGAGGTGTGTGAAATTTCAAGTTTCACCAGCGGATATTCGTTGCCATCTTCCCATTTAACTTTTTCGCGGGAGTCGATGCATGATTTTGTTAAAAAAGCGTAATCGTTCGACATATCTTTAAAAACAACTAATCTATAATTTGAAGGGTGCAGATCTTTTTTCATTGTGTTAAACTTTCTCTCTAAAAAGAGGTGCAAATGTAGGTGTTTTTTTATTTTCCTGCAAGTTTAATTTGGGTGACGTTTGGTTCATGGTTGATGGTTCATTGTTCATGGCGTTGCATGGATTGATAATCAGCTTGATAATCAGTAAATTAAATATAAATGAGCTTTTCAGTTGAAGAAATATATTGGCTTTAAACGATCTTTTAATCCTAATTATCTCATTATTTAGATGTGTTTTGTTATCCAATAATCCGATGCCCCATAGGGGCTACCGCTTTGTAGCAAGTAAAACGAGAGAAATTTTGCCACGTCAGTGGCTACCCTTCGCGAATTTTAAGACTCCGTTCGGCTAATGATTTGGGCGTTGCCTTCGGCCCGTGCTATCCGCTCATACTGCACAGGCCTTAATCACAGGCCGGTATCCGCTTCTATCACTAACGCAAATTTCGTCTATTAACTATGAACCATCAACTATGAACTGATTGGCATAACTCAATTAGCACACCTCCTGCACTTTTTGGATGCACAAAACAAACCAGTTTATTATCGGCCCCTAATTTGGGCTCATCATTCAACAATACAAACCCTTCGCTTTTTAACCTTGCCATTTCGGCCCTAATATCCTCTACCTCAAAAGCTATATGGTGTATGCCCTCCCCTTTTTTGGTTATGAATTTGGCTATCGGGCTGTCATCTGATAATGCTTCCAATAATTCGATCTTATTGGGGCCGCTTTGTAAAAACGCTGTCCTAACACTTTCAGAATCAACTTCTTCAATTTTATATACCTTCGTATTTAGCAATTTTTCGTACAGCGCACAGGCAGCCTTAAAATCAACAACAGCTATACCGATATGCTCAACCTTGTTCATGTCCAAATATTGTAAATTATTGCCGGGTAGCCTGTATTTTCTCCTTATTTTTAATGATTTTAAATAAACTTTATATACCTTTGTTATGTTTAACTGTTAAAACGTATGGATCTCCCGATATATTTAGATAATAATGCAACTACGCCGATGGACCCGCGGGTACTTGAAGCTATGCTGCCTTATTTTACTACAAAATTTGGCAATGCCGCAAGCCGTAACCACCCGTTTGGCTGGGTAGCCGAAGAAGCTGTTGATTATGCACGCGAGCAGGTGGCCAAATTGATCGGCGCAACCGAAAAAGAGATCATTTTTACATCCGGCGCAACCGAATCAGATAACCTGGCGATCAAGGGTGTATTTGAAATGTATAAAGACAAAGGCAACCATATTATCACCACCGTTACAGAACATAAAGCTGTTTTGGATGCCTGCAAACATGTGGAGAAAATGGGTGGCAGGGTAACTTACCTCCCTGTAAAAGAAGATGGCCTGATTGATCTTGATCTGCTGGAACAAAGCATGAGCAGCGATACTATTTTGGTTTCGGTAATGTATGGCAATAACGAGATCGGCGTAATTCAGCCGATCAAAGAAATTGCTGCAATTGCCCATAAGCACGGCGCTTTGTTTATGACGGATGCTGTACAAGCTGTAGGAAAGATCCCCGTTAATGTTATTACTGACGGCATTGACCTGCTGGCATTATCAGCACACAAAATATATGGTCCTAAAGGCGTTGGCGCGCTGTATGTACGCCGTAAAGGCCCCAGGGTAAAGGTTACCGCGCAAATGGACGGCGGCGGTCACGAGCGCGGCATGCGTTCGGGCACGTTGAACGTACCGGGTATTGTTGGTTTAGGCAAAGCCTGCGAGCTTTGTATGCAGGAAATGGAAAGCGAAGCAAAACGTTTATCCGCTTTACGCGATAAGCTGCAGTCGTCATTACTTGAGCTGGAAGAAAGCTATGTGAACGGCAATACCGAACACCGTTTGCCGCATGTCGCCAATATCTCCTTCAAATATGTAGAAGGTGAAGGTTTAATGATGGCAATGAAGGATCTGGCGGTATCGTCGGGTTCGGCCTGTACCTCAGCTTCGCTGGAACCATCGTATGTGTTAAAAAGCTTGGGTTTGTCAGATGACCTGGCGCATTCATCCATCCGCTTCGGTTTGGGACGTTTTACTACCGAAGAAGAAGTGGACTATGCTATCGAAGTAACAAAAAAATCTGTGCGACACCTTCGCGAACTTTCGCCGCTATGGGAAATGTTTAAAGAAGGCATCGACCTGGATAAGATCGAGTGGGCGGAACATTAAGATGATTTCGGATTTTTGAATGCGGAATGCGGAATAGATAAAAAAAATAGAATTAACAATCACTAATTCAATAATTCATTAATTATAAATAAAATGGCATATTCAGATAAGGTAATCGATCACTACACAAACCCCCGCAATGTGGGAACTTTAGATAAAAGCAGTCACAAGGTAGGTACTGGTTTGGTTGGTGCGCCTGAATGCGGCGACGTTATGCGCCTGCAGATACAGGTTGATGATAACAACATGATCACCGATGCTAAATTTAAAACATTTGGCTGCGGATCGGCTATTGCATCGTCATCATTGGCTACAGAATGGCTGAAAGGCAAAAGCATCGACGATGCCATGAAGATTGACAACATGGACATTGTTGAAGAACTGGCCCTTCCGCCGGTAAAAATACACTGCTCGGTACTTGCCGAGGATGCTATAAAAGCAGCAATTAATGATTACCGCGTAAAAAATGGCATGACTGCCATTGAAAGCGAAAAAGTGCATCATTAATTAGATGTGAGATATGAGATTTGAGATATGAGACAGAAAATAACGCTTGTATCTCATATGTCATATCTCATATCCAAAATCTCATATCTACTAAAATGGTAACTGTAACTGATAAGGCGAAAAGCAAAATAGAACATTTGATGCAGGACACTGGGCTTGATGGCTCGTATTTTCTGCGGGTTTCTGTCCAGGGGGGTGGTTGTTCGGGGTTATCGTACAATTTAGATTTTGACAACGAAATAAAAAAGGGCGACCAGTTCTTTGAAGATAAAGGCGTACGTTTTGCCCTCGACATGAAATCCTTCCTTTACCTCGCCGGCACCGAACTTGATTTTTCGGACGGGCTTAACGGCAAAGGCTTTAACTTTCATAACCCAAATGCAAGCAGGACTTGCGGTTGCGGGGAGAGTTTTTCCGTCTAATTATAGGGTTACACCGATTATAAAAAGATTACACCGATTTTATTGAATAAGATCGGTGTTTTTGTTTCAACTCCTCAATACAGGGCATTTGTAGAGACGCAATATTTTGCGTCTCTGAACAAATGATGCCGTTTTAGATTAATTCTATAAATAGGTCCGAGACGCAAAATATTGCGTCTCTACATCAATTTTCAAAATGCCGCGGCAACCCTACTCAGTCCTCAAACTTTTAATAGGATTGGCAAACGCCGCCTTAATGGTTTGAAATGCAATTGCGATACTGGTAATTGCCAGCGTAGATAGAACAGCAACCGCAAATACCCACCAGCTGATGTTGGTGCGATAAGCAAAATCGCGCAGCCAGTTATTCATTAAAAACCAGGCGACCGGCGCGGCAATTAAAAATGCCACTACAATAAGGCCCAGGAAATCCTTCGACAATATAAATGATATATGCTTTACCGATGCGCCGAGCACTTTGCGGATGCCTATCTCCTTTGTTTTTTGTTCTATAATAAATGAGAGCAGGCCGATTAACCCAAGCACATTAATGACGATGGAGACAAAAGTGAAAAGGTTAAACAACTGTTGTGTACGTTTTTCATTCTTGTACAAAGCCGCCACGCTTTCATCAAGAAATTTGGTTTCAAATATTTCTTTAGGATATACCGAGGTCCATACCTTCTCAATGGCAGCCAGGCTTGCGGCCGAATACCCGTTAGAAAATTTTATGCCGACATTATAATAAAAGAAAGGATATTGCACCATCAGTACCGGCGAAACGGCCTCGTGCAAAGATGCCACATGATAATCCTTTACAACACCTATAACCGGGGCAGAAATATTATTGAGGCCAAAAGTGACATATTTGCCGATTGCCTCCTGCGGCGATGCATACCCCAGCTTTTTTACCGCCGTTTCATTTAGTACAAATGCATAATGCTTCGCTGAATCGGGAATTTTGAGCGCAGCCTGGCGTTCGTTATCCTGGTCGAACCATCTCCCGGCAACCAGGTGCAAGCCATAGGTTTTCAGGTAATTTAAATCACCGGCTTTCACTTTCACATCAAGTTGTTCAACTGCATATTTTTCCTTCCGGTTGAAGCCGGTATTAATATTGTCTTCCGATATAGGTCCGGCCAGCGAGAAACTATAGCTGCTGATACCAGGTATATTTGCTAATTGGTCGCGCAGTGATTGTAATTCGGCAGGTTTATTTTCGGGAAGGCCAATATCCACTACTTTCTCTTTGCTGAAGCCCAATGGCTTTGACTGGATAAAACTCATTTGTTTGGCCACCATGATTGCGCCGATAATTAATATCTGTGCCGTTAAAAATTGGAAAACAACAAGCCCCCGCCTCAGGAAAACAACTGATGTCTTGGGCGCGGACATTTTACTTTTTAAGGCAGTAATAGGATTAAATCCTGACAAAACAAACGCAGGATACAAGCCTGATAAGAGGGAAACGGCGACCCATAGCCCGGTCAACAAAACGCCGGTTTTTAAATTAAACCAGTCCAAAGGAATATTTTTGTCGAGGAAGCTATTTAACAGCGGGAGGAAGAAACCGACTGACAACGCAGCAGCAAAAATAACCACGGCGGAAAGCAGGAAAGTTTCGGACAAAAACTGCCCGATCAAATGCGTACGTGTTGCCCCCATAGTTTTCCTCACGCCTACTTCCCGGGATTTTTTTATGGCCAAAGCCGTTGACAGGTTGGTATAATTGATGCAGGCCGCTAGTATCAGGAATAGTCCGATAGCGCCAACGAGGTACAGGTATTGATAATTGATGGTATAAGAAGGATTGCCAGCAGTGTACAATTGATTAAAATGAATATCGGGCAAGGGCTGCAGTTTGTATATGATCTTTGTGCCGGGGTTATTTTTTGAAGTGTACCTGTCGGCAATAGCGCGGAGTACGCTTTCCGTAGCATTTACTTTATTATGCCCCGCCAGGCCGATATAAACAAAGCCGTTCGCGGTTAAACTCCATTTATCCAGCGGCAGATCACCAATGAGGTGAGATGTTAAAGAAGGGTACGAAACCAGCATATTATAAGGCAGGTGAGTATTCGGAGGCGCTTCGGCTATAACAGCAGCAACCTCAAGGTCCATAAAATTGGCAAGCTTAATTCTTTTACCCACCGGGTCGGCATTGCCAAAGTACCGGCGGGCGGTTGTTGCCGTTAGCACTGCAAAGCCCGGCTCGGCAAAGGCCCTTTTTATTTTGCCCTGTAGTACAGTTAATGGAAAAAGTTTTGGAAAAACGGAATCTGCAAACACGACATTTTTTTCTTTGAGTTTTGTCTCGCCAAACGAGATCAGATCTTCCTTCTCAAAATGGATCTGCGAGATGAGTTTTTGATCGGGCATTGCCGCACGCATTACCGTGGCCAGCGGGTATGGTGTTGGGGCGCCATATGTTTTGCCCGTTGATGCTACAGAATTATTTACAACCCGGTATATGCTGATGTTGCTGCCGGGATGTTTGTCGAAACTTATTTCGTGCAAAATGATCAGCGAGATAAGCAGGCATACAACAACGCTGATATACAGGCCGGCAAAATTGAGCACAAAGAAACCTTTGTTCCTTTTTACATTACGCAAGGCGGTTTTGAAGTAATTTTTTAGCATATCGGTATTTTAAGAATGATCGGTTGGATAAATTTAAACTAATAAAATGCCAAACTCATAAATAGCTATTAATCAATATATTGCAATGAACAGTTAAAATTCAATTGCCCGTTTATGATACAAAAAAGCGTCCGTTTATGGAACGATTATATGAATCGTCTCTGCCGACATAAATCAAAGCGCTGTAGGCGCTAAATATCGGTAGGAAAAATAAAACAAAGGATTTACGTGCCGTCGGTACGTAACAATTGAAGGGATGTTAGCGCCAATGCATGGCGGTGGTTCCGTACCTAAAGGCACGGTACATCCGCCGCGTTGTTTTTTCTACCGATATTTGACCCTTACAGGGTCTTTTTTCTCCCCTGATCGGAGTATCGCGACTACAAAATAGCTTTTATCGCTATAATCAAAGCAAAATCGGTGTAATCATTCTTCAAATCGGTGTAATTAGCAAAAATCATTTTTCCATCTGCGTAATCAAAAAAATAAAAAATAAATTAGCTTTGTTAGCATTATAAACCAATAAACAATACCAGGCATTGCAGAGGATAGACTTGTTTTAACTAATCTCTACCCTCCAATCTCTGATCACTAACCACTAAACATGAATACGGCAGCCGAAAGATCAACCATCCCCAGCCTCATCCGCAATATTGTAGAAAATATCCACCCGGATAGCGAAACTTTTATGACCCATAAGGTTAATGAAGTTTGGGAGGAAATCAGCTACGGGCAGGCTTTGAATAAGATCGACGCCATCTCGGCTTGGTTCCTGGATATCGGCATTAAAAAAGGCGATTGCCTGGCCCTGATCATCGAAAACGGCCCCGATTATGTTTATTACGACCAGGCGCTGCAGCAGATCGGCGCTATCAATACTTCCATCTATCCTACCCTCAGCGAAGCCGAAATAGAATATATTTTGAATGATTCGGGGGCACGGACCATCCTTGTGGGCAACCCTTTTTTACTGCGTAAGGTGCTTAGAATTGCCAATAACTGCCCGGCACTGATACGCATTATCCCTGCCTTTGACGATTTCGAAAAACTCACCGCTAAACTGGGCCTTAACGCTGGCGTTATTAGCCTTACGGGAGTGATAAACGAAGGGAATGCGGTAGTTCATCAATACCAGTCGGCTATTAATATTGCGCGGGAGGCTATTTTGCCGTCCGATCTTTCCTGTCTTATTTATACCTCTGGCACCACCGGTACGCCCAAGGGTGTTATGCTTACCCATTATAACCTGACTGAAAATGCGAGGGTTAGCCTAATACAGATACCCATTATTACAAGCACGGATGTTTTCCTGTCCTTTCTGCCGCTGTCCCACGTATTTGAGCGTACGGCAACCTACCATGTTTGCCTGTACACCGGCGCTAAAATTGCCTTTGCCCAAAGCCTGGATCTGCTGGCCAAAAATATGGCCGAAGTAAGGCCAACCATCATGAATTGTGTTCCCCGCCTTTTGGAACGGATTCATGATAAAGCCATGAAAAACGGCACATCTGCGGGCGGTGTGAAGACTAAGATTTTCCTTTGGTCGCTTAAAATCGGGCGACAGTACCGCGAGGTAAAAGAAGCGGGTAAAAAGCCGGGATTTATACTAGGGCAGCAGCATAAGATCGCTGAAAAGCTGGTATTCAGTAAGATAAAAGAAAAAACAGGGGGCCGTTTAAAGATCATGCTGTCGGGCGGCGGCGCTTTGCCAAAAAATATCGGTGAGTTTTTCGGCGACCTTGGCATAAAAATACTGGAAGGTTTTGGTTTGACGGAGACGTCGCCCGTTATGTCGGTTACCGAAAACGACCGCATTATTTACGGCACCGTTGGCCGGATAATACCGGGCATTGAAGTAGCCATACAAAATGTGGATACCAAACAAATTTACACCGTGCAAACGCACGATACTTTTAAAGAAGATTTTGAGTCGGAAGAAGGCGAGATCATTGTGCGGGGGCATTGCGTAATGAAAGGCTACTGGAACAAACCCGAAGAAACCGCCTCGGTTATTGACGCTGAAGGTTGGTTCCATACGGGCGATATTGGCCGGTACTTCAGGGGCAACCTGCAAATCACCGACCGTTTAAAAAATATGCTGGTAAACGCTTACGGCAAAAACATCTATCCCACACCCGTTGAAAACACCTATTTAAAAAGCCCCAAAATTGAGCAGGTTTTTTTAGTGGGCGATAAACGCGAATACATCACCGCCATTGTAGTGCCTTCAAAAGAAACTTTACAGGAAACCTTTAATTTAAGCAACGAGTACTTCGAAAAACCCGAACAGTTTATTGAAGACAAAGAAATTGTGGACTGGATCGGCCAGGATATAAAACGGCTATCTAATGAACTTGCCAAGTTTGAACGCGTAAAAAACTTCAAGGTAAAACGCAAACCTTTCAGTATTGAAGACGGCGAGATCACCCCTACTATGAAGGCCAAACGCAAAGTGATAGAGAAAAAGTACGCCGGGACTATTGATGAGATGTATTTGCAGGAGGCCGAGGCGGATTGATTTTAAACTATTGAAATTATGAGAATACCACCAAAAAGTCACTTTACTGACACGATATCCAAAATTAAATCTTCGTTGGACGATTCGAGAATAGAGATTCATAATCTTAAAAAACTGTACGAAGAAATTTCCCTAAAAAGGGAACTAACTCCTTATGAATTAAAAAATTTGGAACATATCGATAGAATCGATGAATTATTAATGGAATTTATTCCTAAGATCAAATTTTATAGGCCTTGATCAAATTTCAATCCAACAACATTGTTTAAGTTTAATCAATCTGATACCCCTGTTCCATCCACCTATTAGCAATAAAATCACAAAAATTACCGACGACTCCTCTCCGCGCTCCCCTGGATGGTGAACGTAAAAATCTTATTGATATATTTCTGGCGGGATTATTTTGTATCCAGTTAAGAGTGTCTTCAAAACACTCATGCCAAAATATTGGTAAGCCCTGTCTGGTTATGCAGACTTGTTTTATAGTTAGATGAGTTTCTAATATTCGTGGGATATCAGTTATTGTATTTTCAAATTGATTTAATTCATCATCTTTAAAGTTACATATACTTTTCTTATGCTCAATATCATCTTCATCAGCATCATTAAGCGATGCTAAAATATCTGTAATTGCGAGGCTATTTCTTCTACAGAATTCAAGCCAAATTGTCCTATTCCCATTTATTAGGCTTATATTTTCATGAATTTTGGGCAAAATACACCAAAATTCATTTCTTGATGTTCTTCCATAAAACCAACTCGCATTATTATTACAAGATTGCCAACATGGATTAAAAGTTCCAATAAATAGCGTGTGGACTTCCCAATCGACATAATCAATTAATAAGTCATTTGAAAATTTGTGATTGCAAGGCATATTTGAATATTTAGATTTTCATAAATGTAAACAAGTTCCACAAAACTTTAATATATCAAATGGTCCCTATACGCTTTTTAAATTTAACATCATTAATGCAACGAACTGAAGTGAATAATAGACTTAAATTTGTTTACTTTTCCTTAAATTTGTTTAATCGTTTATTTAAATGAAAACACTAACAGTAAATATTGAAGATACCTTGTCTGAAAAAGCGATCACTGCTGTGCTGGATGCGCTTAAATTAGAATATGAGCTTGATGATGCAACTCAATTTCAGGATGAAACGGAGCGTATAATGGCCAATTCATATCTTGCTGAAAAAATCAGTCAGGGCAGGAAAGATATGGAAGAAGGAAAAGGAAAAAAAATTGCTCTTGAAGATACATGGAAATAGTTTATCAGCCAAAAGCTTTGGATGATTTAAAATACTGGAAAAAATCAGGCCAAAAACAAATACAGGCAAGAATATTAACTATACTTCAATCCATTCTGGAAACCCCTTATGAAGGCATTGGAAAACCGGAACCGCTAAAATATAACTGGGCTGGCATGTGGTCACGCCGAATCAGCTATGAGCACAGAATAATTTATGAAGTTAAAAACAACGAGATTCATATTTATTCATTAAAAGATCATTATTAATCATCTGACTCAAAGATACCTCCTACAAAAACCCCAAAATATCCCTTATCCCCTCCACGCTTTTAAACTTCTCATCATCAATGCTATGCTCAATATGCTCATGCGCCCAGGTGATGTGGTAGGGCACGTGAACACCATAGCCGCCTACATTTAATACCGGCAAAATGTCGCTTTTAAGGGAATTGCCAACCATCAGCAATTCAGCGGGTTGTATATCCAGGTGCTTAATGAGCTTAAGGTAATTGGCGTCGTCCTTTTCGCTCATGATCTCGATATGGTGAAAATAATGGCTTATGCCGGATTTTCTTAGCTTCCGCTCCTGGTCGAGCAGGTCGCCTTTGGTAGCTACCACGAGGCGGTATTTATCTTTTAAGGCCAGCAGCACATCTTCCACCCCATCCAGCAGTTCAATTGGCTGGTCGAGCATTTGCTTGCCCAGGTTCAGTATCTTTTCAACTACATTAACGCTGATGGTGTTATTGGTTACCTTTAATGCCGTCTCGATCATCGACAGCATAAAGCCTTTTATGCCATAACCATATAAAGCAAGATTTTCTATCTCGGTTTTCAACAGTTCGCGCTCCAGCGTACGCTGCGAAGAATACTCGCTGAGCAGATCGTAAAATCTTTCTTCCGTTTGCCTGAAATACGGCTCGTTCACCCAAAGGGTATCGTCGGCATCGAAGGCAATTACTTTTAAATTCATTGGGTCAAAGTTATTCATCCTTAGCTAAAGACCGCTTGTCATGGCGAATTTATTTCCGCTACTCAACTCAATCTTCCCCATCGTCATGCCGTCCGCCAACTGGTCGGATCGGCGCCTCATCATACGGGTAGGCCGCATGTCGTACACATGCAAGGCGCTCACTTAGCATGTGGGGTGCTGATCCGACCAATTGGCGGACAGCATGACGTTCTTTTTGATAAAACAGACCATCTCACTTCGCATATCTCACATCTCATATCTAAAAAAATCTTACTTTTGCGGCAATATGAGTATTGCACTATCCGAACAGGAAATTTTACGCCGCGAATCATTACAGCAACTGCGCGCTTTAGGTATAAACCCGTATCCCGCCGAGGAATATAAGGTGACTGCCTGGGCGCAGGATATTACCGACAATTTCGAACGCTTCCCCGACTCTTATAAAAATGTAACCATGGCTGGCCGTATCATGAGCCGCCGTATTATGGGCAGCGCCTCGTTTGCCGAACTGCAGGATTCAACAGGCCGTATACAGATCTATTTAAAACGCGACGATATTTGTCCCGGCGAGGATAAAACCCTGTACAATACCGTATTTAAAAAGCTGATGGACCTAGGCGATTATGTGGGCGTTAAAGGCTTTGTGTTTTTTACGCAGACCGGCGAAATTTCTGTACATGTACAGGAATTAGCTTTACTTTCTAAATCATTAAAGCCTCTCCCGGTAGTTCGAAGGGATGATGAAGGAAATATATACGATGCTTTCACCGACCCTGAATTGCGTTACCGCCAGCGTTATGTTGACCTGACGGTTAACCCCGGCTACAAGCAAATTTTTATTGCCCGCTCAAAAGTGATCAGCAGTATGCGCGAATACTTCATTAAACAGGGTTGGATGGAAGTTGAAACGCCCATATTGCAGCCGGTGCATGGCGGCGCGGCGGCGCGCCCGTTTGTAACGCACCATAATGCGCTGGATATGCCGCTGTTTTTGCGCATCGCCAACGAGTTGTACTTAAAGCGCCTGATCGTGGCTGGTTTTGACGGAGTTTTTGAGTTTGGCAAAATGTTCCGCAACGAAGGCATGGACCGCACCCATAACCCCGAATTTACCGGCCTGGAAATTTATGTGGCTTATAAGGATTATATATGGATGATGGCGATGGTAGAGGAATGCCTTGAAACCGTAGCACGGGTAGTTCACGGTATCCCGGTTGTACAGGTAGGCGGCAATGAGATCAATTTTGCAGGGCCTTACGAAAAACTCTCGATGTACGATTCTATCAGGAAATATACAGATATTGATGTTTCAGGCATGGATGAAGATGCTTTACGCCTTACCTGCGGGT
The DNA here is from genome assembly GCA_903864275.1 of uncultured Mucilaginibacter sp. GTDB lineage: Bacteria > Bacteroidota > Bacteroidia > Sphingobacteriales > Sphingobacteriaceae > Mucilaginibacter. Next base: position 338,565 of record CAIPFE010000014.1, read on the forward strand.
ATTTGGGTATCGAAGTAACCGAGAGTATGGGCAAAGGCAAATTAGTCGACGAAATATTCAGCGCCAAAGTAGAGGCCAACCTTATCCAGCCAACTTATATTACCGACTACCCTATAGAAATGACCCCGCTTGCCAAAAAACATCGTGCAAAAGAAGGCTTGGTGGAGCGCTTTGAATTGTTTGTAAATGGCAAGGAAATCGCAAATGCTTATTCGGAACTGAATGACCCGATTGATCAGCGCGAGCGTTTGGAAGAGCAATTGATACTTGCCGGCCGCGGCGATGATGAAGCCATGGCGATGGATGACGACTTTTTACGGGCCCTTGAATATGGCATGCCCCCAACATCGGGCCTGGGTATCGGCATCGACAGGCTGGTTATGCTGTTAACCAACCAGCATACTATCCAGGAAGTATTATTCTTCCCGCAAATGCGCCCTGAGAAAAAGGTAAAAACAGCTACGACCGATGATTTTATAAATATAGGCGTCCCCGCCGAATGGGTGCCCGTGCTCAATAAAATGGGCTTTAATACGGTTGAAGAGCTTAAAGCCGCCAACCCCAACAAAGTATTTAATGACCTTGGCGGGATGCGCAAAAAATTAAAGCTGGAAATTGTTATGCCTGCAAAAGAGGTGGTTATGGCGTGGTTTGAATAAAAAAACCAATCCCCTTCGTAGAGACGCGATGCATCGCGTCTCTACCTGCGTTTGCAAAATAATTCTCAATAAATCAGCCCGTTAATAACAATTTGTTAATAAAAGCTTAAAACAGTTGGTACTTTAGTATTAAACAGGTTGTTTATTATTGCAATGAAACAACTTATAAGTAAAGTCATGACCAATTCCATCCTCGAAATAACCGAAAAAGAATACCTGATAAAATTGAACAGAAGCACGTTCAATTTATCCTTTATCAGGAGCCTGCTGAAAATTGTGGAAGTAGCCAATCCGTCAGAAGATAGCTATTATCTCGCTGAAAGGCATATCGCCGCGAATCAAAATCATTCATCGGAGCCGGATTATTACGGTTCGCTTGAAGAAAAATAGAGACGAAAAGAATAAAGAAGCAAGAATCAAGATTCAAGACAAAATGTAGGGACACAAAATTTTGTGTCCGCCGGGATATTTGTTAAAACTGCCGGTACCCGCCTCTTACCACTGTTTGCTTATCCATCTGCGCCATCTGGGCCTTCATCATCTTTATCTGGTCGGTAAGCAATTTATTTTTATCATCCTTTGTGGCTTCGGACAAATACATCTGCGCCTCGCGCTTGTTGCGTTTGGCCATGGATATGCCCGCCAGGCTCAATTTTGCCATAGCTGTATTATGCGACATTTTCATGCCGAGCGAAAGCGCCTTCTTAAAATATTTCTCGGCTTTTAATGGCGCTTTACGCGATTCTATCATCCCGATCAGCAAATTATAATAGCCATGCTGGTTTTTGTTCAATTGCTGTTCGTAATTGGTGATCTTTAGCAGCCATTCTTCGGCTTTTTCCGATTTTTCCTTGCGCAGGAACCATTGGGCGATGATCATGTTTTCATTAAAGAAATAGGTAAGAAGTACGATACCGCCTAAAAACAGCACCAGTATCCCCCAGCCCCAAAAACCAAAGGCGCAAAGCGCAACGGCGGCGCCCATAACTACGCAGGCAATAATTAACCTTATTATATTCGACATCTTGTTTTATACTATAAATCCGGTACAAATATCCGTTTATTTGTACGCTAAATCAACATAATAATAAAGATTTATGGCAATAGAATTAGAGCCCTCGTGGCTGATAGTTTTAGGGGATGAATTTGGTAAGGATTATATGGTGCAGCTGCGCCAGTTTTTAAAAACTGAAAAACAGGCCGGCCGCAAAATTTATCCAAAGGGCAGCGATATTTTTAACGCGTTCAATACCACTCCATTTGATACGGTTGAAGTAGTTATACTTGGACAGGATCCCTACCACGGCGAAAACCAGGCGCATGGTCTGTCATTCTCAGTCCAAAAAGGCGTAGCTATCCCGCCGTCACTAAGAAATATTTACAAAGAACTGCAAACCGATATACCAGGCTTCACCATCCCCAACCACGGTGACCTTACCGCATGGGCCGAACAAGGCGTGCTTTTATTAAACGCCAGCCTCACTGTACAGGCCGGCCTGCCGGGCTCGCATCAAAAAAAGGGTTGGGAAGAATTTACTGATAATGTCATCAAAACAATATCCGATAAAAAAGAAGGCATCGTATTTATATTATGGGGCAGCTTTGCCCAGGCAAAAGCGGAATTGATCGATAAAACAAAGCACCATATCATCAAATCGCCACACCCGTCGCCATTCTCGGCTGATCGTGGTTTTTTTGGGTCAAAGCCGTTCTCGAAAACTAATGAGATCTTAATAAAGGAAGGGAAGAAACCGATAGACTGGCAAGTAGCCCCCTAACCCCCTAAAGGGGAACGATTAGTCCTCCCCCTTTAGGCTACCGTGTACCCACATCTTTTTGGAGTGACCAGCCATCATATATATCATAGAATTTTTTCAGTCCGCTAAACATCGTTGTCATACCAGGTTTTCTTTGCGATGCGTATCCTTCCCAACCTCCTATCCGTGACAGTAGCCATACTACATTGTTAAGTTTTCCTATGGGAAATGGATTTTTTAATGCTTCCGTTTTCCCCTCCATAGTTTTGTTCAATGCTGTCAGGCATTCTTGCTCTTTTTCTGAAAAGAGTAAATCTGCGTCAGGCACATTAGCTTCTTCTGGCTCGTTATAAGCAATATGCATCTGCATTAGTTTTAAAACTGTATCCAGCAGCATGACAGTCAATTTTCTGATCGACCACCCCGTTTCCAGTTCACTCCCTTCTATATTAAATCCTTCTTTTTTTAGCATTCTAAACAATTCCTCTATAAACCATCTCCAGGTATACCATTCAATAATTAACCGCGCATCCTCAAAATTAGTTACCGGCCATGTAGTGAGCAGTCGCCAATGCAATGGTTCATAATCCACTGCGCCTACTTCAAATGCTTCAACGGCATATACTTCGATACTCTTCCCTTTACCTTGGGCCTGTATCCGGGTTTTCACCGACCGTACCTCAATATTAGCTTCCCGAACCGGTGTTTTTCCATGATTGTCACCATCCAGCACGACCTTGTAATTCCCCAGTTTTACAGAAGCAGATAGGCTATCCCATAATTTACCTTCAATATCATCTGTGTTCCTGTTTACATTTGAACGAATCAACAGATAAGTTTTCGAATCTGGGATTCGTTTAAACTGTTCAAATATATCCCCTTCTCTATCCTGGACAATCACAACAGCTTCTGCCTGGTGAAGTGTTTGTTTACTCTGCTTTCCAGCCTCAATCCATTTATAAGATTCCTTCTCCTCTATGGGTAGCCTTTTATATTTGCGTTCCTCTGTATTAGGCCTCTCCAAATCCCTTCCCCACATTTTTATACTGGAGAATCCAAGCGGAAAACAGTTTTGCGCATCTACCACCAATGATGGATGCAGTTTAAACCCAATACCCCAGCTATCGTCAATTCCACCAAAACCACTATCTTTCTTTAACCGTCCTTTATGGGATGATAGATTGATTTCCGTTGTATCTTGTATCGATAATACAACTTTCCCTTTAACCTGTCTGGAACAACGCTCCTGTAACTCTTTAATAAGTTGTGTTTCTGTGGCCCTCTTGTTATGCAAGAAGCGATAATATGCTTTTTGCTCCGCCCTGTTTAATGAAATCCCTTGTATGCAACCGGTACTGTTACAGAAAAGTCGCCGATGCAACTCCGTTCCTCGTTTTTCTGTTCGTTTGTCTCCAAAATATCCCTCGTAATTCACTCCTATCATGTCGCTAATATCCACCTTTTATTTGTGGGTACACGGTAGCCCCTTTAGGGGGGGCCGGGGGGCTAATATTCCAACGGAACAATAGGCTCCTTTTTACTCGTAGACATGATCATCATCGTTTGGAACGTTTTAACCACATTGATGCGGCTGATCTTATCCATGATCAGTTGTTCGTATGATTTGATGTCGCGTACATAAACTTTTAGTAAGAAATCACATTGCCCGGTAACGTGGTGGCATTCGGTAACCTCTTTGATGTTTTGTATTTCTTCCAAAAATTTATGAATCGTATCTTTCTGATGAAAATCAAGCGAGATCTGGATAAAGGTTTTTATGCCAAGGCCCAGTTTCTCTTCGTCAACCAGGGCATGGTAACTTAATATATATCCCGCGTTTTCCAGCTTGCGCACACGCTCCAAAGTAGGTGCCGGTGAAAGCCCTATTTCGTTGGAAAGTTGCAGGTTGGTGATCCTTCCGTTCTCTTGCAGGATCTTTAGTATTTGCAGGTCTATTTTATCTAATTCGGCAGCCATGATACCTGCAAATATATGGTTTTAGACAATCAGCGAAATAAAATTTCTTAGAAATATGCTTTAACAGAAATAAATTTTTTGTTTAAATAAATTTAGACAAGTCTAAATTTATTATTAGATTTGTATAAATGAATACATTAGCCGAAGAGAACTACTTAAAATCTATTTATCACCTGTCGCTGAATGCCGAAAATGTGAGCACTAACCAGCTTGCAGCCTTTATAAACACTAAGGCATCGTCGGTAACGGATATGCTCAAAAAGCTTGCTGATAAGGGGCTGATAAATTATACCCCCTACCAGGGGGTTACCCTTAGCAAGGCAGGCGAAAAAATTGCCGTAAATATTATCCGCAAACACAGGCTGTGGGAATATTTTTTGGTGGAAAAGCTTGATTTTAAATGGGACGAAGTACATGAAATGGCCGAGGAAATGGAACATATTTCGTCGAACGAACTGATAGACCGGCTGGATAAATTTATGGGCTACCCCAAACACGACCCGCATGGCGACCCGATACCCGATTGCAACGGGCTGTTTAAAATACATAATCTTAAACCTGTTTCTGCCATCGGCGTTCATGAAGGCGGTGTTATTTGCGGTGTCCGCGACCATTCCCCGGCATTTTTACAATACCTGGAGAAACAATCGCTTATTATCGGGAAGAAGATCACGGTTAAAGAAATTAATGAATTCGACCGCTCTGTGATCTTACAAACAGCAGGTAAAGAATTACAGATCAGCCGCGAAGTGGCCAATAATTTATTGATAGCGCTATGAGTAACAACCATACTCCTACCCCTTCATTAAGTAACGTTCACAGCTCTATAAATACAGAGAATAAAATAGGCTGGCGCCGTATCCTGGCTTTTATTGGTCCCGCCTACCTGGTGAGCGTTGGCTATATGGACCCCGGTAACTGGGCAACCGATATTGCCGGTGGCAGCGCCTTTGGGTACCGGCTGATATGGGTATTGTTCGCATCAAACCTTATAGCCTTGTTATTGCAGTCGTTAAGCGCCCGGCTTGGCATTGTACGCGGTCTTGATTTGGCCCAGGCCTCAAAAAACGCCTACCCAAGATTTGTAAACTTTTGCCTGTATATACTTGCTCAAATAGCTATTATCGCCTGCGACCTGGCTGAGATCATCGGTATGGCCATAGGTTTGCAATTGCTGTTTAACCTGCCCCTCATTTGGGGCGTATCGCTTACCATAACTGATACCGTGCTGATGCTGTTTTTGATGAACAAGGGCATGCGCAAGCTGGAAATATTTATCATGTCGATGATATTTATCATGGGGATGTCCTTCATGATCGAAATGTTTATCGTGAGGCCGGATGTTTTGGAGATTGCCAAAGGCTTCATTCCGAATAATCTATTCAAAAGCGATTTGGTAAGCCAGAACATGCTGTATATAGCGATTGGCATCATCGGGGCGACCGTGATGCCGCATAACCTGTACCTTCACTCCTCTTTGGTGCAAACGCGGCAAATAACGCGTACGGATGAAGGCTTAAAATCGGCTATAAAATTTAACTTGTTCGATACAGTTATAGCACTTAACCTGGCTTTTGTAGTTAACGCTGCAATATTAATACTGGCGGCAAGCGCTTTTTTTAAAAACGGGTATTTCCATATCGCCGAAATACAGGATGCCTATAAACTGCTGGCACATATTTTTGGAAATCTTGCCCCAACTTTGTTTGCAATAGCTTTGATCGCATCAGGACAAAGCTCAACCATCACTGGTACACTTGCCGGGCAAATTGTGATGGAAGGGCATATTAACCTGCGTATCGAGCCCTGGCTGCGCCGGCTGTTAACGAGGTTACTGGCCATTGTCCCGGCCATTTTTACTATTATTTATTTTGGAGAACAGGGCCTGGGAAGTCTTATCATTTTAAGCCAGGTAGTTCTCAGCATGCAATTAGGTTTCGCAGTGATCCCGCTTATTCACTTCACTTCCAACCGCAAACGGATGGGGGAATTTGCTATCAGTTTAAAGGTAAAAATAGTGGCCTGGCTAAGCGCAGCGCTTATTGTAGCCTTAAATGCAAAATTAGTCGCAGATCAAATCGGCGATTGGATAAAACAATACCCGCACACTGCTATATGGATATATGCGCTGGTGATCCCTATAACCGCTGCCATTGCTCTATTGCTGCTGTATGTATTTTTCCGGCCCATACTGTTTAAGCATCGCGACCAACCTGCGCGGGTACCGCACGGCCTGGCTACTGTTATCCACGAGCTAAAACCAATCACTTACAAACATATCGGCATTACCATTGATTTTTCAAAAAACGACCGCGACTGCATCAGGCATGCTATTATGCAGGGGAATAAAGATACCCGTTATACTTTGATCCATGTAGTGGAAACGGCAGGAGCCCGCTATTACGGCACCGAGGTGATGGACCACGAAACGCAAAGCGATTCGGATAACCTGGATAAATATGTCTTGGCGATGAAAAATCTTGGCTATAATGCCGATGCACATATTGGGTTTGGCAGGGCGGCGCCTTCCATCGCAAAAATTGTAAATGACGATAAAATCGATTTTATTGTGATGGGATCCCACGGCCATAAAGTGTTTAAAGACCTTATTTATGGCACCACGGTTGATTCTGTACGCCATAAAGTAAATGTGCCGGTGCTGGTAGTTAAACCCCAGCCGATACATCATGTGCTGACGAAAAAGAAATAACTATAGCTTCCTGTAGAAATACCGGGAGGCTAATTTCCTGCAGTCGCAGCTCAAATCTCCCTACCGGAGGAGATTTAGAGGGGGCTAATTTAATTCGTGCCTATTAAATTCGCATCTTTGCATCAAATGGACCAGAACATCTACATAAAAAACAAAAAAGCCTATTTTGAATACCACATACTGGATAAATATATAGCCGGGATAAAATTGCTGGGCACCGAAATTAAATCCATCCGCGAAGGCAAAGCAAACATCAACGATGCCTTTTGCACCTTCATCAACGACCAGCTTTTTGTACGTAACCTGCACATTGCAGAATACAGCTATGGCTCATTTTACAACCACGAAGCCAAACGCGACCGTGTTTTACTCCTCAATAAAAAGGAGCTAAAAAAACTCCAAACCCGAGGCGAAGAAAAAGGATTGACTATTGTTCCCCTTGCTTTGTTTATTAGTGAACGTGGATTCGCAAAATTAGAGATCGGCCTGGCGCAAGGCAAGAAGACTTTTGATAAACGGGAAACGATGAAGGAACGGGATACGAAAGTGGAAATGGACAGGGCGATGAAAAGGTAACGCAGCCCAGGCCCCCTAACCCCCTAAAGGGGGAACTTAATTGCTATTCTCTTCCTTTAGGGGGCCGGGGGGCCTACCACGCTTTATCCCCTACCAGCGGCACAAACCGAAATGTATCCAATATTGTTTTCTCATAATCATGCTCCCCAACTTTTAGCACCGTAACCATTTTTTGCGTTTCCTGGCCGCCGACGGGGATCACCAATATACCGCCGATATTTAATTGTTTCAACAATTCATCAGGGACGGTAGGCGCACCGGCTGTAACTATTATTTTATCGTAAGGGGCATGCCTTATGTTACCCTTTGAGCCATCGCCAAGCAGGAAACGGGCTTTATAACCCATATCTGGCAATACCTGTTTTGTATGATAGAATAATTTTTCCTGCCTTTCAATCGTAAACACCTTCGCGCCGAGCTCAACTAATATACAGCACTGGTAGCCACTGCCGGTACCAATTTCAAGTACCTTATCCTCTTTTTGAATATGTAACAGCTGTGTTTGATAAGCTACCGTATATGGCTGTGAAATGGTTTGCCCCTCGCCTATCGGGAAAGCGATATCCCTGTACGCCTGGTTCCAGAACGTTTCATCAAAAAAGAAATGCCTCGGCACCTTACCTATTGCTTTCAGCACATTTTCGTCGTCAATTCCTTTTTTCTTTAATTCTTCAACCAGTTTTTTACGTGCGCCTTGTTCGCGGTAATTATCGATGTATTTGTAGGCCATTGTATGCGCGAAGTTATGTAAAAAGCATGCATTTTATCTGAATAATCCATCGCAGATCATACTTTTGCGTACGGTTAGCAACCCAAAACCTCCCCGTAAGGCTTTTGTTACAGATAAAAATTAACATTTTTTAAGAATTTATACCGATACTATTACAATCCTTTATACGTTTGCATAACCGATGCTTTCAAGGCGCCGGCAATAACACTAATGCTAAAAAACAAAATCAACAGTCCTCTTCACCCTAACATGAAAAAAAACTTTACTATTCTGTCACTCGTTTTAATTACTCTTTTCTCTTTAAATGTAAAAGCACAGGATGAGCATCCGCAGGCGAAAAGCTACCTGGGCTTAATCGGCGGGCTGTCAATCCCGAACGGCAGTTTTGGGCAGGCCAACTACAGCAATAACACCGCAGGTTTTGCCAAAAAAGGCGGAATGCTGGGTTTGGACGCGGGGATATACCTGTATAAAAACTTCGGTATTGGTATTATCTTTTCGTACCAGGACCAGGGTGAACTAAGTGCGTTGGACGCGGCAAGCCTTGCGAATGGTTATAACACGTCCTATGGTAAGGACGAGACAAATGTTACCACAGTTGACCGTTATCAAAACATCAACCTGATGGTAGGGCCGCAATATACTTTTTTGTATAAAAGTTTCGCACTTGACCTTAGGGCATCGGCGGGAATCATAAAAAGCATTGCCACGCCGTCCTATGGGGTAGTTTTTGATTATTCAAATAATAAGGCCACTTACCTTAACCAGATCAGTTCCCGCGGTGATACATTTGCCTATGGGGCCAGTATAGGTTTTCGCTACAGCCTGAGCGACAGCTGGGATATTGGCTTAAAGGGAAATTATATAAGCTCGAACGGGATAAAAATTGAAAATTCAGGCCCTTTCTCTACTGCCGGCCGTTGGCAAACCAACTTGCCCATATCGGTAATACAAACCACTTTAGGAATTTCGGTTAAATTTTAAAAGCATCCGGCGAGGCTGCAATTAAAATATTTTTTTGACGACTTAAAGTGCAACGTTATTAAGATGGCTGCCGTCTTATCAATAGTTACCCGGGTGATGGTCCATTAACCGGCATTCATGCTATTAATAACGATCAGCCATGCTTAAAAACTACTTTACCAGCGCCATCCGCAGCCTTAAAAGGTACAAGTTATTTACATTATTGAATGTGTTTGGCCTGGCCACAGGCATGGCCTGCAGCATCCTTATTTTTTTATGGGTACAGGATGAACGCAGCTATGATAAATTTAATGATCATGCATCCCAAATTTACCGCTTAACCGCCAACGTATCAGGTGTTGAAGCGGCCGTAACCCCTCCTGCTGTCGGAGGTGCATTAAAACGACAAATACCGAACGTGAAAAGTTTTGCCAGGCTTGTTAGCCTGCACTCGATTGTTACTATCGGCACAAAAAAGTTTGATGAGAAGCAGGTGTTTTATGCCGATCCTGATTTTCTGCAAATGTTTAATTACCCGTTGTTGCAGGGTGATAAGGCAACGGCCCTTTCCAGCCCCGGCGGCGTGGTGATTACATCCGCGACAGCAATAAAATATTTCGGCAGTGACAATGTGATCGGAAAAACAATGCATATTGATGATAACACTCCCGGCCACGAGTATGCGGTAACGGGTGTACTACAAAACATCCCGCATAATTCTCATTTGCAGTTTGATATTTTATTGCCTGCAAGCATTTACGATAAAACATACGGTAATGACAGGGACAGGTGGGGTAATTTTGACGTGTACACTTATTTACAGCTTAGCGATCATTTTGATGCGTCGCCTTCCGCGCTCAATTCGCTGCAAAAGCAAATCGATCAAATTCACGCCGCCAATGATCCAAGCCACACCAAAAGTACATATGTGCTGCAGCCACTTACCGACATCCATTTACATTCGCATCTTTTACTTGATGTTGATGGCAATGGCAACGGCGAATATGTAACCATTTTCTCTGTAGTCGCTGTCTTTATCCTGCTGATCGCCTGCATTAATTTTATGAACCTGGCTACAGCCCTTGCCGGGCAACGGGCAAAAGAGGTAGGGCTGCGTAAAACCATTGGCGCGCTGCGCTCCCAACTCGTCATCCAGTTCCTGGGCGAATCGTTACTGGTCTCATTCATTGCATTGCTTATCGGGATAGTTGTCGCCTGGCTGTTATTGCCGTTTTTTAATGATCTTTCCGCCAAAACGATCTCGATCAGCTTACTGAATGTAAAAATAATTTCAGGCCTTTTAGGTATTGCTGTTTTAGTTGGTTTATTATCGGGCAGCTACCCGGCGTTCTTCCTGTCGTCATTCAAACCGGTGGCAGTGTTAAAGGGTTTAAAGATTTTTCGTGGCCAAAGATCATTCTTACGAAACAGTTTAGTGGTATTTCAATTTGCTATAGCCATTGTTTTAATGGTGAGCACGCTGGTTGTAAATAACCAGCTGAAATTTATCAGTAACCGGGACATCGGGTTCAACAAAGAAAATCTTTTATACCTTCAAATGCCGCAAACCGGCGATCTGCAAAACAATTACCAGGCGCTAAAAGCAACGTTAAACGAAAATGCCGGCGCTGCCGATTATACCCTGATTGAACACTTGCCAACTTACCTTACCACCGGTACAACCGATATAAAATGGCACGGCAAAGATCCGAATCAGCAAATAATTTTTCCGCATCTTGGCGCCGACGGTAACTTTTTAAAAACATTTGGTATCCGCCTTGCGGCAGGGCGGGGTTTCAACGATAACTTTAAGGGGGATGCAAATAACTACGTTTTAAATGAAACCGCGGTGAAAATTATGGGCATGACCCCCGCATCGGCCATTGGGCAAAAGATAAGCCTCAACGACAATCCCGGCGAAGTTATAGGCGTAGTAAAAGATTTCAATTTTAAGCCGGTGCAGCAGCGCATTGAGCCCCTCATTTTAAGATACACACACCGCGGCGGTTTTGTAGTGATCAGGACCAGCCCCGCAAGTATTCAACGGGCAATTGCAAAATTAAAGGCTGTTTTTCAAAATGTGTATCCAAATTTCCCGTTCTCCTACGGCTTTGTCGACCAGGACCTTTCGAAGCTATATGTAACAGAGCAGCAAATGGGCAAGCTTTTTAATGCTTTTTCAATTATTTCAATCATTGTTTCCTGTTTGGGCCTTTTTGGCTTGGCCACGTTCGCTACCCAAAAACGGCTGAAAGAAATTAGTGTACGAAGGGTGCTTGGCGCCAGCGCTGCAGGCATTGTAGCTATGCTGGCAACAGACTTTGTAAAACCGGTTGCCGCAGCCCTGCTTATCGCCTTTCCAATAGCCTGGTGGGCAATGAGTAAATGGCTGGACAGCTATGTTTACCGTATCCATATCAGCTGGTGGATGTTTGCCGTCGCGGGGATAATGGCAATCGTAATAGCCTTTCTAACCATAAGCTACCAATCGATTAAAGCGGCGTTGACGAACCCGGTGGAGAGTTTGAGGAGTGAGTGAGGTCGGAAGTCAGAGGTCGGAAGTCAGCGTCTTTAGATTCCAAAAATGTAGAGATACAATACTTGTGTCTCTCGAAACGAAATGATAGTATTTAGGATAAATTTTTTAATTTTTGGTCACAGACGCAAGTATTGTCTCTACAAAATCATCACAAAATCAACATCCTTAACCTACCTTTTGCAGCCCATTTCTGAAATCCCTCGGTGAAACGCCATTTTTCTTTTTGAATAGTTTTGAGAAATAGAAAATTGATTCGAACCCGGTATGGTAAGCGATCTCGTTTATATTCAATGAAGTAGCTGTCAATAATTCCTTAGCTTTATTAAGCCTGATATTTAAATAATATTGATTGGGCGACTGGCCGGTTACCTTTTTAAAAGCCTGCCTGAATTTGGAATAACTCATTGGGATCTCCTCAAGCAGTTGGTTAATTGCTATAGGATTTTCGATGGACTCCCGCATCCGGAACCTCGCCCTGGCGATGGATCTGCTGGTTGCGTCAGTGCCGAGATCTTCATTGAGGGAGATACTGTTTATCAATCCCAGCATTTCAAGCGTAATACCACTAATTATTTGGTGATAACCTGAAATAGAAGATTTTACGCAATCCAGTAATTGGTGGAATAACCGCTGCATATCTTCATTTAAGCCGATAAGTACAAATGGCTTTTTCTTATCAAAAAAATGCTGGGCCATTAAATGGTCGGGGTAATAGCCTTTAAAACCTACCCAATACTCCTCCCAGCCCGAATTTGGGTCGGGCTTATACCTATGCCACACGCCCGGAAATAAAAAAAAACAAGTGCCCGCGCTTATCTCAAAGGAGCTGGTTTCCGAGGATTCAAAAGTGCCATGCCCCTTTGAGATATAGACCAGGTAATAGTCATGCAATATCCTCCCTTTGTTCCAGGTAAAGGTATGGGTGGAGGGATGCTCCTCATTATTAGGATAGCTTTGGTTAACATCTATTTTTGAACAGCCAACGGAAGTTATAAAAAAGCCCCATTTCTCGTCAATGGCAGATGGGGCGAGATATTTATTGAAATTGTGCATTTAAGGGCAATTAATAAGCAGCTTGAATTTAACAAAATTAGAATTATGTCAAAAAGTACAAAAATTATGCGTCTTTATATAAGCATACAACACTAAATAGGGTTAGTTTTGATAAATAATCCAAATAATCTTCAGTTTGTAGTGGTAAATCCCGCGAATAGCAAAGGATTTGCAGCACGGCCAAAACCTCATGGAGCGCCTGAAACCGGGTTATTTGTTTACAATTTTATTTCGTAATTAAATATTTGCGCCCCGATGAATTGCCAGGTAAACGAAAGTCAGGTTGAATTTTATCAAAAGAACGGTTTTCTGGTGATAGAAGATTTCTTGCCGGCTGACGAACTGGAGCGCTGGAAAGCAGCTGTAATGAATGCGGTGCAGCAAAGAAACGGGCAAAAAATGCCCGGCAAGGACCTGAAAACAGGCGAAGCAGATGGCATCAACGAGGATTCTGAATACTATGGGAAAGTTTTTGATCAATTGCTGAACCTTTGGCAAACGGACGACGAAGTAAAAAAATTGATGTTTGATGAGAGGATCGGGAAAATGGCGGCACAGCTTGCGGGTGTTGATGGGATAAGGATATGGCATGACCAGGCTTTATTTAAACGGTCATGGGCCAACCCAACCTCCTGGCACCTTGATACGCCTTTCTGGTCATTCTCCGACAGGAACGCAATTTCTATATGGATCGCACTGGATGACGCCACGCTTGAAAATGGCTGCCTGTTCTTTTTACCGGGCTCGCATCGCCAAACTACTTTCGAGAACAAGGGTATCGGAATAAACATGGATGGTATTTTCCAAGTTTACCCGCAGCTTATAAAAACACAGTCGGTAGCAGCGCCGATGAAAGCGGGCAGTTGTTCTTTTCACAATGGGTTAACTATTCACGGGGCAAATGCCAATATGACAAGCGGTACCCGCAGGGCCGTGACGTGCGCTTACATGCCTGATTGTAACACGTTTAATGGAACAGCCAATATTTTGCCTGGTGATTATCTTAAGACATTGAGTGTTGGTGATCTGTTGAATAATGACGACCAAAATCCATTAATATATCATCGTACAAAAAACAGACTTTAAATTAACAAAAGCAGGTAGCAAAATACGCTTATGAATAAAACCGGGTACTTATTTTTTATTTTACTTTTCCTGGTTACATCAACCGCTTTCGGCCAGAAAAACGCGCCGACTGGCTTGCTGTGCGATTTGCTGCCGCACCCGGAATTATCAGAGATCACCAATAAAACCCCTGATTTTGGCTGGATAGTAAACGCAGGGGTAAAAGAAGATTACCAAACCGCTTATCAAATTGAGGCCGCAACTTCGGCAACGCTTTTGCAGGAAGGCCAGGCTGATTTGTGGAATACCGGGAAGGTGCCTTCAAGCCAGTCAATAAATATTCGCTACACCGGTAAAAGCCTGCAGCCGCACCAACGCTATTGGTGGCGGGTTTGTACGTGGGGGAAAACCGGCAGGCAATCAGCCTGGAGCACAGCACAAATGTTTAACACATCTGATTTTGACCTGCCAAGAACCTGGCCGGGTGAAAGCAAATGGGTCAATTTGACCGGCGACAATGGCAAAATAGCCTTTACGTTTGAAAACCGCGAACCGGTTAATTTTCATGACGTAGTGCCGGCAAAAACAGTTGTCCAAAAAAATGGCAATATTTTTTATGATTTCAAAAAAGATGCTTTTGCATACCTCGCCATCAATATTACCTGGGATGCCGACAAAGTAAAAACTGATTCGCTGGTGCTTTCCATAGGTGAAAAAGGAATAGGCGATTCTATCGACCAAAAGCCCGGCGGAGGCATTCTTTATGGCACCTATAAAATAAAGCTAAAAAAAGGCCTGAATGATTATATCCTGGAAATCCCGAGGTTTGTTCCGCAGTTTCCGCATAGCCAGGTAATGCCGCTGCAAATGCCCGAGGTTATCCCCTTCCGCTATTGCGAGATCAAGGCAATACCCGGCCTGAAAGTAAACAGCATTTTTCAGAAAGCTTTGTATGTGGAATTCAACCCCAATGCTTCGTCATTTTCATGCTCTGATGATAAATTGAACAATATCTATGAGTTGTGCAAGTACTCCACCATTGCCAATACATTTAACGGTGATTATGCCAACAGCGAACGTGAACGGATGATGTACGAGGCGGATTGCTATATCCAGCAAATGAGCCACTACGCCATCGACCGGGATTTTGCCACCGCGCGTTACAGCACCGAAAACCTGATATACCACGCCAGCTGGCCGACTGAATGGATAAATCACAGCGTATTTATGGCCTGGGCCGATTATATGTACACCGGCAATACCGAACTGATTGAAAATTATTATAACGACCTGAAGGCAAAAACATTAACTGCACTTGAAACACCGGAAGGATTGATCAGCTCGCGTACCGGCCTTCAAACCAAAAGTTTCCTGGCGTCAATTCACTACGACGGCGATATGTTACATGATATAGACGACTGGCCCGATGCCGACCAGGGTATATACCCCAATGGCGAAACGGACAATTACGAACGCAAAGACTACAATACCGTTGTTAATGCTTTTTATTACAGGGCGCTTGTACTGATGGGTCGGATGGCGCTGGCAACCAATCACCGGGACGATGTTGCTTTTTTTGAAGCAAAAGCCGAAAAGGTAAAAAAGAAATTCAATGAGGATTTTTTCGACAATGTAAATAAGGTGTATATCGACGGTATCGGCAGCAGGCATTTTTCACTGCAGGCTAATATGTTCCCGCTTGCTTTTGGTTTGGTGCCCGATGTTTACAAGGAAAACGTGGTGAATTATGTTAAATCAAAATGGATGGCCTGCAGTGTATATGCGGCCAACTACCTGATGGAGGCATTATACAATGCCGGGCAGGGCGACTATGCTTTGGAACTGATGACCAACGATTCGGACAGGGGGTGGCTGAACATGATTCGCGTGGGCGCTACCATGACCACGGAGGCCTGGGATATAAAATACGACCCGCACGACATTAGCTGGAGCCATGCATGGTCCGCTTCGCCGGCACACATTATTCCGCGCAAAATTATGGGTATTGAACCCGCGGCGCCGGGTTTCGGCGAGATCAATATCAAGCCCCAGCCGGGCGAACTGAAATGGGCAAAAATGAAATTGCCCAGTATACGGGGTGATATTTTAGTCAGTTTAAACCAGGACCCCGGGAATTTTTTCGATCTTGACATTACAATCCCGGCTAATACCACCGCCAAGGTTTACCTCCCAAAAATATCGGATAATTATACCTTAATTGTCGACGGGAAGGTCATCGGAAATGCTATAACTGAAGGGAAATGGGTTGTCGCCAACTGTGCTTCGGGGGATCATTCTTTTAAAATTAAGAAAAATTGACGGTTATGCCTGTAGTTTTTGAACTTTGGGAGAAACTGTATTACATGTAACGAAAAACAAAATCGAGATGTCTTTGTAACATAATTCATACAATTAATTAAAAGCAAATTTTTCCTTATATTGTCGATAAGTTCTTTATAAATACCCCTCATCTGCCATCATATATTAATGTCACTCTTAAACTGGATTTATGAAAAGAAACTTTTACGCACTAAAAATCAATTTTTTTACAAAAAGCATATGCCTCCCGGCGCTTTTTATTTTATTGTTTAGCGGCTTCGCCGTTGCGCAAACCGAGCCTGTTGCTGTAGTTAAAGGCACGGTTACCGATGCACAAACAAACGAAGCACTTCCCGGGGTCACGGTAGCTGTAAAAGGAACTACGATAGGTGGGTTCACGGATGCAAAAGGAAGTTATTCTGTTTCTGCAGGCCCTGCAGCCACGTTAATTTTCAGGTATATAGGATATAAAACCGCCGAAATTGTGGTAGGCGCCCAAACCGTCATTAATGTAAAACTGCAGGTTTCGGAGGAGCAGTTAAAAAGCGTAGTCGTTACTGCTTTAGGTGTTACAAAAGAAAAACGTGCAATCGGCTATTCGCTAACCGAGGTAAAGGGTGCGTCAATTACCGAGGCTCGTGAAAACAGCTTTGTAAACAGTTTGGAAGGACGTGTTGCAGGCGTAAACGTAAGCGGTGTAGCATCAGGCCCAAATGGTGCAACCAATGTGATCATACGCGGCATTACCAGCCTTACCGGTAATAACCAACCGCTGTATATACTTAATGGGATACCACTGGTTAACAACAATTACCAGCAAACCGACAATGGCGGTTATGGCGGTAAAGATGGCGGTGATGGCATAGGCGATATTAACCCCGATGATATTGAAAGTATGTCAATATTAAAGGGTGCTGCTGCCACGGCGCTATACGGCTATCGCGGTGCAAATGGCGTGGTACTGATCACCACTAAAAAGGGGAAAAGCGGCGACGGGCTTGGGGTAGAAATAAATTCGAACTTTGTACGTGAGAATGTAATAGATGAAACTAATTTCCAGAACGTGTATGGCCAGGGTTACAATCAGGCCGCGCCGGTTAGCGGCGCCGATGCTTTAGGTTCGATGGAGTCAAATTGGGGCGCAAAACTTAACGGGATGCCAACTTTCCAGTTTGATGGCGTGAAAAGGCCGTATTCGGCTGTTGCTGACGGTAACCTTTCGCGCTTTTACCGTGCGGGCGGCAACCTTACAAATACAGTCTCCTTTAGCAAAGGTTTTGGCGACGACGGCGCCACACGCTTCTCTGTAAGCGATTTGAACGACCAAAGCTATGTACCAAATGCCGGGCTGCAACGCCTCACGTTCAGCCAAAACACTAACCTGAAATTCGGGAAAAATTTAACGCTCGATCTTTCTTCGCAGTATGTAACTGAATATACGAAAAACGCACCCAACCTTTCAGATGCAGTAGGCAACTTAAACTGGGGGCCTATGTTCGTCCCAAGAAATATAAATATTACTACTTTGGCAGGCCCTAACGGTAACGGCACCCTGGCAAATGGCAACGAGCTAAATCCCTTTTCAGACCCGTACACTACCAACCCCTATTTTGCTGCTTATCAACTACAGGGAGCTATTCACCGTAACCGTTTTACAGGCTCGGCAAATTTAAAGTATACGTCCAACAATGGTTATTTTGTTGGTTTCCAGGTTGCTGATGATTATACCAATGACAGGAACACGAATATTGAACCTCCGGGAACAGGTTATTTAATTGATGAAGGCGTAAACGGGGACATGAATGAGCAGAATGTAAAGCAAACTGAATTAAACCTGGACCTTACATTCGGTAAAAACACTAAATTCAGCAAGAATTTTTCAATGAATGTACTGTTTGGCGCCAACTATAGGAAATCGGTACAGGAATATTTTACAGCTGGAGGCAATAACTTTGCTATCCCTAACCTGTATAACATCGGTAATCTTGAAAATCCATACACAACGCTTCAAACAAATAACGAAGAATTTCAATCCCTGTATGGAAGCATCGATTTCAACTATAAAAGCTTTCTTTATTTAACCGTAACCGGCCGTAACGACTGGTATTCAACTTTATCGCCTGGCACGATCAATTATTTATATCCGTCCGTTAGCAGCTCATTTGTTTTCTCGGAATTACTGCATATTGAAAACATGGACCTGGGTAAATTAAGACTGAGCTATGCAGATGTTGGCGGCGCTGCTGATTCCCCTTATCAAACACTGCAAACCTATGGTATTAGCGGAACTTTTCAACCCGGTAACGGCGGAACATTCCCGATAGGCACGGCAGGGAATGGTACTGTACCCAACAGTGCGCTAAAACCTTCCAAAAGAAAAGAATTTGAGGTCGGGACAGAAATGGACTTTTTTAAAAACAGGCTGAGGTTTGACCTGGCAGTTTATAAAAAGCAGGTTATAGACGATATTATACCGGTAACTATTGATTATACTTCAGGCTATAATTCGGCATTGCTTAACGTTGGTACAGTAGACTATAATGGTGTTGAATTTGAAGTTGGCGGTACACCTTTTAAAAGTGAAAACTTTAGCTGGGATATCGATCTGAATGGTTCTTATGCTAAAGGTAAAGTGGTTTCCTTAGGCGGCCAACCCAACATAAATCTTGGCGCCGAAGCCCAGGACTGGGGTTCAACAGCATACCTGCAGGATATAGTTGGCAAAGAGCCTTTGCAAATAATTGCTCAAGATCCTGCCCGTGATGCAAGCGGCCATATTATTATCGATCCGGGACTAGGCGCTCCGGACCCTTCGCTTTCACAACCAAGGTCCTTTGGATCGGGTGAAAATCCCTGGGGACTCGGCATCAATAACTCTTTTAAATATAAGCACTTTTCGTTGTCATTCCTTATTGATGGCAAATTCGGGGGACACATATTTTCGAACACTAATATTGTTGCCTACCAGGACGGACTATCCAAACTTACAGTGAATGGCAGAGACCAGCTATATGGAACTGATCAGCAAAGCGCCCAGTCTTATTACGGCGATTGGGCATTTGCCAACCAGGGACAGTTTGTTTATAGTGACAGTTTCATAAAATTCAGGCAGTTAATAGTGGGCTATGATTTCCCGGCAGCGGCGTTTCATAATAAAATACATGGTTTAAGGTTGAGTTTTGTATGCCATAACGTGTTTACCATATTTAAAGCGATACCGAATGTTGATCCGGAGACAAGTTACACCGCTTCGATATATTCACAGGGGCTTGAAGCTCCCGCAGTTCCTTATTCCAGGACACTTGGGCTAAACCTAAACATAAAATTGTAAATGAATTCATATGTATAACTATTATAAAGACATCAGTATGAAATTTAAGACGATATATTTAATAGCAACAGCAGCCTTTATCATAATAGCTGCCGGCTCGTGTAAAAAAGATCTGTTAAAGGCAAATACAAATCCGGACCAAATTACTGGCGGTCAAGTGGACCCCAATTTATTACTGACTACTGTGCAGCTGGCATACACCGGGGCCCCAACCATAGGCGGAAGTGTGTGGGCAACAAAATGGGGCGGGGTTGGAATGTTTGTTCAGCATGTAGCGTCAACAAACACGGGTTTTTATTACGGCGATAAATATCTGAATAATATTGGTGCGATGGGTGAAACATTCCAGGACAATTATACCATCGCTGTACAGCCTGTAGTGGAGTTATTTCAGCTAACCGCCAATAAAGCACAATACAGGAACCTTCATCAAATGGCACGCATAATGAAAGCCATGATATTTGAGCAATTAACAGATCTTTACGGTGATATTCCTTATTTCCAGGCCGGCCTTGGGTATTACCAAAGGATTTATACGCCTGCTTATGATAAACAGCAGGTTATTTATACCGATTTGCTTAAAGAGGTATCGCAGGCAACTGATAGCCTGACCGAAAACGCTGATAATCCTTCCGGAGATATTTTGTATTCGCAAGCAGGTGATCAAATTGCGGAGTGGAAAATGTTTGGTAACTCTTTATTGCTGCGGATGGCTATGCGCCTGACCAAAGTCGACCCAACGACCGCCCAAAAATATGTTACCCAGGTTGTTGGAAAGACCATGCAAAGCAACGATGACAACGCCATTGTTCAGCATGCGTTGAGCGCTAACTCGCTTACATCAAACCAGGATGCAGCACAAATATTCAGCCAGGACAGCACGGATATCAGGCTATCAAGTACGATTATCAGTAATATGAAAAAAATGGCCGATCCGCGTTTGCCCGTAGTGGCCTGGATTGCTTACGGTTTAGATCAGGACGGCAATTTCCCGGACCCGGACAGTACTTCGACTGATGCGGCGGCCCAGATCGGTTTGCCTAACGGATATATTATAGGGGGCCTCAATCAACAGGTAAACCTTCTTATTGCTGCCAAGGATTCGTTGCCTTATCAATTGCTTGGCGGATATTCACGAATAAGTGATAACCTGCTTTCGATCGGTGCGCCAAGTTTGATCCTTACGTATGCTGAAACCGAATTTCTGCTTGCTGACGCTGCAAAGCGTTGGGGGGTCGGCGGCGATGCAGCCACACACTACAAGAACGGGGTATTGGCAGCAATTACACAATTATCAGCTTATGGCGATGCGGCCACCATCAGTTCTGACGATGCCCAAACATATTTAGATGCCCATCCTTATAATTCTGGAACTGCCCTTTCACAGATCAACTATCAGTATTGGCTATGTACACTTATGGACGAATATGAGTGCTGGGCTAACTGGCGGCGCTGCGGCGATTTGCCTTATTTGAAGCCTACCAGTTATCCCGGTAACGTTTCTAATAGTACCATACCACGCCGGTTAGTTTATCCTCCAAGCCAAAAAGTGACCAATCTGGCCAATTATAACGCGGCGGTTGCAGGGTTAACCGGCGGCGATAAAATAACCAGCAGGGTTTGGTGGGATAAGCCGTAAAGTCCTAAGTTCTAAGTCGAAAGTCCTAATTCGAAAAGTCCATAGCTGACTGACGACTTAGGACTTTCGACCTTATAATTTAGACTTAGGGACGTGTCCTTCTCCCACTATTTTCTTTTCAATCCTTTTATCCGGGATAAACCAGATACAAGCTACAACTACGTAAAGTGCAAAGCTTATCCTGGAATTAAGCCATGAAAGCGCTATGGCGGTAACATAGATGGCTATTGATATGTTCCCTTTCCAATCCTTCCCTACTGCTTTGGCCAGTAATGAATCTTTGCCCTGATGCCTTATTAATGCCACTATCAAAAGGCCGTAAGCTATAGCATTCATCAGGAGTACTATACCATAACAGGTAACCGGCCACCTGGCAAAATTATTTTCGCCCATCCAGCCAGTGACGAAAGGAACTAGTGAAAGCCAGAAAAGCAGGTGCATATTGGCCCATAGTATGGTCCCGTTTACCGAGTCAACAACCTGCATGGTATGATGATGGTTGTTCCAATAGATCCCAACATAAATAAAGCTAAGAATATAGCTTATAAAAACCGGGCAAAGCGGCAGCAGGGATTTTAATTCGGCCGCATGCACGCCGGGTGGTATCTTCAGCTCCAGAACCATTATGGTAATGATAATGGCAATTACACCGTCGCTGAAAGCTTCTAAACGTCCTTTGTCCATGATGAATAGGTGAAAGGTTAAAGGCGAAAGGTAAAAGGTTTTTTGGAACTTTGCTATGCCGGAATAAATATTTTTAGTCAGTGTGACCTTGGACTCAAATCTCTACTTTCTTCACCGTTCGCCCTTTACCTTTCACCCTTCACCTTCTATGGCAGTGCAAAGCAAACATAACTGTCGCCTGATTTGCTGCCGATCTTGCCGCCGCCGCAGGCGATAACTACGTATTGTTTGCCGTCGATGGCGTAGGTGGCAGGCGTGGCGTAACCGGCTGCAGGCAATTTTGCTTCCCAAACTTGTTTACCCGTTTGCTTATCAAAGGCCCGTATTTTTTGGTCTTTTGTGGCGGCTACAAATACCAAACCGCCTTTGGTTACTAAAGGCCCCCCATATAATTCGGTGCCGGTAACGGGGATACCTTTTTTGGTTAGTTCAGGATATTCACCCAATGGCACTTTCCATAAAAGCTTGCCCGACGTAAGGTCAACAGCATTCAAAGTACCCCATGGCGGTTTAACCCCCGGATAGCCGTTCGTATCCAAAAAGCGGTTGTACCCATTCATAGTATAAGGTATTTGGTTTGCCGAATTTTTGATTGCGGAAACCGGCTCTTTCGAGATTAATTTGGCATCCGAAGACTTTTCAGGCAATTTCAATAAGAAGGCCAGCAACGCTTTCTTTTCATCAGCTGGTATTTGTTTAAACGATGGCATCATATTGCGCCCGTTTACTATGAGCTGACCCATTTGTCCTTCGTTATATTTTTTGCCGATATTAACCAAGGAAGGGTACGACGTACCATTCCCCATTAATTCAGCGCCGTGGCATGATATGCAATATTTGTTGTAAATAGCATGGCCGATCCCCTTTAACGAATGATCGTTTGTGTTTTTTGGCACATCGATCATCACCAGCGCCCAGGGCATTTCGGTACTACTGACATACATAATTTTCGACTCGGGATCTACCGCCGCACCCCCCCATTCGCCACCGCCATCAAAACCGGGGAAAATCCAGCTGCCGTCTTTGCTGGGTGGTGTAAACATGGCATTATATTTTACCTTGTTATATTTCGCCATCATCTGCTTATGGGTTTCCGGCGTAATATCTGTTACATCTTCCGGTCCGAAATGCTGGCGGGCAAAAGGTTGTGGCAGGCTTGGTATCGGTTGCGTGGGCCAGGGTTCTTCGCCGGGCAATGCATTGGTTGGAACTGGCTTTTCCGTAATAGGAAATATGGGCTGGCCGTTGATACGGTCGAACATAAAAATAAAACCGTGTTTTGTGATCTGCGCCACCGCGTCAATCATTTTGCCATTATGTTTAATGGTCACCAAATTAGGGTTGGCAGGCAGGTCGCGGTCCCACATGTCATGATGTACCACCTGGTAATGCCAGATATATTTCCCGGTGGCTGCATCCAGCGCTACCAAACAGTTGGCAAATAAGTCAGTCCCTTTACGCTTGCCCCCGTAAAAATCCTCGCCGATCGATCCTGTCGGCACATAAACAATTCCCCGCTTTTCGTCCAAAGCCATACCACTCCAGTCGTTTGCCCCGCCTAAACGCTTCCAGGCAGTACTGTCCGGCCATGTGTTAAAGCCTTTTTCGCCAGGGTGCGGGATGGTATGAAATATCCACCTGAGCTTACCTGTGCGCACATCATAAGCACGAACATGGCCGGGTGCAGAATCATCAGATTCAGATACCCGCGTCCCGATTATTAAAAGATCTTTGAAAATTACACCCGGTGTTGTACCCGAGACATAGGAATTAGTTTCGCGGCCCAGGTCCTTCGCCAGGTCGATATAGCCTCCTTTACCAAAAGTTGTTATCGGCTTGCCATCCGCAGCGTCAATAGCGTAGGTCTTGGCGCCCGCGCTATAAAATATTCGCTTGTTCTCACCGTTTTCGTCCTCCCAATAAACAACGCCCCGGCATATTTTGTACCACGCCAGCGGGTCACCATATTTTGCGCCGTCTGCGGCTGCCGGGTCAAACAGCCACTTTTGCTCACCAGTAGCCGCATCCAAAGCAAATAATTTCAATTTAGGGCTGGTGCCGTAAAGTATCCCGTCGACCATAATCGGGTTGCATTGGTTTTGGGTGCGGTTGGCGCTGTCTTTATCGTTCGAACTGTAGGTCCAGGCCACTTTTAGCTGGTTTACATTTTTCGCCGTGATCTCATCATTTGACGAATAGCGGTTACCGTCTTTTGAACCGGCATAAGTGCGCCAGCCGGCATATCCGGAAGCTGAGGAATGTTTTTTACAGGATACGATTATAGATGCAGCAACGCATACGAATAACAAGTGCAGGTTTTTCATGAAACGAGTTTAGCTTAACCAGGTTTTATGGATTAAAGCTAATCACATTCTGTTAAAAACAAAAACATTCGCGAGTTTCCGAAATGATTCTTAGTTTTTTCACCTGGGCTAAGATTGTCCCCTCATTATTAAACTAATCCCATAAACCATCACTCCAGCCGGGATTGAACTCATCCCAAGATTTCAATTCATTTTCAGCCCATTTTTCCAAATCGTAATATCCTGCACCAATTTTAAACGGTCTTCTACAATCCTTATCAAAATCTTTTAGACTATGTTTTAGAAAATGACTATCTGGATAAAATTTCGTAAATTGAAAAAATAACGGATCCGATTTGTCAGCCAATAAAAATGTGAAAAGGAAAGTTTCTTTCACAGTTTCTTTTAAAATTGAAATTATTTTAGATCTTATGTCACTTGAATGGATCAATTGCAATTCTGGTCCTGATTCTTTGTAAATGGTCGGAATCTTAATAGCTATAGGTAAATGCTTATCAAATGAATCTTTTTTTAAATCAAAAGAGGTATAATAATTAATAATGTATTCGTTACGATAATTCGTTTTTTGGAATGGCATATAATAATTCCTATTAAGCCACATCTTCAATCCCATGTGTCTTGGGATTGGCGAGTAGCTATTAAAACCACATTGGTGAATTAATTTACCTTTAAAGGGGTCAAATAATACCTCGACACTTGGACTTAATATATCACTTTTATTAAAAACAAACCCCGTGGAGTAAACGTAAGGTGAATATTCTTCAATGCTTTTGACAAAAACTGAATTTATAAGACTCGAATTTATTTTGTCAAAATCATCGTTGTACAATTCACATATTGCCTCGTAAAAAGTCATGTTTGTCTTTTGATAATTATCTTAAAAACTAAAGCAGGGTCAGCTTAAAAAAGATGTCCCGATATAACCGATTATCTATGCTCCAAAAAACCATTTAAATTAGAGAGTTGGCATTTATTTAAATTTAGAGAATATCCGAATAAGAACATTCAAATCGTGTTACAAAATTGGCACGATGCTATTTTCCAAAGCTTATTAATCAATAATCTACAGCAATAAATTCTAATTCATATTTAAAAAACGCTGGTTCGGCTTTAAAAAGTTTTATTCCCTTATTTAGCACTTTGCATAAGTCTATAATAAATTTTTCATCGTCGTAGGGCGTATTAATTCCAAAATAAATAGATTCGATTGCATTTGAAATCGAGATATCTCTTTTCTTACAGGGATATTGCAGAAAGCGGTACTCTAATTCATAATTCCAAAATTTGGCTTTGTTGAAAAATATTGGCTGAAAAGTATCCAGAATCGCTTGATCATTATCATCTTCGGGTGGGGGAATTAATGGAAAATCTTGATATTTAACTTCACCAGATCCTCTGTCTTCGAATGAAGATAGTAACGCATAGGCATTTAAGCCTAAACAAATTCCCGTATGTTTATTAGAATAATGAGACCATAATAATATATTATCATTAATCATACAGGTACAAAATATACCAAACTCGCTAAGCATCTTTTTCCGATCTGGCGCATCCCTATCCATTTGTTTAAAAAATTCGTAATCACCCTTTTTTGACACCATAAATTGAACATTTTTATTTACTTCAAATTCTAACTCTGACGCTGTAATACCTGAGTATTGGTTTTTCAATTTAGCCTCGAAAAAACCTCTGCAAAGCCCCTCATTTTCTGCCAATAGGTGAAACGCAAACGAAGTTGTGCAATCATATGGATCATTAAAATTTAACGGGTCTGCGAACCAAGCATATGTTTTTTCGACACTTGCCCTGTGAGTACTTAATGATAAATCAAGGTACTTATAAACAATTTGAGGAATATTACCGAAATCATCAGTTTGGTACGCTGCTATTTCCCTTTCCCCAAATATTGTTTCCCGCTTTATAAAAGCATTTTCAGAAATAATTGCCATAAATAAGAAATAAAGTCATAGTTGTGAAATTCACATTGTTAGATACTAAGCAATTACCAAATTAAATTGAGCATTTCGGGCTATCGGAGACAAATTCAGCAACATATACAAATAATAAATACAGCTTTTTCATAAAATGAGTTTAGTTTAACCAGGTTTTAATACTTTAAAGCTAATCACATTCTGTTAAAAACAAAAACATTGACGAAGATTGAGGTTTGGATCAAACAACCGGGGGCCAATTCACATATTCAACTTTCCCAACTCCCTTTTTGCTTCAACATTATTCGGGTCGAGCTTTAAAGCCGTTTCCAAATTTCTCCTGGCGTCGCTCTTATTGCCTTGCTGCTGCCAGGCCTCGCCCAACAGGCACCTGGTAAATGACGATTCGGGATATTTTTTCAATGTCTTACCGGCAAGGTCAATTGCATCTTTTGCGTGGTTGATCTGCAGCATTAACTGGATGGCATCATCCCAATCTTTTACTGTAAAAGTAGTTTCATCAATAAGCTGCTGATATTCGGGATCTTTAGCGAGGCAATAAAACGCGGATAAGTTTTCTTTCCACTGGTTGTTTTCGGCCAAAGCCTTTTTAATAATGGCAATTGCTTTTTTGTCATCGCCCAATAATATGTAGGCTTCGGCAATCCGGGCGTACATGCCGTTCCAGCCATCGACCATTATTTCGGCGTCATGCAGCAGCGCCTCTCCCCTTTTTATGTTCCCGGCTTTTAAAGCGTTGATTGTTTGGTTTACTTTTATCCGGCCATAATGGTAATTGAGTAATTTTTGGAGGTCATCAAAAGGCGTTTTAGAATTATCAACCCGCAGATCAATTTGATTGAACCATTCGTTATTTGTTCGCTTTACAACTAAGGCCGCCGACTGTTTCCCGCTCAACTGCCCCCCAGCAGCCTGGCCGGCAAGCAGGCTTTTTAACAACCGCTCGGACAACCTGCCCGCTGTATGCTCAAAAATATAAGCCATTTTAACTAATACACTATCGCCTAACTGGTTGCCCACCACCACAAAGTTTTTTCCAAAAAGATGTGATGAATACCCCTTCCAGTTCTTTAATGCCGGGCCTGTGAAGGCGTACACATTCCCTTTCGCATCAATGCCGGCAACCTGGCGGGTATCAAATTCGTCGTCTTTTTCGCGCGTGTAATTAATGGCTTGCTCAATAGTTTTGCCCGCTTTTAATTGTTTGAACCCGTTGATGGCATAATCGGGGTTAGTTTCTGCGATTACCGAAAATGCCCCAAGGCCCGGCTCAATATAGATGGTGGAGTTGCCTACATAAATATTATTGGTGGCAACGGCAATGCCCCACTCCTGCGCAGCTTCATCATAAGCAGTAATTGAAAATGTTGAATTGATGTTTTTGTTTAATAACAGGCTCGGCAGGTTTTGGGCAAAGGATAGTTTAAACAGCAATAAAGCTATTGTAAATGTTGTTAATTTTTTGTGCATGAAATAGTTAAAATGTTGTTACCGTTAAATTTTTATAAGCCCCAACAGCGCAGTTCCCCAGCCAAAAGCCGACTGATCCACTTTTAAGGCTGCTATCCAAAGGACTATAAATAAAGTCGGGCGTTGCATGGTGATCAACAAATACAGTGAGCTTGCTGCCTTTTACAATTATTTTTACGTGGAACCATCCGTGCAGCGGCAGGGTTGCTTTTGCCTGGTATTTATTGCCTTCATAATCCCACCAGTTATATTCTGCTTTCTTTTCGGGCATGTATTGGATGGCGTTTATGGTACCGGAACTTTCGGGCCTGAAATATACCGATTCATAATGGTGCGCGTCCTTTATCCTGAATGCCAAACCCAGGAATCCGCCCTTCTGGCCGGGCCACGCTGCATCCATTTCGATGATCCCGTCTTTAAATTCAAGGGCTTTTGGGTAGGCGATGCTTGCCGATTTATAGTTGCCGATCCTTCGCTTTAATAACAGCGCTTTTTGCCCCATATGCTGACCAAAGGCATAATCCAGCGTATCGGTGCGCGGGATAACCCAATCAGACTCTTTCATAATAGCGTAGTTATGGATAACCGGTTTTTTCTGTGCATCTGCGGTGACAAACAATAGGAGCAGCGACGCAATAGATAATATTTTCATTTGAGAGAAATTTATGAGGCGTGTTGAAGTTTAGCGAAACGAGATAAAAAATTCGCGTGCTCTGTGTCTTCTCGGCGCTCTCCGTGGTTAAATTTTTGCCCCTTCATACTAATCCAAATTCATATCCTTACCGGCCTGCAAGTCGTTTATAGCTTTTTGAACTACATCCGTATTAAATTTACTCTTTGCCTGCGGAAGGGCCTTTTTCGCAAATTCGAGGGCTTTTTTATAGTCGCCTAAGGCCGAGTAGCCGCTCGCCATACCGATATTGGTGTACAGGTCATCCGGGTGTTTATCATAGTTCATTTTAAATACTTCAAAAGCCTGCTTACTCTTTTTTTCATTAACCAGGTCAGTAGCGTACCTGTAAACCTGTTTCTCATCGGCAAACGGCAAAGCCTTTTTCATAGCTTCGTCAGCTTCGGCACCCCGGCCAAGGCTATCAAGTACCATAGCCTTTGTTTTCCAGGCCGCGAAGCTTTGGCTGCCCCCAAAATTAGGGCCCACTGCATTATCTGTCCACAATAAAGCCTCATCAAGATTGGTTTTATTTTCTGCACAATATTGTGCCGCCTGGTTCCAGGCTTCCCAGGTAAAGCCCTTGTTGCTCCTAAGCTCTTTCCTGAATAACGTTAACTGGTTAGTTACTACATCAACATCAATTTTAAAGGGGATCACCAGTTTTTCCCATTCCAGTTGCACGACCGCACTTGAAGGTGTTTGATCCGCAAACTCATATTTCAGCCACTCCACACTTTTGTCGGCCGGTACAGGTTTTACTTTCACCCGCAGTGCGTCTTCAGCGGGATTGTAATAAAAACTACCCCACGAGGTAGAGTTTTTTGAAAATATCAGGGTGCATTCATTAGGATCGTAAGCTATAGAAAACCCATACCTGCCGGCGGCTAAAGGCTGGCCTTCGATCTTGACATCGGTCGAAAATTCAATCGTAGTATTTTCGTTGGCACCTGCACGCCACGGCGCAGCTTTTGATGTGCCAAATCCCTGGTCGACATATCCAACCGGTACCAACTCACCCCAGATATGCGCTTCCCTTTTATTAACATGTGGGCGGTTGTAGTGAATGGTTACGTCGGCAAGGCCAATTTGCTCGCTGATGGATGCCCGTTTATTGCCTCCTGCGGGCAATGCGGTTAATTGTGCCTGCACTACGCCAACTAAGGCAAGCTGCGTAAACACGGTAATAATAGTTGCTGTTAAAAGTTTTTTCATTGTAATAAATTTTGAGGTTTAATAAATTAGCTATCGATCGCTTTTAATTTCAAGATTTGCAAAATCACCTGCAAGGTCATATGACCACAGGCCAATCAACCCGTCGCTTCGTGTGTTCAGCTTTTTTACTTTTAAGGACGGGACAGTGGAATGATTGACGTACACAGTGATCTCCTCTTGACCAACAACAATATGGGCGTGAAACCAATCAGCTGGCTGAAGTGAAGGGGTTACCCCGCTCTCGTACATTAGCGGATGCTCCTTTCGCAGCCTCTCCCAGGGATAATCAGGCTGGCTGATATACTGTACCATGTGCTTTCGCCGCAAGGTGTCCGTCGACCGAAAATTAAAAGGGCGGAAATAGATGCAATCATAAGTTATTGTGTCAATGGCATGAAACGCTATACCTAAAAAGCTTTGCTGAAAAACATCGCGCCCACGTATATCAACATCAATACTCCCCGTTGAAAAGGTGACATTTTTTATCAACACAATACCTGTAGCTGTCACGCCCGTGCCTTTACTGTCGTCAATAATATTTACATGCTGGTTGGGCGCGTAAACGAGCTTATTGTCGTTGAAAAGCTTACTTAGATTATATTTTTCAATTTTTTGCGCCTGGCATAGTGACGATACAAGGAGGCAAAAGAAAAACAAAGGCCGGAATAAAAAAGTTCTCATTTCCATTTAGATTTTTAAATTCGACCAAAACTGCTAAATAACCAGTTAAATATGCGATTCAAACACGTTTCAATTTTGTTCATTTTTATTATTGAAGTTTTATTAAATTTAAAAAACGCATGTAGCTATTTTTAACGCGGATGGAAAAAGAAAAACAATTTTTATTACTATGCCGGCGGCAAATTGAGCTGATGCTAAACTGGGGCGACAGCGCGATTTGGAGCAATGATGATTTTGAACAGCTTAGCGAGAAAATTTTTGATAAAACCAGGGTGCAGCTAAGTATTTCCACGCTTAAGCGGATATGGGGCAAGGTACGCTACGAAAACTTCCCAACGACGGGCACATTGAACGCTTTAGCGGGGTTTCTTGATTATGAAAACTGGCGCGATTTCAGGCAGAAAAATGAGATCAATGAACCAGCTTCGACACCGGGAAATAATTTTGAGATAACCCCCCAAACCAGCGCACCGGCGGATGAAGCAGCACCAAAGGCCCGAAAAGTTTCGGCCCCGGTTATCCTCGGTATGATATTGCTGGTTATTTTGGCAGCAGCCTATGTAAGCTTCAAAAAACGGGGGGCACCTGTCGACCTTTCAAAAGTAAAATTTGAAGCGATAATAGTTTCTGATACGCTGCCCAATTCGGTGATCTTTAACTATGACGCCTCGGTTTTTAAATCAGACAGCGTGTATATCCAGCAATCATGGGACCCGACACGCAGGGAACTCGTTCCTGGAGACGGCAAACAACATACTTCTATTTACTATAACCCCGGCTATTTTATTGCAAAGCTGGTGTTTAACAACGAGATAAAAAAAGAATTCGTTGTATCTATAAAAACCAAAGGGTGGAAAGGTATTATTGAAAGGAAACCTGTGCCTATTTATCTTTCAGCGGGTGAAATAAAGGGCAAGGGATTTATGGGCATATCTGATAGCCTGTTTCATGCAAAAACCGGATCACCGGTATTTAATGATACCTGGGTGAAATTTGCAAATGTGCAGGAATTCAAAAACATTGACGCCGGGAACTTTGCGCTTGAAACTACCTTCAGAAATTCATCCGCGGTTGAGGCATCCGTTTGCAGGAAGGTAAATGTATTGCTGCTGGGAACAAATAGTGCCATGATCATTCCTTTTTCGGATAAAGGATGTATCTCGGATTTGAACCTGCTGACCGCGAGTAGTTATATCAGCGGAAAGGACCACGACATGCGGGCATTTGGTTGCGATTTCAGTAAGTACCAAAATTTAGTTTGCAGGGTCGAAAAACAACATCTGAAAATTTATCTTAACAATAAATTGATTTGGGATACGCCGCAAAAACAAACTTTAGGCAAAATAGAAGGCATAAGATTTGAATTTGAAGGCGCAGGTGAAATAAAAAGTGTTAAGCTGTCAACGCCGGGAGGCGGCGTTTATGATGACAAATTCTGACCGGGATTAATGGATTTTACAGATTTAAGGGAATTATTGATTACGTCGCTTAAAAATCAGAAAAATCGTTTAAATCAGCTTAATCCAGGTTCAGACAAGAATCCGAAATCACTTCCCGGGCTGATCGATATGCACATCCCAAATCCGTGCCTGTTCAACCACTTCAGGATCGTGCGAACATATAAATAATCCCAGGAGCGCATCGTCAGGCATGTTATCCATTTCGTGGGAACCTACGGTTTTAAGCTGTTCGCCAACGTGGCCGCATCGCATGATGAGCCGTTTACCTATGCGTTGCAACTGTATAACCTCAAATTTTTTATCGGGAAAAAATATTTCGCCTTCGGGGTCTTTCATGTTTTCGCCGGTAAGTGAGCGCCATTGCATGGCGGTTAAACCATCGCCGTGCTCAACAGCATTCAGCGCTATTGATTTATCATCTGTCGATTCCCTTATCATCCAGCCGATTTTACGATGATCGTTGCCCTTAGCGCCTAAAAATTCAAAGTTGGCGGTGGCGGTAAAATCGCCCTTTATTTTTTTAAAGACGTATTGAAACTCGTCGCGGTTAAACCAGATGTTGTAGCCTGAGCCGGTAAGGGTATAGGTATGGGTGACTTTATCATATTGTGCCGATCCGGCATTTTTTGGATGGCCAACATCTTCATGATGGTCGAAAACACCTACGGCATCAGTCTGCGCCAATGCGCTGTTAAAGGCAACAACAAAAAGTATAAGGGACAAAATTTTCATAACCGGTTTTTTAATGCAGTAGATAAAACTATTAAATTTTAGATATTAAAGCTTGTACTAACTTAACGTTTTATGGGCGTTCATTAACCGGTTTTTCTTCACAGTCGTTTATTTAAGCACGACAAAAATCCGATCGCGGTTAAAGGCCGGCAGCAAAAAACAAAGCAAACAGGAGACCGTGCCGCCAGGTTATTGCTATGAAAAAAGGCGCCGTTAGGCGCCAAATATTGGTAGAAAAATTACAGAAAAGGTTTCGCGTGCCATCGGTACGCAACTTTTGAAGCGGTGTTAGCGCCAATGCATGGCGTGTGTTCAGTACCGAAAGGCACTGATTATCTTTTTAATTATTTTTCTACCAATGTTTGGCCCCTATCGGGGTCTTGTTCCAATCCGTTATGGGCAATCAACTAAACACAATCGTAAACTCCGTTTGCTTTTCCGCAACTGTTTTCAACGAGAACTCAAAGCCATGATTTTCTAAAATCTCCCTTACAAGTGTAAGGCCTATCCCCTGCCCGTCCTTTTTTGTGCTGAAAAATGGTGAAAACAGGTTTGCTGATTGTTCGGCGCTGATGCCCGTACCTGTATCTGAAATAACAAGAACCTTTTTACCAGGCGCCGTCGTAAATTTTATTGTCCCTTTTAGATCAATTGCCTCTATGGCGTTTTTTACAATGTTGATCAACACCTGTTCCATTTGCTGTTCATCTGCGTTGATATTAAATTGGCTTTCTGCTAAATAAAATTCAAACGCAATTTCTTTTTCATTCGCTTTAATCTCCATCAATTTTGAAACGGAACCGATTAATTGATGAAGGTCGACAGGTTTTTTATTTGCTGCTGGCAGTTTTACCAGGTCGGCAAAATTGCGCATAAAATAGTTCAGGTTTTGGTTACGGTCCATGGCAACCTGCAAGGCGTCTTTCAGGTCGTTAAAGCGGTGGCCCTCCCAAAGCTGGTCGGTTTTTAAAGCCGATTGCATAATGGAGTTCACCGGGCCGATGGTATTGTTAACCTCGTGGGCCATCATGCGGATCACCTTACCATATACATTTTTCTCGGCAGCTAATATTTCCGCCGTCAGGTCCTCGATCATAATAAAATGCCGTGAAAAGCCACGATCAATAAAATGTGATTTTTGCAGCTTATAGGTATTTATCCCATCCGGCTTAACAACTATCGCTTCACCTGATCTTAGCTGTTTGATCTGCGTTAAAAGGGGATGTGAAAATTTATCAACCGGGTATCCAAGTACATGCCCCGCTTCCACCCCGATAATTTGCAGTGCCTTCGGGTTTATCTGCTGAATATTATCGTCATAATCTAAAATAACTATACCGGTAGGCGAGGTAAAAATTAATTTCTCTAAAAAAAAGTGCTGCTGTTCCTGTCGCGTAC
The DNA here is from genome assembly GCA_903864275.1 of uncultured Mucilaginibacter sp. Lineage (GTDB taxonomy): Bacteria > Bacteroidota > Bacteroidia > Sphingobacteriales > Sphingobacteriaceae > Mucilaginibacter. Next base: position 372,469 of record CAIPFE010000014.1, read on the forward strand.
GTTCAGTGCGCAATTCATCCATCATCTGGTTGTACACGCCGATCAGCTGGTCCATTTCGTGCTTGCCGGTCGACAAAAATTTCACATTAAAATCCCGGTCCTTTATGGCTTCAACACCCTGCATCAGCGTTTTTAAGGGCTGTATCAACTGTCGGTACAATTGCCACGCTATTACAACCGAGATAATGATAAATACCTCTGATACAATGAAATATATCTTGTTATCATTGAATATAAAATAGCTGAGCACCAGGGCTACGAGGTGCAGGATAACGACAAATAAAATGTACTTAGTCCTCAGCTTCATCGTAAGGAATTTGATATTTGTCGAGCCGGCGGTATAAGGCGCTGCGGGTTAGCCCCAGGGACGCGGCGGCTTTTGATATCTTGTTTTTATGATATTCCATTGCCCTTTTTATCATTTCTACCTCTACCTCTTCCAAAGTTAAAGTGCCGATACCCGGCAATTGTATATTCCCCTTTTTTACCGGCGATAGCTCCAGCTGCGACTGGAAGTCGCCGATATCCAATTCATCGTTTTTGCTTACCAATATGGTCCGCTCCACCATATTTTTCAACTGCCTGATATTACCGGGTAAAGGTAACTGCTGCAGCCACTTCAGGGCGCTGTTGGAAACAGACAATGCCGGGCGGCCATATATTTCTTTTAAATTATTAATAAAAAAGTTAACCAGCAAAGGAATATCTTTTGGCCGCTCGCGCAAAGCTGGCAAATAAACAGTTATTAGATTGATACGGTATAACAAATCTTCCCTGAACGTTGCCCTGCTAACCATTTCGCCCAGGTTTTTGTTGGTAGCACAAACAATGCGCACGTCTACAGTTTTACTGCGGCTGCTGCCCAGAACTTCGTACGTACGGTCCTGCAGAACGCGCAAAAGCTTTACCTGGCTGCTGGCATCAAGATCGCCAATCTCATCTAAAAAAATAGTCCCCTTATTGGCCATTTCAAAGCGGCCTGTCCGGTCGAACCGGGCATCGGTAAAAGCCCCCCGCACATGCCCGAACATCTCACTTTCAAACAACGACGTTGAGATACCGCCAAGGTTTACCTTTATAAAAGGCTTGTTACGCCGCAGGCTGTTTTGGTGGATTGCTTCGGCTATCAATTCCTTACCGGTACCGCTTTCACCCATAACAAGGATGGAAGCGTCAGTACCAGCAACCCGGCCGATGGTCTCCAAAATATTCAGCATTTTAGGGTCCTCCCCTATGATGTGCTCAAATTTGTAGGTTTTATCAAGCTGTTTGCGTGTGTGATGCCCTGTCTTTTGTTCTTTCAGATCCAATAGCGTCTTAACAGATTGCAACAGATGATCATTGTTCCAGGGTTTATTGATAAAATCACTGGCCCCTGCCTTCATCCCCTGCACCGCCAGCTCAATGCTTGCCCAGCCGGTGATGAGGATAACAGGTATCTTAACATTTACCTGTTTTATTTTATCCAACAAGGCCATACCCTCTTTTCCTGATGTATCATTAGAAAAATTAAGGTCAAGCAGGATCAGTTCGGGTTCATTTTTCCTAATGACTTTTATTGCTTCGCCGGGTTCAGCGCAATCGGATACTTCGTAGCCCTCGTCTTTTAATAAGAGTACTAAAGAGGTGCGTACGGCAATATCATCGTCAATGATCAGTATCATAATTGAATATACAATTTTTTGTCTGAACCGTTGATTAAACTGATTTTATTGATTTCACAGATTTCGCCAAAATAAAAATCAGCGTAATAAAGTAAATCAGTTTAATCAACGGTTCAGACAACTACTCCTCATGCAAAGCCACCGCCGGGTAAATTGCCGCCGCTTGTTTACCGGGGTGCAGCGAACAAACAAACACCAGCAAATAAATGAATATTATCGACAAAAACAGCGCTATAATATAAACGCTTGCAGGCAGGCTAAATACATTTAACAAAGGGAACTGAATGGCGAAAAATGTCCCGATTATCAGAGACAAAGTGGCCAGTATCATAGCCTCAAACACCAGCTGCGATGAAACTGAATTGCCGGTAGCACCAATGGCCCTGCGCAAACCTATCTCGCCCCTTCGTTTATTGATATTGTACCATAGCACGCCAAACAGGCCCAAAGCAACATTGATGATCAAGAAACATGCTACAATTAACAACACTATTATAGGTACTAATGTAAAGTAGTTGATGCTTACGCGTTTATCGGCAAGGTGCTCAATCTCCACGTCCGAGTTTTTCATATAATTGGCAACGGTTTTATACAGTTTGCCCTCAAAAGTAGCATCAGCATCCGGGGTAACCTTTACCAGCATTTTCCCCAGCCACCTGAAAGAACCGGTATCGGTTCTTTGGTAAAGGCCAGCCTCCGTATTTGCGTAATCTCCCTTTATTTTAATAGATTGCACCACCCCTATCACTCTCATTTTACTTTTATTGTCACCGTCGCCAATTAGTTTTCCGAGCGCCGAGCCATTGCCAAACAGTTTTTCTTTAAGATCAGAGTTAATAACAATTGGTTTGCTTTTTGTGGCGTAATCGCCTTTATTGAACCAGCGCCCTTCAAGCAAGTCCATATTCAAAACGTTTTTATAATTATCATCAACGGTGTACCAGTTATTGCCGTCCATTTTTTTATTGTTGAACGTTATACCACCCGTGTTCATGTTTTGGGTAAAGGGGGTATTATCGGCAGTGAAGCTTACCTGTTTAACCTGGGGCAACGACTTTATAGTTTGTACCAGGGTGCTGTAATACAGGTTAAGCGAATCAGTGTTTTTTGTTTGGTACGAGTTACTATAATTGATGACCCAAACACCCTGGTAATCAAGACCCATAGGTTTTTTATAATTATGGTAATAATACACAACAAGTGTAAATACTGCGAATATGACCAGGAACGAGACGAGTATCTCGGACATTAATAAAAAGTTTTGTTTCTTTTTATTCCAGATCAGTTTAAATAAATGCTTGAACATGATATTTTGATTTAAATGATTTGACAAATTTTTATTGCGCCTTTAAGGCTGTTACCACATCTAATTTCGACATGCGCCAAGCTGGGTAAACACCCGATAACAGGCCAAAGAACAAACAAACCAGTAAGCCGATAAACAATACCGTAAAGTTTACCGATAACTCGAGATTGGGAATAAGGTTAGCGCTGTTAATGATGTAAATGGCGACTATTGACAAGAAAAGCCCTGCCAGTCCGCCTAATAATGTAAGGATAATGTTTTCGACAATAAACTGGTAAACAAGCGTCTTTGACGAAGCGCCAAAGGCCTTGCGAACGCCAATTTCTGATGAACGTTCCATTATGCGTGTAATGTTGATGTTAACCAGGTTAAGCGTGGGCAGCAGCATAAACAAGAACACGAATACGCTTATTATAGTCAGCACCAACACTACCCCTGATTGATTTTCATTACCGGTATCAACATAGGCAGCGATATACTTGTCGGCATGGCTATAGATTTTGTTAAAATCCTTACTTTCCATGGGTATCCTTTGCACCATTTGGTCATACTCATCGTGCATTTTTGGCAAGTCGTCTTTTGAATTAGCCAATAAAATAGCGGTATACCCGCCCCGGTATCCTTTATCCTTATAATCGCTTTTTGAAACAGTATAAGGCAGGTATATATCGCTATAGGTCATGTAGCTGGTGATCGGTATATTTTTAACCACACCTGTTACCCGGTATTTTACGTTATCAGCTTCGATATATTTGCCAATAACCGAAGGCACATCCCCGAAGTATTCATTTTTCATGTCTTCGGATATTACGGCTACTTTTTCGGCATTTTCAACCTGTTTTTTGTCGAAGGCTTTGCCTTCTACAAAATCATATTCCATTATATCCCAGTAAACGGCATCTGTATATTTATAATTTACAGCTATTTTTTTATTGTTGATATAGGTATTGGTGCCATTAAAACCCGAGCATATTGCCATTTTAGCCGGTGTTTTCAGGTTCCTGGCAAAATGATCTAAAAAGTAATAAGACGGCGCCCCCGAGCTCATATTTCCTTTACCCACTTCTTCCAGGCGGGCAATGTACAGCGACCTGTCTCTTTTCCTGTCGGGGTAATTATCACCAACCACCTTATCAATAAAAGCGGTTAAAACTAATAATATGGTGAGCGTAAAGCTGATACCAAAAAGGCTTATGAAGGTGAAGAACTTTCTTCGCCTCAATACTGCTATGGCTATTTTAAAATAATTTTTTAACATGATCTTAATTTTTACCTGGTTAATTACTGAACCTGTGATCCATCAAATAAGCGCACCAGCCGGTGTGTTTTATGCGCCATGTTTTCATCGTGCGTAACCATTACGATGGTCGTGCCGTCTTTTTGGTTAAGCTGTAACAAAATATCCAGTATCTCGCTGCCCATGGCACTGTCGAGGTTGCCGGTTGGCTCGTCGGCCAGTATAATTTCGGGGCGGCCCACAATAGCCCTGGCGATGGCCACGCGTTGTTTTTGCCCGCCTGATAACTGGTTTGGGAAATGCTTTACGCGATTAGCCAGGCCTACTTTTTCAAGCGCTTCGGTGGCAAGCATTTTCCTTTCTTTGGCGGTGCTGTCGCGATATAACAAGGGCAGTTCTACATTATCCAGCACCTGTAGGTCGTTGATCAGGTGATAGCTCTGGAAAATAAACCCAAGTTTTTTGTTGCGGAACGCTGCCAGTTGTTTATCCGATAAATGATCGGTTTTTTGGTTATCGATTTTAATATCGCCTTTTGAAGGGGCATCCAGCAAGCCCATAATATTGAGCAAAGTGCTTTTTCCACAGCCCGATGGGCCCATGATGGATAAAAACTCCCCTTTGGCTATATCGAGGTTAATGCTGCTGAGCGCTAATGTTTCTACCGTGCTTGTGCGGTAAACTTTTTCAATGTTTTGTAATCGTATCATCGTTTTAATTATTGAATTAGTGATTTAGTGATTTGTTTAATGTTGATTTTCTATTTATAACTTATTTTTTGATTCTTTTCAAAGTCGAATAACGACAAATACCGCAACTCATAATAAGCGCTCCAAAAATCCCGCAAGGACTGTACATAATCCCGTTTGGCCTGGTCGTTTTCGGTAAATGCGATGCTCAGGTCGGTGATGCTCAGGTCTCCCAATACATAGCGTTCCCTTGCTATTTTATATTTTTCTGATGCGATGCTGTCAGCTTCGGCCGTTAAGGTCAGTTGTTCTTTCATCACATTAAATAAGGATACCTGCGTAACGATCTGTTGTTTGAAGGTCTGCTTATCCTGCTCAACTGAGTATTCTGTCAATTGCTGGTTTGCTTCCGCGGTTTTTATTTTGGCCTTAGACCTACCCCAATCTAATACAGGGATTGAAAACTGCAGTTCAAGCAATTGCTGGTTTTGAGGCGAACGGTAAACGCCGGGGATACTGGTTGCCGAATTTGAAGTACCAAGATTTGCGGTTAAAGTAGCGGTTAAGCCGGTTTGGCCGTGTGCGAGGGCCACATCCCGCTTGGCTTCGGCTACGCGCCTCATAAATGCTATCGCATCGGACCGGTTTGCAAAAGCTTCGGCCAAAACCTTATCGGTAGTTACGGTCATCTGGCTGATGTTTTCGGGCACTATCAAAGCGATCTTATCATCGCCTTCCTGGCCAATATAGCTCCGCAGATTGAGGGTGGCTATTTCCATGTCGCGCTTTGCCGTTCCCACTGCTTTTCTTGCATTCAATTGTTCTAACTGCAGCTGCAAGATTTCATTCTTCGATATTTTTCCAAGATCAAATTTCAGATTAGCTATTTTTAATATCTTCTGGATACTGATAAGGTTATTTTCCGCTGTCCCCAGGTTGATCTGGGCCAGTAAAAGATCAAAGAAATAGCCCGTTACAGTGATCGATATCTGTTCCTGCGCTTCGATATAGGCCTGCTTGCTTTCATTATACAATAACGGCTGTATCTTATTGTCCCATTTTAAACTGTTGAACTGGCCCAGGGGCTGACTGAAACCAATAGCGTAAGGTGTACCGTTGTACAGGATGTTATTCCGGTCAAAGTCATCAAAGCGCTGCATCTGCGTCATGCCATAAATGGTTGCCCCGGTGGCGGTTATGCTTTGGCTAAAATTTAAAGTCACCGCCGAATTATCGTAATGGATCGACTGAAACAATATGGATCCGTCAGGCTGTATAACCGGGGTACTTGTTTTACTATAACCGGGCAGGTTGCCGCTTAACGACAGCTGCGGCTGATAATTTGATTTATAGGTGCGCCATTGCCAGTATTTTGTTTCCCTGGTGGTAACCGCTTGCTTGGCGGCTATTGAATTGCCCTTCGCCATTTCGACCACCTGCTGCAAAGTAAGCCGCAGGGTGTCACCAGGCGCAGCACAAAATCCGCTGTAGCTGATGGTTAGAAGACACATGAGGTATAAGTATTTCACCGTTGATTTTATTGATTTGTTTGTCATTAGTCATTGTGTCATTGGTCATTAGTTTTCTTTCGGAAGAAGACACTAATCACTGGTCTCTAATCTCTGATCTCTATTTCCTTCGAATTTTTAAACTCGTTCATATCTGATGTGATCACGACATCACCGGGTTTTACGCCGTCTTTTATTTCCACGTAATCAAAATTGGTGAGGCCGATGTGAACTGTCCGGCGTTCGGCTTTTCCGTTGCTTACCACAAAAATGTCCTGCAGTGTTGGCCCCTTAAATGCGGCGCCGTTTGCCACACGCATGATGTGGTTATGTGTCGCCGTGATCAGGTAAACATCAACTTTCATATTGGGCCTTAGCTGTTTATTATTGCGGTCGTCCAATTGAATGTCGAACGAAATGATGCTGTTTTGGATGGATGGAGATACATTGATCACATGCCCGCGTAACTGGGTATCATTGATAAGCACTATAACAGGCAGCCCGGTATGTACCTGGTCGAGGGAGTTATCAGAAATACTGCCCTGTACTTTAAAGCTGCTAAGATCAGCTATCCGCGCAAGGGACTCACCTTCTTTTATATTGGCACCTATGTTTTTATTTACGTAGGTGACCACACCTGCCCGGGTGGCAACAATATCGGCAAGGTTTAATTTGTGTTGCAATGCATTGAGGTCGCTGTTCAGCACATCTGCGGCAAGCTGAGCTTCTTTGATCTCGATCTGCATGGTTTGCTGCTTATTCTTTATCTCGTTCTCGATTTGCTTCTTCTCCAGCTGTGCCACTTTTAAATTGAGTTCGGCCTGTTCAATTCCTTCCTTTGTACCGCCGCCTGCGTTATATAAACGCTTCGCGTTTTCGACAGCATCCGCCAGGTCGCTGATGTGCAGCTGTTTAATGTCGTTGTTTGATTGTATATCGAAAAAGCTTTTATTAAGATCAAGCTTCAGTTTTTGGATCTCATTTTGTTTTGATTCGAGCTGGAATTTCTGCTTGTCATCGTCGTTTTGGGCCGCCGATTTATCAAGGGTGAGTATGGACTGCCCGGCCTTAACTTTATTGCCTGCATCCATAGTAACATTTTTTATGGATGCGTTAATGGGGCTGGTGATGATCTCTTCAAACTCAGGTAAAACCTCGCCGGTTGCATTGATGGTGTTTTCTATATCCCCTACCTGTACAACAGCGGTTGTTATCTCTGATCTTTTAAGCGTTGATTTAAATATTACGCGTACCAGCCATATAGCTAATACCAATACTGCTACGCTTATAAGTGTAATAACAATTGCTTTTTTCTTGTTTTGGGATGAAACCTCCTGTGTAATTTCTTTGTCCATAGTACCTTGTATTGCATAGTTTTATGCAATCACTGTACCAAAGTCAAAATATTGATTATTAGCTATTTATGATTTTGTGATATTTGAAAAGCGATCGATATCGGACAAAAAGTTTGAAAATGGACGTTGTCTGAACCGGGATTAAGCGGATTTTACTGATTTCCCGGATGCTTGTATAACGCAAAATTAAAAATCAGATGAATCCATAAAATCTGCTTAATCCCGGTTCAGACTATTTCGAACACATCCTTCAACGCCCGCTTAGCCGCATGATACCCGCACATGCCGTGCACTCCTCCGCCTGGCGGCGTGGATGAGGAGCAGATGTAGATGCCCTTTGCAGAAGTTTTATAGGGCGACCAACGCAGTGCCGGCCTGGTAAACAGCTGCCTTATATCTATAACGCCGCCGTTTATATCGCCGCCGATATAGTTGGGGTTGTATTCCTCCATCTGGGCAGTATTCATGGTGTGTTTGGCTAAAATGGTTTCCTTAAAGCCGGGTGCAAAGCGTTCCACCTGGTTTTCAACGGCCGCTGTCATATTTGTCACCGAGCCAAAGGGGACATGGCAATAGGCCCATGCCGTATGTTTGCCTTGCGGCGCCCGGGAAGGATCAAATATGCTGGGTTGCGCTAACAGAACGAACGGCTTTCCGAGCGTTTTTCCGCTCCATATTTGCCGTTCGTAGTCGGCTATTTCTGCAAAAGTATTGCCCAGGTGGATTGTTCCCGCTTGCCGGCATGCTTCAGCAGCAAACGGGATTGGCGCGTCCAAAGCCCAATCTATTTTAAAAACACCCATACCGTAACGGTAGCGCTGCAGCTGCCATTTATAAATTGATGAAAAACGGTGGCCGGCAATATCCAGCAATTGGCGTGGTGTAACATCAAATAAAACAGCATGCGCAGATGGCAGCTGCTCCATCGACCGTATATAAAAACCTGTTTCAATCTTCCCGCCCAATGAAATAAACAGGGATGCCAAAGCATCGGCGATTTTGTTTGACCCGCCTTTCGGGATTGGCCAGCCTTTCACATGTGCCGAGATCATTAATACCAGGGCAATTGCCGAGGTTGCTAAATTAGTCAATGGTTCAATGGCATGCGCCGCCATTCCTGCAAAAAGGCCTTTCGCTTCCGGGGTTTTAAACCGTTTTGCCAAATGAGTCGCGGATGTTAGTGCGGATAAACCGAAACGTGCCATGGCTATTGGATGTTTGGGATAATGCAAGGGGCCTAAAACATCGGGCGCAATGGATGGCCAGTCATTTACCAGTGGTTGCATCAGGTTAAGGTAAGCTTGTCTGTCAGCGCCTAATAAACCGGCGGTTTCTTCAATTGATCTTTTTAAAATGGCGGCTCTTCCATTATCAAAAGGATGAGCAGCATCAATGGCTGGGTAAATGTATTCGAGGCCGTGATCATTTAACGGCAACGTTTCAAAAAAGGGTGAGGCCGCCGCCATTGGGTGTATAGCCGAACAGATATCATGCAAATATCCCGGCAAGGTGAGTTCGGCAGAACGAAGCCCTCCACCTATCGTTTGTTTGCCTTCGATCACTAAAACTGATAGCCCTTTTTGCTGCATTAAAATAGCCGCAGCCAAACCATTAGGACCGGAGCCAACTACAATTGCATCGTAATCGCGTTTTTCAAGCTGCATTTAAAAGTCAGAATATGCGGCAGGGTGCAGAAATACAACATCAATGTGCGAAACATTATTCTGGTACTCGGCTTTTGCCGAAAGAGTTTTCCAATACGGATCGTTGCCAAAAGCTTTCCATAGCCTGTCATGGTCGGTCATATTGTTAAATGTGACCATATACACAAGGTTGGGCATGTGGCTGCCCGCCAAAACTTCAGAATAAAATACGGCATTAAACCCAAGCCGCTTAAAAAGAGCCACCTCGTCGCCATCATTAAACATTTTCACCTTGTTAACATTATAGCTTTCAGTTGGGCTTTCGTAACTGCGCAGCTCATAAACACGCTCGGCTTTGTTTGCTGTAAGTTCCGGCACACCGGGTCCGGGCATTTTGGGGAAGGCGCGAAGGACTATCGTTTCCAACCGGGTATATACCGGATCATTGTAAATAGTGGAGATATAATCCTTTCCATCGGTGATATATTGCTGATCGTTCATAAGCTTTTGATCAGCATTTTCTAGCTGGTTCCAGGCAGAAAAAGGCGTAAAAACATAGATGCGCCTGCCTAAAGTATCGCTTTCAACCGGCTTAAATACACCTACATTTTTGATACCCATACGGTGCATAGCCGGGATATACGCGTTTTGCAGGTAATTGCTAAGGCGGTCTTCCTGCGATTGCGTTTTCAGGTGGTATATTTTCAGCTGGTAATAATATTTACCTGCAGCATTAGCATAGGTTGACAAGCAGATGCTGATAAAAAAAGTAAAAACAGTTAAGAATAAGCCGAAAGGAGTTTTGCAAGCAGGTTTCATAAATTAAAGGTGAAATTATAAAGGTGAAATTAATTCTTTCCTATGATATTCATTAGTAATTTTTTTGCGAACGTTCGTTGGTCAAGTCACTGCTAACAAGACGCTGTATTGATTCAGCAGGCGCAAATAACTTTACCTAACCCATTTACTTGCCAGCAGCTTCATAAAATACCCGCCCACAACGCTGCGGGCCTGGAAACCGACCATTTTGCCATCTGTAGTTTCGTGCCAGTCGCTCAGCGGTACGCGTGTTGGGGTTTCTATAGCATATTTGTAAACCGGGTCGGTTAGTGCTTTAAAATCCTTTTGGCTGTCGGCTAATGAGGCCGTCCATACTATCCAGTCGGATTTTGTATAGGTTTTGCGGCTATCTAACGGCAAGCCGAATTTATTTTGTTTTGTTAGGTAGTAGTTTACCTCTTTTTTATAAACGGCAGGCGAAAACAAGTTCAGGCCCAAAACCTTATCCCAAACTAAGTTATATTTTTGGCTCCAGGTATCGTTGCTTCCAAATACCAGTGCATAATGATCCCCGGCATTGGCCATTTGTACCCATTTGGCCGCCATTCCGCTCGCCAGTGTCCAATATGTTTTTGCGGTACTCTTTTGGCCCAATTTATTGGCTAAAACAGCGTAAGCTCCCAAAGCAACGATGGCTTTTACAGAAAGGTTCGCATTGTGCGCAAGGTGCCCGGCAAAATCATCGGTACACAACTGGTTACCCGGATCGAGGCCATTTTCACTTAGATATTTAGCCCAGGAGCTCAGTGTTTTCCAGTGTTTTTTTGCAAATTTCGCATTACCCTCTGCCTTGGCTATTGCAGCGGTAAGAATGATCATATTGCCCGATTCCTCAACAGGCATATTCTCGCCATAGGTTTGCCCGTTCGCAATCGGGTAAGTACCGAGATCATGCGCGGCGAAATTGTTTTTCCACATACTGCTTTCGCAATAGTGAAATATGCCATTTAACATGCCTTCCTGAAGTTTTGGATTATAAAGCAAGTACAAGGGCGCCGACGGATAGGTTACATCAACAGTATTTATAGAGCCGTTGCTAAAATTCTCTTTTGACAGAAATAAAATATCACCCTGTGGGCTTCTCAACAGCTGATGGGCCGAGATACTTTGCCGGTAAGCCAATGCACACAGATCCGCGTAGTTTTTTCCGCCTGCTTTGACCGCTGCGCCGTATACGCCATTGTTGAAGGCGCCGCATTTTTGCATTACCGACCTGTATTGAGCGGCAGCATTGAATAACTCTTTTTCAATAGTTGCGCCACTTAATTTCCACCAGGGCTTTAGGTTTTGCCCGAAATATTGCACGGAGTAAAGATCGTCGTAACCCAATTCAACAAAGTTTTCTCGTACAGCGGGGCCGACACTTCCAAAATTTAGCACGGTATTTAATTCCAGCATCTTCCCGGTTTTATATGCGGGTTTGATGTTCCCGGTAACGAATGCAGTTGCAGATCCCCCTTGCCCAGTTATGTATTGCGATTCATCTGCCGATCGCGGTACAGCAACGTACATGTAGCCCCAGTCGATCCGCAAATCATCCCCTTTCTTCTTTAATACCGGCTGGGCCAAAGTGCCCGACTTTAGAATTGACAATGAAGATGCCACATATTTTTGGGCGCTTACCTGCTGCGATGGGTTATTGACTGTGATAGCGGTTGATGCGCTCAACAAAACCTTTACATCATGGTTTTTGCCATCGTTTGATTTTATTTTATAGGAGATATAAGAAACCGGCCTCGAAAAAATATCCAGGTCATTCATGAGCAAAGGCGAGGTAAAAGTAAGCTCGAGGTCAACGCCTACACATTCAAAATTATAGATGGTTTGGGTTGCATTAACTACGACACTTTTTTGTTTGGCAAGCAGTACACCGTTGGAAGGCGCTTTAACAGCATCTAACAAACCCGCATTCAGCCACGAGCCCCCGGCCGTATTGGCGCAATGGATAGCCAGCACGTTTTGGCCTTTTACCAGTTTATTTTTAAATTTATCTTTAAGCGGTATCAGCTTAAAATCACTCGTCCAGCCGACAAAGTTGTACACTTCTTTTCCGTTCAGGTAAACTTCAATATTATCATCATGGTGCAGCTTTAAAACCAGCTGATTGATATTTAAATCGTTAAGGCTAAATACGCGCCTAACCCATATATCTTTGCTGGTCCACAAGGTTTTGGCCTGTTGTTTATCGTCGGTAAAAGGGGCAGTGCCGGTTTGCCAGCCGCTGTCATCATATTGTATGTCTTCCCAATCTCCGGCAGGTGCAGTTTCCGTGTATTTACATTGATACGTTTGCTCATCGGAAGCAGGTAAAATAGTTTTATACACTGCAGGGTCTTTGCCCATAAACCGATAAGCCGTACCATCTACTTTTATCAAGCCCAGCAAAGATTGGTCCTTGCCTGTCCAATGTTTTGTTGATGAACGATTTAAATCGTCCGTAAACGACCAGATGCTGAAATAGGTATTGTGACTGATCAGCGGATAAGCCGGGGCCTTTTTAGCCTGCGCGCTGGCTGAATTATTGAAGGAAAATATAGCTATTACCCACAGGATGCCTTTTCTCATAGATCATAGTTTTTTGTCCATAGACCATAGTCCATAGACGATGGTTTTATTTATTTTAAAACTAACACCATTTCTACCATGGCCCATGCACTATCGACGTCTTACCTTTTTTACCATGGTCCATGGACTATCGACCATGGACTTCCTACTCCTCTAAAGCTCCCTCACCCAGATATTACGGAAACTAAGCGGCTTGCTTTTATCCCCATGTGCCTGCAGCTTTATAGGCGACGGGCCGTGTGCCTTGTAAACCGGTTTACCGATGTATAATGTAGGGCCGATCAGCGTAAAATTATTCTCAACCAATACACCATTGAATAATACGGTCACACGTGCGGGGGTTTTTACAGAACCGTCATCGTTAAAGGTGGGTGCAGTCCATATCACATCATAAACTTGCCATTCGCCAACTTTGCGGCCAGGGTTAGCTAATGGGATAGCTTGTTTGTAAATACTGCCGGCCATGCCGTTAACGTAAGTTTTATTGTTGTAAGGATCCAACACCTGTAATTCATACCCGTCGTCGCCTTTGCCGGTTGAGGCCAGGAAAACGCCGCTGTTACCACGTGCCTGTCCCGATCCTTCGAGGCCTTCGGGTTCGCGCCACTCGATGTGCAGCTGGTAATTGGTGAATGATTTTTTGGTTTCTATATTGCCGTAATTTTTATTTACAGTAACTATGCCATCGTGAACGTCCCATTTGGCGGGTGATTTATCATTATTTTGCACCCATTCGTCCAGATTTTTACCATCAAATAAAATAATGGCATCGGATGGCGCATCACCAAGGGTGGCACCCGGTGTAACCACTTTTGGGATGGGGTCCCATACTTCTGTATCTTCAGGCTTTGCCTGCTGCGCATTTGCCATAAAACAGCTTGCTGCTAATAGTCCGGTTAAAATTATCGAGTATTTCATATTTTGGGTTTATTGGTTCATTGGTTCATTAGTTCATTGGTTCATTAGTTCATTGGTGACAGCGACTACTCACTATTCACCACTCTCACTATTCACCACTGACCATTTACACATGTAAAACATTCTTACAGTAACTGGCGCTTTCCTTTATACTTACAGCAGGGTCGATATTTATATAGTTTTCCTGCTCTACTATAAAATGTTTAAGGCCGGAAATCTTGATGTTAGCATTGCTTAATATCGCCTTGAAATTGATGCTGCCTTTACCTATCTCGGTATTTATGTCGGTATTCTTTTTATCCCTGTCTTTTATATGGCAAAGTGCATACCTTCCGGGATGCTGTTCAAATATCTTCACCGGGTCCTGGCCGGCGCGGACTACCCAGAAGATATCCATTTCCATGTGTACCAGTGCCGGGTCGGTGTTTTTTAGCAGGACATCGTAAAATGTTGTGCCGTCCACCGGCTTCCATTCGAAATTATGGTTATGATAGCCCAGCTTTAATCCCGATTTTTTGCATATTTCAGCGGCCTTATTCATTTTTTCAGCAGCTTTTTTAAACTGGTCGGCGCTTTTTAAAACTTCTTCGTTAACGGAGGGAATGATCACATATTGCATCCCTGTGATATTCGCCGCCTCGATATAGCTTTCCAGGTCTTTTGTCTTCCCCTGCACAAAATATTCGTCCATGCCGAAATGCGCGCTTGGTGTTTTAAGGCCGTTCGATTTTAACAAGGCGCTAAAGGCCTTTGCATCCAGCCCCCAAAAGCCATGCTCTTTCGAATAGCCGAATGGCTCAACCTCTTTGTACCCGGCAACCGCAACTTTGGCGATCCAGCCTTTTACGTCCTTGGGCAGTTGGTCGCGAAGGCTGTATAGCTGTAAGCCAACAACTCGCTGTGGCGCCGCCGATAATAAATTGGGCGCGATCATCATTCCTGCGGAAACTACTCCGGCTTGTGTTAAAAATTCTCTCCTGGTGGTCATTGCTTTTGGTTAATTGGTTCATTAGTTCATTGGTAGCTGCGGCGAATAGTTCATAGATCATGGTTCATAGTTCATGGTAGTTGCATTGGGTTATGGGCAAATGCAAACCACTCACCACTCACTTAATCAACTACTTAACTAATCACTATACATCACAAATATGTATAGCCTGTTTCAGCGAAGCTATTTTATCTTCCCTTGCCGGGACAAATTCCTGGGCAACAAATCCTTTGAAACCGGTAGCTACAATGGCGCGCATTACCGCCGGGTAATACATTTCCTGGGTATCGTCTATTTCATGCCGTCCGGGTACACCGCCGGTATGATAATGATTGATATACTGGTGGTAATCGGTTATGTTCCTGATAATGTCACCTTCCATTATCTGCATATGATAAATATCAAAAAGCAGCTTAAAGTTTTCAGAGTTTAATCTTTTAGCTAGCTCCACTCCCCATTCAACACGGTCGCACTGGTAATCTTTGTGGTCTACCTTGCTGTTCAAAAGCTCCATCGTTAAAACCACCTTATGTTTTTCGGCCAAAGCGATCAGTGGTTTAAGGCCTTCAACACTGTTGTTCCAGCCGGTTTCATTGTCCTTTCCGCGGCGACTGCCACTAAAGCAAATGAGGTTGGTGTAACCGTTTTTCGCCACAAGGGGTATCATTTCCGAATAGTTTTTAAACAGCCTGGCGTGAAATTGCTTATCGTTAAATCCGTCGGTAAGGTTAATTTCGGCGCCATTACACATGGGCGAATCCAAACCGAACTGTTGAAGAACAGGCCATTCCTTCGGCCCACAAAGGTCGATTCCTGTTAAACCAATATCTTTAGCCACAACACAAAGCTGGCTCAAAGTCAGGTTGTTATACGCCCATGGACAAACCGAATGATTTATATTTCCCTTGAGCTTATCCGTAAGCATTTCCCTGTTTTCTTCTTTTTTAAATGATGATAACACGCCTGCCGCTGTGATCGCCGCAGTGCCGGCAACGATATTCCTGATTGCTGACCTCCGGTTTTGATTTATTGCCATAAAAGAATTTATTTATATTTCTACTTGTGCAGAAGGCTCCTCAATATCTAACCCCGACTGCATTTCTGTATGATCTTTATCATGGAACAATAACATAAACAATATCATTACCACGGCTGCTATGCCGCCCGGCACCAGCCATATACTTTGCCAGTTGTGCGATGTTTCTGAAATTTTCCAGTGATCGACTATCGGACCTGAAAGATTGTAGCCTATCAACATCCCTAAACCATAAGTGGCAAGCGTAATAAAACCCTGGGCCGAGCTTTTAAAACGCTCGCCGGCATGTTTGTCTGTATAGATCTGACCGGTAACAAAGAAAAAGTCGTAACAAATACCATGAATCGCAATACCGACGATCAGCATCCAGTAGTTATCGTCCACATTGCCGTAAGCAAAGCACGCATAACGGATGGCCCAGGCAAGCATACCCAAGGCAAGCATTTTTTTAACGCCGAGCCTTACAAAAAACAGCGGCATCAGCGCCATAAAAAAGAGCTCTGAAAACTGCCCCAGCGATTGTACGGCGGCGGCCCTTTTCATACCGATCTCGTTTAAAAAAGGATTGGTAAAGTTATAATAGAAAGCAAGCGGTATACAGATAGCTACTGAAGCAAGAAAAAACACCAGGTACGACCTTTTCTTTAGCAACCCAATAGCGTCGAGCCCTATAATTTCGCCGAGTGAAACTTTTTGGCCACGCTTTGGCGGAGGGGTATCAGGCAAAGTAAAACTAAACAATCCTAATACCAGTGAAGCAATTGCCGCCATCCGGAAGGTGAGGACAAGTGAGCCGCTTTTTTCCCATTCAAGCCATCCAATGATCAGCCCGGCAATCATCCACCCGGCGGTTCCAAAAATGCGGATGACGGGAAACTGTTTACTCGGATTTTGTAATTGTTTAAATGAAACCGAATTAACCAATGCCAGTGTTGGCATAAAGATGATCATGTAAAATAAAATGTTTGGGTAAAACTTGTCGAAGTCGGTTACCGTCGTTGCGTAATACAGCGAGGCCGCCCCTAACAAATGTAAAATACCCAGTATTTTTTGTGCTGCAAAATAGCGGTCGGCGATAAGGCCGATAATAAAGGGGGCCAATATCGCACCCAATGCCTGGGTTGCGTAGGCCACCCCATTTTGCACGCCCGTTGCATGAAGGGTTGTAGTTAAATATGTCCCCATGGTTACAAACCATGCGCCCCAGATAAAAAACTCCAGGAACATCATAAAAGATAACTTTATCCTGATGGCAGCCGTCATGGTTTATAATTTAAATGAACTTATTTCTTGAGCGATAGAATATATTTTACTATGGTTTTAGCATCGTTAACAGCAAGCGTTGGATGCCCGGCCATTGGGATATCGCCCCAATTGCCTTTTCCGCCTTTGATCACCTTGTTGGCCAAAGTATCAATATTAGCATCGGTTGCGGGATATTTAGCCGCTATATCTTTAAAGGCAGGCCCGATCAATTTTACATCGACTTTGTGGCAGGTGCTGCAATCGGATGCCGCAATTAATTTAGCGCCTGGCTCGCTTGAAACGGTGGCAGACTCCGTCCCGGTCTTATTGGCATTGGTATCTGCATTTGATTCTGCTGATTTAGCCGTTTCATTGGCCGCAGTTGTACTATCGGCGCTGCCTGATTTTGAACCGCCGCCGCATGCAGTTATCACTGCGCTTATACATAGAACGATAAAAACTTTCTTCATGTGGGTGATATTTAATTGATGTACGATGGATGAAATTACAATTTTATTTTAAGATTTAAGCTGCAACCGTTTTTAATGGCGCTGTTTTATTTCTTGAGCGCATATAAATAACTAAACCGGCAAAGGCCACGACTAAACCGATAGGGATAAAGGAAGAAATATGTAAAACATCAATCCCCGCGGCACTTTTTGCCTGGTTATATAAAGTCTCTAAACTACTGCCGGGTGTTGCTTTTACTGCATCCTGCAAGGTACTTCCTTGCGGCAATTTACCTGCAACAATTGTATCGATATATTTACCCATGTAAATAGTATAGAAGGACACCGCAAGCATCCCGGCGCCGCCCATGAGGTTTAACCCTATCGCCCCTGTTTTTGGCAGGTTTGTATTAACGAAACCAAGCATCGTAGGCCAGAAATAACAAACGCCTATGCCAAATACTATTGCGTTAACAAAAACATTCCCGGTGGAAGTATAAAATAAATAAAGCCCGATAGCAGCAATAGTAGCTGACATCAGTAAAAGTGTTTGAGGCGCAAACTGTTGCAGTACAGGTTTAGCAAGGCCCCGGCCAAGCACCATGACACCAGACGTTGCTGTTACAATCAATATTGGGTTGCCGATGTCTTTTAATAATACCGGCACCCATTGTTCAGTATACAACTCGGTGATCGCCGTTCCGCACATGCAAACAAACATAAAAATGAACAATGGCGACGCAAGTGCTTTATACATCCCGGCCATTGACACACCCGAGGAAACGCGTTCAGTAACGGGAAAATCTAATTTTGAAAACAGGTAGCCATAAATTAAAGTGGGGATGAGCATCGTGCCAACCTGCAATTGCCAGCTTAAACCCAGTTTTACAAACAATAGCACAATGAGTGTCCCGATAAATATTCCGCCCGGGAACCACAAGTGAAAATGATTAAGCTTTGTAGTTTTGCTTTCGGGATATAAAGAGGTTACCAAAGGATTACAGGCGGCTTCAACCGTTCCGTTGGCAATGCCTATGGTTAAGGTTGAGATAAAAAGTGTCCAGAAACCACCGGCGAAAATAGTTAGCAGTATCCCGGCAAGGTGAAATAAAAATGCCAGCACCAGTAAGCGTTTCATACCAATAATATCCACGACAATACCGCCAATGACCACGGCCAATGGAAAGCCCCAAAACGCTGTGGCTGTTATCGAACCTAATTGCGTGGCGTCCAGGTGAAAATCGCTGCCGAGCTTATCAAGGATACCGGCGCGAATGCCAAACGATAATGAAGTGACTAATAGGGACAGGCAACTTGCCCTAAATAGTTGGGTACGGTTAATTTGCATTTAAATAATTTTAGGTTATAATTAGTTTAATAATTGGCTTATAAATATACGAATTTTTAATCAAATACCAAGTGTTTTCCGGTTAAGCGCCTCATCCGACCCGGATGCGGCGAAATCATCAAATGCTTTATCTGTAACCCTTATAATATGGTTCTTTATAAACTCCGAACCTTCACGTGCGCCGTCTTCGGGGTGCTTTAACGCACATTCCCATTCCAGTACGGCCCAGCCGGGGAAATTATATTGCGCAAGCTTACTGAAAATACCTTTAAAATCAACCTGTCCGTCGCCTAACGAGCGGAAACGGCCGGCTCGGTCAATCCAATTCTGGTAACCGCCGTAAACGCCCTGTTTCCCTGTGGGGTTAAATTCAGCATCCTTTACATGGAACATTTTTATGCGTTCGTGGTAATTATCAATGTATTCCAGGTAATTAAGGCATTGCAAAACAAAATGCGATGGGTCGAACAGCAAACACGCGCGTTTATGCTGGTTTACTTTATCCAGGAACATCTCGTAAGTAATACCGTCATGCAAGTCTTCGCCGGGATGAACTTCGTAGCAAAGGTCGATACCGCAATCTTCGTACACATTTAAAATAGGTACCCAGCGATTTGCCAGCTCGGTAAAGGCTGTCTCCACTATACCGGCGGGCCTTTGAGGCCAGGGATAAACCATGGGCCAAAGCAAAGCGCCGCTAAAGGTGACCGATGCGTTCAGCCCCAAATTCTTTGATGCTTTTGCCGCATATTTTAATTGCTGAACGGCCCATTCCTGGCGCGCTGTTGGATTGTTGCGGAGGGCCGCAGGTGCAAAACCATCAAAAAGCTGGTCGTAAACCGGGTTTACTGCAACCAATTGCCCTTGTAAGTGAGTGGACAGCTCGGTAATTTCCAAACCGCAGGCATTTACGCGGCCGTTTAATTCATCGGCATAGGTTTTACTTTCCGCCGCTTTTTTCAGGTCGATAAAACGATCATCAAGCGTTGGTAGTTGCACACCTTTGTAGCCTAAGTTTTTGGCCCAGGTGCAAATCCCTTCCAGGCTGTTAAAAGGCGCTTCGTCACCTATAAATTGAGCTATAAATATTGCGGGTCCTTTAATAGTAGTCATTGGGTCATTAAGTCATTGGTGAGTCGCCAATTTATTAGTGTCATTGGTTATTTTATTTGTTTGAATCAGCACATCTTTAAATCTGCACATCCGCGCATTTGCATATCTGCACATCCTCTCATCCGCACATCAAATCACATAATCCGTCCACTTTTCATTGCTCTTATTTGAATTTACCAGATTTTCAATAAATGCCATACCCCGTATCCCGTCTTCAATGCCGGGGAAATCAAGCCATTCGGGTTTTGGTTCTTCGTTATTTATTTTCGCGCTTAATGTTAGTGCAAAGTTGCGGTACAGGTTGCCGAAAGCTTCCAGGTACCCCTCGGGGTGGCCACCGGGTGTACGGCAATTATGTGTTGCGAAGGTTGATTCCCTATCGCCGTAATTGCTGCCTGCCCTAAAGGTTTGCGCCGGCTTATCCGACCATTTTACGGTCAGTGTATTTGGTTCCTGCTGCGCCCATTCGAGGCTGCCGTTTTCGCCGTAAACACGTATTTTAAGCGCATTCTCTTCGCCCACTGCCACCTGCGAGGCCATCAACACGCCGGTCGCTTTATCTTCAAAGCGCAATAGTATCGCGCCATCATCATCCAGCATCCTGCCATCAACCACTGTATTTAACGAGCAATTTAGTTGTGTTATTTTTAATCCGGAGATATATTCGGCTAAATGGGCGGCGTGGGTACCTATATCGCCCATGCAACCACTCTTTCCTGATTTTGAAGGATCGGTACGCCAGGCGGCTTGTGCGTTTCCTTCCCGTTCGGACAGTTTGCTGAGCCAGCCCTGCAAATATTCAACATATATCTTTCTAACCTTGCCGAGAGCGCCATTTTTTACCATTTGCTTTGCTTCCTTCACCATCGGGTAACCCGAATAAGTATGCGTAAGCAACAGCATCAGGCCGGTGTCGGCCAGTTTTTTCTTTAGCTGTTTTGCTTCGTCAAGGGTAAAGGTTATCGGCTTTTCAATAACTACGTTAAAGCCGTTATCGAGGGCGAGCATGGCCGGCGCAAAATGGGCGAAATTTGGTGTAACGATGGTTACAAAATCCATGCGCTTATCGGCCGGCTGTTTGCTTTCGGCCGCGATCATTTCCTCAAAATTGGTATAGATACGATCTTCCGGCAAAAAAAGCATGTGGCCGCTGTCAATTGCTATTTCTTTGTTTATGCTTAAGGCGCCGCAAACTAATTCTATTTGTCCATCCATATTAGCAGCGATCCTGTGGATAGCGCCGATAAATGCATCCTTGCCTCCGCCAATCATCCCCATACGGAGTTTTCTATGAGCCATGTTGTTTTAATTAGTGATTTAGTGAGTTTTTTTATTTGTGATTTAGTGAATTGGTAAATTAGTGAATTTAACCACTCACTAATTCACTAAATCACCAACTAATCTATCGCCCAGGCTTTGTCACCTTTTTTATAGGGCATGCAGCCATCGTAGTGACCAGGGGTTTCCATATAACGCAATGCTTTTGTAGCGCCAACTTCCGAGGTAAAGTAACCCAATAGGGTCAATTCCTTTATCATTTTGAAATAGTGGTTCGGTATATCGGCGGGGGTATATTTGGCATCGCCTTTATGTTTGGCCATATCGGCCTCCTGTTTTTTATATTGCTGTTTATAATAGTCTTTTTGCTCGGCATCGATGGCAATCAACAGATCGGTACGCTGTGCCTGGGTGATGTCCATAAACTTGCTGTTGAATTTTTTCCTGCTGGCATCATCTAATTTCCCAATGCCTTCCAGGAATATCTTTTGATCTTTAGGCTCGTAACAGTCGCGGACCATTACTGCCATAAACTGACCAACATTTGCGGCTTTTGCGCCGGGCGTGCTTGTAGCGGGAAGTATGGCATCCCCGGCTTCATTTAAAAAAGCTACGTGATCTGCATCAAACAAGTCGCTAACCCCTGAAGATGTTGGTTTACATCCCGAAATAAAAAATTCGGCGCCAATCACTGCACCGCCCATTATCAGTGCAACCCGGCTTATTGCGTCTCTTCTATTCATTTTAGTTTTGAATTACTGAATTATTGAATTGTTGAGGTAGTGATCGAACAATCAATATTGATTGCCATTGATTAAATGAATATCCAATTTAAAATTCAATAAATCAATAATTCAATCCCTCAATAATTATTTAGGTTGCCCACGCTTTATCGCCTTTTTTATATGGTACGCATCCATCGTAGCGGCCCGGGATGGCAATATATCGCAAAGCTTTAGTAGCGCCGATTTCGGAAGTAAAATAACCAAGCAGGGTCAGCTCTTTCATCATTCTGAAATAATGATTAGGCACTTCGGGGGCTTTATATTTTGGATCATCAACATGTTTTAGCCTGTCGCCTTCTATTTGCTTACTCCTTTGCGTGGTATAATCCTTTTGCTCTTTGTCAAGGTCGGTAAGCAAGGCGGTACGCTGCTGATCGGTCAGCGCCATAAATTTATTGCTAAATTTTTTCTGGGCGGCATCATCCAGTTTGCCGAGTCCTTCTAAAAATGTTTTCTGATCTGCAGGCGCATAGCAATCCCGTACCATAACAGCCATAAACGGCCCTACATTCGCGGCTTTTGCCCCGGGTGAGCTGGTGGTAGGCAGTATGGTATCAGCAACTTCATTTAATAAGGCAACATGATCTGCATCAAACAGGTCATTAACCTGCGTAGAGGTTGGTTTACATCCCGAGAGAAAAAATTCGGCACCTATTACAGCGCCTCCCATGATCAGGGCAACTCTACCTATGGCGTCTCTTCTATTCATTTTTCAATTACTGAATTAGTGAATTATTTTAATTAATTATTGAATTAGTGAATTAATGAATTATTGATTTATGTTTGGATGAATGAATATCGGATTTAAAATCAGTAATTCAACAATTCAAACTCTTTTCTTACCTCAATAATTCACTAATTCAACAATTCATGCTTATTACACGTTCCATCCTTCGCGATATTGCCGTTTAACGTATTGGTTAACAGCGTCGAAGTTTGTTATTTTCATATTTTCGTTATCCCAAACCATTTTAATATGGCCGCCTTTCAGTTCATGGCCCCTTACGGCAAGGTTTGCCATTAACAAAGCTTCGGTTAATGGCCCGGCAACATCAAATGATGAACTCAACTCTGTTTTGCCATAGCCTGCCAAACAACCTTCAATCCACTGCCCGTAATGGCCATCTGACTGGCCGGGAACACGTGCAATAGTTTGTTTAACGGTTACCTCTTTGGTGCGTGAAGTTGGTAATAATAATGGATTTGACGAATAAGTACTGGCCATCATTTTTCCTTTGGTCCCAATAAACAGCGTGCCGTTACCATCATCGCCGAAACGTTCGTTCGGGCCCAGTTCTTCAGGCCTTTCGGGCTGTATACCCCCATCCATCCAATGGACTGTAACGTCGCCTTTGGTTTTTTTGGTTTTTGGGAACGTAAGCGTGATATGACTTGAAGGCGGACAACTATCAGGGAAATGCCCTTGTTTAAACTCGCCAACATAAACCGTACCTACGCTTGCCTGTACATCTTTTGCATATTGCAGCCCAAGAACCCTAAAAGGCGCTTCGACCAGGTGGCAGCCCATATCGCCAAGTGCGCCGGTACCGTAGTCCCACCATCCGCGCCAGTTAAATGGCACTAAATTATCAACAAAATCCTTTTTCGGGGCCGTACCCAGCCAAAGGTCCCAATCCAATGTGGCCGGGATTTCAGCTTTTGTCGTTGGCCACGGAATTCCCTGTGGCCATACCGGACGGTTTGTCCAGCAATAAACGGTATGCACATCGCCGATGATATCATTGTCGTACCATTCTGCCAGCTGCCTTGTGCCGTCGTTTGATGCCCCCTGGTTACCCATTTGGGTAACCACTTTATATTTTTTTGCCGCTTCGGTTAACATGCGGGCTTCGGCTATATCGTGTGTCAATGGTTTTTGCACGTAAACATGCTTGCCCATTTGCATAGCGTGATAGGCAACTATCGCATGCGTATGGTCAGGCGTTGATACGGATACCGCATCAAAGTTCTTCGAATCCTTATCAAGCAATTCGCGCCAGTCTTTATAATATTTAGCTTTCGGGAATTTTTTTACCGAATCCGCAGCACGGGCGTCATCAACATCGCACAAAAAGGCTATTTCAGCTTTTCCTGTCCTGCTAAAATGGCCGATGTCATCCGCTCCTTTCCCGCCAGCGCCCACACTCGCAATAAGCAAACGGTCGCTTGGTGCAATATAACCTTTACCCCCCAGTACAAACCGCGGTACTATCATGAAGCCTGCAGCGGCTATGGTACTGGTTTTCAGAAACTCCCTTCTTGAGGGGCTTGGTTTTTTTTCGATCTCGTTTTCTTCAGCCATTGTTTTTATTTTAATGTTATTCTATTTTTAATTGTTCGGGGAGCGATAAACCTCGCCTTTTTCCATCCCGCCACAGCTATCTCATTGCTAATCTCTAATCTCTAATTACACATTCCCCTTCTTCAATTCGCTAACTGCATAATCAGCCGCCCTTGCAGTAAGCGCCATGTAGGTAAGCGATGGGTTTTGACAAGCCGTTGACGCCATCGCGGCCCCATCGGTAACAAATACATTTTTTGCGTCCCAAACCTGGTTCCAGCCGTTCAATACGGATGTTTTCGGGTCGCGGCCCATACGCGCGGTGCCCATCTCGTGGATACCCCTGCCGAGCACACCTTCGCTGTTATACGTTTGCACCTTTTTAACACCTGCGGCTTCCAGCATTTCCTTTGCATCATTCATCATGTCGATGCGCATTTTCTTTTCGTTCTCCTTAATTTCAGCATCAATGGCTAAAACAGGCAGCCCCCACTTATCTTTTTTGTCCTTATCAATGTAACACCTGTTTTCGTGGTATGGTAAGGTTTCACCAAAACCGCCAACGCCCAGACCCCATGCGCCCGGCTCTGATAAAGCATCTTTAAATGCGCCGCCGATGTTCATTTCTGCAATATCCCTGCCCCAGCCTTCACGGCCGCCACCACCCTGGTAGCCAAAACCTCGTACATAATCTCGTTTTTCGCCATTCAGGTTCCTGAAACGCGGTATGTAAATACCGTTTGCCCTGCGCCCGAAATAGTATTTATCGTCATAACCTTCCACAACGCCGCCGGCGCCTACGCCTAAGTGATGGTCCATCAGGTTATGGCCCAGTTCGCCGCTACTGCTGCCTAAGCCGCCAGGCCATATATCAGTTGCCGAGTTCATCAACACCCAGGCGCTGTTTAAAGTCGACGCATTAAGGAAAATTACCTTTGCATAAAATTCATACGTTTTGTTTGTTTCGGCATCAAGCACCTCCACGCCTTTCGCTTTTTTCGTATCCTTATCGTACAATATTTTGGTTACGATAGACCATGGACGCACCGTTAATTTACCCGTAGCCATAGCAGCCGGCAAAGTTGACGACTGCGTGCTGAAATATGCCCCAAAGGGGCAGCCCAGCCAGCACTTATCGCGGTACTGGCAATTGGTACGCGCGAAATGAGGAACTGTAATATTAGCCGTGCGGCCGATAATAAAGGCACGAGATTCTTTGTAATGCTCTTTAAAGCGTGCGGCCACATCTTTCTCCACACAATTCATTTCCATTGCAGGCATAAATTCACCATCGGGCAGGATGGAAAGGCCATCCCTGTTGCCTGATATGCCTGCAAACTTTTCAACATAGCCATACCAGGACTCGAGGTCCTTGTACCGTATCGGCCAGTCGACACCGATGCCCTGTTGGCCATTTTCTTCGAAATTTATGTCGGCCCAGCGGTATGATTGCCTGCCCCACATCAGTGAGCGGCCACCAACATGGTAACCCCTGAACCAATCGAAACGTTTTATTTCGACGTAAGGGCTATCCTTGTCGCTTGCCCAGTAATCAAGATTTGTTTCGTTGAGGGGATAATCGCGCTTCAGCACCGGGTAATCCTTGACCATTTGCGTGGTACGACCACCCCTGTGCGCGAACTCCCAGGGCGCTTTGTTGGCATTTACATAGTCTTTAATATGTTCAATATTCCGGCCACGCTCCAGCATAATGGTTTTCAGGCCTTTTTCGGTTAATTCCTTCGCAGCCCAGCCACCCGAGATCCCGGAGCCGATCACTATCGCATCGTAAGTATTTGCGGACATATTTTTTGATTTTTAGTGAACTTGTGAATAGTGAGTAGTGAGTGGTGAGAAGGCAATTGCGGATAAAATTTATCAGCAACCTTTCTTCATTAACTCATTCACAACTTTCTATTCACAACACACTTTTTTTATTTACTATTACAACTCATCGTTAACAACTGACTATTCACCACTCACTATTCACCACTCACATCAAACATTTCCCTTTTTCAATTCACTAACCGCATAGTCAGCTGCCCTTGCGGTAAGTGCCATATAGGTTAATGACGGATTTTGACATGCTGTTGAAGTCATGCAGGCGCCATCGGTAACGAACACATTTTTAGCATCCCAAACCTGGTTCCAGCCGTTTAATACGGATGTTTTTGGATCGCGGCCCATACGGGCGGTACCCATTTCGTGGATTCCACGGCCCAGGAATGGATTTCCGCTGTGTGTTCTTACATTTTTTGCACCAACTGCTTCCAGCATTTCTTTCGCATCCTCCTCCATATCCTTCCGCATTTTCTTTTCGTTGTCCTTAATTTCGGCATCGAAGGCGAGTATGGGCAATCCCCATTTGTCTTTCTTAGTCTTATCAAGGGTTATTTTGTTTTCATGATATGGCAATGTTTCGCCAAAGCCACCGAGGTTCATGGCCCATGTACCTGGTTCTGTTATCGAATCCTTAAAATCACCGCCAACTCCCAGCTCGGGAATAGTCCTGGCCCAGCCTTCACGGCTGCCGCCGCCCTGGTAACCAAAACCGCGAATATAGTCACGCTTCTCGCCGCTCATGTTCCGGTAACGCGGTATATAAATGCCGTTTGCCCTGCGGCCGAAATAATATTTATCTTCAAAACCATCTATAGTGCCTGAAGCCCCAACGCCTAAATGATGGTCCATTACGTTATGGCCCAATTCGCCGCTGCTGCTGCCGAGGCCATCAGGCCAAATATCTGTAGCAGAATTCATTAATATCCAGGCGCTATTGAATGTTGACGCGTTAACAAAAATTATTTTAGCGTAAAATTCATAGGTTTTATTTGTTTCGGCGTCAAGCACTTCCACGCCTTTTGCCTTTTTAGTATCCTTATCATACAGTATTTTAGTCACTATCGACCATGGGCGCAGGGTTAAGTTGCCGGTAGCTACCGCAGCCGGCAGTGTAGAGGATTGCGTGCTGAAATATGCGCCAAAAGGGCAGCCCAACCAGCATTTATTGCGGTACTGGCATGCCGTACGGGCATAGTGCGCGATGGTTATATTAGCCGTACGGCCGATAATAAATGACCGCGCCTGTTTGTAATGCTCCTTGAAACGTCCCGCTACATCTTTTTCCACGCAATTCATTTCCATCGGCGGCATAAAATCACCATCAGGAAGTACAGCAAGCCCGTCTTTATTGCCGGATATCCCGGCAAACTTTTCAACGTAGCCGTACCAGGAGTCGAGGTCTTTATAGCGGATAGGCCAATCCACACCCATACCATCCTTGGCATTTTCTTCAAAATTGAAATCGGCCCAGCGGTATGATTGCCTGCCCCACATTAACGAGCGGCCGCCAACATGGTATCCCCTGAACCAGTCGAAACGTTTAATTTCGGTATACGGGCTATCTTTATCACTTGCCCAATAATCAAGATTGGTTTCATTGAGGGGGTAATCGCGCTTTAATACCGGGTAATCGTCGATCATTTTTTGCGTACGACCACCCCTGTGCGGGTATTCCCAGGGATCTTTAGTGGCGTTTACGTAGTCTTTTACGTGCTCGATATTCCTGCCGCGCTCCAGCATGATGGTTTTTAAACCCTTTTCAGTTAATTCTTTAGCAGCCCATCCGCCCGAAATCCCTGAACCAATGACAATCGCGTCATAAGTATTTGCAGACATATTACAGTATTAAAGGTTAAATAAATTTATAAATCGGTTAGTCCGACTAATGTATAAACAAAAAGTTACTATTCAAATTTATTCATTGCGTTTTTTTGACACAATGGATGTTAGTGATTAGAGGTTGGTGATTAGAGATTAGTGGCGCGGCGGTGGTCTTACAATTAATCTCCAGCCTCTGATCTCTGATCACTAACATCAAACATTCCCTTTCTTCAATTCACTAACTGCATGGTCGGCAGCCCTTGCGGTGATGGCCATGTAGGTAAGTGAGGGGTTTTGGCATGATGTAGACGTCATACAGGCACCATCCGTTACAAAAACATTTTTGCAGGCATGTACCTGGTTCCACTCGTTCAGGATGGACGTTTTTGGATCTTTTCCCATACGTGCGCCACCCATTTCGTGGATGTCCAATCCGGGCGCCTGGTGATTAGTTGAAGGGTTGATATTTTTGAAGCCCGCCGAGGTAAACATTTCGGTAAGCTGCTCGATATAATCCTTCTTCATCTTCTCATCATTATCGTCGTAATCAACTGATATTTTTAATAGAGGCACGCCCCATTCGTCTTTTTGCTTGTCATCAAGGCTAACATGGTTGCTTTCTTTCGGGATGGTTTCGCCCATCATGTGCGAGCCTACGTACCATGGGCTTAAGTCGCCTTTTACAAGACCCTCTTTTAAAGTACTGCCCACGCCGTCGTATTTATGCTGCTGGTAGCGGTAGCCGCTAAAGCCGCAGGCATAACCACGCAGGAAATTTGTTTCCTGTTTATATACATTCCTGAAGCGTGGAATGTAGCCGCCTGTTGGGGAACGACCATCAACAGTCCATTCTTTTAGACCATCGTACTCAGCGCCAATGTGAGCAGAATAGTTATGGAACGCTACATATTTACCTAAAACGCCACTATCATTACCAAAACCATTTGGGAAACGGCTTGATTTTGAGTTTAAAAGCACGAGGTTTGTATTTATAGCCGCGGCATTTACAAAAATAATGCGCGCATAATATTCTATAGCTTCTTTTGTTTGCGTATCCACGATACGGACGCCAGTTGCTTTGCCCAGCTTCTCATCATAAATAATTGATTCCACCACCGAATGCGGCCTCAAAGTCATATTGCCTGAGCGCTCGGCCCATGGAATGGTGGAAGCGTTGCTGCTGAAATAACCGCCGAAGGGACAGCCGCGCTGGCAAAGATCGCGGTTCTGGCATTGGGTGCGCCCCTGGTCGATATGTATCTGGTTTGGTTTTGATAAATGCGCGCAGCGGGCGCTGATCACGTGCCTGTTTTTATAATTCTTTTTCAGGTGGTCGCCAAAGTATACTTCCACATCATTTAACGGGTAGCCTGGCAAAAACTCGCCATCAGGAAGCTCGGGGATGCCATCCTTGTTCCCCGCTATGCCGGCAAATTTTTCAACATAACTGTACCAGGGTGCAATATCTTTATACCGGATCGGCCAGTCGACTGCGAAACCATCCCTGGCCGGGCCTTCAAAATCAAAATCGCTCCAGCGCTGAGTTTGCCTTGCCCAAAGCAATGATTTGCCGCCTACCTGGTAACCGCGTATCCAGTCGAACGGCTTTTCCTGTATATAAGGGTGTTCATTATCCTTTACAAAAAAATGTGCCGAATCTTCGCCAAAAGCGTAACAGCGGCTTACAATAGGATTTGCTTCGGTAACTGCAGCGGGCAACTGCCCGTGGTGCTCAAACTCCCATGGGAATTTGTTGGTGGTGGGATAATCTTTTACGTGCTTTACATCGCGGCCACGCTCCAATACAAGGGTTTTTAAACCGTGGCCAGTTAGTTCCTTGGCCGCCCAGCCGCCGCTTATGCCCGAGCCTATCACTATAGCATCAAAAGTGCGCGCCTTAACGCTGTCGATATTTAAATTTGCCATGTTAAGCCAGCTTAAGTTTACTTACCGGGTAATGTACATGATAACGGCCGGGTACCATATCATAAAAAACCAGTTTGGTCATGAAATATTGCGAGGTGGTGTATCCGAAAATAGTTTGCTGCTTTACTGCCCAACAGAACGTAACGAGCGGATCGGCCTGGATATTTTTTTGCGGTTTCGGCCTGCGGCCCGGGGCTGTGCCTGTCTTTGGTTTGTTGCTGTCCTCGATACCTGTTAACACGGCTTCTCTGTCTTTGGTACTCAAATCGCTAAAGGATTTATCGTATTTCTTTTTAACCAGTTCATTAAACTTGCCTAATCCCGCCAAAAATGCCTCCTGATCTTTTTTTCCATAGCAGTCGTCGATCATTTTTAAAACAAACGGCTGTAAGTTCAGCTCCTTCGCGCCAGGCGTGTCGGTTTTTGGTATGATAGTTTCCACCATGTCAGCAATTAAACTTTGCTGGTCAGCATCAAGCGTAATATGTTTTAACTGGACGTAGGAAGTTCCGTCCTTACGCAGGCAGGATGGCAACAATACAGCGCCGCCAATAACCAACGCCAGGTTTTTTATTACCGTCCGCCTATCCATTAAATTATTTATCATGTATGTTTAACATTTATTCTTTGAGGTTGTAAGGAGTTGTAGAGGTTGTAAGAGTTGTAAAGGTTGAAGTAACAAATAAGGTTCTTGTACCCCTTTCAACTTCTTATAACTTATTACAACCTTTACAACAATTACAACTTATTACAGCCTTTTCAACTTATTACAACCCACTACAACTTTCCACCGCTCAAGTTAAAATAATATCATCAGAATCCCCATTTTTTCATGATTTGTAAGTCAATTTTTACACAATCAAATGGATCCTTTCCCTGGTACGATTCCTGTTCAACAATAAACTGCGACGTTCCGCCATTTTTCCTGGCTTCTTTCACAATGTCTTTAACCGGCATTACGCCTTCGCCAAGGATGGTACTATCATAACCATCCATGCCCTGACCAGTAGTGCTTTTTATTTCGTCTTTCACATGCATTAATTCGAACCGGCCGGGATATTTTTTTAACAGGTCTAAAGCAATGCCGCCTGCGCCAAGCATATTGCCCACATCCATTTGCTGGGCCACCAGGTTCTTGTCGGTATTAGTAAGGATGTAATCGTACAATGTACCATCGCCTATCTTGGTACTAAATTCAAAGTTGTGATTATGATAGCCAAAGGTCATTCCATGTGACTTACATAGTTCACCGCATTTATTCATCTGGTCCATAAAACGCTTAAGCGCGTCCATATCGGTACGGAGGGCTTCATCAAGCCATGGGCTTATCACATAGCGCTGCCCTACTTCTGCGGCATCCTCGATGGTATATTTCCACTTATCGGTAAACCCGTTTGTGGTTGTATCCCAGTCATGGGCGGTCATCACTGTGTGCCCGCTTGGCATTTGCAGGTTAGTATCGGCCAACAATTTTTTGAAATCTTTTGGACTGTAACCATAAAATTTCCTGTTAACGTAATTGG
Organism: uncultured Mucilaginibacter sp.; assembly: GCA_903864275.1. Taxonomy (GTDB): domain Bacteria; phylum Bacteroidota; class Bacteroidia; order Sphingobacteriales; family Sphingobacteriaceae; genus Mucilaginibacter. Next base: position 403,829 of record CAIPFE010000014.1, read on the forward strand.
CATGCTCCACATGTACCCAGCCCATATCAGCCAGTTTTTTTAGCGAACCGGCGGGGTCTTTCCCCATTGCTTCGCGTACCGAATAAAGCTGTAACCCTAACCTTTCGATCTTCTTCGCTTTACCGAATAAAAGATCGGGCATTATCGCTGCACCGGCCACTGCCAATGCGCTTGTTTGAATAAATTTACGGCGTGAACTATCCATGATTTTTTTAGTTATTTACTTATTGGGAATGCGGGGAATAATAAATTGGTGTTACTTACAAATGCGAGGTGCTTGCTGTCAGGCGACCATGAGGGGGTATTGATGGTGCCCTGCCCGCCGTACAGGTAGGCTATAACTTTTGATGGGCCGCCGCCAACCGGCATTACCCTGAGATATACATGCTTATAAAAAGGATGGTCGCCGGGGGCTACTTCATTTTTGTTGAAGGTGATGTACTCTATCCATTTCCCATCGGGTGAAACGTGCGGGAACCAGTTATCATAATCGTCATTGGTGAGTTGTGTTTGTTCGCTGCCGTCGGCTTTCATTCGCCAAACCTGCATTAAACCGCTGCGCACGGAGTTAAAATAAATATACTGGCCGTCGGGCGAGTATTCGGGGCCATCATCAAGGCCGGGAGTTGTGGTAAGCCTCACTTCGGGGCCGCCTTCGGCGGGGATGCGGTAAACATCGTATTCTTTATCCCTTGCGCCGCAAAAAACAATGTATTTACCATCGGGCGACCAGCCATGCATATAAGAAGGCCCTATCGGGGTAAGGCGGCGCGGTTCGCCCCCGGTTATGGGCAACGCCCAGCCAATAGAGGCACCGGTTTGGTCGCTGCTGCTGATGGCCAGCCACTTGCCGTCAAATGAAATTACGTGGTCGTTATTATTATGCGATGCGGAACCGGTGTTCAGCACAGCGGGTGTATTACTTTTCAGGTCGAAGGTGTATAATAAACCCTCGCTGTTATACAGCAGGTTTTTACCGTCGTGCATCCAGTTTGGCGCCTGTATTGACTTTGGCGACTGGTAAACGACTTTGCTATTTTGGGTTTCCAGGTCGAGTATTTCGATATCGCTGCCCAGGTATTGGCGGTACGGAACGAGGTCTTTTGGAGCAGGTACAACGATGCGTACATTATTAAACACCGCCCTTTCGGTTACGTTGGAATTATGCGCGCATAAAAATAAGCCAACGTAAACGTCGTCGCCAAGGTCAACATCGCTTACTTCCTGGCTTACAAACAGGTCCCCTTTACGGGCGACTGACATGGTATAGGTATTTCCTTTCCGCTCCAGCTGTATAATATCAGCCGCGGTCATTTCAAATTTCTTTTCTTTTGTGGTATCGCCTGTTGCACTGCGATATTGCAGGGAAGTTAAGCCCGCACCGTGAACCACCGCGCTTACGTGTTTGGAACCGGTGTCAAGCGATGTACGCACCATCCAGCCAAATTTGCGGTGCTCTTCAACACCTTTGCCAATAAAGGCGGCATTGGTGCGCAAAATAAAATCGCCCTTCATTTTTTTCCATACATAATGAAATTCATCATGCTTTGCCCAAACATTTGCGCCTGAACCGGACAGATGATAATCCTGCATTTTGTTGTCGTACATGCCGCTACCGGCATGTTTAACTTTGCCTACATCATCCTGTCCATCGAATATTCCGATTGGATTTGTTTGTGCATGAGCCTTTTGACCAAACAAAACGGCAGCGCACAAGATAAAAAACAGGTGAGATATTTTTTTACTCATCGGTAGTTGGGTTTATAAATGAAATGAATTGGTTTACTAAGGTATAAATTACATTTGAAAACGGAATAGTGTATTTGTAACAATATGCTGCATTTTCATACGAAATATAAATTCTGAAAATAAAACGCCTGAATAACAGCGGGCAACAGCCTGGGCAAACGCATCCAAATAGGTTGAAGCACTTTTATACGCGTTAAGGCGACTAAGGCGGCTCCTATGGAGCCTAATCCTTTAATTTGGATATTCTATAAACACGCAACCCCGCTGGGGTTGGATTTTCTCTACAAAGCCGATAAGTTGGCTCCAGCGGAGCTGCGTGTTTATAGAAAATAATACAAAAGGCCTTTGGCTCTATAGGAGCCCCCTAATAGTGAACTATCGTGAACCGATTTTTTATTAGATAATTAAGATGCTTTGCCTTGGGCTAATTGCAAATTTTATTCCTTCAATTTATAAACCTGCAGCTTTGCGGGATCAGCGCCGCTTGCACGCGTTGCCAACAAAAACAGCCGTAGTTCGGGCACTAATAACGAGGTCCGTGCACCCTTTGGCGTTTTAATGTCAGCGGCTAGTTTGTAAGTGTCAGTTCCGGTTTGCTTAAATATATTCACGGAGCCGCCGCCGCCGCTTACAAATATTTCTTTAGCTTGGCTATCCCAATACAGATCATCAGCGTCCGAAACCATGTCTGAGCTAAAAAGTTCTTTACCGGTCCGGCTGTCCAAAACTTTTAAGGCGGCGGGGAACCTGTACCCCACCAATATCCTATGCCCGGCTTCATCATATGCCATTGGGAAATTTGCCCTGGGTAAAAGTTTTTTCCATTTGTCGGTTAATTTACCCTGCTTGATATCGGCAACTCCTATCATGCCCGCATCGGGCAGGTTTATCAAGATTTTACCCTCCCTGGCATCAACCTGGAATGATTCGGGATGGGCGGGCAATTTAATATCGCTTATCATTTTATTTGTCGCGGCATCTATTACTGCAATACCGCCGCTTCCGTAGCCAACATATATTTTATCGGCAGCCTCATCATAACGAACATCATCTGCATCACCCGACAAATTAATCGACGCGATTTTTTTATAGGTGAGCGCATCGTAAAGATCACATTCGCCGGTACCGCCATTTGCGACAAATATTTCTTTATGCTTTGTTATGTAGGCAACTCCCTGGGGCTCGTCCAATCCTTTAATGGTGCTTATAACCACCCCCTTTTTTAAATCAACTACTTCCAAAGTATTATTCCCCAAAGCGGCCACGTAGGCAACCTGGCCGGCTATATCGATCCCGATATGGTCGATCCGGCCCTTGACATTTGGTAAGGCGATCTCTTTTTCCAGCCTAAGGAATTGCCTGCCGGTTTCCTGTGCCTGGCAGCTGCTAAAGCAACTCAGCGCAACAAATGACAGTATTAAACGATAGTAATTCATATTGATGATTTAAATAATCGAATTTAGGATTTGTTTCTGTTATCTTTCTGTATTTTCAATAACCACTTGCACTACTAACTTTACCACCTATGAAATGGATCACGCGCGAACATCCTAAAATTGACCGCATCGCCTGTCCCTGGTTGATCAGGCGGTTTATTGATGCGGAAGCTGAAATTATTTACGTGCCGTTCGACGAAGTTATAGCAAAAGCTGCTGAGTTAGATGCCGTACCATTTGACCTGCCTAATGTAGAATACACCCATTACGACGACCAATGCACCTTTGACTATTTTATTAAAAAACACAAGCTGAAAGATGCGGCGCTCGACCGGGTGGCGGCTTTTGTTCGCGGCGCGGATACTGACCGGCACGACTTTGCACCGCAGTCTGCCGGACTGGAAGCGATCTTTTCTGGATTGGCCTACAATAGCGCTGACGATCACGAGCTATTAGCATTGGGTATGACCATTTATGATGGTTTATATAGCTGGGCCAAACACCTGCACCAGCTAAAGCACACCCAGGCAGGCCCGGTTGAACAAATGTTACTGGAAGTGTACCATAAATATCTAAAACAAGGCAAATCAAAGAAGGCTCCGGAATGGGCAAAGGAGCTGAAAGAAATGATACAGGATCAGCTGGACACCAATATGGCTTTGAGTTTACAGCAAGTGTCAACTGAATTGGAGATCAACCCTGCTTATTTATCCAGGGAGTTTTCTAAATACTTTGAAAATCTTTCTTTCGGCGAATATATCCGCAAACTCCGGGTTGAAAAAGCTATCCATTTAATTGAAACAAGTACTTATTCCTTAACGGAGATCGCCTACCTCACAGGCTTTTCCGATCAAAGCCATTTTAACCGGATATTCAAAAAGCAGATAGGTCAAAATCCATCGGCTTACAGGAAAAACAGACTGAAAAGTAAAAAGGATACAAAATAGTTAAATCCGTACAATTTTAGGGGGTTTTCATTAAGTAGTATTGTATCGTTATTAAAACTACTCTCATGGAAACAAAAAAAATAAACCGCAGACAAGCCTTACAGGCAACTGCGGTATTAGGAACTGCTTTATTATTGCCAATACAGAAACTACAGGCAACAACATTAATTGCAGGGAAAACACCAGGGCTTACACCCGAAGAAATTACAGCTATTGAAACCGCCATAGGAAAAAAGGGCAGCTACAAAGAAGCGGAATCTCTTCATACCACAGCCTTACCGCGTAACGATTTGAAGATAACAATTAAGGGTGCACCGGTTCCAATTCCTTTTGGCTTTGGCGGCTGGGTTTCATTTAAAAAATCTGTTGACGGAAAATCGGCTATGGTTATGGGCGATACGGTTTTGCTGCAGGAAGAAGTTAACCCGATGATATCTGCCGCACAATCAAACGGGTTAGAGATCAGCGCTATCCACAACCACTTTTTTTATGAGGAGCCGCGAATTTTTTATATGCATATCCAGGGGATGGGCGGCGTTGCTGATCTCGCAAAAAGGTACGCCGATACCATTCGCGCCAGCAAGATATTTCCGGCAAATCAGCTGGCACCTTCCACGCCGTCTGCAATTACGGGCAAGGAAAACTTTGACATAATGGCTCTTGACGCGATTGTTAAGTATACAGGAACTGTAAATGGCCCGACCTACAAATATACCATCGGGCGCAGTGATTTAAAAGTAATGATGATGGGTGTTGAAATGACGACTAATATCGGATTGAATACCTGGGCGTCGTTTGCCGGAAAACAGGACGATGCCCAAATAGCAGGCGACATAGCCATGCTGCCCGGCGAAGTGAACAACGTTATTAAAACCTTGCGCAAGCACAACCTGGAGGTGGTCGCGGTTCATAGCCACATGCTTAATGATGACCCGCACATCATATTCCTGCACTATTACGGCCGGGGCAAAGCGACAGAACTGGCGCAAGGCTTCAGAGCGGCTTTAGATGTTTTAGGTAAACCTATGGGCGATATGAAAATGTAACCACCATCTATTAAACTTTAGCGTATGAAATGGATCACCCGCGAACGGCCAAAAATTGACCGTATAGCCTGTCCCTGGCTTATTAAAAACTTCGTTGACCCGCAGGCAGAGTTCATTTTTGTGCCGGCAGATCAGGTATTGGATGAGGCGAAAACGTTGAACGCGATACCCTATGACATTGCGGGCGTGGAATACACACACGAGGGCGAACGCTGCACATTTGATTATATAATCAAAAAGCACAGACTGACCGACCCGGCAGTTTTGCAGATCGCGGATATTGTTCGGGGAGCCGATACAGCACGCTTCGACCTAGCGCAGCAGGCGGCGGGGCTTTGGGCCATTTCAGCAGGCCTGTCTTATAACTTTAAGGACGACTACGAGCAGTTGGCTTTCGGCCTGGTTGTTTACGATGCCTTGTTTAGTTGGGCAAAATATGTGCAGGAGGAGAAACATACATGGAAGAACAATTGAGTAAAGGCAGGCCGGCTTACTCTTTGCTGGATATTACTAAATATTACCTGAAACTTGGCACCTGGGGCTTTGGCGGGCCCGTGGCTTTAGTGGGTTATATGCACCGCGACCTGGTGGAACAAAAAGGCTGGTTGACCGAAGAAGAATATAAAGAGGGATTGACGTTAGCGCAATTAGCTCCCGGTCCGCTTGCAGCACAATTAAGCATTTATATAGGTTTTATACATCACAGGCTATTAGGCGCAACACTTACAGGCTTTGCATTTGTAATACCATCATTTATAATGGTGGTATTATTAGGCATGGCATACCGGTTATACAGCGGCCTTGTATGGATACACAATGTTTTTTATGGTGTAGGTGCTGCCGTCACCGGTATAATAGTTATCAGCGCGTATAAGCTAACAATTAAGTCCGTAGGCAAATTTAGTTTCCAATCATTAAAGGTGAACTGGATACTTTGGATATTTTACTTCATCAGTGCAGCTGTCACCGTACTGACCCGGCAGGAGCAGGTTTTGTTATTTATTTCGGCCGGCTTAATTTATATGGTTATTAAAGCAAAGCCGGGATGGCTGAAAAAACCGGTTAGTTTGTCGTTGCTATTAGTGACAGGTTTAGGGTTTTGGAACTACAGCAAAAGCACATTAATTACTATAGCTATTTTTTTTGTTAAAGCGGGAACATTTGTATTTGGCAGCGGATTAGCCATTGTTCCTTTTCTTCATGCCGGGGTGGTTGAACAATATAAATGGCTTTCAGAAACACAATTTATTGATGCAGTTGCGATAGCTATGATAACACCGGGCCCGGTGGTAATAACGGTAAGCTTTATCGGGTACTTTGTAGCAGGATTTCCGGGGGCTTTGGTAGCGGCCTTAGCCACATTTTTGCCCTGTTTTTTTTTTACGGTTATATTAACGCCCCATTTCAAGAAAATAGTGAAAAATAAAAGCATCAAGGCTTTTGTTGAAGGCATAACAGCTTCAGTAATTGGCGCATTGGCAGGATCTGTCATTGTAATCGCGAGTCGCTCAATCACCGACATTCCTACCGCCCTGATTGCATTGATTTCAATTTTAACACTTATTTACATCAAAAAAGTGCAGGAGCCGGTTATAATATTGGGGGCGGCAATATTAGGGTTAGTTATCAGAAGCATCTATTAAAACGGAAAAAGCCACGGATCCCCGCAGCTTTTCTTGTTTTATTAAAGAACTTAAATTTAGTGTTTTTCGTCTTCCACTGTCTTTTTGGTTTTTACCATGTGGCCGTTTTTATACGTTTTGCGCTTTATTTTATAGCCGTTATAGCGTTTGTGCTTGCTAAAAGTATTGTGAACTCTTTCGCCAACGGTTGCAGTTCTTTTTACCTTTACCTTGTCCTTGTCCTTTTTTACTGTTTCCTGTGCGAAGGTGGTTAAGCCTATCGTACACATCAGTATTATTGCAATTAACTTTTTCATAGTTTTATGGTTTTTATTTTTATGATAACCATAAATTGAAATAAAAGTTTTGCCGGATCGCTTTTTTCATTTACTGTTGAGGCATAATCAATCTGAATAACACCTTAATTTGGAATGCCCTCACAATCTTCATATTTTTACCAAACTTCATTTTACCTGCATAATTAACTTACCATACCAATCCAGATAACGCCGGGCCGGTTTTTGCAGAGAAAGCAGATAATAAGGTGTACTCGAAAACATGAAAACAATGTTCAGGCCTAAAATAATAGATACGCTAAAATCCTACAGCCGTGCCCAGCTTTATAAAGATATAATTGCCGGAATAATTGTCGGCATCGTCGCCCTGCCCCTGGCAATAGCCTTTGCCATCGCATCCGGGGTTTCGCCGGAAAAGGGGATTTTTACCGCGATAATTGCCGGCTTTGTGATATCGGCACTGGGCGGCAGCAGGGTACAGATCGGCGGGCCAACCGGGGCTTTTATTGTAATTGTTTACGGCATAGTCCAGGTGTATGGCGTTAACGGGTTGATCGTAGCTACTTTCATCGCCGGTATCCTCCTTATTATTATGGGGGTAGCCAAATTGGGTAATATCATTAAATTCATCCCGCACCCTTTAATTGTCGGGTTCACAACCGGGATAGCAGTGATCATCTTTTCGTCGCAGATGAAGGATCTCTTTGGCCTGAAAATGGGAAATGTCCCCTCGGATTTTATCAATAAATGGATAGCATACAGCCATAACATTTCGTCTATAAATATTTACGCCATAATAATTGGAGTGTCTACCCTGCTCCTGATTCAGTTATGGCCAAGAGTCACCCATAAAGTTCCGGGCTCGTTAATTGCAATCCTCATCACCACTTTTGTCGTTCACTTTTTTAAACTGCCCGTTGAAACCATAGGAAGCCGTTTTGGTGCGATACCTTCAACCCTTCCCAGCCCGGTAATCCCGGCTATTAGCTGGGCAACCATACAGCAACTTATAAAGCCCGCCTTTACCATAGCCCTGCTTGGGGGTATTGAATCACTGTTATCAGCCGTAGTGGCCGATGGGATGATGGGCGGAAACCATCGGTCGAATACCGAACTAATTGCGCAGGGAATAGCCAATATTTGTTCGTCTGTTTTTGGAGGGATCCCGGCAACCGGCGCCATCGCCCGTACAGCCACAAATATTAAGAATGGCGGCCGCACGCCTATTGCTGGCATTATCCATTCCCTGGTATTGTTTGCGATATTGCTTTTTGTAGGAAAATGGGCCGCTTTAATCCCGATGGCAACACTTGCAGGGATATTAATTGTGGTAGCCTATAATATGAGCGAATGGCGAAGTTTCATTTATATCATGAAAATATCAAAAAATGATGCGGCAGTATTGATCATAACTTTCCTTTTAACCGTCGTGGTTGACTTAACTGTGGCCATTGAAATAGGGATGATATTGGCGGCATTTTTATTTATGCGTGATATGATGAAGATAAGTTCGGTAGCGCATGTGGATTATTCTTCCGATAACGGTGATGAGGATTTTAACCGGCCAGAATTGCCGGAAGGAGTCGATGTGTTTGAAATATATGGCCCGTTATTTTTTGGGGCGGCATTTAAGTTTAAGGAAGCGATGAAGGTTATTGAAGCACCGGCAAAAGTACTTATTATCAGGATGAGAAATGTACCCGTAATTGATGCCACGGGGATACAGATTTTAAAGGATGTAAATGAAGACGCTAAAGCCAACGGCACAAAGCTTATTGTTTCGGAAGTAAATGGCGAACAGGTGATGATGGAATTAAAAAAAGCACGGCTGCTATTCCAAATCGGGAAAGCCAATGTGACCGATTCGTTTGAAAAAGCAATAAAACGAAGTAACGAAATATTGTTAATGAGGGACAGGAAAAATTAATCCCCAATCAATTGTCATCGGAGAAAACCCGGCTCATCCAGCAAAAATCAGGGAGGTGTTATCGCCGGAACCTTCTCAATCACAACTTGATCCAGCTTAAAAACACTTTCCTTTGCAATTTTAGCCGGCTCTTTAAAATATTCCAGGTAAAACTGTTTTTTTGAATCGTGATAAGAACTCACAGCGCCTATCATGCTCATAAATTTTATATAATACCAGGCTGTATCCACCTGGTAAGGTTTAAACCCCGAGCGGGCACTTTTTGGGAACAAATGATGGTTGTTATGCCATTCGCCTGCTACAAAACCGGGCCATATCTGGTTAACTGACATATCATCGCGGTTATAATCAACGCCGTCGCGACGCATATCCTTACCTTTTCCATGCCCTTCGTAATTAAAAGTGCGAACGCCTACTGCCCAAAATCCGGCAGCCCCAAACATGGTGCAAACAAGGGCAAAGCCGCCTATCAGGTAAAATATGGCAAACCAAAAACTCCAGTTTAATATAATACCAATAATTGTACGGGTTGGGTTGGCAATGGTGCCATATTTTTTATACTGGGCATACGTATTTGGATGTATCCCTGTGTGGTCCATTAATTTTACGCAATGGTTGTAATCCTTTTCACTCATATTGCGGGCTATCGGCTGATGATTTACATCCGCTAAAAAGCAGTACAAAAAACCACCCTGGGCATTATACGGATCGCCGGGCTGATCAGACAGTGCATGGTGCACATGATGCGAAATGGCATATATCTCTTCGGGGATAATTTTAAGGGTTAAGTTTTGGGTGAAAAACCTCCAGAAATTGTTCCTGAACTTATAGGCCCTGTGGGTGCAATACCGGTGGTGCCAGATGGTGCCATGGCTGCCCATCACTATCATGCTGTATAGAAAAGCAATTATCAGCCCCGTTATGCTCATATACTTAAATATGAACAAGAAAAAAAATGGAGACAAACACACTATCAGCATCCAGCTGGTAAAAGAAAGCCAGTTCTTTTTATTTTTGAATACATTTAATCTCGAAAAAAATTCTTTGAAAATTTGACCGGGATGTGGTTTTGTAAGATCACCACTTTCATCTCTCCAACCGTATGAAGGCGGTTCGAGCACAGTTTTTAAAAACGACATTAAATCAAGGAATGAGCATTTGGTTTATAGCACCGTACGATTGATAGACGATTTAAAGGTACGATAAATTACTTAATTATGACAATAAATCGAATTTTTAACAATTAAAAAAATTAATTCGAGAGATAAATTTTGGTAATTCCTTTAAGTCAGTCTATTACGTATGTAAATTAAAAGCCTGTTTAAACATGTATTATAGGAAAACAGGCGGAATTCAGCTATAAATTTGTCAGGCGTAAGCCGTTGCGAGGGGCAGGTTAAAGTAAAATACGCTGCCTTTTCCCAAAGTCGACCTGATTTTTAGCTTGCCGCCGTTAAGTTCAACCAATTCTTTGCACAAAAGCAGGCCGATACCTGTCCCCTTTTCCCCGGAAGTACCTGAATTTGAAAAATGAGTATCGAGGAAAAACAGTTTGGCCATTTCATCATTTGTCATTCCTTTCCCGCTGTCTTCGATACTTATTATCAATTCATTATTTTCAATAACTGTGCTTAGTTTAATGCTGCCCTTATTATCTGTAAATTTAATTGCGTTACTGACCAGGTTCCTCAAAATAACCTTTAAATGATTTTCGTCGCCCAGCACCCTTTGCCCGGGGTACGCACGGTTTATAAACTCGATATTTTTAAGCTGCAGCGCGTGCACAAAGGTTTGCTCCATTTCAACGCCAAGCAAAAACACATCAACATTCGACGAATGGATATTCCGCCCACGGATCTGGCTTCCGGCCCACTCTACAAGATTTAAAAGTGTTAATTCGGCGCCCTTCACTACCGGATTGATGTTCTTCATTAAATCATGTACTTCTTCGGCAGTTAGATAGCCGGTTTCAAACATTTCAACAATATTGCTTAAGTTACCAACGGGGGCGCGCAGGTCATGTCCTATTACGGCCAATAATTTGTCTTTGAGGCTATTAACGGTTTGCAGGTTAGCAGTTTGCACTTCTATCAACTGTTTTTGTTCCAAAAGCGCCTGGTGCTGGTATTGCAACTTACTGCTTAACACCTTCTTTTGCTTGTAGAAATAATAGGTGGCTGACAACATCACAACTAAAACTATAAGCGTTAGCACAAGTATTACGATAAGCAAATATTGCGATTTTATCTTAGCCTTGTTAACCCGGTCATTTGCCCGCATTAACGATATGCCCTTCATTTTTGAATTAAGCTCGTAATAATTCTGAATAAGGGTAATTGTTTTTAGCTTGTTTTCTGTATTCAGGCTATCTTTTACCAAAATGTATTTTCTTTGATACTGAAGGGCAGTTTTTAACTCATTTTTCTGTTCAAAGCTGTTAACGAGGGCATCGTAGGCCCTTGTTTCGGCATCCATAACGCCAATACTATCTGCCAATACAATCGCTTTTTGGGCATAATTAATTGCTTCATCAAATCTTCCCAATCTATTATTTATGTTCGCATAGTCAACATACACATAAGCGCGCAAGCGCCTGTTATGTATTTTAAGGCTCATGTTGTATGCGGTATCGGCACAAGCCAGTGCGGCATTAAAAGCCAGTTGATGTGCATAAATACTACTTAAATGACCATATAAAACAGCTATGCTTGGTTCGGCCTTAATACTCCTGTCCAGTTTAAGCGAATACCTGGCAAATTCCATTGCTTTGCCGAAGTTTTCCTGGTTATAGTAAACGTAGGCCCTTTCACTATATACCTCCGCCAGCCGTCCCACGTCCTTGCCCGCAAAATAAAGGGCCGTGTCTAAATTTTTTAATGCCGGTTTATATGCTTTCAGATCGGCATAGGTACGGCCGAGCGCTTTATAAGCATCTGAAAGATAAAGCCGCCGGTTTGCCGGCAAATTGGCGATCGCCGACTTAAGATAAAATAAACTAACCGGATAATACGACTGTGACCAATAAATAACACCGAGATTTAAAAAACTACGGCCCTTACCAAATGCATAGTCTGATTTTTCGGAAAGCAGCAGGGCGTTTGCCGCTATTTTATGTGCGGAGTCGGGAAATTCGAGAAAAATGGTATGCGCGATCCTATTCAGGCGGTCAATGTTTGCCTGCGCTGCAGTTGAAGAATCGGGCTGTGTATTTTTCTGCAAATCCGTTTGCGCATAAGAAAACTTATGTAGCAGGGAGAAGAATAATATTACAAAAAAATACCGCATTTGCATTAATACGGTAATGGAGGGATAAAGAGTTACAAAATGGGTGAATTTGTGAAGGGGTGAGTGGTGAGTGGCAGTATCAGCGGTAATGGGTAGTATGAATAGTGTTTGGTAATGATTGTTCAGGTTACAGCTTTCGGACTTGCGGACTTCCGGACTAATAGCTAATCGCAAACTCATTTGAATAATGGCGTAACATATTTTATATTGGCTGAAATCAATAATACATGAAAAATATTTTTCTTTTGCTCATTATCCCCTTTTGCGTAACTAATTGTTTTGCACAGGATATTGTGGCAAAAAGAAACAAGCTCTCAGATTCAGTAATTGAAAAGTTTTATGTGCTTAAATCTGACGAGACCATAAGACAGGGCCCTTACAAGGCTTATTTCCGGCGTAAAACTGTAATAGCAGCAGGCAATTATAATAATGGCAAGAAAACCGGCATCTGGAGTTTTGCCGACGTTAGCGGAAAATTGGTTGAAAATTTCAACTATACCACCAATAATTACATTTTCGAAGCGCCATTAGATACCGGAACCGACCTTCATTTTCTATTTGATACCCCATTTGTTAAAACTGATTTCGTTACCAGGCCATTAAAAGTTGGCGGTAGCTATTATGGCTTTATCCCTTATTTAGATATATTTCAGTTGCCCTTTGAAACCATTGATATTGAAACAGATTATTTTAATGCCACCGTTGAATTATTAATAAGCCCACTGGGAAGGCTGGCAGACTATAAGGTGCATCTTGTAGCGCCTTATTACGAATATGACCATACCTTTAACCTTGATGTTAACCTGTTTAGTGAAGAAGACAGGACGTTTCAGCCTGCAACATTAAATGGTAAGCCCATTTTATGCAGGATCATTATTAAATGTTTCGTTACCGGAAAGGGAGGGCTTGATTTTTATTGAAACGTCGCAATCTCTTTAAAATAATCTCCTGTTAGTCTCACGTTGGTTTATTCGCACCTCACGGATATGATCGTAAAGATTTTAACCCATGTATATTGTACCCAAACAATTTACTTGTTCCCGCAAAAGTGCTTTTCATCAACTTCTTATTTGACGGATATCATTTATTAAGTAAATTAAATGAAGCTCTTTTGTAAAAGAGTTCATCCCATTTTTTACATCTGTTATCAATAGGCTGGGATTTAAAGATTCACTGTAAGCAAGATTATACCCATGCATTAATTTATTTAAAAGGTAGTTATGAGAACGATACTTGTTCCAACTGATTTTTCAGAAAATTCGGCACATGCAGCTAAAGCTGCAGTATTCCTAAGTTCAAAACTTCATACCAATATTTTATTATTTAATAATTATGTTAAGGTCCCTGTGACACTGCATTATGCCGGGGGGCCCTGGGTGGTGGACGAATTAATGGCGCTAAAATCTGAAACTAAAGAGAACTTACAAAACCTTAAGGACGACCTGGAATCACTAATCGCCGATTTAGAATCCGAACAAGCAAAACCATTTGTACACGTGCAATTCGCCGATGGTAATTTAGGGGATAACATTGCCGCTATTATTCACGATAAAGATATTGAACTCATGGTGATCGGGGCACGTTCGGGCAGTACGATAGACCATATATTAAATGGAAGCGAAACTAATTTAATTATTGACCAATCAAATTGCCCGGTTTTTATAATTCCCGAAAACGTTGACCTCAAGGAATTGAAAAAAGTAATTTTTGCCACCGATTTTGGTGAAACTGACATGAAGGCAATCAATTACCTGGTTAAATTAAGTTACCTGATTAATTTTCGAATAGAAGTTGTCCATGTAAATAGCAGCAAAAGTAGTACCGTGAAAAGCGAACAGCAACTGGCATTTGAAGACCGTCTATTTAAACTAAACTATCCGAACATAACTTATAAACAGGTTTTCGGTAAAAATGTCATCCACAGGCTCAATAGTCTGTGTACTGAAACTGACGCAGATATTTTAGCCCTGGTGCATCATCACCGTTCCCCAATTGGCCGCATTTTGAAACAAAGTACTTCGAAAAAAGCTTTGTCACAGCAAAAGATACCATTAATAATATTCCCCTCAATAGTAAACGGAAACATCAAATGGGATCATTATAAACGCAGCAAGGTAATGCAAAGCAATTAAAATCCGTCAACAAACAGATGCTTTCCGATCAAACAATATGCCCGTAAATAACTTCAACATCAAAGGCTTAACCCATGCCCAGGTGCTTTCTGCCAGGGAAAAATTTGGATACAATAAATTAGACGGTAAAAAAGAAAACAAAATCCTGGTTTCGATAAAAAGCCTGGCAAAAGAGCCGATGGTAGTTTTATTACTGTGCGCGGCGCTGATATATTTTATAAGCGGGAATACCGGCGACGGCATTTTCATGGCATCGGCCATTGTATTGGTATCAGGGATTTCTCTTTACCAGGATTCGCGGAGTCGCGATGCGCTGGAAAAATTAAAGGACTTTACCCGTCCTAATTGCCATGTTATCCGGGACGACCGGGTTGAAGAAATAAAAACCGAAGACCTTGTTGTTGGCGACAGCCTTATGGTTGAAGAAGGCGAATCAATAGCGGCCGACGGGATAATTGTCCATTCGAACGACTTTTCGGTAAACGAATCCATCCTCACCGGCGAATCATTAACCGTTTACAAGGACAAAACCCAGGATGATAATTTGATCTACCTTGGAACAACAGTAGCCGGGGGATTGGCAATAGCGACAGTAACGGGCATAGGAAGCAAAACCCGGCTGGGGGAAATCGGCAAAAGCCTTGAAAACATAAAGGAAGAAAAAACACCTTTAGAATTACAGATATACAATTTTATAAAAAAAATGGTGGTTGCCGGGGCGGTTGTTTTTGTAATTGTTTGGGCAATAAACTACTTCCATTCGGGCTTTGTGCTCGACAGTTTGCTAAAAGCGCTTACGCTCGCCATGAGTATTTTGCCCGAAGAGATCCCCGTTGCTTTCACCACATTTATGGCGCTTGGCGCCTGGCGGCTGATGAAAATGGGCATTGTTGTAAAGCAAATGAAGACGGTGGAAACATTGGGAAGCGCGACGGTGATCTGTACCGATAAAACAGGAACTATTACCGAAAATAATATGAGCCTGGCAAAACTTTTCGTGCCGGGATCAAACAATATTTCCGTTGCCGGCGATGCATTAAGCGATGATGACAAGAAACTAATCAGGCTTGCAATGTGGGCAAGTGAGCCTATCCCATTCGATCCTATGGAAGCTGCCTTACATAATGCTTATGCCCAAATAATGATCATTGATGAAAGGCCGTTGTACAAAATGTTCCATGAATATCCGCTGGGTGGCAAGCCGCCAATGATGACCCACATTTTTGAGGATGAAGACGGCCATCGCATCATAGCTGCTAAAGGTGCGCCCGAAGCCTTGATAAACCTTTCTAAACTTACGGCAATTGAAAAACAGCAGATAGAAAATGCAATTAATACCCTGGCGACTGATGGCTATCGCATACTGGGCGTTGGGGAGGCACATTTTAAGGGTAATAATTTCCCGCCGAAACAACAGGATTTTCAATTCATATTTAAAGGAATAGTGGCTTTTTACGATCCGCCAAAGAAAAACATCCAGGCGGTATTTGAGGAGTTTTACGCGGCAGGCATTGCCGTCAAAATTGTTACCGGTGACAACGCCCCGACGACGGCTGCCATTGCAAAACAGATCGGGTTCAGAAACTTTGAAAAAAGCCTGTCGGGCGATCAGTTGATGAAATTGGAAGATAAGGATCTGGAGGATTTAGTTGAAGAAACTCAAGTATTTACGCGCATGTTTCCGGAAGCAAAACTAAAGATCATTAACGCTTTAAAAGCGAGGCACGAAATTGTTGCTATGACCGGCGATGGCGTAAACGATGCCCCAGCGCTAAAAGCCGCGCATATTGGTATTGCCATGGGAAAAAGGGGAACTGAGATAGCCAAACAAGCCGCTTCCATTGTACTTGTGGAAGACGACCTGTCGAAAATGGTGGATGCCGTGGCCATGGGCCGAAAAATTTATGCCAATCTCAAAAAGGCCATCCAATACATCATATCTATTCATATCCCTATAATTCTTACGGTATTTTTGCCCCTTGCTTTGGGTTGGATATATCCTAATATTTTATCGCCTGTCCACATTATCTTTTTAGAGTTGATAATGGGTCCCACCTGCTCTATCATTTATGAAAATGAACCGATGGAAGAAAACACAATGCTTCAAAAACCCAGGCCATTTACTACAACATTTTTTAATTTGAATGAACTGATCACGAGTGTGATACAAGGGTTGATAATAACCGCCGGGAGTTTATTTGTTTACCAGTATGCTGTGCAACATGGGCTCGGCGAATCAATTACCCGCACCATGGTATTCACCGTTTTAATAGCATCCAACATATTTCTGACCCTGGTAAACCGTTCCTTTTGTTATTCTATCATCACCACCATTAAGTACAAAAACAACCTGGTTTTGCTCATCATAAGTATAACCCTGGTGATAACAGGCTTATTGCTATATGTAAAACCACTGGCAAGGTTTTTTAAATTTGAATCTTTGAACCTATCTCAATTATTTATTTGCATCGGCACAGGTTTTTTGGCGGTGACCTGGTATGAAGTTGTAAAAATCCTAAAAAGAAAAAATGATCGGATTAAACAAACAAAGTAGCCTGTTTTTTCATCTTGCTTTACGATAATCTAAGAAACTAATGATCTCTTTATCCCAAGCTCCAAACCTCTTAATTCGGCGAGGCCCTTTAACCTTCCTATAGCTGAGTAACCCGGGAAGGTATCATATTTAAAATCATCAAGCAGCTTGTGGCCGTGATCGGGGCGCATGGGGATAGCTATATCGTTCCGGCCGCTTTCCTGCCGCTTTTTTTGTTCAAGTATTATGTTTTTCATTACCGCATACATATCGGTGCTGCCGCCCAAATGATCAGCCTCGTGAAAACTACCGTTAGATTCGCGCTGTACATTACGCAAATGAAGAAAATGGATATGCTTGCCAAGCCTGCTGACTATTCCCGGCAGGTCATTATCCCGCCTGGCGCCTAATGAACCGGTGCAAAAAGTAAGGCCGTTGCTTGGCGACGGGCAGGCATTTATAACGTCGGTAAGGTCCTTTTCAGTAGAAACAACGCGCGGCAAACCCAATAGTGGGAAAGGCGGATCGTCGGGGTGGATACACATTTTAACGCCCAGTTTCTCAGCTTCTGGGATGATAGCCTGTAAAAACCAGGCCAGGTTTTGTTTTAACGCAGTGGCGTCAATGTGGTCGTAGGCTTTTATCTTTTGTTTAAATTCATCAATGGTGAGCACATCCCTCGTGCCGGGCAAACCTGCCATAACGTTATTGATAAGCGTGGTTTTTTCATCTCCAGACAGCCCCTCCAAAAACAATTTGGCATCCTGCTGCTGCTGCAAGGTATATTCCTTTCGGGCGGCCTCGCGCTCAAAGATATACAGGTCAAAAGCAATAAGTGCCGGTGCATAAAAACGCAGGGCCGATGCGCCGTTTGGTAAGCGATAATCAATGTCGGTGCGGGTCCAGTCGAGCACCGGCATAAAATTATAGCAAACTGTTTTAATACCGGCCTGCGCCAGGTTGGTGAGGGTGGTGATATAATTCTGCGCATACTGGTCCCTATCTGGGCCGGCAGTTTTTATACTTTCGTGGATATTCACGCTCTCTACTACTGACCAGGTTAGCCCGGCATCAAGGATAATATTTTTCCGCTTTTCTATCTCCTCCAAACTCCAGACCTCTCCAACCGGTATATGGTGCAATGCCGTTACAATACCGGTAGCGCCTGTTTGCCTTATGGCAGGTAAAGTAACCGGATCCGGCGGTCCGTACCAGCGGAAGGTTTGTTCTAAATTATCGAACATAGTTTATACTTTTGGCGATAAAAATAGGATTTTCTGTCAATATAAATCGGTTAAGGTTCTGACACCGCAATTTCATCAAGACCAAAATAGCGATGGGTTTAAAACCCGTCGCTATTTTGGTCTTGAATAATGAGGGTTTCCTCTACCAAAACCTTACATAAAGCATTGAAATTATAAGCAATGTAATAACGATCATTGCCAGTATTCCCGGCGATACTTTAAACATCGATTTGTCAAGCACAAAAGCTTTGGGGTTTATTTTAGGCCCGCCAAGGCTGATAGCTATCATTACCAGCATAGTAAATGCAAATGCCAGCCCCATACAGACGTGGAATGGGATTTCATAAACGCCCTGCGCGTTTTTGTAGGCTGTATAAAGAATAGTTTCGTGCCCAAACCAGGCCGGGGCGAATTCATTGAATACTATTGAAAGCGCAAAGCCGGTAATTACACCTGCAACAGCTGCTGCACCCGTTGTACGTCGCCAAAACATACCCAATATAAACATGGCAAACACGCCGGGGCTAATAAAGCCGGTGTATTTTTGAATATATGTGAAACCGCCCTGGCCCCCAATACCAAGTGTATCATTCCATGTGAAAGCTATCGCTATTATCAAAGCTACGACAATCGTGATCCGGCCTATCCAAACCATTCCTTTTTCGTCTGCATCTTTTTTAATATATTTTTTATAAACGTCGAGTGTAAATATGGTAGATATACTATTTGCCTTGCCGGCGAGAGAAGCCACAATGGCTGCTGTAAGCGCCGCCAGCGACAAGCCTATCAAACCGTTTGGCAGATAGCCGAGTATAGCCGAATAGGCATTATCTGACATTACTTCCCCGTGCTTGCTGCCAATCGCCATTTCAGCCTGCAGCATTCCTTTTTGATGCAAGACATAAGCAGCAATACCGGGAAGCATAACGATTAATGGCATCAGCAATTTAAGGAAACCGGCGAACAATATACCTTTTCGTGCGGTTTGCAGGTTGGCGCCAAGTGCGCGCTGGGTAATGTATTGGTTACAACCCCAGTAATTGAGGTTTATAATCCAGATACCGGCCACATACGAAAGCAAGCCCGGTACTGTAAGGTAATTATCGACCTGGTGCTGGGAAGAACCGGGAACAGGTTTGGCAAATATCATATGGAAGTGGTCGGGGGCGTTTTTGATGAGTTGGTTAAATCCCTCAATAGCATTTTCACCAAAACCAAATGCCTTGCTTACCACTGTTAAAGCGATGTAAGTTGTCGCCAAACCACCGATAATAAGCACACTTACCTGTATAACATCGGTAAAACCGATAACCTTCATACCCCCCAATGTGATAATTACCGCAAATACTGATAGCGCGATCATGATGACCTCAAACGACGCCGGACTACCACCCATAAGATTGTTGATGGCTAATGAGCCGAGAAATAATATAGAGGTGAGGTTTACAAAAACATACAGGAACAACCAAAAAATGGCCATAATTAATGCCACCGTTTCATTATACCGCGTTTTCAGAAACTGGGGCATGGTGAATATCTTATTTTTAAGATATACCGGGATAAACCAAACCGCAACAATAATTAAAGCAATAGCGGCAATCCACTCATAAGCGGCCACGGCTATACCAATACTGTACCCATTACCGCTCATGCCGATGAATTGCTCTGCCGAGATATTAGAGGCTATCAACGATGCCCCTATCGCCCACCAGGTTAGGGACCCTTCGGCCAAAAAGAAATCGTGTGTATCAGAAACCGCTTTCTTTTTTTTGCGATAAATGTAAATGCCATAACCTGACACAATAAAAAAATAGATAACGAAAATTACAATGTCGATTGGCTTAAATTTGCTCATATTGCTGTTTTAATTGGTTGTGTATTTTTTTCTGTCCGGTCGAACACAATTCCCATCTGTGTTTCCTGACCTTAAATAATCCCGAATTTTAATCGTTGATTTGACAATTATAACTATTTTTAGTTAAAAGTTGATTAAGTGGGTGGATAGCCACATGAATAAATTGTTTTGCCCGAAAACAGGTAGTTTATAATTAAGATCCTTGAGGGAACGAATTTAATTTATTCTTTTAAAAATGCAACCGGTGGGGCAAAATAGTTATTTCAGCCGGTTTTCGAAAAATGCCAGGGTATGCACCCAGGCCTCTTTTGCCGCATGCGGGTTGTAGGTGGGGCGCTCATCGCAACTAAAGGCATGGTCGGCATAAGAAATTACTACATTGGTATAATTTTTACCGGCTGCCGTACCGTCGGATACTTTTACCGCGTTGAATTCGTGATTCCTCATTTTGCCTGGATTTTACGTGAAACAAATGTTCGGTTCAAATTTTGGCAAAAGATTTCGGTTTTACGGATTGTAACAAATACTTTATGGTGGGGAGGATTGGGTTGTGGGCAAAGCGTGGCGCATAGTTTACTCACCCGGACGTCGCTTCGCTCGTCCACCCTCTCTACGGCAAGCCGTAAAGAGGGTAAGAAAGCTTGTAAGATTGATTTTCGTTCCGACAGCTGCCATGAACGATGAACCATCAACTATCAACCAAATTAATGACCGTGATGTCCATCAGCGCCGTGCGCATGACCGTGTGATAATTCTTCTGGCGTCGCGGGACGAACTTCTAAAATATTGCCTTTAAAATGGAGTTCCTGGCCGGCCATCGGGTGGTTAAGGTCAACGATCACCGAATCTTCGGCGACAGATACCACCTGGCCCTGGAAACGGTTGCCATTGTTATCCTGCAAAGGCAAAATGCTGCCGATCTCAGGCACTTCGGTCCCGTTAAACATGTCAACGGGCAGGTTGGCTACGGCTTCTTCGTCATAATCGCCGTAAGCATCTTCGGCAGATAAACGGAAATCATAGCTATCGCCTGTTGAAAGGGCGCTTAAGTTTTCTTCGAATTTTGGAAGCATTTGTCCTGCTCCGTATAAAAAAGTTAAAGGTTGTTCTTCGGTTGCGCTTTCCTGTAAAGCTTCAGAGCCGTCTTCCTGGTCAACATACAAATCGTAAGTTAATGACACTACGTGTTGGGGGTTAATCTTCATTACTAATGTGTTTTTATTATTTATGATTACACCGATTTTTGTTTGATTACACCGATTTCAGGCTTTTCTTCTATTGACCGGGCTCAATTTATCAAATTCAGCTATTGTTTATTTGTTTTAGCGCTTCAGTAACAGTTAGCACGGGTAGTCCACAGGTTTTATCTTTACAAATAAATATTTGTGTTACAGCGCCAAACTTATCCTGCAGCAAAGGTAAACTTCCTTTTGTACCTCCCAAGATAATTTTGTTAGGGATGTAATTTTTCTCCATTTCAACCCTTGTGCTATCAAAATTGTTACCTGTTATAGCAATTTCGTATGTTCCAAAAACCTGTTCGAGCATCAGCATTATCCAATTGGAATATGCCGACGGATATTTGGTAATTTGGGGAACGATATTTCTTAGCAACTGATCAGCAATAGCATGGTAGTGTTGGTTATCAAATAACAGCCCAAGCTTTTTAATGTTTCGCGCCATCACAGAATTTGACGCCGGCGTCACCCCATCCATAATTTCTGATTTACGGGCGATCAGCTGCTCATCATCATTAGCAGTATAAAAGAAGATGCCGTTCCCTTGATCATAGTAATGATCAATTGCCTGGTCGGTTAGTTTTTTTGCACGGGTGAGCCATTGCTCATCAAAAGTGACTTCGTATAAAGCGATGAAGGCATCGGTAATATTGGCATAGTCATCGAGGAAGGCGATGGTCGCATCACCCCGGCCCTGTCCTTTGGAGAGGGGGTTAGAGGCTTCTTCTTTTTTTAAAGCCCTCTCCTTTGGAGAGGGTTTGGGTGAGGCGTAAACCCTGCTTAATCTTCCTTCCTTCGTTAAAAGATTATCAAAAATAAACCCGGCATTTTTTAAGGCGGTATCCAAGTATTCAGGATTGTTGAACGCCCGGTAAGCATCGCACAAACCTTTAAGCATTAACCCGTTCCACGAGGCAAGTATTTTATTATCCAGTCCGGGGCGTACACGAGTGCTGCGGGCGTCAAACACTTTTTGGCGGGATGTTTCGACCTTTTTCAGGAGTTCACTAACAGGCAAACCTAACTTTCTGGCAAGGTCCTCATCATTTTCCCTGCGGAACAATACGTTTGACCCTTCCTCTTCCCAATTGCCGTCATCGGTGATATGGTAATAGATACAAAATAATTCGGCTTCGCTACCTAATATCTTTTCTATTTCTGTTTTGGTGAAGATGTAAAACTTGCCTTCTTTCCCCTCACTGTCGGCATCAAGCGCGGAGTAAAAACCGTATTCGGGCGAGGTTAATTCCCGCAAGGAAAAACTGATGATCTCGTCGATCACCTTTTTATAAAGCGGATCAGGGTTCCAGGTATAAGCCTCGGCATACAGGCTGATCAGTTGGGCGTTATCATACAGCATTTTTTCAAAGTGTGGTACATGCCAGCGGCCATCAACCGCATAGCGCGCGAAGCCGCCGCCGACATGATCGTAAATACCGCCGAAAGCCATTTTATGCAGCGTTAGTTTTACAGCGCCGGCTACATTTTCGTCTTTTGCCAGGTGCGCGTAACGCATTAAACACTGCCAGTTATTTGGCATCGGGAATTTCGGGGCCGTGCCCAGGCCGCCCTGAGTCTTATCAAAATACCTCTTCCAGTTGGTTATTATAGATTCAAGATCGTCTTTAGTAAAAGCTGGTTGTTCTTTTACAAATGCTACAGATTCGTACTGTTGGATGCCTTCGGTTAATCTAACAGCATATTCTTCGGCCTCTGCGGGTTTTTGTTTGTAAAAATCGGCAAGGTTAAACAGCAGGCTGGTCCATTCGTTTTTGCGGAAATAGGTGCCGCCATAAATTGGCCGCTGGTCAGGCAGGCAAATACAGTTTAATGGCCATCCGCCGCGGCCTGTCATTAATTGTACTGCGCTCATATAAATTTGATCAACATCCGGCCGCTCTTCCCGGTCCACCTTTATGCAAACAAAATATTCGTTCATTACAGCGGCTACTTTTTCATCCTCAAAGCTTTCATGCTCCATCACGTGGCACCAATGGCAGGCAGAATAACCTATGCTTACCAATATCAATTTGTTTTCATCCCGGGCTTTTTGCAAGGCTTCCGCGCCCCAGGGATGCCAGTTAACGGGGTTATTGGCATGCTGGAGGAGGTATGGGGAGGTGGAATTGGCGAGGTGGTTCATGAGTAGAATATTGATAAGCAAAAATGGAAATCCCCAGATAAAATTTAAGAAAATAATTCCTTCATAACATCTTCTTTACTTTTACCCAAATGTTCGGCAGCCTGTTTTATTATAGCATTTAAAGTGCCTGCCTTCAAAGGGTTATGATTAGGAATCGCTAGATGATGCTCCCCGCTTTGCTGAGTAGTAACTTTGATATGGCTGCCCTTTTGAGAAACAATTTCGTACCCATAAACTTTAAGTAGTTTTATAAGTTCTTTGGCAGACAAGCTCCGGGGGCTTTTCATAATGCCATAGTCTCGTCTTTTACAAAATGGAGGTGCGCGAAGGACGGGGCATCCTTACTATTCTCATAATAACATTCTATGCCGCTCCTGATACTTTTTTTAAGATCATCCATAGTATCGCCCTCCGCAAATATTCCAATCCCAACGGCTTCGGCATAATAACCACCTTCTTCGGCTTCGTGTACCAAAAATGTAAGCTCTTTCATATTACAAATTTAATGAAAAAATGGATTACACCGATTTTATTTTGATCGCACCGGAAAGACCAACACTTCACCCAATCAACCTAATCAACCCCTTTTGTGCCATCTCTAACACAATTTACCAAATTCATAATTTATTTGGTTATTTTGCCCCCGAAATTATCCAATACAAAAAATGCGTCACACAAAATTAAACTATTTATTAAGTGCATTGGGTTTGTTCCTGATCACAACCGTAGCTTCGGCACAAACAACACCCGATTCAATAAAATACGACCATGATGAAGTTTTCGGCCCCATTGTATGGCCGACCACTACCGGCGATACCCGCTCGGCAAGCGGGCAGCCCGGGCAGCATTACTGGCAAAACCGGGCCGACTACCAGATCAAGGCCAGCCTGAATGAAACGGACCAGGATACTACCATTACCGGCGAAGTAAACATCAACTATACCAATAACAGTCCGGATAACCTTGATTATTTATGGCTGCAACTTGATCAAAATCTGTTTAGACCCGACTCGCGCGGGGCAGCAACAGTACCTGTTGTCGGTACCCGTTTTGATGTAAAGGGGTTTAACCGAGGCGGATATCGTATTGAATCGGTATCTGTAACCTATAAAGGGCAAACCTATAAAGTTGACCCCGTGATCACCGATGCCCGTATGCAGGTACGCTTAAATACCCCGATGGGGCCAAAAGGCGAAAAAATATCCGTAAAGGTAAATTACAGCTTTTCGATACCGTTTTATGGTGCTGACCGCATGGGCCGCAAAAAGTTTAAACAGGGTTGGGTGTACGAACTGGCGCAATGGTACCCCCGTATTTGTGTTTATGATGATGTGGAAGGATGGAACACCCTCCCCTACATGGGGCTTGGCGAGTTTTACTGCGATTATGGCGACTATGATTATTATATCACCACCCCGGCAAACATGACGGTTGCCGGCTCCGGCGATCTTGAAAATGCTTCGCAGGTTCTTACGGCTACACAGCAAAGCAGGCTGGCCGATGCAAGGGGTAGCGATAAAACGGTGATGGTGATTACCCCGGAAGAAGTCGGGCAGGCAGCAACGCATCCTTTTAAAGGCACATTGACCTGGCATTTCAAAATGCAAAATACCCGTGATGTTGCCTGGGCGGCTTCAACAGCATTTATTTGGGATGCGGCCAGGGTTAAGCTTCCCTCGGGGCGTAAATGTGTTGCGATGAGCACTTACCCGGTTGAAAGTTCGGGCAATGATTCGTGGGGCCGCTCAACTGAATATTTAAAATACAGCATCGAGATATATTCTGATAAATATTTTGAATACCCCTGGAATTCTGCTACCAGCGTATCCGGCGTGGCATTGGGGATGGAATATCCCGGCATTATTTTCTGCTTAAGCAATTTGAAAAAGGGCCAGCTTTGGGGCGATATTACGCACGAGATCGGTCATAACTGGTTCCCGATGATCGTTGGCAGCAATGAGCGTAAGTACATGTGGATGGATGAAGGTTTTAATACTTTTATTAACGAATACTCCACCGAAAAATTTAATAACGGCGAATATTTTAATGCGAAGACCCGGGCCGCTAACCAGATCACAGGTTTGTTGAAAAGGGAAAAAGACCCGCTGATGGTTGCCCCGGAAGCGCAGAACGAATATGGGCAGTATTACTTTAAAACCTCTTTGGGCCTTGACATGCTGCGCAACGTAGTGCTTGGCCCAGATCGTTTTGACTATGCGTTCAATGAATATGTTAAGCACTGGGCATTTAAACACCCGCTTCCCTATGATTTTTTCAGGGCGATGAACGATGCATCAGGCGAGGACCTGAACTGGTTCTTTCAGCCATGGTTCTTTACCACGTGGCAGCTAGACCAGGCTATACAAGGTGTAAAATATGTAAAAGATGACGCTACCAAAGGCTCATTGATCACCCTTGTTAACAAAGAGAAGCTGGCCATGCCCGTTACACTGAAAATTACCCAGGCCAACGGCAAAACCGAAACCATAAACCTGCCCGTAAACATTTGGCAGCGCGGCGGGGTATGGACATTTGACTATCCTTCAACGTCCACCATAACAGCCCTGGAGCTTGACCCTGATCATCAGTTGCCTGATGTGGATAGGAAGAATAACATTTGGGGAGGGAAATAGAGGACTTGGGATTTTCGATTTCGGATTTAAGAGGTCGGAGATCGAAAATCAGAGGTTAGAAGTAATATTTGAAATTTTAAGGAAAAGACCTGGTTTGAGGAAAGCCAGGTCTTTTTTTGTGCTATCTACTAAATTTAAATTTACGGAAAACTATGGCAAATAAATTTTCGTAACTAACTTAGTATGAACATTTAGCAATACCACTATTTCAAACCTAAAATCACCTCAAAATGAAACTTTCTGCATTCTCAGTTATTTGGGCCATCATTTATCTCGGCTTTGGCCTCGGATTGCTTCTCATCCCGGCTGCATTCATGACAACTTATGGCGTAACGCTTAACGCCAGCGGAGCATTTATGACCAGGATACTTGGTTCCGCGCTTTTTGCCTATTCGCTGATCTTTTACTGGAACCGGAACACGCCTTTATCCGACAAAACACAACGCAATATTTTGCTGGCCAACTTTATCTACAACCTTGCAGATACGCCGGTAGTATTGACAGCAACGCTCAACGGTGTGATGAGCTCCATGGGCTGGATACCGGTGGGGCTCCATGTTTTTCTGACCCTAACGTTTGGTTATTTTGCTTTTAAGAAGGCGTGATGGATTTCGGATGTTCGATTTGGAATTTAAAGAGCTCAGCTGTCCCGCATCAGAAATGAACTTGTTATTTAAGCAAAGACCTGGTTTGAAAAAAGCCAGGTCTTTTATTTATTATTGTAATCCCTATTAACCAACCATACCATGCTTCGTTTTTCCTCAATCCTGGCAATTTCCATTTTGTTTGCATTTAATATATCTGCACAACAATCCGCCAAAAGAGCTATCGGCGGACCAAAAACCATCGCGCCTGTAGGTATCGTTAAAAACATTTCTGATTCTGCCTTACTGGACATTGTTCAGCGGCAAACCTTCCGGTATTTCTGGAATTTTGGACATCCGGTGAGCGGCATGGCGCGTGAGCGCGACAATACCGTGAAAGCCGATTATTATTGGGATTATATTAACGAAGCCGACGACCAGCCCAATTTCAGCAAGGGCACATTCGGCCCGGAGGCATGTGCGATGGGGGGAACGGGATTCGGCATCCTATCCACCATTGTAGCCGTTAACCGCGGATGGATCGGCAGGGATACGGCTTTAAAACGCCTGGTAAAAATTGTTGATTTCCTGATTAAGGCCGACTGCTACCATGGCATTTACCCCCATTTCATGAATGGCACCACCGGCAAAACCATTCCCTTCGGCAGGCTTGACGACGGCGCCGATATTGTTGAAACAAGTTACCTGTTTATGGGATTGCTGAGCGCCCGGCAATATTTTAACGGTAATACGCCGCTGGAAAAATATTTCCGCAACCGGGTGGGCCAGATGTGGGACGCCGCAGACTGGAACTGGCACAGCAAAGGCGACAACAAAAACTTATACTGGCATTGGAGCCCTGATAATGATTTTGATATGAATTTCCCGGTGTTTGGTTATGACGAGGCGCTCATCACCTACATTGTTGCCGCATCTTCAGCCAATCACCCGATCTCGAAGGAACTGTATGAAAACTCGTGGGTTAAGGGCGGGGGTTGGAAGAACGGAAAAACTTATTATGGCTATACTTTACCCCTCGGCAATTACGAAAAAGGCGGTCCGCTGTTTTTTGAACAATACACCTACATGGGCATAAATCCAAATGGCTTGAAGGACGATAACGGCATAAACTATGCCGAACAAACAAAAAATCACACCCTTATAAACAGGGCCTATTGCATCGAAAATCCCAAAAAATACAAGGGCTATGGCGCCAACTGCTGGGGCCTTACCGCCGGCGATAGCTACAAAGGATATGTTGCCCATTGCCCGGACGACGACAGGGGCGTAATACAGCCCACGGCGGCATTATCGTCATTCCCTTACACGCCGCAATATTCCATGCAGGCGCTAAAACATTTTTATTACGACTTGGGCGATAAAATATGGGGGCCTTATGGCTTTGCCGACGGCTTCAGCGAAACCCATAACTGGTACGCAAAAACCCATCTGGCTATTGACCAGGGTCCTATCGTGGTGATGATCGAAAACTACCGCACCGGCCTGATTTGGAAACTATTTATGAACTGCCCCGAAATACAGGGCGGGTTGAAGAAGCTGGGATTTACCAGGGAATGATTTTGGATATCGGAATTTCGATTTTTCGCAATTGTTTGTTTTCAGCGGAGCTCAAGAGGGCATTCGCCGTTTCGGATTTGAGAATTGCCCTTACGTCATTGCGGGCATCTATAGGCAATCCCCTCCACCAAAAAATTTAGAAATTTCCATAATAATTTTTCCTTAACTTTATAACGCCGGAGTGATCCGGCAGCAACCTTGTAACTATTGATCAACCTGAAATCTATTTCCAATGGCAGCAAATGATGGGACTTTAAAGCAACCCGGTGAAAAGTTAATTCACAAGGCCCGGTTCATTGAAGGCGCAATAGCCTTAATTATGATCATCGAATATTTGGTAACCGAAGCGGTTGCCGCTTTAGCCTGGAAAAATCCTGTTTACAGTTATTCCAATAACTATATCAGCGACCTGGGTGTTTCGGGCCCGCCTGTGACGTTCATGGGCAGGCTCATCTATTCGCCCTTATACTGGGTGATGAATGCTGGTTTTTTTGTGGAGGGGGTGCTGGCCGTTTTGGCGGCGTTCCTTTTAATGCCTTTGTTTACTAAAAAAACCTGGCGCACTATCATTCCTTTAATTGCTATTTTGCATGGCGTAGGTATTACGCTGGTAGCCATCTTTCACGGTTCGGCTGATGCGACAAAAGAATATACCGGGGTCATGCACGTTACCGGGGCCGCCCTGGCAATTATTTTCGGAAACGTTCAATGCATCTGCGCCGGCATTGCTGCCGGGCAAAGCGGCGCGCCTAAATGGTTTACTGCATATAGTGTCGTGCTCGGTTTAGCAGGTCTAATTGCACTTTTTTGCCCTTTTATAGAACATGGTGTGGCACCCGGGACTATGGAACGCGTAGCTGTTGACAGTTTTATTACCTGGGATATCACCACAGGTATTTTCCTGCTCGTGGGGGCCAGGAAATTCAGAAGGATCATGTTTCAGCATTAGTAAATGGGGCCAAACGCGGGGACAGGATGATTTCGGCTTCATCGAATGCGGAGTGCGGAATGCTGAATGTGGAATGTTCTGATTTAACATGCAAAAATCTCTCCGCCAGCCGGCGGGGGAGATTATCAACGTATTGTTTGTTTTTTTAAGATGTTCATGAGAACTACTCGGTGTGGACGGGGCTATCAATCCAACCCCGGCCTAAAAACCGCTGCGTTAACGGCATTATGATCGGGCGAATTATCCGGATCTGGAGCGGCGGTAACTACGCTCCAGATGGCGGTAATGGTGTTTATGCCGTCTTTCCCCCTGCTTAGGTAGCCCGACCAAACTATCAAGCTGCCATAAGGGGCCAGCTGCACTGTAAATATTACCGGCACTACATGCGCTGTTTCGGGGGAGGGTGCAACCGGATAAACCCAACCGGTAATGGGTAAGGTTTGTTCCGCAGCACCCGGCCGCCCCTGGTAGCTACCTGTGATCAACCCGGTTGGTGCAATCATGGTAATGGTAATGGTGGCTTTGGTTTCATTGTGCCAGGCGCCGATGAGGTCGTTGCTGGTTTGACCGAATGTTGCAGCACTAACCAGTAAGAACAAAAAAAACGTCACAGTGAACCAGCCTGTTTTCATGGTATAGCTGTAGGATGTATAATTCACGGCCTAAAGCTACTCACACTTTCTGGCAATATATCTCGGTGTTTTAACGGTATTTACGGGGGTGTTTTAACGGTGTTTTCGGGTATTAGGGAATAATGAAGACAAAATACCAATTCGCGGCATAAGGCCCTTTGTTTTAATGCTGTAAAAAACAATTCACAACCAATTGATGTTCGTTAAGCGACAACTTTTTAGGTATAATTGCGTATAACGAAAGTGTGTTGATAAGTTTGCTCAATAAATCAAAAAAACAGTTTTTTAACCGTTGTTTAAAGGATCATTATTATTTTAATGATACATGGTTTTACTGCGCGTTAAGCTTGTTCTTGCTGTTTTTTTCATTTGTGCCTTCCATTGCTTTTTCACAGCCGCCCAATTTAAAATTTAAACAAATTAGTAACGAACAGGGCATTTCAAATAGCTTTATTACCAGTACTTACCAAGACTACCGCGGTTTTATGTGGTTCGGGACCCTCGACGGATTGAACCGTTATGATGGTGACAGTATAAAAATATACCGGCACAACGCTAAGGACCCTTCGAGTTTGAGTGATGATGTGATTCATAACATCTACGAAGATCATCGCCATATCCTTTGGGTAGGCACGCAAAATGGCCTGGGCCGTTTCGATCCTTACCACAACAATTTTACTAATTACCATCACGACCCGCGTAACAGCTACAGCATCAGTGGTAACACGATCGCCAATACCTTCGAAGACAAAGAAAATAACCTATGGGTGGCTACCATTGGCGGCCTTGATTTATTGAACAGGGCAAATAATCATTTTGTACATTTCAGGCATAATGCCGGCGATAAAAACAGCATAAGCAGCGATACCATCAACTATATTTTTGAAGATGCCGCAAGCAACCTTTGGGTGGCTACGCAATCAGGCCTTAACCTATTTAACCGGAAAAACAAAACATTTACTTTGATTACAACCCCCTTTGGCGCCGGGGGTAACGATATAAAATACATACAGCAGGACCGTGCGGGGAATTTATGGCTAGGTACCTCTTATTCCGGCGTAATTGTTTATAATGCAAAACAAAATTCATTTAAGCAATATAAGCACGACATAAAAAATCCGGGTAGCCTGTCGGCCAATATTTTAGGGATTTTCTCCGGTGGTTTACTTATTGACAGGGAAGGGCGGATATGGATAGGAACCGTAGACGGGGGGCTAAATCTTTATGATCCGAACAGCAACTCATTTGTTCATTACCAACACCAATCTGATGATCCCGAAAGCCTTTCACAAAAAACCGCCTGCGGGCTGTTCGAAGATAAAGAAGGGAATTTATGGGTAGGCACACGTCGCGGCGGGATGAGTTTGTATACACCGGGCGCCGACAAATTTACTACCTATCGCAAGGAAAAATTTACCAGCAGCATAAGTTATAATGACGTGAGGGCCTTTTGCCAGGATGCCGCCGGCAATATCTGGATCGGTACCGATGGCGGCGGTTTAGACTTATTCGACCGCAAACGTAACACCTTCCGCCATTATAATAATGATCCGCTTAACCCGAAAAGCCTCAGCTCAGATGCAGTAATTGACATCTACCAGGATAAGGCTAAAAATATATGGGTAGCCACCTGGGACGGCTTTAATTTATTTGATCCTGTAAAAGGAACGTTTACCCGGTTTATGAATAAGCATGGCGACAGCAGTTCCATCAGCTCGAACTTTGTTGTAAAAACTTTACAGGACAGCCGGGGCAATTTATGGGTAGGCACCTGGTGGGGGCTTAATTTACTGGACCCTAAAACGCGGAAGTTTAAACGGATCAGGAGGGATCCCGACGGTATAACCACCTTATCCGGCGCTAATATATGGGCGATGAACGAAGACAAGGCCGGCAATGTATGGTTTGGCACGGTAGACGGCGCATTGAACCGCTACAATCTACAAACCCGGCGATTCACCCACTATTTTGAGTATTACGACCAGGATATAGGAACAATTTTTACTGACAGTAAGGGACGCGTTTGGGCCGGCAAGATCGGTTTGTACCTTTTTGATCCCGCAAAAGATAAGTTTTCACTTTACACCTATAACGGCAACCTGGATAAAGAATTAATTAAAAGTATCGCCGAAGACAGGCAGGGCAACCTCTGGATATCAACTGCTGTTGGCCTGACAAAGTTTAACCCCGATACTTATTTCTCAAGGAAATTTAAAACTAACGACGGCCTGCAGAGCAAGGAATTTGATTATAATTCATCATTACTAACGGGCGACGGCGAAATGTTTTTTGGCGGCGTTAACGGTTTTAACACATTTTACCCCGACGCGATAAAGACAAACGAATTTATTCCGCCGGTATATATTACCGATTTTGAAATTTTTGATAAAAGGGTAATCCCGGGTGCGGCGGATTCCACGCTAAAAATCGCTATCAGCTTAACCAGGGAGATCCACCTGAAATATGATCAATCCTATATTTCTTTTCGCTTTGCGGCGCTAAATTATTTACAGCCCGAAAACAACCGTTATGCCTATAAGCTGGAAAACTTCGACAAGGATTGGATAAATGGCGGCAGCACAAAAAAAGCGATATATACCAATTTATATCCCGGCACCTATTATTTCAGGGTAAAAGCATCAAATAATGATGGTATATGGAATAACCGGGGCGCCGTTATTAAAATTATTATTGCCCCCCCGTTTTGGGCAACCTGGTGGTTCAGGATTTTGGCGATTTTGGCGATAGCGGCTGGTTTATATGCTATTTACCTGTACACCCTGCGCAGAATAAAAAGACAAAAAGCTTTCCTCGAAACACAGGTAGCGCTGCGTACTTCAGAGGTACTGCAGAAAGTTGATGAACTGGAATCGCAATCGGCAGCTTTAAAAGTATTAAATAAGGAGCTCGAAATAAATAAAGAACAGGAACGGCTGGCCCGCCGCGAAGCCGAAAAAGCCAACCAGGCCAAAAGTATATTTTTAGCTACCATGAGCCACGAGATACGCACACCAATGAACGGTGTTATCGGGATGGCCGCATTGTTGCGCGAAACAGACCAAACTGCCGAACAAAGGGATTATACGGACACTATCATTACTTCGGGCGATGCTTTGGTCAGCGTGATAAACGATATCCTCGATTTCTCGAAAATAGAATCGGGTAAGATGGAGATCGAGCAAGGTACCTTTGATCTGCGCCAAAGTATGGAAGATGTGATGGACCTGTTTTCGCACCAGGCCGAAAACCAGGGCATTGAACTGATGTACCAGGTAGATTTTGATTTGCCGGCCGTAATTGCAGGCGATAGCCTGCGTTTAAAACAGGTGCTGATAAACCTGGTGAACAACGCGCTGAAGTTTACGCAAAAAGGTGAGGTATTTATAGAGGCAACACTTTCAAAACCGCTGGACGACGGCGAATTTGAAATTATGTTCAGCGTTAAAGATACCGGGATTGGTATATCGGCCGACACGCTTTCAACCCTGTTCCAGGCATTTTCGCAGGTCGATTCGTCAACTACCCGTAAATACGGCGGTACGGGGCTGGGTTTGGTGATCAGCGAACGGCTGGTAAAGCTGATGGGCGGCGAAATATGGGCCGAGAGCCGGTTTGGCGAAGGCACCTCATTTAATTTCACTATAAAAACACGGGCTGGCGCCTCAAAACCGGGCACAACTAATGAGCCCTATAACACAGCAGGCCTTTCGGGGAAAAGGATATTGATAGTTGACGATAATGATACCCACCGTACCCTGTTAAAAACACAGCTGCAGCATTTGGGGGTTGTACCCATGGTCGCCTCGTCGGCAAAGGAAGCACTGGAAACCCTTTCGGGGGATATTGCTGTTCATTTGGTGGTCACCGACCTCAGGATGCCCGGCATGGACGGCATTGCCCTTGCGCAGGCCATTAAAAGTAAAACAGCTGATATGCCCATTATCCTGTTAAGTTCAAGGGGCGACAATACCAAAGATAAATTCCCCGGCCTGTTTTCGTTTATTGCTGCAAAGCCACTTAAAAAACGTGTCCTTTTTGACTACATCAACGCAGCGCTCAAAAATGAAAAAGAAACACCATTGCCCGGTTTAACAGAAACCAGGCTGCTTGATGACCTGTTTGCCGTGCAATTTCCGTTTAAAATTTTAGTGGCCGAAGATAACCCCATCAACCAAAAACTGATACAGCGCGTTTTAAATAAATTAGGCTACCAGGTTGCAATGGCCGAAAACGGCGTGGAGGTATTGCGCATGATGGATGAGCAAAACTATAACCTTATACTGATGGATATACAAATGCCCGAAATGGACGGCATCGAGGCAACGCAAAGGATACGCAGGGAAAGCCGGCACCGGCCCTATATTATAGCCTTAACGGCAAACGTTATGCCCGAAGACCGCGAAACCTACATCAATGCCGGCATGGACGATTACCTGGGCAAGCCCATGGAAATTAACAAACTAACCGAAGCGTTGAAAAAGGCGGCGGTGGTGCTGAGTGAGGTGGTGGCCGGGAAGAAGTGAGGGGGTGTCACCCTGCCAGGAAAAAAATTGACGCGAAATTTTCTTTTTTATTCATTTCAAATTTTTTACAAAAATCAACCACTTGATTTTCAGGCGTTCACGATAAAATAAATGCGCGTGTTAGTGCGAAGTGAACGCGAACGTGAACACTTTTTTCGTCGCCGTAGGTCTCCTGACATGTCTGAATAATAATAATAAACCACCTTTGTCATCGCGATCCGCCGACAGGCGGAGAAGCAATCTCGTCGCTGACAGGTAACGTGCGTGCATTGCGAGGAGATTGCTTCGTCGTTCCTCCTCGCAATGACATAATGGGTAAAATAATGTAATCCCGGCGTGTTTTGGTCAAACACACCTAACGGTTTGCTGAAGATAAACCAACAAAGGCGGACTTGCAGCTTCTTTCGGACTTCCGGACTTTTTTAACTTTCGGACTTCTATAATTTGGTCTCATTATTGTTAAGTAATAGTTAAGGTGGGTATCTTATTGTCCATGTGATATCTGATGAAGAATATATTGGTGATCGAGGATGAAAATGATATCATGGCCGTGGTAACATTAATATTAGAGAATGAAGGCTATAAGGTAAGCACTATGAGCAATGCCGACCATTATAAAACAAAGCTGAGGGAGGCGCACGCCGACCTGGTGCTGCTTGATTTAAACATTGGCGGTTTTAACGGAAGAATAATTTGTGAGTACATTAAAGCCCACGATGACCTTAAATCTATACCGGTGATCCTGATGTCGGCAAACATAAATGCGCAGCAAATAAAAGAAGAATGCGGCGCAGAAGACCTGATCAGGAAACCGTTCGACCTTAATTATTTCATAGGCACGGTGAAGCGGTTTGCTGCCTGAGCCTTAAGTCGGAAGTTCGAAGTCGGAAAGTGCAAAATTCCCCAATATTAATCTTGGTCTTATTATTGTAACTAATAGTTAAGGAAGATGTCTGATCGTCTCTCCGGCTACTGATGAAGAATATACTGGTGATTGAGGATGAGGCCGATATTATGATGCTGGTAAAAATGGTATTGGAGAGCGAGGGCTATAAGGTGAGTGAAATGAGCGCCGCCGCCGGTTACCAAACAAAGGTGCGCGACGCACATGCCGACCTTGTGCTGCTTGATCTAAACATTGCCGGTTTCGACGGAAATATAATTTGTGAGTATATTAAAGCCCAAACCGACCTGAAATCAATACCGGTGATCATCATGTCGGGAAATTTAGACGCCCAGCAAATAAAAGACGAATGCGGCGCCGATGACATCATTGCCAAACCATTTGACCTGGATAGCTTTATAGGTATGGTAAAGCATCATGTTCATTAGCTTGAATGCGGAGTGCGGAACTTGGAAGGCCGAAGTCAGATTGCCTGCTTGTTAATCACAAGGAAATTCCGCATTTTTGCGTCAGGCCTGGCAAACTATGGTTGCGATGATGGACGACACACCGGAACAGGTTAAAAAGATACAGTTGGAGATATGACTGGCAAAACCACCTGAAGAGCGCCTGCGCCTAACCCTTGAGGATAACGATGCCCTTTATGCCTTCTGGCACGAAGGAAGAAAAAATAACGGAAATATTGATCCGGCCATACCGTCGGGCAGCCCGAAGCAAGACTAGTTTTTTCTTTCGGACTTTCTGAAAAACCTTTTACCTTTCGCCTTTTACCTTTCGCCTTTCAGCTTAAAAATCCTAATTTCGCCAACACAGAAAAGAGGAAAAAGATTTGGATCATCTACAGGGTTTAAACCCCGAGCAGCAAAAAGCGGTACAGCAAATAAAGGGTCCGGTGATGATCATTGCCGGCGCGGGATCGGGCAAAACAAGGGTGATCACTTATCGTGTGGCGCACCTCATCCGCAACGGGGTGGATGCTTTTAATATTCTGGTGCTCACCTTTACCAACAAAGCCGCCCGCGAAATGCGCGACCGCATAAACCACCTGGTGGGCGCCGAGGCTAAAAATATATGGATGGGTACCTTCCACTCCGTTTTCGCCAAATTGCTGCGTGTTGAGGCGGATAAGATAGGCTACCCCCACAATTTCACCATATACGATACCGACGACAGCAAAAGCGTGCTGAGGGCCATTCTAAAGGAGATGAGCCTGGATGATAAGCTGTATAATCCAAACTTTGTACATAACCGCATTTCGGCGGCGAAAAATAACCTGGTGTCGTGGCAGGAGTACCAGCAAAACGAGCAAATACAGGCGGATGACCTTTCATCGGGCCGCGGCATGCTGGGCACCGTTTACCAGAATTACGTGCAGCGCTGCTACCGCGCCGGCGCCATGGATTTTGACGACCTGCTGTTTAAAACCAACGAGCTTCTAAAAAATCACCCGGACGTGCTGAACAAGTATCAGCACAAATTTAAGTACCTGATGGTTGACGAGTACCAGGACACCAATTTTTCGCAATACCTTATCGTAAAAAAACTGGCGGCGGTTAACGAAAATATTTGCGTGGTCGGCGACGATGCTCAAAGCATTTACGCGTTCAGGGGGGCCAATATCCAGAACATCCTCAATTTTGAAAAGGATTATCCTGATCTGAAAATATTTAAACTGGAGCAAAATTACCGGTCGACCCAAAATATTGTAAATGTTGCCAACAGCATTATCGCCAATAATAAAGAGCAGCTTAAAAAGCATGTTTATTCGGAGAAAGAGCATGGCGACAAGATAAAGGTAATGCGGGCTTTCAGCGATAATGAAGAAGGGAAGCTGGTTGCCGAAGCCATAATGCAGGAAAGAAGCACTAAAGGCTTAAACTGGCACGATTTCGCCATCCTTTACCGCACCAACGCACAGTCGCGCTCGATGGAGGAAGCTTTACGAAAACTGGGCACGCCTTATAAAATATATGGTGGTCTTTCCTTTTACCAGCGCAAGGAAATAAAGGACCTGATCGCTTACTTCAGACTCACGTTTAACCCAAGTGATGAGGAAGCGCTGAAACGCGTAATCAATTATCCCCGCCGCGGCATCGGCGATACTACGGTTGACCGTATTATAGTAA
The DNA here is from genome assembly GCA_903864275.1 of uncultured Mucilaginibacter sp. Classification (GTDB taxonomy): domain Bacteria; phylum Bacteroidota; class Bacteroidia; order Sphingobacteriales; family Sphingobacteriaceae; genus Mucilaginibacter. The sequence goes on from CAIPFE010000014.1 coordinate 441,211, forward strand.
GCGCAGATCAGAACCAGATCACGCCCTGGGAAGTGGTTATAAACCCGTCCAGGTCTCTTGACGGGCGGACATCAGCCTCAGTAGGCGTTTTTGCGACCATGATCCAAAGCTTCCAGGTGATTACCAAAACGCTTAATGCCTATGAGGCCGCCATTTATATTGCCCAACATTCGGGTCTATTGAAGGACCTGTATGAGGATAAATCAGTGGAGGGCCTTAACCGTTACGAAAACATACAGGAATTACTTAACGGTATCAAGGAATTTTCGGAACGCGAAGATATTGAAGAAAAAGGCCTGGATGTGTTTATGCAGGACATCGCCCTGTTGACCAATGATGACAAGGATAACAACCCCGATGCGGATACCGTGTCGTTAATGACCATCCATTCGTCCAAGGGACTGGAGTTTCCTCAAGTTTACGTGGTCGGTTTGGAGGAAAATTTATTCCCGTCGCAGATGTCACTTAACTCGCGCAGCGACCTTGAAGAAGAACGGCGCCTGTTTTATGTAGCGACAACCCGCGCCGAAAACAAATTAACGCTAAGCTACGCAACGTCGCGCTTTAAGTTTGGCACGCTGATCAGTTGTGAGCCAAGCCGTTTTTTGGACGAGATCGACGCCCAATACCTGGAGCTTGACTTTACCGCAAAGCCGGTAACCGGCAATAACCCGTTTTTTGATGATGAACGAAATGATTGGGGCAAACGCGGCGATACCTTTTCAAGACCAAAGCCGCCGGTAGTAAGAACAACCTCTATTCTGGCTAAAGCGCATATCCCGTCGGCCGGCTTCGCCCCATCTGATACTTCTGACCTGCAGGTTGGCATGGAAGTTGAACATGAGAGGTTTGGATATGGAAAAGTAATAAGCCTTGAGGGTAAGAAACCGGATATAAAGGCCACTATTTTCTTTAAAGAAATTGGCCAAAAACAACTGCTTTTAAAGTTCGCAAAACTGCGGATTATTTAATTAAAACGAGAAAAAATTCCCAACTTTCGTAGAATATTTTCCCCATTTTTTTTTGAGATTATATTTATTAATTGTCCCGCAAGTTCATTTTGCCCATTAATTAATATTGGCATAAGGTTTGACCAACTATTAAAATCTTAATTAATTATCAAACTATTAACGTTATGGATAAAACAATTACCACAATTGAAAATTTGAAAAAGAAAACCGATAATTCTGTTGGAAAAAACATCCGGACCTTACGTCACCAGCGTGGCTGGAGCCAGGAAGATGTAGCAAATCGCCTGGGGATTTCCATCCCCGCGTTTTCAAAAATCGAAACCGGGGTTACCGATGTTAACTTGTCGCGGCTTGAGCAAATTGCCGGCATCTTCGAGGTTAATGTTATTAATTTATTATCACTGGAAGCTGAAGAGGCGGAACCACAGGTTTCTACTTTAAGCATCGCACAAAAGAAAATCATTGACCGCGAGGCCGAGATCGCCAATTTACAACGTAAAGTGATTTTCCTTTATGAAGAACTCCGGAACAAGACGCCTGCTACAGCATAATTTACTATACTAAATTGTTCAAAAAAACTGACAGTCGTGGTTCAGCGCCAGGGGGACGTTTATTGAATTAAGTTTATTTTTATAGCGAATTATAGCTAAAACGGGGGTTAAAATCGATTTTAAACCATTTTGGATTAATGATTGTTACAGGTTGAGATAATCAATCTGCTATGTCAAAATACCTGATATCAATCCCCGGTGATGAAGCCTTAAAAGACGGGACCATCCATGATCCGAATACAAAATTAAAGGTTAAAGCATTTGATCTTTTGAAATCGCGGTTTATACCCTGTAAAGGGGAGGTGAGGTTTTTCGTTACAGCGTCACATGAAAAGCTTGCCTTTGAAACAAAAGGATATAAAAAACAACACAAATTACTTATCCTGCAAATGATAGCCCACTATTGCATATATCTTGGGTTGCTCGAGGCGCAAATTCACCCCTCCTGGCCGTTGTAGTGGGGAGTTGATAGTTAATGACCATAGTTCATAGCCGTAAGATGGCGAGTTGCAATTCGTAGTTAGTGGTTCACAGCCAACGGAAACGGGGTATTAAAACAATCTATATCTTCCGAAAGTAATTGTTGGGTAGTTTTGGCTGCCAAAGCTACCATGAACTATCAGCAGCTACCATGAACTATCAGCAGCTACCATGAACTATCAGCAGCTACCATGAACTATCAACAGCTACCATGAACTATCAACCATGAACCATCAACTAACTAAAACCCTTCCCTACCTGGGTCATGGAGCATATCGCTCATTTCCATTATTTTATCGTCAATTTCGCCTACGCACTTGTTCATCATTTTTATACATTCGGGCTGGTCAACCAGGCCTTCCCTTTCCAGGTCCATTAAACCTTTAAGTGTGGCAATCGGCCCGCGTATCTGATGCGATAAGTAAGATGAGTATTCGGAAAGTTTCTTATTTTTTACCTGCAGGTCTTTCGTTCTTTCGTCGATTATCTCTTCCAGATGATGGTTTATACAGTCGAGGTTATCTTTTTGTCTGGAAACCTCTGCATTAAGGTTGGTAAGCTGGATATTCGTTTTAGCCTTGCGTTTTACGTTACTTATTAGTACGCCTACCAGTACGAGGAGCAGGCCGGCTGCCACAGCAACGCCGATAAACTTTGCGCGGTCATATTGCTGCCGCTGGCGCAAAATTTCATTTTCCCGCTCACGGGCCTGTTGATTTACCTGCTCGCGAAATAATTTTATTTGCGTGGATGTATTCAGCATTGAAATGGTGCTGTCTTGCTTATAAATTTGATACAAGTCGGTTACGGCCTGTTCAAAGTTTTTTCTCTTTAACTCCAGCTGATAACTGGTATATTTAAAATCGGACACTAATTTGTCATCTTTAATGATGCCAGAGAATACTAACCCTTCCTGGACAGCTTGTTCCGCTTTATTAAAATCATTTTTGTCGATATACAATGCGGCCAGCGTAAGGTCAATACTTGCAACGGATTCATTGAGGTCTAATTTTTTTGCGCCGGTACTTGCTGCCGATAGTAAGCTTTCAGCCTGGTCAAACTGTTTTAGTTTATAATATACCAATCCTTTGTTATGCAAAAGCAGGATCAGGTTCACCGAGTCTTTTAAACCGGCAAAGAGGACATTGCTTTTATTGTCGTAATTTAACGCCTGGTAATAGCTTTTTTTACGGAAATATATTTGCCCGATATTTAGATATAACGATGCTAACAAATGGTTGTCTGCCAGCTTAGTTGCAATTGTTAAAGATTTCTGAAAAAATTCCAATGCCATCTCGTGGTCATTGTCGCGATATAAAACCCCTATATTATTGTAAACCTTCGCTTCGCTCCGTATATCGTTAATTTGTGTAAAGTAATTGATCGCAGCCAGATAGTCATCAATAGCCCTTACCGGTTGATTTAAATAGTAATTGCCAATCCCCATAATACGGTACGCTTCGCCGACGCCTTCTTTATAATCCAATCTCCTGGCAATTGCCAATGCTTTACCGGCGTCATCAACCGTTTGCTCGGGATTAGTTAAACGATTGTCATAACCTTGTTTATTAAATTTTATCACATCAGCGGTATCCTGCCCCGCGCCATCAGCGCCGCCTTTTGCGCGGGCTGAAAATGCAAGCAAAGCAAAAAAAATAAAATTTAATAACTTCTTCATTTAAGCACTATTACGTTCAAATTAATATAAGGTTATATATAACAATAGTCCGGCGCTTTTTAATGTTGAAAACTAAGGACTAAGAGGTTATTTAAAAACGATAATTTACTCTTTTGTTATAACATTATTGCAAAAATTACTAATTGAAAACATATTTTCAATATTAAAACCTTCCAAAAATCTATCCGCACAGCGATTGAGCGAAACTTGCCACAATTTGAAACACCATTTGTAAACAATTTCTAAGATAAGTTAAAAAATAAAAGAGGCGATAGAAATTTTGTTAACATCGTTCAAATTCCGATGTCTTTTAGCAAGATATTGGACATTATTCAATTCAAATTAATAACGGGTGGTGCAAACGTTGCTTCACGCCTTCTTCACACGCTTTAAATTTCTTAAAGCAGTAATTAAATTTATTTGTGATTAAATTTTGTTTATTGAAAATTATTACATATATTTGGTTCAGATAAATTATTGGATGCCAATAAGTTAATTTGATAAATAATTTTTTGATGAACAAACAGCTTTAGCTGGCTCATTTTACCATTATAAATGGTGTAAAAAAATCCAAAATCAACGTTACCTTCCTGGGAATAAGTCCACTAATAGCTTTTTTACTGAAAAACTAAAATTTGTTTTTAGTTGCTGTTTGATAAAAAATTTAAATAAAGATTGCCCGTACAGCTTTAGTGATTTTTTCTAACGCTGTTGTTTCTTACAGACGGTAAATACGCCTAAATGAAACTTTCAATCTATATTTTAAAGCATTTATACGCAAACAATTTAAAAAAGATATAAGCAAACATCATTAATTGACAATAAAAGTTAACCTATTAATTTACTAATTATAAACTATATAACCATCCGTATGAAAAAGTTATTTTTATCAGCAGTAATTGTTCTAAGCGCTGCGGCTATCTCAGCTTCAGCTCAAACTAAGAACACAAACTCTACTGACAATTCGAGTACAACGACAAAAATTGAAAAGAAAGATACAAGCAGCGCTGATTTAGGCGAAAAGAAAGATACAAGCAGCGCGGACTTGGGCGAAAAGAAAGATACGAGCAGCGCTGATTTAGGCGAAAAGAAAGATACAAGCAGCGCGGACTTGGGCGAAAAGAAAGATACAAGCAGCGCTGATTTAGGCGAAAAGAAAGATACAAGCAGCGCGGACTTGGGCGAAAAGAAAGAT
>CAIPFE010000015.1 GCA_903864275.1 uncultured Mucilaginibacter sp.
CATTAGCTGCTCGTTCGGGGTGGTCAGTTTGGCCCGGAATGCCTGGTCAGTTTGCCCCGGAATGGGGTGGTCAATTTGACGCGGAATCACTGGTCACATTCCGCCGGAATTGGGTGGTCAATATCAGCGGTATATCCAATATTGGTGCCAAATTCGTATATTCCTCTTTACCCTCAACGAATTTTACAGTTGCATGAGAGGGCGGCGTTTTGCTTGTGTCAATAGCTCTAATTGCTTGATATGGAAATATCCCTTTATATTCTTCCAATCTATTTAGCTTTTTTAACGATTGAATTATTACACCCACCGTCCAATCTTTTCTTTGTGGATTTTTTTTCTTAAATGAATTGCCGTGTTCTTGTATTTTAATCATATGATCACGGTTTCCGACCAAATCAAAAAAAATTTCACCAGGCAATTCTAAATCAGATTTTATAATAAAATAACTATCCTTATAGTGTGTTTTCCCCCATTTTTGAGATGCCCCGATATTGTTATCCCAATAGTAATAACCCTCGCCCAAAAATGGCACATACCCCTCCTTTCTTATAGACTTAAAGGGCGCATTATCTCTTACATATTGTTCTCCTCCATCTTTACTACAAGTATGATGCCCTATGGTTCGCAATGTTATATATTTAGGTTTTTAATTGATTCGCTAAGTAAATCATTTAGTTTCGTTAAAACAACGGGTGTTTTAACGGTATTTTTAAAAAAAAGTTAGTTAATGGTTTGCCACGATCAAGTAAGAAAAATTTTTTTTCGATCTCTTTAATTTCTTGCTTTGATAAGAGGTTCAAATAAATTTAAAAATGAATATTTAACACCTCGATTTTCAATTAATCTTTGTCGGCCTATTAGCGTCCATACCGCAAAGCCTTCAATTTCTTAGCGCAAAGACTCCAGTCATTACTACATTCCAATTCACAAAATACATTTACCGGGTTAACTCCTTTTGCAGCCTCGAAATTGCTGGCATCCGTAAATACATACAGAATTCGCCGTTCGGTGCAAAAGTCCGCTGATACGCCGTTTGCTTTTCCTGGCCTGCTGTATCGTTTGCGGGTGCCCTTGTCATGTTCAGGTTGGTAAGTCCAGCCATGAGCAATTAAAAGGCTTTCAACGTCCCCGTTTTTATTAAAATCATCAAAAGGGCTATTATCTGTGGTTGGTCCCGTTTTTGGTATGTAGGGCTTTTTAGGGCTCGTAGGGGCTTGATATGTGTAGGGGAACACTATTGCTCTATGATTAAAATAAGCGTTCCTATCAACGGAATAGTACCTAAAACGTGCAATATCCTTTACGGCTGTATCAAAGTATGGGCGGTCAATGCCTTTTTCTTTAAAATACAGTTGTAACGCCTCAAAATGCTGATCGTATTTTGCGGGGTTACTTATTTGGACAAGCCCCCAATATCCCCGGCCTGAAGCCGATAAACCGCAATAAGCAACATAAGGCATTTGGATAATTATGTTCCTTATTGTCTCCATTTTTTCGGGTAGTAATTTATCAATATCAAAACTCATTAGTCCGGTACGCCTAACAACATTTTTTGCGCTCCGGGACGGGTGACAAATAGCAGAAGGTGTAATACCCGGCAATCTTTCTTTCAATTCGTCCCGTTCAGATTTGGTTTCTTTGGAGCGTATATTCAGGATATTAGATTCAAGGGAATAATCATTCAAGTAATCCAATAAATTATAGTCAAACGGGCATTGTCCCGTTCGATGGTTGTATTTTGAAACGATTATATCTAAGACTGAATGCTCCATATTCTTATTTTTCACTGTGCGGATAGCTGGTCGGGGCGCTTAGTAACTCGATTAGTTAACCGACCCCTTATTTACTCTGCTGGTCGGGCTATTCTCTATGGGGGGTTCGCCGACCAGTTGAGTTAATCATCATTTGTTAAACTATAATAGGTGTTAGGTGATCTATCCTTACCGTGTTTGAAAATCAAACTTTCATCTATCAAATGGGTTCTGTACTTACTTATCCTGTCTTTGCCAAAAGGAAAGCCGTCATTTACTTCCCTGCAATAATGATTTGAAATAAGATCATTCAATTCGCCCAATTTTAATTGCTGGGTGTTTTTGAAAACTTTAGCTAAAACAATTAAATGTGTGTCATTATGGATTTCACCGGGTTCTACCCGCTTTCTCCTTTTTTCTAATTCTGTCAGGGCGGCCAATTGATCGAAGGCTACACGGTCACCCGTATTTGTAAACAAAAAGTTATTTGGGTCAAAGCTTAAAACATAGCTGCTATTCTTGTACTCTTTTCCTAAATAATTGCCTTTCACTATACATAAATGTTTAGTGTTTTCGTCGCTTAAATCTGATCGCAATTCCATTACCAGTCTCATCTTAGCTTCAAAACCCTGCCCTGATAAGATGTTGTTTTTTGACGGCTCCAGTTTTTCAGTCCGTTTCCCGGTATGATGCAAAAAGCCTATTGAACAATTGTGTTTATTTGCTATGCCCCTGTAGATGTTTAGTGTTTGTCGAATCAATGCGCTATCAATCAAATTTTGACCAAATACATCACTCCAGCAATCAATTATTATAAGGTCTGCATTTTCTGACGTCAATTGTGATTCGAGGTATTGAGGGATATTATCCGTTTCAAAATAGAAACGTATATTTTCCAGCCCGGCCATTGCGCCGGCCTGTTTTCGTAAAATATATGACGTCGATCCGCTATCATCTTCTGAAGCTATGTAAATGACTTTTCGATGTATGCTATTGATCTTAAAACCTAAAAAATCCCGTCCCCGTCCAATGCTTATAGCAAGCTGCCTAAGGAGCATTGACTTTCCGGTATCTGAACTACCAACAATAGACCAAACCCCCGTTTGGGGTATAATGGGTTCAACTAACGTGGGTATGCTTTCCGTATTAAGTCTGAAAAGCTCCGCACCCGTGTAGGTTTGCGGTTCTATCGCAATCCCCGGTATTTTACTAAACAGGTTACCTGGGGTTTCGTTAGGCTGCATAGCTTACCCCCTGACTTCTTTTATGTCGTGCCATTTTAGGAGTAATATTATTTGGTTTTAATTCGGGTTAAAGCTTTTTGAATGTCTTCCAGTTTGTACCTCACTTTGTACCCTAAACGATGAGCAACAATAAACCCCTGCTTGGTGTACTCATTTAATGTTGGCAATGATATATCCAATAATTCGGCGGTTTCCTGCCGAGTATAAATTGTCTTTTCGGGCTTTTGATTTGAAATTACTTTATACATTTCAGCGCGGACGGATTCTGAAATGCAATCGGCCAAGAGCGTTTTAAACTCTGCTGGCTCGTAGTTAGTTGAGATTGTTTGTGTCGCCATTTTCTTGTTTTTATTTTAACAAGACAAAGGAAATTAAACCCGTTACGGGGGAAAAACGGGGGACTGACAAAATGATAAAACTAAGTCAATCTTTTTCCTTTAGGCGCTTTAGTGGCATGTTAAACTGTGAAAGGAATTTCTTAACTTCTTTTATTCCGGGGTTCGTAACAATACTATCTTTCCCTTTTGAATGAATACCAGATAGATGTTTTCTGATTGTTTCACTTTTAGTTGGTTCTCCAATTATGTTAGATAGTAAGTTGGCTAAATCAGTCCCGTTTCTTAAAGTTTGTTGAGCATGAAAAAATTCTTTTTGTAAATATTCAACAACTCCTAATTCATGCAATAGAAGTATTTTATGTGATAGGGAATCGGAAATTTTGTCGATTTCAACAGCTTCAATGGTTTCAGGCTTGCTTAGGTATAAATTCTCCTGATCTTCAATAAATGTCTGTAGTGCCAAATAATCCTCGAAGCATTGTTTAGCTTGTATCATACTGACATAAAATATATAACACTTCGCACTTTCATCGGGGTCAAGGTTTTTAAAATCATCCAGTTCGGCATCGAAAGTAACTCTTGCCAATTTTTCAACATGCCACCTTGCCGAGAAAAAAATGTCATCCAATTTTTTTCTAATATGTACAAAGTATTTTTTGAGTTCATATTCGTTAGAAGCTTCTATCAGGTTATCTTCAATTTCAAATTGAACGTCCTTTTTGGCTTGTAAAAATTCAAGTGGATGATTAGTACCTGAAAATGAAAACGTGAACATTTTATTCATGTCTACATTTTCAACCTTTGGATAACGCTCAAACTGATCGTGCCACATTTTGAATGTGATCTGACCCGTAAGATTCGCTAAACCAACAGATGGAATTACTTCAAATTTTTTACAGAATGATTCCAGCTTTTCTGTTTTACGAACCATTATACAGCTTTCAATAAAGGTTCATTCCAATGTTGCTTTAGCTTTTCAGCATGTTCTTTTGGTGTTACCCTGATGTACTTCATAAATGAGCTTTCGGTTGTATGGCCTGTTATAGCCATTATGCTGATCGTAGGGAAACCGTCTAAGTACATATTGGTTGCAAAGCTTCTACGGGCTGTATGGCTTGATATAAGCGTATGTTTCGCAACGGTTGATATAACTTCTTTACCGGCCTTTGTAAACTGTAAAGAAACCAATTCGTTAAATTCTGCCTTCTTAGCTACGTCCTTTAGGTATTCATTCATTTTTTGGTTGCTGATAGTCGGGGGCAAACTATTTTCTGTTAAACCTTTGTACTTTTTCATTATTTCCCGTACATATTTATGAATAGGGACAATTACTGTTTTCTTAGTCTTTTTGGTTTTGATCTCAATAAAATCGCCTTTGATGTTTTTAGGGCTTATATCGTTAAAATCAGAAAATCTTAAACCAGTCCAGCAACCAACAAGAAATAAATCCCTGACGCGCTCTAAACGAGTTTCCTTTGACAAATCAAGTTCATACAGTTTTTTCAATTCTGATTTATCTAAATAGACTGTTTCTGTTTGTTCGGTTTTTGCCTTGTACCTTTTCCCGGTAAATGCTGTTTTTGTTAACTCCCTTTCAACAGCGTCATTCATTATGGATTTCAGTACGCGGATATGCTTTGAAAGTGTATTTGTCGCGTACTTCTTTTCAAAAGTCATATAGTCTTTATAATCTTCGAAAAAGGCTAAATGTATGTTTTCGAAGCTAAGGTTATACCGCTTTTCTTTCTTAAATGCTTCGAGGTTGTTTTTAAGGGTATTGTAGATTTTGATTGTATTAGGCTGAATTGGTGTACCCTTATCGCTTAAACGTTTCCCGGTTTCACATTCTTTAATGAATAGTTCAACAAAGTTTAAAAGGTTGTAGGTAATGGTTTCCGGCTGTTCATGGCCTTTGTTTTTATCAGCAAGTAACTTAGCCTTTATCAACTCTTTTAAATGATCTGGTGTAGGCTGCTGCTGTTCGTTATCATTCAAATAAGAACGGTAAACATCTAATGCAATGTTTGTTTTATTCTGTAAGCCTGTATTAAATTCCGGGTATGTAGGAAAACCTTTTGTTTGCTTTGCCCTTTGATTTTCACTATCCCAAAACTTAGTATTGATCTTATCAACTGTACCGATTTTAAACCTGTTATTCCTGAATGAGAAAAACATCATTACTGCTGTTACCTTGTTTGGGGTGGTTTCCCTAAGATAAAAATTAACCTCTGCCATGATTTTTAATGTTGATTAATCAAAGCTAACTGTTTTTTATGATGGGTACAAATTTGGGTACACTTTTTTTTAATTTAGTTTACTCTTGTTTTATTTTGCTTAACTAAAATGTCCTCTATTATACGTAAAAGGCTGTTTGTTTAACCGGGCTTAATCGAAAGAAATGCTTAGGTTCGAGTACAGCTGATACCACAGAAAGCCTTCAGATTAGTTTCTGAGGGCTTTTTTATTTGAAGCTAAAACGGCTTTAAATAAAAGACATGTACAGGATGTACATCAATAATCGTATCTTTCTGTATAATATTGCCCTTTATGTGCCAAATGTCGGTACTCATTATTAGCTTTTGATGCCAACTCTCGGTCAACTTGATCGTCTTTTAAATTATAATGCCGTTTATTTAGAAAACCAACGGATCTTATAGTAGGGTGCTCTATTATTGGCTTTAAATTTCCATCAAGGACATTTGTATCGACAAATCTAAAATCTATCAAATTTCGGAAGTGTTTTAAGAATGATAGATTATCGATTGATCCGCAAGCGTTTAAACAAAGAACCCTTAACCCTTTTAAACTTAGCAACTCATCAGTAAAAGTAAACTTCTTTGATTGGTTGATATGTAGGTATTGAAGGCTTGCACTTAATTGAGATAATCCTAAATCGTTTTCAAGTTTCGTACAGTAGTGAAGTTCGAGTCTTTTCAGATTTCCAAACTTATCAACACCTTGAAGGTCTTTCATGTTCGCCAAGTTGAGTTCCAAATAAGATAGCTTATCGGAGCCAGGTAGGTTGTCGAATGAACTTTCCTTATGTTTTAAATGCCAAAGAATTGCATATTCAACGTTCGTAAAGTTGTCATCAATTTTAGGTTTGTTCTTTAAATCTTGGTTAAGATAATTGCCAGCTTCTATCTGTTCAAACCAAATCGTATTATATCGCCAATCCATGCATTAAAGGTACCGTTTTTACTTACTATTAGATGGCAGATTAAAGTAGTATTAAATATAATTGAACCGTTTTCATTTCAAACTTCAAAAATAAAGACGCGATGTCGCTACCGAAAATATGACCAGCGTAATCGGGGCCCTTTAAACCCTTCCCCAATAATTAAGGCATCCCTCGCAATACCTATCAAAAAATCCTTCGTATTATTTCAACATAAAACCTTAAAAACAATTTTAATTATCATATTTGAAATGAAGAAGAATTAAAACCAAAATAAACTGTTTGTTATGCAAGAATTAGAACCTGTCGTGCTGAATAAGGTAAATTCATGGCTCCGGGGAAGCTATGACGCGGCTGTTAAAAAAGAAATTCAGGATATGCTCGACAAGGGCGCCTATACCGAATTAACCGATTCATTTTACAGGGACCTTGAATTTGGAACCGGCGGGCTGCGCGGAACAATGGGGCCGGGATCTAATCGAATCAATAAATATACCATAGGTGCTGCCACACAGGGTTTGAGCAACTATCTCAAAAAAACCTACCCCGGAGAAAAAATTAAAGTAGCCATTGCCCACGACAGCAGGAATAATGCCGAACTTTTCTCGCGCATCACTGCGGAAGTTTTTTCAGCAAATGATATCCATGTGTATTTCTTCAAAGCGCTACGTCCAACACCCGAACTTTCTTTCGCAGTGCGGTTATTTGGCTGTAAAAGCGGCGTAATGCTCACTGCATCGCATAATCCTAAAGAATATAATGGTTATAAAGCCTATGGCGCGGACGGGGGGCAATTTGTTTTCCCGGCGGATAAGGCGGTAATGGATGAAGTGGCTGCCATCAGCAGTATCGACGACGTTAAGTTTAACCGCGTTGACGCAAATATCGAGGAAATTGGAGAGGAGATTGATAACCTTTATCTCGACAAGATTACCCAGCTTTCGGTATCCCCGGAAGCCATCAGGCGCCAGAAAGACCTGAAAATTGTTTATTCGCCTATTCATGGAACCGGGATCACCTTAGTGCCACAAGCGCTTGAACGGTTTGGTTTTGAAAATGTGATCCTGGTGGATGAGCAGACGAAGCCGGACGGTAACTTCCCCACGGTGATTTATCCTAACCCGGAGGAAAAAGAAGCCCTTACCCTTGCACTCAAAAAAGCGCAGGAAGTGGACGCAGACCTTGTGCTGGCAACAGACCCTGATGCCGACCGTGTTGGCATTGCCGTAAAAAACACCGACAACGAATTTATACTGCTCAACGGGAACCAAACCGGCGCAATGCTGATCAATTACTTGCTAACCGCCTGGCAGGAAAAAGGCAAGTTGACAGGGAAGGAATATATTGTTAAAACAATAGTTACCACCAACCTGATAGAAGCAATTGCCAAAGCCAAAAATGTTAAGTTTTATAATACGCTCACCGGGTTTAAATATATCGGGCAACTGATGACCGAATTTGAAGGAAAACAAACTTTTATCGGCGGCGGTGAAGAAAGTTACGGGTACCTCGTCGGTGAGTTAGTTAGGGATAAAGACGCGGTGGTTTCAAGCGCGTTTATTGCGGAAATGACCGCCTATTACAAGGATAAAGGAAGCAGTTTATTTGAAGCACTGATAAATACCTATATCGAGTATGGTTTTTATAAGGAAAAGCTAGTTTCCATCACCCGGAAAGGAAAAACCGGCGCAGAAGAGATCAAAGACATGATGGAAAAATTCAGGACTAACCCGCCGGCTTCATTAGGCGGCTCGAAAGTGATCACACTTAAAGATTATGAAAAAGGTGTGGAAACCGACCTTGTAGCCGGCGTGACGAGCAAGCTGGATTTCCCGGTGTCAGATGTACTGCAATTTATTACCGCCGACGGGAGTATTATTTCTGCCCGCCCATCGGGAACTGAGCCTAAAATAAAGTTTTATTGCAGTGTAAACGGAAAACTGGCCAGTGCAGCCGCATACCAGGAAACCGATAAGCAGTTGGATTCAAAAATTGATGCTATTATAAAAGATTTAGGCGTTTGAAAAATTAGTCGTCAAGAAGACAAGTCCTCTCCTTTGGAGAGGATTATTCATATTGTGATTTGCTTTTTATAGGCATTCATGATGGCTTCGCCGTTTAGGTGAGGCAAAAGGTTCATCATTATTGTTTATTCGGGTTAGTGATCGTTAAATTTATAGCATTAAGAAGCGAGTTATTGTCCGCCGCGTCCTGCAACAATTGCCATATCATTATTCCCCCGGCCTTTTGCAGCGCCAGTGCGGTTTTTGCTTTTATGGTTGCAATTCCGTTATAATAGACCACACCGCCGCCCGTTACAGTTACCGAATCTGTTTTTTCAGAACCCGGGTATTTTGTTGTAATGCCTTTAAAACTCATTTCTTCCGGGGCATTCGGACCGAAGCCATAACCATAAAAAGGTAAACCCAGGCTCAATTTTTCTTTGGGTATGCTTCTTGTATTATTCCAGTAATCCAGATCTTCAACTGCCATGGCATAAGGCGAATGCTGCCCCGGATTTTTAAGGTTCCACGGGCCGGTTTTATCGTACGACATAATATTCATAAAATCCAACTGCGCCAAAGCCTTATCCGTGTATCGCGATTTATAAACCGTAGCTACCGCAGCTGTGAGCAATTTGCCCCGTCGTTTTAACGCCGCCGAAAGTTCAGTAATAAAGTTTTCGTAGTTGTTATCTATGTATTCCCCTTCAAGGTCCGCGTCAATTCCATCAAGCTTATTATCTTTTACAAGTTGCACGGTGTTTTTTATAAAATCACCCCGCAGGCTATCCGATAGCAGGGAGTGAAAATAAACCGGCACCAAACCGCCGCCGATAGACGCCAAAACTTTTACATTTTTATCATGCGCGGTCGTTATAAAAGCAGCCAACGCTGGCATTGCTCTGAAATTGCCGGTTTCATCCGGATTAATAAAGGCTATATTAATATAGTTTACTTTGCCAAGGTCAATGCCTGCCGTTTTACCATTTTCAATATCTGCCGTACGCACATATCCAACAACCCGGAATGGCGATGTTGTTTGGGCATGACCTATTTTGAAACTGAACTGTAGCGCGACAACGACAATAAAAACAACTTTTTTCATATAAATACCTATGTGGGGCGACCTGTTAAACGGGGTAACGATTTAATCGTAAATCTATTACTTATCAGGGTAAAGCTATGCGTTCATGAGCAAATCTAAATGTTAAATAATGTTATCAAAAAGTGTAATTTATCCGGTTTGTATTACTTTTAACCATGTTTCGATATTTACTGATATTTTTTTGCTTTACTTTCTGCATTATATCCTCACACGCGCAAACGGTTTTTAACGGCCGCGTATTTGAAAACAAAACCCGAATAACCTTGCATGGCGTACGGGTTGAGAATTTGACCAACAGGCTGGTTGCTCTTTCCGGCGACGACGGCCGGTTTAGCATCGCGGCCAAAGTTGGTGATTTTTTGGTTTTGAAGGAATTTGCGTATCAGCCGGATACATTGCTTATAACCGATATGCACGACCGGGAAATATTTCTGGAACCGGTAAGAAACATGCTGAACCAGGTAACCATTACCGATACCAGCGGCAGGACATCAGCAGCGGAAAAGAATATGAAATTACCTTATGACCCAGAATTTCACGGGCAAACAATGGTTTATCACCGCGACAAAAACGGAGATTACGATGGCGGGATTATTTTGCGGCTGCATTACTTTACCGGGGATGACAACAAAAAAAGGAAAGCCCAAAAGAAAGAAGAAGAACGGGTGCTCAGCCAGGAGATAAGCACTATTTTTACAGCGGATAATATCAGCCACTACCTTCCGCTAAGAGGCGCTGACCTTGACAGCTTTCTGCTTCTATACACCCCAGAAATTAGAGTATACAACAACGAGGACTTCAACCTGTTATCCTATCTAAATGCCTCCTACAAAACATGGCTTGGCCTTTCCGCCGAACAACGTAAGGCCGGGCAGATATTTAAGAAAGAATAGGTTGAAAGCAGTTGAAGAGGTTGTAATAAGTTGAAGAGGTTATAGTTTTAGTCCGAAAGTCGGTAAAGTCCGAAAGAAGCAGCAGCCTTCCCAACTTGGTAATGATGAAATTTTTTAACGCCAACTTTTACAACCTCTGCAACCTACTACAACTTTTATAACCTACTTCAACTTCTGAAAGCTACTTATGCGCCAAACTATCCGCTTTCGCTTTCGCCTTTTTCTTGAAAAATCCCTTCAGCAAAAAGTTGCTTTGAGCGGCTTCAAGATCCTCATTTAACTTCACAGAACTTTGCTGCAGGTTAGTTAAGGTTGATTGAATCTGGGCGGCGCCCTTGGGGTCGTTCAATAATTCGCCTAAAGTATTATCGGTGGTGTTTAATTTATTGCTTGCCTTGTTGAGATTATTGGTTAGGGTGGTAGCATTTGCAGCCGCTTGCTGTAATTGGGTAACTGCGCCTTTTATCCTGTTAAACGTTGCTGTATCTGTAAGCAGTTTATCGGCAAATCCGCCTTTTGTGTTCATTTTGTTGCTGAATTGGTTAAGGCTGCTGGCCAATCGGGCGGCGCTTGAGGTGGCGGCTTCTAAATTGCGCATCGAGCTGCGTAATTGAACGCCCATGGTGCTATCGGCTAATAACGCGCCTACGGTGCCTTTTCCCTGTAGTATTTTGTGGCTTAGTAATTTAAAATCAGTAGTTATTGCCAACAGGTTTTGATTGTTTTGCTGCAGGGTTTTTATCATATCATCTGTTGAAAGCAGTTTTTCGGCCTGTAAAACATCACCGTCCTGTACCACCGGGGCCCTTGGACTTCCACCGTCAATAACGATGAGCTTATTACCGATCAACCCATCTGAACCGATGCGCACCCCGGAATTGCGGTGAATATACTGCTGGGTATTCTGGTCAACTTTCATCAGCACATTTACCTGGGATATACCTACAAATTTGATACTGCTGATAGTGCCCACTTTAACGCCCGAGAACCAAACATCATTACCCTTTTTTAACCCGGCAACGTCGTCAAATATCGCGCTGATGTGGATGCTCTTTTCAAAGCTTTTTTGTTGGCCGCCAAGCGTGAAAACGCCAAGGACAAATATAACAAGCCCGAGCGCCAAAAATACGCCAACCGTTATTGCTTTTCTATTTTCTGTTGCTGCCATAATATTTATTATATCTATTGTGTAAAATTGTAATCAAAAAACGGTTTTATCCGTTTATCGTTAGTGTCAAAAACTTCTTCGAAAGTTCCCACCCGCTGAAATTTGCCTTCAATCAGCATGGCTATGCGGTCGCCGGTCGTTTTGGCACAAGTAAGGTCATGCGTAATAATGATAGATGAGGTGTGGTAACGTTGCTGCACCTCATTTATCAGGTCATTGATCTCGGTACACGTAATTGGGTCAAGGCCCGCTGTAGGTTCGTCATAAAGCATGATCTCCGGGTTGAGTATAAGCGTACGGGCTATCCCGATCCGTTTGCGCTGGCCGCCGGAAAGTTCCGCAGGCATCTGATTTATGGTTTGCGAAAGCCCCACAGCGTCAAGTACCGTTTCAACCGCAATATCGATCTCCTTCCGGGATATATTTGTACGGTTTCGCACCAGGGGGAACTCCAGGTTTTTACGCACGGTCATGCTGTCATACAAGGCGCTGCTTTGAAACGAAAATCCCATTTTGATGCGCAGTTCCCTCAACTGCTTCTCAGTTAAACAACATACATCATTGCCCAACACTTCAATGGTCCCTTTATCAGGTTTCAAGAGGCCCGAGATAAGTTTTATAAGCACAGATTTTCCCGATCCGGAGCGGCCCAACACCACCAAATTTTCTCCCTGGTGCAGGTCAAGGTCAATTCCGCGCAATACGGCAAAATCTTCAAACGCCTTTTCCAGTCCCCTGATGCTGATCACGGTTTTATTGTAATCTATATTTGCCTTTTCCTTTTCCATAATCTGCGGTGCGATCAGCGAAAGTTACTGGTTATTTGTACAATAATAATTTCCTCGATAAATACCAGGAACATAGCGGTAACTACAGCGCCGTTCGCTGCCTTGCCAACACCTTCGGTACCTTCGCTTGAATAATAGCCCTGGTAGCAGCCGACAATGCCGATGGTGAAGCCAAAAACCACTGATTTAATTAATGAGGCTGTAAAATCAAGGAACATAAGGGGCTGGAAAAACTGCTGGACAAACGCTGTATAGCTGATACCTTCGTTCGTGGCCACATTTAAATAGCCGCCCAATAAGCCTATAAATGCAGTATAAGTAGCCAAAATAGGTATAGTTAAAGTGGTTGCCAGCACACGTGTGCACACCAAAAACTTAAAGGGGTTAGTGCCCGATACCTCCATGGCGTCAATTTGTTCGGTTACCCGCATTGAGCCTAACTCGGCCCCGATGCTGGAGCCAACTTTACCCGAAGCTATTAGCGCCGTAACCAAAGGCGCCAGCGCGCGCATAATAGCGATAGATACCAATGACGGCAGCCACGAGTTTGCCCCAAAGCTTGCAAGCGACGGGCGCGATTGTTTGGTAAATATAAACCCTACGATAAAACCGGTTACTGATATTAAAGTAAACGAGCGTACGCCTACTTCATAACATTGACGCACTATTTCTTTAAATTCATAAGGCGGTAAAAAGGCCTCCTTGAAAAACCGGATAATAAACAGGTGTATCTTATAAATATCTGTAAAGAAACCTGCGAGGCGTTGCCAGAAAGTAGGGCCTTTTTTTTGCGCGGGCGGTTGTGCGTTATTGCTTACTGTATCCATTAATTACAATAAAGGTATTGCTTATTTAACATAGTGATATGGTTACTACAAAAAACTTGGTAAGATGTTTACCAAACTGGTTTTTATCCGGTTAAACTTAAACATTTTGTAAAAGTTTGCCACTGCAAACCTAAGTTTAATTCAGTCAAATAAATGATTTCAGCTTGAAAAATACATCCATGAAATGTAAAAATTTGGTATTGGGCTATTGAAAGCTGCCTAAACATATCTTTTGGCCGGGCAAAAGTTCTTATACAATTTAATGTTCCAGCTGCCCTGAACAATACAGTTCTTTTAATTTTATTTAAGCCAATCGACAATTATTCCATTTAATTGTTAAATTCGTATCAACTTATTGCGTTATCAATACGCCCTTATACACCTAAAGAAATTATAATGAATAGCAATGTAATGCGCGAAATTACCCCGCTGACTCCAAGCGACTGCTTTACCATTTTTACAAGGGTTAAAAAGAAATTCGACTTCCCGCTCCACTATCATGATGAGTACGAACTCAACCTGATATTGAATGCCAGAGGCGCCAAGCGCGTAGTAGGGGGGCATATCGAAGTGATCGATGACCTGGAGCTGGCGCTGATCGGCCCTAACCTTTACCATGCCTGGTTTACAAACCTGTGCCAGAGCGAAGCAATAACCGAGATCACTATCCAGTTTCATAAAGATCTTTTTGACGAGAAATTTTTAAAACGGAACCAACTCAGCTTTTTGAAAAGCATGCTGGAACGTTCGCAAAGAGGGATAACATTCGCGCCTGAGACCATCTCGGCGCTTAAAGACAGGATACTGGCATTGGATAAAAAAAGCGGCTTTGATTCCGTGCTCGAACTGTTATCCATCCTGCACGACCTGTCTATATCCCGCAATATGAAAACGCTTTCCGATCCAAGCTTTACTAATGAAAAGTTTTTTTATAACAGCCGGCGCATTGAGCGAGTGTTTGAGCACATGAACGATAACTACAACAGGCAGGTAACCCTTGCCGAGGTCGCCAGGATTGCTAATATGCCCGAAGCTTCTTTCAGCCGCTTCATAAAAAAACGCACCGGCAAAACTTTTATCGATAGTTTAAACGAAATAAGGCTGGGTCACGCCTCGCGGATGCTCATAGATTCAACCACCACGGTAGCCGAAATTGCCTACAAATGCGGTTTTAATAACATATCAAATTTCAACAGGATATTTAAACGCAAAAAACTTTGCATCCCAAAAGAGTTCAGAGAAACCTATACGGGGAATCGCGTTTTTATTTAATGTGCGGATGAGCAGATTTTTACAAACAGTTTCCTAATAAATTCAGGCAATTTATGGTTAAAATAATATTACAGTTGGGTTATTTATAAATCTACTTTAGACAGTACCAATTATAAGCATTCAGATGAAGCAATTTTTCAATCAACAGGTGTTTCTAAATCTGCACATCCGCACATTTGCTCATCCGCACATTTGCATATCCGCACATTCGCACATTCGCACATCATGAAACTCCACGCTGTAGATATTGCCATTATAGCTTTATACCTTTTAAGTACCGTATTTATAGGGTTGTGGTATCGCAAAAAGGCGAGCCTGAACAAGGAAAGCTATATGCTGGGCGGTAAATCGCTCCCCTGGTACAAGCTTGGTTTAAGCGATGCCTCCGATATGTTTGATATCAGCGGCACCATGTGGATGGTTAGCCTGTGCTTTGTTTACGGCATGAAAAGCATCTGGATACCCTGGCTTTGGCCCGTATTTAACCAGGTTTTTTTAATGATGTACCTGTCGCGCTGGCTGCGCCGCTCAAATGCTTCCACCGGTGCCGAATGGCTGGCAACCCGTTTCGGTAAAACCGGGCCGGGGGTAAATGCCTCACAAGTCATTGTTATAGCATTCGCATTGTTAAGTTGCCTTGGTTTTATGGCCTACGGATTTATCGGCCTTGGTAAATTCATCGAAATATTTGTGCCATGGGATATGATAAAAGGCTATATCCCCTTTGATGTTGCACCCCAATATGTGCCGCATGTGTATGGGGTTATTTTCACGCTATTCGCGATGTTTTATTCCATTTTAGGCGGCATGCACAGCATCGTGGTGGGCGATATGGTAAAATACAGCATCATGACCGTGGCCTGTATCTGGATAGGTTTTATAGCTGCCGGGCAACTTGGCAGCCACCACCTGGACGTGCCTGGCGGTTGGTACAGCCCGTTTTTTGGAATGCATCTTAATTTAAATTGGTCCAACATTATCACGGAAGTGAACACTAAAATAACAGGTGACGGCTATTCGCTTTTCGGCCTTTTCGGTCTGTTTTTTATGATGATGGCCTTTAAAGGTTTCTTTGCCGCATTGGCGGGCCCTGCACCAAATTACGATATGCAAAAGATCCTTTCAACCCGCTCGCCCGAAGAGGCAAGTAAAATGAGCGGCTTTGTAAATATCATCCTGCTGCCCATCCGTTACACGCTTATCATCAGCCTAACCGCTTTGGGTTTAATATTTTATCACCAGATGAATTTAAAGGATGCAGCTGGCGCCATAGATTTTGAACGGATTCTACCGGCCGTAATTAATAATTTTTTACCTGTCGGCCTGGTGGGCTTGTTGCTTGCCGGTTTATTAGGCGCCTTCATGAGCACCTTCAGCGGAACGATGAATGCCGCCCAGGCTTATATCGTAAATGATATTTATATTAAGTACATCAATCCAAATGCATCCGCTTCGAAAACAATCAGTATGAATTACATAGTAGGTGTAATTGTAGTGGCTGTGGGGGTTATGCTGGGATTTTTTATAAAAAATGTGAATGAGGCCCTGCAATTTATTGTGTCGGCACTTTATGGAGGGTATATTGCCTCAAACGTTTTAAAATGGCACTGGTGGCGCTTTAACGCGACAGGCTTTTTTTGGGGAATGTTGTCAGGGATCATCGTCTCCCTGATATTACCCTGGTTTGTTGATTCAGCGCATTTACTCGGTTGGTTCCCGGCATTGTTCTTTGTTTCAATGGCCGGATCTGTTATCGGCGCTTACGCATCACCACCAACCGACATGGCTGTATTAAAATCCTTTTATGCCAACGTGCGCCCCTGGGGTTTTTGGGAGCCGGTTAAACAGGCAGTTTTGGTTGACGACCCGTCGTTTCAATCAAATAAAAACTTTAAGCTGAACATGTTCAACGTGGTCATCGGCACCATCGCGCAGTGTTGCCTAACCATTTTGCCTATGTATTTAATATTAAGCCAAAAAATGCCGCTATTGATTACCGTAGGCATATTGGCCATAATAGTCATCATTCTGAAAAGGACCTGGTGGAATAAATTGAAGGATTATTAGAAGAACATGTAGAGACGCGATACATCGCGTCTCTACGAAATGTTTACCAATGGAAATTGTAGAGACACAATACTTTGTGTCTCTGACGAATGCATCCGGAGACACAAAATGGAGACACAAAGTATTGTGTCTCTACAAAAAGAAAATATATCTATGGAATTTGAAAAACGATTATACCTGCTGGAAGAAGAACACAGGGAGCTGGTCAATAAACAAAATGAAATATCAAGTACCGGCAAGGGCGTTTTCGACCGTTACAAAAACCCTGTATTGACAGCCGGCCATACGCCGCTTTTTTGGCGGTACGATCTCAACCCGGAAACAAACCCATACCTGGCCGAACGCTTTGGCATTAATGCGGTATTTAACGCCGGCGCTATAAAATTAAACGGTAAGTATTTAATGGTGGCTCGGGTAGAAGGCGCCGACCGTAAATCGTTTTTCGCGGTTGCCGAAAGCCCGGATGGGATCAACAATTTTACATTTTGGGAATATCCCGTTGATATGCCCGAAACGAACGAGCCGGACACCAATGTATATGATATGCGCTTAACCGCGCATGAGGATGGCTGGATATACGGCCTTTTTTGTACAGAAAGACGCGATCCTGAAGCGCCAGCCTACGATCAATCAATGGCTGTAGCGGCCTGCGGTATCGCCCGCACAAAAGACCTGGTAAAATGGGAACGCCTGCCCGATCTGATCACCAACTCGCCACAGCAAAGGAACGTGGTTTTGCATCCCGAATTTGTGGATGGAAAATATGCCCTGTACACCCGCCCGCAGGATGGCTTTATCAGTGCCGGAAAGGGTGGCGGCATTGGTTTTGGCCTGGCTGAAACGATGGAAAATGCGGTGGTTGACCACGAAACTATCATCGACAATAAAAATTACCATACCGTTTATGAAGCAAAAAACGGCCAGGGCCCAATGCCAATAAAAACCCCAAAAGGCTGGCTGCACCTGGCACATGGAGTACGCAATACCGCCGCGGGTTTACGTTATGTATTGTATATGTTTATGACCGACCTGCACGACTTAACCAAAGTCTTATACAAACCTGCAGGTTACTTTTTAGCCCCCGAAGGCGAAGAACGGATTGGTGATGTATCGAACGTCGTATTTTGTAACGGGTGGATAAGGGATGATGACGACACAGTTTATATCTATTATGCTTCGTCAGATACCAGGATGCACGTAGCCACAAGCACGGTAGATAAATTACTGGATTATGTGATGAACACCCCGCCTGATGGGCTGCGGTCGGCATCATCAGTTAATACCCTCTACAGGATAATTGACAGAAATAAAGAATTGTTAAGCCCGAAGTCTTTAGCCTAAGGTATTAAGTCGGCGTTTCATTGAATTAAAAATGATTGGATGATTATGGAGCTGGAGATCAAAGAGAAAACAGGTATTTATAAAAAAGAACTTAGCGATGAGTTAGGCCGCATCCTTAAGTTTTGGTCGGAGAACACAGTCGACGAGATAAACGGCGGTTTTTATGGGAGAATTGATAATGATAATCAAATTATCCCCGGATCGCCGAAAGGCTCTGTATTAAACGCACGGATTTTGTGGACGTTTTCGGCGGCATTTAACCATGATGCCAATCCTGATTATCTTTATAAGGCCGCCCGGGCATATCAATATATAGGTGATCATTTTATTGATAAGGAACACGGCGGTGTTTATTGGTCGGTTGATTACCAGGGCCAACCTTTGGATACCAAAAAACAGGTGTATGCCATTGCATTTACTATTTATGCGTTAAGCGAGTATTACCTGGCATCGGGTGCTGAAGCTGCTAAACAAAATGCTATTGATCTTTTTTACCTGCTGGTTGAAAAAGCGTATGACCCTGTCCGGACCGGTTATTTCGAAGCTTATACGAGGGACTGGCTACCCATCGACGATCTCCGCTTAAGCGCCAAAGATGCGAATGAGAAAAAAACCATGAACACGCACCTGCATGTTTTGGAAGCCTTTACCAATTTATACCGCACATGGCCCGATAAAGCTTTAAAGGAACACATCGAAATTCTTTTGGATAATTTTTTTGATCATTTTATCGACCATCAAACCCATCACCTCGTTTTGTTTTTTGATGAGGATTGGCGCCGCCGGTCGGACCTGGTTTCTTATGGCCATGATATTGAAGCAACCTGGCTTTTACTGGAAGCGGCGGAAGTAATTGGCAATGAGGCTATGATTAAAAAAATAAAGAAAATAAGCATCAGGATGGCAGAGTCTGTTGTTGAAGGCATTGACAGCGATGGCGGCCTTTGGTATGAATATGAGCCTGCTGACGATCATTTAATAAAAGAAAAACACTGGTGGGTGCAGGCCGAGGCCATGATCGGTTTTTTTAATGCCTGGCAAATAAGCGGGGATGAGACGTATTTAGAAATATCGATTAACAATTGGCAATTTGTAAAAACTAAAATTCTGGATAAGGTTAATGGTGAATGGTTTTGGGGTATAAAACAGGACGGCGTAGTAATGCGGTCGGAGGATAAAGTGGGTATCTGGAAATGCCCCTATCATAACAGCAGAGCTTGTATAGAAATAGTAAAAAGGATTGGTTTAAACCAATAGGAGGACATGAAAATGAAGGACTTTAAATTATCGGCGGTGCTATTTTTTTCAGCTTTAGTTGTATTGCAATCATGTAAAAAGGATAAGCCGAATAATATAATTACAAACACGGTTACTACTGTCGGTACCGGCGTAGGTACCGGACCCGGCGGCGCTATAGTTGCCGGAACAGATCCGGCCATTGCAAGTACCCAGGGGTTTTTCCTCGACAGCTGGCAGGCCAAAACATTTACGGCGCCAGGCACTACACAAAGTGTTCCGAAGCCGTCTCCAAACGGAGGGATTTCGGTAACGGCCGACCTGAGCCAGGTAACTACAAAGGTGTCAAAATTGCTGTTCGGTAATAATACCAACCCTTATATGGGCCAATATGTTACAGCGCCTGTTTTAATGAATAATATAACGGCTTTGGCCCCCAACATATTAAGGGCGCCTGGGGGCAGCATTTCTGATATCTATTTTTGGAACGCCGACGGCTCTGCCACCCTGGCGCCTGCCGATGCACCCGCTTCGTTACTGAACGCCCAGGGTGTTGCGTCGGCTTCAGGTTATTGGTTTGGCAATAATACCCAAAGCTGGACATTGAGCCTTGCTAACTACTACAATGTATTGCAGCAAACCGGCAGCACTGGGTTAATAACGGTTAACTATGGTTACGCCCGTTATGGTACAGGCCCCACCCCGGTTCAGACAGCCGCGCATTTAGCTGCAAATTGGGTCAGGAACGATAAAGGCCGTACGAGATATTGGGAGATCGGTAACGAAAATTATGGGAGCTGGGAAGCAGGGTACAGGATAGACGTAACACAAAACAAAGATGGCCAGCCTGCTGTAATAACCGGAACCATATACGGTGTCCATTTCAGGGTATTTGCTGATTCGATGCGCGCGGCCGCTGCCCAGGTGGGTAATACAAACCTGAAGATTGGTATCGTATTAACGACAACGAATGACGTTGGTAATAATTCAGGCGTCAGCAACTGGAACCATGATGTTTTAACGGCTGCCGGCAACAGTCCCGATTTTTTTGTGGTGCATAATTACTATACGCCCTATAATGATAATTCAAGTCCTGCGATTATTTTGGGCACGCCAATACCGGGGACGGACGCTATGATGAGCTGGGTAAAAACATCCGTTCAAAATGCTGCGGTTACGCAAAAACCGGTTGCGATGGATGAATGGAATATACAAGCTACAGGCTCACTCCAGGATGTTTCAAATATCGCGGGGTTACATGCAGTAATGGTATTAGGCGAGGCGTTGAAAAACCAGTTGAGCATGGCAAGCCGCTGGGACCTGGCAAATGCCTGGGAAAGTAACGGCATTCCCGGCGACGACCAGGGTATGTTTAGCAATTCATCCAATTCCAGCAAAGCTGAACCGGGCGCACCCGCCTGGAATGCCCGCCCGGCTTTTTACTATATGTATTTTTTTCAGAAATATTTTGGCGACCGTATGGTAAGCTCAACCGTAAGCGGTAATAGTGATATAGTCAGTTATGCATCTTCCTTTGCCTCGGGGCAGGCCGGGGTTATCCTGGTAAACCAGGGAAGTACTGACCATGTGGTCAATGTGGCCTTCAATAACTTTGCGATTGGCGCTAATTACTATTATTATACCCTTAGTGGCGGGGCAGATAACAGTACTTTTTCGCGTGATGTGCTCATAAATGGCGTTGGCCCTGCAAGTAACATTACCGGTGGGCCTGCCAATTATGCCTCTATTGCGGCCGTTTCTGCCCCGTTAGCAGGCGGGATAACAGTAGTCGTTCCGGCTTATGGCGCGGTTTATTTAGTTGCTGATAAAAAGTAATATTAACCATATATTTAAATCTGGTTTTATTAAACCTGCCTGATAACAAAATAAAAAATTAACACTCATTAACACAAAATACAACCATGAATATCAAACCCGTCAAAAGCTTCCTCCTTGCATCATTGTTTAGTACAACGATCGGCACTTCATTGTACGCCCAAAAATTTGAAGAACTGGCCCAGACGCCGCCCATGGGCTGGAACAGCTGGAATACTTTTCAAACCAATATTGACGAACCGCTGCTCAAGGGTATGGTGGATACCTATGTATCATCGGGTATGAAGGATGCGGGTTATACTTATTTTGTTTTGGATGACGGCTGGATGTCGATGGATAGGGATAAGAACGGCGACCTGGTGGCCGATCCTAAAAAGTTCCCCAACGGCATGAAGGAATTTGCGGACTATGTGCATTCCAAAGGCTTAAAGTTTGGCATTTACAACTGCGCCGGCACAAAAACCTGCGCCGGTTACCCCGGCACCCGCGGTTACGAATACCAGGATGCCCGGCTATATGCATCATGGGGTGTCGATTATTTGAAGTTCGACTGGTGCAATACCGATGGCATTAATGCCATTGAGGCCTATAAAACCATGAATAAGGCGATCCGGACGGCTGGTCGGCCAATGATATTCAGCTTATGCGAATGGGGGCAGCATTTTCCCTGGCGGTGGGCAAAAGATGTGGGCCAATTATGGCGCAGCACGGGTGATATAGGCCCGGCGTTTTCGGAAACAGTTACCAGGAATGGCTGGAAGCCTTTGAGCGTGTTAAACATCCTCGACCGTCAGGACAGCATCAGGCAATATGCCGGCCCCGGCCATTGGAACGATCCTGATATGCTTGAAGTTGGTAATGGAATGAAATTTAATGAGGATAAAGCGCACTTCTCACTATGGTGCATGCTGGCAGCGCCCCTAATGGCCGGCAACGATCTGCGTAAAATGTCGGCGCAAACCACGGCTATACTCACAAATAAAGATATTATCGCCCTCGACCAGGACCCTTTGGGCATAGAAGCGTTCAGGTATTATGCCTTCGACGGGATAGAAATTTGGGTAAAGCCATTGGCCAATAACGAGCTGGCAGTTTGCTTTTTAAACCGCTCTGATCATCCGCAAACTGTGAGTTACGATTGGAAAGACCATGCTATTACGGATACCGTATCAAAAACCAGTTTCGATTTTACCCAAACTACTTACAAATTGCACGATCTTTGGGACAAAAAAGATGCTGGCACAACGGCCAAAATATTTAAGCAAACGATCCCAGCAGATGATGTGGTAGTGTTGAGGTTGACTAAGGAGTAATAAAAAACTTTGTCATTGCGAGGAGGAACGACGAAGCAATCTCGTCGCCATACATGTTCGCTATCTGTCAGCGACGAGATTGCTTCTCCGCCTATCGGCGGATCGCAATGACAAAGGTTAGTATATTTATAAGACATGATGTTAAATAAATGAAAAAAACGCATATCCTTATTTTAATTACCCTATTCAGCTCATGTTCAAAAGCGCAACTCAACCCCCTCTGCGATAAACACGCGACTGCCGAAACAAAGGCGTTATATAACAGTATGCAGCGGCTTTTAGGCGCGGGAATCTTATTCGGCCACCATGATGATACAGGGTATGGCGTTAAATGGAAATATGATGACGATAGCTCGGATGTAAAAGGTGTTACCGGAACATACCCTGCAATTTATGGCTGGGACTTGGCTAAATTAGAGCATGACAGTACGCTCGATATTAATAAATTCCCATTTGAAGTCCAGAAAAAAAGGGTTAAAGAAGCTTATGAACGCGGCGGCATAAACACATTTTGCTGGCACATGGATAACCCTACCGATGGCAAAACTGCCTGGGATACCACGCGCCGCACCGTTGCTGATATTATTCCCGGCGGGGCATTTCATGATGTTTACGTAGAATATCTCGACAAAGCAGCCAAATATCTCGACGATTTAAAAAGTAAGGACGGCGAACATATACCCATCCTGTTCAGGCCTTTTCACGAGCTTACCGGTACCTGGTTCTGGTGGTGTAAAAACACCTGCACGCCCGATGAGTTTAAAACCCTGTGGCGCTTTACCATTGATTATATGCGCAAGAAAAAAAAGCTGCATAATTTGCTGATCGTATATTCAGTTGCCGATTTTGATTCGGAAGCTGAATTTCTGGAACGCTATCCCGGGGATAACTATGTGGATTTTATGGGTTTCGATAATTACTGTTATGACAAAAAGATCGACAGCTATGAAAAGAACCTTGATAAAAGGCTGGCGCTGCTGGATGTTATCGCCGCAAAACATCATAAACTGGCATGCCTCGCCGAAACGGGGTATCTAAATATCCCCCAGGCCGACTGGTGGACGAAAGTTTTACTGCCCATCCTGTCAAAATATAAAACGTCTTATGTGCTGGTTTGGCGCAACGCCGGGATGGAACAATATTATGCCCCGTACCCCGGCCAGCAAAGCGCTGATGATTTTAAAAAGTTTTCGGAAAGCGACCATACGATCTTCCAAAACCGCTTAACGCCGCTGGCGGTTTATGGCAAGCCGACGGAGTGAGGGGAACTGCGGTGTTGTAAAGTTGAAATGTTGGAAGGTTGAAATGTTAGATTATTGGGAAGCCTTAGAGTACCTTGTATTAAATGGATTTCCAAGAGTTCCAACATTTATAACCATTACAACCTCTTCAACAACTTTACAACATTTCAACCTTCAAACATTTCAACAATAATATTTATCTTGCCACTGAAATGATCAACCATTCCCTTTAAAAACTATGTGCGCAAAAATTAACGAACACACCGATAGTGATCTGTATAAAAGCCTGCTTGATGGGAACAGGCAATTTGTTGAAGATACTTTAAAACTTGACCCTGAATATTTTGTGAACCTGGCTAAGGGGCAGTCGCCGCCAGTTTTATGGATAGGCTGTGCAGATAGCCGTGTGCCGGCAAATCAAATTACTAATACCGCGCCGGGGCAAATATTTGTGCACCGCAACATTGCCAATATGGTGATCCACTCGGATATGAACATGCTTTCGGTGCTTGATTTCGCAGTTAATGTGTTAAAGGTAAAACATGTTATCGTTACCGGCCATTACGGCTGCGGCGGGGTTATGGCAGCCATCAGCAACCAGCAATTTGGCTTAATTGATAATTGGTTAAGGCATATAAAAGATGTTTACCGCCTTCATGCCAAAGAACTTGACCAGATAACAGATATCGATGAGCGCTGCGACCGCCTTGTCGAATACAATGTGGTTGAAAATGTTTACAACCTCTGCAAAACATCCATAGTACAAAACGCCTGGCACAACGGGCAGCCTTTAGGCGTACACGGCTGGGTGTACAGCCTCAGCACCGGCATTATTACCGATATGAAGGTAAGCGCCTATGATAACGCTAATATGGATAATGTGTTTAAGTTTAAGTAGGAAGGCCATGGTCCATGTTCTATGGCTCGTGGTTTTTGTTATTATCTGCCATGGTCCATGGACCATGTACTCTAAACTATCTGGTTCAAAACCAACACTCCAAGTAGTCCAACCACTGAGACAATCGTTTCCATTACCGACCATGATTTTATTGTATCCTTTATCGACAGGTTAAAATACTCCTTAAAAAGCCAGAAACCACCATCATTAAGGTGTGAAAAAGCAAGACTGCCTGCGCCGATTGCCAGCACCATTAAATTAGGGTTGATACTGGGATCATGTAAAACCATAGCCGAAACAATGCCGGCAGCCGTTAGTCCCGCAACCGTTGCCGAACCCAGACTAATGCGTATGATAGCAGCAATCAGCCAGCCTAAAATAAGCGGTTGCAAATGAAAACCATGCAAAAAGGCCGCGATATCGTTATTAGCCCCGCTATCAGTAAGTACCGCTTTGAAAGCACCCGATCCCGCAACAATGAGTAGGATCATCGAAACATCCTTAACAGCGTCTGTATATATGATTGCCAGCTGTTTCATGCTCATGCCTTGCTTAAGGCCTAATGTGAAGGTAGCAACGATTAAAGAAATGAGCATTACTATAGGTGCATCGCCTGCAAAAGCGACAAAATTATGGAACGGGCCGATGTTTTGACCAGTGTTAAGGTAAATGGTAGCCGCCATTAACAATATAACGGGCAGCAGCGCTGTAAAAAAACTAATGGCAGCGCTTGGCAGCTTATCGTCGGGCAATTCTTCAGCCATGAAAGTTGCCAGCGGGCGTGAGTTTATTTTTTTCAATGTACGAGAAAACAGGGGCCCCGCAATGACGATTGCGGGTATAGCCAGGATAAGCCCATAAGTCAGGGTTTTACCCATGTCGGCATGGAAGATGACTACAAGCGCTGAAGGGGATGGATGCGGCGGCAAAAACCCGTGGGTTACAGATAAAGCGGCCAGCAAGGGCAGGGCGATATAAACCGCTTGCAATTTATATTTATATACCACCGAAAAAATTAACGGTACCAGCAACACAAAGCCCGTTTCAAAAAAAAGCGGGATACCAATTATAAACCCAACCACTACCAGGGCCCATTGGATGTTTTTAATGCCAAACGCGTTTACCAATACCCCGGCAATTTTCTGGGCCGCGCCGCTGGCGGCAACAAGTTTGCCTATCATAGCGCCAACGCAAATAATAATGGATATTTTCCCAAAAGTATCGCCCAAGCCATTTTGAACCGATTTACTTACCTTTTCCATCGGGATGCCCAGCATAAGGCCCGCGGTTATAGAAACTACAAGGAACGCTATAAAAGGGTTTAATTTTGCCCAGCTTACTAAAAGTACAAGCAGGATAATGCAGAAAAAAATGATTAATAAAGTCATTAGTTGGTTTTAATTGGATCGATATTAAAGACAGGTTACCTTCGGTTATCCAAAAAAACAAAATAATAGTCTCATTTCTTTATATTATGCAGAAAAAAGAAGTTTTATATTCATTGGGGGATCGAATTTCGATTAGCAGGGATTTTTTCCTGCTAAGTATAGTTTTGTATGAACGCCTTTTAGTAATGTCAAAATTTGAGTTTGAGATTTTTGAAGATAAAATTCTTTACTTTAGTATCCAAAACCACCATCATGAAACTAATCCCTTATTTAAGTTTCCCCGGCAATTGCGAGGAGGCATTGAACCACTACCGGAAAATTTTTGACGGAACCATCAGCGATCTAAGCCGTTTCGGGGATACATTCCCTGTTGCGGACGATCAAAAAAACAGGGTAATGCACGCAAGGCTGGCCTTTGGGGATAATATGCTTATGTTTTCTGATAATATGCCTGGTGCCACCGTTGATTTTGGAAATGGCATCAGTTTAAGTTTGGGACTTACTGATGAAGCGACAGCCAGGTCGGTTTTTGGCCAGCTGGCCGAGGGCGGCAAAGTTACTATGCCTATGGAAAAACAGTTTTGGGGCGCATTATTTGGCCAGGTAAAGGACCGCTATGGCATTAACTGGATGATAAATTGCGAAGTTTAAAAACTAATGAAACCAAAAATATTACTCCGCATTGCCGCTTTACTCGTTTTACTTATTGTTATTGGCCAGGCCATAGGGCATTTTAATGGTAAGGCCATCCTAAACCCTGTTGATAAAAAACTTATAGGCCAAATGAATCAGCAGCAATTTAACGTTCACGGTTCATTGAGGAGATGGGGTGATTTTTACGAAGGCTTCAGTTTGGATGTTTCCCTGGTTTTAATTGTTTTTACTGTTGTATTTTCGATGCTCTCGCACATCGCTAAAAAGCACCCTAAAGTTTGCCTGCACCTGCTTTGGCCTTACCTCATTTGCTTTGCAGGCTTTACGCTGAGCAGCTTATGCTATCTTTTTATTATCCCCGGGATAGCCAATTTAATAATTTGTGTGTTGGTCATTTGGTCAATGGTTCAATTACATAAACAGGCGAAGCTAGCCAGCCTGATGGATTTAGGTAACCTGCATCACCGCCACCACATGCACCATGACCATATCGCTGCGCAGAGCACACCATTGCACGATGAATCAAAGAAAGTCTCTCCTACCGGGGGAGATTTAGAGGGGGCTTAAACATTATGAGCCGGGATTCCGTAAAGTAGCTTTTGGTTCATCGTTCATAGCAGAACGCAGGTTTTAAACTATCGTGATTTATTAATATTTCATTCCTTCACCGCCGTCACCTTCGATCCATCCTCCCCTTTTGTCTCAAATACAATTTCTTTGTCAGTTAACTCAGAAACCCAGAACGGGAACTCCCTTGTAGTACCATCGGGCATGCTTTCGGTGATGCGGATGTTCATGCCCTCGGTGGTAAATTTTCCATGGGATAGTATTTTGCCCCCCCAGATAATTTGGTATTCATTGTTTTTTGAAAACTCAATAGATGGTGACTGGCTTTGAAGCTGGGCAGCAGGCATTTCAGGCGGGTCGGCATTGGGATGTTCAATTTTAGTGTATTTCCATTTGCCGTAAAGTTCTTCGGGTTTAATGGCTGATTTGCATGAAGCAAGGCAGCATAATAGTATAATTGCCGATATGTAAACTGTAGATTTTATCATGATAAACAAATCATTCCGAAATTAATAAAAGGCAAGCTATAAAAATTGAAAATTCTTACCTAAATTTAAAAACTGTTATAAACACACTTATTAAAAATTAGGTGAAAGGTGAAAGGTAAGCTTGTCTCCTGGTCAAAATTGTCGTTTAAATAAATTAAAAGAATATGAACTTAAAAA
This sequence comes from uncultured Mucilaginibacter sp., assembly GCA_903864275.1. Lineage (GTDB taxonomy): Bacteria > Bacteroidota > Bacteroidia > Sphingobacteriales > Sphingobacteriaceae > Mucilaginibacter. The sequence goes on from CAIPFE010000015.1 coordinate 27,774, forward strand.
AATACCTCGTCCTCATTTTTATGGGATTAAACTTCGCTGGTTTCGCACAAAATACGGCAAGCGTGTCCATCAGCAACGATTCGAAGCTGACCATCAGCAAATACATTTATGGACAGTTTGCAGAGCATTTGGGGCATGGCATTTATGGCGGATTTTGGGTGGATAAATCGCTTCCGGTTGAAAAGCAGGACCGTATAAGGCTGGATGTTGTCAATGCGTTAAAAAAGATAAAAATACCAAGCTTACGCTGGCCCGGGGGCTGTTTTGCTGACGAATACCATTGGCGCGATGGTATTGGCCCAGCCGAGCAAAGGCCGAGGATGGTGAATACCAACTGGGGCGGCGTAACCGAAGATAACAGCTTTGGCACACACGAATTTTTAGAGCTTTGCGGCCTGCTGGGCTGCGAACCTTATTTTGCCGCCAATGTAGGCAGCGGTACGGTTGAGGAAATGTCGAAATGGATCGAATATGTAAACTCGAACAGTACAAGTACAGTAGTGCAAATGCGCGTGCAAAATGGCCATCCCGACCCTTATAAAGTAACTTTTTGGGGTATAGGTAACGAAAGCTGGGGCTGCGGCGGCAATATGACGCCAGAGTTTTACAGCGACCAGTTTAAAAGGTATGCCTCTTTTGCTAAAAACTATCCTGGGGCTCCTCTTAAGAAAATCGCCAGCGGCCCAAATTCCGACGATTATAACTGGACGGACGTTATTATGAAAAATATCCCAGGCTGGATGATGTGGGGTATTTCGTTGCACTATTATACCGTTCCATCAGGCAACTGGAGCCATAAAGGTTCCGCTACTAGTTTTACTGAAAGCGAATACTTTGGAACCATGGTACAATGCCTTAAAATGGAAGAGCTGGTAACCAAACATTCGGCCATTATGGATAAATATGATCCCGACAAAAAAGTGTCGCTTGTAGTCGATGAGTGGGGTGTTTGGACAGATGTTGAACCAGGCACCAACCCCGGCTTTTTATTCCAGCAAAACAGCCTGCGTGATGCGCTGATCGCGGCAACCAACCTGAATATATTCAATAACCATTGCGACAGGGTGCGCGGGGCGGCTTTGGCACAAACCATTAATGTATTGCAATCACTTATCCTTACCGATAAAGATAAAATGCTGCTTACCCCTACTTATCATATCTTTGATATGTATAAAGTTCACCAGGATGCAAAATATTTACCCATTCAATTAACCGTCCCCGACTATGTGGTTGATGGCAAAAAGATACCGGCTATCAACGTTTCGGCTTCGCAGGATGCATCAGGCAAAGTGCATATCTCCCTGGTAAACCTTGATCTGCATAACAACATCACTATCAGCACCAGTCTTAAAGATATTCAATGGAAAACGGTAACGGGGCAGATACTTACCTCGGCAAACATTACCGACATTAACACTTTTGATCATCCGGATAAATTGCATCCCGAAAATTTCAAAGGCGCCAAAAAGGATGGGGATAATTTGGTGGTGGTAATGCCTGCAAAATCGGCGGTGACGCTGGAATTGGAATAGTAATTTTTTAGAAACACAATACTTTGTGTCTCAGACCATTTTGCCTGAAAAAATTGTTTCCGTAGCAATTCCTGGACGATTGCCGGATTTCACCTCTATTATTAATTCAGCGTGTCGAAATTAATGCCTGCAAACAACTAAATTAGCCGGTATATAAAAGCTCATTAATGCAACCATACCTATTGGGGATTGATATCGGTACCGGGAGTACCAAAGCGGTAGCTGTAGATTTTAACGGAGAAACTTTGGGCTCATCCCAGCATTATTACCCGGTTAAAAGCCCACAGCCGGGTTATAGCGAGCAGGAACCCGAATTGATTTTAAATGCCTTTATCAATTGCATCACGGATATCGTGAAGCAATTCGGCGCTGCCCCCGACGCGATCAGCCTGAGCAGCGCGATGCACAGCGTTATTTGTGCTGACCAAAACGGGAGGCCTCTTGCCGATATGATCACCTGGGCGGATGCCCGGAGCGAAAAAATCGCGCAAGAGCTCCGTGATTCTGAAGCAGGGCCGGGTATTTATAAAACGTCGGGCACCCCTATACATGCAATGACGCCATTATGCAAGCTGATGTGGCTGCGTGAACACCAACCAAAGCTTTTTGAGGCGACCTATAAATTTATCTCCATAAAAGAATTTATATGGTATCGCCTGTTCAATGAATTTCAAATTGATTATGCAATTGCATCCGCAACCGGACTGTTTGATATTTTGCAGCTTAAATGGAATGATGCAGCCTGCAATTTGGCCGGGATAACGCCGGATAAACTTTCGGAGCCGGTAAATACAATTTATAAGCGTAATGATTTAAACTATACGCTTTCGGCATCGTTAAAACTAAATCCAAGTACCTCATTTATCATCGGCGCAAGTGATGGCTGCTGCGCAAACCTGGGCAGCTTTGTTACCGGGCCGGCTGCTGCTTCACTAACTATCGGCACCAGCGGAGCAGTACGCATAACAAGTCCGAAGCCTGTATACAATTACGAGGCAATGATATTTAACTACCTGCTTTACGAACACACATTGGTTTGCGGGGGTGCTATAAATAACGGTGGTAACATACTAAACTGGCTTATCAAAAACTTCCTTAACAAAACATCGCCCACTCCTGCCGATTACGAAAGCGTGTTCAACGATATAGCCACTGTACCACCAGGGAGTAAAGGATTGTTGTTTTTGCCTTACCTGTATGGCGAAAGGGCGCCACTTTGGGATACTAAAAGCTGCGGCGTATTTTTTAATATTAAACCCGCGCATACGCAAGCCTGTTTTTTACGGGCCGGTTTGGAAGGCATTTGTTTTGCTTTGAACAACGTACTGCAAACGGTTGAAGAATCATCAGCGCCAATTAAGCAACTGAATATAAGCGGCGGCTTCATTACAGCAACCGTGTGGACTCAAATGCTCGCCGATGTAACTGGCAAAACTTTAGCTATTGTACAGCAGGAAGATGCCTCAGCCATTGGCGCGGTATTTTTGGCGATGGATGCGCTTGGCTTAGCCATTGACACAAAAAAGCCATCCGCTAATACGGAGCTGAACATTTTTCCCGATCAGCTTAATCACCAAACCTATACCGATGCGTTCCTGGTATTCAAAAAATTGTACAACGATTTAAAGGATACCATGCATTGGGTCTATGATAAGTCTTAATTCAAAAGTTTTACGTTGAAAGTTTTATTTCATTATTTCTGCCTTAGGATTATGGTGTTTTATCTCAATTGAAAGTAAACCCTATCTGTAAATTCAGACCTATCGAGGCAGCTGCGCTATTACCGAACCTCGCCGGAAGCGATAAGGCAACAAAATAATTTACATCTTTTGTACGTGCATATACCTGGTTAAATACCGGTGTAAAGCCGTAACGCCCCTGGGTTTCAAAAGCTAAACGGGTAATTAACGTAAACCCATGATCAAAACGGAACATCGTCCCGGGGTCGAATAATAAATTGCTGGTTTTACTCGTCCCGCCGGATACTTTTATAGTGGGCGTAAATTCATAACTGAAGCCAAACCTGGCGCTGTACAAAACATTTATCCCGACCGGGAAACCGATGCTGCCTGTGGCGTGGGAGAAATTGGTTGTTGTAGTGTTGCTGACAGTAACTATTGGCAGGATAAAGCTTAAATAACCAACCACTTTTGGATATGTTGTTTTTTGTAAAACTTTAACGGTGTCGGACGGGCCAGGCTGCATGTTTTGTGCAAACGAATTCCTGGGGGAAAATAACACGGCGAGAATAATTACTGTTAAAATGCTTCGCCAGGCAATATTGCTTTCAACGGCTGCATTACTTTTGTGTTCCATGATCTGATTGTTGGTTTAGATAGGCTTTAACAGCTTACCGGGTTAAAAAATTATTAATTATTGAGTATCGTTTACAGGCTATAAATACGCTGATAAAAATAATCGTTATATTTTAAAAGACATAACGATGGGCAAAAAAAAATATAACGTAATACTTTTATGTTTTGAGAAGCTGCGTTTCTTTTTCTAAAAAATCTTTAAATCTTTCCCTTAACTGGCGATGATATTTTATCAGCTCGATCGCTTCATGGGTAACGGTTGACCCGCCGCCTTTTTTGCCGCCGGTTTGTGCTATAACAACCGGGGTTGACGTTTGCGTGTTTAATGCATTAACCAGCGCCCACGCTTTTTTATACGACATATTCATTGCCTTTGCAGCCATATTGATTGAACCGGTTTCAGCAATGCGTTCTAATAACTCAACCGGCCCCGGACCAAAAAAATGCCCGTCGGCAGATTCAAGCCATAAACTGCCGTTAACTTTTATATCATGGTTGTTTTTTAAAATATTTTTTATCGGATCGGCCATACTAACGTCTCAAATTATTTAATTCCTTTCATGAATGGCGCTCTGCCTGAGTCTCAAAAACCCGCCTTCCCTTTTTGAGAACACCGCCTTTATTTCAGCGATTATTGATAAAGCTATTTCTTCAGGGCTCAAAGCACCAATGTCCAAACCTGCGGGTGCATAAATGCGTTCCATAATTTCATCAGGTAAGGATTTACCCTCGTCAGCAAGTTCATTGAATATTCTTTCTGACCGCACCCTTGGGCCCAGCATACCCACATAAAAAGCCCCTGTTTGCAGCACTTTTGGTAGATTTATTTTATCAGTTTTATAATCGTGCGACATTAAAACGATGGCCGTGTATTTATCAATTTGTATATCATAAAATTGTTCATACCCAAAAATAGCATCCACGGTATCCAAAAATTTTGGATTAATTTTTAATGGATTTGAAACCATGGTTACGCGCCAACCCACCTCTTTTGTGAGCCTGGCCAGCGGATAAATATCATACTGGTGACCCATTAAAACCAAATGAATTTCGGGCAACAGTATTTCAATAAACACGGCTAATTTTCTTCCATCAGCCAGGTCAATTTGCCGGGGCGCCGATTTGCCATTTTCAATTTGCCGGGTAATTTTATCGTCCAGTTGTTTTTCAAGTCCGGCATTTCCAAAAACGCTCAAACTTTCGAGGCCGCTGTATTGAATTACATCTCCGGCTTTTATAGTTGTCCATTTCCCATCCAGTCCTGTAATAGTGATAAGTACATGTGTCTGCCGGTTTGCGGCTACGCATCGTTTTAGAACTTCGACCGGGTTGTTTATATTTTGAAATTGAAGCGGGGTGAACAATACATCAATAACGCCGTTACAGCCTAATCCAACGCCAATCTGGTAAGCGTCATCTTCTGTTGTATCATAAGTTACCAGTGACGGTTCAGATTTTGCAATAGCCAGCCGCGCGCGTTTCAATGCGTCGCCTTCCAGGCAGCCGCCACTGATCCCTCCTATCCAAACGCCATCATCCGTTACCAGCATCCGCGCGCCTGTACGCCGGTACGAGGAGCCTTCCACCCGTACTACTGTTGCCAAAGCCGCCTTGTTCGTTGCGCGGTCTATTTTATCGTAAGCGCTGATTATGGCTTTTATCTCTTTCATTTTAATACGCTTTCCGCAAGCGGGCTTTTCATATATTTTTCGGGCGCCGCATCAAACTGAAGTTTGCAACCATCACAACAGAAATATACCTTTTCATTGTTGTATTCAACCACATGTTTCGGGTTGTTCATGTCAACTAGAATACCGCAAACCGGGTTTACATAATATTGGGGGGCAGGTTTAGCCGTATTTGTTGTTGTAAATTGCGTAAACCCGGTCGCATGAACTTTATTTTGTTCCTGTATAATTTCAGCGAGTATGCTAATGGCCACCTCCTCCGGCTTTTTCGCGTTTATGTCAATGCCGGCAGGCGAATGGATAATGTCAATTTTATCTTTATCAAAACCCTGCTGAACAAGGTTATTGAAAAGGGCTGTTTTCTTTTTGGGGCTTGCAACAAAACCCTTATAGAATGATGGCTGCGCTAAAACCATTTCCAGCGCCTCCTCGTCATTTTCGCCCTGGGTACATACTACAATAGATGATGCAGCCGAAACTGCCACCCTGTCCAAATTCATTTGGGTGATAAGTTCGTCGACCTTTTCGAAAGTTGTAGGTTTTGCATCGGGCGCCACGGCGGTTACGCGATAACCGGCGGCTTTAGCCATTTGCACCAATGCTTTGGCAATTAATGTTTTGCCGATAACGACCAGGTGTGGCGCAGGCAACACCGGTTCTAAAAATATCTCAACGGTTCCTTCGCTCATACAGGTCATTTTATATTCTACAACACCATCTTGTTTTTCAACAGAAGACGGTGTGCCTATCCTAACTAACCTTGCCTTGCCGGTCTTCATCGCGTCTTCAGCTTCCTTTAGCGCAATACCTTTTACACAACCACCCCCTATCCACCCGGTCATCTCACCAAACCTGTCAATGATCGCCTTGTCGCCGCTTTTCCCGGAACTCGGAACTTCACGCCGTACCACAGTTGCTTCAACAAACAAAGCATTTTGTTTTCGCAACTCTTCCAGCTTTTTATAAAATTCGTCACACATACATTAAAATATTTTCAAGTTCCAATAAACTGTTCAAGTTATGAGCCGACCTGAAATCATCCACATTCGGCAAAGCCGCTTTCATGCCTCTTTGTATGGGCTGGTAATCTTTCATGCCTTTTAAAGGATTTAACCATACAATTTTTCGCGACCTGTTTTGAATTTTCTTTAGTTCTTTCCCTAATAGTTCAGGCTCACCGGTATCGAGACCATCGCTTAAAATAATGATAATTGGCGACCCGTTAAGCATTCGTTTTCCATACCTGTCGTTAAACTCCTCCAGGCAATTTCCAATTTTAGTGCCGCTGCTCCAGTTATCAACCTGTTGTGTAAGCAATACGGCGGTATCTTCCAACCGGTTGCCCGAAATCGCGCCGCTGATGCGAATCAGCCTTGTGCTGAAAATAAATGCTTCAAGCTGCCTGAAATTTTCGCGCAGCGCAAAAAGAAACCGTAATAAAAAAAAACTGTACTTGTCCATTGAGCCGCTCACGTCTAACAAAATTATAAGCCTTTGCTTTTTTGGCTTTTGAGCCCGGAAAACCAAATCGATCGCCTCTCCCCCGTAGCCAATACTTTTCCTGATCGTCCTTCGCAAATTGATCTGCCCGTTTCGCGTGCTGTCTTTCATCCTTCTCCGCAGACGGAGGGCCATTTCCTTAAATAATTTATCAGCAATTTGCTCTAAAAGTTTTGAATCTATTTCAGTTACCTTGCTAAAATCAGTTGATCTTAACCTTTCCGCTTCGCTTGCCCCCGTTACATTTTTGCCATCTTCAACCCCCTCGTTATTTTCGCCTCCGCCCATCATCACCAGCGAGCCGGCCTGGTTATTTTCAATTGCGCTTTGTACCGTTGTTTTGTTTTTAGGACCCAAATCTACCGGGCTTGTATCCCAATACAAAATGAACAATTTTTCGAACAATTTGCAATCTTCAGGCGAGGTGCAAAACAATGGTTTTAGAGCATATTTAAAGGCGTTCCGATTTGTAACAGGTAATTCCCGTAGGGCTGTCAAAGCATCCTGTGTTTCCTGGATGCCCACATTCATTTTATGGCTCCTTGCAAATTGTGCAAAAGCCACAATTGACTCTGAAATACTGCCGGTTGAGAATGCCTGGATCTTCATTTATATAAAACGGAAATTATCTTATTAAAATATTTCAATCCTTCAGCAAAGCCTCCATGCCCTGCTGCCTTGCGTGATTAATATCTTCGACTGTTTTTAAAACACTTCCCAAGGTTTGGTTAAGGGCTTTTGCATTAACATCCCTGTAACCCAATACCATCAATGACTCTGCCCAGTCTATAGTTTCAGAAACACCAGGCGTTTTGGCTAATTTTAATTGCCTGAAATTTTGAACGCAGGTTACCACCTGGTGTAAAAGATGTTGTTCAATACCCGGCAACTTCTTTTTTACGATAGCCATTTCTTTTTCTAATTCCGGATAGTCTATCCATTGATACAGGCAGCGTCTTTTTAATGCATCGCTTAATTCGCGCGTGCGGTTTGATGTCAGGATTACAAACGGTTTATGGATAGCTTTGATCGTTCCGATCTCCGGGATGCTAATTTGAAAGGAAGACAGCAATTCTAGCAAAAAAGCTTCGAACTCCTCATCCGAGCGGTCAATTTCATCAATTAATAAAACCGGCGACTTATCTGTAGCCGAAATAGACCGCAATAAAGGCCTCTTCAATAAATAATCGTTACCGAAAATGTGCTTTTCTTTTTCTTCTACGGATAAGTCGCTTCCTTCCTGTAATTTTATTCCGAGCAGTTGTTTTTGATAGTTCCACTCGTATACCGAGGTATTAATGTCCAACCCCTCGTAACACTGCAAACGGATGAGATCGGTATGCAGCAGTTCAGCCAGCACCAAAGCCAGTTCCGTTTTGCCAATACCGGGCGGCCCTTCCAGTAAGATAGGCTTATGCAATTTCAATAGCAGGAAAAGGGCGGTAGCCAACTCTTCGTCGGCCAGGTAATTGTGTTCTTCCAATGCCCGGATGATCGTGTTGGTATCTATTTCATTCGTTCGCCCGCCGGCGAAGAATGCAAAGGGAAAAGCGTTTTTGTTTGAATCTGCCACCGGTTATGATTTATTTCCTCCAAAAAGCCCCTTCACCATACTTCCAGCCATTGAACCGGCACTGAGCGTATTATCAAATTCTTTACCGTCAAGTAATGCTTTAAAATTATTCACAAATTGATCCAATACGCTGTTTGAAACATCAGTGATCAACCTGGATCCAAATTGGGCGAGCATACCGGTGATAGAAATGTCCATGGATACGGACACTTCGGTTAAGCCTGGGGTCTTTTCAATCAGGGTCCCCGCCATGTTCATTTCGGCATTGCCTTTTCCTTTGTCATCTACCCCCAAACCTTTTAACGCCATTTTCTTTGCCGAAGCATCCCGTTCTGTAAATGTAATTAATCCGTCATAGCCTGCTTTTACGGGGCCGAATTTTAATTTCACCGTTCCTTTAAAATTGTTTTCATCAACCTGTTCCGTAAGTTCAGCACCCGGCACACAATTTACAATTTTATACGGATCGGTCAGACTGCTCCAAACCTCATCTATTGGATGTTCAACCTCGAAAACTTTATTTATCGACGTGGTCATTTTTTTCAGTTTAAACTATTAACAATAATAAATAAAATCAGCACCTGTGTTATTATCTCTAATCAATAATAACACAGGCGTTGAACAGAACTATACTTTTACACTACTCCCCTATCGTGCAGGGCTTTCCAAATTTTAAATGGTGTGATAGGAATCTCCATGTGGGTAATCCCATAAGGCGACAGCGCATCAACAATTGCATTTGCGATAGCCGGCGGTGCTCCTACAGTGGGCGATTCGCCAACGCCTTTTGCGCCGATAGGATGGTGCGGAGATGGCGTTACCACATGCCCGGTTTCCCAGCTTGGTGATTCTATCGCCGTCGGAACTAAATAATCCATTAATGTACCATTCAGGATATTCCCAGCTTCGTCGTAAAGCAGTTCTTCGTACATGGCAGGCGCTAATCCCTGTGTTAAACCGCCGTGTACCTGGCCCTGTACGATCATCGGGTTTATAATATGCCCGCAATCATCAATAGCAACAAAACGTTTAATATCAATTGCACCGGTTTCCTTATCGATCTCCACCACACAGATATATGCCCCGGATGGGAAGGTAAGGTTTGGCGGATCGTAATAGTGAGTTGCTTCAAAGCCTGCTTGCATCCCCTGCGGATGATTGGTATATGCGGCGAAAACAATTTCCTGTATAGTTTTCACTTTTTCAGGGGCTCCTTTTACCGTGAATTTACCGGGCTCCCAATCCAGGTCTTCTTCACTTACTTCTAAAAGATAAGCGGCTATTTTGCGTGCTTTATCCACCAATTTGCGTGCTGCTACCGCGGCGGCTGCGCCTGCGGTCGGGGTGCTTCTGCTGGCATAAGTTCCCAGGCCGTAAGGTGCGGTGTCAGTATCGCCTTCCTCCACCTGGATATTTTCAGCAGGTATGCCCAATACCTCGGCAATGATCTGTGCGTATGTGGTTTCGTGGCCCTGTCCCTGCGATTTTGTTCCAAAACGGGCAATGGCTTTACCTGTGGGGTGTACCCGTATCTCGGCGCTGTCAAACATTTTGATTCCCAAAATGTCGAAATCCTTTGATGGGCCTGCCCCTACTACTTCGGTAAAAGTGGAAATGCCTATTCCCATCAGCTTGCCTTCTTTGCGTTTTTGAACCTGTAGTTTACGCAGGCCATAATAGTCGACCACGTCCATCGCTTTTTGCAGGCCTGCGTGGTAATCACCGCTATCATAAATCCATCCTGTTGGGGAATGCCATGGAAAATCTTCTTTTTTAATAAAATTTTGCATCCTCAATTCGGCAGGGTCCTTTTTTATTTCAAAGGCGAACCTGTCGGTAATGCGTTCAATGGCATGTACAGCCTCCGTTACCCGGAATGAGCAGCGGTAAGCTACGCCTCCCGGCGGTTTATTGGTGTACACTGCATCGGCTTCCATATAAGTAGTCTGGTAATCATATGAGCCAGTACAAATTGAAAACATGCCCACCGGGTATTTGGAAGGGTTGGCGCTTGCGTCAGTATATCCGTGGTCTGCCAATACTTTAAACCTTGTGGCTAATATCTTACCATCTTTTGTGCCTGCCATTTCTGCCGTGATGTGATAATCGCGGGCAAAAGAATCGGCTTGCAGGTTTTCACTCCTGTCTTCTATCCATTTCACGGGTTTCCCAACCAGGAATGAAACAGCGATTGCAATTACATATCCCGGGTAAACCGGAACCTTACCGCCAAATCCTCCGCCAATATCCGGGGAAATTACCCTCACTTTTTCCTCCGTAAGGCCAACATGCCCGGCTACCAATGCTATAACCGTGCGTATGGCATGCGGCGCCTGTGTTGTCATGTGCATGGTAAGATGATTATCTACTTTATGATAATCAGCCACGCAGCCGCAGGTTTCGATAGATGAAACATGGATGCGGGGAATATGCATGTGTTCTTTTACCACCACATCAGCTTCGGCAAATACTTTGTCTGTTTTTTCCTTGTCGCCTGCTTCCCAATGCCAGATATGGTTATCCTTTTTACCGGGCTTGTCTGTACGGAGTACAGGCGCATCAGGATCCAGCGCTTTGTGGGCATCTATCACGGGCTTCATTACCTCGTATTCAACCCTAACGGCTTCCCTTCCGTCGCGTGCGGCATAACGGCTTGTAGCAATGACGGCTGCCACTTCCTGCGCCTGGTACATTACCGTATCAGTAGGCAATACCATTTGGGTGTCCGACATTAGGGTCGGCATCCAGTGAAGGCCGTATTTTTCCAGGTCCTTGCCCGTAACCACGGCTGCAACGCCCGGAACTTTTAAAGCAGCTTCTATATCTATATTTTTAATTTTCGCATAAGCATACGGGCTCCTTACAATATCCATATAGAGCATGCCGGGGAGTTTCAGGTCATCAATATAATTCCCTTTCCCCTGCAGAAAACGTCCGTCTTCTTTTCGCTTCATGGAGTGCCCCATGCCGCTGATCTCTTTTGAAGTTTTACACTGTATCATAATAGTGATTTGATAGTTATTAATGTTAAACAAACTGGGGTTCGGTGGAAGCCGGTTCCAGGCCCTGCATTGTTGCACTGGCATGCAGAATGGCTTTTACTATATTATTATACCCGGTGCAACGGCAAAGGTTACCCGAAATGCCCCACCTGATCTCTTCTTCGGTCGGGTTTGGGTTACTGGCCAGCAACTCTGTTGCCCGCATGATCATTCCAGGTGTGCAGAAACCGCAGTGAAGCCCGTGGTTTTGTTTAAACCCGTTCTGTAAAGGATTCAGCTGTCCTTCGGCACTTACACCCTCAATGGTTTCTAACGAATGTCCGTTTGCCTGCACTGCCAAAATAGTACATGACTTTACCGACTTCCCATCCATTAAAATGGTGCAGGCGCCACAGCTGCTGGTATCGCACCCGATATGGGTCCCCGTAAGGTTCAGATTTTCCCGTATCAGGTGAACCAAAAGCAGGCGCGGTTCAACGCTAACGGTATGTGCCTCGCCATTAACTGTTAATGATATTTCCTTGTTCATATTCTTTGAATTTAAATTGGTCGGGTTAAATATTTGAATTAAGCTAAAGCCCTTTCGGTGGCTTTAATGATCATTCGTTTCAGCAACACTGCAACCATGGCGCGTTTGTATTCGTCGCTGCCTCTTAAGTCGGTTGAAGGGTTGCAATCCTCGGCTGCGTATTTTGCAGCTTCTGCTATCGTCGCTTCGTTTATCGGTTTACCCAGCAAAGCAGCCTCTGATCGTTCGGCCCTTAGCGGGACAGGGTTTACATTGGTTAGCCCAATCCCAATGGCAGTGCAAATCCCTTTGCCATCAAGCGTGAGTTGAACGCCAACGCCTGCGGTAGCGTAATCGCCTACTTTGCGTTCCAATTTATGATACGCGCTGCCGGTACCGGAGGGGGGAACAGGTATCTGAATCTCGGTCAATATTTCATTGGGTTGGATCGCAGTAGTATAAAATCCAAAGAAAAATTCATCGATAGGTACTATGCGCGCACCTGCAGAACCGGTGATAACAACACTTGCCCTTAGCGCAAGCATTACCGCAGGCTGATCATTCGCCGCATCGCCATGCGCCAGGTTGCCCGCGACTGTCGCGCGGTTGCGCACCTGCGGATCGGCAATTTGCTTGGCAACATCGGCAAAAATCGGGAAATGCGTTTTCAGCAGGTCTGAATGTTCAACATCGGCCTCCCTTACAAGGGCCCCCAGTTTTACAAGCCCCGCCTCCTCTTTTATGTAATCCAAACCGGGAATGTTGTTGATGTCAATGATATATTCCGGCGAAGCAAAACGAAGCTTCATCATCGGGATCAGGCTGTGTCCCCCTGAAAGGATCTTTGCATCTTCCCCGTACTTCTCCAAAAGGCCTATGGCATCTTGCAGCGTGGAAGGTGTTTCGTACTCAAAACTTTGTGGAATCATACATTTAAATTTTGAAGTGAATATTCTGTGAGATTTCTTTCATTACTATTATTATCCTGGTTCAAAAAAAAGATATCTGTAGTGTACGCGCTTTGCTATTAATTTGCAAAACCATTTATTTTCAATCGCTGAAAAAGTCTATCAGGTATACCACTGTAAACAAAAGTCGTTATCACCAATAGCGCAGCGCCAAAATAGTAGCAGGCCATTGCATCTGACTTAGGTACTGCCGAACTTCCCGGGCTTAAGCTGATACATATCAGTAGCAAACCACATAGCGCGGCTACTATTGTCGGGATATAATACAGCCTCGCCCTGTTAGTAAATAGAATAAAGCCTGTTATTAAAATGCTAACAGCCAAAGCGATATAAGCCCTCCAATCGGTGTTATCCGGGTGATGAATTACTAAAGCGGAGGTTCCGCAAATTGCAGCGACGCCCGAATAAGCGGCGATACAAAGCGGGCATTTAGGAATAAAAAAAATAATGAAGCCAAAGACGGACGAATACCTTCTTACAAAAGCCGGAATGCCTTTGTTTACTGTTTTTTCCGATGTTGAATGACAATTATTCATCAAACAATCAATTAAAAAATTATCTGGTATTCGGTGCTAAAGGAGTCGGACGCTGTAATTGGTGAAACTAAGGTAACACATTTGAAAACATTTTCAAAAAACAAATTATACAAGCAGAAATTTATTGTAAACTGCTTGAATTTATTGTCCAAGCCATTCGAAGGCCCTGAAATCTTCACAAAAAAAGGCCCGGAAAAAGCTTCCCGGACCTCCAAACCAACAATAAACCTTTTCTTTTTATTTACATCTGGACAACCTGGCTCCTTAACGTGCCTAAAAGTGCACCAACCGAATTTATCAGGTTGGCCGGAACTTTATTTTTCGTTGCGCCAGTTACAACATCCGAAATAAATGCATCAAAATCGGCATTTGCAACTTTTCCGTTGATACGGCTATTTACGGCGGGGTTATGCGCATCAGCCATGCTTAAACCAATGTAAATGTAATCTTTAGCGCCGGCCGCACCTGAAACAAATGTGGTCAGGTTTTCACTCAGATCGGTAAAACCTGAAAGATTGCCTTTCGAAACTTCAGATAATAAAACCATAAAATGGCCATTAATCCTTGTGTCGCCTGCGATGACAAATATCGTGCTGTCGATAACTGAACGAACGGCTAAACGGCCCGTTTCGATCATGGCCCCCGGATAGGCAGGATCTGCCATCAGCTTGGTTCCACCTAAGGAGTCGTATAATGTCGCTTTTGTGGTAACCGGCGTGGGATTTGTTGAGGCTTTCTTACTGCATGATTCTATGATCAAAACCGTGAAGATCAGCGCTAATGCCAATGGTAAAAATGATAACTTTTTCATAGGGACGTTTAATTAAATTATTTTAGTGATTAATTTGTAGACTTTGTAAGTGTAGGAAGATGCCGCGACCGGGCAGCTGCTTTTTAAGTTAGCAGCATTGGGTACAATTCTTTCGGCTCTGAAAGGAAAATTTGCCTTGAAATTATTTACGATCTGATCCCCGGACGTTTTAACAGGGTAAAAAGTAAAAATTACAATACTAGTTTGCGGGTTTACCAATACGTGGTCAACTCCTTTTTGATGGTACAGCCAGGCGGTGATTTTATTGGCATCGTCCTGGTTTAACTGTTGTTTAATGTCAATGCGGGCCATTACCCTGGTGTTAGCGTCAGGCGCTGGGCGGTACACAAAATAGATGTGAACGGCCAAAACGAACACAAGGAATAAAAAGGTTGCTGCGCCGTAGAGCAGGATTTTTTTGATTGTTTTTTTCATAGGTGTGGCTTTTAGTATTGTTAACAGAATTTATAAATCAGCAATTGCTAATATTTACAGTTCTGTTACAATTACGTAATGCCAGACCTATCCGGTTTTATAAAATCTCCATATAATTCAAATGGATCAGTATTTAACGTTAGAACATGATTTAAACCACTGGTCAACAAGGTGTTCGCAATAATTAATTCAAACAAGGCATAACGGGCTTTTTCGTCATGAACGCGGCAATCGATCACACTTGAAGAGGTAATAGAACAAGTATTGCGGTCGAAAATCCTTTCAACAGCCGTCGGAACAAATCGGAGGTTTAATAGGTATCGCAATTGAACGCAGAAACAGCCCCGGTCGACCCGGCGGGTTATACGCCGGGAGCTCCATTTTTAGAGAAAAATGGTTGTCCTTTTCCAGAGATTAGGTAATGGTGATTAGGTTGCACACTTTTAACCTTTAGTTTTTTTCGTTGGTTTTAACGGCCTTGCTTACAGCTTTAGGTTCCTGTGCCGGCGCGGCATCAACCGGTTCAACTTTGATTTCTTTAGATATCTCTTTTGCTAATTTTTTTGCGCTCCTGTTAATCTCTTTATCCAGTTTTGTGGATACATCGCCAAATTTGCCGGTTAAGGCTTTCAGTTCGGTTACCAGGCTCAATTTAATATCATCTCTTATTTTTCTTCTAACAGACTTTACTTTATCTTTTTTCATCGTAAAATGGTTTTATTCACGAAGTTATGTTATTTTAAAATAAAGTCAATATTATTTTTATGTTAACAGATTTTATGATGTTAATTTTAATAAGAGTGAAATTGAGCTGACCAATTGCGAACCTATACAAAAAGCTATTTGGTTTTTGGCTTATAAAAAAGATTAAAAACTCTTTTTGAAGCATTTATGACCCGGGTTTTATTTCGGCGAGCAACTGCTAAGCCATTTTTTGAACCGGAAAGCCCGCTGCCGGCAACTGTGGTCACTACGCCGGTAGGGCTAATCTTACGTATCATGTTATTATCTGAGTCAGCAACATAAACATTACCGGCAGCATCAACTGCAAGCCCTGCCGGTCCGTTAAAAGAAGCTGCGGTACCCGTACTATCGGCCGCGCCGCTTACACCGCTACCTGCCAGGGTGCTCACCACCCCAGCGGGGGTAATCTTACGAATAAGGTTATTGACGCCATCGGAAACATACAGGTTACCGGCCTTATCTAAAGCAACGCTGTTAGGATAATAAAATGTAGCAGAACCGGCGGGCCCGTTGGCGGCGCCCTGTAACCCTGTCCCGGCATAAATGCTTATGGCGGCCGCCGGGTTTACTTTAAGTATCGTGTTATCGAGATAATTTGCCACGTATAAATTACCCGCGACATCCATTGCTATGCTGGTAGGGTTTTTAAAAGTAGGCACTTTTGAATTCAGTGTTGTGTCATTGGCAGCAAACGTGCTCACTACTCCTCCCGAGGTTATTTTTCGGATCGCATTGTTTCCCGCATCTGCCACATACAGGTTATCCGAGCCATCAACTGTTATTCCTGTTGGGGTAAAAAACGTAGAGGCCGTGTCAAGCCCGTTTACAAAGCCCGTTGAATCGCTGCCTGCAATGGTAGTTACTACCCCTGCGGAAGTAATTTCCCGGATCAGGTTATTGCCCGCATCAGCTACAAACAAATTCCCTGACGCATCTACAGTAATACCCGTTGGGCCGTTAAAAGAAGCCAGTATGCCTGTCGCGTTGATGTTACCATCGTTCCCACTGCCGGCCAATGTGCTTACTACACCGGCTGGGGTTATTTTACGGATAAGGTTATTACCATAATCCGTCACATATAAATTACCCGCAGCATCTACGGCTATACCTGCGGGGCTGTTAAACGATGGAAGTGAATCAAGGGCGACTGCAGCACTGTCACTTCCGCTGACATTGACATAGGTGTGCGGAAAATCTTTTTTTGTGCAGGCTGTAATAATGCATGCTATCGAAAATAGCAATAAGGCGGTATAAAATAATTGTTTTATGGCGAGGGGCTTCAATTTATTAATAAAAATGGTTGTATTACAATTGTACCAAATTTAATCATCATTAAATAATAATAACTACAACGATCAGAAATTTATTAAAATCCTGATTCCAAATGCATTATTTAACGGCAATTGGCATATCAATATTATACAAAGCCGATTCCAGGCCGATATCCGTAATTGCCTTCACTTTAAATATGGATACTTAGCCCCGTTTTGAAACTAAATAAAAAAAGCGCGCATGAAACATGGCGCTTTTCGGCTTGGATATATAATGGGGTATTTAATTGACCCTTGATCCGGCTATCAGTTTGTCGTCTTCAAAATGTTTTCAACAAGTTGAAATAACGACTTTTTCACATCCCTGTAATCGCGGGTAATATTTGTCATTAAATGTTCCAGGTGGACCTGCTTAACGGCTAACTCTTCAGCATTTTCCGGGATGATATCCTCTGCCATCAATTCGACATGTTTAAGCTGCTGCGAAAGCAAGACGCCCGCACGTGCACCTTCTTCTTCCAACTTCAGTAATTCCGTCCCGGTACGCTTAAATTGTTCAAAATAAGCCTGATCGCAAAGGCGGATAAAATAATCGTCCATCAACCTGTGAAAAAAGGCTGTTTCGATCTTAAAAAATTCAAGGTCTGATGACCATCGTCTCGCGATAACATAATATTGCAGCGAACGGGCCGACATAGCTGTTGCAAATCCCATATTGATTAATGTTTAGAATGTAAAAATCCCCTTTTCACAGAGTTCAAACTATGACAACAGGCATTGAAAAATGTGATTTTACACACATCGGCGGACAATGTTAAAAAAACGATTTAGCGGATCATACCTAACTATTTACTTCGTAGCGGCATTCATTTTTTTATAAAACCAGCGCTTAGCCATTTCGGCAGATATAATATAACAGGCAACTATCAGCAGCATCCACCCATAAAAAGCAATGGGCAACCTGATAAATCCAAACAATGCGCATAGTGGTGTTAAAGGTAACACCAGTACAAATACTAAAATAAAAGCAGTGGCTATTGACAGATATTTACCGGGCAGGCTTTTAAAAAACGGCAGCCTGGTGCGCACAACCAACACAATTAATGTAGCCGAGATAACTGACTCGATAAACCAGCCGGTTTGAAATTCTTTTTCCTTAGCGTGAAAAACATACAGCAATACCCCGAATGTAAGGTAATCAAATACTGAGCTTAACAATCCAAAAGTGATCATGAATCGCCTTATGAAACTCAGGTCCCAGTGCTGGGGCGACTGGATATTTATTTGATCCACCCTGTCTGTTGCTATGGCCATTTCGGGGAAATCGGTTAACAGGTTAGTCAGCAATATTTGTTTGGGCAATAAAGGCAAAAACGGCAGGAACAGCGACGCGCCGGCCATACTGAACATATTGCCAAAATTTGCGCTGGTTGCCATGAAAATGTATTTCATGGTGTTGGTAAAGGTTTTGCGGCCTTCAATAATCCCGTTAGCCAAAACATCGAGGTCCTGGCTTAATAAAACAATGTCGGCTGCTTCTTTAGCTACATCAACCGCGGTATTTACTGAAATACCAACATCCGCCGTATGTAAGGCCGGTGCATCGTTAATACCATCGCCCATAAAGCCAACCACGTTACCGGCTTTTTGAAGTATGATAATAATGCGTTCTTTTTGATTGGGTTCAACCTCTGCGAAAATATGGGTCAGCGGCGCCTGGTGGATCAATGCAGAATTACTCATCTTTTGCAATTGGGCGCCGGTAAGTATTTTTGGATTTTTTACACCTACCTGCAGCGCCAGGCTTTTTGCGACCAGCGCATTGTCGCCTGTGATAATTATAAGCTTTACACCCAGCTTTTCCAGGTTAATTAAAATGTCGGACACACCTGCTTTCGGCGGGTCGAATAAGGTGATGAAGCCCAAAAATATCATGTCTTTTTCATCATCCCTTGTAAAATTATGCGCAGCGTTCGCGGGCTTATAAGCAACGCCTAATGTGCGAAATCCGGCATTGCTTAATTCCTGGTATTGCTCAATAATGGCTTTTTTACAATCGTCAATACCCACTAACTTTCCTTCGGGTGTTTCCGCCTGTGTGCAGATCGACAAAACAGCATTTAAGGCGCCTTTGGTAATGGCCTGGTTTTGGCTTTTGCTTTTCACCTGGACGGTTAATCTTTTACGGATGAAATCATAAGGGATCTCTGCCTGGATCGTAAAACCATTATCGGGGTCTTTATAACTTGAGCAAATGGCCTCATCAATCGGGTTGTTAAATCCCTGCTGCATAGATGCGTTCAGCCAGGCATATTGTAATACCTTATCGCTATGCTTACCATTAATATCCAATGAGTCCTTCAGATTTACTTTGCCTTCGGTGATCGTACCCGTCTTATCCGAACAAAGAATATTCATACTGCCGAAATTTTCGATGGAAGACAGTCGTTTCACAATTACCTTTAGCTTAGCCATTCGCCTGGCGCCGGTTGAAAGGTTAACACTGATAATAGCTGGCAATAATTGTGGTGTAAGCCCTACAGCTAATGCCAATGAAAATAAAAATGAATCCAGCACGGGTTTATGCAGCAATACATTAATGGCGAAAATAATGAGCACCAGCACCAACGTAATCTCCATCAGCATATAGCCAAATTTGCGAATTCCTTTTTCAAAATCCGTCTCCGGCGATTTTTGCTGCAGTTGGGATGATATTTTACCAAACTCCGTATCCTTACCAGTCCTAACAATTAATGCACTTGCTTTTCCGCTAATGACGTGCGACCCCATGAACAGCGCGTTAGTTCTTTTCGCCAATGGGGTATCCCCAGGCAATACGCCGCATATCTTTTCGACAGGGTACGTTTCTCCGGTAAAAGCCGCCTCATCAACGAATAACTCCTGCGAATCCAAAAGCAAGCTGTCGCCTGGTATAAGGTCCCCGGCATTCAAAAACACTATATCCCCGGGCACTACCGCCTCAACCGGTAGTTCCTTTTTTTGCCCGGCCCTTAACACTGTACAGTGTAATTGTACCAGTTTCAATAGCTCCTTCACAGCATCGGCCGCGCCTTTTTCCTGCCAGAAACCAAGAAAGCTGCTGATCAGGACAATGGTAAGGATGATAACTGTATCGGGAACGTCGCCTAAGCCTGCCGATAGCAAAGCAGCGGCTATCAGTAATAAGGTAATCGGGCTTTTAAATTGCGATAAAAACAAAAGAACGGCCGAGGCATTTGAAGTAGTTTTGATGGTATTAGGGCCATACGTTTTTAATCGGCTTGAAGCTTCCTTATCAGTGAGGCCATTTTTACTGCAGGATAATTGCTTTAAGGCGTCATCGGCACTTAAGCTCCAGAAGTTTTGAAACTGGTTATTTTCCAAGGGGTGAGGGGTTGTAAGGGTTGTGGTGGTTGCAGTAGTTATAATGGTTGTAAAACTGGCTGTAATTTACAACTTTTACAACCATTGCAACCCTTATAACTTATTTACAACCTAAAACAATCAGCACGGGAAGATAAGCAAAGGAACGGTTATTTGCGGCGGAAGCGTATCGGTTATATATCTGCCAATAATTTCCTCAAAATGAAAACGATGATTAACCATTACCAATATATCATTGCGCATTGCGTTGATCATTACATCAATCACCTTCGACAGGTTTTTTTCCCTGATGTTATTAAAGAAAAGATTATCATAGTTTACATTTTGGCTAACTTCTTCGCTAAAAACCGTCAGCGCGTATTTTTCCGCCATATCGGGCAAGCCATTCGCTGACAAGTGAGCGATTGACAATGCCGCCCGCCACGGGCCGGCAAGTGACGCTAAAAACCTTACAACCTGTATGCGGCAATAACGCAGATCGGCCATATATGCTAAACGTTCTATGTCTTTTAATTGCCATTGTACCGGGATGAGTAATAAAGGGCAAAGTACCCTATTTAGTACTGTATGGATATTTAAACTCTTTTTTGCGGCAACCGGCATGATGTCCGGCATACCTTTAATCATCATCCAAATATGGTTCCTGTTAACGAATTCGATTACTTCACCCTCCTCCATGTTTGAGAAATCAAGCTCTTCAATCTCAGGTTTAAAACTTCCTTGCTCGTTATTGAGCGTTTTCAGGAGATGAAGCACGCCTGAAACAAGCTGATCATCTAAATCAGTTTTAGAAATATGACCGGCTGGTACCTTTTCGGTGACTTTCCTGGTTACAACCGATGTATTCATCAGCATTATATTGGCCTGTACCTTTTTGGCCATCGCCAAAGCAAATTCCGCAGCATGTTTGGCTTCAGAAGAGTTGTCATTAATGATCAGGAGCGTTCTCATAACTATAAGGCTAAGTCATACTAATCAATTTATCAAGTGTAAAAGTTAAAAATAGTTTATAAGGAAAACAATGACAGCGGTCACAAAGTCACTATTTAATATAAGGCGAATGTCATTAGGGTAGCATTCTTAAATTATTAACTAAAGCTAAACATTTAATTTGAACTTAATGTATCTTTTTTGTAACTATTGTACATCTTTTCATAGTAGTCATCAGCCAGCCGGCCGGCTTCAAAAGCAGGAACGATATCGCCCGCAGCTTTCTTTAAGACAGTTAACCATTTTGGATGGTTATTATAGTACATTGGCAACACCTTATGCTCTAAAATATCCATCATATTCCTTGCCTCCCGGGCGTCTTTTTCTTCGACCGATAACAAATCCAAAGCGGGTTGAATTATAAAGCAGTTCTCTCCGTCTATAGCAAATTCGGGTACCCAGCCATCGGGGATTGAAAGATTAATGGCGCCGTTCATTGCTGCCGTCATGCCACTTGTGCCTGATGCTTCACGGTACATCCTTGGGTTATTCAGCCATACATCAGTGCCCTTTTTTAACAGCGCCGATAGCGCAAGCTCGTACCCGGTAAGCACCGCACAATTGGAGAACGGCTTTATACTTGTGATAATATGGTTAAACTGATCTGTTGACCCTGGATCCTCCGGATACGGCTTCCCCGCCCAGATGATCTGCACCGGGAATTGAGCATTATTTATTAATTTAAGAAAACGGTCCCAATCCCACATAACCAGGTCGGCCCGTTTATAGCCCGCAAAACGCCTGGCCCATACTATGGTGAGGATATTTTCGTCAAATAGCTTCCCGCATTGATCGGCCACCGTTTTAAACAGCATGCTTTTCATTTCTTTTTTTCTGCGGGTAATGGCCTCATCATTGTTGCTGCTTATCGCATCATCAAGCATCTTGTCCTCCCAATAGGACTTGTTTTGGGCATTTGTAATGGAGATGATCTCACAAATCCCGTTGTAACTACCCCACATTTGCCTGGCTACCTCGCCGTGAATTTTGGACACGCCATTAGCCTTGCGCGAAAACTTAAGCGCGGCCACGGTATAATTAAAATTATCGCCATCCATACCCAGCAATGATCTTACTTCATGCTCCTGTAAATGATAGAAAAACGACATGTCTTTTAATAAACCAAATGTATGTGCTTCGTTGCCTGCCATTTCGGGGGTGTGGGTTGTAAACACCACTCTTTTCTTTACCTCTTCCAGGCTTTTATATTTTGCATACAGGTAAAAGTTAAGCGATACCGAATGGCCTTCGTTCATGTGGTAAACGTCCGGCTCAATTCCCAAAATATCAAGCAACATTGCGCCGCCGATGCCTAACACAATAGTCTGTGCAATGCGCGTTTGTTCATTTGGATCATACAGGCAATGGGTTATCGTGCCCGACAGGTAATCATTTTCGGGAATATCCGTACTCAATAAAAATAATGGCGCAGTTCCGAAAGTTTCCGGCTTCAAAAGATAAGCTTTTACATGGACGGGCGAATCATGAACGGGGACTGCAAAAACAATCCCGGTATCCTGCAAAAAAGAATAATCCTTTTCAATAAATTCGGCTTTCATCAGGGCAT
This sequence comes from uncultured Mucilaginibacter sp., assembly GCA_903864275.1. Taxonomy (GTDB): domain Bacteria; phylum Bacteroidota; class Bacteroidia; order Sphingobacteriales; family Sphingobacteriaceae; genus Mucilaginibacter. Next base: position 50,598 of record CAIPFE010000015.1, read on the forward strand.
TGCCGTCCCGCACCTGGTCGTAGTACCCATATTTCCATAAAATGCCAATACCGAGCAAGTTCTGCTTAAGTTCATAAGCACTTCGCAGGTGTGAGCCGGCCAGGAAACCCAACCCGCCACTATAAATTTTCAATGCCTGGTCAATAGCAAATTCCATAGAGAAATAGGCCACTGCCTTGCTGTATTTTTCATCGGGCGTGTAGCCAAAGATCTCTTCCTTTTTTATCATCACATAAGCTAACTGTAAAATCCTTTTATGGTTTCATTCCAACATTAAATTGATATTAGCATTGCATTAAATTTTTTATTGTACAAATACTTTATCCCGTTTGTTGTTTCAAAATCTTTCTGGTCTATTGTAAACTATCTTTTTCATATTAAACTTAGCATAACTGACGTCGCCTTTTTCTAACCTCCATAATACTTCAAAGGCAGTAGGCACAACTATTTCATTTATTTCTTTATAATTACCTGTTTTAATGATCCATGTTTCTAAATTATCTTCCATATACCGTTTTGTTTCAAGTTGGATAATTTCACCGGCATCATTAAAGGTTACCATATAAAACAGCTGCATCCCAAGGTAGTCAAAAGTTATTTTAGCCGTACGAGCATCAATTGCTGACCATTGTAAGCGCCCGCCCGGTAATAAATTTGTTGGATACAAAATGCTTTCGCCAAGCCAGCGAATCAATTCGCCCTGGTTGTATTTTTCTCCTTTTCCGTCAACGATATTATAGAGTGAAAAAAGCGAAACAATTAGCCTGCCTGTGTCAGCAATATACATATCACGGGCGGTAAACATTGCGGTTACGCCCTTCCAGATGAAACCGGGTTTTGCGGTGGTTACGTATTGCTCTCCTTTTATATTTATCCATTTTTTATCCAGCCCGGGTTTAAATTGTCCGCAGTGAGTAAACCCGACATAACCAATATAAGGCTGCCCATCTTTTAAAACATGTTTAAAATAGCGTTGCACAGGTTCGGGCAAACCTGATAGCTGGTGGTAACTAAATATTTTACCGGATACCGGTTTTGACTGAGCAAAGAGCTCCCTCACGTTTTTATTAAATTGGAAGGACAAATTCACTTTACCTGTAATAAAGATAACAACCAGGAATCCGAATATAATAAGTGTAATTATCATTTGTTTTTAATATTTATGTACCCCTCTTTTTTATACAAATTTCTAATCTGTGGTAACAAAGCGACAAAAATGATGACTACAGCAAAAAACATATAAAAAGTATGCAGCCAATGTACAGCCTGGAGGAAAACCATTTCGAGTTGGATCCAAATAATTAATGCAAAGGCAACATAAATACTGAATGTCCAGGCCCAATACATATCCGGATAGCAATTAAATAATTCGGCAAATCTATATTTTGGTTTGCTGATCAATGCCAATGCCAGGCTGATTGGAGCCAAACCGAGTACGATAAATAAAATAATACCCGGAATCAAAAAATCATGGAAAGGCGAATTTTTTAACAGGTACAAGGGCATGCCGAATAACTCACCGGATGGTGAAATTATCAATAGGCCACCGCCAAATATAGCCCCAGATCCAAGAATGGCTAATAAGATCAATAGGATGTTTCGTGCTGTTTTCGGACTCATCATCATTTTTATTTTTTTAATGAATTCATTTCGGTTCCCTCCTATTTTCTTTTTACAATGCTTTGCAATGTATCAGACTTCTTCTTAAACAAAATAGCGAGCATTAACATAAACAAGGGAGCGGTAAATGCCCAGGGGACGGCCATTAAAAGTAACTTCTCCGAGAAATTGGGATAGAAATAAACAAATACAATTAAGGGAGTAACGAGCGCATGAGCTAAGAAGGCATATCTGACCCACTTTTCAAAACCCTGTTTTTTGAATATAGGTACAGCGAACAAGGCAGCTAATCCCATAAATATATATCCTATCACATCAAAGTCCCAAAAAAGAGAGTGCGGCGTTTGTTCGAGTATTTTAATGGTGCCTGAGTTACCTTTAAGTGTCATCGGAATTACCGTTGCCAATTGAACAATATAATTAGCCGTAACAAATACAACATAAACAACTGAAAATATAAGTGCCCCATGACTCCAGATTTTTTTCTCAGTCGGCGCCGCATAGTGAAGTGCAAGCATTTCAAGCATAAAAGGGACGGCTATACAAAGCGAAAATCCAAAAATTAAAATCTCGTCCCATGGATAACTCAAAACACCCAATACCTGTAATAGCTGAACGATAAAGAATGCGGCAGTAGAAACAAATGCGATGAGTCCGCACCGAAATCCAACCTTATAAATTGTTTTGTTTACGCTGAAAGCTGGGGCTGTTACCGATGGGTAATCCGTTATTAATGTTTCTAACTGATCCATTTCCAATTAAGTATTTCCGGCATATCTTTGCCGTTAGCCCTGATATATTGTTTGTGTTCAATAAGTTTGTCCTGTAGTTGTTGCTTTAAATAAACCCCCTTGCTGCCTGTTTGCGGCAGGCGGTCAATTACATCCATCACTAGGTGAAACCTGTCCATTTCATTCAAAACGGTCATATCAAAAGATGTAGTAATGGTACCTTCCTCCTTATAACCGCGAACATGCATATTAATATTATTAGTCCGGTTATAAGTTAAGCGGTGCACCAGCCAGGGGTATCCATGAAAGGCAAATACAACAGGCTTGTTTGTAGTAAACAATGCATCGAAATCTTTGTCGCTTAACCCATGCGTATGCTCTGTATTCTTTTCCAGTTTAAAAAGATCAACCACGTTAATTACCCTGATTTTCAGTTCCGGCAAATGTTCACGCAATATGGATACGGCTGCCAAGGTCTCCAAGGTCGGAACATCGCCGCTGCAGGCCATTACTACATCCGGTTCACAATCCTGGTCATTGCTGGCCCAGCTCCATATCCCTATGCCCCGCGTGCAGTGATCAACCGCCTCATCCATGCTGAGCCATTGCGGCGCCGGATGTTTCCCGGCAACAATTACATTTACATAATGACGGCTGCGCAGGCAATGATCCATGACCGATAACAGGCAATTGGCGTCAGGCGGAAGATATACCCGCACAATCGTTGCCTTTTTATTCACCACATGATCAATAAAACCCGGGTCCTGGTGGGTAAACCCGTTGTGGTCCTGTCGCCATACCGTCGACGTCAGCAGAATATTCAGCGAGGCGATATTATGCCGCCATGGCAATTCAGCGCTTGCTTTAAGCCATTTGGCATGCTGGTTAAACATGGAATCAACGATATGTATAAAAGCTTCATAACAATTAAACAAACCATGCCTGCCTGTTAACAGGTAACCCTCCAGCCAGCCTTCACACTGGTGTTCGCTAAGCATCTCCATTACGCTGCCTTCCGGGGCAAGAAATTCATCATGTTCAACTGTCGGCGCAACCCATTGCCGGTTAGTTGCTTCAAATATTATGTCCAGCCGGTTTGATACTGTTTCATCAGGACCAAATATCCTGAAATTGCGCTTATCCTTGTTCTCTTTTACTACGTCCCTTAGGAACCTCCCGCATACATAGGTATCACCTTCGCCGGCTGCGCCGTGCGAAGCTACTTTTATTGCATAATCCCTGAAGTCGGGCAGCCGCAGCTCACGCAACAGCTGGCCACCGTTAGCATTTGGATTTGCACCCATCCTGCGTTCTCCTCTGGGCGCCAGTTCAGCCAGTTCAGATATCAGTTGCCCCTTTTCATCAAAGAGTTCTTCGGGCTTGTAGCTTTTCATCCAGCTTTCCAGTAGTTGAAGATGTTCGGGCGGCGTTGTTGCGGTAACGGCGAGGGGGATCTGGTGCGCCCTGAAATTACCCTCTATCTTATACCCGTCAACCTCCTTGGGGCCGGTCCATCCTTTGGGCGATCTCAAAACAATCATTGGCCAGCGGGGGCGTTCAAAGTCTGTTTGCGCGGCTGCGTCTTGTGTTATCTTTTTAATTTCCGCAACCACCATATCCAGTGCAGCGGCCATGGCCTGGTGCATTGCTCCGGGTTCATCACCTTCCACAAAGTATGGCTTCCAGCCATATCCACGGAATAATTGTTCCAATTCTTCATGGCTTATCCTTGCCAAAATAGTTGGATTGGATATTTTATAACCATTTAAATGCAAAATCGGCAATACCACGCCATCAGTAACCGGGTTAAGAAATTTATTTGAATGCCAGGCGGTTGCCAGCGGCCCTGTTTCAGCTTCGCCATCACCGACTACACAGGCAGCAATCAAATCTGGGTTGTCAAGCACAGCGCCAAAAGCATGGCTAAGCGAATAACCCAATTCGCCGCCCTCGTGAATAGAGCCCGGCGTTTGCGGCGAAGCATGGCTGGAAATTCCGCCTGGATAGGAAAATTGCGTGAACAGTTTCCGCAGCCCGTCCTCATCGTTGGTAATATTTGGATAGATCTCGTTATAAGTACCTTCGAGGTAAGTGCAGGCCACTACCGCCGGGCCGCCATGGCCGGGCCCGGAGATGTAGATCATGTTCAGATCATACTTGTTGATGACCCTGTTGATATGCGTGTAGATAAAATTCTGGCCGGGCGTTGTGCCCCAATGCCCCAACAGCATGTTTTTTACGTGTTCAAGCTTAAGCGGCTCTCGCAGCAGTGGATTATCACGTAAGTAAAGCTGCCCCACCGAAAGGTAATTAGCCGCCCGCCAATAGGCATTTATTTGTTGTATTTGTTTTTCTGACAAGGAGTTCATAGTGTGCTGTGTATTTAAAACGGAACTTTATAAAACAAATGTCTGTTAAGAAGTGTTGAAAAAGAATGACATTCATCGTTGACAGAAATGACGACAATCATTAAAACAACCGGCAAAAAATGAGCAACATTGAAAAGGAAATGGATCAGTTTCCTTAGAAATTACAGCACTTCCGCGCTCTTTACACACGAACACATAATAAAAGAAAATGTGTTAAAAAGTGACCAATATCACTTTTTAACCTGAAATTCGCTATTTTTATACGATCACCAAATTTGATATTTGCGGTATGGTCACCGACCGGTCATACCGCTATGGAAAACATAATGGAAAATGCTGCCCTACTGAAAGCAATCATCGAAAACGCGATAGATGGCATTATAACTATTGATGAACGTGGGAAAGTAGAATCCATCAACCCGGCTGCATGTAACCTGTTTGGCCGGTTGCCGGAAGAAGTGATAGGAAATAATATAAGCATGCTCATGCCGTCGCCTTACAGGCAAGAGCATGACGGATATATCGATCGTTACCAGCGCACCGGCGATCCGCATATAATAGGTACCGGGCGCGAAGTAGTAGGCCTAAAGAAAGATGGAACTACCTTTCCTTTCAGGCTTGCCGTTAGCGAAGTTCAATTTTCAGGCCGGAAAATTTATACCGGCTTTATCCATGACCTAACCCATCAGAAAGAAGCCGAAGAACGGCTGAAGGAATATGCCGCACATCTGGAAGAGCTGGTGGAAAAGCGGACACATTTGTTAAAAGACATGGTGAAAGCCTTGCAGCAAGCCAAAGAAGAAGTCAGCCAGTCGCTGGAAAAAGAAAAAGAACTGGGCCATTTAAAAAGCCGTTTTGTATCAATGGCCTCCCACGAGTTCCGCACACCGTTGAGTGCGATACAGCTTTCGGCCTCGCTGATCGAGAAATATGCACAGGGTTTTGAAAGCGCCAATATCAGCAAGCATGTTGCTAAAATAAAAAATGCAGTAGGCAACCTGACGACTATACTGAACGACTTCTTGTCGCTCGAAAAACTTGAAGCGGGAAGGGTGGAACCATCTTTCTCCCGTTTTGACCTGGTCAAACTGGCTGAAGAGATCACGGAAGAAATGCAGATCGTAGCAAAACAAGATCAAAGCATTATCTACCAGCATACAGGGATCAGCAGTATGATCAAATTAGATCAAAATCTGCTGAAAAATTGTATCTTCAACCTGGTTTCCAATGCTATTAAATATTCGGGCGAAAATACTTTTATCGAATTTAATACAGAGATCAACGACGAAAGCTGTATCATCACTATAAAGGATAATGGGATTGGTATCCCCGAAACTGATCAGAAACATTTGTTTGAGGCATTTTTCAGGGCACACAATACCGGGAACATCCCCGGAACAGGTTTGGGCCTCAATATAGTAGCCCGTTATGCCGACCTGATGAACGGCACCGTTGATTTTAAAAGTAGTGTAAACCAGGGAACAATATTTACAATTACATTTCCGATAACATGAGCAAAAGGGTGTTAATTATTGAAGATAACAATGACATTCGCGAGAATGTCGTCGAAATACTTGAGTTGGCTGGCTATGAAGTGTATGCCGCCGCTAATGGGAAGGCAGGGGTCGACCTGGCTATAAAGAACACACCTGATATTGTTTTATGCGACATTATGATGCCCGAACTCGACGGGTATGGCGTTTTGTACATGCTGAATAAATATCCTGAAACAGCGGCTATCCCATTCATTTTTCTGACTGCAAAGGCCGAACGCGTCGACCTGAGAAAGGGCATGGAAATGGGCGCCGATGATTACATTACAAAGCCTTTTGATGATATGGAGCTTTTAACGGCAATTGAAAGCCGGCTTAAGAAAAAAGAAGCGCAGGAAGCATTCTACAGCAAATCCCTCGACAAATTAACTAACCTTGTATCAAAAAATGACGGCCTGGCCGAATTAAAGAAAATCATCCAGGAACGTAAAAGCAGGCAATTTAAAAAGAACCAGGTTATTTATTACGAGGGCGATAAAGGGAATGGCCTTTACTTACTGTTAAGCGGAAAAGTTAAAACGGTTAAACTTGCCGAGGACGGACGCGAACTAATGACAGGTATTTATTCAGCCGATGATTACCTGGGAATAAATGCAATGCTCGCAAACGAGGCTTTTACCGATACTGCCACTGCCATTGAGGATAGCCTTTTATGCCTGATCCCAAAAGAACAGGTTGAACGGCTGGTGAATTTATATCCCGATGTGGCCGGGAAATTCATCAAGCTGCTTTCAAATGATATACGCGAGAAAGAGGAGCAGTTGCTGCAAATGGCCTATCACTCGGTACGAAAAAGAATGGCAGAGGCTTTGCTACGTTTGCACCGACAATATAAAGGTGATGAAAGTTTCAAAATAACCCGCGAAGATATGGCCGCCATGGCTGGCATGGCGACCGAGACCGTTAGTCGTACATTATCAGATTTTAAGGACGAAGGGCTAATTGACAAAAAAGGAAGTGTTATTACGATACTCGACCTGGCCCGCATTACTAAAATGAAAAACTGACGTACATCATTTTTCTTTCTGATACTGCTCATAAATCCGCCATCATCCTATCTGTATTTTTGTCCCTATAAATTATGCGGATGAAAGTTGTAGCCTATAGTATAAAGCCATTTGAAAAAGAATTCCTGGCTAAAGCTAACCAAAAGAAACACGATATAACCCTGATATCAAATCCGCTTGGTATAGAAACAACTATATACGCAGAAGGGAAAAACGTCGCTATTGTATCCCCGAATGACGACGTCTCCGCTGTAGTGATCCAAAAACTTGCCGGGTACGGTATAAAGTTTATAGTTGCCCGGTCCACCAGTATTGATCATATTGATAAAGAAGCAGCCGCGAAATACGGTATTAAATTGGCGAAGCTGATCGAAGTACCCTTACTAAAGGAATTATCTCATACTAAGATTTTAATCGCCCCGCACCAGGCTGGCATGACAGATGAGGCCCTGCAGGAAATAGCATCCCAAACAATAAAAAACCTTGATACATGGCAACCGGAAAAATGCACCGGGGATACTTGTACGCGCAATATTAATTGCAAGACCCATAATACAGATGAACCGCAAAATGACAAAATAAATGCTAACTGACAAAAAATTCAATGACCTCGCCGAAAAGTATAATGTGGCAGCGCCGCGCTATACCAGCTACCCTACTATGCCATATTGGGACATCGATTCATTTAATGCCGAAGCCTGGAAACAATCGGTAAAGTTATCATTCCTTGAAAGCAACGAAAAAGAAGGCATCAGTTTGTATGTTCATTTGCCCTTTTGTGAAAGCCTGTGCACCTACTGCGGATGCAATACCAGGATCACTAAAAACCACCAGGTAGAAATACCTTACATTTTAGCGGTATTGAAAGAATGGGAAATGTACCGGGAATTGCTGGATGAAATTCCGGTGATCCGTGAAATACATTTAGGGGGGGGAACGCCTACCTTTTTTAGCGCTGAAAATTTAAACCTCCTGATCTATGGGTTACTTGACAATGCACTCGTTCATCCGAAAGCCGAGTTCAGCTTTGAAGCACACCCCGCAAACACAACCGATGCCCATTTACAAACGCTGTACAACCTGGGATTCAGGAGGCTAAGCCTTGGCATACAGGATTTTGATCCGAGAGTGCAGTTTATTATTCACCGGGAGCAAAGCTTTGAACAAGTGCAACACGTAACAGAAATGGCGCGCCAGATTGGTTATACTTCTATAAATTATGATCTTATTTATGGCCTTCCACTTCAAACTATGGAAGGGCTTGCTGATACTATTCACAAGGTTGCTGAACTGATGCCCGAGAGGATAGCTTTTTATAGTTATGCCCATGTGCCCTGGATAAAGCCCGGCCAAAGACGTTTTACAGAACTGGATCTGCCCAATACCCATGACAAAAGCAAGCTGTACGAAATAGGGCGTTCCCTTTTAAAAGGCTATGGCTATATTGAAGTTGGGATGGATCATTTTGCCTTACCTGGTGATGAACTTTGCCTGGCGCAGCACACAGGAAACCTGCACCGAAATTTTATGGGGTACACCACCCAGCACACCCAACTGCTGATCGGGCTGGGGGTTTCTTCCATAAGTGACTCGCTGTATGCATTTGGCCAGAATGTTAAAGTGGTTGAGGACTACCTTGAACTCGTAAATAAAGGTGAATTCCCTGTTTTCAAAGGGCATATCTTAACAGATGAAGATCTCATCATCCGCAAACACATTTTAAACATCATGTGCAAGGGAGGTACTACCTGGAATTACCATTTAAAAGGAAGCCCGTCATTGTTTGATGCCATGGAACGCCTGCAGCCCCTTGCAGATGACGGATTGATCGAAGTGAATTCATTAGCGCTAAAGGTAACCCCTAAAGGCACGCGTTTTCTCCGCAATATCTGCATGACTTTGGATGCGAGGCTATGGGCCGATAAGCCTACAACCCAGTTATTTAGTATGGCCGTATAATTGACCCTCTTTATTCGCCAAATATTTTCCAGCAATAAAACCGGGATGACAGCGCTTTTCGCGGCTCGCAGCCCGGTAACAAATTGACTCAAAGAGAATGGTAAAGTTTATTTAATTGCAGTTACGAAATAAATAACGTGGTTAAAATAATTTGTCAACGCAAATATAGAAGTAAAGGGCCTGGAAACCCTGAAGAATAACACTCCAAAAACATAATTAATATTTTTTAAACAGTGTTGTATTACCTGCAAATGGCAGTACCGGGCACGTACCTGGCGGGGCTCAGATAGGGGATATTGAGTTGCATGCCGCGCAATAAAAACCAAAAACCGAGGCAAACCATAAAGTAAGGGATAAATTTGTTGATACGCCTGCGTACAAGCGGGCCTGCGAAGCCAGAGCTTACCGTAGCCAGCAGCATTAGCGGGAACGTCCCAGCGCCAAACCAAAACATATACTGCGCTGCAGCGACCGGCGATGAAGTATTGATAGCGCCGGCAAGGGCCAGATAAACAAACCCGCAAGGCAAAAAACCGTTAAGCAAACCTACCACCAGGTGCCCGGCCCGGTGCTTTAGCGCATAATTTAATAAACGGTTTACGGGTAATAACAGTTTTGAAAAATTGCCATTTCCGGCAATGCGGATTTTTAATATCCTTGAGAAACCGGCTACGATGATGAGCAGACCACTGAAAATGCTTACCCCCTGCTGCAGTCCGAAAAGCCATAATTGTTTCCCTATGAAACCAATGATAAGCCCTAAAAAAGAATACGTGATGATGCGGCCAATATTGTAAAGTATTTTATCTGCCACAACAGGCAACCACTTGTTGCTGACGGAGGGCACAGCGAATGCCAGCGGCCCACACATGCCTACGCAATGTACGCTGCCAAACAAACCAATAAAAAAGGCAATCTCGCTGGTATTCATTTTATATAAACTTCCTTGTGGTACAGGTAAGCTTTGTGACTGCTTTCCCATGCAAAGATTAACTGCCACTTTCCTTTTTTCATCTTCGTTGTCACGATTTCAACGGGGCCGCCCGCTTTATTATCAAGGGGATAAGACACGTCCTTTGCATCACTTGATGGCCGTACAAACCTTACATTCCCTTTGACAACCTGAGGGAAAGTAAATTTGATGCAGCAAGTGTCGATTTGGATAGCTGGCTGGGCATTGTCCTTGGTTACCTGTCGTTCGCGATTGTAATCATGATCGAAATTTAACCCGTCCTCATAATACTGATGATCATAATCATCAGCCGGAGACGTAAACATAACATAGCTTATTCCTCCTATAAAAAGCACAAAAGCTGTTAAAATAATTACGGTAATTTTTCCCCAATTCATTGTTTTAATTTTTTAATGGTCCTACAAATGTGGTAGTTACTGTTTGTATAATTTTATTATCGCTTATCAGCTGCAAACGAACATCTGTTTCCAGTGCATGTATCTTATTAGCAGGTATATACACAAAAAACACCGTTTTTACATCGTTTCCCTGCTTAGCTGTTCCCGGCGCCTGTATAAATTTTATTTTAATAGCCGGGTCCTCGGCCCGTAGCGATATGGCGCGGCTTTTATCAGATTTATTAGTGATATCAGCATTGTAAATGTTGCTGATATAGCCACCGGGCTGCTGCTGGTACAACATACCGGCCTGGCGCATAACTGTTATGTCCATATCGCTGCGACTAAAAATGAAATAGCATAACACGCCAACCAGTACTGCAATAACTGCACTGTAACCCATCATCCTGCCTGTAAACGAAGGTTTCTCGTTTGCATGGATCATATTCTCGGAGAAAAAACCGATCAGTTTGCGCGGCTTATGTATCTTATCCATCACTTCGTCGCAAACATCAATGCAGGCAGTGCAGTTAATACATTCCAACTGCGTGCCTTTGCGGATGTCAATGCCTGTCGGGCACACTTCTACACATAAACCGCAATCAACACAATCGCCTTTAAGTGTCGGTAAAATAGCCTTTTTGTCTAACTTCCCCCGGGGTTCTCCCCTTACATCGTCATAAGCAACCACTAGGGTATGCTTATCTATCATCACACCCTGCAGCCTGCCATAGGGGCAAAACAACGTACAAACCTGTTCGCGTATCCTGCTGTAAACCAGGTAAAATATGGCCGTAAAAAACCAGATGCTGATAAAACCGACCCAATGCTGGGTAACGGGATCTATCATGATCTTAATTAAGGCGCCGCTGCCAATAATATACGCCAGAAATGTATTGGCTATTAAAAACGATATTAACAAAAAGGCAACTGTCTTAATGGTTTTCTTGGTTATCTTCTCCCGGTTCCAGGGCGATTCATCCAACTTTTTACGCTTGTGGGCATTTCCCTCTATCCATTCTTCTACCTTCCTGAAAACCATTTCCATAAAAATGGTTTGGGGGCATATCCACCCGCAAAATATACGGCCAAAAGCTATGGTGAATAAAACGATACAAACCAAAAACACCAGGGATGCCAGCATGAACAGGAAAATGTCCTGCGGCCAGAAAACCTGGCCCAGCAACACGAATTGTTTATCAATGACGTTCAGCAGCAACAGCGGCTGGCCATTTATCCGTATAAACGGCCCTGAAAAAAACAAGATAAGATAAACATAGCTTACCGCGCTTCGCCATTTATAGAAGATCCCTTTCCGGATAAGCGGGTATATCCATTTTCTCTTCCCATCTTCTTTCTCCGCCAGTAATCCATCCATCCTTTTTATTGATTAGCCACTAATTTTTCCGGCGTTTTGGTTGCCGTATCATCTGTTTCTTTTGTTCCCTGTGGCGCTCTTGCGCCCGGTGGGTTGGTGCCACGCAATGATTTCACAAAATTGGCGACATCCGATATTTGTTTTGGCGATAATTGGGTTTCCCAGGTAGGCATACCTTTTGTAAGCACACCATATTTAATGGTTTTGAACAGATCGTTTATTTTCCCGCCATGCAGCCAATAGTCGTCTGTAAGGTTAGGACCAACGACACCTTGTCCCTGTGCACCATGACAAGGGACGCAATTTTTTACAAAAACCATTTTCCCCGAGGCCAATGCTGTGGGATCCTTTGTTAGTTTTACCGTGGCTTCATCAACCTGGTTTGCAGCTTTGCTCAAATAGGCCTTATGCTCGACAGCAGCAGTTGCCATTTCAGTTTTATACTCTTCGTATTGCAACTGTCCAAAATGAAAAACATGGTAATTAAGCAAGTACCCAACTGCAAACAGGATAGTTGCATAAAACAAGTACATAAACCAGGCCGGGGTGGGGTTGTCCAACTCCTGTATGCCATCAAATTCATGCTCCATCACCAGGTCCTTTTCTTCGGATAATGGCTTTAAGGATAACAGTTTCAGCCAAACTTCGCTTTCCTGCTTTTTCTCTTTAACCGGCTTAAGTTCTTTTACAATTTGATCTTCTGTATAACCCTGTGATTTTAAAAGGACCTTGGTAAGTACCTTGATAGCCCTTAGTATAACCAGCATAGCAATAATAAATGCCACCAGCATGGCCACAACTATACCATAGCCAATATAATTTTGGGTATCACCAGAAAGCAAACTGTGATCATCTTCTGCAAATACAGGTAGTACAAACAGGCTTAAGCCTAATAATAATGTTGCGCGTAAATATTTCATAATAATAAAGATTGGGTTGAATCTGATGTTCCGTCTTCTAACGGCAGACCGCTCATGCGGTCTGTATGCTGCTTTTTTGTAATGTAAAGCAAGACACTGACTACAACAAAGAAGACCAGGAATAGCCATAAGGAGAATATCAGATACATCTGTTCTCCCGAAACGTTTTTTACAAATTGTTCAAACATGGTCGTAATTATTTGGTGGTTGATTTATTCGCTTTAATATCAGTTCCAAGCCTTTGCAGGTAGGCTGTAATGGCTATGATCTCTTTTCTGCTGGATACTTTGATGTTGTTTTGTGCCAGGTCAGCTGCAATCCCTTTTGCCTGCTTATCAAGATCCCGGTTTGCAATATTTTCATATCCCGATGGATAAGGGACGCCAATTTTCCGCATCGCGTTTATTTTGGCGATGGTCGTTGTAGTGTCCAGGTCCTGGGTTATCAGCCAGTCGTAGTTGGGCATAATACTTCCGGGGGACATCAGGCGCGGGTCAAGCATGTGGTTGTAGTGCCATGCGTCGGGATATTTTCCGCCTATCCGTGCCAAATCGGGGCCTTTTCGCTCCGAGCCCCACAAGAATGGATGGTCATATACAAATTCGCCGGCCTTGCTGTATTCGCCATATCGCTCAGTTTCAGACCTGAACGGCCTTATTGTTTGCGAGTGGCAGCCTAAACAGCCCTCCCTGATATAAAGATCGCGGCCCTGCAATTCCAGAGGGGTATATGGTTTAACACTGGCAATGGTCGGTATGTTGCTTGCAATGGTCAAAGTAGGCATCAATTCTACAAAAGACCCGATAAGGATTACCAATAAGGCGGCTATCATAAATTGAATAGGCCTGCGTTCGAGCCTGCGATGCCAGCTGTTTTCCCTTACAAGGGTACTTACTGGTGCAAGCGCCATTGCCTGTGCAGGTTCGTTAGCCACAAGCTTTCCTTGCAAAGCTGTTCTTGCTAAATTGTACGCCATAACGATCACGCCCGTCAGGTACATTGTGCCCCCTAATGAACGGGTGACCCACATAGGGATTATGCGCAATACTGTTTCCAGGAAACTATATTTTAAAGTACCTTCGGGGGTGAATTCTTTTAGCATTAATCCCTGGGTGAAACCGGCCCAGTATAGCGGTATTACATAAAACAGAATGCCTAAAGTGCCTATCCAGAAGTGAAAAGAAGCAAGTTTTTTTGAGTAAAGTTCTGTTTTGTAAATACGGGGGATCAACCAGTATAAAATGCCGAAAGTTAAGAAGCCGTTCCAACCCAGGGCGCCCACGTGCACATGCGCGATGATCCAGTCGCTGAAATGCGCAATAGCATTGAACTGTTTAAGGGACAACATTGGCCCTTCAAAAGTTGCCATGCCGTAAGCCGTTAAACCAACCACCATAAACTTAAGCACAACATCATCGCGTACTTTGTCCCAGGCGCCACGCAGTGTTAACAATCCGTTGATCATGCCGCCCCAGCTTGGCGCGATCAGCATTATCGAAAACGCAACACCTAATGATTGCGCCCATCCTGGTAAAGTGCTGTACAATAAATGGTGGGGTCCAGCCCATATGTAAAGAAAAATGAGCGCCCAAAAGTGGAGGATACTCAATTTGTAAGAATAAATAGGCCGGTTTGCCATTTTTGGCAAAAAGTAATACATCATACCGAGATACGGCGTGGTAAGAAAGAAGGCAACCGCGTTATGCCCGTACCACCATTGCACCAATGCATCCTGTACGCCGGCATAAACCATGTAGCTTTTCCAGAAAGTTACCGGTATTTCAACTGAGTTACAGATGTGCAGTACGGCAATTGTTACGAACGTGGCGATGTAAAACCAAATTGCAACATAAAGGTGCCTTTCGCGACGTTTAATAATTGTACCGAACATATTGATACCGAATACTACCCATATTAAAGTAATGGCAATATCAATGGGCCATTCAAGTTCTGCATATTCATGCGATGTGGTAATACCTAAGGGCAGTGTGATCAGTGCGCTAACAATGATCAATTGCCAGCCCCAAAAGTGTATAGCGCTTAACTTGTCGCTAAACATACGTGTTTTAAGAAGGCGTTGAAGAGAGTAGTAAACACCCATAAAAATAGCATTACCAACAAAGGCAAAAATTACCGCGTTGGTATGCAATGGCCTTATCCTGCCGAATGTGGTGTACTGATTGTGCATATTAGCGCCCGGATGATATAACTGGATAGCTATCAACAGGCCAATAGCCATACCGGCAATCCCCCAAATCACGGTCGCTATTCCGAAATTCCGGACGATCTTGTTGTCGTAGTAAAATTTTTCAGGTTGCATATCTTGTTGTCTTTTATGGGTGTAAAATTATTGTCACTATTTGGGAGACAGAATGACGACAATTCGTCAAAAAAGTGATTGACGTCATTTTTCAGATGGAATCTCTTCATCATCGTCTATCAGTATGCGCAACGACGGCGTATACAGATCGTCATTCTGCCCGCTTTTTTGGGCCCAGAAGAATGCGCCAAGGAATAGCAGGGCCATTAGGACACTGCATCCTATCAGGAAATAAATGATACTCATAATAATTTTCTTTGTTTAGCGGTAAAACGTGTTGCCAGGCTTGTAAATGAAATTATAGTTATTGTACTTAGGGGCATCAGTATTGCAGCGGTTAGTGGCGATAAATTACCTGTTACGGCATAACTTAGCCCAACCATGTTATAGGTCAATGATATCAGGAACGAAATATGTATGATGTTGACGGTGTCCTTCGAGAACCGGAGAAATAATGGCAATTTATTAAATGACCTGCCGTCAAGTATGGCATCGCTGCCGGGCGAAAAATTATTTACATTATCAGTAACCGCAATACCCAGGTCACTCTGTTTTAGCGCGCCCGAATCATTAAGCCCGTCGCCTATCATCATTACTTTTCCGCCCACTTTTTGTAATGATTGAATAAAGTCCAGTTTGTTTTGCGGCGATTGATCAAAATGCATCTGCGCTGCATCTTTAAAAAAACGGACGAGTTCATACCGTTCATGGTCCTGGTCACCTGAAAGGAGGAATAAGCGATACGATGGCTCAAGCGCCGTGATCTCTTCCAGGCCGTCGCGGTAACGATGCGCAAAAGCAAAATAACCAATGTAATTTTCGTCAATTGCCACATGCACTTTAGTTGCATGAAGCGCTACTTCCCGATGGCCGCAAACTAATGGTGCGCTGCCAATCCTAAGCCGGTGCGCGCCGATGGTTGCCAATATGCCTTTCCCTGCTATTTCCGAGTACTGGTGAACTTGCAACCGGTCTTTGCTGCCCAGGTAATGGTAGATCATCCGGCATAACGGGTGGATGGAATTGATACAAGCACTGTAGATCAACGCTTTTTGTTCTTCAGTTAATACAGCTTCTATTGTTACACTATCGCCTTCACCGGTGGTAATTGTTCCGGTTTTATCCATAACAATGGTATCAATTTCTGCCATTTGTTCAACAATCCTGGTGTTTTTTAGATAAAACCTATTGCGGTCAAAAATGCCAAGCGCCGCCGACATAGTAAAAGGCGTACTTAATGCAAGGGCGCAGGGGCAGGCAACAATAAGCACCGCTGTAAAGGCGGCAAACCCCCTTTTTACATCCGTAGGCAGCCAAAAGAACAAGGAAGCAAAGGCGATAGTGAGCAACACAACTGTAAAATACTTGCTTACCTTCTCGTTAAAAGTTTGCATCCGGTTATCCTGCTTCCGGGTAAAGGCCTCATTGTTCCACAACTGTGTAAGGTAGCTTTGGGACACAGGCTTAATTACCTCCATCTCAATTGCTTCGCCGGTTTGGCGGCCGCCTGCGTAAATGATCTCACCCAACGTTTTGTTAACCGGTATGGATTCCCCTGTTACAAAGCTAAAGTCAATGAGTGCATAGCCATTTAATAAAATGGCGTCAGCCGGGATGATCTCATTATTCCGGATGATCATGCGATGCCCGGTTTGTAATTGAGACAAAGGGATAGGCCTTTCGGTCTCATTTTCAATAATATGTACCGCGACCGGGAAAAATGACCGGTAATCCCGCTCAAACGAGATATGGTGATAGGTCTTTTTCTGAACGAATTTCCCTATCAGTAAAAAGAACACGAGGCCGCAAAGTGTATCGCTAAACCCGGCGCCGTTACGATTGCTTACATCAAAAACTGTTCGGGCAAACAAAACGGCTATACCAAGGGCCAGCGGGAAATCAATATTTAAAACTTTTTTACGTAAATTTTGCCAAGCTGAAATAAAATAGCCATTGCCACTATAAAATACTACAGGCAGACAAAAAAAGATATTAAGCCACCCAAAAAAATGCCGGAATGACTGCTCGTAAACTGATAATCCGAAATATTCAGGAAAGCTCAGGAGCATTACATTACCAAAACAAAACCCCGCTACAGCTATCTTCTGGACAAGGTTATCCTTTGTTGCAGTGTTTTGCTTTTTGATGATATCCTGCAAACTTATCAGGGGCTCATAACCAATATCATTCAAAAGTTCAACCAATTGCCGCAGGCTCAGCTTATTATGGTCGAAACGTATATTAAGCTGCTTTTTCAGGAAATCGACACGGCAATAATGAACCGCGGGATTTATCCTGTTAAGTTGCTCGAGCAGCCAGAGACAACTGCTGCAATGGATATGCGGTATATAAAAGGTGACGATGGTAACCGTATTATCGGTATAATCAATCAACTCGCTTACGATGGACGGATCACTTAAATAATCAAACCGTTTATCGGTGTGTGCCCGGGTTGCGCCAGGATGCTCGTTATAATTATAGTAGCTGCAAAGTTTATTGTCAGACAAAACCTGGTAAACGCTTTTACAACCATGACAGCAAAAGTGTTTTTCTTCAATGGTATATTCGCCTGTTGGGCAATCATCGCCGCAATGGTAGCATATGGTTTTTTCAAGTAAAGCGTTTGCCATTATTCTAAAAAATATTGATACCCCAAATCTGCCACCTTGAATTTATTTAAAGAATGATGAGCAGACTTTAAAAATGTGACTTGCGTCAGTTTTTAAACTCCCGGCCAGGCGTAGCTTTGAGGATTGAATTTGCCGGAAATGGCAGCTTCATCAATTTATATTTTTTTATGAGCCACACATTTCATATCCCTGTTTTAGGATTAGGTTATTCCATTGATACCCCGCTTAAAGTTGCCCGATACGGTATTTCGTCTGTCGTTTCAATAGTTGATGATGACCTTATTGAAAGAATGAGGGAATATCACACTTTGAACGAAGAAGAATTTATACCAATTGCCAAATCGGCCCCGGACAGCCGCGAAAAACGGATCACCGCTTATCTGAACATGGTGAACCTGATGATAGACCAGCAATTTGAAAAATTGAAAAAGGAAACATTTGAACCTGGAAATGACATCTGTCGTTATTTTGAATTATTACCTGAGTCGTCACAATTAAAACAAGGGTACGACCTGATGATGGAATATCCCGATTGCGAGCATGCATCCATCTTTCAGAACATATTGCGAAGTCAGATGACAAAAGGGGCTATTGACGTTAACATCATGTCGAAGTTGGATAAAATGAACTTTAATGCCGACGGCGAATATACCGGTGATGAAAATACGGATGCCATTGTCGCCTTGCGGGCATTTGCCAAAAGTGATCTTGAATCTTCAGTTATCTTATCCGCCGGGATGAATCCCAGGCTATATAGTTCTGTCGAAAATTTCGGTGATTTCTTTCCCGATGAAACAGGCCGCTTACGAAAAAAGATAATCTTAAAAGTCAGCGATTTCAGGTCGGCATTTATACAGGCAAAATTCCTTGCCAAAAAAGGCATATGGGTTTCGGAGTTCCGGGTGGAATCGGGCCTTAACTGCGGCGGCCATGCTTTTGCTACCCAGGGTTACCTGCTGGGGCCCATTCTTGAAGAGTTTAAGCAAAAAAGGCCGGAAATGATCAATGAATTATTTGAGCTTTATCATGCAGCTTTGGTGAATAAAGGTTTAGATCGCTCCGTTCCTCCCGCGCAACGTTTAAGCGTACAAGGCGGCATAGGAACAAGTGAGGAGAATGATTTTCTGCTTAAATATTACGAGCTCGATGCTACAGGCTGGGGAAGCCCCTTTTTGCTGGTGCCCGAAGTGACCAATGTTGATGAGGAAACCTTAAAGCTATTAACAAATGCCCGGGAAGAGGATTTTTACCTGAGCGGATCATCTCCGTTAGGCATATTGTTTAATAGTTTTAAAAATAGCACCATGGAAAAGCAGCGGTTACAGCGCTTGGAAAAGGGAAGGCCGGGCAGCCCATGTATAAAAAAATACCTGGTGAGCAATACAGAGTTTACCGAACAACCGATCTGCACTGCTTCGCGCGAATATCAAAACTTAAAGATAAAGCAATTGCAATCGTTACAATTGCCAGAAGATGAATACAGGCAGCAGTTTGACGCCGTAACTGAAAAAATATGTTTGTGCGAAGGCCTTTGTTCTTCTGCCTATATAAAAAATCATATCAGCAAGCCGAAAGAAAATAAAGCAGTTGCGATTTGCCCGGGGCCTAACCTGGCTTACTTTTCAGGGATATATTCGCTCGAAGAAATGGTTATGCATATTTATGGAAAGCTTGACCTGCTTGATAAAATTAAAAGGCCACATGTATTTATTAAGGAACTTAATCTTTATATTGATTACCTGCAGGCAGACCTGAAGACGCATCTGAAAGACCTTAATGACAAAAAAATAAAGCATCTCAACAGCTTTAAGGCCCAGCTGCAGGAGGGGATAAATTATTACAAACAGCTGTTTAGTGAATTGCCAGATCAGACCTCGAATATGCTGCGCGTATGTTTTGATGAACTTACAGCTTCCGAAAACAAACTGAACGGTATGCTTATTCAATAATTCTGTTCGGAAATAACGTGTTTCAAATAAATTCGAAAAACAATTTCCTAATTCTGACTTGAATTTCATTTAGTTAAGGCTGATAACCTCATCGGGGTTAGGCGTCGGTAAAAAAAGTAACCCGCTATGAATTCCGTGCCTTTAGGTACGGAACTAAGTGGTGTTGCATACCTAAAGGCACACAAACATTTCACAATTTAATTTTCTACTGACATTTTGCCCCGCCAGCTGGCGGAGCATTTTTAAAATGATGGTACCGATGTCACCGGGTACGGATAAACTAATAAAGGTATATAGGTATGATCCGCTATTTTTTTAGTTATACTTGATTTTAAGATGAAGTCGGATAAATCGCCTTTGCGATGGACCATTACCAGTATATCAAACTTTACATTTTCGATCAACCAGTCAAGACCCATTTTTACATTATCTTTGGGGATATTGCGGTAATAAATCCGGCTGTAATTTATCTTGTGTACTATCTCCTCTTTAATTGAGTTTACTGCGTTTTTATGCGCTTCGTTTAAAGGAGCATGATAGTTTATATTGGCAATCAATATCTCTGCAGAAAATTGTTTGGCCATTGTGGCAACAGAACTGATATAATCAATATCGTTGTGAATGAGATCGGTAGCAAAAACAAATTTCTCAATGTTTTTTATGGAGCAGTTTTCAGGGATTATCAATAACGGAACACTTGCTGCGTCGATAACCTGCCTGCAATTATTACCCATCATAAAGGCTGATATATCATCAGCGCCGTGTGTGGCCAAAACGATAAGAACGACATTTTTATCTTCTTCAATATCAGCGATATTATTGGCGATAGCACCTTCTTCGCACCGGCAAGTTATAGCAGGTAAATAAGTGCCGGGAAAGCTTTTTGCCATTATTTCATTTTCCAATTCCCGGCTAAGTGAAATTAATTTACTTTCCGTGATTTTTTTAATTTCACCGTAGTCTTCAAATGGTCCGGCAATTTCTGTGGAATTTACCGCGTATGCCGGTACCTCGAAGGCGTTAAAGAGCAAAACATCCGCTTTAATTTTTTTGGCAAGATGTAATGCGAACATGGCTGCATGTACACTTCGCCTGGAAAAATCGGTAAGGACAGCTATTGTTTTCATTCGTTGTTAGTTTTTAAAGCTATAATTATTCTCTTTTGCCGGAAAAACCAATAAGGGGATAGGTACACGAGCGGCCATTTTTTGGGTATAGCTTCCTTTCAACAGGTCGTCAAAAAAATTGTGCGGGCGGTGTACCATCGCCAGCATATCAACCTTCCCATGTTCACACAACCAGTCCAATCCTTTTTCTGGACGGTCATTTTTCACAAACCTATAATAGATGTACGGATAGTCAGCTTTGTTGGATACCTCATTAATGAATTGTTCTATCCACTTGTTAAACTCAGGGGACGGGTTTCTTTCATCACCAATATGTGTTAACAAAATTTCGGCATTTAGTGATCTCGCCAGCGGGACCAGGTCATAAACAGATTCAAGGTCCTTTTCCGGATGTTTAAAATCAGTAGCAAACGCGATTTTTTTAACCGGGGTGTCAGGTGCCTGCGCCGGTACAAGCAGTAAAGGTTTACTTATGCTGTCAATCAACATACGGGTATGATTGCCCAATAAAAAGCTGCTTAGCCCGTCGCTGCCATGTGTTCCCATAACCACCAGGTCTATCTTTTTTTTGGCAACAACGGCATTAACAACGTCTGCAGCAGTACCTGCTTCATTGTAGTAGTTAATTAACGGCTTAAAAGCGTCTTTATCTTGCGACAGCTCCGCTTTTAATTTCTTTAGTTCCTCTGTGCTCTCGTCCATCAGCACATCACATTCTTCCATTGGCCAAACTATAAAGCCGGCCTGGGGCATTTCGGCCGGAACTACGACAGCATTGCACAGTATAACATTAGCTTTTATCCGTTTCGCTAATTTGTATCCATATTCAACAGCATGCTTTGCGTTTGACGAAAAATCGGTTGGTAACAGTATTGTTTTCATGTCTTTTTAACATTATTTACTGCTGTAAAATTGACTAAGAAGGGCGATTTAAACAATGACGATTGTCATGTTTAGGGGTGATATTCGGCTAAGATTGAAAGTTAGCCTAAATGAATGATTTTCAATTTCCGCAGCTTCTTCCGGACTGGCGGACTTTCCGACTCGATCTATAATTTATTCAACTCCTCTATCAGCAGCTTGCTGATTTTATTAAAATAGCGCCGTACACCAAAACCCATCACACTTTGAATCCCACGGCCGGCGTTTGTTAGAAACACTTCGTCAGCTTCATATAGTATATCAGGACTAATTTGCGCTTCGGTAACCGGGATATTATTTTCCTGTGCAAGCTTTATGATCACCTGTCGCATAACGCCTTCCACACAACCTTCACTTAAAGCGGGCGTGTACAAATGGTTTTGGTAGCCTATAAATATATTTGAACTGCCTGCCTCGCATAAAAACCCATTCTGGTTCAGTAAGAAAACATCATCAACTTTGTTTTGACTTTTGTAGAGGCCTGCCATGACATAGATCAGTGAATTGCAGGTTTTGATATTCGAGAGGTAATTGGTAGCTTTTGGCAGATCGGTAAATATATCCATGATCAAACCTTTTTCATTTAAAAAATATCGTGGTTCCTCCAAAGGCTGAAACTCGAGGCACCAGCCCATTTTATTTCGTGATGGCGTGTACAAGCCTTCCGAATCGCGGAAAACGGTTAAACGAAACCGGCCATGTTTGGCTTTGTTGCGCCGGGCAAGGTCCTCCGTTTTTTCCTTGAGGAACCAGGTATCCATTTGCGAATAGCCGTCAATTTTAAGCGCTTTCATACCTCTTTGCAAGCGGTCAGCATGCAGGTTGGCAAATTTAAGGTGGCCTTTCATCATGCGCATACTCTCAAATAAACCATCGCCATACCTGAATGCCCTGTTGTTCAGCGTAAGCAGTTTGGTATCAGCCGGAAGTATTTCGCCATTAAAATTGATAAAAACTGGGGTCATTATTTAGAGATTATTGGTTAGAGATTAGAGGCTAGCTTCTTTCTTGGGGAGTTTTGGACTTTCCAACTAACCTCCAACCTCTAATCTCTGGTCGCTATATCGTCGCCACTTTTCCAAAACTGACTCAAAATCATTTGGTAACGGGGCTTCGAAAAGTAATTGTTTTCTTAATGTGGGATGTAAAAAGCCTAATGTTTGCGCATGCAGAGCCTGGCGGGACATCAATTGAAAACAGTTTTCAACAAATTGCTTGTATTTGCTAAAAACAGTACCTTTTAAAATTTTGTCGCCGCCATAAATTGCATCGCTGAACAAAGGGTGCCGTATATGTTTCAGGTGTGCTCTGATCTGGTGCGTGCGGCCTGTTTCCAGCTGGCATTCTATCAGCGTAACATAGCCCATCCGTTCCAGGATTTTATAATGCGTCACCGACCATTTGCCTTTTTCCGGATCATCATAAATCGCCATTACCCGCCTGTCGTTCACGCTTCGGCCAATATAGCCCGTTACGGTGCCATCCGTTTCCAGGTCGCCCCAAACCAGAGCGAGGTATTTGCGGGTAATAGTATGGTCAAAAAACTGTTTTGCAAGCCAGGTCATGGAGCGTTCGTTTTTGCTGATCAGCAACAATCCCGAGGTGTCCTTGTCAATACGATGAACAAGGCCCGGCCGGCCGTCATTACCGGGCAGGGTAGGCAATTGCTGAAAATGGTAAACCAGCCCATTTACCAATGTGCCGGTATAGTTATTATAACCGGGATGTACCACCAAACCGGCAGGTTTATTTACCACCAGCACATCGTCATCTTCATAAATAATATCAAGTGGGATATCTTCAGGATATACCTCGGTGTCACGTGGTGGATGCGGCAGAACTACCGAAATAACATCGAGCGGCTTAACTTTGTAGCTCGCTTTAACCGTTTTATCGTTTACCAGTACATTGCCAAGCTCAATAGCATTTTGTATGCGATTGCGGGAGGCATTTTCAACCCGATGCATCAAAAATTTATCAATGCGCAAAAGCGATTGCCCTTTGTCAACTACAATGCGCAAGTGTTCAAACAAATCCTGTTCGTCCTGTTCAATAAATCCGTTTTCGTCAGCCATCGGGGCAAAAGTACTCGTTTTTTCGATTTATTGCTTAATTTGACAGGCTGTCGGTTTAACGATTTTAAAATGTCTTAAATTCAAATCATTAAATTGATAAACTTTCAAATTATGGATATTGATCTTGAATTTTACAGCCCTGTTCATCAAATTAACAATGAGTTATTTGATAAAAAAGGCCTGCAAGTTTTTATAAAACGTGATGATCTAATCCATCCTGTTATTTCGGGCAATAAATGGCGTAAGTTAAAATACTTGTTAAAAAAGGCGCGGGCCGAAGGTAAAACCCACCTCGTAACTTTTGGCGGCGCTTACTCAAACCATTTATTGGCAACAGCCGCCGCAGCCGCCAAATTTGGTTTTAAATCCACCGGAATTGTCCGGGGCGAACCTGTGAATAATGACATCCTGTTTCTTTGCCGTTTGCACGGGATGAATTTATTATTCACTGATCGCGAAAGTTATCGCGATAAGCCCGCACTGTTCAAAAAATATTTTGGAGATACCCCTGAAGGTTTTTTTATTGATGAAGGCGGTGCATCAACTGAGGGCGCAAAAGGCTGCAGTGAGTTAATTGATGAACTGGCTGAAACCTACGATCATATTTTTTGCGCCTGTGGAACGGGCACGACTGCGGCAGGGATTATAAACGGTATCCAAAGTCATGGACTATCAACCCAGTTCCATGCCGTACCGGTATTTAAAAATGGCGGTTTTATTAAAGGCGAGATAGATAAGTTTTTATTATCACCTGCAGACTATGAGCTCCACACAAGTTATCATTTTGGAGGCTACGGAAAAACCGAAGAACGGCTTATTGAATTTACTAAACAATTTGTAGCCTCAACCGGGATATTAATTGAACCCGTTTATACCGGTAAAATGCTATTCGCGCTTTATGACCTTGCGGCGAAAGATCATTTTAAACCTGGCAGTCGCATCCTGGCCATCCACAGCGGGGGCATATGGGGTTTGCTGGGCATGAAGGATAAGTTTAAATTAAAAAGCTAATTGTCAATCATTCTTTACTTATAAAAATAATAACTTAGGGCTACAGTTTATTGTTATGAAAAAAATCATATTACTACTTTGCCTTTCAACAGTAATTTTGGCCGTTAAGGGGCAAAAAAATATTGCAAATGCCGATAGCGGCATTTTCCTGCTGCATAAATTTGAACAGCATATTGGTAAAGAAACCTATCATATCATTAAGACAGATAAAGGAATTACTTATACCGTTGATTTTAAATTTGTGGACCGTGGTTCGCCTGTCCCGTTAAAGGCCGAACTTAAATTGACGAGCACACTCGAGCCTTTGGGGCTAAATATTAAAGGCCGCACATCAAGGTCATCAACAATTAATGATACGATCAGCATAACCGGCAATGAGGCGCATCTGAAAGTTGATGATTCAAGTTACTCACAAAAGTTGTCGCATTTGACCTTCCCTGTCGCCGGTTATTCGCCCGGTACGGTGCAGCAGGTTTTGCTGCAGTACTGGAAAAATCACGATCGACCTGTAAAGATAAATACCCTGCCTTTCGGCTCCGTTCAAATTAAAAAGGATGGTACAGATACCCTCAGTTTTGAAAATAGGCCACTGATATTGGAAAGGTACACCATAAGCGGCCTTATATGGGGCAATGAATTACTATGGGCCGATAATGACGGAAAGTTAATGTGCCTGATCACCAACGATGCCGAGGCCGACAAACTGGAAATGATGCGGGAGCCTTACGAAACCCTATTGCCAACGCTGATCACCAGGGCGGCCACTTATAGTATGGGGCTGTTTGAAAAAGCCATGCCAAAAATTAATGGCGGCGATAAAGTTATAGCCATTATGGGAGGAGCACTGGTAGACGTGGTCAACGCTACAACTATCCCTAACTCGGTTGTACTCATTGAGAACGGTATTATTAAAAAAGTGGGTAAAGCTGGTGAAATAAAGATTCCGGCGAATGCTAAGATCATTGATGCCAAAGGTAAAACTGTTTTGCCCGGCCTTTGGGATATGCATGCCCATTTTGAACAAGCAGAATGGGGCCCGGCGTATCTTGCCGCAGGAGTTACCACGGTGCGCGATTGCGGCAACGAATTTGGGTATATCAACGCAATCAAAAAAGCGATTGATGAAGGCAAAGGTATCGGCCCTGAAATTTTAAAAGCAGGTATTATTGACGGAAAAGGGCCGTATGCGCTGGGAATTGTCCAGGCTGATACCAAAGAGGAGGCGATAAAGGAGGTTGACCGCTATTATCATAACGGATTTATCCAGATAAAAATTTACAGTTCAGTAAAACCAGCAATTGTTAAAGCTATTTGTGATGAAGCGCACCGCCTTGGTCTTACAGTTACCGGCCACATCCCCAATGGAATGACCTTGCAGCAGGGCGTTGATTCGGGGATGAATATGGTCAACCATGTGCAGTATGTTTACTCCATCATGAAAAGGAACAAGGACAGATCCATAAATTTTGAAGATTCCACGAGCAAGGCAGCGATTCAATTTATTAAAGATCACCACGTAGTGATTGACCCAACCCTGGGCGTTTTTGAGATGAGTTTCCGGTCGGTAAAAGAAGACATAACTATTATGGAGCCGGGGTTTTACACGCTGCCATTACCGTTGCAGGCATTATTTAAAAACACAGGACAGGACCCGGCAGGGGCAGCAAAATTTAAACCGCTTTATGAAAGCATGGTGAAGATAGTAAAGGTGCTTTACGATGCCGGGGTACCGATAGTGGCCGGTACCGACCAGGGTTTCCCAGGCTACAGTCTTGATCGTGAGCTGGAATTATATGTTGGTGCAGGTTTAACGCCAATTCAAGCCATTCAAACTGCCACCATAACACCGGCGCGGGTAATGAAAGTGGACAAAGAAACCGGCTCCGTTACCGCGGGCAAACACGCCGATATTACCATCGTTGACGGCAACCCTTTAAGCAATATAAGGGATATCCGTAAAGTAACCCTCGTTATTAAAGCAGGAAGGATATATGACCCGGTGAAATTGCACAGGCTGGTTGGGTTCAGTAAGTAAAGTTAAAGGGGCAATGCATTATTTGACTTCTAAAAATGGGGTCACGATTTATCTTTATGCTTTTTTACAGCCAAACCCATATACAAAATATTCATGTCCTTGCTTTCGACCAGTTTAAAATTCTCACCAAGCTCTACGTAGGTCCATACACCTTTTGTGCGTTTGCGCAGAAAACTTAACATTTTCGGAATAGAAACATTTGGCTCGGTACCGCAAAATTCCTTGAAGTCAAAACCATTGTCGAGCAAAAGCAATTTTAACTCTTCTGGTTTAATAAACATTTTCCAGGTATGCAGCTTCGGGGGCATAAAAGCCCATCGCTTCCATTCCTGCCATATTTTAATCGCAACCACCTTACTTACCAGGGTCCTGTTTATTGTATCGAACATAAATATCCCATCCGGTTTCAGCACCCTCGAAATTTCAGAAATTACTTTTGGCAAATTACGCACATGCTCCAGTACATCACAGCAAAAAACGACATCAAATGAAGCATCCTTATAGGGCAAAGCTTCGCCTGTTCCTTTTTCATAGTTGATATTCAATCCGCCCAGTTTGGCATGGTTCCGTGCAATCTCCAGCGAATGGTCCGACGGATCAATCCCTGTGGTTTCAAAACCCATTTGGGCAATTTCTTCACAAAGTATACCACCGCCGCAACCCACCTCTAGCGCCTTTTTTCCCGTGCTGTCAAAATGTAATTCGTCAAAAATTTTTCTTTTAGCATACCCAACCCGCACCGGGTTAATGCTCGTTTTTAATAGATAAAGCACATTTTGTGGTTCCCACCAAGTGTTGGTTTTGGCATTGTAAAGGTCATTATCAATGCGCCGGTAGATCTGATCTGATACTGCTTTCATTGCTAACAGGTTTATATTTGGTTACTCAAATATAAAAAATATTTTAAATCCAAATAATAGAAATACAGCAAGTTAGGCCTGTTAAAACAAATCTACACCACCCATTCCTTCCGCATTTCACGGCCTGTTAACTTGTTGGCTTCATCATCATTTTTAAATACCTCTTTATGGGGGTCCCATTGCAGCGGGCGCTTCAGTTCATAAGCAATATTGCCAATGTTGCAAACAGTTGCCGTCCGGTGGCCAATTTCAACATCAGCCACCGGTTTGATACGGTTGCGGATAGCCTGCAGGAAATCTTTATAATGGTCCAGACTTAAATAAACATGCTTTTCGTTTGGGCCAATCGTCTTATCCTTCAATGACTCCGGCGTAGTTTCTATCTTGCCCCTTACCACATGGACGCTGCCTGTGGAGCCGACAAATGTTACCTCCTGGTCACCGCTGCCCGGCTCATGTGTCATTGTGATGCCGTTGGCGTACTGATAGGTTAAAAACGGATGGTCCTTATCTGGTGGGGTTACCATTACCGGGCCGCTTGCATCCATATCAAGGCCCCATTGGGCTATGTCAAACATGTGTGCGCCCCAGTCGGTCATGCCGCCACCGCCAAACTCTTTGTAATCGCGCCATTTGGCCCAAAAATCATCCGTAAGTCCCGGCGCTAAAAAATGGTTATAAACCTGCGCTGAGTTTGGCCCCAGCCAAAAATCCCAGTCCAGGGTGCCGGGCATCGGCTCAGCAGCCAGGTTATAAGGCACCGGCGGCGGACCAACGTTTACCTTTACTGTTGAAATTTCGCCGATATAGCCATTGCGGACCAGCTCCGCAGCCTGCCTGAACTCGGGCCATGAGCGTTGCATACTACCGGTTTGAAATACCCTTTTATGTTTCCTGGATTCGGTTACCATCGCGCGGCCTTCCTTTATTGTTAGTGATAAAGGTTTTTCGCAATAAATGTCCTTCCCCGCACGGGCCGCAAGGATAGCACATACCGAATGCCAGTGATCAGGCACGGCAATTACCACGGCGTCAATATCTTTCCTGGCTAAAAGATCCCGGAAATCTGCGTAAGTGGCGCATCCGGCATAGTGGCTTTGGCCTGCTTTTGCGGCATAGTATTGGTTAACCTGCGCTGCAAAAGCCTGCAGTTTTGCACCGTAAACATCGGCGGCAGCTATAATTTTCACTTCGTTGGTATTCCGAAATGATTCCTGTAAACCGCCGGCCTGCTTGCCGGTACCGATAAAACCGAGTGTGATCAGGTCGCTTGGGGCGGTATAGCCTTTGCCGCCCAGCACAAAGCGGGGAACGATCATAAAAGCCGAAACAACAGCTGCTTTTTCGATAAACTTGCGCCGGTTCATGGCTTTTCCAGGGGTAGTTTCAATGTTCATAATTGGGTAAATAAATAGTTTACAGGGTTTGGATTGGATGGATAAATATAGAGGAATTATTGAAGACTGATTTGTTATTTTTGAAGTGAGTAGTGGCTGGCTTTAAGAAAAATCCGCCTCCCTTTTCGGATTATTACTAAATTAGCCTGCCCATAAGCAACCCGTTACCAATTATCATTAAAAATCCTTCTTAAAAAAATCCTCATGGTCAAAAAACAGTTTATCCTGCTATCGCTATTCCTTGCGTTTACCATAAGTAATTTAGCGGCACAGCAAAAAGAAATCTTGATTTATCATCCCATTCAAACCGATAAAAGCGGCAATATTGTTCCCTGGTTTGATCCAGATCCTGCTATAGCTTATGACCATGACCTGCATATCATTTGGGATTTTTGGTTCAATATGCGAAGGGACCCCAACGGGCTCCCTTACTATATGGACCACCAGGTTTGGAACAAAACTATGGATGATCCCCGCGGTATCGGCGGCGACCAGTTTATGATGGCCATGTCCTCCTGGCGTTTATATTATGCCTATACTGGCAATGAAAATGTAAAGAACAACCTGTATTTCCTGGCTGAATATTATTTAACGCATGGCTTATCGCCCGCTGATTGTAAATGGCCCGATATCCCGTTTCCTTACAATACCCTCATCTACTCGGGGGTTTATGACGGGGATATGCGCAGCGGCCGGGGTGTTGCACAGCCTGACAAAGCCGGCTCATTTGGATTAGAACTGGTGCACGCCTACAAAATAAAAAACGAGCCGTTGTTCCTTGATGCTGCTGTGAAAATAGCCAATACGCTTGCCGCAAATGTGAAAACCGGCACCGAAAAACACTCCCCGCTGCCCTTTAAAGTAAATGTGTTTACAGGCGAAACGGCGTTGCTGCAGGACGATGGACTCGTAAAATCTGTTGATACCGGCTGCTATACTACCAACCTTACACCAACGCTGCAGCTGTTCTTTGACTTAATTGAGTTAAACAAAGGCAATGTAGCCGCCTATAAAACCGGTGCGGATAAAATTATAGCGTGGCTAAAAAAATATCCCATCCAACTAAACAAATGGGGGCCGTTTTTTGAAGATGTAGGCGAGTGGAGCCAAACCCAGATCAACGCCATGACCTGCGCAAGGTTTATGATGGAACACCCGCAAAATTTCCCCGAATGGAAAACACAGGTAAAAAGTATTATCGAATGGGTGCATAAAAGTTTTAACAATGACAAATGGAAAAAATATGGGGTGGTCGTAACTAATGAGCAGTCGATTTATCCTGTTCCGGGAGAAAGCCACACAGCAAGGCAGGGGGCGGATGAATTGTTATATGTGTCGTTAACGGGCGATACTTCTTATTACAGCAATGCCCTGCACGAACTTCATTGGGCTACCTATGCGATTGACTTTGACGGCAAAAACTGCTTCCCGTTTGATGAACCCTGGCTTACCGATGGCTATGGCGATTATGTAAGGCATTATTTACGTGCGATGGCCAATTACCCGGCACTGGCGCCGGTTGAAGATCATATCCTTTCAACCACCTCGGTGATCCAGCAGGCTGATTATAAAGGCCATTTTCATAAATACTACAGCGTTGATTTTACAGAAATAGATTCGAACAAGGTCGATATGTATTACCGCACTTTTGACAATAACGGCACCGAAGAAATAAAACTAAAAACCAAACCATCGGCCATACTGCTAAATGATAAACCTTTAAAAGAAACCGTTGACGGCGAAGGCTATACCTGGACCGCTATTGAAAAAGGCGGCGGTGTTTTATGGATACGAAGAAAGAATGGGAATAAAGTGATTATTGAGTAGTCTGAACCGTTGATTAAGCTGATTAAATGATTTTTTATGATTCATTTTCGTCTAAAAAACTCTGGTCAATCAAATAAATCAACTTAATCAATGGTTCAGACATTTCACATTTTGAAAAAACTTCAAGCCAATCAAATTAATCAGTTTAATCAACGGTTCAGACAATGATAAATGAACAATATAAATACTCAGATATTACTGCAAAAATCATTGGCTGCGCAATGGAAGTTCACAAAATTCTGGGTAATGGTTTCCAGGAAGTGATTTATCAAAGGGCTTTAGAAACGGAATTTGTGCTTCTTGGTATCCCATTTCTACGGGAATTTGAAATGCCTATTTTTTATAAAAAGGAGCAAATCGGAACAAGGCGGGTTGATTTTTTAGTTGCCGGAGTAATATCAATAGAGTTGAAAGCAATTGTTCAATTGGAAGATGTACACCTGGCCCAGGCGATAAATTATTTAGAAGCGTACGACCTGGAAATCGGCTTGTTAATTAATTTTGGTGCAAAAAGTTTACAATTCAAACGTCTTATCAATTCAAAATTTAAAATATCAATTAGTAAATCATAAAACTATCAAATTCAACTTAATCAATACAATCAGCTTAATCAACGGTTCAGACAATTCTTAGAACCCCCACTTAACCCTTAAATAAATACTATTGCCGAGCGGCTTATAGCTGCCATTTTGCTGTGCGTAAAATGACTGCCCCACCAGGTGGAGCACCCAGTTTTCGGCGATGGAGTAAGTAATGGTAGGCAATATTATGAGCGAGTTACCCGAGAGGGAGTACATACCGCCGAGCGAGGCTTTAAATAAGGGCGAAAAGCCGTATGATATTTCCGAAAATAAAGTATATCTGAATGGGAAAATGTTTTTTGCTGAAAGTGTGGATGCGGTAAGCTGGGTAATGTTGACCAGGTTATCTTTACCCAGGCTATTATACAAACCGGAAACAAGCACATATATACCATTTTTGAACGCATAATCAATCGATAAGGAAGCGACTACTGCAGCGCTGTCGGCTTTATTTGATGCAAAGTACGACACTTCGCCTTTAAAGCCGGCTTCCTTAATATTGCCTGCCCATCCGGCGCCGGCCGTAAAATTCTGCTGGTAGATGCCCGAAAATAGCTGGAAATCGTAACCCCACTTATTGACATGGTACATCACCGCCGCTATGTTTTGTTTAGCTGTTCTGCCGGGGCTCAAGGCCAGGTCAATGGATGATGATGGGTTAAAGGCATATTGAACACGCGCCGCATCGCTGCCGGGTCGTTCTTCGTAGTCAAAATCAAAATAATTAAAAGTGTTAAAAATGTCGTTGGGCGTCCATACAGTACTTATACCCCAGTTAATGCGCTGCCGGCCCAGGGTAACGTCCCATTTACCGACAATATATTCAGCGCTGGCACGGTCAATGGTGCTGTTAAACAATACTGAATTTTTGTTGACCCAGCTCTCCGACAAATTAAATATTCCGTCCTGACCGGTAACGAGCGAGGCAAAGCCGGGATATTCTTTTACCAGCTGGCCATAATAGATGCGGTTACGGATACCCAAAGTGTAAGTAAAATGATCATCCGGCTGGTATTTAAAATTAAGCCGGTTGTGGATAAGGCCATCGGTTTGTATATCGCTAATTTTACTTACAAAACTGCCCTGCTCCAGGTATTTGATGTAGCCGTTAACGGTAAACTTGTGCGCCTTTTTGGTGGTATCGCTGGCAGCTTGTTTTGTGGAGTCAGTTTGTCCATAGGCCTGTATACAAAAGGTCAAACAAACCAATAAAGCTAATATCCCTGTGCCCCTGATCATTGCTTTGTGTCGGATACAATCTTGCCATCAACCAGGGTGACCACCCGGCGGGCCTTATCAATTACACGCTGGTCGTGGGTTGAAAAAATAAAGGTCATCTTGTCTTCCGTATTTAACTTAGCCATGATCTCCAGCAGGTTCTCGGTTGATTTTGAATCAAGGTTGGCCGTCGGCTCGTCAGCAAGGATAAAACGGGGCTTCGATGCCAACGCACGGGCAACTGCAACACGCTGCTGCTGCCCCCCCCGAAAGTTCGGACGGACGCTTATTGAGTTTATCTTTTAGCCCAACTTCCGTTAGCAGGTCAATGGCGCGTTGTTCCCTTTCACGCTTAGGGGTTTTTTGCAGCAGCATCACAAATTCAACATTCTCACTTGCAGTGAGCACAGGGATAAGGTTATACGCCTGGAAAACAAAGCCAATGTTTTTGAGCCGGAAGTCTATCAGCTTGTTTTCGCTCATTTTGGTTATATCAACTCCGCCGATTTGAACATTGCCGCCGGTAGGATAATCCAAACCACCGATGAGGTTCAATAAAGTTGTTTTACCTGATCCGGAAGGGCCAACAAGGGCGGTAAATTCACCTTCCTCAATTTCCAGGTCAACGCCGCTAACCGCGTTAACAGGGATCGTGTCGGGGTTATAAACTTTTGAAAGGTTGTGCGATTCAATAATATTACTCATGGCGATTAAATTTTATGTATGGCTTCCGCAGGTTTAAATTGTAATGCTTTTATTGCCGGATATATGGCTGATAAAACGGCTGTAAATGCCGTCATTAAAGTAACTGGCAGGAACATGGAATGCTGTAACTCGGGATACACGATATTGCTGAAACCAAACTGCGACAATGCCTGTGAAAATGCCGAAAGGTCGATGCCATGCCTGGCGAGTGAACCTACCGTAATGATGGTAAACAATATCCCGGCAGGGATGCCTGCGCAGGTGAGCATCACTGATTCCAGTAATATCATAAAAAACACGCGCGGCTTGTTCATGCCAATGGCCATCAGCATGCCAAATTCGCGTTGCCGCTCCAGCACGGCCATCAGCATCGTGTTGATGATGCCGAACATCAATGCCAGTAATATGATACCGATAATGACGTACATTACCTGGTCCATAATGCCGGTAAGCAGGGCCATCTGGGGTGATAATTCCGTCCAGGTCTGTACCAGTAATAAAGGATATTCCTTTTTGAGTTCTTTGGCGACTTGTGTTGTTTTTTGGCCATCTTTCAGGATAATGGCTATTTCATGAATCCCGGTGCCGGTGCCCAGTAACCCGGCAAGATCATCAAAACGGGCGAATACGGTTGTTTGATCAAAAGCAGAATTGCGAGAGCGGAATATACCCGCTATTCTGAAGGAACCTGCGGTCAGGTCGCCGCTTTTTGATTGAAAAGTAAGCACGATCTTATTGTGCAGTTTTACGCCAAGTTTTTCGGCGAGCTTCTTACCTATCACTATTTCGTTCCTTTTTGCGCCGTTAAAGTACGCCCCTTCAATTACGTTCTTTGAAATGCTGGTTACAGCGCTTTCCTCATCCGGGGCAATGCCATGTATCTCAACACCTGAAGCACTTGCGGTTGATGAGATCATCCCGGTAGTAATTACCCTGCCCGATACCGCTTTTACATTGCTGTTCTTTTTGAGTATATCCAATATAGCCGGGCCATTTTCAATAATATAGTTTGCATCCTTATCTTCAATAAAAGCGGGATTATGAAATTGTATGTGCGAAAGCTGAGTTTCAACAGTGCTGTCAATTTCCTGTTTTGCAAGGCCTAAAAAAAACGCCATCATAAACATACCCGCAAACAGGCCCACAGCAACCGATGCTATCACCACCAGGCTGCGGATACGGTTTCTCCAAATATTTCTCCAGGCTATTTTAAAAAGCATATTCAACTGTTTATGGCTTCAATAACTTTAATTTTATGGATCTTAAATATGGCATACAGCGATAACAGGAAGGCGATCATCAGCACCACGTATCCCTGGATGATAAAATGTGAAATATGGGTCGACATTGTTAATACTGGCTCGATATTGTACAGTTCGGTAGATTTTGCCATATCTCCCTTCAGGGCTATGGGGTGCTTATGGTAATAAAGGACCAGGGGATAAATACAAACCATGCCTAAAAATGTCCCCACAACCGACATCAGCACCATTTCCAAAACAACCACGCCTGACAACAGTCCCTTTTTCATGCCGATAGCGACAAGTATTCCAAACTCGTGCAAACGTTCATTTAGCATCATCAGGATGGTGCCAAATATCCCAAATGCTATTACCAGGTAAAGCACGCCCGACATGATGACATTTTGCGCCATTTTCGCCTGGAAAAGCTGGTCAAGTTCGGGGAGCATTTCCTTCCAGGTCATCACTTCGTAACCTGCCCCTTTGGTTTGACTGACGATGCTTTGTTTAAGGCCGTCCAATTTGTCCTGGTCATCGGTCAGTAACGATATGGATGTAAACCTGGCGCCTGTGCTCAAAAAAACCTGTGCAGACGGCATCGACAGCCATGCCATCCCTTTATTCATTTCGGGGATGCCGAGCTTTGCTATGCCCCTGATGGCATATTTACCCGAAGCCATATTGCCCTGGTACCCCTGCCCTATCAATACTACGGTATCATTTATCTTCAGTTTTAAATAGGCGGCGAGGCCTTCGCCAAGGATAATGCCCTTATCGTTATAGGTTAGATATTTGCCGGAAATTATTTTGTTTGAAAGATGGGATACCGAATTTTCTTTTCCCGGATCGATGCCGGTAACCATTATACCCTTACTGCGGTCGCCCGAAGATGCAAGGGCAAACGATTCCAGCCGTGAAGTCCACGCGGTGATTTCTTTTTCATGGTCAAGGATTTCTGTAAGCTTTGGGCTTTCTTCGAAGGTACTGTCCACCGATCTGTTTTCCCAATACCCGCTGTGATGGACCTGGATATACCCGCTCGACAAGCTAACCGCGTTGACGATCAGTCTCTCGAATGTACCGATAACAGTTACCCGCATCAGTATGGCAAATATCACAGCAAAGAAAATAGACGAAATAGTAATAAGCGTTCTCCGCCTGCTACGCCACATATTCCGCCATGCCAGTTTAAAATACATTATTTTGCTTTTTTCATGTTTTGGGTCGTAAAAAAATCAACGCTTATGGGTTGATTGAAAGTTGCGCTGTTATAAGTGATGATGGTTTCCTGGCCCTTTTTTTCGACTGGTATCATTTCCAGCTTTATGGGCATTATCCTGCCCCCGATGGTCCTGATGTTGGAGCCCTGCATTACATTTACCAATTTATTGTCTTCGTCGTAAAACTCCAGGCGCAGTTCAAGGTAATCTTTCTGGTCTATCCACATATTAACCTTGCTCCAAACCACGGCAGCCGACGGCAAGGGTATCATTTCAATTTTCCAGCATTTGCGCCCTTCAATTACACTGTCGCCGACAATTTTATGCTTGTAATCATCTATGCGCGAGGACGCTTTCACCAGGTCATCATTGGTAAGATCGGTACCCATCCAGCTCTGGCTCATCATTGATGGCGGGAGTTTCACTACCCGTTCGATATTGGGCAGCCAGTTCCATATTTCCTTAACCCGCTTTAAAAAAACAGTCCCGGCATCCTTTGCCGGGGCGGTAACCACCATTAGGGAATACTGTTCACCTTTCGACCATGCTTTCACAGTCATGGTGCGCGTCCAGGTTGGTCGTTTTACCTGAATGGTCATATCAACAACTGACGATAAGCCGCGGACATTATCTTCGGCTTTGGTTACTATTTGTTTTGCATCCTGGGCATAGCCGAAAGTTGATATAAGCAAAAGTCCGCCTATTGTTAAAAAAATATTTAATGTAGTTTTCATTGGTGCGAAAGCTTAAATTATTTTAAAAAAATCGGTTAGGGTCTTGTCATACATTTTTATAAAATCCTCATCCATTTTATTTTCCAGCAAAAACATGACTAACCCGGCGCCCTCAAGCATGTAATAGAGACATTCGGCAAGCAAGGCCGGATCTTTACCTTTTGGGAGGCTACCATGTTTTTCCAGGCCGAGAAAACATTTTTCAAGGAATTTTATTTCCTGTTTCGACAGCTCGCCAATGGTGATCCTTAGTTGCGCATTTGCTTCTATTGCCTCCAGGCAGAATAAAACCCAATTAAAGGCTACTATTTCAGCTCCTAAAAAAGTTTTAAATTCATTAAGTTGTCCGATCTTGATATCAAAGTATAACTTTCTGAACGACTCGTAATCTTTTACCAGGTTCTCCGGGTCTATCGCGAGCGGTTGCTTGCTGCTCTCAGAAAACATATCAAAAACAGCAACCAAAAGTTCTTCTTTGGAAGCGAAATAATGATAAATAGCGCCCTTTGAAAGGCCTGATTTTTTCACCAGGTCCTGGTACGAAACATTTTTATAGCCTTTCTCCAGAAACAACAGCAAGGCCACTTTCAAAATGTTAGTCCGGGTATCCAGGGGCATTTTAGTCATAGCATGAAAATAAAAATAAACCGACCGTTCGGTATGTAAAGATACGTGTATATATTTTACATATCCAAATATTAAAGTAAAAAATAATTGAGCGGTGATTTGGATTCCCTGCCGGCTAGCTTTACTTGTTAAAGAATCTAAATTTTATCCAGCTTTTCACGCCAACCAAAACGGGGACAAATAATACCATGGCTATAACGAACAATAATAACACGCTGGTGAAATACTGGCTAAAAAAGGGAATGATGAGTACCAGTAGAGCGGCCGCAATCAGTAGCCGTGATACAGGTGTAATATAGGAACGGTCTTCCTCCGACTCCTCCATGATCTTGGTCATGCCGGTAATCATCAACAATATAACTGCTATAGAAGCACAAAACATCCATTGGACAGTTGCTGAAGGGCCGGTTTCCATATCCGCGATCAGGACGCGTAAACAGGCGCCCGCAACACTTAATGCAGCCAGCAGGGGAAAATGCAGAAATACCAGGAATTGAAGATATCGGTAACCTTTTTTAGTTTCCTGTTCGCTGGTCATATCAAAATAAAGGTTCCATATTAAAAATGCGATAAGGATGCCTAAAATAAAAACTACCCAAACGGCAGGCTGCCTGTTTTTTATTTCGCCTACCCCGCCTACCGTGCTTAAAATACTTTCCGTCAGCACAATGATGGTGAACAGCCCAAAGCGTTCCACGATGGTTGCGGAAGCAGTAAATGCGGGTTGTTTTCTTTCCTTTAATACCCGTATCACCGTTCGCGCGGCGGCAAGTGGGGCGGTAAGGTTAAACACCAGCGCAATTACCCAAAGTACTATTGCTGTTTGATAGTCCGTAAATACAGAGATTATAAACAATGCAAAAGCGATACTGTAATTTATGGTATAAAATTTGTTGTACACCCTGTGGGATGGATCATATAATCCAACGCTCCACCATAGATAAGTGATCAGGAACTGCACAACAGCAAAAGTGATCGCAAACCCCTGCTGGCTGCCGTCGAAAACATCAGGGATGGTGATGGCCACGGCCGCGACTGCCAGCATTTGCCAAAAAGTAAGCAACCGCGTGCGTATACCGTCGCCGCCATGCAGGTCGTAATACTGGCTGCCATTTACCCACGACCAAAACACAAAGCAAAATATTAAAAACGAATAACCAACAGTTTGCCATGTTGGATCTGTAGCAATACGATGTGTTAACTGGCCAATGGCAGCAACATAAACCAGATCGTAAAATAACTCCAGCCAGCTGATCTTCCGCTCGTTTTTGCGGTCCTTAAATTCTTTGGGCGGGCCCCACCATTGGGGGGATGGGTGTTTGGACATAATTATAAGTTACATCGTGTGGAAAAATGAACTTTATTATTGGCGTTAAAGGTCATCCGATTTATAGCCAATTCTTTTTCGGGGTTTTGGTGCAATTTTCTTTTCTACCAATTCATCCAGATAGCGGAACACAATTTCCATGTTTTTATCCTGGTTATTCAGCTTGGATTTGATTTTTTCAATTTCTAAACGTAAATCAGTATTGTCGATAAACATTTGACGGATACGTGTAAATATACGGATGATCTGTATATTTACTTTGATTGCTCTCTTGCTGTTTAATATGCTTGACAGCATTGATACACCTTGTTCGGTAAAAACCATTGGTGGGTACTTAACGTTCTCACCTTGTTTCAAGGTGCCAATTTGGCTCCTTGAATAAGAATACTCTTCCGGCGTTAATTCAAACATAAAATCCTCCGGGAAACGTTCTGCGTTTCGTCTAACTTGCCTTTTGAGTTGTTTTGTTTCTACTTCGTAAAGCGTTGCCAAATCGCTATCTAACATCACCTTATGTCCACGGATATAATAAATTTGGTTCATTATAACTTCATCGGGGACTATAGTTTCGTCAGTCATTCTAAACTTAGTAATAGTTTTAAAAATTCATCTATAATAACATTATTGTCTTTTTTCCATTGAATGCCTCGCTTTTAGCAGGCTGCTTAAATTCGCTTAAGTAAATCTATCGGGAAATAAATTTTTTCGTAATCATCAATCAAAGCGCCTAATATTTCCAATTCATCCCCTTCTTTTGTATTGGGCGCGGCATCAAAGATAACATCGAGCCTTTTTAGGGCATCCTGATAATCCTTCTCTGTTTTTATAGATTTCACTTTCATTGTTGCGTAAATATAAAACATCAAAGCTAATACCAGTCTACTACTTTAAAAACTCCCCAATATTATCATTCAAAAACTTAGCATCCGCCGGATTACTCGCTGCGCCGGCCGTATGCCCCCAAAGCGATGGGATAGGTTTGAATACCACCTTAGGGATAAAGGCCTGCTCATAAGTAGCATCGCTTATCGGAAAATACATATCAGTTGCCGATGGCATATACAGAAACGGGACTTTAATGGAACGAAGCGCACTTTCAACATCACCGTTAAAGCCCGGCGTTGCGCCGACATTATTTTGTTCCCAGGTGCGCATCTGCAATATCAGGTTATTTGCATCGGCGCCTGGGATAAAGTTTTTTCGGTAATCATCAAGCACTGTTTCAAAAGTGGCGCCCGCCGGCGAATCTGCCCGCCATAATTCCTTGCGCCACCATTCCTGCGAGTAAAGCCAGCCCGTCCACACAACGGAGAAAGCTTCTATTCCTTTTTGGGGTTCGGCGGTGTAATCGCCGTTGTTAAATGCGGCATCGGCGGTAAGCGCCGCTATCTGTCCTTCAAGCCTTACTATGCCATGCCCGTAGGTTTTTGCGGTGCCGGATGTGGCTACAATTCGGTCAGCGAACACAGGGTAGCTCACCGCCCATTGAAATGCCTGCTGGGCGCCCATGGAGAAACCGATAATGGCTTTTAAATGGGTAATTTTCAAATCTTCGGTAAGTAAACGATGCACTGCCTCCACGTTGTCACGAATATTCATCACCGGGAAACGCGGGCCATGAAATGGCTCGGGTGTATTGCTGGGGGATGATGAATGCCCGTTGCCAAAAAGTTCGGTAGTGACCAGGAAAAGCTTTGAAGTATCAAGCGCCTTACCGGGACCGATCAGCCATTCGTAGCCATGATGATCGGCCATATAGTGCGAGGGCATTAGCATGGCATTATCATGCGCGGCATTTAAATGGCCATAAGTGCCGTATATAATATGTGCTTCGGGCAATGTAATGCCGCCTTCGGTTTTAAAGTTTTTAATGATAAACTCATGCACCGGAACTTTATCAACAGGCGGGGTGGTTTGGGCGAGTACGCGTTGGGATAGAAGGATAAAAAGGAGTATTTTTTTCATGGGTATAGTATTAGCTTAAAATAATGTCAGTTTATAAATTGCATCCATGGGATGACAAATTACCTATTAATGAAATACAAACAGAAAAATACCACACTTAAATAGAGCCAAACAAGTGAAAATAGTATGTGGATCGCCCCTTCAAATCTTTTCCCCTTCCAAAGTTCTGATGAATACCCGAAAAACTGGATAAAAAGCCTTATCGTCCAAAAAATAGCGAAGCCCAAACATAGCCTGTTACCTAAATCGGTTGCAATAATTTCTTTTGAGGACGTCAGGCATAACACTCCCATTAAAAAAAGAACTAAGGCGATAAAAAATGCATGAATATACATCATTTGGCGGTTAACTAAACTTAACGTACTCAACTCATTTTTCCAATTGAAATACTTTGGGAAAATAATATGTACCAAGGCAATAGATATTAAAAGGAAGCCGGTTATTTTAAGATTTACTTCCATTTTTTTCAAGAATAAAAGTGGTGATAAATGGTGTTATTTTTATCTCCTTATAAATACTTAATCCTGCATTTGCAAATGTGCTGTACCAGGAGGACCTTGCGATAAAGTGAAAAAAACCAATATTATAAGCTAAAAAATTGGGTGTATCCCTCAGGTGTTCTATCACTGCAATCTTACCGGTAGGTTTCAATATTCTTTTTATTTCATTGAAAAAAACTTTCCGCTCTTCATCATTTCTGATTTCATGAGCTGATAAAATTACAAAAACGTTGTCGGCATTATTATTTTGTAATGGTAAATCCGAGGTATTTACTTTCAGCGTGTTTGGGTAAGGCGGATATGCTTTTCTTGCCCGCTTTATGGAAACTTCGGTGTGGGTTAAAGGGTCATAAAAGTCATAGACAAGCATGTTCGCATCAGGGAATTTTTTATGCAGTAAAATGCTGGTTTCATCAAAACCGGCGTTAATATTCACAACTGTGCTGTTGGGTATAATTGATAACTCGTTTAACCAGTCCAGTTTATACAGGTTGGAAAGATCGTACACATAAAATGAAATAAACAAAGAAACTACAACAGTCCCAATAACTAACCAGCACACAATATTGTTAAAGAGGATGTAAGGAAAAACAATTGGAAGTCCGTTCAGTAATTGAATGAGCAAAACAAAAACGAGTGACAATAAGTAAAAATGCCAGTTAAAGCGGATAATATTCCATATTCCCTGGAATGGCTTTCTCAGTGGTTCCATTGCTCTGTCCTGCCTTTTTTCCAGTAATAAGGAATGTCGTTAATGATAAAAGCATTGGCCAACCGTCCCTCAGTATTGCTCAATGATTTTAAAAATGGAATATTGTAGCTGATAACATCTACTGGTTTCGGAATCCAATTTTCCCTTACACCTTCAATGATCAACACTTCTTTTGTTTTGACGTTGTACGTAAAAGTAAAGGGCAAAGGCCCCGCAAATCTTCTGGCCTCTTTCCAATCGGAAAATGGAGAATTTTCAGGCAGTTGGGCTTCTTCATTCCCGGTCTC
The DNA here is from genome assembly GCA_903864275.1 of uncultured Mucilaginibacter sp. Classification (GTDB taxonomy): domain Bacteria; phylum Bacteroidota; class Bacteroidia; order Sphingobacteriales; family Sphingobacteriaceae; genus Mucilaginibacter. The sequence continues at coordinate 92,754 of CAIPFE010000015.1, forward strand.
AAGTTGTATGCTAAAATTCGATCTTTTTGATTTTATTTCCAGTTGAAAGTTATCCTGTATTTGCTGGACGTCAGTTGTGGTATAATTGTAATGAGTGAAAAAATTGCCCATTAATTCCATCTTTTTCTTGTCTGTTTCGGATTTAAGTATGTACAAGCCGCGCAATCTTTTTCCGGCATTGTTGTTGTACCTGACAAATACCCGGTAACCAATTAATAAAAAGTCGTTGCCAAAAAATTTCGGAAACCCTTTAGGCCGCAGATCTTTAGTTTGAACAAGGGCAACTGCTATAAAGGCCCACTTGTCATTAAACGTATCTAATGTTAAACACTCGGGAATAAGATGTGTAAGTTGCTCTTTAGGGTACGCAAATGTTAAAACAATTGAATTTTCAAAAAAAGCCTCAACAGCAAACGGATGATTTTTCAGAAACGAAAACATATTATGTTTGTAGGGCTAATTTTTTATTTAGTACAAATTCATTCCAATAAATTGAGATAATAAACATGAATGCGAAAACTGAATTTGCTTTTCCCCAAAGCAATAAGTCGGGGGCAAGCGTAAATTCAATAGCGTTCATAATCGCAACAATTAATATCTGTATGATGGCGTTCAAACGGGACTTAATACCGCTTAAAATCCATATTGCCATACATATTTCAGCTATACCTATCGCCTTTGTTAAAACTCCGGCGTGCTGATCACCTAAAATTCGCGCGACAATTTTTTCATGCCTGGGAACGAAATTCAGCACTTTACAAAATAAGCCGTTTATCATCCATACTGCTGCAATGAAAAAAGTTACGGTTTTATGAATTGCTGTTCTTTCCCTCATTCGTAAAACTGCCAATTACTCCTTCAAACTTTTAATATACCCAATCGTCACCGGTATCTGATTTGCATGGTTAGCACTTTCGTCCTCAATAAAATAATGCTGTACACCAACTGCCTTTGCGGCCTTTAATATGCCTGGGATATCCAACTGCCCGGTGCCCAGGGCCACATCGTTATCGGTGCTGGTTCCGCCGGTAAGATCGTTGGCGATGCCTTTGCGGATATCTTTAAGGTGCAGCATTTTCCAGCGGTCTTTGTATTTGTATAATAGTTTGGCAGGGTCGCCGCCGCCGTGAAATGTCCACATGATGTCCATTTCAAAGGATACATATTCAGGGTTAGTATTTTGTATGATGTAATCGAGGAAAGTACCGTCCCCGTAAGGGCCAAATTCGTAACCGTGGTCGTGATAGCAAAGGGTGATGCCGTTATCTTTCAGTATTTTGCCTGCCCGGTTAAAATCGGCCACCGCTTTTTTTGCATCGTCAATGGTAAAAGTTTTGCCATGCGGTATCCAGGCTACCATTACAAAGGTAGATCCAAAAAGCTTGCACATTGAAACCACCTGGTATGGGTCTGCATTTATCAGCCCATAGTCAACTCCGATAGATGGCATGGAAATTCCCCGCTCGTTCAGCAGCTTTTTAAATTCTTCAGCACCGATATTCCGGGGGTTAGGGCCCTCCATTTCCGTTATGCCCAGGGCCTTAACGCTATCCAGTACTGGTATTATTCCCGAAGGGAAGCTATTGCGGTAAGTATAAGCCTGCACACCAATAGCACTCGTGAAAAGCGGACTGCCGCTTTGGGCGAACACGTTGCCTTGCCAAAGCATAAATAATAAACAAATTGAGATCGATAGTTTTTTCATAGGATGAAAGTAGTAATAATGTTTAAATAAAATTGTCCTTAATATAAGTAAATCAACCATTTAATCAAGCCGCCTAAGTGTAGAAACGACACTTAACCGTTGATCTCAAATCTGCGGTCACCAAAACCCACATTAATGCATTTTTATGACAATGTAAATTTAAAGTTTCAACATTAAAATTATACCTTTGCGTGCTCATTACCAATCATGAGTGATCAGATTAAACATGAATGCGGTGTGGCATTTATCCGCCTTTTAAAGCCACTTTCATTTTACCAGCAAAAGTACGGCACAGCACTGTACGGCCTCAACAAACTTTACCTTTTAATGGAAAAACAGCATAACCGCGGCCAGGATGGCGCGGGGGTTGCTACCATTAAGCTGGATATTGAGCCGGGCAAACGCTACATCAGCCGGCACAGATCGATGGCCTCAAACGCGGTCGCGGATATATTTGAATATATCCAGAAAAAGTTTGCCGATATACAAAAGAACACGCCCGAAAAAATGAACGATGCCGAATGGCTGAAACAGAATGTCAGTTTTGCGGGCGAAGTTTTGTTAGGGCATTTACGATACGGCACGCATGGTAAAAACAGCATTGAAAACTGTCACCCATTCCTCAGGCAAAATAACTGGATGACCCGTAACCTGGTTATAGCCGGTAACTTCAACATGACCAATGTTGATGAACTTTTACAGCAGCTTTATGACCTTGGCCAGCATCCCAAAGAAAAAGCCGATACGGTAACGGTACTCGAAAAGATGGGCCATTTTATCGATACAGAAAACCAGGGCCTGTTCGACCAATATAAAAGGGAAGGCCTTGACGATAATATCGAGATTAGCAAACTGATAGCCAATGATATGGACGTGGCTAAAATACTCCGTAAATCGGCCAAAAACTGGGATGGCGGTTATACCATTGCGGGTATATTAGGCCATGGGGATGCTTTTGTAATGCGCGATCCTGTTGGCATAAGGCCGGCGTTTTATTATTATAATGATGAGATCGTAGTAGCGGCTTCTGAACGCCCTGCGTTGCAAACTGCGTTCAATATCCCGATAGAAGACATTAAAGAGATAAAGCCGGGTTATGCCCTGATCGTTAAAAAGAATGGCAGGATAAGCGAGGATATGTTCAGCGAACCGCAGGAAAAGAAAGCCTGCTCGTTTGAGCGGATCTATTTTTCGCGCGGCAGCGATGCTTCTATTTACCGAGAACGCAAGCAATTAGGCAGGTTGCTTTGCCCCCAGATATTGGAGAGTGTTGATAACGATATGAAAAACACTGTTTTCTCGTATATCCCCAACACTGCTGAAGTTGCTTTTTATGGCATGGTTGAAGGCATACACAAGTATATTAAAAAATACCAGCGCGATAAGCTGCTGAACCGTGAAGATAAGATAAGTGAAGAAGAATTGACCGAAGTGCTTTGCATGGCGCCCCGTGTGGAAAAAATCGCCATAAAAGATGTTAAGCTGCGCACCTTTATTACCCAGGATGCCGATCGCGGCGAGATGGTGGCGCACGTATATGACACCACTTATGGCCTTATTAAAAAGGATGCCGATACCTTAGTTGTGCTGGATGATTCCATTGTACGCGGGACAACCCTTAAACAAAGCATCCTGAAAATATTAGACAGGCTCGGGCCGAAAAAAATAGTGGTGGTTTCGTCCGCCCCGCAGATACGCTACCCCGATTGTTACGGTATTGATATGTCGCGCATGGGCGAGTTTGTGGCTTTTGAAGCTGCTATCAGCTTGCTAAAAGACACCGGCAAAGAAGACGTGATCCTAAAGGTTTACCAGCAATGTAAAGACAGCGCATCGCTGCCTAAAGAAGAGGTTACCAATTACGTAAAAGCAATATACGAGCCTTTTACCGACCAGGAAATATCAGATCGCATAGCAAAGATCATCACCCCGAAAGAAATAAACTGCAAAGTTCAAGTGATCTACCAAACGCTCGACAACCTGCACAAAGCCTGCCCGGACCATTCAGGCGATTGGTATTTCAGTGGCAATTACCCAACCCCCGGTGGCAACAAAGTAGTTAACCGCGCTTTTGTGAACTGGATGGAGGGGAAGAACCAGCGGGGCTACATGTGAGTTCATAGTTAATGGTTCATAGTTCATGGCAGCTGCAGCTCTCCTTTTCTTACTATGAACCATCAACCATCAACTATGAACTGTCCTCAAACGCCGAACTGCCTGAAGTGATGATCAAGATGCTTAACCTGTAATGTATCCCACTCATCTATAGTCATGGGGCCAAAGAAGGGATGCGGGTCTTTGCTGATCACACCGGGGCCGGCGGAAAATCTTTTTATCAATTCAATTAATTTTTGTTTCTCCTTATCAAAGCTTTCTGCGTCAACAATTCTTGCTTCGGGAAACGTTGGCGTGTTATGCTTAAGCGGCTTTTCCATTATTTGTTTCTTGGCTATCCTCCCAAATACAAAGCCCAGCAAATTGCGTTTAAGCCGCAATTCACCCAATGCAACCTGGATAATTACCTGGCAATGGGCCATCATTTGCCCAACATTCATTTTGCCCCATAAAGCGGGTGTTGATGGCGTAAGTTTATTAATGCGTTCAATAAATTCGGCATTATCAGTTGCGTTGAAGATACTTTTCATGATGAGATTTTTTTGATAACGCTAATGTAACTGAAAAAAGTTCATGGTTCATAGTTCATAGTTCATGGTAATAATTGCAGCGGCTATGAACTATGAACCATCAACTATAAGCTTCTTCACTCACGCTCCCGGCGGAGAGAAAACAAAATGAGTTACCAGTTTATCCAATATCACCATTGAGGCTATAATAAGGGCTATACCGGCTACCTGGTTAAGGCGGTGCACAAATTTAATTGAAATCTTATCTCGCAGTTTGTTGGCATAAAATGCTTTGGTAGTATCAAGCCCGAATTGTACACAGAGTATGGTTAAAAACATGATGGCTATTTTCAGCGACCTGTTGTGCACGCCCTGGTGATAAACTGTACTGGCCGCGCCAATTACTATAGTCCAATGGAAAAGGATGGTAGGATTGAATATGCACATTAAAAAGCCCTTTAAAAAGTACCCTGCGCGGTGCATCCTGGTAGGTACGGTGTTATCGTAATTTATAATGGCCTTTTTAAACAGGTAGTAAACACCTATAGTAAATAAAATGGCGCTGCCAATTTCGCCGGCTAAAATTTTGTCCTGTTTGGTAACATCAAAATATTGCGAACCGAACAGTATGGCGCCAACAAAAACCATATCGCTGCAAACCACGCCGAGGGCCAATGCAACACCGGCATGAAAGCCTTTTTCGATGCTTGTTTTTATTAATGCAAAAAAAACCGGGCCTGTTAAAAACGTTAGCACTAATCCAAATCCAATACCCGAAATAACAGCTTCTATCATTAATTTACGCTTATGTGCGCTTTGAATTTAAAATGGCAGCACGAATATGCAATTTTATATGCTAAACAACCAAACTTAAAATTGTGATTAATTAATTAAAAATTATAGCGGAATTGCAAAATTTAGTTATGTTTAGTGATTCAATTAAACCTAATTGTATAAACCCTAAATAACAATGGAACAAAACAAATCAACAAATCTTAAATCAGCGCTTTATACCCTAATTACCGTGTTCTTCTTTTGGGGGTTTATCGGAGCGTCAAATGGCGTATTTATCCCTTTTTGTAAAGCCAAATTTGGGTTAGATCAATTTCAAAGTCAGCTTATAGATTTTGCATTTTACGGAGCTTACTATATTGGGGCCTTACTCCTTTTTATATTTAGCAGCATTGCTAGGAAAGATATTTTAAATGGGTGGGGATTCAAAAAAGGAATTATCAATGGACTATTGATTAGTACGTTTGGAGCTGCTATGATGATCTGGGCAGTTACTTCCGGGCATTACTTTCTGATCCTGGGTGCATTGTTTATTGTTGGTTTGGGGTTCTCATTGCAACAAACTTCAGCCCAGCCTTTTGCAGCTTCATTAGGCGAGCCTCATACTGCATCAAATCGCTTAAATTTAGCTGGAGGTGTTAATTCATTTGGAACAACCATCGGCCCGGTTGTGGTTTCTTTCGCCCTATTTGGTGTAATAGCCAATGTAAACCAGGAATACATCAAGAAATTTGCTCAAAAAGCCAATTCTTTAGATAAGATGGAAATCCTGTATATGTTTGTAGGAGTGCTATTTTTGTTGTCTGCTGCGCTTTTCTTTTTTTCTAAAAAAGTACCCGCAGGTAAGGGCGATCCAACGTTTGAGCCGGCAAAAAAGGCAATGACCACACTAATTGTTATCACTGCATTTTTACTGGTAATTTTTGGTTATATTTTTTCACGCTACGGACAACCGGAATATATCCTGCATTTTATAAAGAATAAAGAAAAAGATTTCTTAGGCCTCGGCTTAACAATAACTTCATTACTTGTTGTAATATTCGGATTATTATTTGCAAATACTGCTGCTCAAAAGAGGCCCGAAGGTTGGGGTGCAATGAAATACCCCCAATTAGTTTTAGGAATGCTTGGCATATTTACCTATGTTGGTGTAGAAGTAACTATTCAAAGTAACCTTGGGGCATTGTTAGGAACAAAAGATTTTGGCAGTATTACCGGTTCTGCAATCGCTCCTTATATTTCAATGTATTGGGGAAGTTTAATGATCGGTCGTTGGGCTGGAGCAATCGCCGTTTTTAATCCCTCAAAAAGTTTAAGAAAAATTTTGTTGATTGTAGTTCCTTATATTGCTTTTGGCGTTGTGTTGGCGGTGAACTCCATTTCCGGCCAAAATATTACGCCTCTATACGCTTACGCAGGTGTTGTAGCAATCCAGATAGCTGGATTTTTCTTAGGTCAGGATCGCCCGGCCCGTACTTTAATGATTTTCGGTCTATTGGGTATGATGGCAATGATCATAGGATTATTAACGCATGGCAATATTGCAACTTATGCATTTATGAGCGGTGGCCTGTTTTGTAGCATTTTATGGCCATCTATTTTTGCTTTGGCTATCGCGGGTTTAGGCAAATATACGTCTCAGGGGTCGGCGTTTTTAGTTATGATGATTCTCGGCGGCGGTATTATACCCCTCCTTCAAGGCAAGCTATCGGATATTCTGGGAATTCATCAATCTTACTTTATTCCTGTTTTATGTTTTTCTTACCTCGCTTTTTATGGATGGAGAATCATAGGTATACTTAAAAAACAAGGAATAGAACACGAGGTAGAATTAGGATCTGCACATTAACTAATGAGTAAACTATCATTCGACCATATCTTCATGAACCTGGCAACCGACCTGGCCAAACGCTCCCATTGCGTAAAGGCTCAGGTCGGTGCGGTTTTAACAAAGGATACACGCATCATTTCTATAGGCTATAACGGCCCCCCGGCAGGTACGCATAACTGCGATGAGGAATGGCCTGAAACAGGTTGTCCCCGCGATTCAAAGGGGAGTTGTTCACTTGCTTTGCACGCCGAAGAAAACGCTATATTATACGCAGTAAAAAACGGCGCCAATCTTGAAGGCGCTACTTTGTACACCACCCTATCCCCTTGCCTGCCTTGCGCACGGCTTATTTTTTCAGCTGGTGTAAAGAAGGTTTTTTTCGATAAATCGTACGCCGAATATAAAAAAATTGGGACTGATGAAGGTGTTGATTTTTTAAACAGGTTTGGGGTGAAGGCGGTGAAGTTTATTGTTAATGATTCCACCGATTAGTTAAGGCGATTACACGGATTATTGTCTGAACCGGGATTAAACAGATTTTCCGGATTATGCAGATAGATACAATCAGGAGACTCAATAGAATCAGCTAAATCAGTGGTTCAGACTAAAGAAACGGTTCCACCATGCTTAACGCAAACAGCAGCTGTTCATCTGGCGTCAAATCAGTATTATCTAATATAATAGCATCTTCGGCCCGTCTCAATGGGCTTTCGGCTCGGGTAGTATCCTGGTAGTCGCGGTGGGCGAGGTTTTCGAAAACGTATTCCAGGGTGATATCCGGGTTTTTAGGCTGCAATTCTTTAAAACGCCGCTCGGCCCGTACTTTGGGGTCGGCGGTCATAAAAAATTTAATGGTTGCATTGGGGAAAACGGTTGTACCTATATCGCGGCCATCCATTACAATATTTTTTGAGCGGCCCATGCGTTGCTGTTGTTTTACCATTTCTTTACGCACCTCATGGATAGCAGCAACCGCACTAACGCTATCAGACACTGGCATCTGCCTGATCTCTTCGGATACCTCTTCGTCGTTTAAAGTTATGTGTGTTTGATAATCGCGTGAATGAAAGTTCAGGTGAATGTTTTTTAAAGCGGCGGTTATTTTGGCGTGGTCTTTAAGATCGGTTTTATCCCGTAAAAAGTATAAGGCTACGGCACGGTACATGGCCCCGCTGTCCACATAAATAAAATTAAGCTTTTTTGCCAATGCCTTGGCCAGCGTACTTTTTCCGCAGGAAGAATAGCCGTCGATGGCAACTATGATGTGGTTACTCATGGGGCGCTAAAATACGAATTTAGTTTGCAGTTTGAAGTTTGCAGCTTTGGATAAAAGTTGCAGTAGCAGTGGGAGTAGCACATTTCCTAAAAGTGCCAACTGCTACTGCAAACTGCAAACTTTCTCTACCTTTGTCCATGAATTTTACAAAGGCCGAACTGCAAAAGGAAATTTTTTATAAAACATCACGCAGCGGCGGCAAAGGGGGCCAAAACGTAAACAAAGTTTCCAGTAAGGTAGAACTTCTTTTTTCGGTAAATAATTCCACCCTTTTTAATGAGGAGGAAAAGGAATTGCTGAACGATAAATTGCAATCCCGCTTTAATAAGGATGGCCTGGTACAGGTGATTTGCGACGAAGAACGCAGCCAATATTTAAATAAAGAAAAAGCCATTGAAAGACTAATTGTACTATTAACCAGGGCACTTCATAAACCCAAAATTCGTAAAGCAACCAAGATAAGTAAAGCTGCAAAAGCCGCGAGGCTCGAGAATAAACGGATTAATTCGATTAAAAAAGAAGGAAGGAAGAAGGGATTTGAGGAGTAGTTCATGGTTGATGGTTCATAGTTCATGGTAGCTGCATTTCTTCGGCCATGAACTATGAACCATCAACCATGAACTACTTTCTATTTAAATCGATATAGCCCCGTTACCGTCCCCCATTGATGGCTCTGGACCATTTCTTTATCATCAAGCGTATGGAAAATAGCCGCGATATCAAAAACAAAACGGTTTGTGGTAAAGGCAACGCCAAACTGCTGGCTAAAAATAAAAGGCTCTTTATCCTTGGTGATCTCAAGTCCGCTGTGATTATCAAATAGGCCGCCTTGTATGGTGGCATCATAGGCTACATAATTTGCGAGCGGTTTATAGTAGAAAAATATTTCGTGCACGTGAAGTAACCCAGCTATTTCCTTGCTGCTCGCGGTACTTTGTGTACTTACTGAGTTAAAAAGCTGGTTAAATGAGCCCAACCGAAGTATAGGGCCAACACCTGCTCCTGCAAACCCATTGCCCAAATTAAGATAGCTGGCTAAAGAAACGTCGATCCAGTCGGCCCTTGCAAGCAGCCTGTTATATTCAGCCGACAGGTTGATCTCAAAATCGTTGTTTACCTGGTATTCCCAGCCACTGGGGTGATAAAATCCAAAATTATCATGCACAAAATCCTGAACCTGTTTACCCAATGCACCGGGCCCTACAGTACCTATTTGAGCACCTATTTTTAAGTTACTCTCATCTTTATATAAAAAGTTTAAAGTTGAACCTACGTATAGGTAGGCTGCAAACGGACGGTCAATAAAACCTGGCTGATCTGCGCCATTGATAAAAATGCTCCCGCTTTGGGGGTTAAATATTTTTTGCCCCATTTCAAAACCCAACACTTTATTTTGCAGTTTAGTGTTGCCTTTGACATCCAAAGCGTGCCTGTAAAATAAAAAAATACCGTCGGTATAATACCTGTCCGATCCTTGCAAAAGATATGAGTCATTATCTGTTTCAGCGCCAATTTCGGTGCTGTGTGTTTGTGCAAATACACCGATCGAGGAAAACAGGAGAATCAGGAAGGTGAGTAATTTGAATTTCATACCGGTTTATAAATTGGGCACTAAAATAGAAAAAAACCAACCATACCGTATAAATAAAAAAGCCAGGGTGAATTTTACCACCCTGACCATTTTTTACGAGTTAAAACCGGTGCTTATGTTCTATTGGCCATAACCCGGATTTTGGACAAGTTTTGGATTTGCGTTTAATTCAACCTGCGGTATAGGGAAAACAAGTTTTGGTGAAAAAGCAGGAGTAGCACCAACGTTTACCTGGCTATTTGCGGTAGAGGTCCTTTTTGCGTCGTACAAAAAGAAGCCGCCCTCAAAAGCCAATTCATGGACCCGTTCAGTCAAAACATCAGCAATTGTAACAACCGCCAGGGGTGCTAATTGTGCCCGTGCCCTTATGGTATTTACATCACTGGCTGCTTCGCTTCCTGCTGCTCCGGACTGGCCCAAACGGAGATCTGCTTCTGCACGTATCAGGTACAGTTCAGCCAGGCGTATAACGTGCACATTACCGTCAACGTTGTCAAATTTATCAACTCTTAATGAACCGCCGCTATCTACATTATATATCCCGATCCGGGCATCACCGGTCTCAAAACCGGCAACAAAGCTGTCTTTTATTATAATATCACCGCGCCCGGCGTTATCTGACGATGCATAAAATACATTCATCGTATTAAAGTTGACGTTATTAACCGATTGAGGAGTAAATTGAATAGCAAATACGTCTTCCGCGGTATTGTCGACATGCACTTGCCCCGGGTTAGGGAACTCATCCACATAATTAGCGTTCAGCGAAAATGCACCCGAGTTGATCACCGTAGTTGCCTCAGCAGCGGCATCGGCATAATCACCCTTCTGCAGGTACAAACGCGCCAGGATAGCTGCCGCCGAATATTTATTAGCATAAAAGCCATTGCTGGCTGGCAGTTTGGCTTCTGCGTCCTTAAGGTCAGCTATTGCCTGTGCATACACGGCAGATACCGACGACCTGGCTACGAATGAAGCTGCAGTTATGGATGTCGTAGGCGTTAATATAATCGGTACCCCCAGATTAGCCGAAGGGGTGCCATCATTCCAATCCCGTCCAAACAGGCGTACCAGGTCAAAGTAGGTCATCCCCCTTAAAAATTCAGCCTCTCCCTGCGTACGATCCTGATTTGTTGACGTGCCCGCTTTACTGATATTGGCCAGCACGTTATTCACAGCATTAATAACCTGGTAACCAGCGTACCAGGTTCCGTTAACGCTTGAGTTATCAATTGTAATCGCCTGGTTAACCATGTCTGTCTGTGTTTGAAAAGTTCCTTGCCAGTCAAAAAGCGTTTGTGATGCCAGCATATCGGCATAAATATATACACCGCCCCCATACAGATCACCTAAGCTTGCCCGGTTATAGGCGCCCACCAATGTTACCTGAACATCCTGTGCTGTTACTATTGCAGAAGTCTGATCAAGTGATTGATAAGGCTTCAAATCGAGTTGTTTACTACATGCGCTAAGCAACAATACCGTACTTAATGCTGTTATGTATATTCTATTAAGTTTTTTCATTGTCTTACTATTTAAATTATAATCCAACATTTATTCCAAAAGTAATAGTACGGGGCTGCGGCGCCGAGTAAAAATCATTGCCCAGATTATAAGGAGCGCTACTGGCCAGGAAGTCAGCATTTACTTCGGGGTCCCATCCTGAATATTTGGTGATCAGCCAAAGGTTACTGCCGTTTACAAATATTCTTAATTTATCAATCCCTACTTTAGCAAGCATCGCTTTTGGAAAGGTATAACCTATGGTCGCCTGCTTCAGGCGAACATAGTTACCACTTTCCAGGTAGCGGCTGGATGCACTTGTACCATTTGCATAAAATAACCGCGGTTCAGGGATGTTGGTTATATCGCCTGGTTTGTCCCAATATTTAAGCTGGTCAATAGTTTGGTTGTCAAATCCGTTACTGGCGTTGGCGCTCATATACTGGCCGCCCCCATTGTATATCATATTACCGAACGAACCATAAAAGGTGAATGAAAGATCAAAGCCTTTATAGCTAAAGGTATTGGTAATACCCCCTGTCCAGTCGGGCTGGGCATTACCCAATACGGTATTCGCTGCGGCATTCGGGTCGTTGGTTGTTGCTTTATTCAAAGATCCATCGGCGTTTTTTGTGTTCAGGTAATACAACGCATCGCCATTGGCGGGATCAACCCCTGCGTATTGACGGCCATAAAAAACGCCGATCTCCTGGCCTTTAATAACCCAGTTTAAATCGGAAGTACCCTGAATTTGCTGGCCATTCAGATCGGTAACCAGGTTTTTATTATAAGCTACATTGAAGCTTGTGCTCCATCTGAATTTACCAACAAAGTTTTCCGATGTTATCAACGCTTCAAAACCACGGTTATACATTTTACCTAAATTTTGCAGTTGGGTGGATATACCTGATGTTTCGGGTATATTAACAAACAAAAACATACCGCTTACATCCTTATTGTAGTAATCCAAACTTCCTGACAGGCGGTTATTGAAAAAGCCCCAGTCCAAACCTATGTCAGTTTGCAGTGTTTTCTCCCATTTTAAATTAGGGTTGGCAATTTGCGAATAACGCTGCCCGGGAGCGCCGTTATAACCGGCTGTACCCGAAAATAAACCCAGGGCCTGATAATATGCCGTACCGGCTTCTCCTGTTAAACCATAGCTCGCCCTTAACTTGAGGTTACTAAGTGGTTGAAAGTTTTTCAAAAAATCTTCCTGGCTCAGTACCCAGCCAACCGAGCCGGCGGGAAAATAACCATACTGATTATTTATTCCAAAGTTCGAAGATCCATCGGCACGCACGCTGGCCGAAACCAGGTATTTATTTTTAAAGGCATAATTTGCTCTTCCGAAATAGGACACCAGTGTGCCTGCGCTTTGAGTCGAGCTACCGGCATTTATTAAGGCGGCCGAAGCTATTGTTTTGTAGGCGTCAGATGGAAATTGCTGGCCCGAAACACTGTTGGTAGTAAAGTGATTGTTTTCAAAACTGAAACCGGCTGTTCCGTCAAGCGTACTGTTGGTGCCTAAATTGCCTTTGTAGGTCAAGTAATGATTTGTTGTAAAGTGCACCTGGATTGTTTCATCATTGAAACCCGAGCCATTTAACGTTCCTGTATTGCGGTAAGTTAAACTATTAGCGTAGCTGTCCTCATTTTGATTCGTTTGATCAATGCCAAAATCCGAATGGAAAGTTAAATGCTTTATCAGTTCCCAATTGGCGAAAATATTGCCGATGGTATGGTAAGTACCAGTATGTATATATTCATTACCGACGCTGATCAGGGGGTCATAATAAACCGGGTAGTTACTGCTTGCACCCGGCGGCGTACCGCTGATGAGCCCCGAGCGCGGGTCGATCACCGGCGTTACCGGCGATAATGCGACTATTTGCAATGGGGTTGAAAATGCATCGTCATTAGATAAACGCTCGTTATAAACATGCGCAAAATTCAGATTGGCCCCTGCCGCAAATGTTTTAGAAATTTGTGAGACGACGTTTACGCGGCCACTGTAGCGCTGGAAAGAATTGCCCTTTAATATGCCGGTTTGATTTAAGGCCTGTCCGCCAAAATAATAGGTGGTCTTATCGTTACCGCCTGAAAAGTCAAGATCGTATTGCTGATGCGGCGCTTTTTGAAACGCTTCCTTTTCCCAGTCGGTATTATAAGCCGTCCAATTAGTGCTGCCAGCTGCATACCTTGTAAACCTGCTTTCAACAAACGCCTTGTCATCTGCAAGTGCGGTGGCGAGATCCGGTTCAGATCCATTTGCAACATCCAACGGGGCGGCGCCCACTGCAGCGCGTTCTTCAATCTGCAGCCATTGGGTGGTATTTAAAAACTTGCGGTGCCTCGAGGGGTTATCATATCCGTATTGCGCACCAAATTCAATCTGTGCTGTCCCGGCTTTTCCTTTTTTGGTAGTTATCAATAAAACGCCTGCCGATGCACGGGAACCATAAATTGCCGAAGCTGATGCGTCCTTTAAAACCTCTATCGATTCAATGTCGTTAAAGTTGATATCTGCAAGCGGGTTGGTAGCGGCCGAGGTCCCCGAAAGATTATCGTCGCTGATCACTATTCCGTCCATCACGATCAGCGGCTGGATCTGGCCATTTATACTGGCTATCCCGCGCACCCTTATCGTGATGTCCTGGCCAAGTTTGCCGTTGCCTGCCTGTATATTAACACCCGCCGTTTTTCCTTGTATCGCCTGCTCAAAGGTTGTTACCGGGGTATTTTCAATATCCTTGCTGGATACAGAAGTAATGGCGCCCGTAATGCTGGAGCGCTTTTGGGTACCATAACCCACTACAACAACTTCGCTAAGTTGTTTGGGATCATATTCCAGTTGCGCATTTACTATACTGCCGTTTATCGGCAAGTCAGCCTCCTTGTAGCCAATATACCTGAAAACGAGGGCTTTGGTGCCGTCCGGCACAGAGAGGCTATAAACGCCATCTAAATTGGTTTGCGTTCCGGCTGTGGAACCTTTCACAATCACGCTTACCCCAGGTAAGGGCGATCCGTCTTTTTGATCCGTTACTTTACCTGTTATCACCTTGTTTTGACCAAAAACAACGGAAAAACAGAAAAATAAAAGAAAAAAGGAGAGTAATTTTTTCTTCATAAAGATTAGTTAATAGTTAATAGTTAATAGTTGTATGAAATTATTATATTTTATGCGTTGTTATATTTGCTTATTAACCGTAGGGGGGATAGTTAATAGTCGAATTTAAATTTAAAAATGGCAAAAAATATAGATATTTACAATAAAATACGTAAAAAATATGTTTTACGTTGAAAATGTGACACGGAAACAAGTCTAACGATTTTTAACTTTAGAAAGAAGTCAAACCCGATATTTTTTTTTATTTGAAGTTGTTTTATCTGATATTACCTACAGGTTCAGCGAGTTACAGATGTGTTTTTGGGGGCGGGTTTATGCCCTCCCACCAGTGCTACGCAAGGATATTGAGATTTAAATTTATGTGACCGGCAAGGCCCGGACAGCTTAATAAAACAAAAAGCCTCCCGGGTAACCGGAAAGCTCTTGAAATAACGTTTATCTTTTATTGCCCTTAAAAAGTATAGCCAATGCTTATCCCGCCAGCGGCAATTAGGCCCTCATTATATAAAATAGGGACAAAAGCTATCCTGAAATTAATGCCGCCGTTATCCTGCTGGTATCGGTAACCTATGGTAGCAGTACCAATAAATCCTGTCAGATTATCGAATTCAAAAAAGGAGCCATTGGTAGTTCCCGCTGATCGTACAAAAGTTGTTCCAGCTCCTAACTCTAAAAAACTGCTCCCGGTACCATATAAGTAATTTATTTGAAATGGAACAGAGGCAACCCAGTTGGCGCCTGTATTATAGTAGCCAGCTCCAATCCTGTAACCCCATTTATCCCTATCGTTACCAAACCGTGTATCGTAATTTAACGTAAGTGCAAGGCCAGGGCCACCAACTTCAATGAATACACTACGTGGCCTGTCTGTAGATGTGATCGTTGATTCTCTTTTTACCGTGTCTTCTTCGAGATTTTGGGCTTTCAAACAAAAATGAGAAGTGACAAGTAAAAGTAATAATGTAGCTTTTAGCAAAAAGGCCTTCCTCATTTTTAGTTTTTGAATTGTATGCTTATTAACAAATATCATAATCAATTTATAATTAGGATAGTGCGTTTTACGCTTACCCTAATTAAAATGTTTCAGTATTGATAAGTGATCAGCCCCGAAAGACTCCTTCCCGGGGAGCCAAAGATTAGAGAATAGAAACATTCAGATCATCATTCACTCATCAGCATTAACTCATTTAACTCAAAAAAGTTTTAGTTAACTCGCCCTTCACATCTTCCTTCACGGTGAGGTCAATTGGGTTTTTAACCTTCTCATTCAACAGGGCAAGGTCAATTACTTCGTGCATATCAGTAACATAATGAAATTGAAGATCCTTTATGTAATCCCCTTTAATTTCCAGTATGTCCTTTCTGTTCGATGCGCATAAAATTATCTCTTTTATATTGGCGCGTTTCGCCGCAAGTATTTTTTCTTTCAAGCCCCCAACAGGTAATACACGTCCGCGGAGGGTAATTTCCCCCGTCATTGCCAGGTGCGATTTAATTTTTCGTTGTGTAAACGCCGATGTTAAAGCGGTAAGCATGGTAATACCAGCTGAGGGGCCATCCTTAGGTGTAGCGCCCGCGGGCACATGTACATGAATATCCCACTGATCAAACAAACGCGGGTCAATATTAAAATTGGAAGCATGGGCACGTAAATAAGCCAAAGCAATAGTTACTGATTCTTTCATTACATCGCCAAGGCTCCCTGTTAAGGTTAACCGTCCTTTACCCGGGCTCAAACTGGCCTCAATGAACAAAATATCGCCACCCACCTGTGTCCAGGCCAGGCCGGTTACAACTCCGGCTACCTCGTTGCCTTCGTACTGGTCTTTATCAAATATAGGCGCCCCCAATATTTTTTCTACCTCTGCCTTGCTTACAACAGGGTTATAGGGTTCGTCCATGGCGATATTTTTTGCCACACCCCGAACCAGGGAACCTATTTTTTTCTCGAGCGCCCGGACACCGGATTCGCGGGTATAATCAACTACTAGCTTTTCGAGGATATCCGGCCTGATCACTACATCTTTGGGTTTTAATCCGTGAGCTTCGCGCTGTTTGGGAACGAGATGCTGCCTGGCAATTTCAATTTTCTCCTCAATAGTGTAACCGCTTACCTCGATAACCTCCATTCGGTCGAGTAAAGCGGGCTGAATACTACTCAGGGAGTTTGCAGTTGCGATGAACATAATGTTCGACAGATCAAAATCAACCTCAACATAATGATCATAAAAAGTACTATTCTGTTCCGGATCAAGTACTTCCAGCAAGGCCGATGACGGGTCGCCCCTGAAATCGTTGCCTACTTTATCAATTTCGTCCAAAATAAAAACAGGGTTAGCAGCTCCGGCCTTTTTTACTGATTGGATAATACGGCCCGGCATGGCACCTATATATGTTTTGCGGTGACCCCTTATTTCGGCCTCATCACGTATCCCGCCTAAAGCCATGCGCACATATTTGCGCCCCAGCGCCTTTGCAATTGATTTCCCTAATGAAGTTTTGCCAACACCGGGAGGGCCAACCAAACAAAGGATAGGTGCTTTCATATTATGCTTTAATTTAAGCACAGCAAGGTATTCAATAATGCGCTGTTTTACCTTATCCAGCCCAAAGTGGTCTTTATCCAAAACTTTTTGGGCACGTTTAAGGTCAAAATTATCTTTGGTAAACTCGCTCCACGGCAGGTCAAGCAACAACTCGAGGTAGTTGATCTGCACGGAATAATCGGCTGCAGCAGGATTTGTGCGCGCCAATTTTTCAAGTTCTTTAACAAAATGATCATTAACTTCTTTTGCCCATTTCTTTTTTGCACCGCGCAATTTCAGGCTTTCTATTTCGAGGTCCGGAGAATTACCGCCGAGCTCTTCCTGGATTGTTTTTAGTTGCTGATTTAAAAAATAATCACGCTGTTGTTTGTCAAGGTCGACCCTTACCTTGCTTTGTATCTGGTTTTTTAACTCCAGCATTTGCAGGTCTAAAGTAAGGTGCTCCAACACAAGGTTTGTCCTAATACGCAAATTGGGTTCTTCCAGTAAACGCTGCTTGGCGGTCATGTCCGCATTCATATTTGATGAAATAAAATTTATCAAAAACGAAGTGCTTTCAATATTGCGTATGGCTATGCCAGCTTCACTTGGAATATTGGGCGAAAGCTGGATGATGTTCATAGCCATATCTTTAATAGACGAGACCATGGCCTTAAATTCCTTATCGACCTTATGCGTTACTTCTTTAAAAGGTTCAATAGTCGCTTTAATATAAGGCACGCTTTGAACTTCTTCTTTTAAAACAAAGCGTTTTTTGCCCTGCAATATCACGGTGGTATTGCCATCGGGCATTTGCAGCATTTTAATGATCAGCGCGATGGTACCTACTTTGTTCAACTGGGAAAATGAGGGGTCTTCAATCCCAACATCCTGTTGGGCAACAACCCCGATCAAACGGGTACCCTTGTTGGCATCGCGGATAAGTTTAATTGATTTGTCCCTCCCTACCGTTATCGGGATAACCACCCCCGGAAATAGCACCGTATTCCGAAGTGGTAAAATGGGCAAAAATTCAGGCAATTGTTCATTGTTCATTTCCTCCTCGTCTTCTGACGACATCAGCGGAAAAAACTCAGAATCTTCGTTTATTATTGGTGAAGCACTTCTAAAATCGAATGGATCAAAACTCATCAAAACCTCTATTTATGATAAAAAACGTCATATTGTCAGCCTGCAAAAATACAGGATGCAACAAGTACAGGTTAAATAGCAGTCGCTCCCGTACAAATGTAATGGTTCAAGACATGTGCCAATATAAGCTAATAATCATTAACAATTATTTTTGAGTTATAATTAATTGATTATATGCTAGTTATAAATTCCTCTCAATTTTGTCAAATGAATAAAAATTATTGGTAAAGATGAAAAAAAGTCATATTATCGCCTTCTTTTATCCCGAATATTACATGGATTTTCGCAAAAAAAATTATTCGGCATAATAATTTCTTGCAAATTCAGTTATTGATATACTAATTTGATATACAATAAGCTCTTGATGAAGCTGTCACTTATCATTTCCTTCCTGGTTATAACTTCGCTTGAAAACACGTCGGCACAAAATTCCTATTTCAAATTGGGCCAGCAAGCTTTAATGGACGGCGATTTTAAAGTTGCGGCAGCGCAGCTGGAAAAAGCTTGTCTTATCGATTCAACCAATGCGAATGCTTTATGGATGCTGGGCTACTCCTATTACCATAGCGAAAATTATAAAAAATCAATTGCGGCTTACAATAAAGAACTCGCAATAAATCCTACTGATGCCATGGCCTATTATTACAGGGCACGGTCGAAAGGTTATCTTGGCAAGGATAACCAGCTTTCCCAGGCTGATAAAGAGAAATATTTGATAGGTGCGATATTTGATCTTACCAAAGCGATCTCCATCGAGCCTAATGATACTAAATTTCAAACCAGGGGTATTGCTTACCGCGACTACGGCATATTTAAACTGCAGGCTACAGGGCGGTTTTATGATAAGTACCGCGGCATTAATTCGTTAAAGGCATCTATCGCCGACCTTGAAAGGGTATTGGCAAACAACCCCGAACGGACTGATATATCGTCACTCATCGACCTTTCCAGACTAAGACTTGATGAGGCGCTTGCCCACCGCTAAGTTATTTGGCTATCGCCCCCTTTATCTCATAAAAATTAGATCCCAGCAGCCTTACCTTTTGCATCTTATCGATAATGTAAAGCGAATCGGGAAAATAACTTAGCTTTTCGGCAGTTTGATAAAGGATATTTTTGGGGGTTTTGTTATAAATAAGTATCCATTTCACTTTGCCTTTATCTTGTTTGATAAGCATTTGGCGCATTTTCAGTTCAGGATATTTCGCCCGGTAGACTATGAGGCCATCTTCGTCAAGCATAGTGTAACTGTCTTTCCAGGCCGGGCGGTTAATGTCCGCTTCTTTAAATAAGCTTAATTCAAGCTCCCAGTCGCTGATATGCACGGTTTTACTTTCAGAAACTGCATTATGGGTAACAGTTTTTAAAACCGGTTTGTTCAATTTGTTGAGCCGGGCAATATCTTTTGCGAAATATCCATTTATGTCAAAATATTTCAAAGACGCCCCGCTTTCTTTAACATCAGGTTTACACTCCGACCAACAAGCGATAAGCACTATACCACCAAACAAAACGGCAGCTCCCTTTAATTTCGTCTTATACCAATACATTGCCGGTCATTTTTTCTGGAATGGGAACCCCTATGATCTTTAATATCGTCGGCGCAATGTCACCCAGTTTACCATCTTTTACCTGCTTAACATCTTTATCAATAATAATGCAGGGAACCAGGTTAGTTGTGTGGGCAGTATTTGGCGTCCCGTCATCATTGATCATAAAATCGGCGTTGCCATGATCAGCAATAATTATAAACGAATAGCCGTACTTCAAGCCTGTTTCCACCACGTCTTTAGTGCACTTGTCGGCAGTTTCGGCAGCTTTAACAACCGCGCTGAATACGCCGGTATGGCCAACCATATCGGTATTGGCAAAATTAAGTATGATCACGTCGGCCCAGCCGCTTTTTAGTTCGGGGATAATAGCATCACGTATTCCTTCGGCGCTCATTTCAGGCTGCAAATCATACGTCGCCACTTTTGGCGACGGCACCAACAAACGCCTTTCATTAACAAATTCTTTCTCACGGCCGCCCGAAAAGAAAAACGTTACGTGCGGGTATTTCTCAGTTTCGGCTATCCTGATCTGGTTTTTCCCGGCATACTGTAAAGTTTCACCCAGTGTTTCTGCCAGATCGTCTTTATCAAATAGCACCTTTACATTTTTAAAGGTTTCGTCATAAGGCGTCATTGTAATATAATGCAGGTCCAGCGCGTGCATATTATACTCGGGAAAGGCTTTTTGTGTTAAAGCGATTGTGATCTCACGGCCACGGTCGGTCCTGAAATTAAAACAGATCACCACGTCGCCATTTTCTATCACAGCAATTGGCCGGCCATTTTTGTCAACCCTCACAATGGGTTTTACAAACTCATCCGTAACATCCCTTAAATACGATTCCTTAATAGATTGGATGATATTTTGAGATGCCTCGCCAATACCATTAACCATTAAGTCATAAGCCAGTTTAACCCTTTCCCAGCGGTTATCCCTGTCCATAGCATAATACCTGCCAATTGTTGAGGCGAGTTTAACCGGGCTGTCCTGAATATAGTCTTCCAGATCGGTTATAAAATTTACACCCGATTTTGGATCGGTATCGCGGCCATCTAAAAAAGCATGGATAAATACCTTGTCGAGATTAAAAGTATTGGCGGCATCGCATAAACCTTTTATATGCCTGATGTGCGAGTGTACGCCGCCATCGGATACAAGCCCGATAAGATGCACTTTTTTATCGTTTTGTTTTGCGTATTCAAAAGCTTCCTTCAGTACTTCAATTTGCGGGAACTCATTGTCGTCAACCGCTTTGTGTATGCGGCCCAATTCCTGGTGAACAATCCGGCCAGCGCCTAAATTCATGTGCCCTACTTCCGAATTTCCCATTTGCCCGGCGGGGAGGCCAACGGCTGTCCCTGATGCCTCCAGTTTTGAATGGGGGTATCGTTTCAACATGGAATCGAAGAAAGGCGTTTTTGCCGCAACTATAGCATTCGACTGATCATTACGGCCGTAACCCCAGCCATCGAGGATAATTAATGCAATTTTTTTTTTGTTTTCCACAATGCAAATATAAAGGCAACGTTGTAATATTTGTTGATTAAGTTGATTAAGTGAATAGTTGATTATGTTATCTTGATAATCGTTGGCAATTTTATCAATTTTTACCCCTTCTCCATCAAAATCTGGTCAACAAAATTCAACCCAATCACCTTTAAAATAATTAATGATAATGAAATTGCATTACCTGCCATTGTTCGTTATATTATACCTGGTTCCTGCGGTTTCTTTCGCGGACCCGATAGATAAAGTAGCTGAGTTGGTACGGCAGGGAAATATTTATGAAATTTCCAGGTTGTTTGCTCCAAATGTTGAGGTCAATATTTTGGGAAGTGAAACTGTTTCCAAAGACCACGCCGAACTTATCCTGCGTAAATTCTTCGATGAAAATATGCCGAAGTCGGTTAAGATACTCCATAAAATAAATTCAAACGCAAACTACCGTTTGGGTGTATTGATTATGAATACTAACAAGGGCGCATTCCGGATAGCCTTCACGCTCAAACAAAACGGAGGTGATTTGATGATCATCGAATTTCGTATTGAGCCGGAGAAGATCAAATAGTTCATTGTTGATGGTTCATAGTTCATTGCCGCTGTAATCCTACTCCTCGTAGTTTTCAACAATATCGGGCGGGCGGATCGCTGCTTTATCAGGGTTTTTTCCAGCGTCGCGCAGCGCCCGGCGCTGCCTCAGGAAATCCCAGCACTGATCTAGTTCCACTTTTATTTTATGAAGCTGTTTAACGTCCTCATCTGATAAATTTTCTTTTCCATATAAATCTTCTTCCTTTTCTGAGAGACTTTTGATGTGTGTTAATACCTGGTTGTCTTCCATTTTATGTTTTAGATTGGTTAAAATAACGATTGCATTAATTATTTAAAGTTAATCAACTTATGTCTAAAAATTCGCTATGGATCGGACAACTTTTTAGTTCATGTTTGTGGGTTCATGCCCATAGTCCATGCACCATAGTCGATAGTCCATGGCAAGGCAGCACTCACGATATTAAAACCATCGACTATGGTCCATGGACTATGGACTTTCTTTCTTACTTTTGGGGCTTCAAAAGCTACCGGATTTGAACAAAGAACTTATTGACCAATTTATTGTAAATTCCATTAATGAAGACGTTGGCGATGGCGACCATACATCTTTAGCCACCATCCCAGCCGGGACCAAAGGCAAAGCAAAACTTTTAGTTAAAGATGAAGGGATTTTAGCTGGCGTTGAGCTGGCTGAAGAAATATTTCATATTGTTGATGCCGAACTTAAGTTGAACATTTTTTTAAAAGACGGCGCAAACGTAAAATATGGTGATATTGCTTTTATAGTTGAGGGCGATGCGCAAAGCATATTAAAGGCCGAACGCCTTGTGCTTAACTGCATGCAGCGCATGAGCGGCATTGCAACAAAAACCCGGCAAATAGTTAATATTTTAAATGATACCCCTACCAGGGTTTTGGATACCCGAAAAACCACGCCGGGCCTTAGGTATCTTGAAAAATGGGCCGTTCGTATTGGCGGCGGGGTAAATCACCGGTTTGGTTTATACGATATGATATTGATTAAGGATAACCATGTGGATTATTCAGGCGGGATAAAGCAGGCTATTGAAAAAGCAAATAAATACCTTCACAGACAAAACAAAAAGCTTGAGATAGAGATCGAAGTACGAAACCTTGACGAACTGGAGCAAGTTTTGCAAACCGGTGGCATAAACCGTATATTGCTGGATAACTTTAATTTCCCTGATTTGCGTAAAGCAGTAGATATTATTGACGGGAAATTTGTTACCGAAGCATCAGGCGGGATAACTATTGATAATATAGGGGATTATGCAGCGTGTGGTGTTGATTATATATCTGTTGGGGCATTAACACATTCAGTTAAAAGTTTGGATTTGAGTTTAAAGGCGGTAGATTAGTGATTAGAGGCTGGAGATTTGAGATTAAGTCGAAAGAGCCCGAAAGGTGCCATTGGGTTTTATTTGCTCGCTTTTTCAGCTTCTCAAACTCTCTTTTTTTCTTCCGGACTTTCGGACTTTCCGGACTTTCGGACTAAATAAATTTAGTAATATTGCGGTGAAATGATAACTGGCTATTCGATTTCAGCACTTATCCTGGCCTATTTATGCGGGTCTATCCCAACTGCTGTGTGGATCGGGCTGGCATTTTATGGTATTGATGTGCGGGAATATGGCAGCGGAAATGCCGGCGCAACAAATACATTCAGGGTGCTGGGTAAAAAAGCCGGGATACCTGTTATGCTCCTCGATATTTTAAAAGGATGGACGGCCACCAATCTCGCATACTTCATTGGCGTTTCAACAACCGGTGCTTATCATTCAATTGCTTATACAAATTATGCGCTGGCTTTGGGTATTGCCGCTGTTATGGGGCATTTGTTCCCAATTTTTGCCGGATTTCGTGGTGGTAAGGGTATAGCAACCCTGTTCGGAATGATACTGGCCATCCACCTGCAGGCCGCTTTACTTTGCGTTTGTGTTTTTATAGTAGTGCTGTTAATTACCCGGTACGTATCCTTAAGTTCAATCGTAGCCGGCTTTACTTATCCTATAGGCGTCACATTTATATTCCCGAGCAACAGGACAGTCGTTATTTATGGCATGTGTATTTGCGTATTGATATTGGTTACCCATCAAAAAAATATCGAGCGTTTATTGAAAGGAAAGGAATCGAGAGTTAACTTGTTTAAAGGAAAAACGGCATGAGTTGATGATTAACCATCAACATTTGTTCCCCCCTAAATGTCATCCGCTTAATAACAGCAGTTTATGAGCAAGCCACGATTTTTGCAAGCGCATTGGAAAAACCTTTTGATGCTTAACTATGAAGTTGATCCTGAAATTTTGAAACCTTATTTACCTGCCGCAACAGTTTTGGACCTGTGGCAGGGAAAATCGCTGGTAAGCGTGGTTGGTTTTATGTTTTTAGATACAAAAGTGCTCGGCATCAAATGGCCATGGCACATCAGTTTTGAAGAGGTAAACCTGCGATTTTATGTAAAACATTTCGACGGTAAGCAATGGAAAAGGGGCGCTGTGTTTATAAGCGAAATTGTACCAAAAAGCCTGATAGTACTTATAGCGAACAATTTATATAAAGAGCATTACCGAGCCCTACCTATGCGTCATTCTGTTATTCCGGACGGGGGAAACCACACCAAATTTTTATATGAATGGAGACTAAAGGGCGTATGGAATAAACTGGGCGCAACAGTAAGTGATCATTTTGAGAATATTGCGCCGGGAAGTCCGGAAGAATTTATTTTTGAGCACTACTGGGGTTATAACAGCCTAAGCCTAACCAAAACGATGGAATACCAGGTTGAACATGTATCATGGCAGATTGCAAAAGTAAAAGATCATATTTTAACAGCTGATATTACCAGTTTATACGGTGAAGACTTTGCTCCTTTTTTAAATAAAGCGCCTTATTCGGCATTTTTTGCAAACGGATCGGGTATTAGTGTGAGGATGGGGAGGAAGATAGTGTTTGACCCAGCACCTCCAATATCGCTTTAGCCTTAAGCAGGCATTCTTCATATTCTTTTTCAGCATCCGCATGAAAAGTAATGGCGCTGCCTGTATGGAATGAAAGGTATTTATTCTTTTGATTATATAACAAAGTCCGAATCACCACATTAAAGTCAAAATCATTATCGGGTGTAAAATAACCGATAGCCCCGGAATAAACGCCCCTTTTGCTATGTTCATATTGTTCCATTAACCGCATGGCGCTGATCTTCGGAGCACCCGTCATGCTGCCCATAGGGAAGGCGTTTTTTATAGCTTGGATTGCGGATATGCCGTCCTCCAACTCGCAAACAACCGTCGAGATCATTTGGTGCACCTGCTTAAAGCTGTATATCCCAAACAATTCTTCGGTTTTAACAGTGCCCTTTTTTGCCGAGCGCGTAAGATCGTTACGCACCAGGTCAACTATCATTACGTTTTCTTGTAATTCCTTTGCGTGGTTCCTTAATTGTTCTTTGATGTGTTCGTCCTCTATTTCACTTTCACCACGCCTTGCAGTTCCTTTGATGGGTTGCGAGATCAATTTTTCCCTACGTTTGGCCAGGAAACGTTCCGGTGAGGCGCACAGGATATAATTGTCTTTCCATTTAAAAAACGCGGCGAAAGGGTTCGGTGAAATTTCATTCAGCCTCAAAAAAACAGCCAGGGGATCAATTGCCGCATCCTCAGCAAAAAACTCCTGGCAAAGATTGGTTACATAAATATCGCCCCGGTTAATGTGCTCTTTTATCTTTTCAACTGTTCTTAAATATGCTGATCTGGTGAAGCGGGCTCGTATATTTATTGGGGTTTGTTCAGGGTATGGCGAAATGACTTGTTTCTCAACGCTTTCAAAAACCTGTTGAGGGTTATCCGCGATTATTTCTATTGTATCACCCCTAATGAGGATAAGATATCGGGGAACGAAAAAATAAAGATCAGGAAAATGGAGGTGGTCGGGATTTGATGATGACAAGTTTTCTGTTTCATTCTTGAGATCGTAACCAAAAAAGCCGGTCATCCAGCCGGTATGATTTTTACGAAATTGTTCTAATCGGTCAAAGGCAGTTCCCGCTTCCGCTATAATTTCATCTTTTGCGTCGACGGCTATAAGAGCATCGAATTTCGTATATTGATCTTCGAACCCGTTTGAATCAAGATAACAAAAAATAGCAGACGATGCTGCCCATTGTAAGGCTTTTGTTTTAAAAGCTTGAGGATCGGTTATTGAAATGATCACTAATTAAAATTGCTATCGTATTGACGCAAAGCATCGCATCTATACACCCAATTAATATTAATGCAAAATCAATGTTTGCACCCTGTCAGGCCCAACAGACAGATATTTTACCGGTACGCCTAATTCTTCTTCCAAAAAACTAATGTATGCGCTTAGTTTAGCAGGTATTTGCGATACTTCGGTAATACCTGTCAAATCCTCTTTCCAGCCATCAATTTCTTTCAAAACAGGTTCAGCTTCAACCGAACATATATCATAGGGCATATAATCTATCTTTTCGCCCAGGTAGTTATAATGGGTGCAGGCGTATATTTTATCGAAACCACTAAGTATGTCGGCTTTGGTCATTACCATTTGGGTAACTCCATTGAGCATAATGGCAAATTTTAAAGCCGGAAGATCGATCCAGCCGGTGCGACGCGGCCTTCCGGTTGTGGCGCCAAACTCGTGCCCTATGCGGCGCAATTCTTCGCCGGTTTCATTATTTAATTCGGTGGGGAACGGGCCGCCGCCAACACGGGTACAATAGGCCTTAAAAATGCCTATTACCTCACCGATCTTATTAGGCGCAACACCAAGTCCCGTACAAGCGCCCGCCGTGGTTGTGTTTGACGAGGTTACAAATGGATACGAACCAAAATCAATATCCAGCATCGTTCCCTGGGCGCCTTCTGCTAAAACTTTCTTTCCTTTTCTTATATACTTGTTCACCACATGCTCCGAATCAACCAATGGGAACTGGTTGATCAAGTCAATGGCTTCAAAAAATGCTTTTTCGCGATCAGAAAAATCAGCAACCTCGCCGTATAAGGCCTGGAGCATAGATACGTGCTTGTCAACCAGTTTCTGGTAACGGCCCCTAAAATCAGGCAAAGTAATATCGCCGATGCGCAGCCCGTTACGGCCGGTTTTATCCATATAAGTGGGGCCAATGCCTTTTAAAGTCGAGCCGATTTTACCTTCACCCATTTTTTTCTCCGAAGCTGCATCAAGCAGCTGGTGGGTGGGCAATATCAGGTGCGCCCTTTTGGCTATCATCAGGTTCTTTTTGGCTAAAAGATCGTGCCCGGCATCTTTTAATTTATCTATTTCCCTTTTAAAGGTAATGGGGTCTATCACCACGCCATTACCGATCAGGTTCATGGTGTTCTCGAAAAATATACCCGAGGGAATGGTATTGAGTACAAATTTTTTGCCATCAAATTCAAGTGTATGGCCGGCATTTGGCCCGCCCTGGAAACGCGCGATCAGGTCGTACCCGGCGCTTAGTACATCAACAATTTTCCCTTTACCTTCATCGCCCCACTGGAGGCCTAATAATACGTCAACAGCCATTAGTTTTTTATATCTTTTTATTAAGATTTTTTTTGATTTGTTTATTTGCTATTAAACTTTTCTTTCGCAATAACCTGCGCGCAGCTTTTCGCAATTGCCATACAGGTTTAGGGAGTGGTGCTTTATTTCAAATTTCAGCAGGCCGCCCATCATACTTTGTATTTGCTGTATGCGGGGGTCGCAAAACTCCACTACTTTGCCGCAATCAATGCAAATAATATGGTCATGCTGCTTATAGCCGTATGATTTTTCGAACTGGGCCATGTTTTTACCAAACTGGTGCTTGGTAACCAGGTCGCATGATACCAGCAGCTCCAACGTATTGTACACAGTGGCACGGCTAACGCGGTATTTTTTATTTTTCATATGGATATACAACGATTCCACATCAAAATGATCACTTCTTGAATAGATTTCTTCGAGTATTGCAAAACGTTCAGGTGTCTTCCTGAGGTTTTTATTTTCGAGATAGGCCTCGAAAATTTTCTTAACCATTGCTATGGTTTCCTGTTGAGGCATGTTGTTTTATTAAAGGACAAAGTTATTAAAATTAGTTTATGGTTGATTAATTTTTGTGAGTAGTGAGTGGTGAATAGTGCGTTATAAAACTCTTTACATCGAATAATGACCACTCACTTCTGACCACTCACCACTCACTAAGACACCTTCTCGGCCACCGAATCAAAACGATTAACGCCCGTAACGCCCTTCACTGTCTTTAATTTTTTTATCAGGTTATCCAGGTGCTCGGTATCATTAACATAAACCATTATCGAACCTTCGAAAATACCGTTATCACTGTCGACGGTTATAGAGCGCATGTTCACTTTAAAATCGTTGGATATTACGGTGGTTAGCTTATTGATCAAGCCTACATCATCAATTCCCGTAATGCGCAAGCCGGTTAAAAACGCCAGTTCCTGCTGGTTTGTCCACCTTGCTTTTACAATACGGTAGCCATAATTGGCCATCAGTTTGGCAGCGTTGGGGCAATTAGTGCGGTGTATTTTTATGCCGTCGCTTACGGTAATAAAACCAAACACATCATCGCCGGGGATGGGGTTACAACAGGCTGCCAGCTTATAGTCAATTTTCTGCATGTCCTCCCCTATCAGCAGCATATCGCTGTCTTTGGCTTTTAAATTCCGCATCAGGCTTTGTACCTGTTCAGCTTCAATTTTATCCTGCGGCTTATTTTCTATTACTTTTTCCGATGCCTGGTAGTCTTTCAGGTCCTTCATATCTATAATGCCCTGGGCGACATTAAAGAAGAGGTCCTGTGTTGAGGGCAGCTTAAAGTAATAGCTCAGTTTATGTATATTTTCGGAATTATAGGTGATCTTCAACGATTTAAGCTTTCGTTCAAGTATCTCTTTACCATCCTCGGCAATTTTGCGTTTTTCTTCCTTCAACGCCGATTTGATCTTTGCTTTTGCCTTCGCTGTAACAACAATATTCAACCAGTCTTCCTTCGGCGTTTGTTTGCCCGATGTAATGATCTCCACCTGGTCGCCGTTCTGCAGCTTGTGGTTTAAGGGTACCAGTTTATGGTTAACTTTGGCGCCAATACAACTCGCGCCAACATCAGTATGGATCTCAAAAGCAAAATCAAGCGCCGTGGCGTTCAGCGGTAACTGGATTAGCGAGCCTTTGGGTGTAAAAATAAATATCTCGTCAGAGAACAAATTCATTTTAAAATCATCCAAAAAGTCGAGCGCATTCGAATCAGGATTTTTGAGCATATCACGCACTTTTTGCACCCATTGGTCCAATCCGCTGTCGCTTGATGATTCTTTATATTTCCAATGTGCCGCAAAACCCTTTTCGGCAATTTCATTCATCCTTTTGGTACGAATCTGCACTTCAACCCATTGCCCGCGCGGGCCCATTACAGTAGTGTGCAGCGATTCGTATCCATTTGCTTTGGGCGACGATATCCAGTCGCGCAGCCTGTCGGGGTTAGGGCGGTAAAGGTCAGTAACTATTGAATAGGCCTTCCAGCAATCAGCCTTTTCGTGTTCCGGGGTGCTGTCTAATATGATCCTGATCGCAAAAAGGTCGTAAACTTCCTCAAAGGGAACGGACTTTTTTTTCATTTTATTCCAGATGGAATGGATCGATTTTGGCCGGCCAAACAAATCAGCTTCCAGGCCCTGGCCTTCAAGCACCTTTTTAACAGGGTCAATAAAATCCCTTATAAATTTCTCACGTTCGGCTTTCTTTTCGTTAAGTTTTGCTTTTATTATCTGGTACATTTCCTTTTCCATGTATTTCATGGAAAGGTCTTCCAACTCTGACTTAATGGCATATAAACCCAGCCGGTGGGCCAGTGGGGCATATAAATAAACCGTTTCTGATGATAGTTTTAGCTGCTTATCGCGCGGCATAAACTCCATCGTACGCATATTATGTAAACGGTCGGCCAGTTTTATCAATATAACCCTAACATCGTCCGCCAGGGTAAGGAGCATTTTGCGAAAATTTTCGGCCTGTAAAGAACTATTGGTGTCAAAAACACCCGATATCTTAGTCAGGCCATCAATGATCATCGCTACCTTCTTACCAAACTCCCTTTCGATATCGTCCAGGGTCATGTTGGTGTCTTCCACTACATCGTGCAGGAGTGCACAAACAATAGAGGTGGTACCAAGGCCTATCTCTTCGGCAGCGATCTGGGCAACGGCAATCGGGTGATAAATATAAGGCTCGCCCGATTTGCGGCGCATATCTTTATGGCTTTCCAACGCCATGTCAAAGGCTTTGCGTATCATGCGCTTATCGCCTTTTTGCATGGTTGATTTACACGCACGCAGCAATGCGCGGTATCTTTTTAATATCTCGTTCTTCTCTGCTTCCAGGTCAATCACTAATTCTTTCATTGCTGCGTATTATTGTTTTATTATCATAAACTTGCAATAAAAATTATAATTGCAGGTTAATATCAAATACCAAAAAAAATGCGTTAATTTTGTATTACGTAAAATTATGAAATTTATTGGTTTTCTGCTGTTGTTTTGTTGTGCGTTGGGAACATTAAAGGCCCAGACGGATAAGCCTGCACCACAGCCGGCACCCCTTTTACTTGGCAAAAACGATACCATAAAAACTTACCTAACTATTGACAGCGGCCGGATGATGCCATGGATAGTAATGGAAGACGTTAAGATATTTGACACCCGCATATTTAAAAGCCAGGCTGATATTGACCAATACAAGCGTTTAAGGTACAATGTGCTAAAAGTATTACCTTATGCACGTTTTGCAGGACAAAGGTACCGTAAACTACAACGTGACCTCGCCCTGACGGGCGATCACCACAAACAAAAAGAACTCATAAATAGCTGCGAAACTGAAATTAAAGATTTGTTTAATAAGCAAGTTAAAGACCTGACAATTAGTCAGGGAGAGATTTTGATAAAATTAATTGACAGGGAAACGGGCTATACCAGTTACGCGATGGTTAAAGATCTGAAAGGCGGATTTAATGCCTTTGTTCTTCAATCTGTTGCCAGGATATTTGGTCACGATTTAAAAGAGACTTACGATCCTGATGAACAAAAAGACATTGAAGCTATATTATTCCAGGCTGGTTATAGCTCTTCTAACGACTAATAATGATTGATAATAACATCTACGGGTTTAATGTTCAAAAATTAAACGGTGAAGAAGTCAGCTTGTCTGAATATAAAGATAAAGTTCTTTTAATAGTCAATACCGCTTCTCAATGCGGATTTACGCCCCAGCTAAACGAGCTTGTGGCGCTAAAGGATACATTTGAAGGAAAAGACTTTGAAATACTTGCATTTCCATCAAATGATTTTGGCGGCCAGGAACCGCTTGAAGGCAATGATTTAGCCAGTTTTTGCGAAATCCAAAGGGTTAATTACCCGGTTTTTGAAAAGATAAGGGTAAGGGGGCCGTACGCACACCCGTTGTACAAGTTTTTTGCAGATAAAAAGGAAAATGGCAAAATCCACTCCGTCCCAAGGTGGAATTTTCATAAATTTCTGATCAGCAAATCGGGCTTGGTTACAGATTTCTTTTACCCATTTACCAAACCATTGTCTTCAAAGATCAGGAAACGGATAACCCGCCTACTATCCGCCTCAAATAAGTAATTTTTATGATAAAACTGGATATATTAGTTTTGCCTGTGCACCCTGACGATGCTGAACTTGGCTGTGCAGGTACCATACTAAAACACGTAGCCAATGGTAAAAAAGTGGGCATTGTTGATCTTACCCGCGGCGAATTGGGCACAAGAGGCTCAGCAGAAATAAGGGAACAGGAGGCAACAGAAGCGGCAGGGATACTAGGGTTGTCAGTAAGGGAAAATATAGGGATCCCTGATGGCTTTTTTCAAAATACACCTGAATACCAGTTAAAAGTTATTGAAGCAATACGTAAGTACCAGCCTGAAATTGTAATTACTAATGCCTATCACGACAGGCACCCTGATCATGGCCGGGCAAATGAATTGGTGGAAGCTTCGGCATTTTTATCGGGCCTCCGGAAAATTGAAACTCATTTTAACGGCGAAATACAGCAACCCTGGCGCCCCGGCCTGGTATTACATTTTATACAGGATAATTATATTATGCCCGATATTTTGATCGATGTTACTGAACATTGGGATAAAAAGATTGAAAGCGTACTCGCTTACGGATCGCAGTTTCATAATCCTGAATGGCAGGACGAACCGCAAACCTATATATCATCCCCTGATTTTATAAAGATCATTGAAGCCCGTGCGCGCGAGTTTGGGAAAAGCATTAGTGTTAAATATGCCGAAGGCTTTACTTCACGGAAAATTTTGGGGGTGGATAATTTATTTGACCTGCGGTAGTGATTGGATATTAGAGATTGGAGATCATTGGTCAGAGATCAGTAATAACCTCCAGCCCCTGGTAACCCTCCTCAACTAATCTCTAATCTCCAGCCTCTGATCTCTAAGCACGTACGTATTCAAAACGATTATTTTCGGTACTTCTTTCTCTTCTCAACTTATTTTCATTGGCGAGCTTTAAAAGTATGCCCGATAATTCGGACGTTTTAAAATCTGAATCAAAGGTTTCTTTGCAATAATTTGCTATTGATGAAATTGAACGCGCGGTATCGAAAAAATCCGTAGATAAAAGCTGGTTTAAAATTTTCGTCGCGCCGGGTTTTTTTGCTCCTTTTGAGGATACATAATTCCCATCGTCACCTCCCTTTTGTTTGTAGCCTCTTTTAATAAAAACCTCGGTGCCGTCCCCATCTGTCTTTTCCAATTCGATCAGTATATCCAATAGCCTGTCAACTACTCTTACTTGTACAGCTTCTGACTTGAAGGAATTAACAACTTCTGAGAGTTCAACCAGTTGTTTTTTTAATTTCTCGATATGCTTGCTCATGATAATTATAGCTTATAATTACTTATCTTTTCTAATCGAATTTAACACGAATAATAATTAAGAATATTGCCTTGCTCGGTGAAAAAGTAGCAGGTATTAGCTTACATTGGGACAATATTCCCTTATTATACTTTTCATTGGCAAATAAACAGATAAAGTAGCTGATTTAACTGTAAAACAGGCTTTTGTATTAAAAGTGTTACACTTATTACAAATTTGCTGAAATATTTTCAAGTATTGTGAGGCCGTCGTCAATATGTTTCTGATCAATAATAAGCGCCGGCCTGAAACGGATGCTCTGCTCGCCGCAACCGAGGAACATCACATTCTGTTCCATGGCCGATTTAACAAAGTTATCCCTGGTGGTTTTATCTGAAAAATCAAAAGCTGTTAGCAATCCTCTACCGCGAATATTGCTGATCACAGGATGCCTTTCAGAGATACTGATCAACTGATTTTGCAGATATTCGCCCATTTGGGCAGCGTTATCACATAAGTTATCTTCTTCAATAATTTCCATTATTTTGGATGACCGCACCATGTCAACCAGGCTGCCGCCCCATGTGGAATTTATACGCGATGAAACATTGAATACGTTATGCTCAACCTCATCAACCCTTGTACTTGCCAGTATGCCGCACACCTGCATTTTTTTACCAAAGGCTAATATATCGGGCCTGGCATTTTCGCCAAAATGTTCGTGGCACCAAAATTTTCCGGTAAGGCCAACACCGGTTTGTACCTCGTCATAAATCAGTAATGCCTCATTTTCATCGGCCAGTATCCTTAACTGCTCTAAAAATTCCTGCCTCACATGGTTATCGCCGCCTTCTGACTGTATGGGCTCGATAATGATAGCACAAACATCGTCTTTGTTTTCCTCAAAAGCTTTTTTGATCTGTGCAATCGACAGCGCCTCTCTTCTCAACAGATCTTCATGATTAAGATCGCTATACGGGAAATTCATCTGCGGGTGGGAAACCCTGGGCCAGTCGAATTTCGCATACCATTTCGTTTTTACCGGCTGGGTATTCGTAAGGCTTAAAGTATAGCCCGAGCGGCCATGGAAAGCATGCTCAAAGTGGATCACTTTAAAACCTATTTCTTTTGTATATCCTTTTGCGAAGTTTTTTTGAACCTTCCAGTCCATTGCAACTTTCAACGCGTTCTCAATAGCCAATGAGCCGCCTGCGATAAAAAAAGCATGCGGAAGGTATTCCGGTATCCCCACCCTGTCAAAAGTTTCTACAAACTGCGCATATTGCGTGGTATAGATATCCGAGTTTGACGGGTTAGTTAAGGCAGCTAGCATCAGGTTCTTTTTAAACTCCTCGTCGTTCACCATTTTTGGATGGTTGTAACCCAATGGAACCGATGCAAAACAGGTAAAAAAGTCTAAAAGCGTACGATCATGTTTAGCATCGTAAATATAAACGCCCTTACTTTTTTCCATATCAAAAGTTAAGTCGAAGCCATCGGCCAATACATGCTTCCTTAGTGAAGCCTGGACATCTGTGGGAGAAACCTGGAGGTTATACATATAAGTTTGATTTGTTCAAATCTACTTAAAAACCCCCTAAAATCCAAATTTAAGCGGTTTTTGAACCAATATGCAAAAAAGTAACTTTAAATTGTTTAAAGTTGGTTTTTGGACTAAAGTTGGTTTTGGTTTTACGATTTTACATTTATAAACGACGTTGCAGGTAGTAAAAAGCTGCGCGCTTCCTGACAAAAAATATTTAAGTTTATAAAAAATAAGGCCTGGCATTATGAAGATCATCACCTGGAATTGCAACATGGCTTTCCGAAAAAAGGCTGATCTCTTGTCAGTCTATAAGCCTGATATTTTAGTTATCCAGGAGTGTGAATGCATTGAAAAGTTAAAATTCACAAATGTAATTGCAAAACCTACCGACACGCTTTGGTTCGGTAATAATCAACATAAAGGGCTCGCGATTTTTTCATATGGCGATTTAAAACTTAAAGCCCTTGAAGTTCACAACAAGGACCTGCAAATGATCGTTCCAATTTCGGTAACCGGGGGTGAATTTGATTTTAACTTATTTGCCGTATGGGCTTATAACCCTACTGACCCGGACGGCACCTATGTTGAACAGGTTTGGAAAGCTATTCATCATTACGATGAGTTGCTTTCATCCAAACTGGCTATCCTTGCCGGGGATTTTAACAGCAATACCATCTGGGACCGGAAACGTAGGGCTGGCAACCACACCAACGTGGTGAAATATTTAGCCGATAAAGGGATACACAGCACTTACCATTTGCATCACCAGCAAATACAGGGAAAGGAACAGCACCCTACCTTTTACCTGTACAGGCACCTGGATAAACCCTATCATCTTGACTATTGCTTTGTTTCGGAGGCTATTGCGGAACGGATGGTTTCCGTGGAAGTTGGGGACCATGCTTTTTGGTGTGTGTATAGCGATCATGTGCCGTTGATGGTAACGATAGAGGGTAGAGCCAAGATGCAAGAACCAAGAGCCAGGATATGAAAGCCGGGAACACGGCAACGGGTTTGCGGTTCTATCCTGGCTCTTGAATCTTGATTCCTGGCTCTAAAAAAGAAAGCCCGTCCGCGTTTGCGGACAGGCCTGGCATAATATAGGTTATTAACAGATCTTACTTTTAATTATAATCTTTCGCCATGCTGGCTAATGTCGAGACCAATAATTTCTTCTTCATCTGTAACCCTTAATGGCGATATCATATCGGTAATTTTTAATAATAGCAGTGAGCCAAAAAAAGAAAATATAGATACGGCAACGAGGGCGATGCATTGCACAAAGAATAAATGGGTATGACCAAAAAACAAACCGTCGCCGGTAGTATTGCCGGGGTTCACGTTCCGATTGGCAAATACGCCCGTGAGCAACATACCCACCATACCACCGACGCCATGGCAGGGAAATACATCCAGCGTATCGTCAATAGAAGTGCGCGTGCGCCATTCCACCACCAGGTTGCTGACCACTGCCGATATAATACCGATAGCCAATGAATGCGGCACCGATACATAACCGGCCGCAGGCGTAATGGCAACCAGGCCGACCACCGCACCGATGCAGGTGCCCATGGCCGAAGGTTTTTTGCCAAGCAGCATATCAAAAAATATCCAGGTTAACCCTGCAGCTGCGGATGCTGTAGTGCTGGTTGCCAAGGCGTTTACCGCCAGGTGATTGGCGCCAAATGCTGAGCCCGCATTAAACCCAAACCATCCAAACCAAAGCAGCCCTGTGCCTATTATTACATAAGTTATCCTTGCCGGGGCATGGCTTGGCTCCTGCCTGCGTTTTAAATATAGCGCGGATGCAAGAGCGGCCCACCCGGCCGACATGTGCACCACTGTACCACCTGCAAAGTCAAGTACGCCCAACTTATTTAAAATACCGTCGGGATGCCAGGTACAATGTGCCAATGGCGAGAATATAAATATGGAAAACAAGCATAGAAATATGATGTACGAGTTAAACCTGATACGCCCAGCAAAGGCGCCGGTGATGAGCGCCGGGGTGATAATTGCAAATTTCAACTGGTACATGGCAAACAGCAGCAAAGGAATGGTTGGCGCCAGTTTCCAGGTGGCATTGCCAAGCATACCTTTCATCATAAAATAGGTTGAAGGGTTACCAATAATTCCATGAAAGCTTTCGCCAAATGCCAGGCTAAAACCAAATATGCCCCATAGTATGGTAATGATAACCATACAAACAATGCTTTGCAGCATAGTGGAGATCACATTTTTTTTAGTGACCATGCCCCCATAAAAAAAGGCAAGTCCTGGGGTCATGATCAAAACGAGGGCCGTTGACATCAGCATCCAGGCGATATCACCGGTATCAAAATGGGGGTTTCCTTTATTATGAAGCTCTACGGATGGGAAAAGGAAGGTTAAAGTTAAAATTACAAGAATTATAAAAAAGGGGAAATAACGTTTTATTTGGAATTCGGGCATTGATAAAATATTTGGCTGAAAGTATGAGTTATATCATACAAAACGAAATAAATGACAGGATTTTTGGAAAAAAGCATTGAAATTATCAGCCTATAAATAATTAAGAAGAAAATTTGGGAAAATCCCTAACAAAATAATCAAAAAGCATATAGTTATTGATAAAATGATAATATTATAGGATTTTATATCAGGATTTACTACAGTATCGCTCCGTTTCAAAAATAAATAGCGCGGAATTTTGATGTAATAGAATAACGATACCACTGTAGTTAGAGCCCCGGTGATCATCAAAAGCAGCAACATGATGTTATGATTTTGCTGATAAAAGCCGTAAGCTGAGGAAAAAACGAGCAATTTACCGGTAAAGCCGGCCGTCACAGGCAAGCCGGTTAACGATACAAGCACAATAACAAAACACACGGAAGCCACCGGGTATTTATAACCGAGCCCTTTATAGCCTTCGATATCCTCTGCCGCTGCTACATTAGTAAAATAGGTGGCGAGCGCCAAAGCCCCGATATTGGCTAACCCATATACAGCAAGGTAATAGGTCAATGCTGAAAATGCAGCAGTACCGAAAGTTACAATCGCCATTAATGCGAAGCCGGTATGCCCAATGCTTGAATACGCCAGCATCCGTTTAATATTTTTTTGAAGTACCGCAGCGAAATTTCCGGCGATCATGGTGATGATGCCGATCACTGCAAAAAACAGGCGAAAATCGAAAGCGGTCCAATAAGGGAAATAGATAAAAGGCCTTAGAAAATTAACCAGCAGCGCAAACGCGGCTATTTTGGGCAGGGTTGATAACCATGCCGTTACCGGGGTTGAAGCCCCCTGGTAAACATCAGGCACCCAAAAATGGACGGGTACAAATGATAGTTTGAAGCCGATCCCAATAAAAACTAACACCAGGGCAAATGATGCTGCCACCGAGTTAACATGGGTTAAGCCAATTTGCAAAATGCCAGCATATGAATTTAACGTACCGGTAAACGCATATAATAAGGATATGCCATACAGCATTATGGCCGATGAAGCGGCGCCAAACAGCACATACTTTAGCCCGGCCTCAGTGCTGAAAGCGCTTTCGGAACGGTAGGTTACCATCAGGTAGGATGCGATAGAAACCATTTCGATAGAGAGATATATGGATAAAAGGTTTACCGCCATCGCCATTAAATGTAAGCCAAAGACAGAACCGATTACAATGGTATAAAGATCGGACAGTCCTTTTGGATGGGCGCCTAAATGATTATCCCACCCAAAATATAGCAAAAGCACAAATGCCAGTGCATCGATGATCAGCTT
This sequence comes from uncultured Mucilaginibacter sp., assembly GCA_903864275.1. GTDB lineage: Bacteria > Bacteroidota > Bacteroidia > Sphingobacteriales > Sphingobacteriaceae > Mucilaginibacter. The sequence continues at coordinate 130,737 of CAIPFE010000015.1, forward strand.
GAAATTTACGGCTGTGTGGGTCAGCAGCAGCATATCGGTAAAGAAAAAATGCCCGTTAGCCTGGAGGGCAGACAGCAGCAAAGCATTTTGCTGATAATCCTGGCGGATCACCATCAAAATGCTTGCGCAGGCTATGATCCTGCAAAGTTTTTCGGATTCTCTGCCGAACAGCAGGTCGGTTATCAAAACCACCACGAACACCATCGCCAATAAAATTTCGGGCATAAAATAAGGTATGCTTTCCAAAACTTTGTTTATCGAACCCGGTAAAAATGGCAGCAGATCGTGCATTTGTTTTATTGAACTATTACAGATTGATTCTTAGGATACTTTACAAGGTACGTTAATTGCAACTTTTTATCATCCTGCGAATTTAGCAGGAAATTCCATGAAACCTTGCCTGTAAGCGGATCGGGTTTTACGCCCGATGCGTCTTGTACTTCTACTTCGATGGCAGAATTTTGCGATACAGGTACCTGATCTTCAACCAGCAGGTTTATTTTTTGATTTTTACGGTTTTTTATGGCTATCTGCCAGCTTTTAGTTTCCTTCCTGTTTGACCCCAAAGCTTGTTTCTCGGACAGGTTTTTTTCAAGACGGCGGCTCACCAAAATATTTCTGTCTGTTCCTAACGACAGATTTAAAGTATCTGATAGCGTACGTGTATCAATAACGGATTTACCGACATAAGTTCCTTCAAAAAATAGGTTTGCCTCACCGTATAGAAAATTATACTTACTCCAGTCTGTAATCTGCGCTGTTAAAAACACATTGGTATTTATTTTAGGCGCAACATAGTATTGATACTTTGCTTTTATTTCAACCAGGTTTATTTCAACTACGCAGGTTTTTCCGTCGCTGTTAACGGTATACGGGTTCTCAATGTTAAACTCTACGTTTGTCTGATTTTCTACCTGGCTCACTCCAACCGGTATAGTTTCCGAATATGTTTTACGGTCGGTCACAACCACTTCCGCTAAACTGGCGTCGGCGCTGCCGCGGCTTGCCATTTTATCGGCCTCGCATTGCACCGGTAAATTGAGATAGTAAGGATTTAATTCGGGTTTAATGCCCCCGCTGGTTGGGTTCCCGGTTGACAGTGTAAGCTTAATATTTTTCCAATCCTCGCCGGTTGTTTGGGATACATTTGCCTTGTAAATAATAGTTAAAGGGCTGTTTACATTTTTGGCTTTAATATCATATGCCGCCCCCCAGCTTGCGTCGTTAACAAGGTAGCTCACTAAAAATGTTGTTTGCAAAGCAGCCTTTGAAGATATTGCAACAATTATATTACTTGTAGTTGCATTTTGTCTTTCATTAATAGCACTTATTTGCGAGGCATATTTTTGCATTTCGATGTTTAATACCTCCAACTGGTTGTTAACAGCGAGTTCTTTTTCCTTTATAGAAGTAAGCCGCTCTGTTTGAAAATCAAGCGCCTGCTTTAATTTTACCACATCGAGGGCAGTGTTTTCGGCCTTTACAAACTCATTTTTCATTAATGTATTTTCTTCAGCCTGGTATATTGACATAAGGCCATTCTGGATATTGATCTTATCCCTGATCAGTTTTTCTGCCGCTTCCAGGTCTTCAACCCTTTTGGTTTTTACCTGGTCGCTTAAATAATCCAGCTCATGCTTTACAGATAGAATAGTAAATTCACCATTGGCATGCACCTGGATACTTCTCTCATTAATTTGAGGCGAAATATCAGTAAAAACCAGGTCAGTATTACCGGACCCTATATTTACCATTGCCGACCGCGTTACCTGCGCCCCGTTTAAAAACACGATAACTTTTTGAACTTTTGAGGCCACTTTCTGATCGCCTTCCGCTTTTGCTGCTACCGCCATAATAAATAAAACCGCAGCCATTGATAATTTTTTTAGCATGATCTTTTTAGTTAAATAAATAATTCCTGTTAATTTTCGCGGCATGTCCTTTAAAAGGAACCGGATTAACTACAAGATGCGTGCGCATACGTTTTTCCATAAAAACGCGATTATTTATTTAAGCTGTAAAAACTGCACCAATGCCAACACGGAATCATTTATCTTTCCAAACACCAGCGATGGCATTAACCCTAAGGCGAGTACCATAATGGCCAGCGGCACCAGGGCTATTTTTTCGCGGGGGTTCAGGTCGGTTAAAGCAGTTTGCCATACGGCGCCGCCTTTTAAATTAACGGTGCCGAAGAACATCCGCTGCATGGTCCATAAAAAGTAGGAAGCGCCCAGTAAGATACCTAATGTACCGCAGGCCGCCATCCAGTAGGGCAACAGGCCGTTGACCAAATGCGATTTGAATGCGCCGGTCAGCGAAAAAATCTCGCCTATGAACGCCGAAAAGCCTGGCAGCCCCAGAGAGGCAAAAAAAGCGATCATCATAAATGCGGTATATTTTGGCATGATGGAGGCCAAACCGCGGAAATGATTGATACCCCTGTCGTGCACCCGGTTATAAATAACACCGGCGAGGAAGAACAGCATTGTGGATAAAAACCCATGGCTCACCATTTGCATTACCGCGCCGCTAAGACCCTCCGCAGTTTGCGAGGCTATGCCCAACAATACAAAGCCCATGTGCGATACGGACGAGTAGGCGATCATCCGTTTCAGGTCCTTTTGGGCCAATGCATTGAGCGCGCCGTAGATGATAGAGATTACACCCAAAAGCCCCAGCCAGTAGGCATCAGCGGAAGCGATCTCCGGGAAAATACCAAAACAAACCCGGATAATGCCGTATCCGCCTACCTTTAACAATATCCCGGCAAGGATAATGGAAACTGGTGTCGGCGCTTCCACGTGCGCATCAGGCAGCCAGGTATGCAGCGGGACTACCGGCACTTTGATAGCAAATGCAATAAATAATACCACAAAACCAACCGCCCGCGCCGACAGGCCAAAAATAGTTTGATGGCTTAATACCGAAAATACTGATCCCTGCTCGTAGTTAGCCGGGTTCATCATTTGTATCATGTTAAAGGTATGATTGCCTGTTACGGGGTCTTTAACCGATAAATAAAGGCCAACCATCACCAGCAGCATAAAAACCGAGCCGAATAAGGTGTATAGGAAGAATTTTATGGCAGCATATTCCCGCCTTGCACCGCCCCACATCCCGATTAAAAAGTATAGCGGCAACAGCATCAGCTCGTAAAAAATGTAAAACAGGAAGAAATCGAGCGAGCAGAATACACCGGTTACGGCCATGTCAAGTATCAGGAACAGGATAAAAAATCCTTTTAAATTGCTTTTTATTTCCCACGAAGCCAGGGCAGCAATCACCAAAACAAACGAGGTCATTACCAGCAGTGTAATGGATATACCATCAAGCCCTACAAAATAATCAATCTGCATTCTGCCCATCGCGCCCAGGTCGAGGTTGATCCAGGGCAGTTTTTGCATAAACTGGAACTGGCTTTCGTGATTGATTCCGCCAAAAGCAGCGCCGCTTTTAAAGTTACAATAAATCCATATACTCATGCCCAACTGGGTGAGCGTTGCCAGCAGGGTTATATATTTAAAACTACCCCGCCACCCCGATGGCAGCACCGCAATGATAGTTCCGAAGAGGACGGGAGCGAATATGACGAGGGTGAGGATGTTCATCTGTTGAGATGTGAGATTTGAGATGTGAGATTTGAGATGTGAGATATGACACGTGGAGTTAGATATGAGATTTGAAGTATGAGATTTGAGATTGCAATGCCGAAATTGACCGCGCTAACCATCCCATCATTTGATGCGTAAGCCGATACAATAACCACCCTATTTTTTATCTCAAATCTCATATCTAAACCAAAGTTTTCAAAATAAACAAAATCAATATTACAACCAGCATACTGAATAAATAATACTGGACCTTGCCGCCCTGGAACCGGCGGGCAAAATTGCCAATACCCCGTACTATCGCGACCAGCAAATTTAAAAATCCATCGATAATATGCCGGTCGAACCAGGAGGATAGTTTTGATAAGGCAATACCTGCCCTTGCCAATACGCTGACAAAGCCATCGATGACCCTCCTGTCGAACCAAAATGTGGCACGGCTCAGGATGACCAGCGGTTTCACAATGATCTTATTATAAATATCATCAAAATACCATTCGTTGCATGCCAGGTTGAAAAGCGCCCCTTGCTGCGGGAATGGATTGGCCCTTTTACCGGTATAAATTGCATAACTAAAATAAATGATCAGCAAACCGCCAATATTTATAACACCCGGTAATACGATAGCGAAACCCGTGTCGTCGGAGATGCCGGGAAAGCCTTTATAAACCCAACTGGCATCGTACGAAAAGGGATTTAACGAAAACAACGGAAAAAAGCAGCAAGCCGCCAGCAAAAATAAAGGCACTTTGTAAAGCAGGCCGCCATCGCTAACGTCTATTTTTAGACCAGGCGACAATTGCGCCACCCGCAGCTCGCCAAAAAAAACCTTTACTATGACCCGTGCGATATAAAATACGGTGAGCCAACTGGTCAACACAGCAAAAATAGGTACCAGTCTAAGTACGACATTCCTGTTTTCGGTCCAGGCGAAGGCCTGCACCAGGATGCCATCCTTCGACAAAAAGCCGGAGGTTAAAGGTAACGCGGCTAATGCCAGCGCGCCAACTAGTGCCGCAGCAAAGGTAAACGGCAGTTTTTTGCGCAGGCCGCCCATGTTTTGTATGTTTTGCGGATCAATGTCGAGCCCGTTATCATCCCTTATATGCGCCATTTGGTGGATAACGATACCGGCCACTAAAAACAACAGGCACTTGAAAAAAGCGTGCGTCACCAAATGGAATAGCGAAGAAGCATAGGCGCCGATACCCATGGCCATGATCATAAAGCCCAGCTGTGATATGGTTGAGTATGCCAATATGCGCTTCAGATCGTTTTGCGTAAGCGCGATGGTCGCCGCCATAAAAGCAGTAAAGCAGCCGATGACAGCAAGAATGGTTAGTTCAGCATCGTTAAACATGGGGTAGACCCTGCCTAATAAAAATACACCTGCCGCTACCATGGTTGCCGCGTGGATGAGCGCGGAGATGGAGGTTGGCCCTTCCATAGCATCGGGCAGCCAGGTATGGAGCGGGAACTGTGCCGATTTTGCTGCCACCCCCAAAAATATCCCACCACAGGCCAAATATTGCCATATAGCCGGGAGATGGGCCGAAGGCGCTGTCCAAACACCATTTTTGATGATAGATTGAAAGATCAGCCCTTTATCAGCAAAAAGCTGTGCGATATCAAACGTGTGGTATTGGGCAAATAAAATGATGATGGCGATTAACAAACCCATATCCCCGATCCGGTTCATGATAAAAGCCTTTTTATTGGCTACAATTGCCTTATGGCGTTTATACCAAAAGCCTATAAGCAGGTAGGACGAAAAGCCGACCAATTCCCAAAAGATGTAGAACAGCACCAGATTATCCGCAACCACCAATGCGAGCATGCTGAAACAAAAAAAACTGAGGTAAGCGAAGTAACGGTTGTAGCTTTCATCGTCCTTCATGTAAGCAGTAGAGTAAATATGCACCGGCAGCGCAATTAAATTAACCAGCAGCAGCATTAAAACCGACAGGTTGTTTAATAAAATGCCGGCCTGTACTTTTGTATCGCCAATGGTGAACCAAAGTTGTGATTGGTGCACCTCGTGGCTGTTCCAAACTTTTGCAAATACAAATGCCGATAAAACAGCGCTCGTTAAAATAGCTATAGTCGATACCCAGCCTGATACTTTATTCCATTTAGTCGGAAAGGAAATATTAATTATGAAAGCAAGCAAAGGCATTAACACTGCGGCCAGAGTGAAATGGATAGTTAGGGTGTCTATGGCGTTTAAAAAATCTTTCAAGTTTATTTAATTAGTCCATTTTAGATTAATGTAGAGACGCAATACTTTGCGCCTACAACGACATCTTCAATCCTTCAATTGATCAACCTTCCCCGGGTCAATCGTTTTATATTGCCTGTACACATTTAAAATAATAGCCAACGCAACCGCTGTTGTTGCCGCCGCAAGCACAATAGCAAACAGGGCAAACATTTGGCCGGCGTTGTTAAAGAGGTCGTACTTGCCGAAGGCCACCAGGTTTAAAATGGCAGCGTTCAGCATCAGCTCGATGCCAATCAGTATTTGTATGGCGTTGTGTTTGGATACCACCATGTACAGGCCAATGCAAAACAAAACGGCGCTTACTACCAAAAAATCGGTTAAACTGATCATGGCCTGGCCCCCTTCCGTGATAAATGCGCCGCGCCTACCAGTGCAATCATCAGCAATATAGATATGGCTTCAAACGGCAGCAAATAGTTCGTCATCAGGCTGACGCCGATGTTTTCCGTCATCGCGGAAGATGGCGTAATATCATTTCTTGCTTCAATTGATCTTCTTATCCACGCGAGGTTATTGGCATCCACTTTAAAGATCATATTAACCAGTACGATCAAAAACAGGGCGGCTAATAAAATTGCAGGTATTTTTCGTAAGCTGATGAAAGCTTTGCGCTGCTGGGTTATGGCATTCAATGTTTCTTTACCCGACAGCATAAACGCAAACAGGATGAGCACCAGTATCCCGCCAACATAGATCACTATTTGGGTAATAGCCACAAAATCGGCCAGCGCCAAAACATATAAGCCCGCCAGCGCGAACAAAGTGATAAAAAACATAAAGATCGACCTTACCAAATTTTTGGTGGAAGCCACAAATAACGCTGATGCCAGCGAAATAAAACTCATTATATAAAACAATACCTGCGCCAAGCTCATACGTCACCCTCCTTTTTCCGCATAGCGGCCAGTTTAGCAGCCTGTCGTTCTGCCTGCTGCTGCTCAAATTCGCGCCGTTTTTCTGCAGCAAATTCGGGTGTCATGTCCGAGAATTGATAGGTCAGGTCCTTTATATCAACTACGCTTTTATCATATTGATTGGTCATCACAATACATTCAGTGGGGCAAACGATGGTACACAGGCCGCAATACATGCATTTGGCCATGTCTATATCAAACTTTGCGGCGTATAGTCTTTTTGTAGTACCGTCCGACGTTTGCCCGATGGCTTCGGTAGCTTTGATAGCTTCAATGTCGATACAATCAACCGGACAAACTTTGGCGCAAAGGTCGCATACAATACAATCATCCATTTCCACATCCAGCTGGTACCGCCCTACTTCGGGTATTGGCAGCTTTTGATGCGGATATTGAATGGTGTTTGTGCCCTCCAACTGTTTAAAGTAATTATTATCACTTGCAGGCAGCAGTGTCCTTTTCCGGTGCGAAGAAAAAAGATGCTGGAAGGTGATGGATAATCCCTTAAATGCAGTTGTAAAACCGTCTATTGTTGTTTTAAACATCTATTTAATTCTCATTCACTTTTGTCTGAACCGGGATTAACGGATTTTAGCGATTTCTACGATTTTTTTGTAATTCCAAAATCAAAAATAAATCCGAAATCGAACATCCGAAATCCGAAATCACATCAGCCACAGCCTCCATATCCCCGATATTAGCATACACAGAAAAGCCAGGGGTGTTAATACTTTCCAGCACAGGGCCATTAGTTTATCCACCCTTAAACGGGGCAAAGTCCACCTGATCCACATTTGTATGCCTATTAGGGTTAATGTTTTAATCATGATCCATAAAATGCCCCAGCCTGCCCCAGTTGTCCATGCGGCAAGGTGTGCCGGACCAATGTTAGGCAGCGGCGTGTTCCACGCGCCTAAAAATAATATTACCCCGATCATTGATACCAGGAACATCATGGAATACTCTGCTAAAAAAACCAGGGCAAATCTTAAGCCTGTATATTCTGTATGGAAACCTGCCACCAGTTCAGATTCGGCCTCAGGAATATCAAAAGGCGCGCGGTTACTTTCGGCCAATGAGGCTATAAAGTAAATCACGAAAGCGATGAGCAGGTGCGGCGCCCTGAAAATGTTCCAGGCAAGTATGCCGCCAATTGACGATACATCCCAAAAGCCTGAAAACATTGTTTTCCCCGGCGATAAAACGCCCTGCTGCGCGGCAATATCCTGCAGGTTTAATGTCTGGGCGATCATCACCACAGAGATCAATGCAAAACCAGCAGGAATTTCGTACGAAATGATCTGCGCGGCCGAGCGCATGGCCCCTAAAATGGAATATTTATTGTTCGATCCCCACCCGGCCATTAATATGCCTAAAGTTTCGATGGATATGATTGCGAAAACATAATACAGTCCTAAGTTTAGTTTGGATGGTACAAGTCCGGGCCCCCAAGGTAGTGCGGCAAAGCCGAGGTAAACGGCAATAAAAATAATAGCCGGCGCCATCATAAACAATAATTTATCGGCAGCAGCGGGGATGATCAGTTCTTTCTGCAGCATTTTCAGGATATCCGCAAAAGTTTGCAGGGAGCCGTATTTTCCGGTTTCCGTTGGGCCAAGTCGGTCCTGTATAAAGGCAGATACTTTGCGCTCGGCATAAACGCCAAACAGCGCAAATAAAGCTGAAAAGCCAAACAGCCCAATGGCAATAAAGAAATATGTGAGGTAAAAGTTCAATCTGCTTGCTTTACTGCAAACTTAGTGATTTTTGGTTGGGTTTAGTGATTAGAGGTTGGAGATTAGAGGTTAGTAAAAATGCGGAAGTCGAAATGCCAATTGCGGAATATTGAATTCAACAGTCCCTAATCACTAACCTCAACATTTAACATCCGCAAACGCCGATTTAACAGGCCCGGAGAAGAATATTTCCGCATAATGGTCAAAGTCCGCGGTATCATCTGTGGTTGTGAAAAATTGCTGTGTGCTGTTTTTTGTCAGTTTACTTTCCATTTCGGGGTGCCTGAGCAAATAATCAACGAGGCTTTTTGCTACAATGTCACCTTGTGAAATAACCTGGATATGCCCCGGCAAATAGGAGCTAATTTTTTGCTGCAGCAACGGATAATGGGTACAAGCCAGTAGAAGTGTATCAATATTGGCCGATTGCGCTAAAATCTCATCAAGGTATTTTTTTACAAAGTAATCGGCGCCGGGTTTATCGTGTTCGCCGTTCTCAATAAGCGGCACCCAAAGCGGGCAGGCCTGCTGGTAAACTTTCACGTCCGGGGCAAAATTCCCTATCTCGATCAAATACGATCCTGACTGTACAGTACCCTTAGTGCCCAGCACGCCGATCTCTTTTGTTTTTGTGTAATTACCTATTACCTCGGCAGTTGGCCTGATAACGCCGAGCACCCTTTTTGAAGGATCTACATTCTGCAGGTCTTTTTGTTGAATGGTACGCAATGCTTTCGCCGAGGCCGTATTACAGGCAAGAATAACCAGCGGGCACCCTGCATTAAAAAGCCATTGCACACATTCCCAGGTATATTGATGGATGCTTTGAAATGAGCGGTTGCCATAGGGAGCCCGCGCCGTATCGCCCAAATAGATATAATCATAACCCGGAAGCTGCTGAATAATTGAACGGAAGACAGTGAGGCCGCCATAACCCGAATCAAAGATCCCAATCGGTTTGTTGTTTAACATTGTACAAAAATAGAAAAAGCGCCCCGATTTGCGGGGCGCTTTTATAATATGGTTGCAATATCCTATTATTTCAAGCCTAATTTAGCTTTTACCGGTACCATCAAATCGTCACCTTCCGGTGACACGATGAGGGGTGCTCCTTGTGACGAATCAAATACATAAGCATAGCCTTTTTCTTTCGCTACGTCTGCAACGGCTGCGCGGCACTTGTCCGACACCGGTTTTATCAATTCGTTTGATTTGGCCTCCACTTGCTGTTGGGCACTGGTTTGAAAGTCCTGCATACGTTTATTCATATCCTGCAATTCAGCTTGTTTCGAAGTACGTACAGCATCGGTCATAGTTGCGCTTTGTGCCTGGAAATTTTTGGCTTCTGTTTGCAGTGTATTATTCATAGTCGTTAACTGGTCAATAAATTGCTTTTGGTAGCTCTCAATTGCAGTCTGAACCGTCTTTGCCTCAGGCATTTGACGGATCAGGTCGCCAAAATTAATATAGCCAATCTTGGTTTGTGCTTTGGCAAAGCTGCCTACAAATAACATGCATCCTGCAACTAAAGCAACTTTAAATAGTTTTTTCATTTTTCTTTTTCTGGGAGTTTAAAAATAGTGGGATTATTATAATTTAAAAAATTTATTTAGCAAATGCTCCGGGTTTCAATCCCAGTTTGGTAATTACATCTGCGCTCTTATCATAACGCGGATTTGCGTATAACATTATTACTTCACTGTTCTTATCAAAGATCATATCAATATCTTCGTTTTCGGCAACGGCTTGTATAGCCTTAGCCAGTTTGTCCTGGATTGGCTTTATTGTTGAATTACTTTTTTGTTCCAGATCGCCGCCGGGCCCGAATTTTTGGCGCTGGAAATCTTTGGCGGTCTTTTCTTTATCAGCTATTTCGGCCTCGCGGCGCTTTTTCATATCCGCGGTCATCAAAACCTGGTCGGCCTGGTATGCCTTGTAAAGGCGGTCGATTTCCTGGTAGCGCTGATCTACATCTTTTTGCCATTGTGCCGAAAGCGCTTCCAATTGCCTTTGGGCCGAAGCATATTCAGGCATGTGTTTCAGAATATAATCGGAATCGACATAAGCGAAACGCTGGGCAAATACTGCCGTCAGCGATAAAAACATAAGCCCGGTTATTAATAATATTCTCTTCATCGCAATTTTATGCAAATTAATTAAACCCGCCATTTAAACTCTGAGATATTGAGAAACTAAACTGGCCTTTGTTTGCACCCGGAATTCCCGGTATCGCATCAAAACCATATCCATAATCAAGACCCAGCAAGCCAAAAATAGGTAAAAATACCCTCGCTCCAATACCAACAGAACGCCTCACGTTAAACGGATCAAAACTATTAAAAGAATTCCAAACATTTCCACCTTCTGCAAAAGCTAACATAAATATTGTTGCCGACTGGCTTTGGATAACCGGGTGACGGATTTCGAAGGTAAATTTATCATAAATCGGACTGCCAAAATTATTGTCGGCGCTCTCGCCTGCAGGCGATCCGACCGGAATTATAGAGAAATTCTGATAACCCCTTAAGCCAACTATATCGCTGCCCTGCAAAAATTGATAACTCTGCATACCGTCGCCGCCTAATTTAAAACGTTCAAACGGTGATTGCGGCACAAGTGAATTATACTCCCCTAAAAATCCAAAACGGACTTGCGACATCAGCACCAATTTGCCGGTTAACCTGGTAAACCATTGCGCATCAAATTTAACTTTATAGTATTCAACCCAATGGTATATTTGTTCCTGGGTAGCAATCTTATAGTCAATATTATTGAATAATGAGTACGGGGGTGTCCCCTGTATAGTTAACTTTATATTCGACCCTGTTGTAGGATAAATTGGCACATCAAGTGAGTTACGGGTTAATTCCTGGGTTAACTTAATATTATAGGATGTACCATTTGAAAACAGGTAACCAGTATAATTATCAAGATTGTAGTGGTCGAAATTTAACGAATAATTTAACTGGAAGTAGTTATCCGGCCAGTTTAACCGTTTACCCAGTGTAATACCAACACCGTTTATCCTTAATTTATTGTAAAGCGGGCTGTTTAAAGCATAATATTGCCCTGTGGAGCTATATTGGGTATAGGCTGATAAGGAAAAGTAGATGGGTTTTTTACCGCCGAGCCAGGGTTCCGAAAAAGTGAACGAGTAATTCTGATAGGTATAGCCGCTTGACTGGCCCCGAATGCTTAGCTTTTGCCCGTCGCCTTTAGGCAAAGGTTTATAATCTTTAAAATGGAAAATATTTCTTAAAGAAAAATTATTGAATGTAAGCCCGAGCGTTCCGACTAATTGCCCGCCGCCAAAACCACCCGATAGCTCGATCTGGTCCGATGGTTTTTCAACCACATTATAAACAATGTCAACCGTTCCGTCCTGGGGATTAATATTGGTTGGCTTAGGCTCAGTTTTTTGTTCATCAAAATTACCAAGCTGGCCAATTTCACGTGTACTGCGGATCAATAATGCCTTGTTGAACTTCTGGCCGGGTTTGGTCCGTATTTCGCGCATAACCACCTTGTCATTGGTTACATCATTCCCTTTCAATAGTACCCGGTTAATTGTGTATTGGGGGCCCTCATATACCCTTATATCAAGGTCAACTGTATCATTATGTATCCTGGTTTGAACAGGGTCTGCATTGTACGTCAGGTAACCGTCGTTCAAATAAAACGACGAAACATCGTCATCATTGGGAGTTGGCCCGGTCAATCTCTTATTTAATTCTTCTTCGCTAAAAATCTGCCCTTTTTGTACCTTTAATATCTTTTCCAGGATCGCGGTAGGATATTTCGCATTACCGGACCATTTGATGTTGCCGAAATAATATTTGTGCCCTTCAAATACTTTGATCTTAATGCCTACAGTATTGTCGCCTGTTTTAAAAACGGTATCACTTAAAATCTCCGCATCCCGATATCCTTTTCCCTGCATTTTGGTGATAAGGTTTTGCTTGTCCTCATCATATTTATCCTGTTTAAATTTACGGGAGCCAAACAGGTTATAAAACTTTCTTGTACGGGTTTTTGATAAATATTTTCTGAGTGCTTTCTGTTTAAAAGCCGTATTGCCTTCAAATGTAATATCAGTGATCGTTACCTTTTGTTTTTTGTCGATAGCAACGTCAAGTATTACACCATTTACATCGCCGGGATCTTTTCGTTGTCTGATAGTGACCGTTGTATTCAGGAAACCTTTTGTGTTAAAGTGTTTTTTGATTATCGCGGTGGTCGTACTTATCATGTTTTCATCAACAATTTTGCCGGTTTTGTCTGATAAGTCCTTTTGGACGTCTTCGATTTCGCCTTTACGCAAGCCGGTTAAATGTAAACGCGACAAGTGGGGCCGTTCAACTACAACAATTTCAAGGTATATCGTATCAAGGTGGATTTTTGTAATGTTTAATTGTACATCCTCAAATAAATGCTGCTGATACAAATTCTTAATTACGTTGGCATTGGCTTCACCCGGTAAATTGATCTTGTCGCCCTTGTTTAACTTTGATATTTGCAGTAATACGTCTTTGTCAAGGTTTTTTGTGCCGGTAATAGTGATACCGCCAATAATATAGTCTTTCGGTTCAAGATAACTTAAACTATCAGCGGGTAAAGCTGATTTTGACAGTGAATACCTTGGCTGATTTGATATCTGGGCTAACGCAGCGGTACTGATTATAGAGAAAAGTATAGCAAAAAGAAATTTATTCATTCGAATATTTTAGTGGGCTAAAAATAATTTATACAGTTGTTAAAAAGTGTTAAAAGTAAAAATTTAGTTGAGTTGCTCACTTGTCATACCAAAACGGCGCTCACGTTTCTGATAATCGAGGATTGCTTCAAAGAAATCTTCCTTGCGGAAATCCGGCCATAATTTTGTTGTGAAGTACAGTTCGGCGTAAGCTATTTGCCAAAGCAAATAATTGCTTATACGATATTCACCGCTTGTTCTGATCAGTAATTCGGGGTTGGGCATGCCTTTTGTAAATAAATTGTCCTCAAATATTTCTTCATCGATATCTTCTGTTCTTAATTCGCCGGCGTTAACTTTATCAGCGATATTTCTAACAGCACGTAAAATCTCACGTCTCGAACTATAGCTTAAAGCAAGCGTAAGTACAAGGCCAGTGTTACCCGAAGTCTTGTCCATTGCATTAGTTAACTCGTTATAGCATTTATTGGGCAGCAGATCTAAATCCCCGATGGCGTTTAAACGCACATTTTTATCCATAAATGTTTCAATTTCCCTGTGAATGGTGTTAACTATTAACTCCATTATAGCCATAACCTCTATTTTTGGCCGGTTCCAGTTTTCCAGCGAAAAGGTGTACAATGTAAGGTAGCCTATTTTTAGTTCAACTGCCCCTTCAACAACCGCCCTTACAGAAAGCGCCCCATTGCGATGACCAAATACCCTCAATTTGCCTTTTTCTTTTGCCCAACGTCCATTGCCATCCATTATGATAGCTATGTGTTTTGGCAATTTTGACAAATCTATTTGATCCCTGGATCCCATTTTAACCATCATTAGTTCATTAGTTTGTTTATTAATAAACAAACCTTGACTATTTATTAAACGCCATAATTAGCTTATAAATACATTACACCATTGAAACAAACCGGTTTTTACCCAATTTTGCTGCAAAGGCGCCAATTTTTTCAGGGGACAAAGGTAAAACTTAATTGTACTTTTTTTAGTATGTGATGGAAAAGTATTTTGGGGGGAGTCCGGAAGGCCGAAAGGCCGAAAGTCCAGGAGAAAAAAGACAGTCCGGAAGGCTGGAAAGTCCGAAAGAAAAACCGACGTTGCAGCTTCTTTCGGACTTTCTTACTTTCCGACTTTCGGACTAAAATCTAATATATCCCACCTTTTTTTAAACGCTCAACGTCATTTGGTGCAATGCTGGCGAGGGAATATGTTTGTACCTGCTGGTTATTAAGTTCATCGAATGTTTCAACAAGGTTAGCATAAACTGAATGGTCGGATGGTTTAACCAGTACGATGATATCTTTCCCTGAAGATTTAAAGATTTGGTCACTTAATTCTTTAACCGCCTTTCGCAAGTCATTACCATAGCCAATTTGTTTAGGCGGTGTCAGCGGTTTTTCGGGCATGCCCAAATACCATATCAAACGGTTGTTTTTACCCAGGCAAAGGCTCATTGTACGTGTTTCCGGATCAATTATTGCCTTTGTATCCTTTTCGGGCACAGCGACCGGCATTATTCGTTTTTTTGAAAGTGAAGTTGTGAGCATAAAAAAAGTGATGAGCAAAAAGGCCAGGTCGACCATTGCAGTAAGGTCAACACGGAGCGGCATTCTTTGTACAGAACGTTTGCCGCGGGATTTTGCGGGAGAAGGATTAAGCTCGGCCATGATTTTAAAGATTAAGGTTAAACAATTGGTTGACAGTGGAACTTATAGAACACTGCTATCGCTAAAACGAACGTTCTATGTATTTATTGCAACAATGATGCAATTGATTTTGTAGGCTATTCGTAATTTGGCTAAAGCCCCTTTGCAAGTTGTTTTTTACCCGTTGGCTGAAGCCAACGGCAATGAAATAATAAGCAATCTATAAGTTCATTGCCGTCCGCTTTAGCGGGCGGTGCCCATACAAGGGAGTAGGGGCTTTAGCCAAAATGCCCCTTAATGTATCTGTTATCATCGAGGTAAAAAATGCCCGGCGTTTCACTATGCCTGGACTCTTTAGAAAAGTAATTATCCACACAAAACGTCATAGAGCCTGAAATACAACTCGTCGGCAACGGCAAAAAAGTTATTGGAAATAACACTTTTGGGAAAGAAAAGTATAAGAAAGGGTGATCTGTGTAAAGAAGTACGTGTCGCGGGAGTTACCATCACCTCTCTGTGTGCCTGGCGAGCCTATATAGACCCCTGTTTTTTCACCCGACCGGTCTGATAGCGCAACTGCCAGGGGACTCTGTAAGGTGTTTTTAACCGGGTAAACTCCGCTGACATCGTCCAGGTAATCCGTATTAGGGTTGCGGTAGCCCATGTCAACCGCCATGGTAAATTGACCAAAAATATTGTACTTAATACCTACTCCGTATGGAAAAGAAAATGATAAATTGGTATAACTCTTTTTCTGCCCTTCGGTTTCCTCCGACCTTAGGCTGTATTCAACACCATTGTAAACAGTTGTGGGCTTAAATTTAAGTGCCGCAAAGCCTAAATAAATATAAGGAGTAAATACGTTTTTGCCTATTTCGGGGATATAATTAAAAAAATTAAATTCACCAATTGCGCTTGCCTCTACCAAAGTAGTTTTGAAACTTAAGTTACGCGCCCGGAATTGCGCGCTGCTTGAATTGCTGTCGGCTGCGCTTATAATACCAAACGATCCTTTTATTTTAGCAGACAAATATCCATTAAAGTTATATGCTACAAATCCGCTGAAGGAAGGGCCGCTGATCTTAACGGGGTTATTGGGGTTAAGATCGCCCATATAGCCTGAGCCGCCAACACCGGCCCCAATTTCCCAGGCCTGCGCCCTTAAACCACATGAGATAAAAACTAAAAGTATAAGTAATATAAATTTAGGCATCCGTCAAATTTAATAATTACGGGCGTCAAGGCCCCACAAAAGTTTGTTTCTTAACGTTGATAAATAACTTTCATTATTTAAACGGATAAGATTTAACTTAAATCCTGCTTTGGTAACCTTAAAACGCATGGTTTTATCAATCACAGCAGTTCGTGAATCGCATGAAACAAGATAGTTTGCGCTGCGGCATTCAACGTCAAATGATAGGGTACAGCTATCCGGCAATATAACAGGCCTTACATTTAAATTATGCGGGGCAACCGGCGTTACCACCAAACTGTTTGATTGCGGAAAAATTATTGGCCCCCCGCAGCTTAACGAATATGCAGTGGAGCCTGTGGATGTTGAAATGATTATACCATCGCCCCAATATGAATTTAAAAACTCCTCCTCGAGGAAAACGTGGGTCGTGATCATTGCAGAATCATCGCGCTTGTGGATTGTAATATCGTTAAGTGCAAAATTATTTTTGCCAAATATCTCCAGTTCTGAGTTAATACTAAGCAATTCGCGGCTATCCAATGTAAATTGCTGATTTACTACCGCACTAATAGCAGCTGCAATATCATTTTTATTAATACTGGCCAGGAACCCCAGCCTGCCAAAATTAATCCCTATAACGGGTATACCCGAATCGCGGATCAACGTTACCATATCAAGCAAAGTGCCATCGCCGCCTAAAGTTATAAAAAGATCAATCAGCCCTTCTATTTTATCATTCGCTTCAAGAACTTTGTATTGGTTTGTTTTTATATTGGTATCCAAAAAATCATGTAACTGGCGATGAACATATATTTCCACCCCATGATTTATAAGATTGTCAAATACCTGCTGAATATAAGGAAGTACTACCGGGTCATTGAACTGCCTGCCGTAAATTGCTATCTTCATTTGGTTCATTAGTTCATTGGTTCATTAGTTCATTAGTGCAATAGGTTATTAGATGACTGACTTAACGAAATAATCAGGAAATTGAAGTTCCATTATGATTTGGATGATACCAATGAACTAATGAACCAGTGAACAAATGAACTTTTTAAAGATTAAGATAATTCATCAATGAATCATAGCGGTCCCTTGAATTGTCGTTGTCATCACTATGGTTAAAAGTAGCTTTTATGGTATACTCATAGCGTAAAAATGTGGATATGATCGCTGAAATATCCTGTTTATTTACCTTGAGCGTTACTTCCATGCGGGTTGAATCGGGGAAAGATTGCACATAAGAGCTCAATATCTGCGCATTATCCGACTCCACTATCTGCGCCATGTGCGCAAGCGAATTATTTTTATTATTGATCTCCAGCACTATTATACCGCCGGGCTGCTCAACCGAGGTTATGCGGGCAAAGTATTCGGTAAGGGCATTGATAGAGATCAGCCCCAAATAATTTTTTTTAACATCCAACACCGGGACAACCGTTAACTGGCGCTCATAAAACATCCGTATAACATCATAAATATGCTGATCTTCCAGCACATAAGGATTTACTAATGAAAGCGCTAGGGCGCCAATCGGGGTTTGGTAATCAGTTTCCCCTACAAAATCGTCCTCGGCAAGCAGGCCTAAAAACTGTTCTTCATTTACAATCGGCAGGTGCCTGACGCGAAATTCGATCATACGGTCGACTACTTTCTGGATACTATCCGAAGTATTTACCGGCGGGACCGCATTACTTATCAATTCAATTGCAAGCATATTATATTCCTATCCTCTTTAAAAACGCTTTTAATATCCTGTTAAATTCTACCGGCTGCTCCATCATCGGTGCATGTCCGCAATGATCAATCCAGTGCAGTTCGGCATCAGGCAGCTCTTCACTAAATTCTACCGCTACCTCCGGCGGGGTAATTTTATCGTCCTTACCCCAAATCAATCCTACGGGGATCGTTATTTTGTGCAGGTCCTTTTTCATATTGTGCCGAATGGCTGATTTAGCCATTGCCAATATCCTGATCACACTATGCCGGTCGTTAACAGTCCTGTAAACTTCGTCCACAAGTTCTTTTGTTGCCGTTTCAGGCGCGTAAAAGGTGTATTCAACTTTTTCTTTTACAAAATCATAACTTCCACGCCTTGGAAATGTGCCGCCAAACGCGTTTTCGTACAAGCCTGAACTACCTGTTAACACCATTGACCTAACAAATGTGGGATGCGCCAGCACATATATTAATGCTACATGACCCCCCAATGAATTACCCAATATTGTAATATCCGTTAATTGTTTATACTTAACAAATTTATGTACATATTTAGCCAAAGTTTTTACACCCGTAGTTAACAGGGGAAGATCATAAATGGGCAATATTGGTATAATTACCCGATAATCCGACCTAAAATCTTCAATCACTTTATCCCAGTTGCTTAATTCACCCATTAAGCCATGTAATAACAACAATACCTCACCTTCGCCCTCATCGATGTAACTAAAACCGTGTTCCTCTTTAAGCACGAAATCCATATAAGTTTGTAAAATTTAATTTTTTTAATTCGCCTTGAAATTTCATTCAATATAAATTTGAATATTCCGCCATAAAAATAGTTTATTGCAATCGAGTTACAACATTTATTTTTTTGTGGTGAGTAGTGAGAGGTGAGTAGTAAATAGTCAGAAGATTGTAGCCATACATCTATTAAACACACTTACCGCTCACCATTCAACACTCACCACTCACCCTAACAACTGCTTCACCACCTCGGATATTGTTCGGCCATCTGCCTGGCCGGCCAATTCTTTACTGGCAATACCCATTACTTTTCCCATATCGCTTACGGATGTTACGCCCAACCTGGTTATCAGTTCCTGCAGATATCCCTCTATTTCAAAACGGCTCATTTGCTGCGGCAAATACGGTTCTATTACCTTCATTTCATCTATTTCTATCTGGTACAGATCGTCCCTGTTTTGCGTTTTGTATATTTCAGCTGATTCTTTGCGCTGCTTTATCAATTTCTGCAATACTTTGATTTCAGCTTCCGGGGTCAGTTCTTCTGCCGCGCCTTTTTCTGTCCTGGCTAAAAGCAATGCCGATTTTATGGCGCGAAGCCCTCTCAAGCGGTCCGGCTGTTTAGCCAGCATGGCCTGTTTTATGTCCTGGTCTACCTGTGTAATTAGTGACATGTTTTTGGTTTTGAATTATTGATTTATACAATTATATCGGATTTCGGATGTGCGATTTCGGATTTATTTTCGATTTCTAATTTATTTAAGATCAACGAAATCCTAAAATCAGAAAAATCAGCGGGCTACTTCCTGGCAATAATTGCCGCTGAGGCTTGTGCTGTTGGCATAACAACCAGTTCGTTAATATTAACGTGCGCCGGGCGCGAAACTGCAAACCATATAGTTTCGGCGATATCCGCCGCGACTAAAGGTTCAAATCCATCATACACCTTTTTTGCCCTTTCCTTATCGCCTTTGAAGCGTACTTCCGAAAATTCGGTATCCACAGCCCCTGGATGCACACCGGTAACCTTTATCCCGTGAGGCAGCAGGTCTATCCGCATTGCCTTATTCAAAGCATCAACAGCGGCTTTCGTAGCACAATATACGTTCCCATTCGGGTAAACTTCTTTACCGGCAATTGAGCCTAAATTTACGATATGGCCAAATTTGTTAGTTACCATCCAGTTTGAAACCACTTTACTTACATAAAGCAAGCCCTTAATATTGGTGTCTATCATGGTATCCCAATCGTCGTAGTTGCCATTTTGTATGGGGTCGAGCCCCTGGCTTAAGCCGGCGTTATTGATCAATACATTAACCTTTTTCCATTTTGCCGGTAAGTCTTCCAGGTTACTGATAACCTCTTCACGTTCCCTTACGTCAAATGACGATACGGCAATTTCTGTATTATATTTTGTATTTAATTTTTTTGCCAGCTTTTCCAGCCGGTCTGTCCGCCTGCCGGTAAGTATCAGGTTATAGTGCTCACGGGCAAATAAATGGGCACAAGCTTCACCTATCCCCGAGGTAGCGCCTGTTATCAATGCAATTTTACTCATGTATAGGTAACTATCGCGGCGAAATTATGTTTTTTACTTTGAATAAGTTGTCATGTAAGTCTGCGGATGTGTAAATATGATGATGTATGGATGTACAAATTATATAATTTACACAATTCCTACATAAATTTCAATTCACTTTAGCTTTCAGCTGCACACTTACACATCTTTTTATGCAACTATTCGAAAATCAAACTAAACGTTATGGTATGTAATGATAAATTGCTGAGCGGGGTAGAATAGGGGTTCGCACCGGGTAGCAATACATTGCCCAATGAATTAGATAATCTTATTTCGGGCGAAAGCTTAAAAAATTCGAAATAGATGTCGCAGCCCATACCAACGTCATATGATCCGAAGCCCTGGACGTTTTTGGGTAACTGGTCCAGCGGATTAAGGTCGGAGGCTGCTACATTGCCTTTACCTACGGCAAGTGAATATTTTACGCCGCCCATTATATAAGCCCTGAAATTATAAATACGGTCGGATTTTATCTTTATTGACAGTGGTAGATCTACTGTAGTTGTTTGGATTTGTTTTGTTACATCTTGTGAGGGCGTTGCGTACGTATAGGTAAGGCCCCGGTCGGCAAAAACCAGCGCCGGCGTTCCCCGTACTTCGATGTGGTCATCTATGCGGTACCGGGTAACAAACCCAATTGCGAATCCTGGCAACGACGCCGAAGTAATACTGTTCACCGAATCTGTTATGTATTTATTAACGCCCGGGTCAAAATATGGGTTGCGCCAGTCGGGCTTTTTTACTATTTTAAAATAACTGTTAACATATGAGAACGAGAAACCAAAGCTCAGGTCAGTCTGATCGGCTCCGCCACCCCATGCAGGTGGCGACGACTGCGCCAGCAGTAAATTGCTGCCTAACAATAACAAAATAAGGGTAAAGTACCAGTTTTTACTCATTTAACACCCGTATATATTGAACAGATACCAAACGCTAAAGGCCTGCATTTGGTATTTTTAAAGCCTACTTTATCCATCAGTGCTACAAAAGTTTCCCCGTCGGGAAAAGCTGCGACCGACTCTGGCAAATAAGTATATGCCCTCGCATCTTTCGAAAACAGTTTACCGATGCCGGGAGTAATATAATTAAAATAGAATTTATATAGTTGTTTAACCGGAAAAACCTTTGGTTTTGAAAACTCAAGCACTACCGCTTTTCCCCCTGTTTTTAAAACCCGCTGTATATCTGCGAGGCCCAGTTCAAGGTTTTCAAAATTGCGGACGCCATAGGCAACAGTTACTGCATCAAAGGCATTTGCTTCAAAGGGCAGTTTCTCCGAATCGCCCAGTTTTACTTCAAATTTATCGCCCAAACCACGTTTTGTGATCTTTTGCTGCGCGATATCAAGCATGCCCTGCGAAATATCAACCCCGATAATTTTTTGGGGATTAAGGATCGATAATGCCTCGAAAGCAAAATCGCCGGTGCCGGTGGCGACATCCAATATCAGTTTGGGCTGATCCTTTTTCAATTCATTAATGGCTTTTTTACGCCAGATGACATCAATCCCCAGCGATAAAAAATGATTTAGAAAATCGTATGTTTTCGAGATATTATTAAACATATCGGCCACCTGTTGTTTTTTGGTGCCCTGATCCGCGCTGTAAGGTGTTATGGTTTTACTCATTTTTTGATGCCGGCAAAGATAGTGATAATTGATTTTGGATTTCGGATGTTCGATCGCTGATGTTCGATTTCGGATGTCCGATTTCGGATTTATCTATGTCGGAAATACAAAAGATTGATTTTGGATTTATTTTTTTTGGAATAACCTTATTATACGTCAATAAGCAGTCATTATTCTGCAAAAAAATCTTTCAAATATTCGTTATATGATACCTATATTTAAAAACTAAAAAAAACCAAATCCGAAATCGAACATCCGAAATCCGAAATTTAACCATGAAAGAAAACCCTGAAGCATCACGCCGGAACTTCCTGAAAAAATTTGGCGCTGCTACTGCCGCCGTTGCCGTTGGAACTAACGTATTTGCCCGCGATAAACATTCGGGCCTGTTTACTTACCTGAAACGGACGGACGCCTTCGGTCCTAACGACAAGGTAAACCTGGCATTGATCGGCGCGGGTGGCCAGGGAAGTGAAGATACAAGAGTTGCGCTGACGGTTCCGGGCGTAAAATTAGTTGCGGTATGCGACCTGTATGACGGCCGCCTTGCTGATGCTAAAACCCGCTGGGGCGCCGACATATTTACCACTAAAGTTTATAAAGAGATACTGAACCGCAAGGATGTTGACGCTGTAATTATCGGGACGCCCGATTTTTGGCACCAGCAAATCTCTATTGATGCCATGCACGCCGGCAAACACGTCTATTGTGAAAAGCCGATGGTACACGGTATCACTGAAGGGCCCGCAGTGATAAAGGCCCAGCAGGAAACCGGTAAAATTTTCCAGGTGGGCAGCCAGGGCGTGTCGTCATTAGGGAACGAAAAGGCCAAAGAATTATTAAAAAGCGGTGCAATAGGCCAGCTAAATTATGCCGAAGGGTTTTGGGCGCGGCGCGGGCCTGTGGAGGTTTGGCAATACCCTATTCCCGCCGACGCCTCAACGCAAACGGTTGATTGGGAAACCTATGTGAGCAATACACACAAGCGCCCGTTTGATGAAAAACGATTTTTCAGGTGGCGGAATTATACTGATTACGGCACTGGTATGTGCGGCGATCTTTTCGTGCATCTTTTTTCGAGCTTACATTTTATAACCGGCTCATACGGCCCCGAAAAAATTTATGCAGCCGGCGGTTTAAGGTTCTGGCATGATGGCCGCGAAGTACCCGATGTTTTGTTGGGCACATTTGACTACGGTCAGAATGACGCCCACCCCGCTTTCAACCTCTCATTAAGGTGCAATTTTGTTGACGGCACCAGCGGGACTACTTATTTAAGGCTTGTAGGAAGTGAAGGGGCAATGGATATTACCTGGGATAAAGTGGTGCTGAAAAGGAATAGCACAGTTGAATCGGAAGATCCCTTTTATCTCGAAAAACTGAAACAAGCAGGTGACACTAACCCCGGCAGGAAGAAAATGCTGCCGCCCGAAGAAATTACTTTCGAGGCTGAAAAAGGATACCTGGGCGGTCCATACGACCATATGAACAACTTTTTTACTGCCATACGAAATAATGGAAAGGTTACCGAAGACGCTGTGTTTGGCTACCGTGCTGCAGCCCCGGCATTATTATGCAACGACAGCTATTTTCAGAATGCGCCTATGCACTGGAACCCGGAGAAGATGGAGAAGAAGGGATGAGGGTGAAAGGTTAAAGGTGAAGGACGAAAGGTAATAACAGAATGGTAATTGTTTTAAATAAATGTGAATGAATAGTCCATTAAGAAAAATAAGCATCATTTTATTTGTGGGATTTTTGGGTATGCAAAGTTTCGGCAAACCGGGGCCTCCCCACAATAAAATGGTAACCACCAAAAAAGGTGGCTGGCATAGCCTGTTTGATGGTAAAAGCCTAAGCGGCTGGCATGCATTTAACAAAAAGGGTGCGATAAAAAGCTGGACCGTAATTGATGGCACATTGGCGTGTTTGGGCGCGTCGGCAGATACTAAGGATGATATAGTTACGGATAAGGAATATGCCAACTTTGAATTATCATGGAGCTGGAAAATAGACAAAGGCAGCAACAGCGGGGTGTTATACCATGTTGTTGAAGGACAGAAATACCAAACAACCTACGAAACAGGCCCCGAATACCAGCTCATTGATGATAATGGATACCCCGAGAAGCTGGAGTATTGGCAAAAAACCGGCGCGGATTATGCTATGCATTTAACAAACGAACAAAAGAAAGTAAACCCTGTTGGCGAATGGAACACCAGTAAAATTATTTTTAACCGCGGCCATGTGGAGCATTGGCTGAATGGCAAAAAGATACTGGAGTTTGAAGCCTGGAGCGACGACTGGAATAAGAAAAAAGCCGCCGGCAAATGGAAAGATTACCCCGCTTACGGCCTTGCAAAAACCGGGCACATCGTTTTGCAGGACCATGGGGATAAGGTTTATTTTAAAGAAATTAAGATAAGGGCATTGGGTGACTAAGCTGAACGCCCGATCGCATTTTAATTCACCAATTTCAATCCCCAATTTTTATCATCCGCAGGTAGTCAACCATCGCCTGGTTTATCTCAGGGTTCATATTTTCGTTGGCATCCTTAAACTGCAGGCTTATCGTATGTGTGCCTTTTAAAAGTTTCATCTTAACAGGATTAGTGAAGCCCCAGTTTGACCATTCGCCCTTTCCCCTTTGCGGAAATACCACAGTCCCCGCAAAATGATTATCCACATCCAAAGTCCGGATGGCGCACTTGTTTTCGGTATTTATTGGTCCGTTTCCATTGGCATACCTGAAATCAACGGCATAAATGCCGTCCTCCTTTACTGTAACCAGGAAGTTTATCGTGGTATTTTTCGTCTTGCTTATCTCAACAAATCCCTTTCCCAAAAATCCCTGGTACGGCAGATCTGAACGTTCGGCAACGGTTTCAACTTCGATGATGTTTTCCACACCAGCAGGTATTACCGCCAAAGGCTCACTGTTAAATGAACTTACCCCTTTTGCATCCACAGCTGCAACCTGGTATTCGGCATATTGGTTTGATGCTACTTTACAGGTATGCGACTTAGCTGTGCTTATGCTTTTCCCGTTGCTGGTCGCCGTATAGCTAAGGGCACCGGGTATTGCAGGCCAGGCGAGTTTGCCGTGCGCATACGTAACAACCGGGGTTTCGGGGGCGGTATAATCAGGCTGTAAATTACTTTTGCCGGTTAATATGTTATTTGCCAATATGATTTTAACTGTATGCTTGCCTTGCAGGGCAGATGATATAGCGAAATTTGTTTGGCGCTTTCCATCGAGCCACATGCTTTTAATCTGGTTCCCAAAGCCTTGCATGCTAATGTCAAAAGTAGCGTGGCGATATTTATAATTGTTAAGTGACCGTTCACCTGCAAGTGCTTTTGGCACAAATGGTTTAAACTCCATACTGCTTTCGGTATAATGCATGCCAAACAACACTTTATAAACCAATGCAATATTTCCCGAAAGGCTCCAAAGCATATTGCTCGAATTGATCTGCGTACCTGCATAGTCGCCGTCACTAACTACAAAGTTTTCCTTGTTGGTTAAAAACATTGCGGCTGGGCGGTAAACTGCACTTATCGCTCTTAATACCGATGTTTCGTCACCAGCTTTGGCCGAGGCCATTGCCCAATAACTCTCCACAAAGGGCCAAACTGCTTTGTTGTGATAAGGCAGTATGCCAGGTATTTGCGGGTAAATGCACGGAATACCAAAAGCATTCACCGGGGTATTGCCAATAACTTTTTGCCGCCTGTCGCCTTCCGCCACATTAAATAACACGGCAAGCGCCTCGCCCAAAGCTTCCGACCTGGGCGACACGCTTTTAAAATTACGTCCATATAGATACTGCCCATAATAGCCTTTCCCGGGCAGCCACAAGTTATGGTTAATTGCTTTCTTAATCGTTTCGGCGCGTTGTAAATAAACTGACGCCGCCGGGTCCTTAAGTAAACGCGCCATATCAGTTAATACGCGGTTCACCTCATAGTGTACCACGTTTGTCCCAAGGCATTCCGATTCGTAAATGTCTGCCGGCTGCATCCATTTCGGGTAAGTTTCCTCGCGCCAGTCTAGAAAAGATGATTCACCTTTTACAAGGCCATTTTCTTTATCATAAACATTTAAAGCATCGTCGTTTGCAGAGTTTTTGATGATCACATAAGCTTTTTTCAGCCAATCTTCGTCGCCTGTTACTTTATAAACTTCATAGGCAGCTACCGCCCATATCATCCGGTCTGACGATACCGGGTAAGCGCCGCCGGTACCTGTATCCTGTATAATACGGCCATCCTGTACTTTTCGCATCAGGCTATAAATGGCTACTTTGGGTTGCAGCACCGCCATTGACAGGATTATACTATAGCTGATATCCCTTGTCCATACGCCGCCCCATTCCTTGCCCGTACGAAAAGTGCTGTCGGGCTCTACGGCGTTCTGCATTTCCTGCAATGCAAGGTTGTACACCGCATCCGTTATTTTATAGGAAGAGTGATATTGCGGAAAGGCGCTCACATCACGGCTTAGTTTCCATGAAGAGGCTATCTTGTTTTCGTCCTGTGGCTTGTTCAATACCAGCGTGGTTTCATATATGCCGTCACCATCGGGGTCCTTAAGCTCCAACTCAGGATGATTAACCAGGTTATTAAAGTCCCATATCATGGGCGCGGCGTTACCGGCAACAAACACCCCTTTGAAATCGTTTTTGTATATTTTATCCCCGTTAAAGCAGGTATAATAGCCCTTATCTTTAAATGCCTGGAGAACCGGCCGCATATCCAGCCGTATTTTAAACTGCGTTGATGGTTTAAGGTAGGTGCCTTTTGGCAGCCCTTTCTGATCAGCAAAAGGCTCCCCGAATTTGATTAGAGGCGTTTCGTTTAACTGGTTTATGCAGGTATAATGATGATTGATACCAGCCTGCATTTCATTATCCTTACCATTGATACTGAATTTAAATTCAATAACCTGGCTTTTGTAAAGATTGGCCGGGCTGCTGTAATTGGATGTTAATTCAGTCGCAGATACCGCCCGCGCTGTATATTTTCCCTGCACCACCCGATCGGGATAAATACTATAGGCTTTGGAACTATATATAGATTTGCTATTTTGTGCATAGGTATAGCTGCCTGTTATCAATATGCCGAGAAGCGTGAGGATCGAAGGTTTCATTACCTGGAATTTGACACCAAATAAAGTCATTAATTCCTTTAAAGTAAATTATATTTAAATGCAATACGGTCCGGCTGGATTTTAAAATCGTGCCGAAGCTAAAATCATGAAAATTGAGGCGGAAACAATACCCCATTTATTATTTATAGCACAATAACCAATCTTTTACCGGCCGGCACGTGACTTTTCCATGCTGTTTCGATATCTTTTAATGATGCGGTAACGGTTTCAATTTTAAGTTTTCCTTCGGCGGCAAGCTGCAGCATTTCGGGCACTACTTCGTGGGGCAGCTTTTGCATTATTTCCGGCGGGATGCTCCCAAATCCGGAGCCTGAAATTTCAATGTCCGAACTCCGCAACAGGCCTGATGTGAGTTGAATATTTTCGCCGGCCATGCTGCCAACTGTTACAAAACGCACTTTTGAGGATACGTGATGCAATCCACCGCCTTTAAGTGCATTTAATATGACTTCCGCAGGATGGCCCCAGGTATAATCGATAACACTGTTGATCGGGGTGGCATGGTGTATCTCTTTTAATCGCTGAATTATTTTTTCATCATCATCCTTTAACGAAATGGTCTCATCTGCACCTAATTCCAATAACAGGTTTAAAGATTCAGGGTTTCTGCCAGTTGCAATTATCTTCTTTGCGCCGTAATATTTTGCGATTTGTACAGCAACCTGCCCGGTTACACCGGTTGCACCATTTATCAAAACCGTGTCCCCGGCTTTTATTTCTGCACGGTATTTAAGTGCCAAAGCGGCCCCCATAACGGCATTTGGTAAGGCCGCTGCGGTTGCATCATCAACTGCAGTGGGAATTACCGTGTAGCTATTTTTATTTATCAAAGCTTTTTCAGCGATCATGCCGGTGATCCCGGTGGAGTAAACGCGCCTGCCATCTGCCAACACCCCTACCCCATCAATGCCGACCACTTCAGGAAGGTTTTTATACGCTGCATAGTGGCCGCCGCTTGCACGGCCCTTGTCTATATTTTTAACCGAAGCCGCTTTAATGGTCATCAAAAGCTGTTGTTCGTTTTGTGGAACAGGTTCCTGGAAATCTTCGTATTTGGGGGCTTCACCTAATTGGTGCAAAACTGCTGCTTTCATTTGTGGGGTGTTTTATAGCTATATTAACTACGATTTTTAATAATTGTTCTCCATTTGTCTGAACCGTTGATTCAGCTGATTTGACAGATTTACCTGATTTTTTTATCTACTTCCGTTCAAAAGCTTCGGCGAAATCATAAAAATCAACAATTCAGTCTGAACCGTTGATTCAGCTGATTTGACAGATTTACCTGATTTTTTTATTTGATTCCGTTCAAAAGCATCTGCGAAATCATAAAAATCAATTAAATCAACGGTTCAGACAATTCAGCAAGCAACCCTTCCATATCCAGCCTTTGGGTAAACATAGTCAGTTCGCCATCTTCATCAAGTGGCCAAAGTTCACGTGGCCTGTCCCAGTATAGTTCAACGCCATTTTTATCCGGATCGTCCAAATAAATAGCTTCCGAAACGCCATGATCTGATGCACCGGTGATGGGGTATTTAGCATCGATAAGCCGCTGTAATATCGATGCGAGATCCTTGCGCTCAGGGTATAAAATTGCGGTGTGGTATAAACCCGGCGCATATTCCGGTGCAGGCGGCGCGCCTTTACTTTGCCAGGTATTTAAACCAATATGATGATGATAGCCCCCTGCGGATATAAATGCAGCCTGGCTGCCGTATAGCATCATTTTATTAAAGCCCAGCAGCCCGCAATAAAAATCAAGCGACTTTTGCAGGTCGCTGACCTTTAAATGCACATGGCCTATTCGTGTTTGGGTGGGTATTTTATAGTCGCTCATTAAATTACATGTTTAAACATCAAATTTACAAAAAAGGTGAGTTTATTTTGTAGGGGGAGTGTAAAATTAGTGAATTAGTCCGAAGAACTCCCTCGGAGAGGTTGGAGATCAGTGATTAGAGGTTAGTGTTTCCCAAGTTGCCTTTACGCGAAAGTCTTTTTCCGCCGCCTCGCCATATTGCCAAACCGCAAGTTGCAGGCAGGGCTTCTAATCCTCTCGTATTAAAACTCTTTTTCCAACTTCAAAAGTTGGGTCACCTATTAGCAAAGTGTCGCCTTTAATAATAAATTGGCGATGTTGGTCGGTCCCGATATAGTCTATAACTGAGCCACCCTTCACATGGTGTGTCACAACTGAATGAATAGTATCAATTGTATAAGTTCCGAAATAGCCAAAAGCATTATCTAATACTGCTCCTAATGATAGCGGTTTGGTATATTCGGAATCGAGCGAAACTTTTAATGGTTTTTCTGCTGAGCCATTTATGTTAACGATGCCGCTATTAGTATAAGTGAAGTAGCCTTTTGGATGATCGCCATACGGATTTTTCCATTTCCTGGTAAGCGTATCAAAGTCAGAATACGCAATTAATTTCCAGGTCCCGACCAAACTGTTTTTACCGGCTAATTCTTTTCCATTCTTATTGGATGTGCACGAATAAGCGACAGTCATTACAACGAGCAGAAGGATTTTCAATAGTCTTTTTATTTTTATGATGTTTATATTTCGCCTATTTTCAACGAACAAGTACCACTGGAGGTGGGATGTTTTAAATGTCCCGCCGGAGCCACTGCCCAATGTTTCTTCAAAAGCGCAAGTTAAGAACTAAAGTCAAAAAGTTAACGTCGTGGCAGGACTAAAAAGTCATGGCTGATATCATTCCCAAGTTTTATCGATTTCGTCACCGAAGGGATTCTCGGAGAGGGCCCAGCGGGACTTTACGACTTCCGGACTGAAAAAACCAATCTCTAATCTCTAACTTCTAATCACTAACCCAAAAACCCTACCTTTGCAGCATGATCATAAAATCAGCTGAGTTTATTTGCAGCAATACCCAAATTTCAAAACTACCGCCGCCGGTAAAGGCTGAGTATGCTTTTATTGGCCGCTCAAATGTGGGCAAGTCATCGCTGATCAACATGCTTACCAGCAAAAAAGGGCTGGCCAAAACATCGCAAACGCCCGGTAAAACGCAGCTGATCAACCATTTTTTAATTAATGACAGCTGGTATATTGTCGATCTGCCCGGCTACGGTTACGCAAGGGCATCAAAAAGTAAAAAAGCCGACTGGAGCAAGTTTATACATACCTATCTTGATAAACGCGAAAGCCTGCAGTGTGTGCTGGTACTTATCGACAGCCGCCTTGAGCCGCAAAAGATAGATCTTGAGTTTTGTAACTGGCTTGGCGAGAAAGGCCTGTCGTTTGTATTGGTTTTCACCAAAGCCGATAAGCAGTCAGCTGTCAAAACGGGCCAAAACATCGCGCTGTTTAAAAAGGCCTTGCTGACAACTTTTGATGAGGTTCCGGAATATTTTATTACATCGGCCGAAACACAAGCGGGCCGTGATGAGTTATTGGGATTTATTGCAAGCATTAACAAAAATTTTGCGGTGCCTGAGTTTAAGTCGTAAGTCTAAAGTCATAAAATGCGCCGGCCGCATAATAATATATTAAATTAACACTCAAAATATATCTTTACCAAAAAACAAAAACTATGAAACGTACAGCACACGCCCATTGGAAGGGCACCCTAAAAGAAGGGGCCGGAGAACTGACCACCCAAAGCACCACGCTTAACAACACCCAGTATTCATTTTTAGCCCGTTTTGCGGATGGCGTTGGCACTAATCCCGAAGAATTGATAGGCGCGGCCCACGCCGGCTGCTTCACAATGGCCGTTGGCGCCGCTTTAACCCAGGCAGGCTTTACGCCAAACGATCTTGACACTGACGCCACGGTAGAGCTTGACATGGCTCCCCCGACCATTAAGGGCATCCACCTGGAGTTAAAAGGGTCGGCGATTGAAGGCGTAAGCGAAGAAAAATTTAAAGAGATTGCCGAAGGCGCCAGGGCCAATTGCATTGTTTCAAGAGCTTTGAGCGTGCCCATTACTTTGAATGTAACGTATGCTTAAAGCTTAGCTTTTAGCCACGGGGTTAGAAAGCCAGTTGAACTGACACCCGACTTATAAAAGCGCGATATCAACATTTATTAAGAGAGCAGAATAACATCTGCTCTTTTTATTTGTAGTATGTATATACCCGGCGCAAATGGCAAACCGTTTTGGTAATCGTATACTATTTATACTGGTGAGTTCGCTGGTGATAACCGGGTTTTTGATATTTCTGTTCCTTTATATCAAACATCAGTTTACCGTTTCGCGCATTGAAATTACCGATAGCGGCATGGTGCAGAAAATAAGCAGCATGGGTAAACTAGAACTGGTTAAATATGAAATGAAGGATATAATTGATCAGCGCGAAGTACATCTTATTTTACCCGATAGCCGTGTTTTATTTTTAGCTGTTGGCGAGGTTACGGCCTGCATTGACCTTACGAAAGTTAAAAAATCGGATATTACCCAAACAAAGGATTCAGTTGTTGTTTATTTACCGCGGCCCGAGATCTGTTACACCAAACTTGACCATGAAAAATCGAAGGTGTATGATATAAGGGGCGTTATGTTCGAGGACGGCGCAAAAGATATGGTAGAAGATGTTTATAAACTTGCCGAAAAGCGGTTATTGGATAATGCAAATCAAATGAATGTTTTGGGCCTGGCACGCCAAAATGCGCAATTAATTTTTAAACCATTATTGGAAAGCATATCAGGTAAAACGGTTGTATTGAATTTTAGATGAAAAAAATCCGGTCCGGATTAAAATAAACTAATACCTGATCTCAAACCGCTCCCAAGGAATTCATCTGACTAATTTCTAATCTCAAGCCATCTCAAGCCTCGTTTCACTTAGCACCCCAACCGGTACGGTGAAAGAAAATTCCGTACCCAGCCCTGGAGTGCTGGTGACCCAAATTTTGCCGCTGCATTTTTCAACCAGGTCCTTGCAAAACAGCATGCCCATGCCTGTTCCCGATTCATTATTAGTGCCCGCTTTGCTGTTAACTTTGCTTTTAAAAAGCTTGTTAAGCTGGTCGTCGCTCATGCCGGTGCCAGTATCTCTCACCCTAATGACATGGTTTTGATCATCAAGTTTAAATGCACTGATTTCAATGCAGTCATCCTCGCCTGAGAATTTTATAGCGTTGGTAATTAAATTGCGGAGAACTATCCTGATAGAATTCGGATCGGCAGAAGCTATTACATTGTCAGGCACATTATCTATTAAACTTATGCCTTTTAATGAGGCTTGTTCACGGTAGCTTTCTGTTTCATAGGCCACAATATCCTTAATGTAAAAATTCTTTGCAGAACTTTCAAAATTGTCCATTTGGCTGTTTATCCAAAACAACAGGGTATCCAGGAAATCAGATGTATATTCCAGTTTCTTCAGTACACCTGGGATCATTTCCAGCATTTGCTCATGCGAAATAGAACTATCCTGCAAAAGGCTAAACAAACCCCTTAAAGTGCTTAAGGGCGCCCGCAGGTCATGTGCTAAAACTGATATGAGCCTGTCTTTTAAAATATTCAGGTCATTTAATTTTTGTGCCTGCTCGTCAAGATTAGATTTCTGCTGCAATACTTCTTTATTTTTATCTTCGAGCATCAAATTTATCTTTTGCTGCTTACGTTTTTGCCGGTAGTAAACCACGGTAATAGCGAGCATCCCCAATATAATACTTAAAAATATCGCATTTATTAAGCGCTGCTGTTCAATTTTTTGAACATATAAAATATCTTTTTCTTTTTGCTGCTGTGCAAGCTGGTGCTGTTTTGTTGCAAAATTAAGTTCAAGATTATAGGAAGTGAGTTTTTGGATACTTTCATTATTATTCAAACTATCCTTCAGGTCGTTGTATTGCCTTAACATTTTATATGCCTGGTCGAACTTACCCAAACCAGCCAGGCTCTTGTTTAATTGCAACGCGGCATTTGACCGTACCTGCAAATTACCCAGTTTATTGGCAAGTTCCTCGCCCTCTTTGGCATATTTATAAGCGTTTGCATAATCCTTTTGCCTGTTATATACAGTAGCGAAACCAATCAGCGCATAGGCTTCATTATAAATAATTTTGTATTTGTGGCCAATTTCCAACGAATTGTTAAGGTAATCTATCGCAAGGTAAATCTGGTTTTTGTTTGCGTAACACAATCCCAGGTCGGTATAAACGGAACTCATCCCGTCTTTGTCATCCTGTTTTATAGCGATGCCGATAGATTTTGTTAAATAGCCAATGGCTTCGTCGTATTTCTTTTGCGCAATCAGTAATTCACCGATATTTTCGTAAACAGTGCCGACCCCATTCAGGTCCTTGGCATTTTGAAACATCCTTAGCGCTGTTTTATAGTACTCCATTGCCTTAGGATACAATTCCATGTTTTGCAAAATAATTGCAATGTCGTTATAGTTGGCAGCAGCTGCGTGGTCACTGTGCAGCTTCAGGTCGATAAAAAGGGCTTTATAATAATAATCGAGCGCGGTTGTCAATTGCCCTTCACTGAAATAAACAACCCCAATATTTTTAATACATACAGCTATGTCAAGTTCATTTTTCAGCTGCTTGCTTATATCAAGCGCCAGGTTTGAATACCTTAAAGCTAATTTATAGTTAGCCAGCAAATTGTACATCCGCCCATAAACTGTATAACAATTGCTTAACCCTTTATAATCGTTTAAATATTTATAAATAATTATTGCTTCATCAAAATTCTGCTGAGCCTCGGTAAATCTTCCTTTAAACCAATTTGCGTGCCCTGTTTGTACTAAACCATCGGCTACGCCTGCCTGGTAATTTATTTTACGCGATAGTTCAATGCTTTTATGGCCATAATAAAGGGTACTATCGGGATTGGATTCAAAATAATTAGCAGCGAGCTTGTTTAGCCTGTTGATATTTAAAGTGTCAGGAGCTGTCTGATTTTTCAGAGAAGATTCGACAAGAGTTTTCAAACTATCAACGCGCCCCCTGTTTACCAGGGCTGATGCGGTGATTGAAATGAATAAAAATGATAGGGTTAAATATGGCCTCAATGTTTAAATCTCTTAATTATCAATAGTATTAGCCTGTATTTCATTTCTTAATACAAACCTTTATACGAAAAAAGCATTCCATTTTGTTTTGCTTTTCAGATTAAATAAAAAAAGGCCCGTTTCCTTCGCAGAAAACGGGCCTTTGATAATATTTTAAACTCTTTATTTTAACGTATTAACAAATTTGGTAAGCTTTGATTTGTTATTTGAAGCTTTGTTTTTATGAATAACATTCTTTTTAGCTAAACGGTCAAGCATTGATATTACTTTTACTAATAGCGGCGCCGCATCTTCTTTGCTGGTTGTGCCCCTTAATTTTTTAATAGCGTTCCTGGTGGTTTTTGCCTGGTACCGGTTGCGTAAGCGCTTCGCAGCGTTTGAACGGATCCTTTTTAATGATGATTTATGATTTGCCATTTTATAGCTTTGTTATTCTTTTCTTTTATTTTTTTAAGGACTGCAAATATAGGATGATTATTTATAAAATCAAATAGGTTTTGTTATTTAGTTGATGAAGGTTGTAATAAGTTGTAGAGGTTGCAAAAGTTGTAGGGGTTGTAATGGGTTGTCGAGGTTGTAAAAAGTTGTGAGGCTTGTATGAAGTATTGTTGTTGAAGGTGGGTGGGTATTATTATTGAAAATTGTTCGGCGGTTTTAAAAGATTTAACTTTTATTTATATTGTGACTGGTATCATTAGTTTTTAAATTATCAATATGGATGGCTTTGAGGATTTAGAAGTCTGGAAAAAATGCAGGCAATTAAGGATCGAAATCAATGAATTACTTAAAAGGTTTCCGGACGACGAAAAATACAGGTTAGTTGATCAATTGAAACGTTCTTCACGGTCAATTACCGCTAATATAGCCGAGGGTCATGGCAGGTTTCATTACCAGGATAATTTGAAGTTTTGTAGAAATGCAAGAGGGTCCCTAAACGAAGTTTTAGACCACTTAATTTGTGCTTGTGATGAGACGATTATCGATACCATCCAGCTACGACAGTTAAGGGAACGATATAACGAATGTTTTGAATTGCTCAACGGTTATATTGCTTTTCTTAAAAAGAAGGGCGACTAGGTTGACAGATCAGCACCGCAATCCTTTTAACTCTTACAACTCATTACAACTTCTACAACCGTTACAACTAACTACAACTTTTACAACCTCTACAACCCTTACAACTAACAATGAAACGAGTTTGCAGTTTGATAATGGGACTATTATTGATCCTCCTCTGCTCTTCATGGGGTTTTTTTGCACACTACCGCATTAACAGGCTGGCTGTTTTTACCTTACCTAAAGCGATGGCAGGGTTTTACAAAGCTAATATTGAGTTTATAACAGCACACGCCATTAGTGCGGATAAACGCCGCTACGTTGACTCGACAGAAGCGCCGAGGCATTTTTTAAATGCCGATCATTATGGAAAGAAGCCGTTTAACGTTATTCCGCAAAACCGGGATGATGCGGTTTTGAAGTATTCGGCAGATACCATTAATAAGTATGGAACGCTTCCCTGGACAATTCAATTTAATTATTACCGCTTAGTTAAGGCTTTTAAAGACCATGACACCCTGGCCATATTAAACACTTCCGCAAATTTGGGCCACTATATTGCCGATGCCCATGTACCCCTGCACCTAACGCAAAACTACAATGGCCAGCTAACCAATCAAACAGGTATACACATGCTTTGGGAAAGCCGCATTCCCGAACTATTTAGCAATCATTATCATTATTATGCCGGCAAAGCGCGTTATATTCAGGACCCTTTAGCCGAAGCCTTTAAAATATCCCGCAGCTCGTTTAAAAGCGTTGATACCGTTTTACGCTTTGAGCGAATATTAAACAGGTCATTTCCTGCTGGTAAAAAATATGCGCTGGTGATGCATGGGAAAAAATATGTTAAAGATTATTCGGTTGCGTACGCCAGGGCTTATCAAAAATTGCTGGGTGGAATGGTAGAACGGCGGATGCGTTCGGCCATATTGGCCGTTGGCAGCTATTGGTATTCGGCCTGGATTGATGCGGGCCAACCTGATTTGGATGAACTGATCAAACAACCGCCTGGCAATGCTGAAAAAAGGAAGCTGCAACAGGAGGAGACTTTGTTTAGATCGGGGAAAAAGTATTAATTTTAACTAAATGATATGATAGTAAAAGCAGCAGGCGCTTATCAAAGAAAAAGCAATATTCAATGGCGTAGCCATGAGCCATCGCGCCTGGAAACCTTTAGCGATGCCGTTTTTGCTTTTGCGGTGACACTCATCATTGTTTCTCTTGAAGTGCCGAAATCATTTGATGAGCTTTTTGAAACGATGAAAGGAACATTGAGTTTTGCCGTATGTTTTGCCGTACTATTTCAGATATGGAATAATCAGAACCTATTTTTCAGGCGGTATGGTCTAAATGACACCTGGACCGTGGTCCTAAATGGTATATTATTGTTTGTAGTATTAGTTTATGCTTACCCGCTCAAGTTTTTAGCAAGCTTAGTCTTTTCTGATAACACCTATTGGCTTAACGGCCGTTTGCACGAAATGATCCAGACTATACAAATACCAACTTTAATGCTGATCTATGGAGCAGGTTTTACGATAATTTATCTTTCGTTTTTTCTTATGTATGCCAATGCCAGGAGACAAGGAAAGGAGTTAAATCTTAACGCGAAAGAACTATTTGAAACTGAAACAATAACTTTTTTAAACCTTATCTGTGCGTCGATTGGGGCTATTGCTATGCTTTTAGCGTGGTTGTTACCCTTAGAATATGTGGGGTATTCAGGCTTTTTTTACTGTACGATCGGATTTGCCTATTGGATCTGGTATAGTTATCGTGGCCGGAAGGAAAGAAGAGAGTCTGCCAGTGCTACTACAAAGACTTCGTAGCCGGCCTGCTTCTTATCGCCGCAATAATCGCGGGAATGATCGAAACCAAAATAATTACTATCCCAATTAAAGCAAAATGCGTTTTAAAGAATGGAACGTTGCCCAGCATGTAGCCTGCGAACAGAAAAACGATGATCCAGGATACGCCGCCTATAATATTGTATAAGCTATATTTTAAAAATGGCATGCCGCTAACCCCGGCAACAAAAGGTGCAATAGTGCGGATGATTGGCATAAAACGGCTGAATATTACTGCCAAAGCTCCGTGCTTTTCGAAAAATTCATGGGTTTGCCTGTAATATGATAGCTTCAATATTTTATTATCCTCCTTAAATACCTTTGGGCCAAGGTAGCCGCCCAGCAAGTAATTTACGGTATTGCCAGTAAACGCAGCAACGATCAATATGAGGGCCAATAAATAAATACTTAACCCGGTAGTGCCTGCTGCAATTAAAGCGCCGGCAGCGAACAGCATCGAATCACCCGGCAAAAACGGGGTAATTACAAAACCGGTTTCAGCAAAAATTATGGCAAACAGTATAAGGTAGGTTGACGCATGGTACTGGCTTATTATATCATCAAGGTGCTTATCGATGTGTAATATAAAATCAATGAGGCTTTTAACTATTTCCAATGCTTTTAAGTTTGCGCAAAAATATGAATTTTGTTGTGATGAGTTGAAGTAAGTTGTAAAGGTTGTAATAAGTTGTAACGGTTGTAAGGGCTGGTAATTTATTACCTTTCTAACTTTTACAACCCTTACAACTCAAACTAAACTATCTGTTAGTAATAATCGCCGCATTAAATGCCGCAGAATCGGCGCGGCTGGTATAGCCGTACGTATATAAGGTATATAACCTGCCGTCCTGGATGAGAACGCTTGGCTGGTCGTTTAATACATTTGTTGAACCGGTGGTAGTTATTTTAAGATCATAATTACCAACCGGGAGCTCGACATATTTTGTTTGACTTTTGTAGGCAACCTGGCTAAATGCCAGGGTATCGTTTGCATAAACATCCAGTCCGCCGATTGCCGATGGGGAAGCATTTACAAACCGCAATTTACCCCGCCCGGTTGTTGGCGCGAAGTCTGTATCGACAGTAAAAATGGGGGTGAGGGAACTGTATGAACCCGTAATAAATAAGGTGTATTTTGCGCCCGATTTCAAATCATCAGTCCTGTTTAATGCCAATACGGGGGTAGCTGCCGTGTTTGCCAGCCTGAACTGGAAAGGTACGGCAACAGATGGCAGATAAAAATAACCCCCATCCACGCCAAAAACAAATGGGTTACCCGCTGCATTCACCTGTATAAAATTGATAAATAAATTAACAGGGCCCATGTCCGGGCTCAGGTTTATGACGTTATATTGAATATTTAATCCTTTCGGGCTGGCGCCATTTTGTTTTCCGCACGACGAAATAAATGGTGTAATCAACATGCCGACCAAAAACAAAGACAGCCAGTTAAATATTTTGTATTGATGTTTAGCAGCCATATAAGTTCAATTTGTAGCAGTTGCATTAATTGCAACACCTACTCCAAAAGCAGCGTTGCCTTTACCGTTTAACAGGCCTTTCGTAAACAACGTATAAATAAAGCCTGGCTGAAACGCTATAGTTGTATCTTTTAACAGTGTAGCTACCCCAGCCTGTGTAACCTTCACTTCTTTTTGGCCGCCGCCAATCAGCGCAAATGCTGTCGATGATTTAAACGCCTGAGACATAAAACTAAGTGTATCGCCAACTGTGACGTTTAATGTCCCGGCATCTGGTGATATATTAACAAACCTGATTTGTGTAGTATCCGGATGTGCGGTATACCTTAACAGCACATCATTTGTAATAAATGCCTGGCCTGTGGTTTCTCCATAAATATACAACGACGTGTTGGTACTATCTTTCAAATTCAGAGGCACACTAAACAAAACATTAAAGCCTCCCGCTTTTTTAAACTGGTAATTCTGCTGGCCATCAGGTACAGTTAGATATAACGACTGCCCGCCCGGATATAAGCTGGACGTGTTATTTTGACGGGTGCCATTCAAATAAAAATTGAGCGTATCTGTCGAAACGTTTACAACGTTGAAAAAAGCGACCCCGGTAACCGGAAAAACTTCATCATTATTTTTACAGGAATATAACCCGGTCAAAGCAAAAAGTAAAGCTAAAATTGAATTCCTGGTATTCATGGTAAATGCTATAATAACTGCTTATAATAAGTTTTGTTATAAGACCGAACAAAAAAGTCCGGTTTTTACGCCGGACCCCTTTGGTGAGTAATGAGTTGTGAATAGTGAGTAGAGAGTTGCAGTAGCAGTCTGTTTATATTTGCGAATATCATTTTCTAATTCACCATTCACTACTCACCATTCACTATCATGCATAACTATTCAGCATTACCGGCATTACCAGCATTAAAACATCTTCATTTTCGTCGCCGCCCTGGGGTAATAATAAGCCGGCGCGGTTAGGGGTCGACATTTCGAGTGAAACTTCTTCGCAGGTTAAATTCTTTAGCATTTCTATTAAAAAACGGGCGTTAAAGCCAATTTCCATATCCTCGCCCTCGTACTGGCAGCTTAAACGCTCATGGGCCTCGTTTGCGAAGTCAATATCCTCTGATGAGATATTCAATTCGCTGCCATTGATCTTCAGCCTTACCTGGTGTGTAGTTTTATTTGCGTAAATAGCAACCCTGCTTAGCGAACCTAAAAAGGCCTGCCGGTCGATACTTAACTTATTGGGATTGTTTAACGGAATGACTGCTTCGTAATCCGGGTAGCGTTCGTCAATCAAACGGCAAACCAGGTTGATATTGCCAAACTTAAAAAATGCACTGGTGTTGTTATATTCAACCGAAACATTCACATCATCAGATGGCAAAGATGATTTCAGCAGGGTCAATGCCTTTTTTGGCAATATAAAGGAAGTTGTGCTTGCAGCCTTCGCATCCAAACGGCGGTAACGCACCAATTTATGCGCATCAGTAGCTACGAAAGTAAGATACTGGGGTGATAACTGGCAGTAAACGCCTGTCATGGCCGGGCGCAATTCATCATTACTAACCGCAAAAATAGTTTTATTAATAGCTTCGGCTAAAACCGAGGCGGGCAAATTTACGGAAGATGCATTTTCAACAACCGGAATTTTAGGAAAGTCTTCACCGTTCTCGCCGCTAAGCTTGTATTTTCCATCGCCTGCGCTTATTTCAATAGCAAATGTATTATCATCAACAGAAAAACTTACAGGCTGCTCCGGCAGCGATTTCAATGTCTCTAACAAAATACGTGACGGTATAGCAATACGTCCGTTTTCTTTAGCTTCAACAGTTAAAGAAGTGGTCATACTGGTTTGCAGGTCGGTTGCCGAAATGGTCAGGTTTCCATCTTTTATCTCGAACAAAAAGTTCTCCAGTATAGGCAATACCGTGCTATTGCTCAATGCGCCGCTAACGGCCTGCAATTGCCTGAGTAATGTTGATGTAGAAACAATAAATCTCATATAGTTAGAATTAATCAATCAAAAGTATAAAATTTAATGAGCATACTTCCGCCTGCGGATATAATGTTGAAAAATAGCAAATGTTAACAATAAAGCCAGAGGAAGTATATTGTTAAGCAATTGCCAGTATAGCTTTTCGCTGCGGATGCGTACGCGGTCAAGCAGGCGGATCTGTATCTCTTTTGTCCTTAAAGCGATCAACCCTGAGTCATCGGTCATATAGTCGGCAATATTCAATAACAGGTTTTTATTGCCGAAAGTTTGCTGTGTATAGCGGTCATAGCCAAGCGGAACTGGCGAGCCATCAGATTCGACCTGGTTTTTAAACACATCCCCATCGCTTATCACGATCATTTTTGTGGGCTTGCTTTGAGGCATAACGGATACCTGCTCATGCAAACTGTCTGGAATGGGGCGGTTTAAAAAATCGGACTTAAATTTTCCTTCTAACAGTACCGCCACCGTTTTTGGTGTACTTTGAAAATCTTTTGGATTTGGTTCCTGCTCGAGGGCTTGTAAGGATAAGATATGCGGGGCGTTTAACTTTTTATTATTAGGTGATGAAGCAAGCAAAACGGTTGCTTTAACATTTTTAATGGCCAATGTATCAATGGTGCTTACAAACTGGCCGAGTATGCCATCCAGGTTTTTTACGATCGGATTTTTAGAGGTTGGAATAAAAATAGGATAATATAACCAGTGGAGCAGCTGTATTTGCGCCTGCCCGCCTAAATTGCCGGTACTAACCGGAATTTGCCCGCACCTCAAATCTGCTACCAGGTCATAATTGATACGAACACCATAACCAAACAGTTGATCATCCAGGTTCAGGTCTTTAGGGAACGACATTTCTTCACCGCCATGGCCCCGAAGGCTGTCGAGTTCGGCGTTAACCTGGTCGATGGCCCAAACTACCCTGCCACCCCGCATGATATATTGGTCTATTTTAAATTTTTCCAGCTCTGAAAATTTGGTGTCTGGTTTTGGTATTACCAGCAAATTAATTTTCATTAAAATATTCAACGGAATGGCTTTCAAATTGATCCTGCCAACATCATAGCCATCAGATAATGACTTCATGGCATCATACAATTGCACGTCGGTAAGTTCATGATGCCCCTCGGTAA
The DNA here is from genome assembly GCA_903864275.1 of uncultured Mucilaginibacter sp. Classification (GTDB taxonomy): domain Bacteria; phylum Bacteroidota; class Bacteroidia; order Sphingobacteriales; family Sphingobacteriaceae; genus Mucilaginibacter. The sequence continues at coordinate 172,191 of CAIPFE010000015.1, forward strand.
AACCAATTTTAGGTTTTCCCCCGGCGGTTATTTTTTTTATCGCCGATGAGAAAGCGTATTCGAGGTTTTGAATGGAATTATTTAATACTTCTTCTTCAGAAAGCCCGATACGCGTTTGTAATAAATTAACCGCCATTTGCCTATCGCCGTACTGAATAAGTGCTTCCGGAAATATTAACATTTGCGAAACTCCGTTGTCAGTTTGTACACTATGGTTTTGCCCTATGATCCCTTTGGCGTCCAGCGAATCGTAAACTTGCTTTTGCTTTTCATCCGGCAAATTTTTAATGCCCGCAACGGGGTCAACAAATATAAATTGCAGTTTACCGTGTGTGTAAGCCTGCAGGTCGCTCAGCATGTCGCGTGTCGCACGCTGCAGCCTCTTAATTCCAGCGGGGAAATTATCGCCCTGCAAATAAACAACAATGCGCACCGGCGCACCAAGGCTGTCCATTATATTACGGCTTACCTGTGATATGGTAAAACGTTTTTCTTTGGTAAAATCAAAACGGGTAAATGTTGAGCCGGATATAACACCTATCAGAATTAAAATCGCAATTGTCCTTAATAAAATCTTGTCGTTAAGACTTTTTTGCCTTTGTCTGATCAATACGAACAAGGTAAGACAAATAAACAGGCCTGTTAATGTGATGAAATAAACAAGGTCGCGCGTATCTAAAACACCCCGGCTTACGGATTGGTAATGTTGGGTGATCCCTAAATTCTCTAAGCCGAGATTCTGCAGGGATAAAAGCTGGCTCAGCGAATCAAATCCGCTGTAAACGAAGAAGCAAAGAAACACCGCTATGGTAAAAGCAATAATTTGGTTCTTACTTATAGATGATGCAAATAAGCCGATAGCGCAAAACGCGCCGCCTAATAAAAACAAACCGATATATGAACCTATTACACCGCCAGTATCAATATTTCCCTGGGGTGCGCCCAATACATAGACTGTGTAATAGTAAACAAGGGTCGGCACCAATGCAAAAAACACCAGCAGCAGGCAGGCAAAATATTTACCCAGCACAATTTGCCAGTCGGTTAAGGGTCGGGTAAGCAACAGCTCAAAAGTGCCTTCCTTACGTTCCTCGGCCAGTGAGCGCATGGTTATGGCCGGGATAAGGAACATGAAAAGGTAAGGGGCGGTACTGAAAAGACTATCTAAGCCCGCATAACCGTAATTAAGGATACTTGAATCAGGAAACACCCACAAAAACAATCCCAGTACCAGTAAAAATACGCCAATAGTAACATAAGCTACCAGGGAACTGAGATACGAAGTAATTTCCTTTTTGAGAATATTAAGCACTTTTTGTGAAGTATGGAATGCCGAAATTACGACAATAATTACTAAAGCAAAACGGATTTAAACTTAAAATCTTTCAGCCAGGCGTACAGCAAACTGGCCGAAATTAGCCGCTTTATCAAATGGGCCAGTGCGCCCGTAATCGCCCGTTTCGTGATTTTGTGGTGTCTGCAACCAGTTTTCAAAACGGGCGCCAAATTCAAAGCCGCCATTAAATGAATAACCTAAGCCATACGAAAAATCATTGTTACTGCCGCCGCCATGCTGAGTATAGGAAACAATACCATCCTGGATTTCCGCATAAAAGCCTGTAACAAGATAGTACTTAAGCCCGAATTTTACCGGCACATAACTATAGGTTGAGGGGACATATGCATTTTGAAGCACCGTTTTAACCGGAAAACTTTCGTAACCGCTTTCTACGGTAAAATAAAACTTGTTTGCCAAAAAAGGAGCATTTAAAAAATGAAATGCATTTACCGCTCGCAGATCGTTTGAAAGATTGAATTCATACTTAAGTGAACCGCCGACGCCGGGGCCGAATATTGACCTCATATTATAGAGCGGCAACGCGCCGATCACCCCCAAATTAAATTTACCGATACTTGTTGACTGAGCAAAACCATTAAACACAAAGCATAGCGAAAATGATAATAGTAATATGAGTTTTTTCATATTTGAAAAGGTGCGTGTATATGTTAACAAACATAAAAAATATTTGCAACTTTTTGCCGCCTGCAGAGTTTTAGGAAAAATTAAACAAATAACGCCCTTATTCTCCTGAAATGATTGGCCCGGGGTTAAACGTAAAAGAATGCATAGCTATGGTAACCAGGACAACAATTACAGCTACGCCCCCCACTGCCAATGCTATTGTTCCGCCTGGCTGTGCTTTTCTTTTTGCAAAGTCCATACCCTCGCACTGCCAGGCTAATACATTTCCTTGCATATCCATATGGAAGATCACAAAATGTTTATGAAGGGTAAAATTAACTACGTTGATAGAGGTATCGCGATGTTCAATATCAGCGCTCCGCCCGTCATAACTGTACAGCCATTCTTCGGTCGTGTCTCCTGTTCGTTTCTCGGTTGGCGCTCCAAATTTCCTGATTATATCCTGTTTTGTTTTGTACCCATCCAATACCTGCTTTTGCGTATAAATAACTTTGGAACAACTGAATAGTGATAGCATACCCAGTAATGCCAACCCTTTGATTAGATTATCCATCTGATGGTTTGTTTAGTAAATTTGAATAACTATAATACCTTTTCGCTACAGCTGCCATGTTTTATTTCTGTTTGTAAATCAGTGCCGGGCAACTGGCACCCACATCGTGCAAATCAATGTGATGGCAATTTAACCGCATAGGCAGCCCTGATTCCCAACTGGGTCAACTTGCCCATGCTGCCCCCTGTATTCCAATGTTCATAACGGGCGCCTACCTCAATGCCATTATTGAAAGAATAGCCGATACCGGGGGAGTACGCCAAACATTGAAAATTATCTGAAAAAAAGGGTACGGAAGGACCTGTATGTATAACGCTGCCAACCTGGGCTTCTCCAAAAAAGCTTTTACCAAAGTAATATTTGACTCCTATCTTTAATGGGGCATAATCTTCTGATTTTGCGCCCCGGCCGAAGGTAACTTCATTAATGCGCGCTGCCGCTTCATCCGATGCCTTAAATATTATAATCCCACCGGACAGGGTAAAATAAAGATTGGGCACCGAAGTGGGTATATCAAAATTTAAAGACCCTCCTATTCCATATTTATATAGGTTAACCATATAATAGCTATCGTAATCGCTTAGAGGGAAACCCACATCGATCCCCATGCTAAATTTACCCCTGGAATTTGTACTTTGTGCCAGGCAGGTAAAAACTGAACTTACTATTAACAGAAATAATAGAAAAATTTTCATGGTGCTGAATTTTAATAATGATAATGGTTTCTGTTATTTTGAATTTCTATTCATATTCCATGGGTAATTCAGGTTTCCGGGGCTATTGCTTGCATGAGCAGAAACAGGTACATTGCCGCCGTGTGCCCCTAAATTTAATAGTAACTTTTTCATATTAATAAGTTCTATTTTAATAATAATTTGTTTTAATATTCTTGTTTTTTATAAGGTAAAGCTACCATTGGGAGCGGCACATTAAAAACGAGAAAATCAGCCAGTTAACCCAGCTTTAGTAAAAAATACGCATATCCGGGCAGCACGTATTGTATTGGAATTAATTTTTACTATATTTAATATTTCCTATTAACCGGTATTGGTACTTTTTGCCAATAATACCCCCTTGGTTAATCGATAATTACTAAAAAATTAATTAAATCTTTCACCGATGGCCGGCCACCAAACGCAAACCCTGCTTTTTAACCACATTAAATCAAAAATTCCATCCCGCCTTTCCTTTGTTGATGAGATAGCGGAGGTGTTGAACATTAGTAACGACAGCGCTTACCGGCGTATAAGGGGTGAGAAACCCATCGGGCTGGATGAAATCCAGGTTCTTTGCAATAAATACCATATTTCCCTCGACCAATTACTGCAGATAGAGACAAATACGGTTATTTTCTCGGGTAACAAAGTCGACAGGCTTTCATTCGGGTTTGATAATTTCCTGCAGGATGTTGAAAACAATTTAAGATCGTTTAAGATGCTGCAAAACCCGCATCTTTATTCTTTTAATAAAGATATCCCGATCTTTCACTTCATGCAGTTCCCGGAACTATGTGCCTTTAAATTCTTTTTTTGGAAACGCACATTATTAAGTTATCCTGAACTGGCCAAACAACAATTTAACGGGGAAGAAGCCGATAAAGAAGCACTTGGATCAGCAAAGAATATTATTGAATTATACACCCAGGTACCTTCGACAGAAATATGGAGCGAAGAAAGTGTGCATGTTACCATCAGGCAAATTGAGTTTTACAGGCAGTCGAATATTTTTGCCGATAAGCAAATATTGTTGAAAGTATATGCGCAGCTGGAAGAATTATTAAACCATATTGAACATGAGGCGGAGACCGGGAGAAAATTCTTATTCAACACGCCTGTTTCCCAAAACGCTGCCCCGTATGACATCTATATAAACGAATGCCTTATTGGCGATAACAGCGTTTTTGTGCGGGCGGATGACCGACAGATAGCATTTCTTTTTCATAATGGCCTCAACTTTACTTCAACCCAGGATAAAAGCTTTTGCGACTACACTTATAAACACCTGCAAAACATTATCAGTAAATCAACACACATAAGTTTAGTGGGTGAAAAAGAAAGGAGCATGTTTTTTAATACCCTCCGCGAAAAAATTTACGAACAAAAGAAGAAGGTTAATTAACAGTTTACCAAGTGCGTTTTTAAGACCTTGGTTGATTAAGTTGGATTAAGTTGATTAAGCTGGATTGGGTTAGGAGCCGCCATGAAGCGTTCATTTCGCAATTATTTCAAGTACGCAAAAATCAACTAACTGATTTTCAGGCGTTCATGTAATTTCGATGGCGTGTGTTATTGCGAAGTGAACGCGAACACTTCAATTCAGCATCAAAAATTCAAAGTAGTTTGGTATTACTTTTGTTTTACTACTTCCCGTTTTTTCGTGCTAACCCTAAATGCGACACGCACTGCTACCTGGCCAACGGTACCGCCCGGTTCAACACGCCCCTCATATTTTATTCCAAAATCAAGTGACCGCCGGTGATCTTTTGACGGTGTGGAAAAACCAATTACCGGCGAATAAACGAAAGCGAATTTTGGACCTGCATAGCCGGGGTTTATATTAAACGATCCACCTATATCGCCTTCAATATACATGTGTGAAAAATACAACCTGCCGCCTGCTTCAACCGGTATAAACGCTGCATCATGCGTTGACGCGCCGGTATAAGCCCCTTTAAGAACAAAACTATTATACCCTACGGTAGCCATAAAATTAAACTGAGATTTCGCAACCGGTACCTCTAATTTAAACGAAGCACCTGCAGTAATTGAATACGGGTTGGCTGCCTGCCCGGTGGGTATACCAATTTCGGGTCCAAAACTTGCCCAGGGAGCTGGTTCTGTTTGCGCCAGGGCAGCAGTAGCGCTAATGAAAATAATTAAGGAAAGTAAAAAAAATTTCATGCTCGAAAGTTTTTAAGCAGCGCAAACTTAAACAATATTCATCCTGGGACAAAGTTATAAAACCAGCTTAGCGTTAAGGTAGATTCAACTCACCAATGCAACAATATTGTCTAAGTTAGTGTAAAAAACATGTTTGGGATTGTTGTATAGCAGTTTTTTTCTTGGTCTACTATTGATTTTGTGTTGTATGTCTTTGATTTCCTGTTCATTATATTTGTTAAATGTTTGTTTTTTAGGTATATATTGACGAATTAGTTTGTTTGTATTTTCATTTAGTCCTCTTTCCCAGGAAGAGTAAGGATGAGCAAAAAAGAAGGCTGCACCAATTTTTTTTGTGATTAATTTATGTTCGGCAAATTCAGTTCCGTTATCGGATGTGATAGAATGTACAAAGTGTTTATAAGGTAGTAGCAGGTCTATGACAACGGCAGCCAAGCCCTTAGCACCCTTGCCTTCAGGAAGTTTTTTCATGAACAAAAACCCGGTTTGCCTTTCTACTATTGTAACGATAGCGCCTTTATTTTCTTCTCCAATAATGGTGTCGATTTCCCAATCGCCAAAGCGCATCTTCTCATTGATAATAGCAGGTCTGTCATCAATGGATACTTTGTCTTTAATGCCATTGGATTTGCCTCCCACTGGCCGTTTTCTGTGTTTAAGTCTATGCCTGGTATGTTTATATAAGTCCCCGCCTTCTTGTTTATCCTTACGGATCAATTGATATATACGTTCATGGCTCACCATTTTACGGCCATCTTTTTGGCTCCGCCCTTTAATTTGTTCCGGCGACCATTGCGCTTCAGTAAGCGCTTTCCTGATTTCTTTTTCCATTTCTATGCTGAGCTTTCTGGGGCGTTTTAAGCGCTCTTTTCTAACTTCACATATCTGGGCAGCCTGCTGCGCTTTATAACGGCCCATGCTGTTTTTATTACGTTTCAGTTCCCTACAGACTACAGATCGGTGCTTGCCTATCCGAGATGCTATTGCTGTTTGTGTGTCTCCAGCTTCTTTTTGATGCTGGATTGTATACCTTTGGTCTAAGGTTAAATGTGATTTTTTCATTGCAAATCAAAAGTCTAATTTTTCCTTAAATGATGCCGGATAGTGTATGCTATCTGGTATCATTTATTTAGCTTTTGTTGCATTTCTTAATTGAACTTACTAAGTACAATATTTCGCCTTTGTTGGTGTTTTCACCAACAAACCGCAATGCCTCCCTACCCCTTGATTTTGAAGAACTACAGCCTGGCCGGCCTATATAAAGGTTACTTAGCATTTGGGCTACAAGCCGGGAGGCTTGCGGCAGCATGGGGGAAAGAACGGGCTACAAGCGAGGACGTGGCAGCATCAGGGGGCTGCAGATAGCGATAAAACCTAATTGCTATTAGCTAATGTGCAAATCAATAAACTGCAAATTCTTTTATGAAATATAAATTTCAGATATTGTAGGTTTTAAAATAAACCTTGTTAACAATGGATGTCACAAAAAAACTTATAATTCGCCCAGAGACCGTTGAAACGATTTTTGATTATTACCAAAAAGAAAAGTTACTAGTTAATAGAAGGTATCAGCGAAAGCTAGTCTGGACGTTAGATGAAAAGGAAAACTTTATAGATTCTCTTTCGCTCAGTTATCCGGTACCACTATTCCTAGTAGCAGAAATAATGTATAAAGGTGATACGATAATAGAGATAATAGATGGCATGCAAAGATTGAACGCTATTACATCTTTTATTGAGGGAGAGTTTCCTCTCCACGGACGTTTTTTTGATTTGGAAACGATTGCCGAAACAAAATATCTCCTAGATAAGGGATATTTAAAGCAAAAACAGCCCAAATTGAATAGAGAACTCTGCAAAAATATTGCGAGTTATCAATTACCTCTTTCGGTATCTATCTTCAACGAAGAGTCAGCGATTGATGATATTTTTAAAAGGATTAATTCAAACGGAAAACATCTATCAAGTCAAGAATTAAGGCAAGCGGGCTCGACTAGTACATTTGGGCGGATAGTGAGGAAATTATCGGAAAATATAAGGGGAGACGTGTCGCATTCTGATCGACTCACCCTTAATAATATGAAAAAAATATCCATTAACAATACGCAGCTAAGTTATGGTATTAACATGGGGGGGATTTTTTGGCGGAAGCATGGGATAATCACCAATGAAAATCTTAGAGGGTCTAGAGACGAAGAATTGATTGCTAACTTATTAAGCGCGATTTTAATAAAGCCGACACCCGCGGCCACGTCGAACAATTTAAACAAATTTTACGATGGAGATATCGAAATCGAAAATGAGATAAGAAAACTAGGAGAACAATATATCGTAGCGATGTTCGAGGCAGTTTTTAGCGCCATTAGACAAACTTTTGAATCAACTCGGAGTTCTTTTAGCAAAATCGTTTTCCACGAAAAAACTGAATATGTTAATCGGTCATTTCAGGTTTTTTTTATTGCCTTTTACGAATTGCTAGTGAAAGAGGAATTAAAAATAGTGAATTATGCAAAGATGGCGACTTATCTTGAGGGTAAAGGGGATAAATATTTAACGGCGCACGCGGAATTTTATAATTTATCCAAGCAAAGAGAGGAAGGTATAGAAATCGTAAAAGGCCTAATCCGACAATTTTTTGTTAAGCGAAAAGAAAACGATCCGGCATTAAATAATGGAGTCATCAAGTTAGAAACATTATTAGGCTCTTCTGAAACTGAAGGCACAAATTATGATTTCAAAATTGGTTTGCATAGAATGGATCAAAAAGGCTTATTTGATGAGCAGTGCTTTGAAAAGGTGTTAAAAACATTAGCCGCAATCGCAAATGCAGGCAAGGAAAGTATTGGTTATGTCGTTATTGGAGTAGCAGATAATGTTAGCGCTGCTAAAATCCATGATAACCATTACAACACTAAATCAACAGCTTACAAAAACTTTTTTGTGACGGGGATTCAGTGTGAAGCAAATAAATATAAAACCCATGATGATTACATAAGGAACATCGCAAATAGGATTAAAACCTCAAAACTTTCCCCATCAAAATATAAAGATCAAATCCTTAGAAACCTGGATTATTTCAACTATTACGATAAAGCTATTTTAATATTTAGAATCGAAACTGATAAGGAACCTGTTAAATATGGAGATCGTTTTTTTGAAAGGCAAGGCACGAGCACCGTTGAAATTGATAAAGATAAAGAAGCAAGCGTTTGGCAACGAATCTTATTGTAAGTGTAACTAACGTTAGTATCCGGCTTTTTAAATTAGTTAATATATTTTCCCCCCAGCTGCCGCAAGCCTCCCGGCTTGTGGCCCGCTGACAGATAATGAACTATGTCTATCCTGCGATATTGGGAAACTTGAGCATGGTCAACCTGTATTGCGGCTACTTAGCATGCGGGCCACAAGCCGGGAGGCTTGCGGCAGCGAAAAAATTGCTTGCGGGAGCAGGGAAAAATAGTTGTCAAAACCTAAAAAGGCATCGTATAAATTCATCTTTTAAACAGTTTGCTTTTTACGATTTTGCCTTCTTTTTTTGCACGATAATAAAGTGCTATTCCAATAAGCAATAAAAAAGATGCTGTAAAAATTGAACCCTCAATTCCAACTGCACCACCTGTTAATAGTTCAGGACCATTAAATTTTGATTGAATGATACTGCCCATATCATTTAACCCTGTAAGATTTGAGCCATAAAAAGGCTGAGAAAAATTCCAACCTAAATGGAAGAAAAAAGGCAACCATATTCTTTTAGTATAAATAAACATCATCGCCATACTAAACCCCCAAATTAAATAAAAAAAGAAACTAAATAGGTTGGAATTAGGATTAAAAATATGCTGAAGCTCTACTAACATTCCAATAACAAGGGTTAGATTAGTCCCTAACCAATTTTCACAGACCCTTATTATTAATCCTCTATGAAATAAGTCTTCAACTAAGGCCGCAACCATTAATAGCGTAAAAAATTTTATGGAGTAGTGAGTTGTTGTAATACTAATAGCCTGATAGTACCCTAATAAGTATAAAATGAAAATAGATAATGAAATTGTAAAAAAACCAAAGAAAAACCCTCCAAACATTTCTTTGGGTAAATATTTTATGGATAGTTCTGTTATTTTTCTTTTATCATACAAACGGAATAAATAGTAATAAGCGGCTAATAAAACTATAAAAGAAACACAGTGAATAATTGGGTTGGCAATACTTTTATCTTGAATAATGCTATAAAAAAATGGTTTTAATAAAAAGTTTTGAATTAATACAAATAGAGAAAAACAGACGACAATTCCAACGATAATTTTTGTTATTGGAAAATGCAGCACTCTTTTGATAGTTACATTCATTATTTAAAGTTTTTGCAAATAAAAGTATTTAATACCTTTACAGCAAGTACATACAATAAAGTAGGCTACATACTAAAAAGATAGCGAATTTGATTATCAATGGTTTAAATTTTAAAAAAATGAAAACAAATGTTAAAAAGGCATATTGTGCTGTCGATTATGCTTTTCAGCGAATAGGTGGAAAGTATAAAGGTCGAATTTTATGGGTACTTAGAGAAGGTTGTCTCAGGTATGGAGAGTTAAACAGAGCTGTGGTTGGGATAACTCCAAAAATGCTAACCCAAACATTAAAAGAATTAGAATCAGATGGGCTAATTGTCAGAAAAGTTTATTTAGAAGTTCCACCAAAAGTTGAATATTCACTTACCGATACAGGAATGGAATTAATTCCTTTTATCAATCAAATGAGAAGTTGGGGAGAAAAACAAATGTCAGCATGAAGATTTCGCTCAAACTGACCACCTGATTCCGGTTTAAAGTGACCATTCCGCCGGTTCAAGTGTCCCACTTGAACCCAAACCGCTGTCAGCGTCCCGCTGACGAATCCCAATGAGTGCATGGCGCTTTTCGCCTTAGTTGGTGTTTTCACCAACAAACCGCCTCCCCGCTGACAGGTAGCCCGCTATACAGTGATTATTTTCCGATCAAAAGTTATAATTTAAAATTGCAACTAAAATTTAGTTGCAATATCTTGAAATAGCTATTATATTTGTAAACCATTAGTTTGAAAAGATGAACCTTTTACTTATCCGCCAAAGTAGTTTGTACAATTAAAGGATAATTGTTTATGAAAAATCGCGATAAAAAATCAAAGACAATTAAACATGTCGGGCAAAGAAAAATTAGTTAATCGCTTGTTAACTATTCCCAAAGACTTTACCTGGGAAGAATTAACTAAAGTATTAAACTTATTCACCTTTGGGGAAGTAAAAGGCGGCAAAACAGGAGGATCGAGAAGAAGGTTTGTTGACGAAAAAAAGAACATTATAACATTGCATAAACCACACCCGGCGAATATTGTTAAAACTTATGCTATCCGCCAGGTAATTGATGAACTAAAAAAATACGGGTACATTAAAGATGAATGATATTTTGCAATACAAAAACTACTACGCATCGATACATTTTAGTGCGGGTGACGAAGTATTTTATGGGAAATTACTCGGCATAAATGATTTGGTTAATTTCGAGGGCTTATCGGTAAAAGAACTAAAAAAAGCCTTTAAAGAAGCTGTTGACGACTACCTGGAGTTATGTACGGAGATTGGCAAAGTGCCGGAAAAAACCTATAAGGGGACATTTAATGTGAGGGTGCCTGTAACATTACATAAAGAAGCATCGTTGTTTGCGGCTGTTCATAACATCACCTTAAATGAGTTTGTAAAAACCGCGCTTGCGTTTACGCTGCAAAGGCCTGAAGAAGTTAACCGGCTTATAGACAACGATGATCAGTTAATACAGGCAGTTTAGGCTCCCCTTTTGCCCTGCATGCTTGCGCCCAATGTTATTAAGTTAACGTGAGTTCGACGTAAGAAAATCTGTGCCCCATAGGGGCTACCCGTTTGTAGAATTGATTCCACCCTTATGTTTTGCCCCGTCAGGGGGTTACCCAATTCGCGAAGGGTAACCCCTGACGGGGCAATTTTGCTTGGTTATTTCTTTTCTACAAACGGGTAACCCCTACGGGGCATATTGCAACGGCATTCAATTCTTATATCGAACTCACGTTAAGTTAAGGATTTTAATAACGAACACCGAACTCCGAATATCGAATGATGAAGTTAGAAACTTCGAAGTTCGACATTCAAAACTGCGAAGCACTCTTGAACGCCAAAAAATAAACAATTCGTTCAAAATTCATTATTAATTTCTTCTCTTTTCTCCTTAACTTATTGACATTGTACTTGCGCCAGACCGGGCGTTGTAATTTAAGCCGGCGCTGCCTTAGTTTTATCATCAATGTCGGTTTGCGACAATGGTGTATTGGTTGGTAGCCTATTGCTGAACTCCCAGGGGACGAAATTTATGCAGGCGCTTTTATCATCTGCATATCCGTTTTGGTCAGTTGTCGTTACGTCATTGGTCATTAGTGTATTTCCGCATCCCCCCTCATCTTCATCCCGCACGTGCGGGATCAAATTTTCACATCCTTCTTCACCTATTTGGTCATTAGTCATTATGTCATTAGTCATTGGATCATGGGCACATCCCCCCTCATCTGCACATCCGCACATTTGCACATCTGCATCCCGCACGTGCGGGACATTCTGCACATCCGCACATTTATCATCAGCACATCTCAAAAGCCGGTTAACCGTCGCCAGGCCTATTCCCAACTGTTTGCTGATCTCCCGCTGGCTAAGGCCGGCGGCGGAGAGTTCAGCTATTTTATTGGCAAATTGCCGGCGGCTGATAGCAGTGCGGGTGAGCAGGTGATGGTGTTCGGCGCTGTAGCCTTCAAATTTAAAATGTAAAAAGGGCCCGGGCTTTTGGATACGGCACAGGCAAACGTTATCGAGGCCATAGCGCTGAGCGGTGTTGCGCTGTTTTATTTGTTTGAGGTAGCAAAGATCGGGGTTGGCGGTGCTTTTGCCGATGGCAAAGGCGCTGTCGGCAAAGTTGATGAGCAGCTTGCTGCCGTGCAGGTCGTCGGCGCTGATGGGCTGGGTTGCGTTGCGCCGTTTGGGGGTATGCGCCAGTACCAGGATAGACAGCTTGTGGTCGGTTTTTAGCGATTTGAGGCTTTTCATCAGCGAAAGCGCCACCACCGAATTTTCGGTGCCGCCGCGCAGGCAGGTAATGTTATCGATAATGAGCACTGTGGCCTTGGCCACTTGTACTTTATATTCAATGGCGGCAATGAGCAGGTCGTTTTCGTCGACATTAGGCGGCGGGTCCGGGATGAAATTATACTGTGCGCGGTAAAAGTTATCCGAAAACAGGTGGTCCTCGTCGCCGTTGCTGTAGCGCTGCCCGAACTGGGCTTTGGTCAACTCGAAATCGATATAAAGCACACGGCCGGGCGGCGCCTGGGAGGTGAAAGGTGCGGTGCCCTGCCCGCGTGCAATGCCCTCGCCGATCTGCACGGCCAGCACCGATTTGCCGATATTGGTATCCGCAAACAGCATGCAGAGCTCGCCCTGGTGCCAAAACTCGCCGAACAGCATTTTGCCTTTGGGTTCGCGCCGGGCCAGTTCCAGCCAGCGGTTACCTTTTTCATAGGTAAACAGGCGATGGCTGTCTTCGGCACTGGGCAGGCAGCGTTCGGGCTGTTTTTTTCTTTTAGCAGGGCGGTATGGCAGCCCGCGGCTTTCGGCGCGCAATTGTTCGATGTAGGCCGGGCGTTCGGAAGCTGGCACGAAGGGCTTATTTGGGGTGCTTAACATGATTATAGCGATTACCACAAATTTAAGTGGCTGCAGCCATTAATGTGGTGACAGTGTTTTGTCAGTACTTACCTGAAATATGAAATGACTGATTACCAGCGGATAGCATGTATATTGCCGGAAAATGGAGTTTTATAGCCATTGATTATCAGTTACTTAGCTGAACCTGGCGATTTATAAAAAAGCAAAGCTGCTGATAATGAGTATGTTTCGCAGCGTTCCGGGTGTTCCGCGTGTAAAAACGGAACGCCGGAACACGTTGCAGCCCTTCGGGACCGAATGCATTTAATCCAAAACCGCACACCCTAACGTCCGTTTCCGTTACAGCGCAAATATTTTATCCCGGATAATTTTTTATCCATCAACATGTTATAAGTTTGGCCTGGCGATTGCGTTTAAATGTTACACTTGAACACATACACTTTCCATATCACCCTTTACGACCTTGCCTTTTTGGGCGCGATCTTTACCGGGCTTACTATTGCCCTTTTTTTATGGTTTACCCCAAGGATCAATCGCGCGGCAAACCGGTTACTTGCGCTGGCTTTGGCACTTGCAGTTTTGCGGATGGCCTGGCTGTTAGGTATCGACATAAAGCTTAGCGCCTACTATCCTCACTGGGCCCGGCTGCCGCTGCAATTTTCGCTCGCCATGGGGCCGCTTATCTATTTTTATGTGCTTAAAATAACGCGGCCGGAATATAAATTCGGTTGGAAGGATTTACAGCATTTTAGTCCTGTACTGCTGGAACAGGTTGTGCTGGTATTGGCGGTTAATGAGAGCATCAGCACAGGCGCGGCTACTTACGATACATCAGTTTTCCGGCTGCTCAGTCCAATAGTTCAATTACTGGCGTTTATTTCGGTAATTATTTACCTGTATATGGCCCACAGGCAGATCGGGCGCTTTTACGGATCGATAAAATTTAACGGCGGCGATAGGTACCGGCATCATTTGCGCTGGCTGCACGGTTTGCTGGCTGCTTTTGGCGGGCTATGGCTGTTGTGGATACCTTGTGCCGCCACAGGTTACTTCGGTTATCATAACCAGCAGGGCCAGCATATTTATTATTTGCTATACCTGCTTTTAGCGGCTATGATCACCTGGATCGGCGCCATGGCTTTTTTACGGCCTGATGGTGAAAGGCTGTTAGAAACATCCCCTGTTTCTAAATCATCAGCGTCGTCAGCGTCACGGCAAAAAGGCATTTGGCTGAAACGTGCTATGGAAGCCAACCGCTATTTCGAAGACCCCGATATCAACCTAAGCTCGCTGGCCGAAAAACTGGTGATGCAGCCGCACGAGCTATCGCGGATAATTAACAACGTCCTCAAAAAAAACTTCAACGATTTTATTAATGAATACCGGGTGCGCGAAGTAACGCGAAAAATGCAGGACCCTGCTTACGATCACATCACCCTGCTGGGCATTGCGTACGGGTCGGGTTTTAACTCGCAAACTACCTTTAACCGTATTTTTAAACAAATAACCGGCAAAAGCCCGGTGGAATACAAAAATGAACTAAAAAAAGAGCAGCCAACTTATAATGTGGGCAGTATTACTCAAGTTGCGACGGTAATTTCGCATAGTGAAACCGCTACAAAGTGGTATCACTACAAATTAACACGCAATTATATGTTTAAAAATTATTTCAAAATAGCACGGCGCAACCTGATGCGCAATAAAAGCTATGCCGCTATTAATATTACCGGCCTGGCCGTTGGTATTGCTGTTTGTATGGTGATCTTTATCATTATACAATATCAAACAAGCTTTGATAATTTTCACGCAGAGAAAGATCGCATCTATCGTGTGCTAACAGAATATCATCATGCAGATGCTGGAAATATTTCTTACGGGAAAGACCTTTCGTTCCCGATGCCGGTAGGATTGAAAACGGGTTTTCCCCAAATAGAACAGGTAGCTCCGATTTTTGCAAGCCACGATGATCAGTTGCTGATACCTGATAATAACGGCCCGGTAAAAGAATTTAAAGAGCAGCGGGGCGTATTTTTTACGGGCCCTTCATTCTTTAAAATATTTGATTTCCCTTTGCTCGCAGGTTCGTATGCCTCATTAAAAGATCCGAACAATGTATTGCTTACAAAAGAGATCGCAGAAAAATATTTCGGCGACTGGAAAACAGCCATAGGCAAAACCATTAAACTGCGGGCAGGCGGCTATATATTTGAGCACGGCACGGACGTGCTGAAAGTTTCGGGCATCCTTGCCACCATACCCGCAAATACCGACTTTCAGTTAAAACTTGTTGTAGCCTTTGGAACAGGTTTTACCGGAAGTTACCTGCAAAAGTCTACCGATTGGGATGTAACGGTAGCTGACTTTGGTTGCTATATTTTATTGCCGCCCAATACTACGGCTGCCAATTTTAATCAGCAATTGCTGGCATACTCACGAAAGGTGGAATCTCCGGCCAATAAGGATAGCCATATTGTACAGTCATTAAACGCGGTACATTATGACGCTGAAGCGGGTAATTACAGTAACAAAACAATCAGTCACCAACTGCTCAATGTGTTGTGGCTGATCGCAGCATTCATCCTGCTAATTGCCTGCGTAAACTTTATCAATCTCTCCACTGCGCAAGCTGTTAATCGTGCAAAGGAGGTTGGTGTACGAAAAGTTTTGGGGAGTAGTAAATCTCAATTGCAGGTCCAGTTCATCATCGAAACATTTTTGATAGTTATAATTGCTGTATTGCTTGCAGTAGGTATCACAATACTTGGATTGCCTTATGTAAACCGGCTTTTAGAACTTTCGCTTTCATTCAACATACTGACCAATCCTGCAATTATTTTATTCCTTTTAACAGTAACAATTGTTGTAACCGCACTTGCCGGTTTTTATCCTGCTATTGTTTTATCACGTTTTAATCCTATAAATGCTTTAAAGAATAAACTCACATCAAATAATACGAATGGAATTTCATTAAGGCGGGGATTGGTAGTGTTTCAATTCATTATTGCCCAGGCACTCATCATCGGGACATTCATCATTGTACAGCAGATGAATTATTTTATGGATCAACCCCTGGGCTTTGATAAAGATGCAATTATAAATGTTCCTTACCGCGTGGATAGTATTCGCATCGCCAGGCTGGATTTTTTAAAGAACCAGTTATTATCGGTAAACGGCGTACGGGCAGTAAGCGTCAGTTCCAACACCCCGGTTGAAGATGGTAATGATTTGTGGAGCACACTCAGATTTAACCATGCAATAAAAGAAACGGATTTTAAAGCAATTACCAAATTCGCTGACGAGGGATACGTGCCGGCTTATAAATTACAACTGGTAGCCGGTAGAAATTTGCAGCCAAATAATATGACAAGAGAGTTTTTAGTAAACGAAGCACTTATGAAAAGCTTAGGTATAAAAAAGCCTGAAGACATATTGAACAAAGAAATAAGTATATGGGATGATCAAATAAAATGTACTGTTGTTGGTGTATTGAAAGATTTTAATGACCGATCTTTTCGCAACGACCTTGCGCCATTGCTTATTACCACCGACATCGCCATGTACAACCAGGTTGGGATAAAGCTTGCAGCTACAAACCTGCCTTCTACAATTCAATCAGTTAAAAAAATATTTGACCAAACACTTCCCGATTTTGTTTTTGAATACAAGTTTTTGGATGAGAAAATCGGAAATTTTTACAAACAGGAAAATCAGTTAGCAGCCTTGTATAAAATTTTTGCCGCCATCGCTATATTCCTCAGTTGCCTTGGCTTGTATGGTTTAGCCTCATTTATGGCAGTGCAGCGGATAAAAGAAGTTGGCATTCGGAAAGTACTCGGTGCCAGTGCAGGCAATATCGTTTATTTGTTTTCAAAAGAATTTATCATACTTATTGCAATTGCCTTTGCCATTGCTACACCCATTGCATGGTATTACATGCACCAATGGTTGCAGGCTTACGTATATCGCATCAATATCGGTTGGTGGTTATTTGTTGCCGGCGGACTTGTTGCAATATTTATTGCACTTGCAACCATAAGTTTCCAGGCAATAAAAGCAGCATTAGCAAACCCGGTGAAGAGCCTGAGAAATGAGTAGGCAGTTTGCCCGAAGGACTCCTTTGGGCCCGGAGCATTAATTTAAGATTTATGATTTTTTCGAAACACAATAATGATGCTTTCAGGGTTACGATACATGATGGATGGATACATTTTTAAATAATCGATCAGCTAAAACATAATTCGGTTACCAGAAACGGTTAATTAAAACAGGTAACCGAATGAAATAAAAATGTTGCTCTTAAACGAGCGGATTTGGCATAAAAAAACCGCTTAAATCATTGATTTAAGCGGTTTTGGGTGTTTTTGATACCCTTTTAGCGGAATGGACGGGACTCGAACTTAGTCCTTATATTGTTGAAAATCAATGATTTTACTTTCTAAAAAGCGGCTGCTCACCAAAGGCTCACCATTTTTTTGCAACTAATTGAGTGCAAATGATATACACCAAATATACAAAATATATCATTTATAGCATAATGATTTGTGTTTTTAAAGGGCTTTCCCACCATATGAATAAAACTAAAATCGTTCTTTATTATAGTTTAAGCACACGCCTTTATTATAGTTTTAACACAGAATTTAAGAAGTTTTAAGACCGTTTGATTATATGTAAATACATATAAATTGCCACAAATTAGTTATTTATATGCAATTACATATAAATTATTGATTCAATCTTTTTTATATGCAAATACATATAATTATATCTACCTTTGATTTGTTATATGTATTTGCATATAGTATTGAATTATGATGAAATCGCTGGCAGAATTTGTAAAGCAAAAAAGAAAGGAAGCGGAATTAACCCAGGAAGACTTTGCCGCAAGAGCAGGCGTAGCACTAACAGTTATCCGCAAGATTGAACAAGGAAAGGGAAACCTTAACCTGGAGAAAGCTAATCAGGTATTGAAGATGTTCGGGCACGAGCTGGCTCCAGCCGATAGCAAAGAATTGTCACCACCTGACAAAGACTTTAGACCATGAGACAAGCATCCATATATTATAAGGACACCGAAGCCGGTAGGCTAACGGAAACCGATGAAGGAATCTACGTATTTCAATATTTGGATTTCTATGTCAAGGCTTACCCCAGTCAATTCATTACCTTCACTATGCCGGTAACGGATAAGCCTTATACAGATAAAAGGCTTTTCTCGTTTTTTGAGGGCCTGATACCCGAAGGATGGCTGTTGGATATAGCTTCAAAAAGTTGGAAGATCAACACAAATGACCGTATGGGTTTACTGCTGGCCTGTTGTCAAAATTGTATTGGTGCAGTAAGTGTTATACCTATCCATGAAGAAAATGAGTAAAAAGTGCCTATACTGCTACGAACCGCTTGATAAAGCGGATACCGGTGATTTTCATGAGCGTTGCAGCCTGAAATTTTTTGGCAGCAGAACGCCGCCGCTTTTTAATTACTCCTTAGACCAAATGACCGAACTGGCTAAGAATGTGGTGGAACGAAGCGTGGCCGTACCGGGCGTACAGCCTAAATTATCACTTACCATTGTACGGGAAGCTTTAGATAACGGTCCAGGCGGTAGACTGACAGTAGTAGGCGCATTAGGCGGTAATTACATATTCAAACCACCATCCCCTGATTACCCGGAAATGCCCCAAAATGAACATGCTACAATGCGAATGGCCGAAGAAGCTTTTAGCATTCGTACTGTACCCTCCAGTTTGATTCGATTGGCATCGGGAGAACTGGCCTATATAACCAAGCGTATAGACCGCACCAATGATGGAGTAAAAATACATATGCTGGATATGTTTCAGATATTGGAAGCATTTGATAAATATAAAGGCTCAATGGAACGCGTCGGTAAAGCCCTGGGTACTTATTCAAATAATACCTTACTTGACCAGTCATACTATTTCGAACTTGTTGTATTTAGTTATCTTACCGGTAATAATGATATGCATTTAAAAAACTTCTCCATGATCAATAGCAAAGGAAACTGGACTTTGGCACCAGCTTACGATTTGCTGAACGTGGCAATCGTAAATCCCGCTGATGATGAAGAGTTGGCACTAACACTTGAAGGCAAGAAAAAGAAGTTAAAGCTGGAACATTTCATACACCTGGCTGAAGGACTTGGATTGAACTCAATGCAGATTAGAAATCTTTTTGATCGATTTATCAAAAATCGCCAAATAGCTTACGAATGGCTGGAACGATCATTTCTATCTGATGAATACAAAACGGCCTATAAAACCTTAATGGACAACCGGTACACTATCCTGGGATAGCCAACGTTTAAACAAAGTGGTTGAATAGGAGTTTGACTTTAAAAACAATCCACTATGAAACGCACCTACTTCAAACACCGCCACCGTTTCGATTTTTCACAATACACATTTGACATCGGCAGACCGCTATTTTGGCCTAAAGAGTTTGAAGATAACCACGTTCTGTATCGGTTATATCATCTTAAAGAAAGCGATTATCCAACTTTCTATAAATACCACTTAGACTATTTTTTCATCCACAATGAAAATAGCCAAGAGCAAGAGTTTTTTCAACACTTATATGGTATTGTTTCAGATGCGCTGGATGGACTGAAAGTAAAAGACCGCTACAATTCAAATCATGGTACGGATGTTAAAAATAAGGAGATACTAAAAGGCTTCATGGATTTTATGAAATCCATTGACCAATGGAAAACTGATAAATCCAAAGACACGATTATTGCTGAGCAGCAGGAAGAAATCCTAAAGCTTAAAACCCAATTAAGCGAAGCTAAACAAGAATTAAAGGATGCCCGTAAATTGGAAACTGCGGACTACATCAATATTGCAGATGGCTACCGGAACACCCTCTTAGATTTGTATCTACAGTTACAGGAAATCAAACTGCCTAACGGTAAAGAATTACTGCTATCACAAACACAAAGTGTTTGGATGAAGATGATCTGCAAGTATTTTCGGGAGGGCGATCAGGAGATTAATTTTGAAACAATACGTCGTTATTTTCCCGGTGATAAACGAGAACCAGGCGATAAGCACTCCCCAATTCCTGCAAAATCCAAGCTCTATCATATCGGTCAAGCCAAAAAGCATAGTTAATTTTTTCTTCACCAGCT
This sequence comes from uncultured Mucilaginibacter sp., assembly GCA_903864275.1. Lineage (GTDB taxonomy): Bacteria > Bacteroidota > Bacteroidia > Sphingobacteriales > Sphingobacteriaceae > Mucilaginibacter. The sequence goes on from CAIPFE010000015.1 coordinate 192,489, forward strand.
TGACCATAACCAATTCGCAAGCGCAGTATCAATTTGATATTGAATTATTTACAACATAATTCAACTTATCATAAACACCTCCTTTTTAACCACTCAGATTTGAGTGGTCATATTCTTATTGCTCCATAACTCACCTTTGAGCCAAAATCAAAGGCTATGGAAATTATCAACAACGAAGCGCTAAGTCAGTGCATCCGGGAAGCCGTTAGGGCAGAACTACAGGAACATTTCAGAACAGGCAGCACACTGCCACCACAGGAAGAGCAGCTTTTGTCTAAACAAGAATTGGCCGCCGAATTAGGTGTGTCTCTGGTTACACTCACCGACTGGATGAAAAAGGGGTTGCCCTTTTTGCGCATGCACAAACGGGTTTACTTCAAAAAGAGCGAAGTGCTCAAAATCATGACAACAAAAAATTAACGATTAAAGGAGGACGAAAGATGAATGTAGAATTAATCACCAGGCAAGATTTACGGGAGTTTAAAAACGATCTGTTAAATGAGATCAAACAAATTATTAAGCCCGGACAGGGACAGAGTAAACAATGGCTGAAAAGTGTAGAGGTCAGAAAGTTATTAAACATTTCACCGGGCACATTACAAAACCTGCGGATCAACGGCACACTACGCTATACCAAAATTGGCGGCATGATGTATTACAAATTGGAAGACATTCACAAACTGTTAGAGGGGGGCCAGCAATGAAAACTCAATTATTCACACCCGAATTAGCTGGCTATAGCAAACTGATCCGGCGCATGGGTAAAGACCAGCGCCTTTATGCAACGCATATCAGTTTGGTTACCGCGCTATTTGTATGCTGGCAGCGTAGCGGATTTGTCTGTCCGTTTTCTTTCAACCGCAGGGAGTTGATGGGCTATAGCAGGATTGCATCGGTGGCCACCTATCACAAGTGCATAAGGGAACTGGACGATTACGGGTATATCCGTTACCAACCAAGCTATCATCCGAAGTTGGGCAGCCTGGCGTACTGGCCTGCCAGGTGGGAATTGCAAGCCGGATGAGAGCGGCTACCGATATAAGCGTATATCCAAATAGCCAAAAGAAAGGCAAATTGGGTAACAAATCAATGTCCAACCGCGAAAGCGGGGGGAGCAAGCGGAAGTCGGGCGCACCCGACTTTTTCCGCTTGCCCTGCGGGGCAAGGCCGTTTACAACATACCGACAGTATGTTTTGCCCCCCGCTAACCTGTTTAAAGGCTGATTTTAACATACCCGGCGGTATGTTATGTTTTAAAATTTAGAAATAGGAGATAATGGATATACCGCTGATATTGACCACCCAATTCCGGCGGAATGTGACCAGTGATTCCGCGTCAAATTGACCACCCCATTCCGGGGCAAACTGACCAGGCATTCCGGGCCAAACTGACCACCCCGAACGAGCAGCTAATG
>CAIPFE010000016.1 GCA_903864275.1 uncultured Mucilaginibacter sp.
AATGTGGGAGAGTAGGTCGGTGCCAAATCTTACCGTGTCCGCCGATAGGCGGAAAGAAGCCTTTGTTCTATCGAACAAGGGCTTTCTTGTTTTATGAGATTTTCCACAAGGTTTTGGGCGACCACAAGGGTCGCCCCTACGATTTGCAAAATGGTATGGAAATGGGCAGGTGGGGATTACAACAAATTCATGCAATTCAATACAGCTGAAAACTATGCAAACCTAATCTCTAATCGCCAACCTCTAATCTCTAAACCCTAATTTTCAAATATCTTATATAATATCCAATCGTTGGTTTCAAAAACCCTGCGGAATTTCAAGGCGCTGTTGGCCTTTTTTGCCACCGGGACGTATTTGTCATTTAGTTGGGTGAAGCCGGTAACCTCGTTTTTATCGGTGGCAAGCAAAATATAATTATCGTATTTATCAGGCGCCTCGATCGCACTTAAAAACACACCCTGGTAGGGCAAAGTTAACTTGTGGAAATTATCATTTTCCATAAATGCCACAATAGGGTAGGCTATGGCATCGTCGACCAGCACATGCGAATCCTCGGGCAAATGGTTTAAATAATTTGCCAGGTCGCGATTTTCGTCCTGGTGTGTGTCGGAAGCGCGGTTAAATAAAACCGAAATAAAGTTCCGCTCCTCGCCGATCGACGAGCTTTGCATAAAAACATGCCCCGTATAAAGTTGTGCAAGGGCCAAAACGCCTACCAGCAACTTTAATACGCTTTGATTCCTGATGGTTTGCGCCTTATACAAAATACACAACATGGCCAGGATCAGGAAAATAAGATAGTATTGCTGGGGCAGAAACACTTTATCGTATTTTATGTGTAAAAACTCAACAAAAGCGAACGGAGTTAAAAGTGTTAAAATTTGATACGTACTTTCCCTGAATAAGTATATTGCTATCAGCATCAGCGGACAAAATAGCAAGATCCTTGCCGATACTAATATCGAGGTTTCGGGTAAGTGATAAACGGTGCTGGTTGATAGTTGGTCGAAACTCAGTTTATCTGCTAAAACGGTCCATGTAGCATAAGGACTTTCTATGGAGTAGTCCAGGTCGTTGGCGTGGGTCAGATTTAATAATTTATAACAAATCACGCAGGCTATGGGCAATACAAACAGGATGATATAAAGCGCAAACGTTTTGTTAATCAGTTTACGGCGCAAAGAAGGGTTATTGAAACTGAGAAATAGCCGGAATATGGATTCCTGCTCGCCCAGGTTTAAACTTTGTATGGTAATAACCAGTACCAGCGGGATAAAAAATAATGTAAGCCAAATGAATTTGTAATCGCAAAATATAAGTAACACAAGGCAAATACTGGCAATCGACACGTGGAAGGTAGTATTTGAACGATAAAATTTAAGCAGGTTATAAAAGAACATAAAGAAAAAGATCAAAACCATTGCTATTGATTTGCCTGAGCAAGCGGTATACAATATTCCCGGATGGCATATAAAAATGATCAGTAGTATTATTATATAAAAAAAATCATTCACCCTTTTTATAAGGTTGCTGGCCATCATATAAAATAGCAGCGCGGTACAAAGCGATGATGCAATTACTGGTGCAATTATACCGCCGCTAAATGATGAAAAGATAAATGAGCTGTAAAACGGCAGTATCGGTGAAGTTAAGCCCATTACTTTTAAACGGTTCCCTACTCCATCTACTATTATCTTTGTTTTTTCAATATAAAAAAGCGCTTCCTGGCTAAAATATCCCAGCTTGCTTAAGTAAATACTTAACACAACGTAATAAACCGCCAGCAATATGGTGATAAGCAGGAGATATTTTGATTGATTCCTCATTTAACAACATTTGTGGGGCTGTTAACTTTACTTAGCCCATGGTCAGTTTTTTCCCAGTAAAAAGGGTTAACAATTAATTGATACAAACCTTTAAACGCTGCGGCGGAGTGCATTAACCAATAAATCGGGTTAGCAATCGAAAAAAGGATCAATTCATAGAAGCGCCTTTTAAATACTGCCATCATGTTTATATATATCATTAAAATATTGCCCACCATTAAGTTAAATATCGACATGAATAATACCCAATCGGGGAACAATGTCCTGATGGACGAAAGATCAAATATCAGGTAACTGAAAAATATGGCGAGCAAAAAAGGATAAACGAGAAAGGTAAGCGGCGTGGCCCCGATAAAGAAACTAAAGCCCAAAAAGCCACGCCAGCCAAGTTTTTTCCATAAAGCAACAGGATCGCGCATGTGCACCAGGTAGGTTTGCATGTAACCTTTTATCCACCTTGAACGCTGGCGTATCCAGTTAAAGGGTTCATTGTTTGCTTCCTCATAAGTAGTCGAATTAATAACGGCTATTTTATACCCTTTTGCATAGGCCCTCACACCAAGGTCAGCATCTTCGGTTACGTTAAAAGGGTCCCAGGCGCCTAATTCAACCAGGTTTTCGAGTTTAAAATGGTTGCTTGTACCACCGAGCGGGATAGGGATGTCCAGCGTATCAAGACCGGGCAGCATATAGTCAAACCAATAGGAGTACTCAAGCGTAAACATCCTGGTCAAAAAGTTCTCATTGCGGTTATAGTAATTTAAAGCGCTTTGTATGCAAATATAATTTGAAGGCAATTTGCCAAACATCGAAACCACCTTTTTAAGCTGATCGGTGTCGGGTATATCTTCCGCATCATAAATAGTTAAATACTTACCCCTTGAAAAATGGAGTCCATAATTGCATGCCTTTGGCTTAGTTTTTGGCATGAGGAACGGCACTACAACAACCTCAAATATGGCAGGAAAATCCAGATTGCGCACGGCGTTCAGGGTTTTGTCGTCATCCTCTTCTATTAGCAGTTTAATATCGAGCCTTTCGCGGGGATAATCAATTGCCTGCAGGTTCCAGATCAGTTTCTTTATCAGTTTGTCCTCTTTGTAAACAGGTAAAAGGATGGTGTATATGGGGAGGTCGTCATCAACAATTTCGCGCAGGTCGTCCCTTGTTACTGCCTGGTGCAACTCGAAACGTGAGCCCACCAGGGCCAAAAATAATTTAAATAATATTGATATCAGGAAAAAGAAACTTATGATAACATTGATGGCGATGGACGTAGTTTTAAAATTGACAATTAAGCCGATCGCAACAAGCCCAAGCAGGATAAATAACGATATAAGCTGCCCTGATGAAAATGTCGTAAAAGCTGAATTGGCCGGATCGCGGTTTAAGAGTTCATAAACCGCCGATTTTACATATTTATCGCCAAGCAGTTTATGGCTTAACCAAACAATGTCAAGGTCGGCCGCGACAATTATTTCAGGCTCGCAATCATACGTAAATTTGATAAAATCGATAAATAACTGGTCGCTCGGATCGGCCATTAAGGTTATCATCCTGTTATTTTCGATACGTAATGGTAATGCAACATGCTGGTCAGCAAATTTTAGCTCTATTTTGCTCAGCACCTCTTTGTCGAACGGGAGTTCCCTTATTTCGGGGAATATGTGGCCGGCATTTATCATGGAACGCTCGTAATTTTTACGGGATATATAACCAAAATTCAGCGCTATTTTGATAAATGAAAGGCCCGACCTGGCCGAAAAATCGTCAATTTTTACCCTGTCCGCCTGCGTGATAAAGCCATCATTAACCAAAAGTTCAGGGATCGACATGTTTTTTAGTTTCAATAAAATGTTAAAACAATTTACAAGTAGCCTTAACAAGTGTTATTTTGCTAAGGCCACATGCATAATTATTATTGTATCCGGCCAACAAAATTTAATCGTTATATAAATCCTGCGATCTTTGGACCCTGGAGCGTACATATAGGAATGACAGCAATATCAGTATCAATATGCCCAGCAATATGTATAGATTATAACTTTCCCAAAAGCGGGTCAGCGAGCTTTTGGTCTCCACATACTCAAGGTTCTCGCTTGATTTATTGATGTTGAATAAGTATTTATTTGAATTAACGTCGGTAACACAAACATTGCTCGACAGCGTTGAAAGCTGCTCGGTAATTGATTTCGACGCCGCTAAAAATGCATCGGATTTATGGGCCCCGGTTGCAGTCAGCACCAAAGTAGCGTTATTGCTTCGCCCGTAAAATATTTGCGCTAAGCCGGTGGAGACCGTATCGGATAAAGAATACACAGGTTTATTATTGTCAGTATTGTACAACCGGAAGTTTTGACTGAACTTAATTGGCGCATCCTTAAATTCGTTCATTAACGGGTCGTCCTTATCTAACAGGGCAATAATATTGTATTTTTTCAGGTCAGCTTCAGGCATATCAGTTGAGTAAAGAAATTCAGGGAAATTATTGGCGTTGATGTTATTATTCAGCTCAAAAATAATTTCGCCTAAAGCACCGGCCGTATATTTGGCATCTTCTTTAGATACAACTATTTTGGTGGTGCCTGTGTTAAATGCTTCAGGGTATTGGTAAAAGCTAAGATCAGTTGATATAAAAGGATTTTTTGATTCGAGGTATGATTTATCTACATCAACCTCGCCAAAAAAGTTTATAAAGCTATTTTTACATTCACCATTTACCGGGAAGAACCTGAATTCAGCTTCCAGCGTATTATATTTATGGTGCTGGTAGCGGTTAATCGTTACCGAAGTATTCAATTTGCCCGATGCATCGAGTTTTTCACTGCTGATCAATAGCCCGTTAAGGTAAATATTAAAATACCCCCTGTCACCCGGGCTTAAACCGCTGTAATTCCCTATAAACCTTATTTCAACTTCCTTAGGGGTAAAATTAAAGTCGCTGTTTTTAAAAGTGTATGCACTTTTCAGGGAACCAATTCCCGAAAGAAAATCGCTCGTCCCGCCGATCTGTTTTAAGGATAGTTTCGACCTGTTTTCGTCAATCGTTTTAAAGTAAGTATTTTCGGCGTGGTCAATTAACAGGTAGTCGCCAAAGGTGGAATTAAGGATATTAATATTGCCTAATGCCGTAATGGCCTTTTCATAGCCTTCGTCGTCGCCACCTGACACAAATAGTATTTCTGATGGAATGGTTTCTGTCGAAACAGATTTGTGAGCTACCATAACCCCCCTTACATTAACCATTTGTGTTACCGTATCAATTATGGTGCTCATGGATTTTGAGAGGTAAAATATGCCCTCTTTATTTTGAGGCGTTACTTTTATTAACGACTTTTTATCATCAGGCAAGGCGCCCATATTGCCCACCATTATATAATTTTTTATGCTATCGGGTAATTGCCCGTATTGAAAAACCAATATTTTTTTATTTTGGGTTTTCTTAAGCCTTGCATAGGCCCAGGCTACTGCTTTAAGGTCATGCAGCGTTGGTTCAGCAGGATAAACGATCGCTCTTTTTGAATCAAAACAATTGCTGATGTTTACGTTATTTAGTCCGGCTTTTTCATTTCTGACCAGCGACAAGTAGGAATAATCTTTTACTTTTATCCACATGGCCGGATTATCCAGGTCCTTGCAAATGTCATCAGTAATTGTCAGCAATGTTTTTACCTGTATTTTCAAAAACCTGTCGGGCGAAACATCATCTTTTGACAAGTTGATAGAAATTCTTTCTATCGAGTCTTTTGTCAGACGGGCGCTATAAACAGGTTTGTCGTTGAGCACTATATTAATAAACGAGTGTTCCTTTATTAAGGCCTGCGAAGGCTCAAAATATAATACCAGTTTGCTCCCGTTAATTTCAACCAGCGGTGATATCTTAACATAAATGGAACTGGCGCCACTCATTCCATAAATAGCGTCATCCTCATGCCCTAATGATTTAAAGGACACAACACTCTGGGCCATTGATGCCTTACTTAAAAGAAATACAAGGGCTAATAAGATAAATAATTTATTCATCGGGTTTGTCTATATTAATTTATTACGTGAAATTCTACTCTAAAATAGTTACCATTATCATCACTGCGATACAATAGTTCGCCACCCATTTCCCGGGTCATAAGTTTTGCGATCGAAAGGCCTAATCCCAGCCTGTTTTCTACAGGGCCCGACGCTTCGCTCAAGGTTTTTAATTTATTAAACATCGTGTCAAGTTCTTCCTGCCCGATAGCGGCACCCTCGTCTATTATCTCAAATACAAACTTTTCCTTTTGTAAACTGGTCACAACCCTGATGTTATTGTTGGTTTGGGAAAACTTTATGGCATTTGACAACAAGTTTTGAAATACCTGCCCTGCAAACACGCGGTCGAGGTTGACGTTCAAAGGCAGTTTTGAAATATTATCAATAAGGTGAATATTTTTCATCTGCGCGGTTTCTACCAATCCTCTGAACACATGCAGAACCTCGGCGTTAGCATCAAAAACTTCGACGTTAAATTTCATTTCAGGAGATTCTATCTCCTTAACATCCATTAATTTATTTAGCAGGTACTGTATTTTCTCTGACGATTCCGAAATATACCCTATAAATTCCAATTGATCGGCGCTTAAGCGGTAATCCTCCTCCTTTATCAAATTGGTGCTCATAATAATAGAGCCAATTAAGTTTTTAAGGTCGTGCCCCGCAATATTTATAAAGCTATTTTTCTGATTATCAAGTCTGCGCAGCTGTTCGTACTGGCTGTCGATAATGTTATTTTTTTCATTAATATCATGATTTTGCTCTTTTAGCTGTTCGTTTGATTTCCCTATCAGGATTTGCGAACGTACATCGCGCTCAATGATCTTATAGCGGGAGCCGGGAACAAGGCATGAAATTAATGCGATAATGAAAAATATTTGAGCCCCGTTCCCAATAACCAGGTCTAGTGAATACTGACTGAATAACCTGAAAAATATCGCAAGCAGCAGAAATGCCAATAGGGTCTGTAAAACTGAATTTATTGGCTCCCAGAAAACCATGAGGTTGAAAAACAGGATTATCGTTGCAAATAACAGGTAATAGATGTTTAATTGCTGGAGCTCAACTATATTACATAATAAGGCCGAGGTAACCGAGAGGAGGAAAAGTGTAATATGTAATAATAGCCTGTAATCGTAATTTTTACGTTGAAATAAACTGTAAAGTCCCAGGATCAGCAAATCGATTATGATTCTTACAAATAGAAATTGCACCCATATGCTGTTGGCAAAAATAAAATCAACAATAACTAATGACGGATAAACGAAAATTATTATCCAGATGATATTATTGGTCTGGTACCAGGCTTTCTTCGATATTTCCTTTAAGAGTTCTTCTTTTTTTATTTGAACAAACATTTTTCGTTTTCTTAAATTAAATAAGAATACAGTTACCAGCCGGCTTACTTTGTATAAAGTAAGTGAATTCTATAAAAAGCCCTGATACATACTTATACACATTTAAACATCCTATCAACAGCAGGCTCATTGTAAAGCATTCGGCAACCTTTTTATTAAGCACTTTTATGTTTACGATATGTATGGCAATGTACCCTGTTGCAGCAAAAAGCAATCCAAATATCACGATTGCCCGTTTATTAGCATTCGAACGAGCTAGAAGCCTTGAAAATGCCGTAAGCGCCTCATGTTTCGAACAAACGTGGAATAGGAATGTTTTAAGCAGAAACGACCTGGAAAGCACTGACTTCACTCTTATAAAAAAGCCTGGATTTAATGGTATAAGGGTTCCAGTCGCTTTTGAATATTTTGAAAATGAACAAATTCCAGTTAAGTAAATATTTCCCCCCATACACGCGATTGTTAAACAATGCCGTTTATACGGATTTAAGCGCATAATATGTTTCCATTCAGGCAATTTAATAAAAACAGCGATTTGACGGAAAACCCGGGATCATTGATTTGTGGCTAACGCTTACCAAAAGACATAAGAATCGCGTATATAGCAATAATGCCGATCCGGATAGGCGGTGCAGTTATATCATGGCAGTTCTCCAAACCCGGATAATATTAAATATCCGCAGTATCTTATGGGATCATAGCAGCAATTTTTCTATTTTTTCCGGGGATCTTTCTATCGAATACTTGCCCGATTGTATGAGGAAAGCTACAAGTTATTCCAGCCAAAAATGATAGTTTTTTATGGTTATTAATTTCTACCTTTACACAAATAATAAGTTGTTATGATATTTTTTGAAGAAAAGCGGCGGGAGGTGATGATGCACATCGAAAAATTCATGCTTGAAAAAAAGGATGAATATTTGAAGCCCATCGATACGATCTGGCAGCCATCTGATTTTTTGCCGGATTCATCACGCGCGACGTTTTTCAGCGAAATTAAAGAGCTACAGGAAAGCGCGCTGGGATTGTCCTATGACCTGATCGCTGTTTTAGTTGGCGATACAATAACCGAGGAGGCTTTGCCGACTTATGAATCGTGGTTAACGATGGTCCAGGGGGTATCGAAGTGTGAAGAAGGCGGCTGGATGCAATGGACCAGGCATTGGACCGGGGAAGAAAACCGCCATGGCGACCTGCTGAATAAATATTTATACCTGTCGGGCCGTGTGAACATGCGCAAGATGGAGATATCAACCCAATATCTTATTGCTGATGGTTTTGATATTGGAACAGGCCACGACCCGTACCGTAATTTTATTTACACTTCGTTCCAGGAACTGGCTACCAATGTTTCCCACCGCCGCGTTGCTTCACAGGCAAAAAAGGACGGTGATACCTTACTGTCGAAAATGTGCGGTGTTATAGCCGGCGACGAAGCCCGCCACGCCAAGGCGTACAAATATTTTATTGAAAAGATTTTCGAGGTTGACCCCAATGAAGCGATGCTGGCCTTTGAAGATATGATGCGAAAGAAAATTGTAATGCCGGCCCATTTTTTACGCGAAGTTGGTTTAAAATTAGGGCAAACATTCGGGCACTTTACCGATGCCGCTCAGCGTTTGGGTATTTATACGGCCATTGATTATGTTGATATATTAAAGGAACTGATTGAAGACTGGCATATCGAAAGCGCTGCCGACCTGGAAGAAACAGGTGAAAAGGCCCGCGACTATATCCTGAACCTGCCTGCCCGGTTGCTTCGTGTTGCCGAAAGAATGAAAAACCCGATGCTTGATTATAAATTCAGCTGGATAAACGGGTAGGGTTTAGTTCATGGTTCATAGTTGATGGTTCATGGCAGCTGCAATAGTCTAATTACCCTTCCAAAACAAAGGTGATCCCCTTCTCGCCCGCAAGTCCTGCAAACAGCGTGCTAAGTATTGATTCTAACGTCAGCGAATTTACGTCGTCAACATAATGCTCCGACCGGGTAATATGTAATTTGGTGCCTTCAATTTCTATCCTGAATAAAAAGCCTTCATATAGCTCAGGATACCAGATTTCGATAGCCCCGTCTTTAATTTCAATTAAAAAGTTAATGTCGCTTTGCCTTTGCTGGTGAAAAAGCGGGTTTGCTTTTTCATCTAAAAGTTTTTGTAACGCTTCGGCAGTAATTGTTTTATGGATATTTATAATTTTCATTTCCATAGGTATTTATAAATTATACAGGTTTGGGGTCATATTGTTTGCCTTGGCTTCCTGGCGGCAAATAATTCAGGCAGCTTTCTGCTTTCCGCTTTTAAACTGGATATTTGTTTATTAATCACCATCTATACTATGAAATATAAATTATTGGGCCGTTCGGGCCTTAAAGTTTCGGAACTATGCCTTGGCACAATGGGCTTCGGCACCGAAGCCGGCTGGGGCGCCGATAAGGAAACCAGCTTTGCCATAATGGATACATTTGCCAATGCCGGCGGCAATTTCATCGATACCGCCAATATTTATAAACTGGGCACCAGCGAAAAGATAATTGGCGAATATATCAGCAAGCAGGACAGGGACTATTTTGTGCTTGCAACGAAATACAGTTTAAAGGACAACCTCACCAACCCAAATGCATCCGGTAACAACCGCAAAAACATGATGCGCAGCGTAGAGGAAAGTCTTAAGCGATTGAAAACAGACTTTATTGACTTGCTTTACCTGCATATCTGGGATGACCTGACGCCCATTGACGAAGTTTTGAGGGGTATAGACGACCTCATCAGGGAGGGAAAGGTGAACTATGCGGCCATCAGCGATACCCCGGCATGGGTAGTCGCTAAAGGAAATACGCTGGCCGAACTCATGGGCTGGAGCCAGTTTGTGGCGCTGCAGGTTGAATACAGCCTTTTATCCCGCACCCCGGAACGCGAACTGATCCCCATGGCAAAACATTTCGGGATGACCGTTACGCCGTGGGCCCCGCTTGGCGGCGGCGTGCTGACCGGGAAATACCAGCGCGGCGAACACGGCCGAATAAAACCAGAAAGTGTACGGCTTAATGAGCGTAGCACAAATATTACCAAAGAGGTAATTGCCATTGCAGATGAACTGGGTATTTCGCCGGGCAATGTGGCGTTAAAATGGACTACTGAGCAAGGATTTTCATCTATCCCGGTGGTTGGCGCCACCAAAGTAAGCCAGCTGCAGGATAACCTTAAAACTATTGACGTCAAACTAACTAAAGAACACCTGCAGAAACTTGATGAGGTAAGCGCTATTCCATTAGGCTTCCCTGGTGATTTTTTTAAAGAGGAAGGTGTTAAAACCAACACGTTTGGCGGGTTTTATGACAGGGTGGAGAAACGCTTTTGAAAAAATTCGAAGATTTGCCAATTTGAAAATGGGACCGCACTTGTCCTTGAGAGACCCTGCGGGAACAAAAAATTTTTCAACGGGTCAGGGAGTCCCTGAAAGGGACTAATATGTTAGCGATGGGCGTAGCCCATCGAATATAATCATAACGGTTGTTCATATGTTAATTTAATATTACATTAGGCGTTAATAAACCTGATGGCCGCCTACAACAATTTCACCGATGAGCAATTGATTATCTTATTAAAAAAAGGTGATCAGCAGGCATTTGCTCAAATTTACAACAGATATGCGGAGAGCCTTGCCGGATTCGCCGCTTCAAAATTATACAACCTTGATGATGCAAGGGATATTATTCATGACCTGTTTGTTAAACTTTGGGAAAACAGGGATGAGGTTTACATCACCTCCAATTTAAAATCATACCTTTTTTCTATTGTCAGGCACCGGGTCATTGATAAGATCAGGAAAAACATCACGCGTGAAGAATATGCTTCGATGGCGCAATCTTTAACCGCTGGCAGCCAGGATAGCGCCGATAAGCAGGTTGAGGCCAAAGAACTTCAGCAGCGCATAGAAAAGTCACTTAACCAGCTACCGCCCAGGGTTAAGGAAATTTACAAATTAAGCCGCGACGAGGGACTGACCAACCATGAGATCGCTGAAAAGCTTAATTTATCCGAACAGACGGTTAAGAACCAGTTATCAGCGGCTTTGAAGCATTTGCGGGGCTCATTGTCAAATATCAGCATCGTTATTTTTATACTTTGGTGGCTATCGCAGCTAACTATCTAACATTTCAAAAATAATTCATTTTCTTATAGTACTATTTGCCAACTCATCCGACAACTTAAAAAAGCAGAACAAATGAGCCGTATTGATATAGAAGATCTTTTAGACCGTTACTTAAAAGGGGAGGCCTCGCCGAATGAAATTGAGCGTGTTGAAACCTGGTTAAATGAACACGGCACCCCTAACAGCGAATGGCAGCAGATGGACCAGGTACATCGGGACCAATGGCTGTCGGGTTTGTTCAATGAGATCCGGGATAGCGCTGGTTTGACTGATGCAAAGGTGGTTACGATGCGGCCACGCGGGATACTATGGCGCAGTGTCGCCGCAGTAGCTGCGGTGGTTGCAATAGTGCTTACGATAACCCTGGAACGGCCCGCTGTGAAAACCGGTTCGGATGCTGTTCAATTAACGGTGCTTAATGTTCCTTTAAACCAGAAAAAGCAGGTTATCCTTGCTGATGGGAGTAATATAAGGGTAAATTCCGCGTCCGAATTAAAATACCCAAACACATTTAACGGCAAAACGAGGGAAGTTTACCTATCCGGCGAGGCCTATTTTGATATTGAGCATGATGCTGCGAGGCCATTTATTATACATACCGGTAAGGTTGTTACCACCGTTTTGGGAACCGCATTTAATATTAAAGAGGATAAACTACAGCATACGATAACAGTTACCGTAACCCGTGGAAAAGTAAGTGTTGCCAATGGAACTGAGGCATTGGGAGTTATTACCCCCAACCAGCAGATCAGCTTTAATACAGTCAGCCACCAGCATACCCAAACAGATATCGACGCTAAACAGGCTGTAGCATGGCAGGAGAGCGACATACATTTTCACGACATTACTTTTGCAGATGCAGCCGCCCAGCTACAGCAGCGGTTTAAAGTTAAGATCAGCTTTGCCAATGAAAAGGTTAAAAGCTGCCGTTTCACCGGTACTGCCCTTAAAGCAGAAAAACTGGATGACATATTAAAGGTAATATGCGCTTTCAACAACGCCACTTATCAAACCAAAACCGATGGCAGCATTATAATTGACGGGCCCGGATGTAATTAGTAATAAAGTGTAATTATAAACAGGTTTACTTAAGGATCGCACTATTATTTCGGATTTCGGATTTATTTTGGCAATAAAAAAGTTCGAAATAAAGAAACCGGGAGGGCTAATGACAGGCTGACATAACTTTGCGATTTTCTTAAGTAAACGGTATTAAAACATGGTTAATTATTAAATTAATGCGAACCAGTTTAGCTATCACGATTTTATTGATGCTCACTTTCCAGTTATTGTTTCCAATAACCGGGAGGGGCAAAGGGATAATTACAGAAAAGGTGACACTTGGACTGAACGATGAGAGCCTGGAAACCGCGATAAAAAAAATAGAACAGCAAACCACTTTCCGGTTCTTTTACCACGACGAGGATATAAAGCCATTAGATCACCTGAATTTAGCTCAGGACACGCGTACTGTCGAACAAACCCTGGAGATTTTACTGCAAAACACCTTTCTTTCCTTCCGGGAGATGGACAATAATATTTTGCTTGTGCGTAAGGATCAGCCGGCCTATTTTGTAATAAGAGGAAAGGTGGTAAATGGTTCGGACAAAAGCCCTTTGGGCAATGCCAGTGTGTTTTTGAGCAATGCCACTATTGGTGATAAAACCGCCGGTGACGGAACTTTTACACTGCGTAACGTACGGCCCGGGAAGTACAATTTGATAGTTTCCCTCGTTGGATTCGAAACTGTTAGTCAAACAGTGGAGGCAGGTACCGGTAACATCAATTTGGCTGACATCTTGCTGTTTCCCAAAACCATACTTCTAAATGAGGTAAAGATAAAACCCATAACTGACGCCGACAGGGAAAGAAATTATAATTTGTTTAAGGATGAATTTTTGGGGACATCTGATTTGGCTAGAGAATGTAAAATACTGAACCCCGAAGTGCTTGACCTGGATTATGATGAGATAAACCACACACTTAAGGCATCATCATCAGATTTTTTGCAAATTAAAAACGATGCTTTAGGATATAAAATAAAATACCAGGTAACTAACTTTTCAATGGAGGATAAGGACAGCATCGAGAAGAAAGTATATTACGAGGGGCCTGTTTTTTTTGAAGAGTTAAAGGGAACGCCCTCGATGCAAAGGCGCTGGCAGAGACTAAGAGAAGAAGTGTATGAAAATTCCCCGATGCATTTTTTGCGTTCTGCGCTAAGTAACAGGATCGAAGAAGAAGGTTTTCGGGTACAGCAAGTGGCCATTTATGCTAATCCCGACCGGCCGTCGGATGAACTGATTAAAGCTAAGGTCAAGCTGTACAAAGAATTAAAAACCGGTGCGGGCCGGGATTCATTGTCGTTTTGGGTCAAAAAATCCAAACTGCCAAAAACCTTTCAAAAACTAATGCCCTTCCCTTTAAAAAAGCAGGACCTTATATATCCGACTGACCGGGCCGGTCAGTATGCCCTTGGCTGTGATAACGACCGGCTATATGTAGCCTATAATAAAAGCCATCATTTCCATATAAACGACCAGTTTAAATATTTATATAATGCAAGTAATAACGAAAATACTTTAATCAGTTTTAATTCGCCTGTAGCTTTTTTTAATAGTAATGGGGTAATAACAAGTCCTTACAGTACGATGTATTATGGCGTTTGGGGCCGGAACCGTGTAGCGGAGCTTTTACCGATAGATTACGAACCGTCAGGCAAGACCGAAGTTTTTGCAGAAAACAACACTGATAAAAACATAAGCGGCAAATTGGAGGCGTTCTTATCAAACCATATTACGGAAAAGGCTTACCTGCACTTTGATAAGCCATACTATGCGGCGGGCGATACCATTTACTTTAAAGCTTATGTTACAACCGGTGGGGAGCATCAGTTGTCGAACCTGAGCGGTGTATTGCATGTAGATTTGATCAATGCTAACAACAAGATCGATCAGTCGATAAAATTACAATTGGATAGCGGCGTAACCTGGGGCGATTTCGCCTTGCCCGATTCATTGCCAAAGGGCAATTACCGCATAAGGGCCTATACCCGCCTTATGGGAAACGGGGGAGAAGACGGTTATTTTGATCAAACTATTGCTGTCTGTTCCATTCGTAACGATAAAATATCTGAAAGCATGTCAGTGCGCAAAACTGCCGGGAGTACTAAACCTGAAACCCGGTTTTTGCCCGAAAGCGGCAGCCTTGTAACAGGGATCAACGCAAAGATCGCATTTAAGGCGATTGGCACAAATGGGGCCGGCATCAATGTAAAAGGGGTGATAGTTGATGGTGCGGATAAAGAAGTTTGCACTTTTGCATCAATACATTTGGGAATGGGTTATTTTTATCTTGACCCAAAGGAAGGCCAAACTTACAGGGCAAAAATATCCTACCCTAATGGTATAGAAGATATGGTTGATTTGCCTGCGGCCGAAGCAAAGGGAATAGTTATGTCAATTGACAATGATTCAATTCCAAAAGCAACAGTAAGGATACAGGCCAACAGCGCTTATTACCTCGAGAACCGCAACAAGGATTATACCTTGCTTGTTTATTCGGGCGGTATAGCTACAACGGTTACCTGTAAACTGGATAGCCCGGTAATTACTTTGGATATTTTAAAGCGTCGCCTGCACACAGGCATTGCGGCCGTTACTCTATTTTCCCCAACCGATGAACCAATATGCGAACGTTTACTGTTTATACAAAACTACGACAGGCTTAACCTGGATATAAACAGTGATAAAAACATTTACGCAAAAAGAGAAAAAGCAACTATAAAGCTGAACGCCATAAACCGGGCCGGTAACCCTGCCGATGGCCATTTTTCCGTATCGGTTACCGATGAAAGTAAAGTACCCGTTGATGAAAACACTGAAAACACGATCTTAAATAACCTGTTGCTTACGTCCGACATTAAAGGTTATCTGGAGCAACCCAATTATTACTTCACAGATACCAGCGCCAGCGCGGCTAAGAACCTGGATGTGCTGATGCTGACACAGGGCTACCGCCGTTTTACATGGAAACAGGTGCTCAGCAATAAAGATTCGCTTTTAGTAAACCAGCCCGAAAAGGGGCTTGAAATTAATGGCATGGTAAAAAACTTGTTTGGTAAACCCATCCAGAACGGCACGATTTCCTTGGTGCCATCCAAAGGCGGGCCTGTATGGAGCAGTGTATCGGATGAAAAAGGCATATTTCATTTTTCGAACCTTGTTTTCACCGACACCACTCATTTTGTTCTAAGCGCGGTAAATGAAAAAGGACGTAATACTACTAAGATCACTTATTTTACCGAAAAACCCGAGGCCGTAACATTTTCAACGAAGGTGCAGAATTCAAATATAGTTACGGATACTGCCATGGTAACTTACGTGAATAATGCTAAAAAAGAGCGGAATGAGGCTATCAATTATGGCCGCGGCAAAGGGATAATGCTAAAGGAAGTGAAGATACGGGACATAAAATTGGATGACCAGTATAAAACACAAAGCCTGGCAGGGGCAGGCCATGCCGACCAGGTAATGCATGCTGATGAAATAGAAAGAATACAGGGAACACTTTCTACGAGTTTGTGGGGGAGATTGCGTGGAATTAGGTTTTTAGGTGGAGTTCCGGTTTTAACACAATTTTCCGTCTTTAATAATCAGCCAATGCTGGTAATCGTGGATGGGGCAATTCTTAATGGTGATTCACACGGCCCGGCACCCAACATTGATTTTCTAAGTGTAAATGAAGTTGAATCTGTTGAAGTGCTAAAGTATGTGAGCACAGCGATCTATGGCATGAGCGGGGCTAACGGCGTTTTGATCATCACAACAAAGCAAGGCGGCGGGAGGAACATTAAAGATATAGCATCCATCGGCATTTTACCTATCGCCCCAATGGGTTTTTACAAAGCAAGGGAATTTTATTCGCCAAAATATGAGACTACTGCGATGGTAACGAAACATCACGATTACCGCTCCACTATATATTGGAACCCTGAATTGGTAACCGGTAAAGATGGCACAGCATCGTTTGATTTTTACAATGCTGACGGCAAGGGCACCTACAGGGTAGTAATTGAAGGCATTGATGATAAAGGTAATTTAGGCAGGCAGGTTTACAGGTATAAAGTGGAGTAATAATATTTAAACAATCAGGTAAAAATGCGCAGCAGCTTATCGGTAACGGTTTTAATTGTCGCTTTACAGTTATTGCTTACAGTAACTGTGAAAGGGCAAAGTATTGATACTGCGAAAGTGACGCTTGGCCTTAAAGATGAAAGCCTGGAGAAGGCGATCAAAAAAATAGAACAGCAGTCATCGTTCAGGTTTTTTTACCGGGATGCAGATGTGAGGCCGCTAACGCACCTCAATTTAACACCGGGTACATACACCATTAAACAAACCCTTGATACTTTATTGCAAAACGCCTCGCTGTCCTTCCGCCAGATCAATAGCAATATTTTGCTGGAGCATAAAGATCAGCAGGTTTACTATCAAATAAAAGGAAGGGTGATAAATGGTGGGGATAAAAGCCCGGCAACCAATGTCAGTGTATTTTTAAGTAACACTACTATCGGGGATAAAACTGCTAATGATGGCACTTTTACCCTGCAAAATATAAAGCCCGGAAAATACAACCTGGTGATATCTATTATCGGGTTTGAAACATTCAGCCGCGTATTGGAAGTAGACCACGGTAATATTACCCTGCCTGATATTGAGATATTTCCCAAAACTATTGTCCTTGCCGAAGTTACCATTCACCCAAGGACAACTTTAAACTGGGAACGAAATTACGACTGGTTTAAGGAAGAGTTTTTGGGCAAAATGGATATTGCCAAAGAATGTAAGATACTGAACCCGGATTTACTTGATATTAGTTATGATGAGGCAACGAGCACGCTTACTGCCTCTTCATCAGATTTTTTAAATATTGAAAACGAAGCGCTGGGCTACAGGATAAAATACCTGTTAACCTATTTTAAAATGGATAACCGGCTTTCGGCGAATTTTCACCTGGACTACAAGGGCTCTGTTTTTTTCGAAGAAATGATAGGGACGCCATCACAGGAAAGGCGCTGGCAAAAGCGCCGGCACGAGGTTTATGAGGGGTCGATCATGCATTTTTTACGCTCGGCAATAAAAAACCAGATGGAGAAAGATGGTTTTCGGATACAGCAATTAGCTAATTATCCCAACCCTGAACGGCCCCCGGATAGCTTGATCAATGCCAGGATAAAATTTTACAGCGAATTAAAATCACAAAGTGAAAGGCAGCTTGATTCACTATCATTTTGGGTTAAAAGATCAAAACTGCCCAAAACGTTTCAAAAACTGATGCCATACCCTTTAACTGAGCAGGAAATTATAAAAACAACAGATCGCCCCGGTCAATATGCGCTAAGCTGCGATAACGACGGGTTGTACCTGGCCTACAACAAGCATCACCGGTATCATATCAGTGACCAACTCAAATATTTAGACAACCGCAGCAACACGGAAAACACATTGATAAACTTTGGCTCGCCAAACATCTTTTTTGACAGCAGCGGCATAATATCCAATCCTAATTGTATCATATTTTATGGTGCATGGAGCAGAAAACGTGTTGCTGAACTTTTGCCAATTGATTATGAAACCCCTGAGGAAATGGAACAGGGTGTTGAAGGCAGTTTTTTAAGGGATTAACCGGGAGAGGAAGTCGGAAGAGCACATTTTGTTAAACAGAAGTGCTGATGGTCGATAATGTCGTCCCAATTGAAATTTATTAACAGACTTAATATAAATTAATGCGCCTAAGCTTAGTTCGAGTGATTTTATTGATGGCTGTTTTCCAATTACTACTTGTGGTGACGGGAAACGGGCAAAGTATGGTTGTTGAAAAAGTAACTTTGGGCCTGCAGGACGAAAGCCTGGAAACGGCGATAAAAAGAATTGAAGAGCAGTCGGCTCTGCGTTTTTTTTATCGGAGTGAAGATATCAGCCCGCTGGTCCACCTGGATTTAAAGCAGGATACGCGGACCATTGCACAAACGCTTGATGCTTTATTGCAAAACACTCATCTCTCGTTCCGGCAGGTTGATGGCCATATTTTATTGGAGCGCAAGGAACAGCGGGAAATCAGCGGAAGGGTAGTAGACAGTACAAACAGAAAGCCTATTGCAAACGCGAGTGTTTTTTTTAACAATACGACTATAGGAACGATAACTGATGGCAATGGCATTTTTAAACTAAAGGTAGCAAGGGCCGGAAAATACGAAATTGTGGTATCCATGATGGGGTACGCGACTTATCAAAAAGCGTTATTTGCGGATGGGCATAATCTTGATCTTCGCGATATTAAAGTAGCCCCGCACATTATTACATTATCAGAAGTAAAAATTAAAATAGACCCCAGGCGCGACAGGGACTACAGATGGTTTAAAGATGAGTTTTTAGGCAATTCGAATTTTGCGGACAAGTGCAGGATAGTAAACCCCGA
The DNA here is from genome assembly GCA_903864275.1 of uncultured Mucilaginibacter sp. GTDB lineage: Bacteria > Bacteroidota > Bacteroidia > Sphingobacteriales > Sphingobacteriaceae > Mucilaginibacter. Next base: position 18,845 of record CAIPFE010000016.1, read on the forward strand.
AATACTGGATTTGAATTACAATAAAAAAACCAAAGTACTGAGGGCCTCCTCCCCTGATTTACTGGAAGTTGAAAACGACGCCCTGGGTTATAAATTAAGTTATCTGTTAACTCATTTTTACAGCAATAAAAACGATGGAAGGGTTAGCTTTAAAGGGCTGGTTTTATTTGAACCGTTAACCGGCGACCCCACGCAGCAACAAAAATGGCAAAAAAACAGGATGAAAGCCTATAAGGGCTCATCAATGCACTTTTTACGCTCGTTGCTTGAAAATCAATTGGATGAAGAAGGATTTAAAGTACTGGTATTAAAAAAGAAAGCCATACCCAATTATCCGAACCACTATTTCGACTCACTGGGCGTTACCCCATTGCATGTAAACGACCTGGTAAAGCTAAGCGACAAAAAGGATATTTATGCGCTTAGTTTTAAAAGTCAGCTTTATGTAATGTACACCAAATTACATGATTATAAAGATAACCTGGAAAACATGCCGTTTGGGGCACAACCCGGTTATGCAAAAACTACCGTGACTTTTATTGCCCCCTATACATTTTTTGATAATAACGGGATTATAATAAATCCCGAAAGCATTGTTTTTGACGGTTATTGGTCCGAAAGCAGAGTGGCCGAACTTTTACCATCTGACTATGAACCTGGCGCCAATTAATAAAATCTAATTGAAATAAGATGAGATCAGTATTGCCTCAATTCAAATCCATATACATGGTGACCCATTGCCTTATTACTTCCGGTTTCATTTTGAGTTTCAATGTCACGGTATCTGCCCAATCAGTTAATTTCAAGGATGAATTATTAAAAGTAAAGGCATTATCCGACAGTCTTACGAATAAAAAGCCCAAAGAAAAACTCTACCTGCAATTTGATAAACCCTATTATGCCATTGGCGATACGATATGGTTTAAGGCCTACCTTTTCAATGCGGCTTATTTTACGGCTTCGGATAAAAGCGGGATCATTTACGTTGATATTGCCAACGACAGCAGTAAAATATTAAAGCAATACAGCATGCCGGTAGTGGCCGGGCTTGGCTGGGGAAACATAAGTTTGGGTGAAAAGGAGTTTAGCGCCGGTACTTATACCATACGCGCTTACACCAAATGGATGCTGAATTTCGGGGACAGTTACTTTTTCACTAAAACTTTTTATATCGCCGGTTCCGGCGAAAATAACTGGCTGGTGAATAAACAGGTAAGGGAATTTACTGAAGATAATAACAGGACAGCCGAAGTTAAACTACGGCTAAGCGATATAAATAATATATCCGCGGCGAGCAAGGGTTTGAGTTTACAGGTAATGGCAGGGAAAAAGCATTTGTACAAGCAAACCATACAAACTGATCAAAACGGGTTACTCGACGTAAATTTCAAACTCCCGGAAAACCCTGCCAACCTTGCTATTATTGCTGAAAGCGTGCCTTCCGGCAAAAAGGCCGATATTCCTTTTGTTTTAAATGATGCAGGAAAAACAGATATCCAATTTTTGCCTGAAGGAGGCAACCTGGTCGTCGGTTTGCCTGCACACATCGGTTTTAAGGCAATTGGGGAGGACGGGAAAGGGGTTGATGTTTCGGGTATTGTTACCGACCACAACCAAAACAAGGTAGGTGAGTTTAACGCGCAGCATAATGGTATGGGAAGTTTTGATATTGCTGTGCAGGCAGGGGAAAATTATACCGCAAAAGTTACCTTACCGGGCGGGGCAACGAAAGAATACCCTTTACCCACAGTAAGAAATACAGGACTGGTTTTATGGTTTAAAAACCCAATGGAAAGCGATTCGATTACGGTTTCCGTTGCTGCCACTGATGATATTGTAAAAGCGGGCGATAGCTATTTTTTAATCGGAAAAGCGCGGGGGATCGTTTGTTACGCGGCGACCTTCAATTTTCATGAAAGTAATTTTGTCAAACATAAAATAGCAAAAAGCCTGTTCCCAGCAGGGATTATCCATTTCACAGTTATGACCACCAAATATCAGCCACTGAATGAGCGGCTTTTATTTATTGATCACCATGACAACCTAAATATTCTATTTAAAGCAGACAAGCCGTTTTACGGTTCGAGGGAGGCTGTTGCATTAAAAATAAAAGTAACCGACGGTAAAGGTAAGCCGTTCCCGGGAAATTTTTCACTTGCGGTCACTGACGACGCACAGGTTAAAACCGATACAGCATACAGCGAAAATATCAATACCCGGATGCTGCTTACAGCTGATTTGAAGGGTTATGTTGAGCAGCCCGGTTACTATCTTGGCTCAAAAACAACCGAAGCATGGCAGGCGCTGGATAACCTGCTGCTAACGCAGGGGTGGGTAGGGTATGATTGGGGCCAGGTGTTTAATTCTCCTCTTATTTCTTACCAGCCCGAACAGGACTTCGCGGTAAAGGGAAATGTTATAAATGTTTTTAATAAACCCGTAAAAGGCACCAGCGTGCTCTTATTCTCGAAAAAGCCTGCCATGTTAATGGATACGCTAACAGATAACAATGGCAAATTCGTTTTTGATCATCTCCCACGGGTTGATACACCCATATTTATATTGAAAGCGGTAAACAAAAACGGGAAAAGTTTTAATGTGCGCATCATAGCTGATGAAGTTAAGCCACCCGAATTTACCAGGTCTTATGACCCGTTATTGGAACCCTGGTACGTAAACAGTGATACTACCTTGCTTAATTATAATAGAAGCAATGCGTTATTAAAACAACAACAGAATTTTCCGGCCGGCGGACATGTATTGAAGGAAGTAAAAATAACCTCAAAGAAAATTATAAAAGGTTCACAAAATTTGAATGGGCCTGGTGAAGCTGATATAGTATTAGATGAAAAGGATTTGGAAGCAGCCGAAAAAAAAACATGGCTGCAGCTATTCCAGGAAAGAATTAAAGGTTTTAGGGTATCGGATGCATCCAAACGATGGAATTTTATCCAGGATTTAAAAGAACCAATACCTGACTGCCCAGGCCAGATTGGAAGTCCAACACACGAGTGGTATTTTATCAATGATATGCCAATAAAAATTTATGTTGACGGGATGTCAATTAACGATCTGGTGCCGACTTCCATTTGTGAAGTTTTCAGTTACTCAGCTGCGTTTCAAAATATCACCAACTTTTTAAATACAACCTCCGCCGAAGATATAAAAGGAATAGAGGTGAGTTTTACAGATAAATATGGTCTTGCCTATATTGCTCATTACGGCATGCAATATAACGCGGAAATGTGGGACGCTGCGTTTATAGAAATTACCACCCGCTCAGGCCATGGCCCAATAATGAACAATACCCCCGGTATGTATTTATACAAACCTTTGCCTGTTAGCTGGCCCAAACAGTTTTACAAACCTATGTATGCCGTAAAAGATACCGCAAACCACATGGTTGATTTGCGTTCCACCATTGATTGGGAGCCCAATATTACAACTGGCATAAACGGGGAAGCAAAAGTGTTTTTCTACACTTCCGATAAACCATCAACTTACACTTTAATTTTAGAAGGTGCTGATATGAATGGGAATTTAGGGTATAAAACGGGGAAGATCGTTGTTAATTTGAAAATGAGATGATTTGAAAATTTGAAAATGTGAGGAAGCAATTTAATTTTCAAATCATCAAATCATCAAATTAATTAATGGCCGGTTGATAGCGAAGCACAACTATCCCGCAATCAAATGGCGTGGCTTTTACCAGTTTCAAATTTAGGTTTTGTTCTATTTCTTTAAATATAGTCATGCCGTTGCCAATGGCGGTTGGGTTAATGAACAGGTGGTATTCATCGATCAGGTTGTATTTTATTAAGTTCGAAGCAAAGTTGGCGCCGCCGTAGGCAATAATGTCTTTGCCGGTTTGTACTTTTATTTGGTTTACTTCTTTGGCGATATCTCCTTTTGCAAGTACGGTATTATCCCATAACGATTTTTCCATTGTTTTTGTGAAAACCACTTTCGGCGTGTCGCACATTATTTTACCAAAAGGATATTCCGGATTTGCCGGATCAGCTGCAACCGATTCCCAGTAGGGGATAAAGCCGGCCGGCATGTGGCCGCCTAAAAGAATACAGTCGATGCTGCCGGTTAAATCAATTACATATTTTTTTATGTCGTCGCCCCAATTCCACGTCATCCAGTCCATCTCGCCGTTTGGCCCTGCAACAAAGCCATCTATGGATAATTGCATTTGTATTTTTAGCTTTCTCATTGTTAGTTTTTATTGAGCGGTTAATTTTTGTTTTTCTTTATACAAATGTAATGTACTTAATTACACCCGACGGGGTGGAAATATGACAAATTGAAGGGGGAAAAATGCAGGTTTCTGTGATTGCGTGGTTGAATTTTTTACCACGAAGAGCACGAAGGGCACACAGAGGACACTAAGGTCTGGTTGCGAGTGATTTAAAATAACCTGCTAACAAAAAACCCCGTCATGCAAAACATAACGGGGCCTTATTCGGGATGATTGATTTATTGGTTAACTGGGCGGTCTTAAACCTAATCAACTTAATCCAACTCAATCAACTTGCAACCAATATTTACTTCTGCTCTTCTTCTTCGGGCTTTTTGTTTTCGCCTTTGTTTTTGTCGATGATCTTTATTTCACCGGATTCTTTGTCGAAATCAATTTCCATGGTATCGCCTTCGCTCAGTTCGCCTTTCAGTATTTCCTCGGCAATCGGGTCTTCCAGGTATTTCTGGATGGCGCGTTTTAACGGACGTGCACCGAATTGCGAATCGTAACCTTTATCGGCAATAAACTCTTTGGCGGCTAATGTAAGCTCGATTTTGTAGCCTAATAAATGTACCCTGTTAAACAAGTAGGCAAGCTCAATATCAATGATCTTGAATATTTCATCTTTGCCAAGCGAGTTAAACACGATCACGTCATCAATACGGTTCAAAAACTCAGGGGCGAAAGCACGTTTAAGCGCGTTTTCAATAACACCCCTCGAATGTGAATCAGCCTGGGTGGTTTTAGCGCTGGTACTGAAACCAACACCTTGTCCGAAATCCTTCAGTTGGCGTGCGCCAATATTGGAGGTCATGATGATAATGGTATTCCTGAAATCAACCTTGCGGCCCAATGAATCAGTCAGCTGGCCTTCATCCAACACCTGTAACAGTATGTTGAATACATCGGGGTGGGCCTTTTCAATTTCATCAAGCAATACTACGGCGTAAGGCTTGCGGCGTACTTTTTCCGTCAACTGCCCGCCTTCTTCGTAGCCTACATAGCCCGGAGGCGCTCCCACCAAACGCGATACAGCGAATTTTTCCATGTATTCGCTCATATCTATCTGTATCAGGGCGTCTTCTGTATCGAACATAAAGCGTGAAAGCTCTTTTGCCAGCTCTGTTTTACCAACACCCGTAGGCCCAAGGAAAATAAACGAACCGATTGGCTTTTTAGGATCCTTTAAACCGGCGCGTGTACGCTGGATGGCGCGGGTTAATTTCTTTATCGCTTCTTCCTGGCCAATAACTTTGCTGCCAACGGTTTCGGCCATGTTCAGCAATTTGTAGCTGTCGGCCTGGCCCACACGCTGAACGGGGATACCGGTCATCATGGATACCACTTCGGCAACATTATCTTCGGTTACGGTATAGCGTTTTGATTTTGTTTCGGCTTCCCAGATGGCTTTAGCCTGTTCCAGCTCTTCCAGCAAATGTTTTTCGGTATCGCGCAGTTTGGCCGCTTCCTCATATTTCTGGCTGCGAACCACCTTGTTTTTCTCGATCTTTATTTGCTCTATCTTTTGTTCAATGTCCAGTATGTTTTGTGGCACGTGGATATTGGTTAAATGCACCCGCGAACCTGATTCGTCCAAAGCGTCAATAGCCTTATCAGGTAAAAAGCGGTCGGTAATGTACCTGGTAGTTAAACTAACGCAGGCATTGATCGCTTCGGGGGTATAAGTAACACCGTGGTGCTCTTCGTATTTTTCTTTTATCCTGTTCAGTATCTCGATGGTTTCATCGGGTGTAGCCGGTTCAACCATTACTTTCTGAAAACGACGGTCTAAAGCGCCGTCTTTTTCAATATACTGACGGTATTCATCTAAAGTGGTTGCGCCAATGCATTGGATCTCTCCGCGGGCAAGGGCAGGCTTAAACATATTTGAGGCATCAAGCGAGCCCGAAGCGCCGCCTGCGCCGACTATAGTATGTATTTCGTCGATAAATAAAATAACATCAGGTGATTTTTCCAGTTCGTTCATTACCGCTTTCATGCGTTCCTCAAACTGCCCGCGGTATTTTGTACCGGCAACCAGTGAAGCAAGGTCGAGCGTAACCACGCGTTTGTTAAATAAAACACGGGATACTTTACGCTGTACAATACGCAGTGCCAAACCTTCGGCAATGGCCGATTTACCAACACCCGGCTCACCTATCAGTATAGGGTTGTTCTTTTTACGCCGTGAGAGGATTTGCGATACCCTTTCAATTTCTTTTTCGCGGCCAACAATAGGGTCAAGGCGGCCGTCTTCGGCTGCTTTGGTTAAATCGCGGCCAAAATTATCAAGTACGGGCGTTTTTGATTTGATGTCGGATACCTTCTTAGGCTGGCTGAATGATTCTTCTTCTTTAAAATCATCGTCGCCCCCGGTTGGTGATCCCGGCATTTCGTCAGTTACTTCGTTTTTGTGCGATTCAACCTCGCTCTTAAAGATTTCGTAATTCACGTTAAACTGCATTAAAATTTGCGAAGCTATATTGTCTTCATCACGAAGGATAGACAGCAATAAATGCTCGGTTCCTATCACATCGCTTTTGAAAATTTTTGCTTCAAGGTAAGTGATCTTTAATACTTTTTCTGCCTGTTTTGTCAGTGGGATGCTCCCGATATGCACATTTGTGCCGATAGTTCCTTTAACTGCATCCTCAACCGAACGCCTCAATTTACCCGTATCAACAGTTAATTCTTTTAATAATTTTATTGCTACGCCGTCACCGTCCCTTATCAAACCCAATAAAAGGTGCTCTGTACCAATATAGTCATGCCCGAGGCGCAGGGCCTCCTCTCTGCTATATTGAATAACATCCTTAACCCGCGGCGAAAATTTAGCTTCCATATATATCCTTCCGATTAAAACGTCCTAATGTATTAATTTGTTTCAATAAACAGGACGACTTGTTATACACATATCAACAATATTATTGCCAAGTTTTAAACTTACCTGTAAAGCAGACATTGAGATGATATGTGCTGGGATAAACTTAAATTTTTTTTAGCAATTTTATAAATAAAACCCGCAATTACAATGACTTTTTATAAATAAATGATTTATTTCTATCTTTTTGATATTATTTTGATCAATTGGTTTAATTACTTTACGTTTCAATTAATGTTAATGCGACAATGTCATACAAATTATCCGATTATATGACATTACGGCATTAAGTTTTGTTACAGGATAGTTGATTAAGTTGATTAAGTGAGTGGTTGATTAAGTTAAAAAAGGGATATCTTTTATCAATTTCCAAAACCTGACCAACTTAATCCAACTTTAAACCGTCAATAACTTATATACGAGGATTGATCGTGAAATGATTGGAAATTTATTAATTTATTATCAAAACTGGTAAAGGGCATCATTCAATTTGTAAGGGCCGCCCTTGTGGCCGCCCCGAAGCGACCGCATCGATAGCAAGACAATTGGGGGCAACCACAATATCGCAAGGGAGACCACAATGGATCGCCCTTACAACAAATCAACCAACATCCCATCAAATTAATCAACAATTCCCTATTTTAGCCTTCCAATCAAAAATCACTAATTCGCTAATTCACCAATTCACTAATTATACACATGGCAGACGAAAAAATAATTTTTTCAATGGCGGGGGTTAGTAAGGTCTACCCGCCGCAAAAAACAGTTTTAAAAAATATTTACCTGTCCTTTTTTTATGGGGCTAAGATCGGGGTTATCGGTTTAAACGGCTCCGGTAAATCATCCCTGTTAAAAATAATAGCAGGGATAGATAAAACAAATATAGGCGAAGTTGTTTTTTCGCCCGGATACACCGTAGGCTACCTGAGCCAGGAACCGGAGCTCGATCCCAATAAAACAGTGAAAGAAGTTGTTGAAGAGGGTGTTGCCGAAACCACTGCCTTATTGAAAGAATACGAAGACATCAATGAAAAGTTTGGCTTGCCCGAGTATTACGAGGATGCCGATAAAATGGATAAGCTGATGACCCGACAAGGGGAACTGCAGGATAAGATAGACGCGGTAAATGCGTGGGAGCTTGATGTCAAATTGGAGCGGGCAATGGATGCGCTGCGCTGCCCCGATCCGGATACGAAGATAGCAGTGCTGTCAGGCGGTGAGCGCCGCCGCGTGGCCATGTGCCGCCTTTTATTGCAGGAGCCGGATGTTTTATTGCTGGATGAGCCAACCAACCACCTCGACGCTGAATCCATCGATTGGCTCGAACAGCACTTGAAACAATATAAGGGAACCGTGATAGCCGTTACCCACGACCGTTATTTCCTTGATAATGTGGCCGGATGGATTTTGGAACTGGACAGGGGGGAAGGTATCCCCTGGAAAGGGAATTATTCCTCGTGGCTTGATCAGAAAGCTAAACGTTTGGCACAGGAAGATAAAACTGAGAGTAAACGCCAAAAAACCCTGGAGCGTGAGCTGGAATGGGTGCGGATGGGGCCGAAGGGCCGTCATGCCAAATCAAAGGCGCGTTTATCAAACTATGACAAATTAGCGTCCGAGGAAACAAAGGACAGGGAAGATAAGCTGGAGCTGTTCATCCCGCCCGGCCCGCGTTTGGGCAATATAGTGATAGAAGCCAATGGCGTGAGCAAATCTTATGGGGAGAAGTTATTGTTCGATAACCTGAATTTTTCATTGCCGCCAGCAGGCATCGTCGGCATTATCGGCCCCAATGGCGCGGGTAAAACTACCCTGTTCCGCTTGATTACAGGACAGGATAAGCCGGATGCAGGGACTTTCCGCGTTGGTGAAACGGTTCATTTAGGTTATGTGGACCAGCTGCATGATGACCTTGACCCAAATAAATCCGTTTGGGAAAACATTACCGACGGACAGGAAACCATTTTGGTTGGCCACAAGCCCATCAACTCACGGGCTTATGTCTCCAAATTTAATTTTAACGGCGCAGACCAGCAGAAGAAGGTAGGCGTTTTATCAGGCGGGGAACGGAACCGGGTGCATTTGTCCATCACGCTAAAAAAAGGTTCTAACGTATTGCTGCTGGATGAGCCCACCAATGATATTGATGTAAACACATTACGTGCATTGGAAGAAGCCCTGGAAAATTTTGGCGGATGTGCCGTGGTGATCAGTCACGACCGTTGGTTTTTGGATAGGATTTGTACGCATATTTTGGCGTTTGAAGGTAATAGCCAGGTTTATTTCTTCGAGGGAAATTATTCGGATTATGAAGAGAACCGGAAAAAGAGATTAGGTGATATTGCGCCGAAGCGGATAAAGTACAGGAAGTTGACGGTGTAAAATAGTTGTTGTCTGTGGGGACACAGACAACGGTAGTTTTTTAACAAAATGATGCTTAGCTTATGGTGAGTCCGCAATATTTGATCAAAGCCATCCTGTTTTTTGGCTTTTTATTCTTTTTCGTTCAATTATCCGATGCCCAATCGCGGAGTGGTATTGGTATCGGCTTAGGCGTCAACCAGCCCTTTTCAAGCGACTATAATTTGGGCGGCAGTATACAGTTACAAGGCAATATTGCAATTGGCAGTAAATTAGGCATTGTGCCCGATATTGGCTACGACCGCATTAACTCAAAAGGCGGATTCATGCATGTTCCAAATGGGCTAAGTTCAAATAAAATAGACGATATCGATCTCTTTCATCTTGGATTGTCGCTAAGATATTTTTTCGACCGGCATTGGTTTGCTGGCGCAGGCGGCATGTTCTACATGGCCCAGGGGAAAGAGGATACTGATGGTATTGGTGCAGGCGGCTTTGGCGGAGTTGGTTATAACCTGGATATTGATGAACATAACACACTGGCGTTTTCACTTAACACCAGCATTGTCGATATCGTTTATAACGGGAACGGCGTTACCCCCATTGCCGGGTTAAAAGTAGCTTATGTTGTAAATTTTAAAGGGAACAGATAATTGGCAGCGCTTTGCAATACGCCGGCAAATTACCTACTCCTTATCATACGCCGCCTGTAACGCTGCAATATCAATCTTCTTCATCTGCAGCATCGCCTTCATTACATTGCCTGCCTTCACCCGGTTAGGATCGCCCATTAACCGGCCCAAGGCATTGGGGACAATTTGCCAGGATACACCGTATTTATCTTTAAGCCAGGCGCATTGACTTTCCTGGCCACCATCGGCGGTTAATTTGTTCCAGAGGTCGTCAACTTCTTCCTGTGTTTCGCACTTTACATAAAATGAAATGGCTTCGGTGAATTTAAACATCGGACCGCCGTCAAGCATCATAAATTCCACGCCGTTAAGGCGTATCGTGGCCATCATAACTTTGCCGCTGTGGCCCGGTACTTCGGCCGGCAGCTTGCTAACGTTCATTACTTCTGAATTTTTAAAAACGGAGGTATAAAAGTTTATTGCTTCTTCTACTTTCCCATCAAACCATAAAAATGGGGTGATCTGTTGCGCATTGCTATTTCCTGCTGTGGCCATAATTATGTTTTTTAATTGGTTATTGATAGGGTAAAGTTAGCTTTAAAATATTAATCAATAATGGGAAGAAAAGCCAATTTGAGGGGGAAATGAGGACAAAATAGCGAAATATAAATGCCAAACGTGGGCACCGTACAATTTTGTAAGTGCGATAATGTTTTATTTTTTCCATACCACCCAGTTATTAGGGGCAGTTGATGGCCGGTGTTTTTGCGGTGGAAACTTCAGGAATATAGCCGCTTCGCGGTCGCCCAGGGCGGCCGACCTGGTCCAGTCTGTTTTGGCGGCCACTTTATTATTTAATGAGTAATATAACCGCCCCCGCTCAAAATAAGCGCCGGCATTTGATGGGTTTAATTCAATAGCCTTTGTCAGGTCGCTCATTGCGGCAGGGTCATTTTTCACGGCTTCGTTGGCGTATCCCCTCATATAATACGCAATCGGGAGATTGACACTATCTGCAATTGCTTTATTCAGGTCGGGTATCGCGGCAACAACACGGTTCGTTTGCAGGTATAATATAGCGCGGTAATAGTAGGCTTCACTGTACGCCGGGTTTATCGCAAGGGCCCTATTGAAGTCGGCCATCGCTTCAACATTTTGACGTAACGACACCCTGGCCACTCCACGACTAAAATAAGCTGACTCAACATCCGGCTTCAGGGAAATTGAACGATTCAAATCCTCAATGGCCCCCGCAAAATCATTCTTAGCTAATTTGGCGCAGCCACGGTCGTGATAGGCATTCGCATAATTCTGGTTTATGCTGATGGCTTTTGTAAAATCGACTATTGCCCCATCGGCATCATTAAGTTTTAGCTTCACTTCGGCCCTGTTATAATAAGCTTCTTCATTATTGGGGTTTAATACGATTGCCCTCCCCAGGTCGCTGCTTGCTTCGCCGAAATTACCCATTTTTGCATTTAACATACCTCGTTTTTCGTAGGCTTCCGCATATTTCGGGTCTATGGCGATCGCCTGGCTAAAATCGGTCAGCGCCTCATTATAATTATTAAGCTGGGCCCTTTGTATGCCCCTGAAAAAGTAGGCCATTGCAAGCTTAGGGTTTAAGGTTATGGCTTTACCGAAGTCGGCCATTGCACCGTAGCTATCTTTCAGGTTATCTTTTGAAATGCCGCGGTCAAGATATGCCTCGGGCATTTCAGGATCGAGTTCAATGGCTTTATTCAGGTCGTCAAGTCCTCCCTTAAAATCAGCAAGTGCATTTTTTGAATTGCCCCTGTTGGTATAAGCGCTGGCGTCTTTAGGGTTCAGTTCCACTAATTTGTCAAAATCGGCGATAGCGCCTTTATAATCGCCCAGCCTGTTTTTTGAATTTCCCCTGTTCGTATAAGCATTGGGGCTTTTAGGGTTTAGCACAATGGCATGTTCACAATCGGCTATTGCGCCTTTAACGTCATTAGCGTTCAATTTTGCATAAGCCCGGTTTGAATAGGCAATGTCGAGGTTGGGGTTTATCGCAATTTCTTTGTTAAATTCATCAATCGCGCCGGGATAATCAGCAAGCTGGATTTTAATAACTCCCCGGTAGTTATAAGCTTCAGTATTATTGGGATTTAATTCAATTTCCTTTGTAAAATAGTCAATTGCCCCATTATAATCCTGTTTGCCATATAATTCAACGCCTTTGTCAAAATACTGGTCGTGGCTTTGGGCAATTGAGAATAATGGTAAAAAGAGGATGAAACAAAAAAGGGATCTTTTCATGCTGAAACAGGTTCCGGTTATTAGTTATCCGCAAAGATAAAGTTTTTTGTATGCTTACGGCTTCGCAACATCAAAAATAAACAGCCGGCAACGTACGAAAGATTTTTATGTTTATATTCGCCGCTGAAAATATATGAAACCTTTACCCCTTTCTCAATTTAAAATAACGGCAGCCTTAAGCCTTTTCTTAATCTTTCAATCCTGCGTATCTGTACCCGGTGTATGGAAAAATGAAAAGATCAGTTCGGGCAAACGCGATGACTTTCACCAGCTGAATACTGAGGCATTAACCTATCTGAAAGCCAATAACCCAAAGGGCTTAAAAGCACTTTTATCCAAAGAGATGATAGAAGATAATAATGAAAGGCAGGTTGAGCTGATCAGCAACAGGCTGACAGATTACCCTTACGAGCTGCTTGACGAATATTATGTAGTAAATAAATATATCGATAAAGACACGATACCCCGCGGAAGCCAGGGGATAAGCCGTTACGGGCTGATATACCCCTCGGCCGCAAAGGAAATGTATTTCGCTTTTTTTGTACCGAAAAAACCGGCTAATAAATACATGGTGAGCATAGTTTACGCAAAGCTTAATTACGGCTGGAAAATTATTAAACTGGGCCTTGCGCCGTACACCATTAACGGGAAAACCGCGCCTGAACTATTTGCGCTGGCCAAAGAACAGTATGATAAAAAATACATCCAGGCGGCGCTTGACAATGTTACGCTGGCGGTAACCTGCTATGAGCCGGGTTTATATTGGCAATATGCCGACCAGGCTGATGCCGGCTTATTCTATACTAAGGTGCATGAAGAAGTTAATGAAAAGTACAAGTATCCTTTGGTGCTTAAACAGTTAGCCACCGGGCCTATGATATTGCGGGTTTATAATAAAGACAATGATGAAGGCAGCTTTCCGCTGATCTATTATATGACGCATTTTCCACTAAAGGATACCGATGAAGTAAAAAAAGAAAATTTGCAGGTAAGGAAGGTTGTTGACCAGCTTATGCCGGGCCTGGGCGAAAATAACAAGTATATTTTGTATTCGGCATTCAACAAACAGCCAACCGGGTATACTACCGTTGATCATTTTGATATGACGGATAAGGTGCATTAAGGCCAGGCTGTGAACGTGCAATTCCTATTGCCGCTAATTTGCCAATTTTGGCTAAAGCCCCTGGCTCTTTATTTTGTCCACCGTCCCTTAAAAGGGACGGCAATGAATTTACAGGTTACATTCATTGCCGTCGGCTTTAGCCGACGGGTAAAAGGCTATCAAAGCAGGGCTTTAAAAGTGACTCAATCGTTGCTGATTGTGATTATTTACAATTTTCTTTCAAATCACGAACCGCACTCACATCACCCAACTGCGCGCCTTTCTGCCAATCGGAACAGGCCCCTTTTTTATCGAGCAGGTGAAATTTTACCTGTGCGCGATAACGGTAGGCTTCCGCCAGTTTTGGGTTAAGTTGTATTGCCTGGTTAAGGTCGGCCATAGCGCCTGTAAAATCGTGCAGTAGTTTTTTACACTGCCCGCGGTAGCAATAGGCAACGGCATTGCCGGGCGCAATTTTTATTGCTTTTGAAAAGTCGGCAACTGCCAAATCCGCATTGTTCATCTGCCAATCTAAAACTGCTCTGTAAAAATAGGGCTCCATAGCATCTGGCCTTAAACTTATTGCCCGGGTATAGTCAGTAAAAGCGCCTTTAAAGTCGTGTAAAGCAGCCCTTGCCATGGCCCTGTTATGATAAGCCAAACCGGGTTCAGAGCTTAACTCTATGCACCGCGTCATATCGTCGACAGCGCCGTTATAGTCATTTTGTAAATACTTGATGACGCCCCTGTCAAGATAAGCATTGGCATATTTCGGGTCAATAGCAATAGCCTGGTTAAAATCGGCAATCGCACCTTCATTATCCTGGAGTTTACTTTTCACTTCGGCCCTGTTATAATAAGCCTCTGAATTTTTAGGGTCAAGGACAATTGCTTCTGAAAGATCTGTGCCGGCTTCGCCGTAATTGTCCATTTTGCCTTTTGCGGTTCCCCGCTTCTCATAAGCCAGAGCGTATTTCGGGTTTATTGCTATTGCCTGGTCAAAATCGGCTATCGCTCCATTATTATCATTTTGATCACTTTTGGTTACCCCTCTTTGTGTATAGGCTGCTTCAAATTCGGGATTTAATTCAATTGCCTTATTGAAACTGGTAATTGCGGCATAATAATCCTTCAGTTTATTTTGAACGAGCCCGATATCATAATAAGCCATTGCCAGCTTTGTATTTATCTGGATGGCAAGGTTATAGTCGGCAATGGCGCCGCTATAATCGCCGAGGCCACTTTTTGAATTTCCGCGGTCGACATAAGCTATATCGTTTTTAGGATTTAATTTGATAGCCTGATTTAAGTCGGCAAGGGCACTGTCATAATTGCTTACACAGTTTTTTGCATTTCCACGGTTACAATAAGCTAAATCAAATTTAGGGTTTATAACAATGGCCTGATCACAATCTGCAATAGCACCTTGATAGTCCCTCAGATCAGTTTTTACTTTGGCCCTGTTATTGTAAGCAAGGAACGACTGGGGATTTATAGCAATTGCTTTTGTAAAATCGGCAATAGCGCCCTGTGCGTCGCTAAGCTGACTCTTTACTAAGCCCCTGTAATCATAAGCCACATTATTTTCGGGGTTTAATTCTATTTCTTTCGTAAAGTAATCCAATGCACCCTTATAATCCTTGCTGTCATAGAGTTCGAAGCCCTTGTCCATATACATATCGGTAGTTTGGGCAACGGTAAAAAGGGGCAACAACAGGCTGATATAAAAAAATGCTCTTTTCATGATTCAATGGGCATCGGGGCAGGTGTATCTCTTCAAATATAAAAAATATTTTGGGGTGGTTGCACCGATTTTTAAAGCAGCGGAGAAGCCTGGTCAATCAGCGTAATCATTAAAAACCGTATCTTTGCCGATTAATAAGTGAGATCATCTCTAATCGGTGAAATCACAAACTATGCAAACAGAAGAAGCGATAAAACAAGGCTACAAAGGCTACAACAATTACGGTGCATGGCTGCGCGAAAAATATAACGGGCAGCGTGTGTTCAAGGTGATTGTTGATGGCGGCTTTACCTGCCCTAACCGCGATGGCTCAAAAGGCTATGGCGGCTGTACCTATTGCAACGTGGATTCGTTTACGCCTTCCGTTTCACGCAATAACCCTTCGGTGCGCGAGCAGGTGATACAGGGTGTGGAACGCGCACGGAAAGGTAATAAGGCCGATAAATTTATCATCTATTTTCAGCCGAATACCAATACCTATGCACCCGCACATTACCTGAAAATGATGTACGATGAGGCTTTGAGCTACCATACGGAAGATATTGTGGGACTTTCGGTAGGTACCCGGCCCGATTGTATTGATGCTGAAAAAATAGCCCTGCTGGAAAGCTATACCGACCGTTTTGATGTGGATCTGGAGATGGGCATGGAGTCGATCTATAACGATACCCTGGCGCAGATCAACCGTGGCTGTAGCCACGATGACCTGGTGAAAACATTAGGATTGCTGGAAAAGAGCAAGCTGGATGTTTGCGTACACACCATTTTCGGTTTCCCCTGGGAAACAAAGGAAATGATGCTGCGTTATGCCGCCGAGATCAACCGTTTTCCACAGATAAAATTTGTAAAATTCCATCACCTCCATATTGTAGAAGGTTCTGTTATGGGCGTAAAATACAAACGCCAGCCCTTCAAGGTTTTTACCCTGGACGAATACGCCGATTTTTTGTGCGAGTTTTTACCCCTTGTGCGTCCCGATTTGGTGATCCAGCGCCTGTTTGGCCTCAGCGACCTCGAACTGCTTATCGCACCCAACTGGGGCCTGAAAAAATCAGAGATTCAGTATTATATTGATCAAAAGCTATTGATGAGAGGGGTTGTGCAGGGATCGGCATATTATCTGAACCGGGATTAAACGGATTTTACAGATTTTTCGGATGCCTGGCTATTTGGCTATTGTATCCCGGAGATCCTTGAAATCTGCTTAATCCCGGTTCAGACAAACATAACCCCCTTATTTCCCGTAAACATCCGCGAAACAAACTATCTTAGTAGTTAAATTAATAATCGTAGCTGTCTTGCCACAAAAATCATTACAAAATTACATACCGGCACTAACAGGAGTGCGCGCAATGGCAGCCTACCTGGTATTTATATCCCATTTCTGCTACGTATTTGATGGCAGCTTTCCGCATATCGTCCAGCGCTTTTTAGGCGAGTTCCATATTGGGGTTAGTATTTTCTTTGTGTTGTCGGGTTTTTTGATCACTTATCGTTATTATAACACCTTCCATTTAACAAAGGACTGGTTTAAGCAATACCTCAAAAACAGGGTGGCCCGCATTTACCCCATGTATTTTTTGCTCACGATAGCAGCCTTTGTTTATTTTTTTATCTCGGGCGACCAAAGCATAACCAAAGGCAGCGGAAATCCCATTGCTGTGATGCTGCTGAACATCACTTTTTTGCGCGGCTTTTTTTACCAGTTTTGGGATACCGGCATAGCGCAGGGATGGTCGCTGACGGTGGAGGAATGTTTTTATTTTTCGGCTCCCATCATCTTCCTTATCGCGAAAAAGTACAATAAGTTTTATATCCAGCCGGTGATCATTACTTCCTTCGCTATTTTGATGGTATTGATATTCAGAAATGTGAACTGGCATGGCTTCTTTGGCAATTTTCCCTTTGTGCTGCTATTTACTTTTTTCGGGCGTTGTTTCGAGTTTTTTGTAGGGGTGCAACTGGCCAGGTATGTTATAAAAAATGGCTTTACCCGCACCAATAAGATCAGGTTTACGCCGATAGGTTTTATCCTGATTTTTTGCTGCGTTTTTATTATGGCGCTGCAGCCGGTACCCAAACCCTGGAATGCCGGCCTGGAGAGCCCGATAGGCATCATCACCAATAATTACCTGCTTTGTGTTGCGGTGGCGCTGTTTTTTTATGGCCTGCTTACCGAAAATACCCTGTTTAAAAGATTCCTGGGAGCGCCTTTTATCGAGTTGCTGGGTAAAAGCTCCTATATATTTTATCTCATCCACCTGGGGTGGATATACACCCTTTTACACAGCGGGATAAACAGCTTAAATGATTACGCGTTTTCGTTATACGATAAGTGGGACATTGAATGGCATTCGCCGTTTGAGTACGACTGGTTGAACATTATTTACATTTTTATCGTATTAAATGCGGTTTCGGTGACTTTATTTAAGCTCATCGAGGAGCCACTAAATCATTATATCCGTAAATCAAACTTTTTGATCAGATATCAGCCACGGCCGAAAGGGATAGTAGATTAACGGATTGATGTAAAAAACGAAATGACGCCTGATGAAGAAAGTTTCTGTATTTACTTATCTCGTGCTGCTGCTTATTGCTTTGGTAACCCCTTTCAAAACATTTGCAGGCTGGCCCATTGGCAAATACCGCGACCTGGTCATCCCTTCATTTTCTTATTATACTCAAACCGATCATTTTGATGCTAAAGGCAACCAAATAAAAGGCGCCCCGGGCACCGGGTTTACTTCGTTTTCAATGAGTTTATACATTGGTTATGGTATTAGCCGCAGGCTCGATTTTATAGCAACAGTGCCTTTTTTATACACTATGAACAGGCTGGCGCCGGGCAACACGATAACCAACCAGGGCGCAGGCGACATGGTGGCCGGTTTAAGTTATAACCTGGTGAATTTTAACTATGTAAGGTTCCTGTCGGTACAGGTATCAGGCATAGTACCCTTGTATTCAAATACCAACGGGTCTTCGGCTTTGGGTTTTGGCGATTTCGGCAGCGAGGTTAAGCTTATGTTTAGCGGTAACCTGCCTGCATCCATTTTTGATAAAGGCTATTTTAATGCAGAGTTGGCCTATCGCAGGTATTACAGCTCACAGGGCCCGGACCAGGTTAGCTTCCTGGGGACTATTGGTTACCCTGTAACAAAGCATAGCCAGGTGAGCCTCGACCTGTTGCTTTTCAGGTCGTACAGTTCGGATAAAGCATACAACCCCAACTTTTTCGCCGAGAGGGATTTTGCTTTTTTTAAACCTTCGTTGAATTTTGGCCACACATTTACGCGCAGGTTTTCGTTGTTTGCGGGAGGGTATTATGTCCCCATCGGGTTAAATACCGGGGTCGGCTATGGTGGTTCTGTTTTAGCAGTTTTTAAAATATAATTATGAAGAAGATCAGCTGTTTAACATTTATTGCGCTAACTATACTGTTTGCATCGACACTGAAAGCGGTTGCATTGCAACAAAAGGAAGAAGAGGCCGAAGAAACAGGCGATGTAACTTTGAGGGCCATACCACAGGGTAAGGACGCCATTTTTAAAAGGAATGAAAACATATTGTATAAGTTGCAGCTGCAAAATAAAACAAACGATTCTCAGGTGGGGGAGATATCGTACCTTATTACAACCGACGAGGGGCAAAAAGTATCGTTGGATTCTGTCCATATCGCGATGAGGGGCAATAGCAAGAAAGAGCTGCTGATAAAAATACCGCAAAAAAAAACCGGGTTCTATCGTTTAAATTTTATGATAAAGTTACCCGAGTACGATGACACCGTTAGAAAGGTATTTGGCGTCGACCCGGATAAAATACAATCGCAACTGCATAGACCGGCTGATTTCGAGGCCTTTTGGAAGCAGTCGCGTGAGCAACTGGAAAAAGTAGCACCAAAATACAAGGTAATTGAGCGAAGGGACTTGTCGACGGAAGAAAAAAGGGTTTATTCTGTCGAAATGCAGTCCTATGAAAATTTTTTGATCCGTGGGTGGCTTGTTGTCCCCACGGATGGTAAAAAGTTCCCTGTTCATTACCGGGTGCCCGGTTATGTGGTTGGGCTTAAACCCAATATGGATAGCGACGATTTCATCGCGTTCGATATTAATGTGAGAGGGAACGGCGACAGTAAGGATGTTATCAATGTAGGCACTGACAATTATTGCCTTATTAATGTTGAAAACAAGGACAAATACATTTACCGCGGCGTTTATATGGATTGTATCCGCGGCCTTGACTTTTTGTGCTCACATCCTGATTTAGGGATCGACACCAGCAAAATCTATGTTGAGGGCGGCAGCCAGGGCGGCGCGCTTGCCGTGATCACAGCCGGGCTTGACAGCAGGGTAAAAGTTTTAACCATGCAGGTACCTTTGTACGCCGATATTCATGATAATATGTCCATA
Organism: uncultured Mucilaginibacter sp.; assembly: GCA_903864275.1. Taxonomy (GTDB): domain Bacteria; phylum Bacteroidota; class Bacteroidia; order Sphingobacteriales; family Sphingobacteriaceae; genus Mucilaginibacter. The sequence continues at coordinate 38,503 of CAIPFE010000016.1, forward strand.
TCAGCGTCCTACAAAAGCCAGGTATTCCCGTTTAAAGTATTTAGAAAATATAACAGCATGCACCCCGGGTTTACCTGGGATAAATTTTTCAGCACGTTTGATTATTACGACCCGCAAAATTTTGCGCCAATGGTAAAGTGCCCGGTGCTAATGGGTATTGGTTTGTTAGACCAGTTTTGCCCGCCGCGCTGCAGTATGGCTTTGTTTAACCATATCGGCAGCACCAACAAGGAATTTGTGTGCGTAGCAAACTCTACACACGAAGTAAATTTTAATTATTTTATGTTTCAGAACTTATGGCTGCGTGAAAAATTCAGGATACCATAAGCAAGTAAGTGTTGAATTATTTGCCGGTTTATGGCATGATATTGATTTAAAGTAATAAAAATGAAAACTTATTTAACTTATTGGACTTGCATTATAGGTGTATCCGGGCGAAATAATAAAGTAGGTTAAGTCCGGCATGGAAATAGCCATTAATGGAACGTATAAATTAGTTACAAGGTTATTCAGGTAGAAGAACCACAGGCAGCAGCTTTAACACTGCCGGGGTATATTATATGAGGTAATACAATGAAAAGTATTTTTAATAAATTTATAACAATAGTTTGCGCATTTGTGACCATAACAGGCATCAACCAAACCTTGGCGCAGAACAAAGAAGGTGACGGAACGGTAACTACCGCATTAACGCCGCATAGCAGTGATGGTATTTTTAATTCAGCGGCTTCCTACACCTTCCAGGTTAACAACAAATACAAAAATGCCGAGGCGGGCAAAATCTCGTACCTGGTGACCACCGAAGCCGGCAAAAAAGTTAGGGCTGACTCGATACATGTAAAAATTGGCGGCGGGGATACAAAGAGTTATAATTTTGATATAGCCGGGTTAAAATCGGGCTTTTACAAGATCAATTTTATGATCAATGTATCAGATTATGATGATACAGCCCGCTGGGCATTTGGGATAAGGCCGGATGAGATCAGTTCGCAATATAGCAAACCAGCTGATTTTGAATCATTCTGGCAAACTGCATCGCTTGAATTAGCTAAAATTAAACCGGAATATAAAGTAACCGAATTGCCCGACTCCAGCAAAGATGGCCGCAGGGTATTTTCGGTAGAAATGAGATCGCTGGATAATATGGTGGTCCGCGGGTTTTTAACTGAACCTGCCACGAAAAACAAAAACAAAAAATTTGCAGTATTGTTAGGATTACCGGGCTACCAGGTCACCCTCGGGCCAATGTTCGGGAAAGATCCGGATATCGCCATATTTACTATAAATATCAGGGGTTCGGGCTATAGCCGGGATATCATCAATGTACGGCGCGAAGATTATATCATACTTAATTTAGAGGATAAGAATAAATATGTTTTAAGAGGGGCGATAATGGATTGCGTGCGCGCGGTTGATTTTATTTATTCGCGTCCCGAGTTAAGGCATGATAATATTATTGCAGCCGGGGGCAGTTTAGGTGGGTTTTTAGCAATTGCAACATCCGGTGTTGATAAACGTATAAACTTCTGTTCGGCCGCAAATCCGATATTAAGTGATATACGCAACCTGGTGCACGAAGTTGACTGGCCATTTATAGATATACGGAAGTATGTTAATACAAGGCCCGGTTTAACAATGGAAAAAGTGCTTGATAACCTTGATTATTTTGATGCTAAAAACTTTTCGACGAACGTCAAATGCCCGACATTGGTGGGCATAGGACTGGTTGATCCGATAGCTCCTCCGAATAATGTATATACACTTTATAACAACCTGCGGTCGCCCAAGCACCTGATCATTTTCAGGGACCTGGGGCACGAGATCGGGAAAAAATACGTGGTGTACGAAGGCCGGTGGATGCGCGACCAGTTTGCATTATTCTAAAATAAAATATCATCATGGGCCTGCTAAAAAGCTTTACAAAAACGCTATCAGTAGCATTCGTTCTTTTTATAACCGTTCAAGGTAAAGCTTTTGCCGACGGTGGTTTTCCCGTTCGTCCCGGCAGGTTATTAATTTCTCCATCCGTCAGCTATTTCTTTGCCTCCTCACAATGGGATTCAACCGGCGTGAAAAAACCTTTCGACAATGGCGGAAAATACACTTCAATAGGCATCACTTTGTATTCGGAATATGGTATCAGCAGACGTTTTGCCGCTGTTGTAAGCCTTCCTTATGTATTAAATAATTACACCCAGAACATTGCACCAACAAGCACGCAAAGTTCCGGTTTAACTGACCTGGAGACAGGCATCCGGTATTACCTGGCCAATATTGATTTCGTTTATTACTTCTCTATCCAGGGTACGGCCATTACGCCGCTTTACTCAAATAATGCGAGTTTAGGTTACGGCGAAGAGGGTGGCGAGTTAAAACTGGCTTTTTCCGGCTCGGGGCATTTAGGCGATCTTAGCACTTACTTCAACGCGGCCGACGGCGTGCGGCAATATTTCGGTAACAATGGCCCTATACAAAACAGGTACAACGCCACTTTCGGTTTGTCGCTCGATCAAAAATTCAGCAACCAGGTCTCTGTAACCTTAAGCGGCATTAACTCATTCAGTAACGATAAAACATTTGTTTCGGCAGTTCCCGAAACCAACAAAAACTTTTCCTTTTTGGAAGCTTCGCTAAGTTATGGGCACTCATTTACAAGGGAAATATCACTATTTTTAAGCGGCGGCGAATTTTTAACCGGCAATAATACAGGTGTGGGTACAACGCTGTCCCTGGCGTTTATTTACAGGCTGGATTATCGGTAAGTAGGTTGATTAAGTTGACTGAGTTGGATTGAGTTGAGTAAGTTGGATTGAGTTTTATGGGCGACAACTGCTCACCTAATCAACCTAATCAACTGCTCACTCAATCAACTTCCGCCCCACTTTCCAAACAATCGCTCAATTGCCCCCACCCGGTAATCAAAAATTTCAATTACCTGTTTTCCTACAAAAATAGCATTGGCAAGGCGGCCTATTGGCCCGTACGGGATGGCGTAATCCAGGATATCAGTCATTAACACCCCTCCTTCTATAGCCTTAAAATGATGCTGATGGTGCCATAGTGCATACGGGCCAAAACGCTGCTCATCAACAAAATATTCGCCTTCTTTTACGTGGGTGATCTCGGTCATCCAGTTCATTTTGATACCCAAAAAAGGAGATATGATGTAAGTGATGATCATCCCGGCATACATTTTTGTTGCGGGGTTATGATCTGAAGTTACCACAAACTGCATTCCTTCGGGTGTTATTTTTGAAAGATTAAGCGGCGACGAAAAAAAATCCCAGGCTTCTTCAAGGCTGATGGGGATGGCCTGCTCTTTTTTGAGATGGTATGTTTTCACAGGGTAAAGTACGGTAATATAGCGCCGGTAGTTTTAAAAATAAAATGCTAATCATCCAATCCCAGTCGCATCCACGTTAATATGCGCTTGAACCCGGTTTTTTCATAGGCTTTGATAGCTCCGATGTTCTCATCATACACTTCGAGGCGCATTTCGGTGATATTGTGTTCCCTGCACCACTGTTTCAACCCGTCAATAATCATCTGATTTACCCCCATGCCCCTGAAGGCGGGTTTTACATACATAAAGCCCAGGTAAGCATGCTGCGGATGTTTCAAATAATTTTTGACATCTTCGATCCGGGCGTAACCGCTGCCGGCCAGTTCGCCATTGCATTCAGCAACCAGTAATCGAACATCTTCCGCGCCGATCATCGCCTCAAGATCGTAATAATGTATCAAACCTTCTTTTAAAGTATTGTCAAATGGCCGTTCGGTTTTGATGATGCCCTGCTCAAATTCAAATAAGGTATCAAGGTCGCTGTGAACTGCCGTCCTGATGGTTATTTCATTCATAGATTACATTTTAGGAGGGGCTTAAAATAGGGAAATTTTGAGAGGATAAGTATTTAACCGGCTATATTTCCGGGAAAAAAGGGGAGAGGAGATTAACCGGAAAGGACATAACCGATTCCGCCCGATGTTTTTTAAAACATCAGTCTAAATTACTGCACTATCTTATTGGCGCAGTAAGAACTTGCAAAGGCTTCGGGTTTTGCCTTAAATACAAATCCCATGCTTAAAATATAACCCATGGCTTCGTGCAAAGCCTGGTTCGATTTAAACATTGGGTTGGTATTAATGTCGGCATGCACTTCAAGGTCAACATCATACAGGTCAAGCAGGTCGCAAAGTTTGTAGGCGATGTCGATAGATTTTTGAACTTCGTTAAGCATACGCTCCTTAATACTCATCTTTTGCGAGCTGCGCTCCTGGTGGATAAACATAAACCCGCCGCGTGCCTCGCGCAGAAAAACGATCACCGTTGCAAAATCAGTCACATTGCCCTTTACCTGCGAATCCGTTCCGATACAAACTTTAAGCTTGTTGCCCAGCGCAGTTTCCCTTTCAATGGCCCTTTCAACTTCTTCAATAATTGGCGATTGAATGATCTCGCCGCTAAATTTTCTCCAGATCATAAATTTATTTTTAAGGTTAAATTTAAGCCGACCATTTTACAGGTCTATAAAAGTAAGCGATTAACCGGCGTATAAACGTAAATATAGTATGATTTATTTGTTAACATTGAGTTGAATGTTAACAGGTTAGTAAAATCGTACTACGTCAGCTCTCTTTGTAAATTATGATCAATAAATTTTAATTAAAAATAATATGCGATATTGACAAAAAGCTTGTCGTAAGTGAATACTATGAATATAAGGTTTAGCTATAAAATCAAGTTTGTTTGTCTTGTGATCCTTACTTTAATGTCGTACAGGCTCTTAGGGCAAGATAGTGCCAGGATTGTAAATGATATTACCCAACTCAATCCGATTAAAGTCAATGCTATAATTCGTCCAACAACAACCGAAGAAATAGTTAATGCTGTCAAATCAAATCCCGGTCCTATCTCAATTGGTGGCGGCAGATATAGCATGGGCGGACAAACCGCTACCGAAAATGCCCTGCAAATAGATATGCGGGCTTTTAACCGGGTCTTATTTTTTTCAAAAAAAGATAAAGAGATTACGGTACAAACCGGGATAACGTGGCGAAAATTGCAGGAATACATTGATACGGCCAATTTAGCTGTAAAGATCATGCAATCATATTCGAACTTTACGGTTGGGGGTGCTTTGAGTGTAAATGCTCATGGACGGTACGTTGGACAAGGCCCGATTATTTTATCTGTAAAAAGAATAAAAGTTGTTTTAGCTAACGGCGATGTTGTTGAAGCAAGTCCTTTTGAAAATAGCAATCTTTTTTATGGGGCGATTGGAGGATATGGGGGCCTTGGCGTTATTACAGAAGCAACGCTGTTTTTGACTGATAACTGTAAGGTTGAAAGATTAGATACTTTAATGCAAACGGATGAATACAAGCAGTATTTCTTTGAAAAGATCCGAAATGATTCGCTCATAATATTTCATAATGCCGATATGTATCCCAACAGGTACAATAAAATACGAGCGGTTTCTTATAGGGTCACCCGAAAAGCATTGACTGTTCCATACAGGATTAAGCCGCTTCAGAAAAGTTATAGTTTTAACCGGTTTATGTACAGTATTATTTCAGAATCGCCGTCAGGGAAATGGATTCGGGAACATATCGTCGATCCAATTATTTATGCAGGAAAAACTGTTGAGTGGAGAAATTATGAGGCTGGATCAAATGTTGAAGAACTGGAACCGAAGTCCAGGAAAAGATCTACTTATGTGCTTGAAGAATATTTTGTACCGGTTGACAGTTTTAAGAGTTTTTACCCGTCCATGGTAACAATATTAAAGAAGAACAAAGTAAATGTGATCAATATTTCTATCCGAAGTGCAAAGCAGGATCCTGGGTCTTTACTTGCATGGGCAAGAACGGCAGAGTTTTCATTTGTAATTTATTACAAACAGGGAACTAGAGCGGTGGATAAAGAAAAAGTTAAAAATTGGACAAGACAGTTGATTGATGAAGTGATAAAAAATAATGGAGCTTATTACTTACCTTATCAAATACACGCCACTCCGGATCAGTTCGCAAGAGCATATCCAAACGCACCGAAATTCTTTCAACTTAAAAAACAACTTGATCCAACAAATAAATTCAGAAATAAACTTTGGGATGCTTATTATAAACAATAGGAGCGAGTCAAATCAAATTTGCTAATTACAAACAACACAACCAACCCATTCTTTTCATTACTAATTTATTATTGCCCCGTTTATGCCCTATATTTATCAAAATTAAAATCACAATGAAATCATCAAATTGGCTATGGCTTACTGTTTTGGCCGTAACAGTGGCCGCCTGCAACAACAAATCAAAAGAATCTTCTGAAGCTCCGGAACGGACAGTATTTTTCGATAAAAGCGCGATGGACACCACCGTTAAGCCCGGTGATAACTTTTTTATGTACGCAAATGGCGCCTGGGTAAAAAAGACTAAAATACCTGCGTCGGAAACCGGCTGGGGCTCAGCCTATGTTTTGCGCGATAAAAATGAGGCAAATATCCATCATATATTGGATTATGCGGCTGCACATGATGATACCACAGCAAGTATTAATCAAAAGGTGGGAGATATGTTTAAAAGCGGGATGGATACCGCCGCTATTGAAAAATTGGGCTATGATCCTGTTAAACCGCAGCTGGTAAAAATTGCTGCGGTAAAGGATTACAAGGAACTGGTAAAACTGGCTGCCGATGGTTTTAAAACCGGCGACGGGTTCCTGTTCGGGTTTTATATTTCGCCGGATGACAGGATCAGTATGAAAAACGCCGCCCATTTTGACCAAACTGGTTTAAACTTACCCAATCGCGATTATTATTTTAAAACAGACTCGGCATCTAAAAAAATATTGGACGCCTATGTTAAATACATTGCAAAGCTGTTCACCTTAACCGGGGTTGACGCCGCAACCGCCGCCACAAAAGCGGCAGGTATTTTAAAGCTGGAGACAGCCATCGCAAAATCGCACCTGACGCCTGTTCAGCTTCGCGACCCGGTTAAGAACTATAACAAATTTACAGCCGGCGATTTTCAAAAACAAATGCCGGATATTGATCTTTCCGACGCCTTTAAGCGAATGGACTTAAGAACAGATACCGTTTTGGTGGGGCAGCCTGCCTATTACAAGGCGCTTGATGGTCTGCTGAAATCGCAGTCGATTGATGTTTGGAAGGACAAAGCGACCTTTGAGGCCCTGAGCGGGGCATCAACTTACCTTAGCAAAGCTTTCAGGGATGCTCATTTTGATTTCTTTGGAAAAATACTGAATGGCCAGAAACAGCAAAGGGACCGCTGGAAATTATTGTCGGAAGATATTGATAACGGCCTTGGAGAGCTTTTGGGTCAGCTATATGTTCAAAAATATTTTCCGCCGGATGCAAAAAAACGGATGCTCGACCTGGTGAATAACCTGCAAGCTGTTTACAAGCAACGGATAGAGAAACTGGATTGGATGAGCCCTGAAACGAAGAAACGCGCGCTCGAAAAACTGGCGGCTTTTACTAAAAAGATAGGATACCCGGATAAGTGGAAAAAATATGACGATGTGCAGATCAGCAAGGGTGCCTATTACCAAAATGAACAGTCGATTGCCGCGCACAATTACCGGGAGATGATCAATAAAATGGGCAAACCGGTTGACCGTTCGGAATGGGGCATGACGCCGCCGACAATTGATGCATATAATAATCCGCTGTTTAACGAGATCGTTTTCCCGGCGGGCATCCTGCAGTTCCCGTTTTTTGATAAGGATGCGGACGATGCTATTAATTACGGTGCGATAGGGGTGGTAATCGGTCATGAAATGACCCACGGATTTGACGATGAGGGCCGCCAGTATGATAAAGATGGCAACCTGAAAGATTGGTGGACCAAGGAAGATGCCGCCAAGTTTAAGGCGAGGGTTAAAGTGTTGATTGACCAGTACAGCCAGTTCACCGTTTTGGGCAACCTGCATGTTAATGGAGAGCTTACCCAGGGTGAGAACCTTGCCGATGTTGGCGGAGCTATGATAGCCTACCAGGCCTTTAAAAATACGCCGGAAGGAAAAAGCGACACCAAAATAGACGGCTTTACACCTGATCAGCGTTTCTTCTTGTCCTTAACAACTGTATGGCAAAGTAAAATACGTGATGAAGCCGCAAGGATGCGTATCAACGTCGATCCACATTCGCCGCCGATGTACCGGGTCAACGGCCCATTCTCTAATATGCCGGAGTTTTATAAAGCATTTAATGTAAAACCAGGCGATAAAATGTACCGCGACGAAAAGGATAGGGTGAAGGTTTGGTAGAGGAAGAATTCTTCAAATTTTCAAAACTAAAATCAGCTTTATCATGAAAAGACGATCATTCATTATTTCTTCTGTCGCAGCCGGATTGATGCCTGCTTTACCAGCTATTGCAAAACGAAACGGGAGGCAGGCCATTGGCAGTAAAGGCGTGTTTGTTGCCAATGGTAAGGACCGTTTTAATGGCGAAAAACATTTCGGGGGGGCGTCGCCAAACGACCTTAAGGTTTCCACAAGTGATACCGACGGTGGGTTTTGCGCGTTTGAATCCATCGGAAACGCTAAAATGGGTCCGCCGTTACATATTCATCACGAACAAGATGAGCTTTTTATGGTGAAGGAAGGCGAATTCACCATCCAGGTGGGTAGCGATACGTTTAAACTAAAACCAGGCGACACGTTATTGGCGCCGCGAAAGGTGCCCCATGCGTTTGTACAAACAAGCGAAGGCACTTCAAAATTGATGGTGTTGTTTCAGCCGGCCGGTAAAATGGAAGAGTTTTTTATTGCAATGGGGGAAATTAAAGGACCGCCCGATAGGGCAGTGTTCCAAAAACTATTCCAGGACCACGGGATGGAGATTGTTGGGCCGCCACTACAAGGCTAAAGGGCTACCAATGTCATTTGATGACCTCCAAATAAAAAAAGCCCGGGAAATTTTCCGCGGGCCTTTACTGATAGATTAAACAATGTGATATTTTATTCGCCTGAAGCATGTTCATGCACGTGTTCTTCACGGAACAGTTTGGCGCTGAAGTAGTCGTTGTTCATGCGGCTGATGTTGGTCATTTTTATTTCTTTGGGGCATTCGGCCTCGCAGGCGCCGGTATTGGTGCAGTTGCCAAAGCCTTCGGCGTCCATTTGGGCAACCATAGCCTGCACCCTGCTGTAACGCTCGGGCTGGCCCTGGGGCAGCATACCCAGCTGGGTTACCTTTGCCGATACAAACAACATCGCCGAAGCGTTTTTACAGGCCGCCACACAAGCACCGCAGCCAATGCAGGTTGCGGAGTTGAAAGCCTCATCAGCGATAACTTTCGGGATAGGTATGGTATTGGCGTCAATAGTAACGCCGCTGTTTACCGAAACAAAGCCGCCAGCCTGCTGTATCCTGTCGAATGAGGAACGGTCAACCGCCAAATCCTTTATAACGGGGAATGCAGCCGCGCGCCATGGCTCAATCACGATGATTTCGCCATCATGAAATGTACGCATGTGCAGCTGGCAGGTAGTGATAGCCGCCTTAGGCCCGTGCGGGTGCCCGTTGATGTATAGGGAGCACATCCCGCAAATACCTTCGCGGCAGTCGTGATCAAAATGTATAGGTTCCCCGCCGGTATGTATCAGGCCCTCATTCACCACATCCAGCATTTCGAGGAAGGACATATCCGGTGAAATGCCTTCGGCCTTATAGGTTACGAATGCGCCTTTGGTATCAGCATTTTTTTGCCGCCATACTTTCAGTGTTAAGTTCATGTTTTTTTAGATTTGAGATGTGAGATATGAGATGTGAGACTAAAAAGATCTTCACAACTCATACCTCACATCTATTTAAATTTTATTTTTTCCGAGGTCTTAAACGTGAGATTTTAGACCTTACAATCCCTCGTCCCATCTCATATCTCATATCTCACATCTACTCCTTCAATTTCTTCTGAAAAGCATAATTCATCTTTTGCAATTCATCTATCTGCTGTAAAAGACCATCCAACAAGTCATTATCTAATAAACTTAATCTGTTTGATATTACCAACTGAGTTTGTAATTCGTACGAGGAACCATTTGCGATTCCTAAAAAATTACAAAATTCCTTGGGTGAATTTCGGCCTGCACCTTCAGCAATATTTGACGGGATAGAAACTGCCGATCTTCTGGCCTGGCTTGTTAAGCCGTACCTCTCTTCAGACGGAAAACTTGCCGTAGCTTTATAAACATTAACTGTTAAATCGATCGCTTTGTTCCAGATTTTCAGTTCCTTTAGATTGTGCATGCTATTTGAGATTTTAGATGTGAGATATGAGAAGTGAGACTTGCAAAGTCTTACAGCTTATCTTTATCTTATTAACACCTAATTTATTAATTTCTTATTTACAACATTAAGCTTAAACCACAATTTGAGATTTTGAACCACCTCATATCTAATATCTAATATCTAATATCTCACATCTCATATCTCATATCTCAAATCTCAAATCTCATATCTCACATCTCACATCTCACATCTTCTTCTCCCCAAACCCTTCACAATACGTATTTGTGTTTTCTATTAAGAAGCCGGCTTCCAAATCAATATCGTTTTTACTTTCTTTACTACCCCAGTGAAATATTTTTTCGAAAAATGGCAGCCATTTACTATTTTCAATCCCTTTATAAAAATATACTTCGTGCTCTTTTTCTTTTAAGCTCATTTCGTATAAAATTTCATCGTGCGCGGTAATGTTCATGGCGTTAAAATGCCTTTTCATCCTGATATACTCGCACACATTGCCGCTTTCCAAATTTCCGGCAAAGTAAAACGGCATAAACCAACCAATTACATAACAACTTGCGCTGATATTTTTACCGATAATATGGTATTTCAGCACGTACCATTTTGAAACCGGCACCTGGTACAAGTTCATCAGCTTTAAAACTTCCGCCCTGTGGTTCCATTCGTCAATTTCAATTTGCCTGATAGCCTTCTTTTCTTCTACGTCTTTTACCGATCCTGCGTGGCCCTGGTAAGCAAAGGCCGCCGCTTTTTCGGCTGAATATGCTTGTTTTAATAAGTTCACCAATACCTTATCCTCAAGGAGCATGTTTATCGTTTTACTTATAACTGCGTTGCGTCAGGTGCACAAACTCAAAATCCAGCATTTCTTTATTCAATACTTCCGGCTGATTATCTCCTTTGTACTCCCATGCGGCTACGAAAGCAAAATGTTCATCATCACGTAAAGCCTCGCCTTCCGGTGTTTGCGATTCGAGGCGGAAATGCCCGCCGCACGATTCTTTGCGCATCAGGGCATCATCAACCATTAGCTCACCCAGTTCAAGGAAGTCGGCTACGCGGCCGGCTTTTTCAAGGGCAGGGTTTACTTCTTCGTTTTCTCCAACCACGATAGCGTTTTTCCAGAAATCGGCGCGTAAAGCCTGTATCAGGCCTTTTGCCTTTGTCAGGCCTTCTTCAGTGCGGGCCATGCCGCAATATTCCCACATAATATGGCCAAGATCGCGGTGGTATTCATTCACCGTTTTGGTGCCTTTGAGCGCTAAAAATTTATTGATCCGGGCAATAACATCCTGTTTTGTTTTTTCGAAAGCGGGATGACTTGCATCAACCGGTTTAGGGCCTATTTGTGCGAGGTAATCGCCTAGCGTATAAGGGATCACAAAGTAACCATCGGCCAGGCCCTGCATCAGCGCTGAAGCGCCCAGTCGGTTAGCGCCGTGATCGCTGAAGTTACATTCACCCAGCGCGTACAGGCCGGGTATGTTGGTGCTTAAATTATAATCGACCCACAGGCCGCCCATCGTATAATGTACGGCCGGGTAAATGCGCATAGGTTGCTTGTAGGGGTCTTCGTCGGTAATTTGATAATACATATCAAACAGGTTGCCGTATTTGGCGGATACTGCATCCTTCCCCAAACGATGTATCGCATCGGCAAAATCAAGGAACACGGCAAAACCCGAACTTCCTACGCCGCGCCCTTCATCAACCATCTCCTTGGCGTTGCGCGACGCCACATCACGTGGCACAAGGTTACCGAATGATGGATATTTTCTTTCCAGGAAATAGTCCCGGTCTTCCTCTTTCACCTGGTCGGCTTTGATCGCGCCTTTGCGCAATTGTTCGGCAACGGCTACCGTTTTTGGCGCCCAAACACGGCCATCATTACGTAACGACTCCGACATCAACGTGAGCTTAGATTGGTGGTCGCCCGTTACCGGGATGCAGGTTGGGTGAATTTGGGTATAGCAAGGGTTAGCAAAAAACGCGCCCCGCTTATGGGCCCTCCAGGCTGCAGTCACGTTTGAACCTATGGCGTTTGTAGATAAATAAAATACATTGCCATAACCGCCGGTGCAAAGCAACACGGCGTGGCCGGTATGGGTTTCCACCTTGCCATTTATCAGGCTGCGGGTAACAATTCCCTTGGCCTGGCCGTCAATGGTCACCACATCCAGCATTTCGCTGCGGGTGTACATTTTTACTTTTCCTAAATGGATTTGGCGATTCAAGGCCGAGTATGCGCCTAATAATAATTGCTGCCCGGTTTGTCCCCTCGCATAAAAAGTCCGTGATACCTGTGCGCCGCCGAAGGAACGGTTATCCAGCAGGCCGCCATATTCGCGGGCAAAAGGTACGCCCTGCGCCACACACTGGTCGATGATGTTTACCGATACTTCGGCCATCCGGTACACGTTTCCTTCGCGGGAGCGGTAATCGCCGCCTTTTATCGTATCATAAAACAAACGGTAAATACTGTCGCCGTCATTCTGGTAATTTTTGGCGGCATTGATCCCCCCCTGCGCTGCAATAGAGTGCGCACGGCGCGGACTATCCTGGAAACAAAATGCCTTCACATTATAGCCCAGTTCGGCCAGCGAAGCCGCGGCCGACGCCCCTGCCAGGCCGGTACCTACAACAATAACATCGTATTTACGCTTATTGGCAGGGTTAACCAGCTTTATGTTGAACTTATGCTTGCTCCATTTTTCGGCTAATGGACCGGGAGGGATTTTAGCGTCTAAAGTCATGTTTTTTAATTTACGATTTTAGATTTACGAATTACGAATTCAGATTTTTGAATTTTTACAATTCGTAAATCTGAATTCGTAATTCGTAAATCACTTCAAGCTTTGTATATAATAAACCACTGGCATTAACGCGAAACCTATCGGCATAATTACAGCGAAAAACCATGTTCCTATAAAATAAACTACCGGTGTATATTTCCGGTGCACCCATCCCAACGTTCGGAATGCGCTTTGAAAACCATGCAACAAATGGAATGCAACCGCACCCATTGCCACCACATAAAATATTACATACCATAAGCTGGTGAAGCTGTTCGCCACGCGCGCCTGCAGGTCTTTTACCCGAACTATTTCTACATTGTTTTCGGTAGATACCGAATTTTCAAAATCTGCCGTTTGCGGTGTATAAACAGACGAGGTGGTTTGGTTTGTTGCAAGGTCGGTACGGTATTCTTTATAACCAACTTTGTTGGTGTATTTATAGTTGTACCAAAAATCGTTCATGTGTATCACGATGAATAAAAACAATATTGAACCGAGCAGCCCCATGTTTTTTGACGACCAGGTTGCAGGTGATTTATTGGTAAATTCATAGCCTACCGGGCGGGCTTTGCGGTTTTGTATGGTTAGCACCAGCGCATATACCGCGTGTACAAGAATTGAAAGGTACAATATATAAGCAATAACCTCGATCGGCGGGAAATGCGTAAGAAAATTGGCGTACACGTTGAAGCCGTAGCCGCCGTCGTTTTTAAATAGCTGCAGGTTACCCGCAAGGTGCACGATCAGGAAAGTACACAAAAACAAGCCCGTTAAAGCCATGATCAGCTTTTTCCCCAACGACGAGTTAAGGGTCTGTTTAATTTCACTCATTAGAACTTAGATTTATTTAAGCAAAAGTATTTATTAAAAGCCAAATCATATAAATGCAAATGGTTTATTAAATAGTAATTGGCTATTTAGAAACAATCTAAAAAACACAATCCGACGTTTTTTGCATATAGTCAGGCTTTACCCATATCTTAGGCAAAAATAGATGCCCCGATTGCATAAAATACACTTATATCGCCCTGGTTATCCTGCTTATGGCCAGATGCAGGAAAAAGGCTCACCCTAATCAATAGCCAGCACTTTGTCATTTGCCACCGCGAATATCCTGTCCGTCTTATTGCTGTGGATAGCCACCCTGCCCGTAAATTTCCCAAACGATGGTAGGATGCCTTGCCGTGGACCAAAGACGAAACAGGGCAGTGTAATATGCTGCCGGCCCCTTCCTACCAAACTAATACCGGGATGAATATGTCCGCATAGTGAATAACCCTTTGCATTTTGTAAATCCTCATCTGTTAAAGGATGGTGCAGCATTAAAAATGGGCCAATAAGCAATTCATCGTTCAAAATAATATTTAACCGGCGGTAATTTTCCTCATCAATAATATCATGATTGCCCCTTATCAGTATGATCTCCAATTTTGGGAACTGGCTGCGCCATAAAATGAACCAATCCCAATCGGCATTCATGTCGCTATGAAAAAAATCACCAAGAAAAAGTAACTTTTCAGCTTTATGCTCAAATACCAGGTCGGATAACACGCCCAAATCGTTTTGTTCCATATCCCGCGGTACAGCGATGCCTGCTTTACGAAAATGGCCAACTTTACCTAAATGCACATCAGCGGCTATCAAAGCTTTTTCCTGCTTCCAGTAAATGGCCTTTTGCGGTAGTAATAAAAGATCCTGGTTAAGCAGCTTAAATGAAATGGCGGGATTGGCAGACATAGGGCCAAAAATAGGTAAGCTTGGTCTGAATTGACCAATACAAAATAAAAAAACCCGTCTGCTGACCGGCAAACGGGTTCAATTACTATTTTAATCAAATAAATTACTGCAATTCAATAGTGCTTCTTAACCTGGTACCATCAGGATAATAGCCTGATATAGCTAACACCCCATGCTTAAGGTTATTTAACACGTGGTCGATGTCGCCGATACTGGCAATTGGCTGCTTGTTAATTTCGGTGATCACTGATCCAACCGGAACTTCCGTATAGTCGAATAAACCGCCTTCTCTCACCTGGGTCACTACTACGCCTCCATTAATATGGAATTTAGCTTTTTGCTGCGCATCGAGTGGTATAAAGCTTGCGCCGAATTTATTGAACAGCACTTCCGATGATTTTGAAACCGCTACTTTCGGTGTAGGTATATCAGCATGAAGTGTAACTGCAAAGTTTTTCTCCTCGTTACCGCGCAAAACAGTTAAATGGATCTTGTCGCCAGGCTGCAAACGACCTACGCGTTCCTGCAAATCAGATGATTCGTAAACTGTATTACCTTCTACTTTGCTGATGATATCGCCTTTCTGAATGCCTGCATCTTCGGCGCCGCTGCCAGGTACCACCTGGTCAACGTATAAGCCTACAGTTTTGTCAACATGCAATTGCTCTGCAGCATCCTGGTCAAGTTCTTTAAAGCTGATACCAACATAACCACGTTTTACAGCGCCGTATTTTTCAATATCATCCAATACCTTTTTGGCCAGGTTAATAGGGATCGCAAAACCATAACCTTCGTACGAACCTGTATGAGAAGCGATAGCTGAGTTGATACCGATCAGTTCGCCATTGGTGTTTACCAACGCGCCGCCGCTGTTGCCGGGGTTTATAGCAGCATCAGTTTGAATGAACGACTCGATGGCCTTGTTTAATCGTGGCTGCTCACGCATCTGGGTGCGGCCGAAAGGGCTTTGATTTTCATCCTGGTTGTCCTCGCTGCCAATTATCCCGATACCGCGCCCTTTCGCGCTTACAATACCGGCTGTAACGGTAGAAGTTAGCCTGAAAGGATTACCTACTGCCAACACCCATTCCCCTACTTTTACATTGTCGGAGTTGCCTAACTTTACAATTGGCAAATTGTGGCCATCGATCTTTATTAAAGCCAAATCAGTATTCGGGTCGGTGCCGATAACTTTAGCCAGAAAATTTTGGTGGTCATTGGTCACAATTTCAATTTTGTCGGCTTTTTCAACCACGTGGTTATTGGTTACGATATAGCCGTCAGGCGAAATGATGACACCCGAGCCGGAAGCCATTTGCGGGCCTTGCGAAGGCACCCGCTGACCAAACATGTCGCCAAACATGCGCTGCATCTGGCTTTGCTGATCGTCCTGTCCCTTGCTGGAATAGGTGGTACGGATATAAACAACCGCCGGGGTTACCGCTGCTGCAGCCTCGGTGAAATCAGCCATGCCTGTTGAAGATACTGTTGGCGCCGTTAAATGATTACTCGCGAAATAAACTTTCTGTTTGTCCTCGAAACTCATGTTGCTGGCATATTTGTTTTCGATCAACTTATACGACCCAAGCGCCATAGCGCCCCCAACAAAAGCTGTTATTAATGTTAAACCTAACTTTTTCATCTTATTATTCTCTTTCTTTGTTATGTTTATTTTTTATTCATCAAATTTATCTTAATTATATTAATTTTTTGCTCTTCAAATTTAATACCATATAGACGTCATAATCAATGATTAGTTATATGGTTTTGTGTTAAAAATTGTTAAATTTAACACAATGCAGAGAGCAACTTACGAATTACGATTTTAGATTAACTTCGTTGAGGGCTTCGCCGTTTACGAATTGTTGAATGTCAAATCTAAAAAATCTCAAATCGTAATTCGAAATTCGTAATTCATCCCATGAAGATACACTTTTATAAATACCAGGGCGCCGGGAACGATTTTATACTGATCGATAACCGTGCCGATACTGTAAATCACCGTGATCCGCAACTGATTGTACGTTTATGCGACCGCCGTTTTGGTATTGGGGGCGATGGCGTAATATTCCTGCAAAGCAGGGAAGGCTATGATTTTGAGATGGTGTACTACAACGCCGACGGCCAACCCAGCAGCATGTGCGGCAATGGCGGCCGGTGTATTGCAGCTTTCGCGAAGTTTTTGGGCATTGTTGACAGCGAGACTAACTTTCTGGCAGTTGACGGCCCTCATTATGCCAAAATTTCAGCTTCGGGCGATTGGGTGAGCTTGCAGATGATAGATGTAAATGACATCAGCAGGGATGAAGATGCTTATATATTAAATACCGGCTCGCCGCATTATGTGCAGCTCGTGGATGGCCTGAAAGAAAAAAATGTTTACCGGGATGGGTACACCATTCGTAATAATGATACATATCGCAAAAAAGGCATCAATGTAAATTTTGTTGAACCTTTAGATAGCGGCTATTTTGTACGCACATTTGAGCGGGGTGTTGAAGATGAAACCTTTGCCTGCGGAACGGGTGTAACTGCCGTAGCATTGGCCATGGCGAAACATAACCATCAAACCGGCGCAATAAATACCCCCATAAAGGTTTTAGGCGGTGATTTGAATATCCGCTTTAATTATGACGGGGATAGTTTTAAGGATATATTTTTAGAAGGGCCGGCGGTGAAGGTGTTTGAGGGGATGGTTGAGATTTAATTTTTAAATAATACTATGAACCTTGATCGTTACCGACTTAAAGCAAGCGAAGACTTAATCTCCTTTGAATTTATCAGCGTTGGGCCAAAGGGTCGTATTCCCAAAATGATCCAGTTTACTCCAACTAATTACAATTCCCATAACTTATCATTTGGCAATAAGGATCCTGAAACGGGACGAATTGATGATCTTGCGATTTCAAATAATGGGGATAGCGACCGGATATTAGCTACTGTTGTAGCAACCGTTTACGCATTTACTGATAAATATCCGGATGCCTGGGTATATGCCGCGGGAAGTACAAAGGCACGAACACGTCTTTACAGAATGGGGATTTCTAAATATTGGGAAGAAGCCAAAAACGATTTTCATATTCTTGGACAGCTAAACGACGAATGGGAGCCATTTGTTATAGGAATCGATTATGATGCTTTTGTAGTAAAAAGAAAATTACGTAATTTTGAATTATGAGCACAATAGAAGAACTCAAAATAAAAGAACTCAACGAGCGAAAGGCGCCCATTGTAGTTATTGACAAGTCTTTGAACAAATACGATAACGTTGTCTTATTTCCCGAAAAACTTGCCAAAGCAAATGAGATTTTAAAAAAGACCGGGCATCCTAAAGATTACCTAAAGGAGAAATAACATCCCCCGAAAGCCGGACCACAAGCTAACAGCCGAACCACAAGGCTGAATCCAGGTAACACTGTAACAAAAACAAAATCACCTTATCTGATATTTACTATCTTGTAAACAAAAGTGATTCATTTTTATGGACCCGGACCTGGCATCGAAACTTAAACCCCAATACCGCGAGGTCGCCGTTAAAGAAACTAATGGCATCCCTGTTTTATTGAATAAACAGTTTTTAACAGGCGACAACGAGAAATACCGGAAGATGTACAACTGGATGTCGCGCGGGTACGATTTGGTTGAAACTGTCGTGGGGAGGCTGAAATATGGCAATACCATCAACAACGTACGGAGTGCGAATATTTCGAAACTGGAGTGGCGCGACAATTGTTCGGTTTTATACGTTTCCATCGGCACCGGGAGAGACCTGCAATTTATCCCGGTAACGGTAAATAAAAAAACGCTGGATATTGTTGGGGTGGATATTTCTATGGGGATGCTGAAACAATGCAAAAAAAGCTACCACAAAAAACTCAACCTTTCCTTAATCAATTGCTGCGCCGAGGACCTGCCATTCAACGACAATGAATTTGACATTGTTTTCCACGTTGGCGGGATAAACTTTTTTAACGGCAAACAGCTGGCCATAAACGAAATGATCCGCGTGGCCAAAAAAGGAACAAAAATCCTGATAGCCGATGAAACGGCTGATTTTATTGAAAAGCAGTACAAGAAAAGCAACTTGACAAAAAATTACTTCGCCGGCCAAACCTTCGACCTGCATGACCTTGAAGCCATGATCCCAAATACCGTCACCGAAAAAACAACGGAGCTGCTTTGGGACGATAGGTTTTATTGCATCACTTTCCGAAAGTGAGTGGTGAGAAGTGAATAGTGAGTAGTGAGTCCTCAAATCCGCCCGGCTCCGACTTCTTTCTTTCCGACTTTCGGACTTTTTATTATCTTTCCAAATTCAATCTTCAACACAATGTACGATATCTGTTGCATAGGGCATATTACATCCGACAAAGTAGTCACCACCAATTCGGTGATGTACATGGCGGGGGGTACTGCCTGGTATTTTTCGCATGCGCTGGCGCGGATGGATGTAAGCTATCTTTTGGTAACTGCGCTTGCTGAGGCCGAAATGCATTATGTGATCGATCTTTGTAATAAAGACATCGAAGTAAATGTGCAGCTCAGCGCCCAAACGGTATTTTTCGAGAACATCTACGCCGAAAACCAGGACGAGCGCACCCAAAACGTTTGGGCTAAAGCCGATCCGTTTACCATAACACAAACGGAACCTGTTAACGCAAAGATATTCCACCTTGGCCCCTTGCTGGCGGATGATATTTCTACCGAACTGATAAAAACACTTGCAACAAAGGGCCGGGTAAGCCTGGATGTGCAGGGCTACCTGCGTAAGCTCGAAAACCACAAAGTACACCCCACTGACTGGCCCGAAAAAATTGAAGCCCTGCAACACATAGACATCCTGAAAGCCGATATCGCCGAACTGCAAGCGCTTACCGGCGAAAAAGAAGTTAACGAGGGCGTTAAAGTTGTTGCCGGCTGGGGGGTGAAAGAAGTGGTGATCACCAATGGCAGCCAGGGATCTTTGATTTACAGTGATGGGGTATTTTATACCATCCCGGCCTACCGTCCGCCTGTTATTGTGGATGCCACGGGCTGCGGGGATACTTATATGGCGGGGTATTTATATAAGCGCATAAAGGGGGCGGGAATACAGCAGTCGGGTGAGTTTGCGGCGGCTATGGCGGGGTTGAAAACTGCTACTTCGGGGGCGTTTATGGGGACGGAGGGGGAGGTGATGGGGTTTTTAGGGGGAGGGTAGTGGCTTGAATAAACCGGCGACATTGTATAAAAGCATGGTGGGCGTGGGTCAGACGTAGTTTTTTGGATAAACCTTAGCACGCGCCCGCTCATGGCCGCGGAGGCCTAGTTACTTTTGGCGCCCCAAAAGTAACCAAAAACGCTCCCGGCAGGAATGCTTCTTTGCCGCACATGGCCTTTGCGCTGCAAATCCGGCAAAACCTGGGCTGCAATCTTTTTGCTTCGCTACCCTATCGCTTCACTACCCTGCATGCAAAAAGTTGCGATGCCCTTCCAACGCTTTTGGCCACCATTGTTTTGCCTGATTTCGCCCGAAGCTCTCCTGCCGGGAAAAGCGCTGCTACTCCCGTAAAAAACCAAGGCACGAATCAAAAACACGAATCAAAAGCGCGTAAAGGCACGACAGAAAAGCGGGCCAGGGAGTATGGCCTGCAGCGTGGAAGCTTTTTTCTGTCTTGATTTTTTTGGTACTTTTTGTATCAAGACAAAAAGGACTAGCCTCCGCGGCAATTGAGCGGCGCATGTAAAGGTTTGTCTAAAAATACTATGGGGACCCACCCGCGTTTACCCCCCCCCATACCCCCTCCGTCTCCTGCGTCGACACCTCCCCCTAAGCTTAGGGGGAGGAAGAACTACCGTACAACCCGAATTTCGCGTCAACCTTCTCCTCCCCTAAAATTAGGGGAGGCCGGGAGGGGTATGGGAGGGGTAAAAAATTTATTTAAAACTCTGTCAATTTAATCCTACCTTGTTACAACCAATCATTATGAAACGAAAAACCTTTATAAAATTAAGTTCAACCTTAATGGCAGCTCCATTTTTATCCCCGCTCAGCGCCTGGCCTTTGGGACAGCAGGAACGTTTAAAAAACTGGGCCGGCAACCTTACTTACAGCACCGGCAATGTATTTTACCCCACCACCGTGGCAGAAGTGCAGCAGCTTGTGAAAAAGCACAGCAAGCTAAAGGCCCTCGGCACCAGGCATTGCTTCAATACCATCGCCGACAGCAAAGACAACCTGCTGTCGACCAGCAAGATGAACAAGGTGGTGTCTATCGACGCAAAGGAACATACCGTTACGGTTGAGGGCGGCATAAAATACGGCGAGCTGGCGCCTTACCTGCATGCAAAGGGCTACGCGCTGCATAACCTGGCTTCGCTGCCGCATATATCGGTTGGCGGGTCGATAACTACGGCTACGCATGGGTCGGGGGTGAAGAATGGGAATTTGGCCAGCGCGGTGCGGGGTTTGGAAGTCGTGATTGCCGATGGCAGTATTGTGCACCTCACAAAAGCGGCCGACGGCGAAAAATTTAATGCCGCCGTGGTGGGGCTTGGTGCGATAGGCGTGATCACCAAAGTTACGCTGGCCATACAGCCCACTTATATGGTGCGGCAAAATGTATTTATTGGCCTGCCCATGGCGCGGCTGAAGGATAATTTCGAAAAGATCATGTCGGCGGGGTATAGCGTGAGCTTGTTTTACGACTGGCAAACCGACCTCATTAACGAGGTATGGATAAAAAGCCGCATCGGTACCGACAGCGACGCCGTACTGCCCGAATTTTACGGGGCAAAGGCCGCCACAAAAAACCTGCACCCCATCATTGCCCTCAGCGCCGAAAACTGCACCGAACAAATGGGCGTGCCCGGCCCCTGGTACGGACGCTTGCCGCACTTTAAGATGGGCTTTACCCCCAGCAGCGGCAAAGAACTGCAGAGCGAATATTTTGTGCCCCTGCACCATGCCGTTGAGGCCATCAGCGCGGTTGCAAAACTTGGGAAACAGATAGGCCCGCATTTGTTTATCACCGAGATCCGCGCTATTGCTGCCGATAACCTGTGGATGAGCCCCTGCCACGAACAAACCAGTATCACCATACACTTTACCTGGAAACAGGAAACCGAAGCCGTGCTGCAGTTGTTGCCCCAAATTGAAGCCGCGCTGGCGCCATTTAACGCCCGACCGCATTGGGGCAAGGTTTTTACCCTTGCCCCGAAAGTACTGGAAGCCCGTTACCCCAAACTGCAGGATTTTAAAAAGCTGGTTGCAGAGTACGATCCGCATGGGAAGTTCAGGAATGTGTTTTTGGAGCGGGAGGTTTATGGGGGGTAGGGGGATGTAATTAGGGCGTTTCCCCCGTTGGTAGAAACGGGGCCGGGCCATCCGTTCATATGCTTGCAGGCATTAGGCGCGAAGGCCGGTAGCCACTTCTGTCCCTAACGCGGTATACGGGGATATGCCATTCTCCGCCAACTGGCGGACTACCGCTTTGTAGAAAAAAATAACAAAAATAGTATTGCCCCGCTAGCGGCTACCCTTAACAAGCATGTCGACCGGGCTCCATATCTTGTCGGCTAAAGCATTTCGGGACACTATTTGGGGACAATCCCATGGCCTTCCATCCACCTAAGCCCTTTTATTACCTTGTCTTCTTTATGTTTAGTTTTTGATTCCGACCAATCATAAAATTCAGCTAAAAGTGCAGTATCATTTACAAGTTGATTGTTTTTTAACATTGCTTCCCTGCAGGCGTAAAGTGTCGCAACTATTTCTATCTCCGCCGAAGTAAAATCTTCAAAAAGGCTGATCAAATGATAAATGGCTTCGATATCTTTTTCGAAATATTTTTTAAAGTGAGCTTTATGGCCGCCGGCATTTTTCAGCATTTTATATTTTAACGGTTCATCCTCGTTGTAGCTGAACCATTCCCGTTGCTGCAATTCTTTATCGAGGTATAATTGTAATTCCCTATCATAAGGCCCCATGGCTTTTTTTAGGAAATTGACCGGCAGGTTCATTTGCTGCGTACGTTCACATAAGTAAATGAGCTTTTGCAGCTTAACATGTCCTAAGGTTTGTTTTTGGTTTAATTGCCAGATGATTTCGGCCGCTAAAAGCAATACTTTGTATTTTTCGTCTTCATTAACAGGTACCTTGTTAACTGGCTGCACTTCTGTTTCAACTTTTTTGTTTAATGCTTCCCTTAGCACTTGTTGCAACAATTGCTTATTTTGTTGCTGACTTTGTTTGATGCTGGCATCAAGGTCATCACAGGTTTTTAAGAAGTATTCTAATTTTTGAAGGATTCGGGATTGTTCTGAAAGAGGGGGAAGCGGAATTAAAAATTGTTCGAGATTATATTTTGGTAACCCTTCCCGTCCCGCCCCCGTAGTTGAAGAAAAAATTAATCCTTGAAAGAAAGGCGATAATATTACCTTATAGCAGTAATTATTATCAATCCCAATTGGCCTAATTATGCATACATGTTGACTTACGTTTCCTTCTTCGAACTCCTCCGGTACTAAAACACTTCTGCCTAATGAGCCTCCGGTTATATTTAAAAGTATATCTTTCGAATATACTATCGTTCCATTCATTTTTTTGTGAACTTTAGCAGATATGAATTTAATATCATCATAAATTAACCCCTTTTCATAAATATTTTGGGAACGGAAGAATGGCATTCCTTGAATAGAATAATCGCTTCCTTTTGGCGTACTTCCTGAACCTATTTTTGTACATATTTCTCCTAACCTACAGAAAACCCAATTTTTAGGAATGTTGAATGGTATTTCTTCTGCTTTGATCGGCGGTAACGCACTTTCTTTTTTAAATTTTTCTTTTTCAACTTTTATCTTTTTGAGTAACTCACTCGCCGGTTCATCACCCAGATTTTGGGGTACCAATTTGCCTTGTACGGCATCCTGCAATAATTGCTGCCGGAGTTTTTTTACTAAATCAAGTTGCCTGGTTAGCTCGGACGTGATTTGTGAGGCAACTAGTTGTGATTGGTGAAGGCTTGTTATCGTCTTTTCAACCCTTTCATTGAAATAAGTAACATCTGATTTTAACTGAATATTCTCAAAATCATATAGAAATTGCAAAATCTTGCGCTGCAAAGATACGGGAGGAACAGGAATTGATATTGAATTAAAATGGGTAGAACCGAAATTTGGTTGCATCCCCATTAATTGTGGAATAAGTTGTTTTCTAAAGAAATCTGTTTTTAAAAATAAATACAGATAGTTATTCAATAGTACTTTCTCGGAAAAGGTTCTAATTCTCATAGTACTTGTATTAAGAATTAAATCCTTGTCAAAACCTTCATACCAACAAGTTTTACCCCAAGATCCACCGGAGCTCGCGAAAAGGATATCTCCTTCTTGAATTTTAAAATGCTTATATTTTTGCTCGTATTCCTCGTATGATATATATCTTGTAGTTAAATCTAACCTCAACTTATCTTGAGTAATGTTTTGAACATTTAATAGTTTAACACCTTCTGTACGATATTGGTACGTCCGAATGCCAGGGCCTTCTTGATAAAATGCTACATCTGAAAGAAGAAACCAATTCCAATTATTTGGAATTTTATATCGCAACCCTAAAATTTGGGTTTTAGGATTAGAACTATTTATTCTTAATTTTTTTTCGGTAAGTAGCCTTTCCTTTTCTTTTTCAATTTTCTTTAATAATGTCAGACGACCTTCACCCTGCTCGTTTTGCATATAGCTTAATTCATTACTAATAATTTGCAAATACGAACCTACATTTCTATTGAAAAATTCCTGCCAATTTAGTGTATTGCCCTTTGAATTTGGCTTTCTTCCTCTACCCATTACTTTATAGATGATTTTAACTCTTTTAACAAAAGATTGCTTTTTTCAAAAGACGCGTGCAGCATTTCCATCAGTTCAGCGCTGCTATATTCATGTGCTTCCTCCGCTTTGGTCGGGTTTTTAATATCCAAATCATAGCCACGTTCAATAATGGTTTTAATATTTACTTTCCAGGCAATTTCACTTTCCTGGCGGTTATCCCACCAGTCTTTTATAGGTTCAAATTCCTTTACTTGTATAGGTCGGGTTTTGTTATACGCTTTATAACCTTCGGGCATACGGTGTTCATAATACCAAATTTCTTTAGTCGGTTTACCCTTATCAAAAAATAACAAATTGGTGGCGACAGTAGCATAGGGCTGAAAAACAGAATTTGGCAAACGGATAATAGTATGCAGATTACAATCTGTTAATAATTTTTGCCTTATCCTTTGTTTTACGCCGTCGCCGGTCAAACTGCCATCCGGCAAAACTATCCCTGCGCGGCCGCCTTGTTTCAGCAGGTGGATCATTAATATTAAAAACAGGTCGGCGCTTTCCTTTGTGCGGTACGTTTGCGGGAAATTGGTTTCGTTATTATTGGCCACTATCCCTCCAAATGGCGGGTTCGCCAGGATGATATTTACGCGGTGCTTTTCGGTAAAATTGCTCAAAGGCTGGTCTAGCGCATCCCGAAATTGGATATTCGGCACCTCGATATCGTGCAAAATTAAATTGGTGGTAGCCAATAAATAGGGTAATCCTTTATATTCCCAGCCTGCAATATTTTCTTCAATGCTTTTGCGGTCTTCAACGCTTTTCGCCTGTTTTTTTAAATGTTCAATGGCGCAGGTCAAATACCCGCCGGTACCGCATGCCGGGTCCAATATTTTTTCACCAAGCTGCGGGTTGATAATTTCGGTAATAAATTGCGTTATGGCCCGGGGGGTATAAAACTCGCCGCTTTTGCCGGCGCTTTGCAGTTCCTTTAAAATAGTTTCGTACAATTCGCCAAAGGCATGGCGGTCTTTCGCGATATTAAAGTCAATTTCGTTTAGCTTGTTCAGCACTTTGCGGATATTGATACCGCTTTTCATGTAGTTGTTGTTGCCTTCAAAAACTTCGCGCACAATTACCGCCCGCTGGTTGCCGGTGCTTAAATCCAGGTTACGCATGGCAGGAAATAGCTGGCGGTCTACAAATTCTAACAAGGTATCCCCCGTCATCCCTTCATCGTCCCCTGCCCAGTTGCCTTTTTCTTTTACCCAATGAAATTTGTCAGGGATAGGCGAGGTATATGTTTCATCCAGCAGTTCCAGTTCCTTGTCCTTATCCGAAAATATTTTCAGGAAAAGCATCCAGCCCAATTGTTCAATGCGCTGGGCATCACCGTTCAGGCCGGTATCCTGCCACATGATATTCTGAATGCTTTTTACTATGCCGCTTATATTGCTCATGTATTTGTTTATTCGTATAGGGTTATTTCAATTTTTTATTTTTAAGCTGTTCCAACTCGGCATTTAACTCCGCTATCAGTTCTTTTTCGGTTGGCAGGTATAATTTGTATTTGGAAGCGAAAAGGTGCTTGCTTTCATTCAATACCGAGTATTTTACGATAGTCTCCTTTTTTTCGGTGCAAAGGATCAGCCCGATGGTAGGGTTATCTGATGTTTGTTTTACCTGGTCTTCGTAATAACGCACATACAGATCCATCTGGCCGATATCCTGGTGGGTGAGTTTACCCACTTTTAAATCAACTAATACAAAACATTTTAAAATATAGTTGTAAAAAACCAGGTCGATAAAGAAGTGCTCATCATCTGCCGATATTCTTTGCTGCCTGGCAACAAATGAAAAGCCTTTGCCCAATTCCAATAAAAACAGCTGTAATTTATTAAGCAGCTCGGTTTCCAGTTCCTTTTCGTACAAGGTGGCATTGGGTTGCAACTGCAAAAACTCCAGTACGTAAGGGTCTTTTACAAAATCAAGAACGGAAGGTTTATCCTGTGCGGCTTCCTTTTCAGCTTGCTGAATTAATGCTTTTTTATTTTTTGAAGATAGCAGCCTTTCAAAATATAACGAGTTGATCTGCCTTTCCAAAGTACGGGTGCTCCAGTTTTGCCCTGCGGCCTCGTTCATATAATATGTTCGGGCTTCCTCATTTTCAACCCGCATCAGTAAGCGGTAATGCGTCCAGCTCAATTCTCTACGCAGTGCGTAGAGAATTGGAGAGGCAGAATTTTCATCTTCCAATTTCCTACGCAGTGCGGAGGATTTTTCATCGGTTGTGAAATAGCTATGAGACGGAGCAGTCTTTGAACCGGAATTTTCGTTTTTCAATTCGTGACGCAGTTCGTCACGAATTGAAAAATCAGTTGGCTCGTCCGATGGGGAATTAGTTTTTGAGCCTGAATCTTCGTCCCCTGATTTCCGACGCAATGCGTCGGATTTTTCGGAGATTGACAAATCCTCAGTATTTTCTAATTTCCTACGCACTGCGTAGGAAATTGGGTTGGCTGTAAATACCTGGTAAAATTTTCTAAAATTCTCAAGGTTAACAACCGTAAATCCTTTGCCAAAATCGCTGGTTAACTTCTTTGAAAGTTCTTTTAAAACAGCCCCGCCGTAGACAGCCCTATCTTCGCCTTGTTGTTCTTCTTCAACTATCCGCCTGCCAATTTCCCAATAAGCCACAACCATTGCAAAATTGACCGCTCTTACAGCATTGGCCTTTGCCTGCTCTAAAATATTTTTAATATCCGTGTATAAACCGCCTGTCGCCATCTTCATATTAAGCTGTTTGATACAATTCCTTTTCCAAATCTTTTACCGCTTCCTGATAATTGCCTTTGCCGCCAAAAATACCATTTACAATTTCATAAGCCGAACCAAATTCATCGAAAGGATTTACCCTTAAAACTTCCATACTTTCCATGTTGGTTATGCCTTCATCTGCATATTTATCCAACAAAGCCTCTAAAACCTTTTTTGCCTGGTCGCCATATTTTGTAAAGTAATTCCGCTTCTTCACATTATTTGCCCGTTCTTTCCTGGTTAATGGCGGCTGGTCATAAGCCACATGGCAAATCAAATCAAACAGGTCTACCTCTTTATTTACAGCATCGTACAAAGCTTCCACCATTACCCCCTGCTCTTGTAACTCCGCTATAATAGCTTCCTTTCTGTCGGTGCTATTCCATTTATTCAAAAAATCATTTATAGAAGCAAATTGTTGTTTTATGATTTCTTTGGTGTGCGCCTGCAGGCTCACGGTAATTGGTTTCCCATGCTGGTCAAAATACATTTCACGGCTTATCAAAACCGAAACATCGACGCCGTTTACATAAATTTTCTCCCTTTTTTTGTATTCCACAAACGGCTCCGAAGCCAAATCCCTTATTTCCGGTTTTTCAATCTGTATTTCATCCCCGGTTAGTCCATCAATGATGGGCGTTTCATCTTGTTCTTCTTCGTCAATTATATTTCCCAGGTCAGTATCCTGTGAAACAGGCTTGATCCGTATTGGGTCACCGTCAAAATCTTTATCGGCGAATAAATCCGTTGCATTCCTGAAATCTAAAATTGTAAAATATAACTTGCCAAATTCTTCGTTGATTCGGGTGCCCCGCCCTATGATCTGTTTAAACTTTGTCATCGATGCTATATTAGCATCCAAAACAATTACTTTACAGGTTTGCGCATCAACCCCGGTGGTCATTAATTCTGATGTAGTTGCAATTACCGGGTATGGCTCTTCGGGATTAGTAAAGTTATCTAACTCACGTTTCCCTTCTTCATTATCCCCGGTTATCTGCATAATGTATTTGTAGCTAACCGAAACCAAATCTGCATTTTGGTTTGCTAACGCGGTTCGCATACGTTCGGCGTGATCAATATCACTGCAAAACACAATTGTTTTTGCAAAGCGGTCATAGCCTTTTAAAAATTCGGTCAGCTTAGCAGCAACCAGGTCGGTACGTTCATCAATCACCAAACTTTTATCAAAGTCCCTCCGGTTATAAATCCGGTCTTCCACCTCAACCCCGTTTTTATCTGTTTTGCCGTGTTCAGGCCGCCAACCTTCGGCATCAATATCCAAACTTATCCTGATAACCCTATAGGGCGCAAGGAAACCGTCATCAATACCTTGTTTTAAGGAATAGGTATATACGGGGTCGCCAAAATATTCTGTATTGCTTGTTACCCTGGTTTCCTTTGGCGTTGCAGTTAAGCCAATGTGTGTTGCGTTTTTAAAATAAGATAATATTTCACGCCATGAGCTATCGTCTTTTGCACTCCCCCTGTGACACTCATCAATTACGATGAGGTCAAAAAAATCACGCGAAAACTGTTTATAAACGTTGGCGTCTTCGTCGCTGCCTGATAAACCCTGGTATAGGGCTAAATAAATTTCGTAGCTTTTATCAATTTGGCGTTGTTTTACAACAGTCATTTTATCTTTAAAGTGCTTAAAATCTCCGCGCCGGGTTTGGTCAATCAATGCCCTGCGGTCGGCCAAAAATAAAATGCGCTTTTTGGTACCACTTTTCCATAGCCGGTGAATGATTTGGAAAGCAGTATATGTTTTGCCTGTTCCGGTAGCCATTACTAATAGCAACCTATTTTGCCCTTTTGCTATAGCCTCAACAGTTCTGTTTACTGCAATTTGCTGATAGTAACGGGGCTTTCGACTTGTGCCGTCAAAATAATAATCCTGCGAAGCGATCTTTTCGGCATCAGGGGTAGTTATTCCTTTGTATTTTTTGTATTTGTCCCAAAGCTGGGATGGTGTCGGAAAGCTATCTATATCAATTGCCGTTTCAATTTCGCCGTCTGTCGCAGTACGGTCATGAAACAGGAACCCATCGCCATTACTGCTGAATACACAAGGTATATCCAAAATTTTAGCATAATCTAATGCCTGTTGAATCCCTGCCCTAACGGAATGGTTGTTATCCTTAGCTTCAATAATGGCTATAGGAATATTCGGTTTGTAATAAAGGATATAGTCTGCCCTTTTTTGTTTACCCCTGGCAGTCAATTTTCCGCGAACGTATATTTTACCATCGGTAAATGAAACTTCCTCCAGTAATTGTGTGAGTTTATTCCAACCGGCCTGTTCAACAGCAGGTGTTATAAATTTGGTACAAATATCACGTTCTGATAAGGTTTTTTTATCCATAGTGATAATTACTGGAAATTCTCAACTGATCTAAATATTAAAAAAAAAGAAAGGTTTTCACAAATCTAATCGTATTGGTGTTATTTTGATCTTTTCCAAAAGATTTTTTTTGCCCTTTCTGGTGTTATCACCAGCATGCCCCAGCGTGCTTTGGTCAACCAAACATTACGGTTTGTTGGAGAAAACTCCAACAAAGGCGGAAAGGCGAAATAGTATCATTTTTTTGTCTTCGCGGAGGTGTTTTCGCCAAATGTTCTTTTTTGCATTTTTTGAGTATTCGCAAAAATTAACCAATTGATTTTCAAGCGTTCACGATAAATAAATCGCCCGTGCTATTGCGAAGTGAACATGAACATGAACGCTTTGCCTGGTCAATAGGCGTTTTGCTGCAGCACTATATCAAAACTGTTTGGCCTCAGGGTTTTGCGCGCTATATAGGCCACGGCAAAACTATCAGCAAACCACATGGCAGCGGCGCCGTCTGAATAATCCGGATCGCTGATATGTTTTTTGGAGAGCGCCAGCATTTTTTCCCATGTGCCGCTGGCAAGGTCCAAACAGCCATATATACCCGTTACGGTGGTTAAGCCGCTTTTTTCGTTGCTGATGACATACATTTTGTTTTTCGCGATGTGGTACGCAACAGGCAGGAAACGATTGGGATACTTGTAGTTTGCAGGCAGTATCTGCTGAAACCGTGTCGCCAGGTTTTCGTCGTACCCGTTAACCAGCACCGAATTCTCACAATCCCAGCTGCCATAACTGCTGGATTCAAAATGCCTTGAGGTTACCGTTGCGATCACGGTGCCGTTAACCTCGGCCAGGTACCTGATGTGCAGGCCCTTACGCGCCCCCAGGTCACAATCGTCGGCCTTTTTGTTGATCTTCACAAAGCTTTTTTCGAGCGCCTTCACATGGTCGCGGTCAAAAGTTTCGGTAACAAACAGCTTTTTCCCGCTAGCGAAATCCAGTTTGCCTACACCGAGCTCGGCATTTTCGTGCTCCGTGGAGTAGCTGGTGCCATAGTACACAACATCGGGATGGACGGATGAAGGCTGCATCAAAAACTCTTCCGAAACGTCGGTACGGTCATTTGGCACAAACGATACATCGGCATTTAATTGTTTTGCAGGGCTGCTGCTCCCGGCAGGATATTTATACACCTCGATAGACGGCCCGTTAAACCAGGCGATAAAAAGGTCGCCCTGCTTATTTGCGCACCAGTTTACCAGGCTGCCGCTTGCTATTGGCAGTTTAATCATGGCGGGTTCTAATTTGTCACCCAGGGTAACCACGTCCAGCTCGCGCGTCTCGTTAAACTCGCGGGCGTACTTTCCCATCGAAAACAGCGCGAAAATGCCCGGCAGGGCAACATGCATTTTGCGCTGGAATGTTGTTTGCCGCACGCAAAGCTTTACAAAGCCGCCCTCACCCGTAAATATCTCGGGTATTTCTACATAATTCTCGTCGCCGTGGTAGATCTCTTTTTGCGCCAGCTGTTTGCCGTTTGCAGGGTCAATCAGGTAGGCGATATAGGTGTTCCCGGCGCCCTTAAAGGTGCTGTGCTCGGTAGCTGCTATGGCGACGATCTTATCCTTAAACCTGGCCGTTTTTAGCACATACCCGGCAAAAGTGCTCCGCCAGGCCATCTGCATTTGGTCGTTTACGGCTACCACATCGAAATTTTCGTTATCGATATCCAGCGTTACGATATTGGTATGGCCGTCCCAAACAAAGCTAACCACCGACTTTACGTTATTGTAAAAATCCTTGTAAACAGACATGGCTTCCTCCTGGGCGGCCAATGCTAAGGGAAATAATAAAAACAGGCAGGGCAGTAAATATTTTTTCATGATAAGCGCGATTGGTAGGTCAATAGTAAGTAAATTATTGGGAATATCAATGGTGAGTGGTTAGTGGCAGTGGCAGGAGCGACTCGCAGTTATGCAGCATCCCGGCGTAGCCCACTCAATATAAATTTGCCCCGTGCAACCATCTCGCGCCAAAATTCATCTTGCTTATATAGTTCATCCTAAAATTATAGCAAATGAAAAAAATATTATTAACCCCCAAATTTATAATGCTGACTGCCGCGTTTATGTTAGCAATTACCTTCACCCATGCACAGGACAAAACAAAGCGCATAGGCCACAGGCCGAAGAGCGGTTCGGCAAACAGCAGCTTCGATGTGGTTAAAGGCCACCAGGTGGGCATTAAAATAAATGCGGGCCATAAACCTGTACAACTGCTGCAACTCAACTTCGACGCCGAAAGTGAGGGCAGCGACAGCGTTAAATTTAAAGTAAACGTGTACCGCTTTGACGATGTAACGCCCGGCGAAAACCTGGTGAAACAAGTGGTAACCGGTGCCCTAACAAGAGGCAAAAACCGCGTCTCGGTTGATCTTTCGCCCTACAACATTATCGCAAAAGGCCGCATACTGGTGGCTATTGAATGGATAAAAAACGGCCCGGCCGACAACCGTTTCGCCATAGGCCTGTTTAACGGCGGCACTTACCACTACGAAGACGGCGTATGGAAAAAAGTCCCCATTGCCGGCGTTGATTTTAATTTGCTGGTGAGGAAGGTGTGATGGTGAAAGCAGTTTTCAAGTGTTCCCAATTTGGTAATTTTAATAAAAATAATATCTTTGTCTGTGAGGATATTAGCAAGATCGACACTACGGGATTTTTGGGAGCAAAACCCTGATGCGGAAACAGGCCTAAGAACCTGTTTTACAAAAATTAAGAAAGCTGAATACAAAGCCCCGGCCGAAATTATAAAGGATTTTAATGGGGCCGACTATGTGAATGGTTATATTGTATTCAATATAGCCAAAAATAAATATAGGTTGGTTGCTGCATTCAGACATGATACCCAGATTTGCTATATCCATTTTGTTGGCACACATGCTGAATACAACAAAATTGATTTTAAAACATTTGGCACTTAACATTTAACTCTGGAAAATGGAAAACCAACCTATTAAAGCGATAAAGACAGAAGAACAATATAAGACGATCTTACAGCAAATTAAACATCTTTGGAATTGCGCCGAAAATAGCCCTGAAGCCGACTTATTGGAAGTACTAAGCATTTTGGCTGACGACTACGAAAGCAAACACTACCCTATTGCCCCGCCCGACCCTATTGACGCAATTAAATACAAGATGGAAGAAAATGACCTGACGGTTAATGACCTTATACCTTATTTGGGCAGCAGGAGCAGGGTATCAGAAATTTTGAACCGGAAAAGGCCATTAACATTTATGATGGCAAAAAAATTGTTTAAGGGATTGAATATCCCTGCAGAAACACTGCTTTCATTTTGAAAAATTGTTGCCGGGTTTTCAATTTCAAATATTCGTAAAATTCAACTAACTGGTTTTCAGGCGTTCACGCAAGTTTAATTTGGTGTTCATGCGAAATGAACGTGAACATGAACGCTTTTCCCGTCGCCGTGGGTGTCCTGCAAGTTTAAATTTACCCATAAATCTTTTTTTGCACCAGGGCACCATGGAGGATTCCCTACACCACTCACACCTTTCACCTTTAACCTTTCGCCCTTCACCTTTTCCACTACGTTTTTCCTGCAAAAAATTACAATATTCGCCTCAAACCTCAATTTATTTTAAAAATTCGTCAAAATAATTCACAATTTATTCGCTTTAATACAAAAACACTTCATAAATTACATTTTTTTAAAGTAACTGGTTGTCGTATTTCTATTTACCGGGTTTTTACTATGCAGGAATCAGCTTATTTTGACAAATACAACCCAATTAATGGTGTTTGGGACGAAATGTATGGGGCGGATGCCAGCGTTCGCGCTCATTATCGTAAAGTAATTGAATATATTTCGGGCGAATCGGCGGATGACCTCAATAAAAAAGAGGAATTGGCCAAACGCCTGTTCATGAGCCAGGGCATTACCTTCACGGTGTACAACAGCGGCGAGGGGATCGAGAAGATATTCCCGTTTGATATTATCCCCCGCATCATCACCGCCGAAGAATGGGCTTTTGTGGAGAAGGGCATCAAGCAGCGCCTCACTGCGCTCAACCTGTTCCTGAAAGATGTTTACCATAACCAGTTTATTATTAAGGACGGCATTGTGCCGATAGATATTATCTACTCGTGCCCGCATTTTCTGCGCGAGATGTACCAACTGCAGGTGCCCTATGATATTTATGTGCACATCAGCGGCATCGACATCATAAGGGACCACGACGGCACCTTTTATGTGCTGGAAGATAACCTGCGCACTCCCTCGGGCGTGAGCTATATGCTGGAGAACCGCGAGATCACCAAACGGCTGTTCCCCGATTTGCTGCCGCAGTGCGGGGTACGAAGCGTAACTGAATATCCTACCATATTATATAAAAATTTGCTGGCCCTTTCGCCGCGGCAGATACATAACCCTACTATTGTGCTGTTAACGCCGGGTATTTACAACTCGGCCTATTTTGAGCATACCACCCTGGCCCGCCTGATGGGCGTTGAGCTGGTGGAGGGCCGCGACCTTGTGGTGAACAATCATAAAGTGTACATGAAAACCACTACCGGCCTGCAGCAGGTGGATGTGATCTATCGCCGGGTGGATGACGAATACCTTGACCCGCTGGTGTTTAACCCGGGCAGCATGCTTGGGGTGGCCGGTATTATGGGCGCTTACCGCAAGGGTAATGTGGCTATCGTAAACGCAACAGGCACCGGCGTGGCTGATGATAAGGCGGTGTATGTGTACGTGCCCGAAATGATAAAATATTACTTAAACGAGGAGCCGCTGCTAAAAAACGTGCCCACCCTGCAGCTCGGGAATATGGACGAACGTGCGCATGTTTTTGAGA
Organism: uncultured Mucilaginibacter sp.; assembly: GCA_903864275.1. Taxonomy (GTDB): domain Bacteria; phylum Bacteroidota; class Bacteroidia; order Sphingobacteriales; family Sphingobacteriaceae; genus Mucilaginibacter. The sequence goes on from CAIPFE010000016.1 coordinate 73,145, forward strand.
ACATCAATAAAATGGTGATCAAAAAAACCAATGGAAGCGGGGGTTACGGGATGCTGATGGGCCATGCTTCAACAGAGCAGGAGATCGAAGATTATAAGCTGGAAATACTAAAAGACCCGCGTAATTTTATCGCGCAGCCTACTATAAGCCTGTCGGCCGCACCCTGTTATATGCAAGGCGAGCTGCAGCCCCGCCGAATTGACTTGCGGCCTTATGCCTTGTATGGTCCGGCCGGCATTGAGATAGTACCCGGCGGCTTAACCCGCGTGGCGCTGAAAGAAGGTTCGCTGGTGGTAAATAGTTCACAAGGGGGTGGGAGTAAGGATACATGGGTACTGGGCGCGTTGGAGGTGAAGGGCGAAAGGTTAAAGGTTAAAGGTGAGCTTAAGACGCAGGAAGGAAAAGGCGAAAGGTTAAAAGCGAAAGGTGAACCCAAGGCGGAAGAGAAGGTTAAAGCGGAGAGTTTAAAGCCGAAGAAGGAGAGGAGGAAGCAGCTGTTTTGAATTGCGAACTAAGAAGAAAAACCATAAATCAAAAAATAAATCCGATCCCGATAGCTATCGGGACAAACATCCGAAATCCGAAATTAAAAAATGTTAAGCAGGGTAGCAGCAAGTTTCTATTGGTTAAGCAGGTACATTGAGCGCAGCGACGGTATGCTGCGGATGCTGAAGATAAATTATGCCTCGTCGCAGGATACGGTGCAGGAATTTACCTGGGAGCCGGTGATCAGGATATTTGCGGGACAGGACGAGGAAGAAGAAACCGGCAAGATTGAAAATAATAGCCGCGCTGTTTTGAAATATATGGTTACCGGGAAAAGTAATTCAAATTCAATTTTGAATATCATTACCCTTGCCCGCGAAAACGCCCGCGGCGTGCAGGAGCATATCCCCAAAGACCTTTGGCAATGCCTGAACGAATATTATCATACCGTAAAGGAACCAAGACTTGAAAAGGCGCTGCAGCGCGAGGATCCTATAGGCGTTTTGGACGTGCTGATAAAACAGGTAATGCTTTATTACGGCACTGCCGAAATTACCATGGAACGGGGCGAGGGGCGCAGTTTTATGAACATCGGCAAATATTTGGAGCGGGCGATACAGTCGGTGGATATATTGGATGCAAAGTTTGGGTCGATAGACGATAACCCCAATCTGCTAACCGATACCAGCTACTGGAAACACCTGCTACTTTCACTGGGCGGTTACGAACTGTATTTAAAAACGTACCGGGAAGGCTTTGAATCGACCAATATATTGGAACAGGTAATGCTGAATGAAGATTTCCCCCGGTCGGTGATCTATTCGGTAAACAATATACAGCGCTATTTTGAAAGGCTGAAGAACGACAGCAACCTGGATGATTACCGGGAGATGTCGTTCCAAATTGGCAGGCTGCAAAGCCGGATAAAATACAGTTCGGTAAAAAGTATCGAGCTGGAGGGGCTGCACTTGTTCCTCACACAGATCAGAAAAGAACTTTACGGAATTGGAAATTCATTGAACGAACATTATTTTGCCAACTCATAGTTGGAGTCCGGAAGTCCGGAAGTCGGAAAGTCCGGAAGAAGAAAAAAGTTAAAGATAGTTTAGGACATGCGTGGAGTAGCTGATAAAATCACTAATTCACTAAATCAATAATTTATACTTATAAATATGCCCGAATTTGAGATACAACACATTACGCGTTACATTTACGAAAGCCCGGTCCGCGACAGCGCCAACCAAATCATTTTGTTCCCGATAAAGGACGACTACCAGGACGTTTTAAAGCAGGAGCTTACCATTACCGGCAATCCCGTTGTTGATACCCATATCGACTATTATGGAAATGAAGTGGGCAGTTTCACTTACAGTGAGCCACACTGGCAATTGACCATCAACTCCAAAATATGGGTGACTACCAAACATAAGGAGCTGCCTGTTAACGATATATTCCCTTCGCACCAGTGGGAGGACCTTAAGCGCCTGCAATTTGTGGTGCCATATATTGATTTTTTGAAACAAGAGTATTTTGAAGGCCTGGCCGAACTAAGGGCCATTGTTGATAGTGCCTGGGTGAACGATGACACGCCTTACCAGGTGGCCCTGCGATTTTGCCAGTATGTGTATGATAATTTTGTGTACATAAAGGGCGTTACCACAGTTGAAACCACGCTGGATGAAATTTGGAAACTAAAAGCCGGTGTCTGCCAGGATTTTGCCCACATGCTGATGGAAATGCTGCGACTGGTGCACATACCCGCCCGGTATGTAAGCGGCTACATCTGCACCAGCAGGCATAATATGCGTGGCGAAGGCGCTACCCACGCTTGGGCCGAAGCCTACATCCCTGACTATGGCTGGCTTGGCATAGACCCTACAAATAACTGCGTTGCCAACGAAACCCATGTACGTTTGGCCGTAGGGCGTAATTTTACAGATTGTTCGCCGGTAAAAGGGGTTTACAAAGGCTCATCAAACCATAAACTGGAAGTGGCGGTATCGGTCGATGACGAAAACGTGCTGAATAATAACGACGCCCAGATCAATGAGGCCCATGTAACCAGTATTGTATCCGAATCTTCAAAAAACAGCTACCAAAGGTATATGGAGATCATCCAGCAGCAGCAGCAGCAACAACAGCAGTAGTAGTAGTTTGCAGTTGGCTGCCAATGGTAGTTCATAGCCGAATTCTGCAGCTGCCATGAACTATGAACCATTAACTATGAACTAAATTTCCTTCCCCAAAAACGGGTAGCGGTAATCTTTAGGCGGGTCGAATGTTTCTTTGATCGTACGCGGGGATACCCAGCGCAATAGATTGATCATGGATCCGGCTTTGTCATTGGTACCCGATCCCCTGGCGCCGCCGAATGGCTGCTGGCCAACTACTGCACCGGTAGGTTTATCGTTTATATAAAAATTTCCGGCGGCATTGCGCAGGCGGTAGGTTGCTTCGGCAATGGCATACCTGTCTTGTGCGATAATTGCCCCGGTCAGGGCATAGATAGATGTTTTGTCAACAATATCCAACACCTTATCAAAATCCTTGTCCTCATAAACATAAACAGAAAGTACCGGGCCGAAAAGCTCTTCACACATGGTTACATAATAAGGGTCATTTACCTTTATTACAGTGGGCTGGATAAACCAGCCCTGGCTTTTATCGTAACCGCCACCTGCAACTATTTCAACGCTTTTATCGGCTTTAGCAGCATCAATATATTTGGCCAGTTTATCAAACGACTTTTCGTCGATAACCGCATTAATAAAATTCTCAAAATCTTCCACGGGCCCCATTTTAAACGAGGTGATGTCGCGCTGCATCTTTTCTTTAACGGCAGGCCATAGCGAAGAGGGGATATAAGCCCGTGAAGCGGCCGAACATTTTTGTCCCTGGTATTCAAAAGAGCCACGTATCAATGCGGTATTTACTACATCGGCATCAGCGCTGGGGTGTGCCAGAACAAAATCCTTCCCGCCGGTTTCGCCGACTATGCGCGGGTAGGTTTTATATTTATGGATGTTGTTGCCTATGGTTTTCCAGATATTCTGAAAAACACCGGTCGATCCTGTAAAGTGGATACCCGCAAAATCAGGGTGATTAAATATAACTTCGCCTGCTGTCGGGCCGTCAACATAAACAAGGTTGATAACACCTGCAGGTACGCCCGCTTCGCGGAAAACCTGCATCAAAACATTGGCCGCATAGATTTGTGTATTAGCAGGTTTCCAAACAACCACATTGCCCATCAGGGCTGCCGAAGATGGCAGGTTACCGGCGATCGCAGTAAAATTAAAGGGGGTTAAAGCAAATACGAAACCCTCGAGCGGGCGTTGCTCGAGGCGGTTCCAAACGCCTTTGCCAGAAATGGGGGGTTGCTGCTGGTAGATCTGGCTCATGTAGTGCACATTGAACCTCAAAAAATCTATCAGCTCACAAGCGCCGTCAATTTCAGCCTGGTATGCGTTTTTCGACTGGCCCAGCATGGTGGCTGCATTTATCTTGGCACGGTATGGGCCCGCAAGCAGGTCGGCTGCTTTTAAAAATATGGCCGCCCGTTGCTCCCATGGCAGGGTTTCCCAATCGGCTTTTGCCGCCAGTGCAGCATCTATTGCAGCAGCCACATGGCTCTTATCACCTTCGTGGTAAGTGGCAAGTAAGTGTTTATGATCGTGAGGCGGGTGTATTTTAGCGCTTTTGCCGCTGCGTACTTCTTTGCCGCCAATGTACATAGGAATATCAATATGATGGGCGCGGGCCTCATCCAGGGCAGCTTTAAGCGCCGACCGCTCCAGGCTGCGCGGGCCATAATTTAATACGGGCTCATTCTGCGGCGCAGGAACGTTAAAAAATCCTTTAAGCATAAAATGTCAGTTACTGCGGCAAAGATAAGGCTTAATATGGAGATTTTTGATGTGCGGATTAGTTGATTACTGTGGCTTGACAGTTGGAGCGCGATGTGCGGATTTTTGATGTGCGGATTGACGGTATTTAAATGTCATTTATCATGGGTAGCCCCTGGCGGGGCAAAAGAAATTACTTGAATTAGTTGTACAAACGGGTAGCCCCCAAACGGGACGCCAGTCGCTGGGAAAATGAAAAAAAGCTTGATATTACGACCTTCTAACTGTCATTCTTCGGATACCCTTCTTCATCCAAATCATCGCGGTCGTCTTCCGGCGTATGGCCAAGTACCCTATCGGTTGCATCAAGTTCCACAATTTCGCCATCGTCAATGTGCATCCCTAATTTGTCTACATCAGTTTCAAGTGATTCATTTGGGATATACTCATCAACCGCATCGTAAGGGTTTGCCTCATCATAAGATGAGTTCATATCTTCCCCGTTTTTTACCGAAGTGTTGTAAGGGTCGGGATGTTGATAATCGGGGTCATCGCTTTTCACGTCGTACTCAAAGCTGTTGTCGTCAGCGTTATAATTCAGGTCTTCCTTGTCAATCGTTTCGCCCAAGTCATCTTTTAAGGTTTTGTCTCTGTCTTCATTTTCATCGTCAAATCCAGGATAAAATGTATCTTTCTTCATAATTGCAGATTTATTAAATATAACATAAAAACGCTGCTTCGGTTTGTGCACAGTGTGTTGCGAGCAGTGAATTGTGCATTATTAATTAAATGATCTGCAAAAATACTAATAAGTAAGTGACCACCCGCCTAATAGTGAATTTGTTTCCTATACGAAACGACAGACCCGCCAACGGCGAACTTTACACCAATAAACAATTGTGTGTAAGCTTCGTTGTGTTTGGGCGTATTGAAACCATCAAGGCCATCGCCCAATACATAGTTATATTGATACCCAAGGTCGACTTTAACAGTTGGCTGCTGGTACGTGTTAAAAATTTTAAATTCGTAACCGAGACGGAGTGGGATGAAAAGCTCATTACTGCTGTTTTGACCGCCTGAAACTAATCCCGGCACCTGGATAGAATTCCTGTTTATTTTGGTCATATAATTTATTATATATCCCATCCCTATTGACAAATACAGGTTTTTAATTGCATTGCTAAACTGGCTGTGAGAATAATCCATCAATTCCCCCGCCTGCAGTTGTCCGCGGAAAATGTAGGCGCTAAAATTATTATTAAAATACCTTCCGGTAATGGTTTTTATCGAATCGCCGCCCGTTAGTTTTCCAAACTGGGCCTCCAGAACAAAATTGGTGAATGGTGTATAATTAAAAGTAAAATTAAAATGAATGGATTCAGAAATCGGCTGCGTTTCGGCATTGCCATAAACCTGGTCGAAGCCTGCAGCCACACCTACATCATACTGCGAATAATCGTAGCCAACTTGCGCCTTTGCTAAAAGCGCGGTACAACAAACGAACAGGGTTAAAATTGTTGTTTTGTATATCAGTTTTATCATAATTTATTGTCAGCGCTTTTTAATAAGTTTAAACAGGATTTTCAAGAATATATTTTATAAAAATAGCATCAAAGTTTATAAAAATAGCATTTGGGGGAAAAAAGTTGAATTGGTGAGTAGCGAGTGCTGAATAGATAATGAAAAACTCACAATTCACCACTCACTACTCACCAATCAATTTTATATCTTTGCCGCCAATAAAAACCATATTCAAGATGTCAAAAATTAAAGTAGAAAATCCGGTAGTTGAACTGGATGGCGATGAAATGACCCGTATTATCTGGAAATTTATCAAAGACAAATTAATATTCCCGTACCTGGACCTTGATATTAAATATTATGACCTTGGTATTGAGTATCGCGACGAAACCAACGACCAGGTAACAATTGATGCTGCAAATGCCATAAAAAAATATGGTGTCGGAATTAAATGCGCCACAATTACACCTGACGAGGCGCGCGTTAAGGAGTTTAATTTAAAACAAATGTGGAAATCGCCAAACGGCACTATCCGTAATATACTGGATGGCACCGTTTTCCGTGAGCCGATCGTAATGGCAAATATTCCGCGGTTGGTACCAAACTGGACTGCACCGATCTGTATCGGCCGTCATGCCTTCGGCGACCAGTACAAGGCGACAGATTTTGTGACAAAAGGAAAAGGAAAGCTGACCATCACTTTTACACCGGACGATGGCGGAAAAGAACAATCGTTTGAAGTTTTTAATTTTAAAGGCGATGGGGTCGCGCTTGCTATGTATAATACGGATGAGTCTATTATGGGTTTTGCCCGTGCCTGTTTTAACCAGGCGTTGTTGAAAAAATGGCCTTTATATCTTTCTACTAAAAACACTATCCTTAAAAAATACGATGGCCGTTTTAAAGATATTTTCCAGGAAATTTACGAGCAGGAATTTAAACTGGATTTTGAAGCCAACCAGCTAACTTACGAGCACCGCTTAATTGACGACATGGTAGCCTCTGCTTTAAAATGGCATGGTAATTTTGTTTGGGCCTGTAAAAATTATGATGGCGATGTGCAGTCGGATACAGTAGCGCAGGGATTTGGTTCATTAGGTTTGATGACCTCCGTTTTGGTTACACCTGATGGAACCGTTATGGAAGCCGAAGCGGCCCACGGTACCGTGACGCGCCACTATCGCGATCACCAGGCAGGCAAACCTACTTCAACCAACCCCATCGCATCAATATTTGCATGGACAAGGGGCTTGGAATTCCGTGGTTTATTGGATAGTAACCATGAACTGATCAAATTCTGCAAAACACTGGAAGAAGTTTGCGTTGAAACCGTTGAAAGCGGAAAAATGACAAAAGATTTGGCCATTACTATAAAACCAAAGGTGGAGCATGGCACAGATTATTTATATACCGAGGAATTTTTGGCGGCTATTGATGAGAATCTGAAGAAGAAGCTGGGCAAATAGTAGTTCCTGTTTGACATAAAATAAAAGTCCGTGTTTTGTTACGCGGACTTAATAAGACCTTTCATAATAAAATCATAGAATTTATGCTTGATCTTAATAAAGTAAGGGGTATATTGACCGGTCTTAAACCCCAATTAGTAAAGAAGTATCCCATTGCGTCAATTGGTTTATTCGGCCCCATTGTTCGTGGTGATTTTAACTTTAACAGTAATATCGACATTATAGTGGAGTTTTCGAGGCCGATAGGTATTCAACTGGTATCATTAACTGATGAACTTGAAGATGAATTGGACTGGAAAGTTGACTTGGTATCGCGAGCCGTTATTAAGCCAAAATATTTAGCGGACATCGAGTCTGAAATAATTTATATCTGAACTTTAGAAAGTTTTCCAAATCCTTATTTCAGAAATCAACAAAATATCACAAAATAAATTTTAAACGTAAACCATGCTCCCATTATACCCGCTAAAATTCAAAACCATCTATAAAGACAAAATATGGGGCGGTCAAAAGATCAAAACCTATTTGCACAAGGATTTTGGCAGCCTGCCCAATTGCGGCGAGACCTGGGAAATATCAGGTGTTAAATCGGCTGTTTCGGTTGTTGCCAACGGTGAACTGGAGGGGGAGTCGCTGGCAGACCTACTGGAAAAATACCTGGGTGATTTGGTTGGCGAAAAAGTATATGAACAATTTGGAAACATCTTTCCGCTACTAATAAAATTTATTGATGCTAACGAGGACCTGTCTATCCAGGTACATCCTGATGATGAACTGGCAGAAAAGCGCCACAATTCATTTGGCAAAACCGAAATGTGGTATATTATCGAAGCCGATCCCGGCTCAACATTGATTTCAGGGTTTAATAAGGACCTTACAGAAAAGCAATATCTTGATAAATTCAACAGCGGCCATTTAACTGAAATTTTGAACAAAGAGGAAGCGAAGGCCGGTGACGTTTTCTTTTTACCGGCGGGCCGGGTGCATACCATCGGGAAAGGCCTGCTGATTGCCGAGATACAGCAAACATCCGACATCACCTACCGTATTTATGATTTCGACCGTGTTGATGATAAAGGCAACAAACGCGAACTGCATACTGAAGAAGCCCTTGCAGCCATTGATTATAAACATTACCCTGATTATAAAACCAAATACCAGTCCGAAAAGGATAAAGCGGTTGAACTGGTAAGCTGCCCATACTTTACCACCAATTTACTTGATTTTACAAAAAGTACCTCAAGGGATTACGCCAACCTTGATTCGTTTGTGATATATGTATGTATTGAAGGGGAATTTGCAGTTAAATATAACGGCACTGCTTACCCGGTAAAAATGGGTGATTGCGTACTGTTGCCCAAAAGTATCGATAAAGTTCAGCTGGAAACAACATCGGGGTTTAAAATTTTGGAAAGCTTTGTTTAGAGATTAGAGACTGGAGATTAAGGCTTATTGGAAACTGGAGGTAAGGGATTAGATAAAAGAGCCGTTCTAAAACTAACCTCTAATCTCTAAACTAATCTTATAGTAAACTTCGTTCCCACATCAACAGTACTGTCTATTTTAATGGTGCCGCCAAGCGACTCTACCTGGTTGCGGGTAATAAATAGCCCTATGCCTTTTGCATCAGGGTTTTGGTGGAACGTTTTATACATGCCGAAAACTTTATCGCCATAACGCGCCATATCAATACCAATACCATTATCCTCAAATATCATATAGATATGGTTGTGATCTTTAACTGTCCGGCAGGTGATTACCGGCTGCCTGTCCATGTGCCGGTATTTTAATGAATTTGTAAGCAAGTTTTGTATAATACTTTCAAGGTAAGCGGGAATGTAGTTTATTACCGGGCATTTGCTAAAATCATATTCAATTTTAGCATCAGTACTTTCTATATTGCTTTGCAAAGCTGATACAACATTTTTAAAGACCTCTTCAAATTCCAGCGTTTTCCTTTCCCTGTCAATCTCTGTATGTATTTTTACTATTTCATTCAGGTGCTCTATAGTAGTGATCAGGCTGCCGCTTATGGATTTTATATGCGCAAACACTTCGGCCTTGTCTTCGTCGGTTTCGCTTTCTTCGAATAAATTGACCATGAATTGCAAATTGCCCGTGTTTGAGCGCAGGTTGTGGGAAACAATATAAGCGAAATTCTGGAGGCGCTTATTTTGATCGTTCAATAAGGTAATAGACGATTGTAAAGCAAGTCCCTTCTTTTTTATGTTGTCAATATCCTGGAATATGCCTCTTATTTTTATGCATTTGCCGTAATCGTCAATAATGGGTACGCCCTTTGCCCTAACCCAGATCAAATTGTTTTTGGCCGTTCTGAACAGCAATTCCATATCATAGGGCTTACAGAATTTGATGGCATTATCTATAGCTTCGTTTAATACAGGGCGGTATTGAGGTTCAAAAAAGCTGATGGCTTCTTCAAGGCTCAATTTGACCTGGTCCGTTAACTCATAAATATCGAAGGCTTCTTTTGATAATGATAAGCTCATAGTCGGCACATCGATCTCGAACCCGCTTACTTTGGCTATTGAACCGGTCTCATTGAAGAAAGAATCATTTCGGGCTGAACGTAAAGCTAAAAGCTTTGCCTGGTTAATATTAATTAACGAGCCTGTAAACTTGGGGCCGTTGCCATTTTCCCACTTTTTAGTAGTGCTCTCAAACCACTGGTAACCGGTAGCTTTAGTTAAAAGCCTGACATGAACTGTATTGGTATTATCTTCGTTGCGGGTATTAATAGCCTTTAAAAATGACGGCTTATCGTGATAATAAAGCAGGTGCTCAAGAAAGTAATTGTAGGAGCATTCGATTTCCCCGGGCTTATAACCCAAAATGGAATAAAACCCAGCCGACCATTTAACATCTTTCGTGGTAATGTCAAACTCCCATACCCCCACATTTATATGATCAATTATTTGAGCAAGATGGGATGCATCGTCACCATTAAAATTGTTCCCTTCTAAAATACTCATACGGATAGACAGATCATAAAATTAGTTTAATCAAAGTTCCAGCATCGTATAGAAAAATTGTGCCAAAAATAAATATCCCAAAAACATCAGTGATATTTATTAAAAAATCCGATAAAAATAGTTGAAATTTATTTAATATCTGATGAAATAAGGAGGCATAATATACGGTAAAAAATTAGATTTATTTTTACGGGAGATCGACTTTTTTTGTTAATTCTTTTAATGCATCCGATGCTATCCATTTTGCCGGTTTGCTTTCCTGGAGCGAAATACGGTAAGCTATTTCAATCGCTTCAATTTTCAGGATTTGGTTTCTTTTACCAATTTGCCGAAGCGCCCAATTTATAGCCTTTTTAACAAAATTCCTGTTGTCCCATGCCTCACGCTCAATAATTTGCAAGAAATTTATAAAGGTTTTATCGTCGGCAGTTTTATTATGAATGGAATATTCAGCCATTAATACAAAGCCGGCCCGTTTAATAAACGCTTGATTATCGCTGCTGAATGCTAATGCTTTTTCAATTGCAAATGGCGTACGATCAAATAAATTGCCGCAAACCTGGTCGCAAATGTCCCACGAGTTAAAATCATTAACCCAGTCGTTAATTTGTTTCGAAGTGACCATCAACGGATCATCAATCATCGAAGCAAGTATCCGGGCTTCGTGCAAACCTGTGTCCCAAAGGTCGAGGGCAAGCGCATGATCTTTTTTTAGGTCCCTCGCTAGCTTCCTCAATTCGGGGATTGGAATACCCAACGCCTTAGTATTTTCGATCGCAAAGCGTTTCATACCTTCCAGGTAAGCCGGGTTGGCCTTTTGCTTCAATAGCGCGATAACCTCGTCAATATTCATAAACCCGTTTAGCCCCTCTTTCAAATTGTGAAGCGCTCATGAGCGCCTTTAAAAGGATAAGTAAAAATATGAAAATAAGTTCGCGACCAGGGTCTTTTCTATCAGTAAGGGAGGCTTAGCAGTTTTCCTTCTAATTAGGGTCTGCTGAATAACCTAAACCATTTTGAAATACAGGTAGTTGTAGCGAACTTGTGGGGATCAAGTGCAAGGAAATATGCAAAAGGCATCAAAAAGGCGTGCATCGGCGCCGAATTTCGTCAGCCCGTCGCAG
>CAIPFE010000017.1 GCA_903864275.1 uncultured Mucilaginibacter sp.
GTGAGATGTGAGATGTGAGATGTGAGATGTGAGATGTGAGATGTGAGATGTGAGATGTGAGATGTGAGATGTGAGATGTGAGATGTGAGATGTGAGATGTGAGATGTGAGATGTGAGAAAAATGCGGCGGGCAAAATAGTCCTTTTTTATCTCATATCTAAAAAGCAAAAAAATGATAGAAATAGGCACCGTGCTGCTGCATGAGGATGTGGTAAAAGAAAATTTTGTATGCAACCTGAACAAATGCAAGGGCGCCTGCTGCCTGGAAGGCGACTCGGGTGCGCCCCTGGATGCTGACGAGTTGGATATACTGGACGAAATATACCCCAAAGTAAAACCTTTTATGACTGCCAAAGGCGTTGCCACTATCGAGAAAATGGGCACGTACGTAAAGGATTTTGAAGGCGATTATACCACGCCATGTGTGGATGTAAATAAAGAATGTGCCTACGTGATATTTGAAAACGGCATCACCAAATGCGCCATTGAAAAAGCGTATGAGCATGGCGCCACTAACTGGAAAAAACCCATTTCCTGTCATTTATATCCCATCCGCATCACAAAATACCCTGAATTTGATGTGCTGAATTATGACCGCTGGAGCATTTGCAGTCCGGCCTGCGCATTTGGTACTGAGCTTAAAGTACGCGTGCACGAATTTTTAAACGCCCCCCTCATCCGCAAATACGGCCAGGATTGGTACCGCGAGCTGGAAGATCATGTAGGCGGTATTTAAGCGGAAAGTCCAAAGCCAAAAGTCTGAAGCTGATAGTCCAAAGTCAGAAGTTTTATTTGACGGTAGTGCTGCTGCCACCGCCACTCACCACTCACTTCTCACTGCGCGTAAAACCACGTAACGCAGGGGGGTGAAAACACGGTATAAAATGGGTGAAAACACGGTATAAAAATTGAAACAAAGCGCTTAATATTACATAAATATTAAAGCTATTAATACCCTAGACCTCGTCACCAACCTTTTCACTGGCAGAGTGGAATCCAAACCATATGAAGACATGGGCAAGCGCTAAACGCGATGCCCGTGTTTTTTTTGTTTTAAAGGGTTGGATTTAAAAAGGCGGGGTTCCATAATTTCTGCCCTTTCAAAAGAAAAAACCATCCAGCCTGCGCCCGATACCAACTTTTACAATAAAATTGGATATTATTGTAAACTTATAGGGATTGCATAATATTACCGATGAAAATAGCATTAATAACAGGAATAACCGGCCAGGATGGCGCGTATTTAGCGGAGTTTTTACTAAAAAAAGGCTACGAGGTACATGGCATAAAAAGAAGGTCGTCCCTGTTTAATACCGACCGTATCGACCACCTGTACCACGACCCGCACGAACCGAATGTAAAGTTCAAACTGCATAACGGCGACCTTACCGATTCAACAAACCTCATCAGGCTGGTGCAGGAAATTCAGCCCGACGAGATCTATAATTTGGCGGCGCAAAGCCATGTAAAGGTAAGTTTCGATACCCCCGAGTACACCGCTAATGCCGATGGTGTTGGCACCTTGCGCATACTTGAGGCAGTAAGGCTGTTAAAGCTTGAACATAAAACACGGATATACCAGGCCTCAACCTCCGAGCTCTATGGGTTGGTGCAGGCAGTACCGCAAACCGAAACCACGCCGTTTTACCCGCGGTCGCCGTATGCGGTGGCAAAATTATATGGCTATTGGATAATTGTAAACTACCGCGAAGCTTACGGTATGTTTGCCTGTAACGGCATATTGTTTAACCACGAGAGCCCGGTGAGGGGTGAGACTTTTGTTACCCGCAAAATTACCCGTGCCGCATCCAAAATAGCCATGGGGTTGCAGGATTGCCTGTACGTGGGCAACCTATCAGCCCGGCGCGACTGGGGCCATGCCAAGGATTACATCGAGGCCATGTGGCTGATGCTGCAGCAGGATACCGCCGAGGACTTTGTTATAGCAACCGGGGTAACCACTACCGTGCGCGATTTTATAAAAATGTCATTTGGGGAGCTTGGGATCGAAGTGGAATTCAGTGGTAAAGATGAAAACGAAAGAGGAGTGATCATTGACGTTGACGAGCAAAAAGCCGAAGAATTGGGGTTGAACCGCGATGCTTTAAAATTCGGGCAAACAGTAGTTAAGGTCGATTCAAAATATTTCAGGCCCACCGAAGTTGACCTGCTGATAGGTGACGCCAGCAAGGCAAAAGAAAAATTAGGTTGGGTACCAAAATATGATCTGCAGGCTTTGGTCAGCGACATGATGCAATCAGACCTGCAACTGGTAAAAAAGGATGATTATTTAAAAAAGGGCGGATTTAAAACGCTCAACTATTTTGAGTAATAAATTATCAATTATTCTATACATTTTTGTGTATGAAGAAAATATTTAGCACCATACTATTATTATTTTCTATAATTAGCCTAGCCCGTTCACAGTCTGAATATCAGCCGTATTCGTACCAGTTTTATCAAAAGCTCGATGACATACTGTATTCAACCGGTACCCGCATACATACTGCCATCACACCATACTTTATTGACGATTCATTGTTAAAACGCGGTTACGATTCGATAATGAATTATGGGTCAGATGGAAAGCAGCACAGCTGGGGCCACCTGAAGCTCTTCAATGAACATTTGATAGATGTGAAAAGCCCGGGCTCCACTTTTTACATGGATGTTTTACCTGATCTTACTATCGGCAAAGATCTTGATGCCCATAAAAACACAAATTTGACTTCACTTGGGTTTCAAATTGGCGGAACATTCGGAAGTAAATGGGCTTATAATATTAGCGGATATGGTAACCAGGGCATTTTTCCGGAATACCTCGGTACTTATATAAACCAGGTGGGTGTTGTGCCCGGGCAAGCCTACAACCGTACGCCGGGCCAGAATACAACACAATGGTCGTACTTAACCGCTGTGGTATCCTATACGCCGATAAAATATCTGAATATCAGCGCCGGAAGGGATAAAACATTTATAGGCGATGGCTACCGGTCAATGCTATTATCCGACTATGCCTCGCCTTATCTTTTCTTTAAACTTACAGGCACGCTGGGAAATGTAAAGTATATGGCGATGTGGACCGCAATGAATGACCCTGCGACAACTTCACAATATGGTATCAGCAGGCAGAAATTCGGCGTTTTCCATTACCTCGATTGGAACGTAAGCAAAAGGCTTTCATTTGGATTCTTTGATAATGTGATCGGCTTTTTCACCGATGACAACGGACAAAAGCGCCCCTTCGATCTCAATTATATCAACCCGCTTGTATTTTTACAAGCTGTTAATTCGTCAAGTGATGATCCCGATAAATCGCTGCTGGGTGTTACGGGAAAATATAAGATCAGCAACGGGATAACCCTTTACGGGCAATTTGCACTAAATGAATTCAGGTCGCAGGATTTTTTTTCCAGCGATGGGTCATTTGCCAATAAATATGGCTGGCAATTAGGATTTCGGGGAGCCGATTTGTTTGGAATTAAAAGGCTTAACTATCTTGTTGAAACAAATACCGCCAAGCCATACACTTACTCGGCAAGGTCAGCGATTGAAAATTATTCGGAGAACAGCGAGCCATTGGCACATCCGTGGGGTGCAAACTTCAGGGAGCTTGTAACCAAAGTAAATTATTCGTACAAAAGATTTGATTTTAGCGGAGAGGCCGATTTCGGGCGGTACGGATTTAATGTAGATACCCTGGATTATGGCAAGGATATTTTTAATGTTTATACCTCTGCAGCCCGTCTTTACGGTAATTATACTACGCAGGGGCTAACTACAAACCTGGTTTATTTAGAAGGAAAAATAGGTTTTTTGATCAACCCAAAATACAACTTAAGGATTGAGCTTGGCGCCATTTACCGGACTGAAGTTAACAGCCTGTTTGATGACCGGACCAAATGGATCACTATAGGGCTTCGAAGTTCATTCCGGGATTTATATAGTGACCTGGCAAGTTATAAGGCACATTAGTGAGTGGTGAGTAGTGAGGTTTGCAGTTTCGACTCACTATTCACCACTCACTATTCACTCAATCACGAAGCGATAATATGCTTATTCTGCGGTATGCCTAAGCGTTTAACCTGTGCTGCAATGCTTTTGGCATCGTAACCGCATTCGGCCCATAGTTCGGGTTGTTCACCGTGTTCTATAACTTTATCAGGAATGCCTAAGCGCACAACTTGTGCCTTGTAATTATTATCAGCCATAAATTCTAATACTGCGCTGCCCATTCCGCCTTCCAGGCAGCCATCTTCAACAGTAATAACTTTGCTGAATTTTTTAAATACATCATGCAATAATGCTTCGTCCAGGGGTTTTACAAAGCGAAGGTCATAATGGGCAGGGTAATAGCCGTGGGCATTTAATTCAGCCGTGGCCTTTACAACCTCGTTACCAATATGGCCGATGGTTAAAATTGCCAGGTCGTCTCCATCGCAAATTTTACGGCCTTTGCCAACTTTTATGGCCTTTAAAGGCCGCTGCCAGTCGACCATAACGCCGTTGCCACGTGGGTACCGAATTACAAATGGGCCCATATCATCCTGCTGCGCAGTAAACATCAGGTTGCGCAATTCTTCTTCGTTCATGGGCGCCGAAACCGTCATATTGGGTATGCAGCGCATGTAGGCAAGGTCATAAGCGCCATGGTGCGTTGGCCCGTCGGCGCCGGCGATGCCTGCCCTGTCGAGGCAAAATACTACATTCAGGTTTTGAATGGCAACATCATGTATCACCTGGTCATAAGCCCTTTGCATAAAGCTGGAATATATATTGCAAAAAGGGATAAGCCCCTGGGTAGCCAGACCGGCCGAAAACGTTACCGCATGCTGCTCGGCTATACCCACGTCAAACGCACGGTTTGGCATAGCCTTCATCATCAGGTTTAATGAGCACCCGGACGGCATAGCGGGTGTAATGCCCATTATTTTAGGATTCGTTTCGGCCAGTTCAATTATGGTATGGCCGAATACATCCTGGTATTTTGGCGGCTGTGGTTTTTCCTGCTTAACTTTTTTTATCTCGCCCGTTATCTTGTCAAACAAGCCAGGTGCATGCCATTTGGTTTGGTCCTTTTCGGCCAAAGCATATCCTTTGCCTTTTACAGTGATGCAGTGCAGCAGTTTTGGCCCAGGAATATTACGTAGGTCGCGAAGTACTTTTACCAGGTGCTCAACATCGTGCCCGTCAATAGGGCCAAAATACCTGAATTTCAGCGCCTCGAAAAAATTGCTCTTTTTAAGCAGCGTACCCTTTATGCTTTTCTCAAGCTTTTGGGCAATCTTATAGGCATCTGGGCCGATGGCTGATATTTTTGCAAGTATATGTGCAATATCATCCCTGAAACGGTTATAGGGTTTTGATATAGTGATATCGGTTAAGTACTCCTTTAAAGCCCCAACATTGGGATCAATTGACATGTTGTTGTCATTCAGTATCACCAAAATGTTTGAGTTTTCAATCCCTGCGTGATTCAGTGCTTCAAAGGCTATCCCGGCAGTCATGGCGCCATCGCCAATTACGGCAACGTGCTGCCTGTCGGTTTCGCCTTTGTATTGCGAAGCAACAGCCATCCCCAGGGCAGCTGAAATAGAAGTGGAAGAGTGGCCCACGCCAAAAGTATCATATTCGCTTTCCGAACGTTTTGGAAAGCCGCTTAAGCCATTATGGACGCGGTTGGTATGAAAATTTTCGCGCCGGCCGGTGAGTATTTTATGGCCGTAGGCCTGGTGGCCAACATCCCAAACTAACTGGTCGTAAGGGGTATTGAGTACATATTGCAGGGCCACGGTTAATTCAACTACACCCAGGCTGGCGGCAAAATGCCCCCCGTTCACAGATACCACATCTATTATATACTGGCGCAACTCCTGGCAAACCTGTTTAAGTTCTTCAACTTTAAGCTGTTTTAAATCAGATGGATAATTTATTTTTTCTAATAAATTCCCTGCCGGTACCTGCATAGACATAGTTAACCCTTTAAACCTGCAAAGTACGGCATTTTTATTAGGAAAATCAGGATAATTTTTTGAATAATTGGGGGGAGGGTTGGAAAGGTTTAAAAAGTTGAAAAATGTTGTAAGGGTTGTAGTAAGTTAAAATGGTTTGTTTGACCTATGTCGTTTTTCCCCCTTCAACCTTTACAACCCGTACAACTTATTGAAACCTCCTTTAACCTATTTTTCAACAATGGCAGCCTCCTTTCAACACTTATAACCACTTCAACCCTTTTAACACTATTTTTGGTTATCATGATGACCGAAGAAAGTTTCGAAATAAAATTACCGCAATTTGAGGGGCCATTTGACCTGCTGCTTTTTTTTATTGAAAGGGATGAGCTCGAGATCCATGATATCCCCATTGCCCGTATTACCGATGATTTTTTGAACTACCTGCACCAGATGACCATCCTGAATATGGAAATTGCCAGCGAGTTTATTTTTGTGGCCGCCACCCTGATGCGTATTAAGGCCAAAATGCTGCTGCCGCGGTATGAGGCCAACGATGATGGAAATCAAACAGACACGAAAGAGGAACTGATCAGGAAACTGATCGAATACAAAAAATTTAAAGAAATTTGTGAAGATCTGCACCCTTTTGAAGATGAACGTTTTAAACAGGAAAAGCGCGGCAATATCAGGTTTGATATAGAGCAGGCCGAACCGGTTACCCTGCCGGGCGAAGAGTTATCCGAAATTAATTTGTACAAGTTAATGCTGGTTTACGACCGTATCATGAAACGCTTCCTTACCCGGAGCGCAGAAGTAACACATACAGTAACACAATATCCATATACCATTGAACAGCAGAAAAAAATAATAGAAGACCTGTTGAAGATCAACAAAAAAATGGATTTTAAGCTGATTGCCGGTCAATCAGACAATAAGGTACATTTTGTTTATAATTTTTTAGCCGTGCTCGAGATGCTGCAGCAGGAATTGATCGATATACAAGTGGGGTTGGGGTATAATAATTTTTGGATATCTGTAAGGGCAGTTGGCTGATGTGCGAAGCCTGATTTAACCTATGGATAAAAAAATTGTAATTTATTTGTTCCGAAATCGATCTTTTATTTCCGTCATTACCTGCGAATGGGGAATGCCTTCGCCTCGGTCAAGCTCATCTTTTGCCTGGTCTATAGCCTGTTTTAATTCTTCGGGCACATCATTCCAAAAATCGAGATCGGGTAAATTATCATCATTCGCTTGAATGATCTTTTCAACAATATTATATTTCGATGTAATATCCATAATTCTTACAGTTTATATAAGGTATCAATAGTTACCGGCATCGATTTACTTTTGCTTGATGATATTTAACCTGTCGGGCGTGAATTCTTCTTATTCAAAACACGATTTATTTCATATTGACATAAAATAAATCCAAGCATAATTCCCAAACTCAACCAAATGAAATATCCCGCAATTTCATTTGGTATCAAATAATTAAATACAACGTCATTAAGGATAAAGAATAAACAACTCGCAATAAAAAATGAATGAACTAATATTTCATATAGTTTAAATCGCTTCCAGTTAAACTTTGGAATAATTTTATAATTGTTGGGGTTTCTTATACCTAATTGTTTAGCAGAAAACATTCTGTAAAGCCAAACCAATAAAAATATGACAAATATTGTATCTGATAAACGAACAAATGCATGTAAATAATTATGCAGATATTTTGTAAAAAAGGCCAAAACTATAATTGCTAAAACAATTATTACCATTAATATATTCTGAATAAACTTTAATGTTTTCAACTTGTGATGTCTAATGAATAGGGAAATTAAATCGGTAAGGAGTTAAATTATAGTAAATATAAACAGAAAAAGCCTCCCAAACGGAAGGCTCCTAAAAAATCGGTGAAATTAATCCACAATCGGTGCAATCAAAAATCTAAACTTCCGCCAAATGCTCCCCAGTTACTACTTCTTTAATTTTAGCCTCCAGTTCGTCCATTAATTCGGGGTTATCCTGTATCAGTTGTTTTACAGCATCGCGGCCCTGGCCCAGGCGGGTTTCGCCATAGCTGAACCATGAGCCTGCCTTTTTTATAATGTTATGCTCCACACCCAGGTCGATGATCTCGCCTGATTTGGAAATGCCTTCGCCAAACATAATGTCGAACTCGGCAATACGGAATGGCGGTGCAACCTTGTTCTTTACTATCTTTACCTTAACTCGGTTACCCGATACCTCGTCGGTATCTTTGATCTGTGAAATGCGGCGTATATCCAAACGTACCGATGCATAAAATTTAAGCGCGTTACCGCCGGTAGTTGTTTCGGGGTTACCGAACATTATGCCAATTTTTTCGCGCAGCTGGTTAATAAATATACAGCAGCAGCCGGTTTTACTAATGGTACCAGTCAACTTACGCAAAGCCTGCGACATTAAACGGGCCTGCAAGCCCATTTTTGAATCGCCCATTTCACCTTCAATTTCCGCCTTGGGTACTAATGCGGCAACCGAGTCGATCACCAAAATATCAATGGCGCCGGAGCGGATCAGGTTATCGGCAATTTCAAGCGCTTGTTCGCCGTTATCGGGTTGGGATATGAGCAGGTTCTCCACATCAACACCAAGTTTTTGCGCGTAAAAGCGGTCGAAAGCATGCTCAGCATCAATAAAAGCAGCAATACCGCCTTTTTTCTGTGCTTCTGCAATAGCATGTATAGCGAGTGTAGTTTTGCCTGATGATTCAGGGCCGTATATCTCAATAACCCGCCCCTTTGGCAGACCACCAACCCCCAAAGCGATATCGAGGCCGATCGACCCTGTTGATATAACTTCGATAGCCTCAATTGCGCTATCACCCAGTTTCATGATGGTACCTTTTCCGTACGATTTTTCCAGCTTATCTAAGGTAAGCTGCAATGCTTTTAATTTATCTGCGCTGCTCATGTTAAAAAATGTGAAAACAAATGTAAAAAGTATTTTTGAGAATTACTAATATTTTTAGTAATTATTTTAATAATTGAGTTGACCAGGTTAAAGAAATAAGGTTAATACTATGTAATCGACAAATCAAAATAACAAAGCTAACCTAATCAACTTATTCAACTTAATCAACCATTGTTATCAACACTTCGCTTCTTAAGTTCTTTGCCTATCTTATTCAAAGCGGTTTTCTTTTTCTGATCTTTTGCTTTCTTAACTTTTAATGCTTCCGCCTTATTTAAAGCGGGTTCAGTATGGGTTTGCTCATAATATTTACAAAACCAGCTGATGGGGCAAATTTCACATTTAGGGTTGCGGGCCACGCAGACGTAGCGGCCATGCAATATGAGCCAGTGGTGCGCAATGCGGGGGGCGTCTTTTGGCAGATATTTCATCAACTGCTTTTCAACAGCAAGCGGGGTGCGGGCATTGGTTGTTAAGCCAATGCGGTTTGCCACCCTGAAAACATGGGTATCAACAGCAATAGCCTGTTCATCAAACACCACCGAAGCGATAACATTTGCCGTTTTACGCCCAACTCCCGGCAGTTTCTGCAATTCGTCAATCCCGGAAGGCACCTCGCCATTAAAAACGTCGGTCAGCATTTTAGCCATTCCGACCAGATGTTTAGCCTTATTATTAGGATAGCTTACGCTGCGGATATAAGTAAAAACTTCTTCGGGTGTGGATGCCGCCAAAGCCTGCGCGGTGGGAAAACGCTCAAATAATGCCGGCGTTACCTGGTTGATGCGCTTGTCCGTACATTGGGCTGAAAGTATAACAGCCACCAATAGTTCATACGGACTGCCGTAATGCAATTCAGTCTCCGCATCCGGCTGATGTTTTGAAAAATATTCGACGAAGTATTTGTAGCGGTCTTTTTTGTTCATTGGTTCACTGGTTCATTAGTTCATTGGTATTTGCGGCGGAGTAGCCGCACGCTGTTATATTCACATTGCAATAATCCTCAATAAACGGGATATGCCCAAAGAGGATAAAATTATTTTACAATATATATACTACACAGGCCCAATGAAACCAGTGGACTACGGGCCATGCAGGACTAATGAACTAATGAACCAGTGAACTAATGAACCAGCCAGGCCCAATGAACTAATGAACCAATAAAAAATGGAAAGGTTCACAGACCATCAATTGCTTAACGTAAACAATTGCGATCCGTGAACCAGTTAGGTAGCTTAACTGCTAACGAAAACTCTTCGAATAATCGAGGATTTGGTGAACAGTCTGAACTTTAGGGTTTTTCTTCAAAAGATCCAGATCAGCACGAAGTGAATGATAAAACATTAACTCGTCGCCTTCCAGGTTCTCCTGCAGTTCTGCGTTCACCTTGGCTTTGTTAGTCAGTAAATTTAAAGTTGTTGTAAAAGTTTCATCCATAAGCTTTTTTTATTGTTGGTTTACAGGTACTAAACGAAAGCTTAATTAGATTATTTTACGAAGATGAAATTTTAATGAAATTTTTTTTTGGTGAGTGGTAAGTGGTGAATGGTGAGTGGGGAAAGACCAATAATTTACGGCAAACTGCACATTGGAAACTGCCCACTCACTACTGACAACTCACCACTCACCAACTCACTAATTTTTAAGACTCATTTCCTTGCTCTGCATCATTTTACGCAGGTTATTCAAGGCATAACGCATGCGGCCGAGGGCGGTGTTAATGCTTACGTCGGTGATATCGGCTATTTCTTTAAAGCTCATATCCCCGAAATGGCGCATTATCAATACTTCCTTTTGTTCGGCAGGCAGTAAATGGATTAATGTTTTAAGGTCCTTATAGGTTTGTTCGCGCACCATGCGGTCTTCGGTGCTCTCATCATAATTGCCAAGAACTTCAAAAATATCAAAGTCGTCGCCATTACTGATCATTGGGGCGCGCTTTTCGCGGCGGAAATGATCGATCACTAAATTATGGGCTATACGGGTAACCCAGGGCAAAAACTTGCCTTCTTCATTATATTTACCGGCCTTTAAGGTATTAATCACCTTAATAAACGTATCCTGGAAAATGTCTTCCGCAAGATATTCATCTTTTACCAGCAAATAAATGGAAGTGTAAATCTTTGATTGATAACGGCGTATCAGCTCAACCAACCCTGCTTCATCACCTGAAATATAAAGATGGATTAGATCCTGATCACTTTTCAATTGAAAATCCATAGAAAAACTACTAAACTTAATTAATAAAATATTTAAAGTAGAGTTCTATCTATAGCGTGCGCATTAGGGGGTAAAGAAATTTGTTATTCCAAATAAAACAATTTATCATGTAAAAAACAAATATTATTTTGGCTCTGTAATGCGCAAATGTACAATTTAACATTATTTAACATAATTTTTTATAATACATAGCTAGGCCAATCGTTGCGGAAACCGGATCACAGATTGGAACTGATTACTGGATTTCACTGATTTTTATTATGGTCAACTACAATTCTGCGCAATTGTCAGCCCAGTGCAAACTATTTAATAAATGGCGGTTAACCGTGCACAATTTCTCAAACTCATTTGGATACTGCTAAATATTTTAGGATTTTTGCGGTTTGGAGGAAAGTTCATAGTTGATGGTTCATGGTTCATGGCCGGAACTGTTCATAGTTCATAGTTGATGGTTCATAGAAAGAGAACAATTTGCTATGATCTATGAACTATCAACCATGAACTTTCTCCATCAACTATGAACTAAATGGAAGCAGAAAAAGATCCGCAAAAACATATCATTATAAAAGGGGCGCGTGTTCACAACCTGAAAAATATGGATGTGGCCATACCCAAAAACAAGCTGGTTGTTATAACGGGCATGTCGGGTTCGGGGAAATCATCGCTTGCTTTTGATACGCTGTATGCCGAGGGCCAGCGGCGTTATGTGGAAAGCCTTTCCTCTTATGCCCGCCAGTTTTTAGGGCGCATGAATAAGCCTGATGTTGACTATATTAAAGGTATTGCCCCGGCAATCGCCATCGAACAAAAAGTAATTACTTCAAACCCGCGCTCAACTGTGGGTACCTCGACGGAAATTTACGATTACCTGAAACTACTTTTTTCCCGCATCGGCAAAACCATTTCACCGATATCGGGCGGGATCGTAAAAAAGGATTCGGTTACCGACGTTATTAATTTTATCATGACGCTCCCTGCCGACACGCAGGTAACTGTTTTATGCCCATTATACCCGCACAATAACCGCAGTTTAAAAGAGGAGCTGGCGGTTTTAATGCAAAAAGGTTTTGTACGGGTGGAGTTCAGGGGGAAATTATCAAAAATTGAAGACCTGCTGGAGGACATGAGTATCGTTGATGATGGATCGTGGCTGGTGGAGGAAGTTAGCGGAAAGCAGAAAGCGGAAAGCAGAAAGCAAAAGGCAGAAAGCGCAAAGGCGAAAGCAGAAAGCGATATAATCACCGACGATTCACCAATAGCCACTGACCACTCACCACTCACTACTCACCACGCAGTCAGGATCGTTATAGACCGCATCACAAAAAACGAAGAGGATGAAACTATAAGCCGGCTTGGCGATTCGGTGCAAACGGCTTTTTTTGAGGGCAAGGGCGACTGTTACGTACGATACCTTGAACCTGGTTCGGATAAAGAGCAGGAACGCTTTTTTTGCGACCGGTTTGAGCTCGATGGCATCCGTTTTGAGGAGCCTACGCCAAACTTCTTTAGCTTTAATAACCCGTATGGCGCTTGTAAAAGATGTGAGGGTTACGGAAAAGTAATAGGTATAGACGAAGACTTGGTGATCCCTGATAAAAGCAAAAGCATTTATGAAGGCGCAATAGCCCCATGGCGGGGTGAAAAGATGCGGGAGTGGAACGATGTGCTCGTAAAAAATGCCTTAAAGTTTGATTTCCCGATACACAGGCAATACAATTTCCTGACCGAAAAAGAACAACGACTGCTATGGACAGGCAACAAATACTTCCGCGGCCTGGATGAGTTTTTCAAGGAGTTGGAAGAACAAACCTATAAAATACAATACCGGGTGATGTTGTCGCGCTATCGGGGCAAAACGACCTGTCCCGAATGTAAGGGCAGTCGTTTGCGGCAGGATGCGTCCTATGTAAAAATAAACGGCAAATCGATCACCGATGTGGTATTAATGGCATTGGATAAGGCGCTCGATTTTTTTAAGAATATTGAACTAAACGAAACTGATACCAAAGTAGGCAAACGCTTACTGATGGAGATCACCAACCGGTTGTCGTTTTTAAATGATGTCGGCTTAAGCTATTTAACGCTGAACCGTTTATCTAATACATTGTCGGGCGGCGAATCGCAACGGATTAATTTGGCAACTTCTTTAGGCAGCAGTTTGGTAGGATCGGTTTATGTACTGGATGAGCCAAGTATCGGGCTGCACCCGCGCGATACGCAACGATTGATCGGTGTGTTAAAATCCTTGCGGGATGTGGGCAATACGGTATTGGTTGTTGAGCACGAGGAAGAGATCATGAAAGCTGCTGATCACATAATAGATATAGGTCCTGAAGCCGGCACCCATGGTGGTAACCTGATGTTCACCGGTACCTATGCCGACATAATAAAAGATGAAAACAGCCTTACGGGACGATATTTAAGCGGTAAGGAAGAAATAGCCATACCCAAAAGCCGCCGCAGGTGGAATGATTTTATTGAAATAAAAGGCGCAAGGGAAAATAACCTTAAACACGTGAGCGCCAAGTTCCCGCTGGGGGTGCTTACCGTCGTTACGGGTGTATCAGGTTCTGGCAAAACAAGCCTGGTGAAACGCATACTGGCCCCTGCATTGCAAAAAACGCTGGGGAATTATAATGCTGAGCAAACCGGGCAGTACGACAGCATCGACGGCGATTACCAAAAGATAGAACAGGTGGAGCTGGTGGATCAAAACCCTATAGGCCGCTCGTCACGCTCGAACCCGGTGACTTATGTAAAGGCCTGGGACGAGATACGTAACCTGTATGCCTCGCAACCCGTCGCTAAAGCGGCCGGGCTAAAACCTTCGGCGTTTTCATTTAACGTGGAGGGCGGCCGCTGTGATGTTTGCCAGGGCGAAGGTGAAGTGAAAATAGAAATGCAGTTTATGGCTGATATTTTCCTGACCTGCGAAACCTGTGGCGGCAAACGTTTTAAACAGCATATCCTTGATGTTACCTACCACGATAAAAATGTATCCGAAGTTTTAGGAATGACCATCGAGGAAGCATTGGAGTTTTTTGCAAAAGAACCGAAGATCATCTCCAAAATAAAACCTTTGATGGATGTTGGTTTGGGTTACGTACAATTAGGGCAATCATCAAACACCCTTTCAGGCGGCGAGGCACAGCGTATAAAGCTGGCGTCTTTCCTGGTAAAAGGGAATAATACCCACAAAACCCTCTTTATTTTTGATGAGCCAACTACCGGCCTGCATTTTGCGGACATTAAAAAATTGCTCAAATCATTTGATGCACTGCTCGACCATGGCAATACCATTATTGTGATAGAGCATAACATGGATGTAATAAAATGCGCCGACTGGGTGATCGACATCGGCCCCGAAGGCGGCGACAAAGGCGGTAAGGTAATTTTTGAAGGATTGCCGGAAGATTTAATTAAGGAGAAAGATTCTTATACAGGGAAATTCCTAAAAGAAAGATTCCATTGATATTATGATGAACGCTGTATATCCCGGTCGTCATGCCGAACTTGTTTCGGCACCT
Organism: uncultured Mucilaginibacter sp.; assembly: GCA_903864275.1. Lineage (GTDB taxonomy): Bacteria > Bacteroidota > Bacteroidia > Sphingobacteriales > Sphingobacteriaceae > Mucilaginibacter. The sequence goes on from CAIPFE010000017.1 coordinate 14,657, forward strand.
CACGGATAGGTAGCCAGTGTGTTCGGCAAGTTGCTTGGTGCACAATTGCATGGCGTTTACCGGCATGTGGGATGCTGAAACAAGTTCAGCATGACGTGCCTTTTTATTTGTGAACTTGCTTAATTGTCCCCTTTACATTATTAAATTCCCCGCCAGGCAAGGTCCAGTTTGAGTAGATAACTTCATTTTCATAATCCTGGACCTGGGTAATTGTATTACCGTTTTTTTCCTTCCAGGTCGCCATATATAGTTGCGGCCTTAGTTCAGTTAACTTTATTGCTACTGTTTCGGTTTCGTTTGCTGCTTTTCCGTCTTTTTCGGTGATGGTAAACATTAATGATGTTTCACTTTGAAAGTGCAATATGGCTTTGGCCATTCCAAAGTCCACTAAAAATCGATTCCCGATGATATTCATAATTTTGTTTTTTAAAGGCTAATAAAAATCAGTGCAATCAGCGAAATCAGTGGTCAAATCTTTGATCTCAGTTAGCCGCTGTAAACAACGTCCACGGATAAGCCTTCATATCCCTCAAATATTTGCCCTGGGTTTTCACATATTCGGGGTGTTTTTTCAGGAAAGGCGCAGCCAAAAAGTCGTCCCCGCCGGGATGGCCCATGTGCGCCCAGAATTGCATTTTGGCAGCAAGGTCGGAGGTTGTTACTTTACCCTGCACTGCCCCCATTGGGAAAAACGGCCCTTCGTCAAATTCTTTACATCCCAGCGGGTCCTGGTCTACGTGCCCGTCAATTACGCAGCGGTCATACGCGGCTTTATTATTAAGCGCGTCGAATGTATCCCCCTCAATGGTTTTGCCTGTAGAGTCATCCAGTTTACCTTTATATTTATCATCCACCAATTGCTCCATCCGTTTTTTGCGGGCATTTGGCGAGGTCGTTTTGTCGTTTACATCAAAAGTAGTTTCTTCTTTCAATAGCTTAGGGTCAGTAGCGAAATTAGTGCCTATAAAAGCCGTATCTTTTGATCTCCATACTTTATAATTGATAAGGCCAAGTTCCAGTTTAGCCACTTCGTTCGTTTTAGTATCGCCTATCAGCCAGTCGTTGGCGTAACCTCCGTTGTTGTCGGTGGTCATTATTTTCACGGCATCGTCAATACTATTGGCATATTGTGCCGCCCGCCGCGCCCTTACAAACTCCGGCGTTTTGGTGGTATCGTATCCTTTAAACTGGGTTATGGTAGTTTCGGTGATCAAAATACCGCTTTTGGTAATTAAAAAGTCGTCGCCGCTATGAATAAACCCAGGGCCTGTGTCCATTAAAAATTCATTTCCCTTCGCCGGCTTAATGTCGGCAATTACATTCCAGCGCTCACCCAAAATGTAGTCGGTCCAGTTATTATGGGCAATCACAATTTTATGGTCCCTGGTATAACTACCGGTAGCAATAAAAGCACTGCAATTGCCGGGGGCGCGGTTATCCCCGCTGCCGGGTTTTACTTTATTCATCAGGGTAGGTACGTAATACCCCGGCAATTCAAAATTTGCATTCATTGCTGCTATATCCAGCGTGTCATATTTAAATCCCTTTGCCTGTAAACCGTCAACAATACCTTTTATCTCATCCTGGTATTCTTTATCAATTTTCTTCCATAAAAAGCGTTGTGCGGCGCCGCGATAAAATGCCCAGTCCTTACCGCTGCTGGATGGCAGGTAATATTGCAATACTTTAATAAAGGTATCAATCTCATTTGCCACCAGGTAGCCATGCTGGTAACCGACATCAACCGGTGAGCCTGACAGGTGAATATATATCCAGCCGTTTTTATCTTCGCGGGTGGCATTGCCGAGGCGGGTGTTAGCCGGGGCTTTGGTTTCACAGCTGTAGAAAAGCGCTCCGGTAGCTAACATTAAGATAAATGTGATCTTTAATTTCATGCGTTTAAATGCTAAGGTCAGTCAGTTTGAAAATGTATAATACCGTAAAGGTAAAATATTTGATAATCTTTCCAACAAAGCCCTGATCCCTAACCTTTTTTATTTTTCGGCATAATATGCGCCCTGTTGCCAACCTGGTAGGCCATTGCCATGTATGTTTTTAGTTCGTCAGTTATATCATCCTTACTATAAAGGCGGGCATGATGCACAAAAAAACGATTGGCTAAATTGTCAATTTTATAAAAGCATAAAGCATCTTCAAAAAGCTGGGTTAATACCAAATGTATGTCAATATGATCAGCATCTATTTTATTTATGGAGCAAAAACGCATTTTAGTAAGTAAGGCCACACGTGTTTTAACCGGATGCAGTTCAAAAGGCCCGATCTTTTTGTATTCAGCGAGGAAAGAATTAAACAGTTCAACGCTTTTAGCCGGTTTTCCCTCTAAAAAATCATCAACCGTATAACTTCCGCAGGAATGGGACTGATTTTTATTGAAGAATTGGTGCTGACATTTGGGGCAGGTCCACATGGCGACGTTTGTTTTGCCGAACTAAATTAAAAATAATTGATTAAATTTGTTGTATTATGGCACAAGAGGATGATGAAAAATTAAAGCGTCGCGCGGAGTTTAAATCGGAAGGTTCCTGAATCTCGTCCTGTTGTCCTCAATTGTAATAATAAAATCCCCGTCTAATTGATCTGAAAATTCTTCAAACAATAACTCAAGTTTACTTCGGATGTTAAAAGGTTCGAAGGTCGATGTTCTGAATTGTATTACTGATACCTTATGCGATTTATTGAACGCCAGCAATTGGCCAAAGTCCATGTCGGTAGTTAAAATGATCCTTTTCTCATTAACTGCTTTTTCAATTATGGATATATCGGCGAGTTTAAACAGGTCTTCGTCATTTAAGTGTATGGCATCGTGCCCCAGGCTTTTTAGCCAGGATGATACACTTTGGGCTATTCCCATATCCAATAGAAATCGCAAATCAGGATGCTTTTTGGTTTGTATATAGTCCTTCTTCAGCTAAATATGCAGCATAATTAAGGCACTGGTTAATATCTTCTGCTTCCAAAGCCGGATATTCCTCAAGGATATCTGTTTTGCTCATGCCATTGGCAACAAGATTCAACACCAATGAAACGGTAATACGCATTCCCCTTATACAGGCTTTGCCGTTCATTATATTTGGATCTGATGTAATTCTATCAATGGTTAGCATAAAATCTTTTTATAAAATTACGATATTAAATTGTTGTTGTCAAATTTGTTACAGGTTAGGCTTGCGCTGCATTCGCACGTGAGGACGGGGATGTGGCCTCCCCGGATTATTCAATATCATAAAATTGGTAAAATATTTCGGATAGACTTTCATGAAATCCCCAACCCATGTCTTGAGTATCATCAAGAACCTGAATAGATCGTTGTTTAAAGACATCCATTAGCTGCTCTTTATAAATAATTTTCAATGCGTTGGCATACGTACTCTCCATGCTATTGTAAAAAGCTTCATTCATATCACCGAACTCATCTGTAAATTTTACGCCTGTTTCAACATAAAACAGCATAAGATCAGCCAGTGATTCAGCCGATGGGCCAAGCTTCTTAAAATCGGTAATGCTCTGCTTACCTTGCTTCAGATTGTAGCCGAACCCCCGTTTGGGATAAAATGCTTCATAAACTTTAGCCGGTATTTTTCAAATAAGCCATCTTCGTCGGGTTTGATATAAAAATTGAGGTATTCCTGCACCGACTTATTCTTTTTATACAAGTCGGAAATTATTTCTATAAGCGCACTTTTTTCGAGCTTACCGAGTTCGGTTTTGATAGACATGGTGTTGGTCCTTTTGTGCGAAATAAACAACTTATTTTTCTTTCCGCAAGAAATTTAGACGGATTTTGGCGTATTTATGTTAAACCGGGCGTGTAAGTGTTGGTTTTAAATTTTATGTAAGTGCAATCTTTAAAAATTGGCATAGTCCTTATAATTATTGTAAATTTGATAAACAATACCATTGTTATGCAACAACGTGTGATTAATATCGACAAAGAAATAATGGGAGGAACACCAGTTTTCTTTGGTACAAGGGTACCTATCAAAAACTTATTTGATTATTTGGAAACAGGCGATTCCATAGAAGTTTTTTTAGAGGATTTTGAGGGCGTGACCCGTAACCAGGTTGTAAAAATATTGGAAATGTCAAAAAACCTCATTGAATCATCCACTAATATACGCAATGAAAATTTTGCTTGACGAATGTGTTATGAGATATTTTTCATGAAATTACTATATTAAATGAAGTTGTGAAGTTTGGAACTATCAGATTTACGAAGTTTTAGAAACTTCGTAAATTTTTGGATTAATTTGTTTGGAGTTATATTTGCAATATATTTGTGAATATGCAAGTTTCAGAAATACAGTTGTTCCAAATGCTTCGGGAAAAGATTGGCGAAAAAGAAGCCCAGTCATTAGTAGAATATGTCGAGACCAAGATCGAAAAAGAATTTGACGGCAAAAGAGATGTGCTTGCTACAAAAGAAGATTTGGCCCGCGAAATAGGTAATTCAAAATCTGAGGTCATCAAATGGATGTTTATATTTTGGGTGGGCCAGTTAGCTGCTATGATTGCAATTGCTAAGCTGTTTTTTCATTCTTAAACCGACACTTTCTATAAAAAATTCTTCAAATCCTGATTTAGCCAATTTTATATAAGATTTCCTTCCGCCAGGTAAGCGGCATAATTAAGGCATTGCTCAATATCCTCTTGCTCCAGATAAGGGTAATCACCAAGAATTTCTGTTTTGCTCATCCCGTTAGCTAAAAGGTTAAGCACAATTGAAACGGTTATGCGCATGCCACGTATGCACGGTTTGCCATTCATTATATTGGGGTTGGATGTAATTCTGTCTATAGCTAACATGCGTTTTATGTATATTTAGAAAAAAAATTGCAGTATGCCAACTCCTAAGTTATTTACCCGACAATATAAAACAGAAGGCGGAAAGATTTACATGTTTTTTCGTTATTTTGATGATCACAATAACAATTATGAATATCAAGTTTATGAGTTAGTTATTGCAAAGAAGGCGGCAAGAACCCTTGGTGCACTTGATATAAATGAAGATAGTGATGCAGAGTTAAATACAAGACGAATGTGCGATTGGGTATGGGAGAATGTAAATCCCACAGAATAAGTTTAATTTTTGGGTATTTTTAGCATGAGGCATGTGTTATTAATGCAATGCTCTAAAGATTATTATCGATATATCAACCACATTTTAAATTAGTTTTAAACAGCAATTACTTTAAAAATTATTTATATGAAAAGGTGGATTGAAAAAGATGGTCTTGAAAAAGATGGCATTGGAGAAGAAGGAGATATTAATGATATCGAAAGGGAAAGGAATAAGCTAATACTTAACGAATTCCATAGACTTTTATTCATCATCCTAAATAAATTCATAAATGATTTTGAATTAAAATTTGGTGTTCAACTCCAAATTCTTGAACCGAAATTTAAAAATTTACATAATAATATCGAGTGTGGATATTCACGAATACATTCCGAATATAGAAATCAAATTTATGACACGATTTTATTTTTATCAATTGATAAATCTTTTAGTATAGGACTTCAGTCAATTCAGTTTCTAAGGTTGAAAAACCAATCTTTATTCCAAAAAACTCAAATATTTTTAGAATATAATGAAAATCAATGTGAAGATTGGTGCGATATAAATGATGACAAACAAAAGGGTAATCGTCAATCTATTTGGTATTCAGGAATGTTTACTTTCAGGGATTTGTTAAATACGGATGGTTTTAAAATCAATAGAAATACACTTTTTGTAGAAAAAAGTAAATACAGGTATTATGACATAGACTTAACGGAAGATACTTATAAAATTATAACAAATGTAAAACAAATTGCAGATGTTTTTCAATCCCTAAAAGATGAATTAATTTCTGAACTAATAATTGAAATAAATAATTTTGAGAAAAAGATAATAGAAGATCGGATATTGAATGAAAAGAAAGTAATTGTTCAAAAAAAAGATTTAATATTAAGATCATTGCCAAAAGATTCTAAAGGGCAGCTCTCAATTATTGAAGTAGATTCTTTTTTTCAGCTTATTGAAAAATATGAACAAGTAATACTTGGTAAAGAAATGAAGTTACTACAAAAGTTCATTAGACTTTCTAACTATCTAAAGTTCAAAAGAGAGGGGTTATTGACCATCTTAAGCAAGGTTAATGAAATAGAAAGTATAGGCGGTTATGAATATGAGATTTATTTAGTAAAAGACAAGAACGATTCAGAAGCTATAAATGATTTTGAATATTATGTTAATTTATTTGAAGAGGAAAACAATGTCTTAAATCAGTTACTTGTTTATTCAATAAACATGATTGTTTCTTTAATTGAAAATAAGATGGTTGTTTTCTTTTCGATCTATGAGAAATTTGATGAGTTAGGAATTTTCAATACTCAGTGGGAAATTGAAATGAAAAATAAACTAAACAATATTAATTCCAATTTAACCGATATTAATTCCAGTCTCCGTGAAGTATTAATTGGGATTTATAAATTGGAATCTAACTTGAGATTAGAATTAAATAAACTTGGGAAAGATATGGAACATTCAATTAATAGTCTTGGTTTGGATGTCAATAAACATCTTGTAAGTATAGATTCAAACCTTGGTTTTAATAATCTGTTGACAGCTATTAATGCGTACCAAAGTTATAAAACCAATAAAAAGTTAAGTCATTAATTATTATTTTCGCACAGTAGGAGTTGTCTCATTCAATATCAATACGTTGTAATTTAACTACGTTTGCAACATTAATTGGTTAAGGTCCACACGTAACTTCCGGTTTAATGAAGACAACTATAACTAAGACGGAAAAACTAAGATACTAATAATATGGATTGGGATAGTGCACATTCACTAATAAAAAGGAATATAGTTAAAGGCACTGATGTAAACACGTCGAAATCTAAATTTCGCGAAATTACAGGTGTTGATAGTAATGGTTTTAAGGTTCGTATTGGTAATAAAACCCATATTTATGTTTCATTTAATTTACTTAAAGATATTTATCATGCATCCCTAAAAAATGATGGAATTTATAATAAAACTGTTTTAGATTCATTAAAGATTAACGTAGTCAAGCATCATCAGTGCTACGTTCATGCAATAGGTATGATATTTAAATTTTCGGATGTGGTGGAGATTAGAAATGGTCGTACTTATAGTATTATAAAATAACACTGATCTCTTGACTCTCTCAGGCGCTTAATAGTTGCATTCTTAAAAAGTTCAGCATATTGCAGACAATCGCAAAATAATTAACCTATTCCAACCCAATCAACCACTCACCTAATCAACAATTCCCCCCTCAAATCCCCCAAAAAAAAAATAATTCACACACTATTTGGGATTTAATTGAAAAACTCTATCTTTGCCGTCCCTTAACGGGGGATAATTTGTCTTGAACGAAGCCCTACTGCTTCGATGGACACAAAAAATTTTAGAAATGTCAGGAATAATTGGTAAAAAAGTAGGTATGACCAGCATATTCGACGACGCAGGGAAGAATATCCCCTGCACAGTTATCGAAGCTGGCCCTTGTGTAGTAACACAGATAAGGTCTGTTGAAACTGACGGTTATGCAGCAGTTCAGCTTGCATACGGTGAGAAAAAAGACAAGCATACTTCAGCGCCTTTAAAAGGCCATTTTGAAAAAGCCGGTACCACTCCAAAACGCAGGCTCGTTGAATTCAAAACTTTCGAGGATCAAAAAAGCTTAGGCGACACTGTTACAGTCGACATCTTTGAGATCGGCGATTATGTGGATGTGGTGGGTACTTCAAAAGGTAAAGGTTTCCAGGGTGTGGTAAAGCGTCATGGTTTTCATGGTGTGGGTATGCAAACCCACGGCCAGCATAACCGTTTGCGTGCGCCGGGTTCATTAGGTGCGTCCTCATGGCCTTCACGTGTATTTAAAGGTATGCGCATGGCTGGTCAAACCGGTAACACCCGTATAAAAGTTCAAAACCTGCAGGTGGTAAAGATATTTGCCGAGCAAAACCTGCTGGTAGTTAAAGGTTCCATACCAGGGGCTAAGGGTTCATTCGTAATAGTGGATAAATAAGATGGAAGTTAACGTATTAAATGTATCAGGTAAAGAAACAGGCGCCAAGGTGCAACTTTCTGATTCCATATTCGGTATTGAGCCAAACGATCACGCTATTTATCTTGATGTTAAGCAGTTTTTAGCTAACCAGCGTCAGGGTACACACAAAGCAAAACAGCGTAATGAAATTGCAGGTTCAACCCGCAAATTATATAAGCAAAAAGGTACAGGCGGCGCCCGTGCTGGTAGTGTAAAATCGCCATTATTTAATGGTGGTGGCCGTGTATTCGGTCCGCAGCCGCGCGATTACAGTTTCAAGTTAAACAAGAAACTGAAATCACTTGCACGCAAATCGGCTTTATCATACAAGGCACAGGATAATAATATAGTAATTGTGGAAGATTTCAGCTTCGATGCTGTTAAAACCAAAAGCTATGTACAGTTTGTTGCCGACCTTAATGTTACTGATGTGAAAACATTATTAGTATTAGGCGCTGCAAATAACAATGTGTATTTATCAAGCAGGAACCTGAAAAAAACAAAGGTGATCACTGCCGACCAGCTTAACACTTATGATGTGTTGAATGCCGGCAAGCTTTTGTTAACCGCAGGCGCCCTAAAAACTTTGGAGGAAGCATTAGCTAAGTAATTATGGAAATTTTAAAGAAACCCTTACTTACTGAAAAAATAACTCAATTAACCGAGAAGCTTAACCGTTATGCTTTCAAAGTTGATCACAGGGCAAATAAAATTCAGATCAAAGGAGCAGTTGAGGCTATGTATGGTGTTAACGTTACGGCTGTAAACACTATGAAATACGTTGGTAAACTAAAGACCCGCAATACTAAGGCAGGCGCCGTTTCCGGACGTGCAGCTACTTACAAAAAAGCGATCATTACGTTGAAAAGCGGAGAGGTAATAGATTTTTATAGCGGAATATAAATAAAGAGATGGCAGTTAAAAGATTTAAACCGGTTACGCCGGGCACCCGTTTCCGGATTGATACCAGTACATCGGATATCACAACTAACGTTCCTGAAAAAACGTTGGTAGTTTCGGCGAACACAAGATCGGGCGGACGTAACAACAGCGGTAAAATGACCATGCGCTATTTAGGTGGTGGCCATAAACAAGCTTACAGGTTAATTGATTTCAAACGCAATAAGTTTGATATCCCTGCAAAGGTTGCAACTATCGAGTATGATCCTAACCGGTCGGCACGCATAGCACTGCTGCACTTTGTTGATGGTGAAAAAAGATATATGTTAGCCCCCGATGGATTAACCGTAGGTATGGTTGTTTTGTCAGGCGAGAACGTAGCCCCCGAAGTTGGTAATACTTTACCGCTTAAGAGCATCCCGCTGGGTTCTATCATCCACAATATTGAGCTTAACCCGGGCCAGGGTGGTATCATCGCACGCAGTGCAGGTACTTATGCCCAGCTTTCGGCACGTGATGGTAAATATGCCATCATCAAATTGCCTTCAGGCGAAACCCGTATGATACTGTCGACTTGTTTGGCAACTATCGGCACAGTTTCAAATGGCGAAAGGGCTAACGCCGTGTTAGGCAAAGCCGGCCGTAAACGCTGGTTAGGCCGCAGGCCAAGGGTACGTGGTGTAGCCATGAACCCGGTAGATCACCCTATGGGTGGTGGTGAGGGAAGAGCCTCAGGCGGTCACCCGCGTTCACGCAAAGGTTTATTAGCTAAAGGCTTTAAAACCCGTGACAAAAAGAAAACATCGGATCGTTATATCATTGAAAGAAGGAAAAAATAATGGCTCGTTCAATTAAAAAAGGACCTTACATCGATCATAACCTTGACAAAAAGGTTTTGGTGCTGAATGATGCAAATAAAAAATCGGTTGTAAAAACATGGTCACGTCGTTCCATGATATCTCCTGATTTCGTTGGTCATACATTCGCAGTACACAACGGTAATAAATTTATCCCTGTGTATGTAACTGAAAACATGGTTGGACACAAGCTGGGAGAGTTTGCACCAACCCGTACATTCCGCGGTCACGCAGAAAAGAAAAAATAACAGGCAATGGAAGAAGCAATTAAAAAAGTAAAAAAGTCTGTATTGATCAGGCAGCGCAAAGAAGAGGAAAAAGCTCAGCAAGGCGGTGCTTCGATAGCTAAGTTACAGAACTGCCCAACCTCACCGCGCAAAATGCGTTTGGTGGTTGACCTGATCCGCGGTGTTAACGTTGAGAAAGCGTTATACATCTTAAAATTTACAAACAAGGAAGCTGCCATACGTGTAGAAAAACTTTTGTTATCGGCCATTAAAAACTGGGAACAAAAAAACGAAGACAAACGTGTTGAAGACAGTAACTTATTTGTTAAAGAGGTTACAGTAGGCGGTGGCCGCCAGTTAAAAAGGTTACGTCCGGCCCCACAAGGCAGGGGATACCGTATCCGTAAGCGCTCAAACCATGTACACCTGGTCGTAGATAGTAAAAACGATAACAATTAATTTGAAATGGGACAGAAAGCAAATCCAATAGGTAACAGGTTAGGGATCATCAGAGGTTGGGATTCTAATTGGTTCGGTGGAAATCACTATGCCGACAAATTAGTTGAAGACGAAAAGATCCGCAAATATATATCAGCGCGTATTTCAAAAGGCGGTGTATCAAAGGTAGTTATCGAGCGTACTTTAAAACGTATCACTATAACTATCCATACAGCTCGTCCGGGTATTGTTATAGGTAAAGGCGGCCAGGAAGTTGACAAGATTAAAGAAGAATTAAAGAAACTGACCAAAAAAGACGTTCAGATAAATATATTCGAGATAAAACGCCCTGAGCTTGATGCACAGTTAGTTGCAGAAGGCATAGCAAAACAACTCGAAGCACGTATTTCATTCCGCCGTGCCATGAAAACTACTATTGCTTCAACCATGAGAATGGGTGCTGAAGGAATAAAGGTAATGACATCGGGCCGTTTAGGCGGTGCGGAAATGGCGCGTACAGAACAATATAAAGAAGGAAGAATACCATTGCACACTTTCCGTGCAGATATCGACTATGCATTAGCCGAAGCTTTAACCACTTATGGTAAAATAGGTGTTAAAGTATGGATATGCAAAGGCGAAGTTTATGGCAAACGCGACTTATCACCAAACATCGGCGGTTCAAGCAGCGCAAGCGGTAAAGGCGGACGCCCTGAAGGCGGTGCGGCAGGCTTCGGCGGCCGTGGCGGTGAAAGAGGCGGCGAGCGCGGCGGTGAACGCAGAAGCGGCGACCGTAAAGGTGGCGGCGGCGGCGATCGCAGAGGCGGGCCAGGTGGTCCGGGCGGTGGTAACCCACGCGGCGGAGGCGGAAGTCGTCCAGGCGGCGGTGGCCCTAACCGTTCAGGCGGACCGGGTGCTGGCGGAAGTCGTCCAGGCGGAAATCGTCCGGGCGGGCCAGGAAAGAGATAATAAATTAGATTTGAGATGTGAGATTTGAGATGTGAGAAAAGCATTTTGAAATAATCGTCCGGATCACAACAATAAAGTAATAAATAGGATAGAGGATTTTTGATAACAGGTACCGGGATTATTATCTCATATCTCACATCTCATATCTCACATCTAAAAGCTTAAGAAAATGCTACAGCCAAAAAGAACGAAGTTCAGAAAGATGCAAAAAGGCAAGATGAAAGGGAACGCCACTCGTGGCGCTGAACTATCATTTGGATCTTTCGGTATAAAATCACTCGAGCCGGCCTGGATCACCAGCCGCCAGATCGAGGCTGCACGTATTGCTGTAACACGTTTTATGAAACGTGAGGGACAAGTTTGGATCAGGATATTCCCTGACAAGCCTGTAACTAAAAAACCGGCAGAAGTACGTATGGGTAAAGGTAAAGGCGCCCCTGAATACTGGGTAGCGGTAGTACGTCCCGGAAGGATTATTTTTGAAGCAGAAGGCGTGCCTTTAGATGTAGCTAAAGAAGCACTGCGCCTGGCAGCACAAAAGTTACCGGTGCAAACAAGGTTTATAGTACGTAGGGATTACGTAGAAGCGTAGGGGGAAAGTTGAAAGGGTTATAAAAGTTGGAAAGGTTATAATTGTTCTTTACAGCCTCTGCAATCATTACAACCTCTACAACATATTACAACCTCTACAACATATTACAACTAATAACACAATAAAATGAAGAACTCAGAAATTTTAGAGTTATCAACAGAAGAACTGGTTGCCAGGGTCAGCGAGGAAAGATCAAATCTTACCAGGCTGAAATTTGCCCACGCAGTTTCGACTATTGAAAACCCTACCCGTATTACAAAAGTACGTAAGGACATCGCCCGTTTAAATACTGAATTAATAAAACGCAAAGCGGCGTCAGCTTCTGAATAATTTTTAAAGTATCGGGAACAATGGAAGAAAGAAATTTAAGAAAAACACGTACCGGCCTGGTAGTTAGCAATAAGATGGAAAAATCTATTGTTGTTGCTGTAGAAAGGAAAGTAAAACACCCTATCTATGGTAAGTTCGTTAAGAAAACCACCAAATTTATGGCACACGATCAGGAAAATACCTGTGGTATAGGCGATACCGTATTGATTATGGAAACCCGCCCGCTGAGCAAAAACAAAAACTGGAGATTAGTTCAAATTTTAGAAAGGGCTAAATAAAATGGTACAACAGGAATCGAGATTAAATGTAGCTGATAACAGCGGCGCTAAAGAAGTTTTAGTGATCCGCGTATTGGGCGGTACCGGTAAAAGGTATGCCTCTATCGGCGATAAGATAGTAGTTACCGTAAAAAGCGCTTTGCCATCGGGTAACATTAAAAAGGGTACTGTTTCAAAAGCTGTTGTGGTCCGCACTAAAAAAGAGATCCGCAGGAAAGATGGTTCATACATCCGTTTTGATGACAACGCCGCGGTTTTATTAAATAACCAGGATGAGCCGAGAGGCACACGTATCTTTGGCCCGGTTGCAAGAGAATTACGTGAGAAACAATTTATGAAAATTGTATCATTAGCACCGGAGGTATTGTAACATGGAAAAGAAGAAACACGAACAGCCTGCCAAATTAAAGATCAAAAAAGGCGACCTTGTAAAGGTTATCGCCGGTGATTCAAAAGGAGCGCAGGGTAAAATATTAGAAGTAATATTAGAAAAAGGCCGTGCCATTGTTGAAGGCGCTAATATGGTATCAAAACATACCAAACCAAATGCGGCTAAACCAAACGGGGGAATTATGAAGCAGGAAGCTGCTATTCATATCTCAAACCTGATGCTGGTTGACCCTAAATCAGGAAAACCAACACGCGTTGGCCGCAGGAGAAATGATGCCGGTAAATTAGTTAGAGTGGCAAAAATATCAGGAGAGGAAATTAAGTAATGGAATACGTACCAAGATTAAAAACAAAGTACCGGGATGAGATCCGCACTACACTGAAAGACAAATTTCAGTATAAAAGTGTAATGCAGGTACCCAAGCTTGAAAAGATAGCGATCAACCAGGGTGTTGGTGGCGCTACTACCGATAAAAAACTTATCGAAAGTACCATCGTTGAGCTAACCACCATTACCGGTCAGCATGCTGTTTCCTCGAAATCTAAAAAAGATATTTCGAACTTTAAGCTTCGTAAAAACATGCCGATTGGCGTTCGTGTTACTTTACGCGACAATACCATGTACGAATTCCTTGACCGTTTGATCGCTGTTGCTTTACCGCGTATCCGCGATTTCAAAGGTATCAATGATAAAGGTTTTGACGGACGCGGAAATTATACTTTAGGTATAACAGAGCAAATTATATTCCCCGAGATCAATATCGACAAGATCAGCAAGATCCAGGGAATGGATATTACCTTTGTAACCTCAGCATCGAACGATGTGGAAGCATTGGAGTTGCTGAAACAATTTGGATTACCATTTAAAAATCAAAATACTAATGGCTAAAGAAGGTGTAAAGGCGCGTGAAGTTAAACGCGCCAGATTAGTAGCTAAATACGCTGAAAAAAGAGCGGCCCTTAAAGAAGCCGGCGATTACGCAGCTTTAGACGCATTGCCAAAATCATCGTCCCCGGTTAAATTACACAACCGTTGTAAATTAACAGGCCGCCCGCGTGGTTATATGCGCCAGTTTGGAATTTCGCGCGTAACATTCCGCGAAATGGCCCTTGCCGGCAAGATCCCGGGAATAAAGAAAGCGAGCTGGTAATTTCGGATTTCGGAATTTCGATTTCGGAATTTTGAATATCCGCGCAATAGAAAGAATAAATTCGAAATCGGCCATCTGAAATTCGAAATCGGCATAAATCCGAAATCGAAATTCCGAAATCCGAAATCAAGATTCACCGATAGCAGGTCCACGGAAACCACTATCATAAAACAATAAAATGAATACAGATCCAATCGCAGATTATCTTACACGAGTAAGGAATGCTATTAAGGCCAACCATAGGGTTGTTGAAATTCCTGCATCAAATCTGAAAAAGGAAATCACGAAAGTGCTTTTCGACAAAGGTTACATTGCCAATTTTAAGTTTGAAGACAATGGTCCCCAGGGCACTATCAAAGTGGCCTTAAAGTACCACCCGATAACAAAAATTTCTGCTATACGCAGCATTTCGCGCATCAGTAAACCAGGTTTGAGAAAATACGCAGGCATGGATAATATGCCAAGAGTATTAAATGGTTTAGGGATCGCCATCCTGTCGACTTCAAAAGGTGTAATGACCGATAAAGAAGCCCGTCAGCAAAATATTGGCGGCGAAGTTTTATGCTACGTTTATTAACAGGAGGAATTAAGCAATGTCAAGAGTAGGAAAAGCACCGATAGCGCTACCCAAAGGGGTTACAATTACTGTATCAGCGGATAACCTGGTTACCGTAAAAGGCCCTAAAGGCGAGCTGCACCAGGCGGTTGATAGTGATATCATAGTTGAGCAGGAAGAAGGCAACCTGGTTGTAAAACGCCCTTCTGATCAAAAACGCCACAAAGCGCTGCACGGTTTATACCGTTCGCTGATCAATAACATGGTAACCGGTGTAACCACAGGATACAAAGTTGAGCAGGAATTAGTAGGTGTAGGTTACCGTGCAACAAACACAGGCAATACGTTAGACCTTGTGCTGGGATACTCCCACCACTATGTGTTTGAGTTGCCAAAAGAAATTAAAGTTTCAACAACTGCTGAAAAGGGTAAAAACCCAACCATTATTTTAGAGTCAATTGATAAACAACTGATAGGGCAGGTAGCGGCAAAAATACGCTCGTTACGTGCACCTGAACCTTACAAGGGTAAAGGTATCAAGTTTGTTGGCGAAGTATTGAGAAGAAAAGCAGGTAAATCAGCATCTAAAAAATAATCGTCATGGGAGCTAAAGCGAAATTATCAAGAAGAGACAGAATTAAGATGGGGATCAGGAAGCGCCTTTCAGGTTCTTCAACACGCCCGCGCCTGTCTGTATACAGAAGCAATAAAGGTATTTATGCCCAGATCATTGACGATGTGAGCGGCAAGACATTGGTGTCGGCATCATCTTTATCAAAAGATTTCAATGTCGAAAAAGGCACTAAGATTGATCAGTCAGTTGCCGTTGGTAAACTGGTGGCTGAAAAAGCAATTGCTGCAGGCATTAAAGATGTGGTTTTCGACAGGAACGGTTATTTATACCATGGCCGTGTTAAATCACTGGCTGATGGTGCACGTGAAGGTGGTTTAAACTTTTAATCGAAAAGAAAGATGTCAACAATCAACATAAAAAGAGTAAAAACGAGCGAGATCGAATTAAAAGACCGCTTGGTAAGCATACAGCGTGTAGCCAAAGTAACCAAGGGCGGCCGTACATTCAGCTTCAGTGCCATTGTGGTAGTGGGCGATGAAAACGGCGTTGTAGGTTACGGTTTGGGTAAAGCCAAAGAAGTTACCGAAGCTATTGCAAAAGGTATTGATGATGCAAAAAAGAACCTTGTAAAAGTTCCGATCATTAACGGTACTGTACCGCATGAGCAGATCGGCAAGTTTTCGGGTGGTTTTGTTTTCATAAAACCTGCTGCTAACGGTACGGGGGTAATTGCCGGCGGTGCGATGCGTGCAGTTTTAGAATCAGCAGGCATTCACAACGTACTTGCAAAATCAAAAGGATCATCAAACCCACACAACGTGGTTAAGGCAACTGTATCGGCATTATCGCAATTACGTGATGCTTATACCGTAGCACAGCATCGCGGCGTTAGTATAGGAAAAGTATTTAACGGATAATCATCATGGCAAAGATCAAAATAACACAGATTAAAAGCGTGATCGATAGAAGTGAGCGCCAAAAAAGAACAATTGAGGCCCTGGGCTTAAGAAAGATCAATCAGAGCGTGGAAGTTGAAGCTACTGCGGCTATCATTGGTATGGTTAGAAAAGTTAATCACCTGGTAGCGGTAGAAAATATTTAATATCATGAATTTAAGTAATCTTAAACCTGCAGAAGGTTCTACTAAAAATAGGAAAAGAATTGGCCGTGGTACAGGGTCAGGCCGTGGCGGAACATCAACCCGTGGCCATAAAGGCGCCGGGTCGCGTTCAGGCAACAAATCAAAAGTAGGTTTTGAAGGTGGCCAGATGCCTTTACAGCGCCGCGTACCAAAGGTAGGCTTTAAAAATCCTAACCGTGTGGAATACGTTGGCGTTAATCTTGACGTTTTACAAAAGTTAACCGACCAATATTCTGTTGCATCAATTGATTTCGCAACGCTAAAGGAACATGGTTTAGTTTCAAGAAACGACCTGGTTAAAATATTAGGCCGCGGCGAACTGAAAGCCAAATTAGAAGTTAAAGCCCATGCATTTACTGCTACAGCACAAAAAGCAATTGAAGCAGCAGGTGGTACCATAGTTAAGCTATAATTTTAAATGAAGAAATTTTTCACCACATTATCCAATATCTGGAAAATCGAAGACCTGAGAGTGCGTATTACCAACACGCTCTTATTCCTTTTGATCTATCGTGTAGGTTCATATATCGTGCTTCCGGGTGTTAACCCCGCAACACTGGTTAATCAGCAGGGTAAAGAAGGGATAGCAGGTTTGCTGAATATGTTTGCAGGGGGGTCGTTTTCACGGGCCTCTATTTTCGCATTAGGGGTAATGCCTTATATTTCGGCTTCTATCGTGGTGCAATTACTGGGTATCGCTGTGCCTTACTTTGCTAAACTGCAAAAAGAAGGCGAGAGCGGCCGTAATAAATTAAACCAATGGACCCGCTATCTTACCATCGGTATTACTGCTTTACAGGCGATAGGCTATTTAAAATCGCAGATCGATCCCGCAAAACAAATGGAGATTGCTGAGCCCTATTTTACGGTATTAAATGTATTTGTGCTTACTTCGGGCACTATGTTTGTGATGTGGCTGGGCGAAAAGATAACGGATAAAGGTATCGGCAACGGTATTTCACTGATCATCATGGTGGGCATTATTTCGGCGCTGCCGTTGGCGTTTACCGGCGAATTTGTGTCGCGCAACGCTGGTGCAGGCGGTTTGGTTATATTTATCGTTGAAATTGTGGCGCTGATCGGCGTGGTTATGTTTACCATACTTATTGTGCAGGGGACGCGAAAAATTGCCGTGCAGTATGCCAAGCGTATTGTTGGTAACAAACAATATGGCGGCGTTCGCCAGTATATCCCCTTAAAAGTTAATGCAGCAGGTGTAATGCCAATTATATTTGCACAGGCCTTAATGTTTATACCGGCAACAATAGCTTCTGTATTTCCTAAAATAGCATCAAACGGCGTATTAATGTCGCTATCTGATTATACTTCGTGGGGGCATAATTTGCTGTTCGCGATATTAATTATTGTGTTTACTTATTTCTATACAGCCATTACCATCAATCCTAACCAGATGGCCGACGATATGAAGAAGAACGGCGGGTTTATTCCGGGTATTAAGCCGGGTAAAACTACTGCGGAATTTATAGATGGGGTTATTTCAAAAATCACATTGCCTGGCTCTATATTTCTTGCTATTATAGCTATCATACCTGCATTCGCCAGTATGATAGGAGTAAGCAGCGCATTTGCGCGGTTTTTCGGCGGTACTTCACTGATCATCCTGGTGGGTGTTGTTTTAGATACCTTACAGCAGATTGAAAGCCATTTATTGATGCGCCATTATGATGGTTTGATGAAAACCGGAAGAATTAAAGGGCGTACGGCAATTCCGGCAGGCGGAACAGGCCAGCCTGTTATCTGATCAGCATGTCAAAGATCAATTATAAGTCTGTCGAAGAGATAGAACTCATAAGAGAAAGTTCTGTACTTGTTTCCAAAACACTTGGAGAGATCGCAAAAGTTATAGGCCCCGGTGTTAAAACTATTGAATTAAATAAACTTGCTGAAACCTTTATCCGTGATCATGGCGGGGTGCCTGCATTTTTAAACTATCACGGTTTCCCCTATTCGCTGTGCATATCCATGAACGACCAGGTTGTACACGGTTTCCCCGGGCAACGGGTGTTAGTTGAGGGCGACCTTGTTTCGGTGGATTGCGGGGTTATCTTAAATAAATATATCGGCGACTCGGCTTACACCTTTGCCATTGGCGAAGTTAGCAGCACCGTGAAAACCTTAATGCGTGTTACAATGGAATGCCTTGACCTGGGCGTTGAAAAAGCGGTAGCCGGGATGAGGATTGGTGATATAGGTTACGCCGTACAGGAGCACGCCGAGAAGCATGGATTTGGTGTTGTGAAAGAATTGGTGGGGCACGGCGTTGGATTAGCTTTGCACGAGAAACCCGAAGTACCGAACTATGGTAAACGGGGGTCGGGTGTTAAGCTGGAAGAAGGAATGGTGATAGCGATTGAGCCGATGATAAATGCCGGGAAAGCGCGGGTTAAGTTTTGGGACGATGGCTGGACAGTGTCAACCATTGATGGTAAACCATCAGCCCATTATGAACATACGGTGGCAATTTGCAAGGGTAAACCGGATATACTTTCTACATTTTCATACGTAGATAATGTTTTAAAAGAAATAAATAAAAGTTAAAATAATTTTATTAATTTTGCATCCCGGTTTTAGGGCGGATAATTAAGCAGTAATAGACAGTAGATGTGAGATTTGAGAAGTGAGACAGGCTTTGATGATCTGAATTTACTACAAAAGAACAGAAACAAAGATGTCAGATCAACGGAAAAGAGAAATGAAAAAATCTCAAATCTAACATCTCATATCTCAAATCTAAAAAAAAATATGGCCAAACAAGCCTCTATTGAACAAGACGGAACGATTAAGGAAGCATTATCAAACGCGATGTTCAGGGTTGAATTGGAAAATGGTCACGAAATTATTGCGCACATATCCGGTAAAATGCGGATGCACTACATAAAAATTCTGCCCGGCGACAGGGTGAAATTGGAAATGAGTCCATACGATTTAACAAAAGGCAGAATAACCTACAGATATAAATAATAAAGCGATGAAAGTTAGAGCATCCATTAAAAAACGCAGTGTTGATTGCAAGATCATCCGCCGCAACGGGAAACTTTATGTGATCAACAAAAAGAACCCGAAATTTAAACAACGTCAGGGATAATTAAAAATACTATAACGGTTCGTACAACGGTGGCCCGCCGTTCGGTCGTTATTTAAAACAAATAAAAAATATGGCCAGGATATCAGGTATTGATTTACCAAAGAATAAAAGAGGAGAGATCGGACTTACTTACATTTACGGGATCGGGCGCTCAACAGCTCAAAGAATTTTGACTGAAGCCGGTATTGATTTCGATACAAAAGTACAGGACTGGAATGATGAGCAGTTAAATGCCATCCGCGGTATAATTAACGACCAGATAAAGGTTGAAGGTTCCCTGCGTTCAGAAGTTCAGCTCAACATTAAGCGTTTAATGGATATTGGCTGCTACCGTGGTACCCGTCATCGTAAGGGCTTGCCTTTGCGTGGCCAGCGCACTAAAAACAACTCACGTACCCGTAAAGGAAAACGTAAGACAGTTGCTAACAAAAAGAAGGCTACTAAGTAGTAAATAGATATTAGATGTGAGATATGAGATATGAGAGCCATATCTGATCTGACATCCGGATTAATAAAAATAGGATACTGTGTATTTGAAATGAGAAACTAAAATCTCACATCTCAAATCTCATATCTCAAACCTCAATAAAAAAATGGCTAAAGCTAAAAAAGTAACCAAAAAGCGTGTTGTAATTGTTGAGCCTTATGGCGAGGCACATATCAACGCAACTTTTAACAACATTATCCTAACCCTTACCAACAAATCAGGCCAGGCAATTTCTTGGTCTTCTGCCGGTAAAATGGGTTTCAAGGGCTCAAAAAAGAATACCCCTTATGCTGCCGGCCAGGCCGCTGCAGATTGCGGTAAAGTTGCTTATGACCTTGGTTTGCGCAAGGTTGAAGTATTTGTAAAAGGCCCGGGCGCAGGTCGCGAGTCGGCTATCCGTACTCTGCAAACTGCAGGCATCGAGGTAACTACGATAAAGGACATTACACCGCTTCCGCATAATGGATGCCGTCCTTCAAAACGAAGAAGAGTTTAATTAACAGATTTTTTAAAGCTAAGATTCATCAGCTGCGGGCTGAATGATACTTTAAAAGCAACAAATAATGGCAAGATACACAGGACCAAAATCCAAAATTGCGCGCCGTTTCCGCGAACCGATCTTCGGTCCGGATAAAGCGCTTGAAAGAAAAAATTATCCACCGGGTATGCATGGCGCTTCCAAAAGAAGAGGAAAGCAGTCAGAGTATTCGACCCAGCTGATGGAAAAACAAAAAGTTAAATACACTTACGGTGTATTGGAACGCCAGTTCGAAAACTTGTTCCACCGTGCTTCGGCAAAAGAAGGGATTACCGGCGAAAACTTACTTAAATTTTTAGAAGCCCGTTTAGATAATGCGGTTTACCGTTTAGGTATCTCACCAACACGTTCAGGCGCACGCCAATTAGTTGGCCACAAGCATATCACCGTTAATGGCGAAGTAGTAAATATTGCTTCGTATACATTAAAAGCCGGAGATGTTATTGCGGTTCGCGAAAAATCAAAAACGCTTGAGGCTATTACACATGCAGTAGCCGGAAGAAAAATCAATAAGTACAGCTGGTTACAGTGGGATGCTGCCAATTTAACAGGCAAATTCCTTAACTATCCAAACCGCGATGAGATCCCTGAAAATATCAAGGAAAACCTGATCGTCGAGTTGTACTCTAAATAAGATATGAGATTTGAGATGTGAGATTTGAGACAGATCGCGCATCTAATTCAAGAATTTAATCAATATGAGATTTTAGATAGGAGCAGAGGTAGGGGACATAACAAAAGTCTCATATCTCATATCTCACATCTCAAATCTATTAACAAATAAATAAAGGATATAAATGGCAATTTTAGCATTTCAAAAACCAGACAAGGTTATCATGCAGAAATCAACTGATTTTGATGGCACGTTTGAGTTTCGTCCATTAGAACCAGGCTTCGGTGTAACCATTGGTAATGCCCTGCGTCGTATCTTACTTTCATCACTCGAAGGTTATGCGATTACTTCCGTACGTTTTTCAGGAGTGATGCATGAGTTTTCAACCATCAAAGGGGTTGTTGAAGACGTTACCGAGATCATATTAAACTTAAAACAAGTACGGTTTAAGAAAACAGGTGAATCAGGCGACAACGAAAAAGTATTTGTGATCATTAATGGCCAGGATGCTTTCAATGCTGGCGATATCACTAAGTTCTCCAATAACTTTACTGTTTTGAATCCTGACCTTGTTATCTGCAACATGGATTCATCGGTAACCCTGGAGATCGAGCTTACTGTTAGTAAGGGTCGTGGTTACGTGGCAAGCGAAGAAAATAAAAATCCTGACGCTAATGTAGGTGTAATAGCGATAGACTCGATCTACACGCCTATCAAAAACGTAAAATATACTATTGAAAACTATCGTGTAGAACAAAAAACAGACTATGAAAAATTAGTGCTGGATATTACTACCGATGGTTCGATACATCCTGAAGACGCGCTTAAAGAAGCTGCAAAGATATTGATCCAGCACTTTATGCTGTTCAGCGATGAGAACATGATGCTTGAAGCACAGGCTAAGGAAGAAACCAAAGAAGTTGACGAGGAAATTTTGCACATGCGGAAGATCCTTAAAACTGAACTGGTTGACCTTGACCTTTCAGTACGCGCACTAAACTGCCTTAAAGCTGCCGACATCCGCAGCCTGGCCGACTTAGTTTCGTACGACGTTGCAGATATGCTTAAGTTCAGGAACTTTGGTAAAAAATCACTAACCGAAATACAGGACCTGGTTAAATCAAAAGGATTATCTTTTGGTATGAACCTGGCCAAGTTTAAGTTAGACGAAGAATAAGATGTGAGATATGAGTATTGAGATATGAGACAGAACAAAAAATCTCATATCTCACATCTCAATACTCAAATCTAACATTGGCATAATTCCGAGGGCTTGACAAATTGCCGCCCAACGGTATGCACGTGAAATAAATTAAAAACAATGAGACACGGAAAAAAAGTTAACCATTTAGGCCGTACCGACAGCCACCGCAAGGCGATGCTGGGTAACATGGCCACATCGCTTATATTACACAAGCGCATTACTACTACCCTGGCTAAAGCAAAAGCTTTACGCGTATATGTAGAACCCATACTGACCAAAGCAAAAAGTGATACCACCCACTCACGCCGTATAGTATTTAGTTATTTACAGGACAAAGACGCGGTGACTATCCTGTTCCGCGAAATTGCCGAAAAAATAGCAAGCCGTCCCGGTGGCTATACCCGCATCATTAAGATGGAAAACCGTATGGGCGATAACGCTGAAATGGCCCTGATTGAGTTAGTGGATTATAATACTGTTTACGGTACTGATACCGGTAAAGCTGAAAAGAAATCAACACGTCGTCGTGGCGGATCGAAGGCTAAGGCTGCTGCTCCCGCAGCAAAAGCTGCCCCTGCCGCTAAAGAAGAAGTTGTTGAAGTTGCACCGGTTGTTGAAACCCCCGAAGCTGAAGCGCCGGTTGTTGAAGAACCAGTAGCAGAAGCCCCTGTTGTTGAAGAGGCAGTTGCTGAAGAAACTCCCGTTGCTGAAACTGCCGTAGCAGAAGCCCCGGTTGTTGAAGATCCAGTTGCTGAAGAAACACCTGCTGCTGAAACAGAAGCTCCCGAAGGACCAACAGCATCAGCTGAACACGAAGAAAACGCTGAAAAAGGCGAATAAATAATTTTCACTTCAGATATCAAAAACGCCCCGCTCATTTGAGTGGGGCGTTTTTGTTACCCCAGTACCCGTCATTGCTGTAAGGAACGAAGCAATCTCTGCAACAAGCAGTCATGAACCGGAGTGCATGGCAATCCGGCGTGCGGCTGACAGGTAACCGAGAGACGCGGGTCCGTTGATTAGCATGCGTAGAGATTGCTTCGTTCATCGCAATGACGTGATCGTTTATTAGGTCAGGGTCTTTCCCGCCTGAAAGTCATCAATCCGGATTCATCTTTCGCCACTTCTTCAAAGCCACATTTCATCAATAACTTTTTTGATGCCATATTATCCTCATAGGTATGCACAATTACGGCCTTAACCTTTTCCTGTGCCAGCGCCCAGCCAGATAGTAATTGCAGGGCTTCAGTTGCGTAGCCTTTATTTTGATGCTGCTGGTCAATCATATAACCTGTTTCTGCTTCGCCTTTTTCATTGGGTTCGCCGGCAAAGCCAATGCCGCCTATGCTGGTATTGCTGCTTTTTAATATTATTTCCCAGCTGGTGTACCACATATAAGCCTCAGGATGCTCCAGCGTTTTTGGCAGCCAGAAATTGATCATGGCGTCGTCAACTTCGTTCTTGTAAAACGGGTCGATCTGCATGGCTGAAATATTCAGGCCTACCGCCAGCTCCATTGCCGCGCGGTTGGCATCGCATAATTGCAATAATTCATTGGTTAGCGGTATCATCCGTAACCGTTCAGATTCGATAAAAAACATTTGATTTTTGGATTTTAATAACAATAAAAAACTTGTTCAATTTTTGGATTGAAGATTTAGCCGGGTATGGTGGCTAATGTTATAAAATTCCAGGCAAAGTGGTTTGCCTTTTTGGGAGGTTGAGTTGCAGAGGCGGTTGTTTTTTTACAAGTATAGTGAATCGTTCGGATTAGATACAAAAATAGGGCTTTTATCTAATGTTTTTTTAATACTGAAAGCAAGAAAACATTGGAGTCTGTATTGAAACGAAAAATTAGTGCTAAATTTGTTAATAAAGGATTTTAAATGAAAACATATCATTTTCCGGTAGTTGTTGAAATTGATGAGGACGGTATTTATATTGTTTCCTGCCCCATGTTTAAAGCATGTCATGCTGACGGTGCAACTGTTGATGAAGCGTTGGTTGCGTTAACGGAAGTTGTTGAGATGTGCCTTGAAGAGTAATTCCTTTATTTTACAAGAGGGTTGCTAAAATTTTCCTCTATAAATTTCTCAATTGCTTTCTCAATTTCATCGAACTCAAGGTGTGAAATTAATAATAGAGGAGTTCCTTTTGTTTTGGCATATGATGCTTTAATTTCATCTCGCTTTTTACGGTTTTCCAATTGAATATCTTTCCCGCCAAAATTAACTTCCTCATAGTGCTGTACTCCTTGATATTCAATTAATCCAATCTTATCATTAATGAATATAGCAAAATCAAAGGGAAGAAGTCTTTTATCAATGCAATCAACAAAAGTGTATTGTTCTTCAAACAAAATATTCTCTCTTTTTAAATGATTCTGGATTTTTAATTCTCCCATTGAAATCCTGCAATTCCTACATCCTTGGTTTTGTAGGTGATAGCTTGGGGCTTGTAAAAAATCTCCATGAAAAGGACAAGTGATAATTACTCTTGTACTTCTGTTAATGTAGCTTACTTTGCTGTAATCGTATCGATCGCCATGAATCTGCCTTGCTTCTTCAATAAATTTTTCTGTCGTCAACTTTTCTGAACCTGTACACAATGGGCAACCTTGTCCTTGTAAGTGATTATTTGGTACTTGTTTAAAATCACCATGAGAACGACAAGTTATATTTACCTTTGATTTTGAATGAACGTAAATTACATTATCATAATCGTATTCATCCCCATGAACCTTTTTTGCTTTCTCTATAAATTCTTCACTACTCAATTTCTTTGGGGAAGACCGTGAGCATTCAGGACATCCACTGCTCTCCAAATGAGTTTTTGGAATTTGTTCAAAATATCCGTGAACCTGACAGCCAATAACTACTTTAGTACGGTTATTTACATAATTGACTTTATCATAATTGTATTTATGATTGTGAATTTCGTTTGCTCTTTTTATGAAATCATCTTTCGTTAGTTTTTGGGTGCCACCGCATTTGGGACACCCTTTTCCTTGTAAATGAGCTTCTGGTGTTTGTAAAAAATCGCCGTGTTCATTACAAGTAATCGTTAATTTAGATTCACCGTTAATATACTCAGTCTTGTCGTATGTGTATTTTTCTTTATGAACTTCTTTTGCCTTTTGAATAAATTCATTTGTGGTTTTTTTTGCTTTTTCACTGCATCTGCTACAGCCAAATTTTTTTAAATGAATTTTCGGAGTTTGTTCAAAATCCCCGTGAACACGACAGGTAATAATAACCTTTGTGTTTTGATTAAGATAATTTACCTTATCATAGGTGTATTTTTCGCCATGAACTTCTTTTGCTTTTTGAATAAATTCATTTGTAGTCTTTTTCTTTGTTCCACTGCATAAAATACATCCAGCTCCTTTTAAATGTTTGCCTGGTTGTTGTTGGAATTCGTAATTATGCTCTTTGCAAATTATGGTTACTTTTTCTGAAGCATATACATGTGTAATTTGGGAATAGTCATATTTGTCGCCATGTTTAGCAGTAGCTTTCGCTATAAATTCAAATGGCGTTAATCTTTTCAATTTATTGTCACTTTTGTGGTCACTTGTCAGATTGTTGTTGAATTTTTAGTCCGGCCTAAAGTAATGGCATTTTATAGAAACAGCACTTCTTCAACTGAATAAAGCACTAAAGATAAGAAAACGGAATGGACATCAGATACTTCACATATCAGCGTTCACACAACCTCAATTTTCCTGCCAACCTGTCACCGTTTTTATACACTTACTGACTAATTAATACCCTTCACCTTTCACCTTTGGCCTTTCACCTTAAAAAAATCTGCCAAATCCATCTATGGCACAAGCCTTGTTAAATAGGTTATAATAAAACAATCAATCAAAGAAAAATATAATCAATATGGCTAAAATAATTGGAATCGACTTAGGAACAACTAACTCATGCGTTGCCGTAATGGAAGGTAATGAGCCCGTAGTTATTGCTAACAGCGAGGGAAAACGTACTACGCCGTCGGTAGTGGCTTTTGTTAACGACGGCGAGCGTAAAGTTGGTGACCCGGCAAAGCGCCAGGCTATCACCAACCCAACAAGAACTATTTATTCAATAAAACGCTTTATGGGCAACCAGTTTAACGAGGTTACCAAAGAAGCAGCCCGCGTACCATACAAAGTGGTTAAAGGCGATAACAACACCCCGCGTGTTGAAATTGGCGACCGCAAATATACCCCGCAGGAAATTTCGGCAATGATCCTTCAGAAAATGAAGAAAACTGCTGAAGATTTCTTAGGTACTGAAGTAACCGAAGCGGTTATTACTGTACCGGCTTATTTTAACGATGCACAACGCCAGGCTACCAAAGAAGCCGGCGAAATTGCAGGCTTAAAGGTACGCCGTATAATCAACGAACCTACTGCTGCTGCCCTGGCTTACGGCCTGGATAAAGCGCACAAGGATATGAAGATCGCCGTGTTCGACTGCGGTGGCGGTACGCATGACGTATCTATCCTTGACTTAGGTGATGGCGTGTTTGAAGTAAAATCAACCGATGGTGATACCCACCTTGGCGGTGACGACTTTGACCAGGTAATTATCGACTGGATGGCTGACGAATTCAAAAACGATGAAGGTGTTGACCTGCGTAAGGACCCAATGGCTTTGCAACGTTTAAAAGAATCGGCTGAAAAAGCTAAGATCGAGTTATCAAGCTCAGCACAGACTGAAATTAACTTACCGTATGTTACAGCTTCTGACGGTGTGCCAAAGCACCTGGTTAAAACTTTAACCCGTGCTAAATTTGAGCAACTGGCCGACAGCCTGATAAAACGTACCATTGAACCATGTAAAACTGCATTGAAAAATGCCGGTTACACCACTTCGCAGATCGATGAGATCATATTGGTGGGCGGTTCAACCCGTATCCCTGCCATACAGGAAGCTGTTGAAAAATTCTTCGGCAAAGCGCCTTCAAAAGGTGTAAACCCCGATGAAGTGGTAGCTATAGGCGCTGCCATACAAGGCGGTGTATTGACCGGTGAAGTTAAGGACGTGTTGCTGCTGGATGTTACCCCGCTTTCATTAGGTATTGAAACGATGGGTGGTGTGATGACAAGGCTGATAGAAGCGAATACAACAATCCCGACAAAAAAATCGGAGACATTCTCTACCGCATCTGATAACCAGCCTTCAGTAGAGATACATATTTTGCAGGGGGAACGCCCCATTGCTTCGGCAAACCGTACCATTGGCCGTTTCCACCTGGATGGCTTACCACCTGCACCACGCGGCGTGCCACAGGTTGAAGTAACTTTTGATATTGATGCCAACGGTATACTGAACGTATCTGCAAAGGATAAAGCAACCGGTAAAGAGCAGAAGATCCGTATCGAAGCTTCGTCGGGCTTAACTGATGCTGACATCAAGAAGATGAAGGATGAAGCAGAAGCAAATGCCGAATCTGACAAAAAGGCAAAAGAGGAAGTTGAAAAACTTAATGCCGCTGACGCCCTGATCTTCTCGACCGAAAAGCAATTGAAGGAATATGGCGACAAAATTTCAGCTGATAAAAAAGCCCCTATCGAAGACGGCCTAAAGAAACTGAAAGAAGCTTATGCCGCTAAAAATTTCACTGATATTGACACAGCCCAGGCTGAATTAAGCACAGCATGGAATGCAGCATCAGAAGAGATGTACAAAGCAACCGGCGATGCCGGTGCACAAGGCCAGCCAGGTGACGGCGGCCCCGGTGCACAAGGCGGTCACGCTGAAGGCAACGCCGACACAGTTACTGATGTTGACTTTGAAGAAGTAAAATAAGTTCCCAATCTCCTGAGAGATTATAGATAGAAAACCCCGGTTATTTAGGTAGCCGGGGTTTTTTTTGGAAATAGCACCACCCATGTTGTGTTTAAATAACAGCTATAAACCCCTTTTGTCATTGCGAGCGAAGCGTGGCAATCTCGTTGCTGGCAGGTAACGGGCGAGCATGGCGAGGAGATTGCTTCGTCGTTCCTCCTCGCAATGACATAATAGTCAAATTAATGTCATTCTATCTTCAACGTTTCCCGAATTTTACCACTCGTAACGGCGCTTGGCTAAAAAGTCACTATAATCACCCGGTTACCATTAGCAAAAGTTAGCGCATTATGAGCTGAAATCGACGTTTTGCCGTTAACCTTTAACCTTTTGATGGCGGCCCTAAACCCATGCAATACCAATTTTATCCTATCGTATTTTGATGTAAATGAACCCTCAACCATTGACAGCTCAATTTGCCTTTTTACCGGATAAAAACTAATCTCCCGTTTATAGTAAACCCCTTTTTGATAATCGTACGATGAACCATCATCTTCATAATAAACAAAGCGGTTAGCTTCCCTACCGTACCATACATTAATTTCCAAAATGCCATCCCCCTTTTCATTGGTGCTTTGTATCACGTTTTGCATAGGGATAATTGCGCCGGCTTTGATGAATACTGGCAAGTCGGTTAGCGGGGCATCGGCAGTGATAACTTTGACGCCTTCAAACTTTTCGCCGGTGCTTAAGCGGTACCATTCGCCGTGGGGCAGGTAAACGTCTTCTGTAAACCGGGTGCTTTCAACGGGCGCAACCAATATGGCATCGCCGAATAAAAACTGATTTTGATATTTTACATCAAAAACACGTTCATCCTGCGTGTAGTTTATCGCCAGGGTACGGCTGAGCGGCATGCCCGTTTGGTGCGACTGGTAATAGCTGGAATAAATGTAAGGCAGCAAACGGTAACGCTGCTCAATATCTTTTTTGATGATGGCCTCGTTTTCTTTGCCCCAGCACCAGGGCTCACGCATTTTAGTGCCCAGCATGGCGTGATTGCGAAACATTGGTGTATATAACCCCAATGAGTTCCATCGCACCATCAGCTCGGGCGTTGGGTCGCCTGTAAAGCCTCCAATGTCCACGCCGGTGAAACTCATGCCCGTTATGCCCAAACTGTTTACCATCCGCTGCCCAAGCAGCATGTGGGCGTCGTAAGCGGAGTTATCTCCCGTCCATACCGACGAATAACGCTGTGTGCCCGCATAGGCCGCACGGGTTAATACAAAGGGCCGTTTGTTGCCCAATATCTTCCTGGCGCCCTCGTAAGTGGCGCGTGCCATTTGCATCCCGTAGGCATTCCGTATTTCGGGCATATAATGATCGCCAAACGTTACCAGCCAGGGAATATCCTGTCCCCACGCGGCGGGCTCATTCATATCATTCCAAAAACCTTCAACACCCGGTTCGGTTAGGGCGGTGAAGGCGGCGCCCCACCATTTACGCACATCATCGTCAAAAAAATCAGGGAAATGACAGCGGCCCGGCCATACGCTGCCGGTAAATTTTTCGCCGTTGGGGTAAGTGGCAAAATAATTATTGGCTACGCCTTCGTCATATTGTTTATAGCCGGGCTCGATCTTGATGCCGGGATCAACAATTGTTACCAGGTGGAAATTCATTGCCTTCAATTTATCTATCATCCCTTTCGGATCAGGAAATGTTTCTTTATTCCAGGTGAATATTTTGTACCCGTCCATGTAATCTATATCACAATAGATCACATCTGCCGGGATTTTATCTTTCCTGAAATTTTCGGCAATGTCCAGCACTTCGGCTGCGCTTGCATAGCTCCACCGGCATTGCTGGTAACCCAGGCTCCACAAAGGCGGCATTTCCATGCGGCCGGTTAGCCAGGTATAATCTTCGATGATCTGCGCCACACTTTGCGCACCAAAAAAATAATAGTTCATATCCCCGCCGTCGGCGCCAAACCAACTCATGGTATCGTCGGTGGTAGCGCCAAAATCAAAATAGCTCTTATGGGTATTATCAAAAAACAGCCCATAAGTTAACCCGCTGTGCAGGCCGATGAAGAAGGGGAAAGTTTTATATAGAGGGTCGGTATTAACGTCATGCAAGGCAGCATCGGTATTCCAGTTTACATACGAGCTTCCGCGCCGGTTAAGGTTACCGGTTTTTTCGCCCAGGCCGATAAACTTTTCATCCGGATATAGTTTGCGATAATTGATTACTCTTGCTCCCTGCCAGTTTACGCCAAAGCGGGCATCATCTTCGCTTAAAATCTTCCCATCCGAAGTATAAAAGCCAAAGCGTAGCGGTGATTTGGTGATTTTTAGTTTTAAGGCTGATGTCGTTACGACTATCTCTTCCGCTGATTCAGTATAATCCAATTTTTTGGACGGTTTTTGAATAACAGCAAAAGAAGTATCCGCGCCATGCTCTTTGCTGATACTTATCCTTATGATGGTTTGACTATAAACCCATACGCGCGCTTCAGCTTCTTTAGTTTTTAAGATCAAAACGTTGCCTTTTTTGCTGACACTTTCAGTGTTTCCTAAGATTTCTAATTGCATTTGATGCCAAGGATGAGTGAATTAAGAAGACAACAGCAATAACCTTCCATTGGTTTGAAAAATACATAAGTTATAAGCCGGATAAAATCCCGGGGGCAATCGCAGGACGTGGAAATTGGATGAAAATATCTTAAAACAAAAAATCCCGCTCAAAGCAGGATTTCATGAATATTAAAAGACTATTATTTCGGCCACAAATTCTCCGGGTACACCCCATTTGCCACCAGGTCCGATATACATTTCTGCACAATAGGTTTATCTTCTTTATAAGTAACGCCAAACCATTGCGCATCGGTTGGGATAACTTTAAAGGATGCTTCGCCGCTTTTAATAAGTTCGTCACCAATTAGAGGAATAAAAAATTCCGCTTTGGGATTATCTTCGTTGGCTGCAACAAAGGCTTTAAACAGTGGCTCTGTCAATTTAAATACGGCGGGCGTAAACCCCCAAAAATTCATTGAAACCGGGGTATCCGGCGCCAGGGGGTGTTCTTTACCATCTTCTTCGTAAACCACGCCCCCGTCTTTCGTAAAATAAACTTTCAGCCGCTCATGGATCTCGACCATATTTCCTTTATCATCAACCTCACACACACCGCGTGATACGGTGCCATATTCAGACAGTGTTTTGTGTACCTGGTAACCTATAATAGAAAATTTGTCGTCGGCAACTTCGGTGTTTAAAAATTTTGCCATTTTATCAAAGGCATCGTACCCATAAAAATCGTCGGCATTGATCACACAAAAAGGCTCATGCACCTGGTTGCGGGCAGATAGTACGGCATGGGCAGTGCCCCAGGGTTTTGCTCGCTCAATGGTTTTATCAATACCAAAGGGTTTAAGATCGTAGCTTTGAAAGATATAATCGGTCTCAACGCGCCCGTTCAGCTTTGGCTCGAAAATAGCCTTAAATGGCTCGGCAAATTCCTCGCGGATTATAAAGCTTATTTTACCAAAGCCTGCTTTAATGGCATCGTAAATAGAATAATCAATAATTGTTTCGCCATGCGGGCCAAAACCGTCAACTTGTTTCATGCTGCCATAGCGGCTGGCCATACCTGCGGCCAATATCAATAGAGTAGGTTTCATATAATCTCAGGGGCGATATAATCAGTGTTTGAACTTTATTTATGGTAATAAATGGATATTGTCCTAAAATGTTTTTGTCAATTTAAGATATCATTTAATGTACCTGAAATCCTGTCCGTTCTTAATGTTTAACAAAGTTTCATAGATCAGGCGGATCACGTTATCCACATCCTCTTTATGTATCATCTCAACCGTGGTATGCATATAGCGCAGGGGCAGCGAGATCAATGCCGATGGCACGCCGTCATTTGAATAAGCAAATGCATCGGTATCAGTACCGGTTGAGCGTGACGAGGCCTGGCGTTGAAAAGGGATCTTTGCTTTCTCCGCCGATTCTATCAGCAATTTATTCAAGTTGTTTTGCACAGCCGGAGCATAAGATATAACTGGCCCTTTGCCGCAGGCCAAATCACCCTGTGTGATCTTGCTGATCATCGGTGTTTGGGTATCGTGCGTCACATCTGTAACGATAGCAACATTGGGTTTGATGTGATGCGCTATCATTTCGGCGCCGCGTAAGCCTATCTCTTCCTGCACCGCATTTACTATATACAAGCCAAATGGCAGCTTAACTTTATTTTCTTTTAGCAGGCGCGCTACTTCAGCGATCATAAAGCCACCCGCACGGTTATCCAGGGCGCGCCCTACGTAGTAGCGATTATTGAGCACCATAAATTCGTCCTCGTAAGTGATCACACAGCCTACATGGATACCCAGTTTCTCAACCTCTTCTTTTGTGGTGCAGCCACAATCAAGGAAAATATTTTTAAGGGTGGGGGCTTCTTCTTTTTCGCCGGCCGTACGGGTATGGATAGCGGGCCAGCCAAAAACGGCCTTCACAACGCCTTTATCCGTGTGAATATCCACCCTTTTTGACGGGGCGATTTGGTGGTCGGAACCACCATTACGGATAACATAAATAAGCCCGTCGCTGGTAATATAATTTACGAACCAGGAGATCTCATCAGCATGTGCCTCAATTACAACCTTGTATGCGGCTTTTTTATTGATGATACCTACGGCTGTGCCATAGTTATCTACATAGTGCTCATCAATATAAGGTTTTAAATAATCGAGCCATAATTGCTGGCCTTTCCACTCAAAACCGGTGGGCGAAGGGTTATTGATATATTTTTCGAAAAACGATAAGGAGGTGTCAGTTACCACAGTAACATGCTTTGGGGCATCAGATTTCTTTTTAGCCATTTTTATTTATTAAAGGACGCAAATATAATGATAAGATGGATATTAGAGATTAGTTAATTAGAGGTTAGTGGTAAGTGGAGAAAGAAGCGATTAGTGTTTTATAGTTCGGACAAATTGGAATATCAAGTAAAACTAACCTCCAATCTCTAACCTCTAATCATTGTACCCAAATGATTTATTATTGCCTTAACATCAAGTTTATTTGTTGTCCGTTCCTTTGCATTGAGTAATTTTTTTTCAAAGATCAGTTTAGTTTATTGGAGCCGGCCTGCTTGATCAGGGCGGCTTTTTTGCTGCTTATTTAACAGTTGGTCGCAGCGCTTTTTCCATAACCTCGTAGTCGTACCCGTTTTTTGAATACAGAATGCTTGTTTGCAGGAAATCCGCTTTTAAATAAAATCCGATAGCCGTGAGCCTTGCGTTGCACCATATCCTTGTGCCGCCGTTTTCTATTGCATAGTCTGTAATATACTGCAACAAATTACTGCCGATGCCCATATTTTGCAGCGTTGGGTCAACAGCCAGTTTACGGAATTGAAAATCAGTCCCCTTTTGAAAGAGGGAAACTACCCCGGCAAGTTTAACCTCGATGAAAGCCCCGAAATGAATGCCATAGGTGTCCTCGTCCATCTCCATTTCAAAAAGCTTTTGGTTAGGATAAAGTACATCCCGGCGTAATCGCCAGGTTAGCTCGGGGGTTATTTGTTCGATTTCGGATTTCGGACGTTCGATTTCGGATTTATTTATTTGCATTTTTAATTTACTGAATTACCCATTCATTTTTCATTACCGAGGAACGATGATTTTTATATTAAAGTGCCTTAAATCCGAAGTCGAAAATCGTAAATCCGAAATCATAACGGGATATTCCCATGCTTTTTCCTTGGGTTATTCACCACTTTATTTTCGAGCATTTTAAATGCATGGATAAGTTTAATCCGGGTTTCTGAGGGCTCTATCACTTCATCAATAAAGCCCCGTTCGGCAGCGCGGTAAGGGTTGGCGAAGATATCCGAATACTTCAATTCCATTTCCTTCCATTTGGCTTCCTTATCTTCGGCGGCATTGATCTCTCTTTTAAAAATAATTTCTGCCGCGCCTTTTGCACCCATTACTGCGATCTCTGCCGATGGCCAGGCATAGTTCATATCTGCGCCGATATGTTTGGAGTTCATGACATCATACGCGCCGCCGTAAGCCTTGCGGGTGATCACCGTAATGCGGGGAACCGTTGCCTCGCAAAATGCATAAAGCAATTTGGCGCCGTTGGTGATGATAGCGTTCCATTCCTGGTCGGTGCCGGGCAAAAACCCTGGTACATCCTCAAAAACCAGCAGGGGAATATTAAAACTATCGCAAAACCTTACAAAACGTGCGCCTTTGGTAGATGAATTTATATCAAGCACACCCGCCAAAAAAGCAGGCTGGTTAGCTACAATGCCAATGCTGCGGCCTGCAAGCCGCGCAAAGCCTACCACAATGTTTTCGGCGAAATCTTTATGTACCTCTAAAAACGACCCGGTATCGATCACATGATCTATCACTTCCCTTATATCGTAAGGTTGTGATGCGTTTTCCGGCATGATCGTATCCAGCTCAGCCCGCAATTCATTTTTAATTTCATAGGGCAAGGCCGGCGCAGTATCCTCGCAGTTTTGCGGCATATAGCTCAATAATTTTTTTACATTTTGGATCGCTTCTATCTCATTGGCGCAGGCAAAATGTGTAACACCCGATTTAGTCGCATGGGTGGTTGCCCCGCCTAACTCTTCGGAAGTGACTACTTCGTGGGTAACGGTTTTAACAACATTCGGCCCGGTAACAAACATGTAAGAAGTGTTTTCAACCATCAAAATAAAATCGGTTATAGCGGGTGAATACACGGCACCACCCGCGCAGGGCCCCATAATAGCGGATATTTGAGGAACCACGCCCGATGCCAGGGTATTGCGGTAAAATATATCAGCATACCCGCCCAGCGATACCACGCCTTCCTGTATACGCGCGCCGCCTGAATCATTTAAGCCTACAACAGGCGCACCGTTTTTCATGGCGAGGTCCATTATTTTACAGATCTTTTCGGCATGTGTTTCTGACAGCGACCCGCCAAAAACAGTAAAATCCTGCGAGAAAACATATACCAGGCGGCCATTTATGGTGCCATAGCCCGTTACTACCCCATCGCCGGGATATTTTTCATTTTCCATCCCAAAATCAGTAGACCGATGGGCCACCAGCATCCCGATCTCCTGGAATGAGCCTTCATCCATCAAAAAATGCAAACGTTCGCGGGCGGTAAGTTTCCCCTTTTTATGCTGACTTTCGATTCGCGCCTTACCGCCCCCTAAATGGGCCTCAGCGCGCTTCAGTTTTAATAGCTTTAGTTTATTATCCACAATCCTGGTTTATAGATGCAATATGGGGAAAAAAGTCGAAATAGTGATTAGAGGTTAGAGATCAGAGGTTGGTAGGAAATGTCTTTCCTTCTATTCCTTTTTCTTTGGGACTGTTAAGGCACTAATCTCTAATCTCCAATCACTAACTCACAACTTCGCCCTGGAAGATAAAATTATAACACTCGTCCCCATAAGGGCAATGAAAATAAATGATGCCCTTAAAGTTGCCAGGCCGGCGATAAAACCAATGATGGGCGGACCGATCAAAAAGCCTACAAAACCAATGGTTGATACCGCTGCCAGCGCAACACCTGGCGACATTGTTTTTGATCTTCCGGCAGCGCTATAAACCATCGGCACTACTGATGATACCCCCGCGCCAACCAGCATTAAACCTGCAATTGCGGTGTAGAGATAAGGGAAGATAACGGCAATGAGCAGGCCGGTTGTAGTTAAAGTCCCGCTTACTTGCAAGGTGCGTTTTAAGCCGAACCTGTGTGCGAAAAAATCGGCGATAAAGCGGCCGCCGGCCATGGTAAACATAAACGCGGTAAAGCCGGCCCCCTGTAAAGCAATAGGAGCAACAATCACTTTTTTAAAATAGATAACACTCCAGTCGAACATGGCCCCTTCGCAGATCATCGAGGAAAAAGCTATACTGCCGAGAGTCAATAATGGGATTACGAGCCTTAACCTTTCACGAACAGATAATGGAATTGCCGTCGAATTCTTAGCAGTATCATGATCGTCATACAAATATCTTGATGCGAAAATGACGCCCGCTAATAATATACCAAAAATGATGATGAAGTGGTGAAATGGATCGATCCTTCTGCCGATCATAAAAGTACCTATGCCAGCGCCGGTAAATCCTGCCAGGCTCCATAGACCATGAAACGAGGCCATTATGGGTTTGTCGTGCAGGCCCTCGGCAGCTACGGCTTGCGTGTTTACCGAAATATTTACAGCGTTGCCCGCGAAACCATAGCATGCCAAGCAGATGACCAGCTGAAATGTATTTTGGGCCAGGCCCAGGCTCATCAGCGCGATGCCATAAAACAATATAGCGCCAAGCAACACGCGTTTACTCCCCACTTTCGTAATTATCCACCCCGAAAAAGGCAACGATAACATTAGTCCTATAGGTAATGAAAACAAAACAGCCCCCAAAGCCGCGTCCGAAAGCCCCATGGTTTGCTGCACCGTGGCAATACGTGACGCCCAGCTGGCAAAGCACAAACCGGCCATAAAAAACAAGCTGCCTACCGCAATGCGGAGGGTTGTTCTATGAATGTTTATCGGCTTTATCGTGGTATCCATTGATCTGCTTTTTACTTAGTGTAAAACATACACTAAGTTTATTTACACAAATATATAGAAATTTGTTTTAATGTCAACTAACAATACTAAACACCGAATGCCGGATTTTGAAAGAGGCAGCGACCTGATCACTCCGCCATTCAAAATCCGGCATTCAATATTCATATTCAAATAGTCCGTTATCTTGGTCCCGGCGGGCAATGCGTTTTTAAGTAATTGGTATATAAAGTGCGCAAAAACGTCGAAGTGCCAGGCCCTTCAAATATGCCATGCGTACGGTTCGGGAACGACATCAACTGGAATTGCCGGTTATATTTGACCAGCTCATTGATCAGTAATTCGGCATTACGGTAATGGACGTTATCATCACCCGTGCCGTGTACATATAGTAAATTACCCCGTAAATTTTTTGCATAAGTAACCGGCGAGCCTTTTATAAATACCTCGCGGCTTGCATCATCTATAGGGACACCCATATAACGCTCCTGGTAAATGTTATCGTAGCTTAACTCCCACCCTACAGCCGCCACAGAAATGCCTGTTTTGTAGATCTCCGGGTGCTGGAACATCAGGTTCAGTGTACATGAGCCTCCGCCGCTCCAGCCCCATACTGCTACGCGGCTTGTATCAACAAACGGCCATTTTAATATTTCCTTTGCGCCCATTGCCTGGTCCTGGATGTTTACCAGCCCGATGTTTTTATAGATGGCTTTGCGCCAGGCGGCGCCTTTCGGGGCTGGCGTTCCGCGATTATCTAACGACACATAAATATAACCATCGTCAGCCATGCTGCCCACATATTCGCCATTGCGGCTCGCGCCGTAGCGGTCAGTTACCGTAGCGCCGGCTGGTTCGCTGTAAACATAAAATACGATCGGGTATTTTTTGGTGGAATCGAAATTGGTCGGCTTGACCATCCAGCCGTCCATTTCAACACCATCCACTGTTTTTACTTTGAAAAACTCTGGTTTGACTTTGGCAGCGGTATTTAATTTTATAGTTTGCCCACTGATATGTTTATGATCGGGCAGACTGACCACTTCATTTTGATAAGGCGTATAAATGTTCGAGAAGGTGTGCAGCCCAATCTTACCGTTCGGCGAAATTTCATAGCTATGTGTTCCGGGTTCATCGGCTGGAGTTACCTTTTCGGTTTTGCCGCCGTTAATTTTAACGCGGTATAAATATTCCTGTGTGGCATTACCGGGCGAAGCCATAAAATAAATGTACCCACCTGCATCGTCAATAAGGGTGAGGCCAATTACATCATAATCACCTTTGGTGATCAGTGTTTCCTTGCCATCCCTGTCAATCTTATACATGTGCCGCCAGCCGTCTTTTTCGCTCATCCATATAAAATCCTTTCCTTTGTTAACCCAGTTCCAGCCAATAGGATCGCGGCCATCGCCTGCATCTATCCACGCGGTAGCCTGCTCGTCGTGTATCAAGGCTGTAGTACCATTTGAGACATTCGCCAGGAATAACCTGCTGTCGTTTTGCGCACGGTTCAGTTGCTGCAAGATTAGCTGGTTCGAATTATTGGCCCATTCCATCCGCGGTATATAATGCTGTACTGCATCACCAGGGATATCCATCCAGGTGATTTTGGCGGTACTGACATCAACCACGCCCAGCTTGCACGAGCTTGGATCCTCGCCGGCGACGGGGTATTCCACGGGTACGACAAATGGATAAATGGAGTCGGTAGTGTTTAGCATAAAGTAATTCTTGATCTTATTCGCATCAATCTGCCAGAAAGCGATTGCCCGGCTGTCAGGCGACCAGCGGAAACCATCCCTGCAATCAAATTCTTCCTCGTACACCCAGTCGAACGTGCCGTTGATGAGTTTTTTAGTGCCGTCAAATGTTAATTGCTTCTCAGCGCCTGTTGCCAGGTCTTCAACAAAAACATTGTGTTCGCTCACGTACCCGGCTTTTGTGCCGTCGGGTGATAGCTTTGCAAACATCAACGATGATGCAGGACGGTCCTTGCCTAGTTGCTTTAAAGTTTTTGCCGTGAGGTCATATACCCAATAGTCGCCACGGGTGTTGTAACGCCAAACCCTTTTGGTGTTGGTAAAGATCAGCACCTTCGATCCATCGTCCGAAATGAAAAAGTTGGCGATAGATAGCGCCTGTTGTCCCGGTGGAGTGATCATCTCCGTAGTTACCACAACCGTTTTTTTTGCAGAGTCGCGGGTATCCAGTTCAACTATTTGTGTTCCCTGTACACGGTAATACTGGTAGCCATCCGTAGCCCAGTGGGTCTTTGCAAACTGGCCCTTTACTGCCTGCTGTGAAAACAGCAAAAGGAAAAATGCAAGGGACATTAGTCCCGTTTTGTAAAATTTAAAATTCATCAATATGTCGCTTTATGGTGTAAAAAAATAATGCTTAGCTAAATTTTGCGTTAAATTAGCACTTTAAAGTCTTTAAAAAATACGTGTAATGAAAAAAATACTTCTCGCGCTCGTTATCTTCTTTTGCTGTGCGACGATTTCCAAAGCGCAGCATATTGACAGAAGTAAATTTGTTAAAGACAGCCTGGAATATTATATCAACAAGGCGATGACCAACTGGCGCATACCGGGGGCTGCCGTTTGCATTGTCAAAGATAATAAGATCGTACTGATGAAGGCCTACGGTATTAAAGAGTTAAATCAGCCCGGGAATGTTGATATAAACACCCTGTTTATGATCGGCAGCAATACCAAAGCTTTTACCGCTACCGCGCTTGCCATGCTGCAGGCCGAAAATAAGCTTTCGCTGGATGATAAGGTGACCAAATATCTGCCAAAGTTTAGGCTGGAAAATAAACAGGCCGAGGAAATGGCAACCGTGCGCGACTTGCTCTGCCACCGGCTTGGCTTTCAAACATTCCAGGGCGATTTTACTTTTTATAATACCAACCTTACCCGCGAAGAAATTATTAAGAAGCTGGGTGAAATTAAAGCTGTTTATCCCTTCCGCACCAAATGGGGCTATACCAACGCCGCTTTTTTAACCGCCGGGCAGATCATCCCGGTAGTGACCGGCAAACCATGGGAGGTGTACCTCAAAGAAAACATTTTTGCCCCGCTTGGCATGATCAATACATTGGCGCTTACCGCGGATATCGGGAAATCATATGACCGTACCGTTCCGCACACGCTTATTGACGGCAGGCTATCAGCTATCCCGTATGCACAGATCGACGGGCTTGCACCAGCAGGGGCCATTTGTTCGTCGGTTAATGATATGAGTAAGTGGGTGCTCGCCTTGCTAAACGATGGCAAGGTTGGCCAAAGGCAGGTGATCCCGTTGGCGGCTATTAAAGCGACCCGCGAACCACAGGACATTGTGGGCAGCGTGCATCATTTAAATGGCGAAAACAATTTTGAGCTTTACGGCCTGGGCTGGTTTATACAGGATTATGCCAACCACCGGCTGGTAATGCACGATGGCGGGGTAAGCGGTTATTTAACATCGGTTACATTGGTGCCGCAAGAGCACCTGGGCATTATTGTATTGACCAATACAGACCAAAATGATTTTTTTGACGCGCTGCGATGGGAAATTATGGATGCTTATTTTAAATTGCCTTACCATAATTACAGTGATATTTCCCTCGCAAATTTTAAGACCAATGAAACTATCGATAACGGGGCCGATAAACGCCGCCGCGATTCGGTAGCCCTGAACCCTGTACCTGCGCTACCCCTGGCTAACTATACCGGCAAATATGTGAATGACCTATATGGAAAATTGGAGATAACGCAGGGTGAAACTAACGACCTTGAGGCGCGCTTTGAGCACCATCCCCGTATGTTTGCCCATTTACAGCCCCTGGGCGGCAACCGCTTTTATGTAACATTCAGCGACCCGGTACTAGGTAAGGCGGTTTTCCCGTTCATTGTCCAAAATGGCTCGGTTAAAGGCGTACGCGTTAAAGTAGCTGATTTCGTGGAGCGTGATCCGTACGATTTTAAGAAAGAGTGATTTTTATTTCGGATCCCGATAGCTATCGGGACGGAATTTCGATGTCGGATTTTTTGTTCAGTGGGCATCTACGGATTACAGATTTCATTAAACCGCTTAAAAATCAGTGAAATCGTTTAATCTGTTTAATCAGTGGTTCAGACCCTCACCAAAAAATGCTCCTTCACCCGGCCGCTTTTAAAAAACACCAGCCCTATCCAAAACAAGTCAACGGTAACAGTAACTTTGGGGTGTGCTTTTATCTCGTTCCAGGCTTCTTTCATCCCTTCGCTCCAGTAAATATCGTCAAAAATGAGTAAAGTATCCTCATGCACCTTTGGTAAACACCATTCAAAATATTTCAGGGTAGCATCTTTTTGATGGTTGCCATCTACAAAAACAAAATCAACTTGCTTTAAGTTTTTGATCACATCCGGCAGTGTATTGTCAAAGTTACCTGTTATCAAATCCACATCATTAATACCGGCTTTAGCAAATGTTTCTTTTGCAACTCCCGCTGTTTCGGGACAGCCTTCAAGGGTATAAACTTTAGCATTGGGGGCGGCATTTTGCAAATAGAGTGTGGTTATGCCCAGGCAGGTGCCTAATTCAATAATGTTACGGGGCTGCAGATCGGCGGCCAAACGGTACAGTAATTGGGCCAGTTTGGGGGGCTTCAGGGCGTTATGGGCTATATCGCTTATTTTTTTGCGGCGGTTGTTATTCAAATGCGAACCGGCACCCAGGTCGGTAACGGTTATAATTCTATTGTCATTAAATAGCTGTTCGCGATGGCCTTCAATTGCTGTATATACTTTTTTGGCTTCAAAATCGTAAAATACTTTGTCGACCAGGCGATAGACAAATGGCGAATGTATGCCGTGCCTGCTTTTTGCCTTAAAACGGTGCCACAGGTAGTCTTTCGCGAACCTAAAATTAAACATGGTTGTAAAAATATGAAAGGTTTAGTATTTTAGCAGTACAGCGTATGATAAATCCAACAGAAGTAAACTCATTGATCAGGCTACTGGACGACCCGGACGGGGAGATATTTGAGCATGTGCATCAAAAATTGCTCTCATTCGGCAGTGAGGCTATAGAATATTTAGAAATGGCCTGGGAAGAAGCATTTGACCCAATCCAGCAGGAAAGAATCGCGGGCCTTGTGCATGAGATCCAGTTCGGCACGCTAAAAAAGGACCTGCAACTTTGGCACCAAAGCGGCGCTTTCGACCTGCTGCAGGGCATACTCATCGTTAATCGTTACCAGTACCCTGATCTTGACGAACAAAAAGTGATTAACCAGGTAGAAGCCATAAAACGCGACATCTGGATACAAATGATGAACGAGGCAAGCCCCGCGGAGCAGGTTAAACTCATTAATCATGTTTTTTATAATATTTATGGCTTTGGCGGCAATACCTCCAATCACCAGGACCCGCAGAACAGTTATATAAGCCAGGTGCTCGAAACTAAAAAGGGCAACCAGATATCCCTGGCCATTATTTATTCGATCATTGCGCAAAAATTAGACATCCCGGTTTACGGCGTAAACCTGCCTCAGCATTTTATTTTGGCATATCTTGACGAAAGCATGCAAAGTGAGTTTGAGGGCGGCATCTTGTTTTACATTAATGCTTTTAATAAAGGTTTTATTTTCGGGCGGCGGGATGTGGATATGTTTCTGAAACAACTTAACCTGAAATTTGACAAACAGTTTTACGAGCCCTGCTCAAATACAGACATTATTAAACGGGTGATACGCAACCTGATCAGCGCCTATGAACATTTGGGCTCATCAGACAAAGTGAATGAATTAACAGAATTGCTTGGAATAATGGATCAACCCCTCGCTCCATAATAATTAGTCGATAAAACAACCAGGGTGGCCGGTGTTGAGCCAAAAGTCGTAACCTGGAAGTCATCCCGACAGCAATCGGGAGTCGAATTTTGTTCTTTAAAGCTAAGGGTCAATTTGTGTGGGACGCGACACTGCCGGGAATAGTTGAAAAAGGTTGGTTTTTGTCGGAATGCACATGCTTTAAATCAAACATGTTGTGGCCGTTAGCGCACATGCCTGTATACCTGAAGTTAAAGAAATGCGCGGTGGCAATAAGTAAACCGCCAACCGGCACTATAATTGCTTCGTACCAGCCGGTGATAAATAAATGCCCGGCGATAATGACCAGGAACCCGGAAATAAGTAATAACATCGGCAGCCGCTTATGATGGGTTCGGACGTAGGAAATGCCAATAGCGTAAAAACCAATAAACACAGCCAGGGTTATCA
The DNA here is from genome assembly GCA_903864275.1 of uncultured Mucilaginibacter sp. GTDB lineage: Bacteria > Bacteroidota > Bacteroidia > Sphingobacteriales > Sphingobacteriaceae > Mucilaginibacter. The sequence goes on from CAIPFE010000017.1 coordinate 57,729, forward strand.
TACCCCATTCAAGCAAGGGATTGGCTAAAAAGCCAAGACCAAACAAAGGTAAACTGGTAATTAATATCGGTACGATGGCACAATGAATGGCACATAATATTGAAGCGGTCATACCGACGTTATCAAGTCCCGAAGAATGTTTTTTCACTTTCACCGGGCAAATATAGCAAAAATGCAATAAAGTTGCATTTGTTATATTATTATTTTACACGCAGATTATTTAATAATCAATTAAAGATTTCTTAATGATTTTTGTATTATTACTTTTGCAACGTTAATTTAATACTTTGAGCGATATACGCATTTCTTCAATAAAGGATACCTGGAAAGAAACCTGGAGCTCCTCATTTAAGCGTCAACGGCTGATAATTGGTACCGTCAGCATGCTGCTCGTTGTTTTTATCATGCCGTATTTCTTTGGTTATATCGAAAAAAGGAGAGGCGTAGTACTGCATGACCAGGTGTTAGCCCAGATCCCGCCCCATAATGTTTCTGTATTAATTTTTGCGATTATCTGGGGCATGATATTGTTTGCCCTGATAAGGGCAGTATACAATCCTTCCATTTATATTATTTATTGCTGGACGTTAATATTCGTTTCCATCGCAAGGTTTACCTGCATCATCCTGGTCCCGCTGGCCCCGCCTATAGGATTTATCCCTTTAACCGATCCGATTACTAATGTTTTTTACGGGCATGCCCTTATTACAAAAGACTTGTTTTTTTCGGGGCATACCGCTACACTGACTTTAATAGTTTTATGCCTTAACAGGAAAACAGATAAGCTGATTGCAGCGCTTGCCGTTATTGCTGTAGCTTTCTTGCTGATGGTACAGCATGTTCATTATACTGTAGACATTTTGGCGGCCCCTTTTATTGTTTATGCGCTTTACCTTGTCACCCGTTATTTTCTTTACAGGCCTAGCCGCAAGAGCAGGAGAAAATCAGCACTGGAGGCACAGGATCAGCCGTTGGAAAATATACAGGAACAACCACAAGAGGATAGGTTGCAAAAGGTGTATTCTGCAAGCAAATAAAACTACTTGCCGTTAATATTTATTTTTGATCTTGTGCTCCCTACAGCGCCATTACCATCCATACCCTCGACAATAACCGTATAAGTGCCCTTTTTATCAGCCGCAAAAAATGATACGGTGGCTTTCCCATCTTTATCTGTCAGCACATTTGGCGCCCAGAATATGATGGAGCGGTAATCTTTAAAAGCTGTATCCTTGTTCTTAGCAGTATATCGTGGGCTGTAAAATTGTTTTGGCAAGCTGAAGGGTAACGGTTTATATAAGTACATCCCGGGGGTAAAGTCAACTACCGGGCCGTGCCCACCGCGCGTAGTGATTTCTACGAAGGCAATATCCGAAGCGCTGATATCTATCGGTGGTGTATAAGACATTGCGCGGATTATCACATCGCCGGGGTCGAACCGTGAAAGGTATGCAGCGGCGTATCCGGCCGTGTGGATTATTTCTATACCTTTTACATCTTCAGCTGAATGACTCTTAAGATAATCCCGCATGTCAAAAAAACTGGCATTAACAGCAGGGGTTGGGTGTGAGATAGCTTTAGAGACTGACATTCCGTCAACAATCAGTTTCATAGGTTTGCCACCGATAAAATACCAGCTTGATGAAGAAAAAAGATCAGTTACGTACGCGGACAAAAACATGTCCTCAGCTGCCGTCAAACTAAACCCGCTGTGAAAAACACCTTCCCTGAAACCCTTAACATTTTCCTGCAGCAATTGCAGCAAGGTTTTTTTACCTGCTGCTTCCATATCTTTTTCGTCCAATATTATATCGGCTTCACCGGGGCCGTTCAAATTTTGTGAACCCTGTACAGTTTTCTTTGCCTTTATTTTAACTTCTTTTAGTATATGGCCGCCCATCGGAAAGTTTTCCTGCTGCTTTAATAACGCGTGGGTTTTGGCGTAATTAAGCAAAGTGCTATCGCTGTTTACGTACCAGGGCATCAATACCTGGCCGGCAGGTTTTATGAAATCAGGCGGCTTTATTTCATCGACATTGATACGGACATTGAAGCTTTTTCCGTTTTTGTTAACGGCTTTCAGCACAAATATTGGCGTGTCTACCCTCGGAAAACGATCAAAAACAAATTTGCCGTTTTGATCTGTAATGGTATCCATTAATATAGCAGGCGATTTTGAAAACAAAAGCACATTTGTCCCTTTCACCGGTTTATTAAAAACATTTAAAACATTGCCGTTTACAACCAATTCATGCTCGGGCCGGAAGGCAAAAGCAGGCGGGTTGAAAACCTGCCCCCAGTCGTACCCGACCCAGCCCTGGGTAAGCAGCAGGTTATCGAGGGCTTGCCAGGCTTCGGCTGTTTTTGGGATTAAATAATAACCGGGTTCTTCGACATACCCTTTTAAATCGGATGTCAGCAGTATCCTGGTAATAATGTTTTCGCTGTTTAAAGAATCTGTTTTAACCTGTGTATCATCGGTAACGGCAAGTGAAAAATTACCTGAAACAGGATTACCGTCATTATCCTTTACGCTTATTTGCAAGCTTACGCTGTCCCTTGAACTGTAAGCTGGTTTATCGGTTTTAAATTGAATATTGAGGTTATCGTGGTGATCAATATAAATCAACCGCTCACTTAAGGGTTGCCTGCTTGCGGTCATTATTGTAAAATGTGCTATCCCTGTCGGAAATAAACTTTTTGCGATTTCCCTGGTTATGGCATTGCTTTCGCGAAAGTTGAAGATGGCGGCATAGCAAACAACACCTCTTGCTTTTCCAATCAAATAATAACTATTTTCTGCTCGAACTACGTCATTTGTAGCAGCAACAGAAACGCTCAAAGAATCGCTTTCCATTGGGTTTTTGACACTCAAAACCATGCCAGTGTTTTTGGCGGTTGGTAATGGATATTCTTTTATTAACCCTCCGGGTAAAGTCACTTTTGCGGTGTAGTGTTCTCCATCTTCAACAGCAAGATCAAAACTACCTATGCCATTATGCAGCGATTGAAATCGGGCGACCTCGCGTTGGTTATGATCAATAATAATACCGGAAATATCGATTCCCTTTCCATTTTCGCCAATAGCTTTAAAACCAACATGCGCCGGTAAACCGGCTACCAGGCTACCGCCTTCCGGCAAAAACTGGACATCTGTATTTTCAGGGCGGTTTAAATTGACCGGGATAATAGCTTTTTTATTCTTTTGCTCATTTTCGGCGATAATAGTCAGGCCCGCAGATTTTTCTGGGATGTTAAAATTTATGTCCAATGAGCCATCTACGCCGGTTTGCAGTTTTTGCCTATATAAACGCTTGTTCCCGTTCAATACATCTAAGCGCAGGGTGGCGACCGAAAAAGGTGTGTTGTTCATATCGCTAAATAGCAACTTTGCGGATAGTACATTAGCGCCTTTAATAGCAGATGAACTAAACAGGGTATTTACCAACAAATTATTTTCGTTTGAACCGCTGATGTAAATGCTTTTATAAAAAAAACAATCATTCCCAAAATTGAGCATCCAGTTAGTATAGGCGCGTATAGTATATGTACCGGCAGTAAACCCCTCTTTTTCATCAAGGCTTAGGTTTCCCCAGGCAAGGCCGCCCTCTACCGGAATCCTATATTGTTTGATGACTTTATTACTGTCGTTGGCTATGTCTATATTAAGGATCCGGCTTTTATCAGAAGGTATTAAATAATCGTTCAGCAGATAGGCTTTAAACCAAATTGTATCGCCTAATGCATAATAAGGTTTGTCAAGTTGCAAATAGGGCTTCTCAACAGGAAATTTGAGCATTGAACTGTCTGATGCAGTCTTTAGTTTTATTAAATCATCTTTTAACGGACCTGATTGGGCGGCGGTTGCATCCGGCTTATTCATATCGCGCTGAGGTTCATAATCAACAGGCAACAGCTCGGCAACCCTGTTTCGACCCCAGGCCCCGGTTATTGCAAGGCCGTCCGGATCAATAATTATTCCATTGTTGTCAAATAAAACGTATGTTTTTCTAAAATCCAAACGAGTGCTTTCATCATTAAAACGTTGATGATATTTATTATAAGTGACCTTGATACCTCCGTTATTATTTCCGGAGAAGAGTGCATATATGCCTTTCTGATCGGTCGGTTTTATAATATCATCTTTACTTAATAGTTGAACGTTGTTGTTTTTAATCATTTTAGGTACTGCTTCTTTCTTTTCCCAAAACGAAAGGGAGTCATGGTAGTCGTTAGTTCTACTTTTAAAATCTTTAAAGAAAATGATTTTAGCATTAATTAAATTATCCGGTGGACGCTGTGGATTAGGTATCACGTCTAATGGAGACGCCGTGAATCCTTCTTTTTCCATTTTATCATCGAGCGCCGCACGAAGAAAATGCATTGAAGAATTTTGGTAGACATCCAGTCGCCTCTTTTGCCAGCGTTGTTCCTTTGAAACCGTTCCGGTCATATTTTCAAATAAAACAGATCCCTCAAACTGCACCCGGATGGCGTTCCGGTCGCTAAGGTTCAATGAAAAATGTTTAAGCAGATATTTGATTTTATATCCCAAATCAGGGTTTTCAATCAATAAAAAACCAGACGATGAAGCAGTGAGTATATTTTGTTCCTCATCAAAATGCAAAAAGAGTACTTCCGGATTTACTATTTTACAGTCCAGTGCAAGGTTGGAGGTTCCTAAAAATTCATCTTTAAACCACAACAAATATTTTTGCCGGTTAACATCTGTTGTACGCGTGGCCTTTACGATAACTTCATTTAAAACAAGTTGTTTAGGCAATATTTCAATATCGCCTAAAGCTATCTTGCTATCGTTTACAGTTATGGTTTGGCTATAAGTTTCAAAGCCAATTATTGATACAATTAATTCATATTTACCTGGTTTTACATTAGCTAAAGTAAAAGTGCCGTCATTTCGTGTTTCATTGCCGACAGAAGTATTATTTAAAAAAATACTGGCACCGGCTATCGGTTTTGTATCCGCCTGGTTTAAAACCCTGCCTGAGATGGTAACTTGTGCAAAACAGCCAAGTGGAAATAAGATTATAAGAAAAATACATATCTTATACATAATCCATTTATTAAAAACTCAAACCCCTTAATAAAGATAGTTCTATAAATGCACACCGGATTGGCCGCACTGATTCCTGAAAAATAATAACCATATAATACAAATTATCAACCGGTAAATGGTGTGATTTCGGTTCATGTAAATACAATTTGCCAATAGTCGGATGAACGGCAAAATAGTACTATGGAAAAAAGGGATATTTTTGAACGAGCAGGGTAAAAACCCTATTTTATCTTCACATAAACGTGCTTTATGTTCCCCCGCCCCGATTCCCTTTCATCAAATTCGAATTTGTTTAAACTTTTTATAAGCGGGAGCATTTTGGGGTAGCCATAATTCCGGGAGTCGAAGTCGGGCTTCTTCTTTAGTATTTGCGAGCCTAAATTGCCTAAATGGGCCCAGCCGTTTTCATCAGCAATGTCGGCAATACTGTCTTTCAGCAGTCTCACCAGTTCCTGGCCAACTTTATCAAGCGGCGCAGCTTTTTGTCCGCCCCGTTTTTTTGCCGGCCTGGTTTTTCGTTCTTCATCAGTTGCAGCTTCTTCAACCTTTAAAATTTCAATATAAATGAATTTGTCGCAGGCAGTTATGAAAGGGATGAGCGTTTTTTTCTCGCCAATGCCTATTACTTTCATCCCGGCTTCGCGCAGCCTTATGGCAAGCCTGGTAAAATCGCTATCGCTTGATACAATACAAAACCCATCAACCTTGCCTGAATATAAAATATCCATGGCGTCAATGATCATGGCACTGTCGCTTGAGTTTTTGCCGGTTGAGTAGCTGTATTGCTGTATCGGGGTTATGGCATTTTCAAGCAGAACGGTTTTCCAGCCCGAAACGGTTTGTTTTGTCCAGTCGGCGTAGATCCTTTTAAAAGTCGGGGTGCCGTATTTTGCAATTTCCTCGAACATTTGTTTAACGTTTGCATAGGGAACGTTATCAGCGTCAATTAAAACGGCTAGCCTCAGGTCTTTGATAGCGTCCATACATAAATATGTTTTTATCGTTTCAGTAAAGGTATTAAAAAAATTCAGCCTTTTGCTGTATCTGCAAAAGGCTCAATTAAGAGGCGGCTTGTAATTGCGCGGAAGTATGATAGTATTAGTTGTTATCTAAGACCTTTTACTTTCGGACTTCTTGGTGATCTCTAACGTCAATTCACATCCTTACCGTCCTGCAGGTTTTTAACCATTTTATCTATGGTGTCCTTATTGAACTGGCCAGTGGCCTGTGCCTGCGCTTTTACGGCATAGGGTAAAGCCTTCTTATATTCGCCTATTGCCGAATATCCCCTTGCCATACCTGCATTGGTCAAAAACTCATCAGGGTGTTTATCGTAATTTATTTTAAATACCTCAAAAGCTTCTTTGCCCTTTTTTTCCCTCGTCAACCCTCTCGCATAAAAGTATAATTCGTTTAAACTGCCATGGGGTAAAGCTTTTTTCATTGCTGCCTCAGCTTCGGCATTGCGGCCCAGGCTATCCAACACAGCAGCTTTAGTGCTCCAGGCCTGGAAACTCTGGCTGCCACCAAAATTCGGGTCCACCGCCTGGTCTGTCCACAATAATGCCTCGTCGAGGTTGGTTTTATGTTGCGCACAGAATAATGCTGCCTGGTCCCAGCTTTCCCAGGTAAAGCCTTTTTCGCTGCGTAATTCTCTTCTGAATGAGGCCAATTGCGTGCCGACTACATCAACGCTTATTTTAAACGGAATGATCAATTTTTCCCATTCTAACTGCACTACGGCGCTTGATGGTGTTTCATCCGCGAACTCATATTTCAACCATTCAACGCTTTTATCCGCAGGAACTGGTTTTACTTTTACACGCAGGGCATCTTCTTCCGGGTGATAAAAGAAGCTTCCCCATGAGGTGGAGTTTTTTGAGAAGATCAAAGTGCATTCATTGGGGTCATAAGCCACAAAAATACCATACTTGCCTGCGGGCAATGGCTGCCCTTCGATCATCACATCAGTCGAAAACTCTATCCACGTGTTTTCATTGGCACCGGCGCGCCAGGGAGCGGCTTTTGAAGTGCCAAATCCCTGGTCGACATAACCAACAGGAATTAGCTGTCCCCAGATATGCCCTTCCCGGCCCCTTACGTGCGGGCGGTTATAATGAATGGTAACATCGGTAATGCCTACCTGTTCGCTAACGGTAGCCCTTTTATTGCCCGCATCAGGCAAGGCTGTTAGCTGGGCATGTACTAAACTTATAACGGTTAACTGTAAAAACGCTGCAATAAATGCAGCTGTAAATATTCTTTTCATTGTAATAGTTTTAAGTATAAAGTTTGACAATTTATTGAATAAAACTTGTTGTAAATGTTTAGATAGGCAAATCATTTCAACCAACGGTAGTTTATTTTTAACCATTTGGTCAATAAATCAATACCGAAAACACGGTGACTGGTGGCGTTTGTTGAATAAATCTCCCTTGTTATTGAAAACAGGCTTTTGAAATCAAAAAGCTTTGTAGATTTAAGCATGAAATTTATCAGCGGGATGAAAACCATTACCCGGCTTCAGTGGCTGGTTTGGATAGCCGTTTTTTTTATACTTTTTTTTTCTATCCTTCCCGAAGGTGGCTTTTTACATGCCGGGGCGTATACGGTAGTCAACGTATCGTTTTATGCCACTGTTATTTACGGGAATATCAGTTTCCTGTTTCCACGGTTATACCAACAAGGGCGTAAATCGGCATATATTATTTGTGTCATCATACTTTTAGTTTCGGCGGGATTGTCGCGGGGATATTTGCTTACCGCACTGTATAATTTTTATTACCCCACTATGAAGGAGAAAATGACTTTGGAGTCTATCATTAACTTTATAGTGGCGGGGTTTTTAACCTATATGCTCAGCTTTATTTTCCGCATTGCCATGGCTTATTTTGAATTAAAACAGCAATCCGAAAAAATATTGGTGCAAAAAAGCCAGGCCGAATTGAACCTGCTAAAATCGCAGGTGCAGCCGCATTTTTTATTTAATACATTGAATAACATTTATTACGAGGCCTATAGGGAAGCGCCGCGCACTGCGAAGCTTATTGAGCGCCTGTCGGATATTATGCGCTATTTTGTGGATGAAAGCCCCAAGGATGAGGTTTCGTTATACACGGAAATACAATTTATTGAAAACTACATCGCGCTGGAAAAGATCAGGATAAGGCATGAAATTGAGCTTAATTTCCTGAAGGACTGCAACACTGAACTGCGTATTCCGCCAATGCTGCTGATGACTTTTGTTGAAAATATTTTTAAGCATGGTATCGATAAATCGAGCAGTGAAAATAAAATCGAAATAACGCTGGTGCACCAGGACGGCCACCTGCTGTTTCAAACCAGGAACCGGATACACGATAAGCCCGGTAGTGCTGGGCACAAAGGATTTGGAATAGAAAATTTGCGTAGACGCCTGTGCTTTTTATATGGGGAAAAGTTTGAACTGAGCGTTGATACTGCGGGTAATTTTTTTACAGCATTTTTAAAAGTCCCTTTAATATGAGTTTAAGCTGCATTATTGTTGACGACGAACCCAATGCGGTAAACCTGCTGGAGATACTGATCCGCCAAAACACCCAATGGCAGCTTTTGGGCAAATGCTATGATGCCCTGGAAGCCCTCTCATTTTTAAAGGAAAACAAGCCCGATTTCGTTTTTTTAGACATCAACATGCCACAGCTTACCGGCATGGAACTAGCAGGTTTACTATCAAAAGATACAAAAATAGTTTTCACAACGGCCTACTCTGAATATGCCGCCGAAAGCTATTCTTTTGAAACTATCGACTACCTGCTGAAGCCAATAACACTTAAACGTTTCCTGGCGGCAATGCAAAAGATAGAGTCGTATTTTAGCAGCCGTGATTTTAATGATAAACCAACGCAGGATGCAGGCCAGGCGTATTTTTTCGTAAAATCGGGCAAGGAACTCAGAAAAATATTGCTGGAAGACATTCAATATTTTGAGGGCGAAAAGGAGTATGTACGGCTGGTAAGCACGACCGGGCAAATGCTGATCTACCGGCGCTTAAAAGATATTGATGAGCAATTAGCATCCCCTTTTGTACGCGTGCATAACTCGTATATTGTGAATACCAAACAGCTTAACAAAATACAGGACAACCATATTTTTATAGCGGACAAGCGCATTCCCATCAGTGAAAAATTTAAAGATAGGTTTATGTCGGTGATACAACAGCGGATATTTTAACCGGGATTAAACAGATTATTGGATTTCCCGGATTAACCAGCGGAACCGGGATTTTTCACCTATTATTTGTTTTTATTGGGACTTTAAGAAGGCTTTGCCGTTAAACAGATTAATGGATTTGCCTGATTAGCAAACGACCATCCCGATAATCCGGCCAATCTGTTTAATCCCGGTCAAATTTTACTCATCTTTGCTCTCATGGCCAATATCTGTTTAGTTGAAGATGAACAAAAGGTTTCCGCCTTTATTTGCAAGGGCCTTGAAGAACATGGGTACAAACTAAAGGTTGCAAAAGACGGCGCCGCTGCAAAAGGGCTGTTACAAACTGCTGATTTTGATTTGCTGATACTGGATGTAATGCTGCCTGACATTAACGGTATTGAACTATGCCGGCAAATACGGCTGAACGATACCAAAACGCCCATATTAATGCTAACCGCGCTTGACCAGGTACAGAACAAGGTATCTGGCCTAAAGGCCGGGGCGGATGATTACCTGGTTAAACCATTTCACTTTGTTGAGTTGCTGGCCCGCATTGAAGCATTATTAAGAAGACAAAGCGTTAATGCACCGGAAGACCATACCCTGATTTTCGGTGATCTTAAACTGGATACCTGGAGCAGTGTCGCTGAACGAGCAGGCAACCAAATTACTTTAACCGCTAAAGAATTTGCTTTGCTGGAGCTATTTATGCGCCACCCCAACAAGGTTTTATCCAGGGAGTATATTGCCGAACAGGTGTGGAAAATTGATTTTGACACCGGCACAAACTTTATTGATGTTTACGTAAATTATTTGCGTAATAAAATAGAAAAGGGCTTCAAAAACAAGCTGATACATACGGTGATAGGCATGGGCTATATTTTAAAAAATGACAAATAAAAAACGGCGATCGGACCCCAATTGACGACGAATGAAAATAAAGAACAGGCTTTCGCTTTATTTTACCGCAATAAGTGCAATTGTGCTGTTGATTGTGCAGGTTGTGATCTGTATTACCTTTAATTCGCTTGTAAAATCAAATTTTTATGATAACCTGACCTACCGGGCTTATGTTGCCGCACAATTATATCTTGAAGCGGACGAAATTTCAGCTGACTCCTTAAGCCATGTCAGACAGCGTTACCTCAAGCCTCTTTCGAATGAAGTGGTTAGGTTTTATGATGACAAAAACGCCGCTACATTTATTAATGATAAGAATCAATTCTGGACAAGCCCGGTCATAGATGCAGTACGCAAACATAAAAAAATGGAGTTTGCGGAGGGGAGCAGGCAAAGCGTGGGAATTTACTACTACGACAACCAGGGGAACTTTGTAATATTGGTTTCGGCCATTGATAACCAGGGAAATAAAAGGACAAAGGACCTTATTGAAAGCATGGCCATACTGCTTATAAGCGTTACGGTTGTGCTATTTATTACCAGCCGTTGGTTTGCCCAAAAAGCTTTGGAACCGATCGATAAAGTAATTAAACAAATGCGCCAGGTAAGGGCAGGTAATCTTAGTTTGCGGGTAGACGAAGGAACCGGCAAAGACGAGATCAGCGCGCTGGCCCACAATTTTAACCAGCTTTTGGAACACCTGGAGAATGCTTTTGAGCTTCAGCAAACCTTCGTCATCAATGCCTCGCATGAGTTAAGGACGCCCATTACAACAATTATCGGCGAAATTGAGATCGCTTTGCATAAGCTGCGCAGCAATGCCGAATACGAACAGGTTTTGCATTCGGTATTAACTGATGCCGAAAGGCTAAACGAAACCATTACCAGCCTGCTTGAGCTGGCCAATGTTGATATGAACTATACGCAGGCGGCCTTTAAACCCGTGGCGATTGATGAGTTAATATGGGAGCTTAATGATTACTGGTCGGCAAAACAGGGTAAAGGGATGTTTAATGTCAACGTTTTGACTTTGCCTGATGACCACGAGAAGTTGCAGGTACTTGCCAATAAATCGTTGTTAACCATTGCATTCAATAATATAATTGGCAATGCGTTTAAATTTTCGGAAAATAAGCCGGTTCAATGCGATCTTATCGCTGACAATAAAAGCATTGTTGTAAAGATCACAGACCAGGGTATAGGGATCATGCCGGACGAAATCGGGAAGATTTTTGAATCGTTTTATCGCGGCACAAACGTAAAAAGTTACCAGGGCAATGGCATCGGCCTTTATGTAACCAGCAAGATCATCGGTCTTTTTAACGGAACGATCACGGTAAATTCAGTTCCGCTGGAAAGTACAACTATAAAAGTACAGTTTATAACGTAAATTCTAATCCCATTCTAATCCCACTTTAATTTAGCTTTAATACGGGCACCATAATTTTGCACCACAAGGTAAACCTATGTGTGAAAAATTTGTGCGTATTTTTTTATTGCTTCAATTTGCCTTTTTGATCGCCGGATTATCTGTTTATGCGCAAGGCGCGGTTGGTGATACCCTTAAGCTAACCGTTAAGCGGGCTGAAGACCAGTTTTTAAAAAACAACCTCCAGCTCATTATTCAGCGTTATAATATTGATAATGCCAGCGCCCAGATCATTACCGCACGCCTGTTTACTAATCCCGACTTCAGTTTTTCCAATGGTATTTATGCGAAAAACGCCGTCGACGGGCCGGCTTACAAAGAACAGTCGTTCTCCATATCGCAGCTTTTTAATACTGCGGGGAAACGCAATAAAAACATCCAGTTGGCCAAAATCAGTGTTGTGCAGGCAAAATACCAGTTCTTCGACCTGCTCCGTACTTTAAAATTTACGTTGAGAAATGATTTTTACAGCATTTATTTCCAGGAGCAATCGGCAAAGGTGTATGATGAAGAGATAGGTTCTTTATCCAAAACTTTAACCGCTTTCAGGGAACAATACAAAAAAGGGAATGTTGCCGAAAAGGAGGTGTTGCGGATACAATCGCAACTCTATTCGCTGCAAGCTGAATATAACAACCTGCAGGTGGGAATTGATACCATACAAAGCGAGTTTAAGCTGCTTATAAAGACCCGGCCCGACACCTTTATTGAACCACAGCTTAGTTACGGCCTTGATGGGAAAGACGTAGTGGCAGGAATTCCTTATGCGCGCTTAGTGGATTCCGCCTATGCCAACCGCTATGATCTTAAACTGGCTAAAACAAACCTTGAGTATAGCAATCTGAACCTGCAGCTGCAAAAGGCAACTGCTGTGCCTGATTTTTCACTTTCATTGAACTACGACAGACTGGGAGGCTACGGCACAAACTTTTTGGGCGCTGGCATAGCATTCGACCTGCCCTTTTTTAACCGCAACCAGGGAGGCATTAAGCAAGCCAGGATAGCTATTGACCAAAGTAAAGTGCAATTTCAAAGCCAGCAGGACCAGGTTGAAAGCGAGCTGGCCACTAATTATAAAGGGGCGTTAAGGCTAGAGAAATTGTCGAATAGCTTCGATCCGCAGTTTAAGCAGGATTTCACCCATCTGATACAGGAGGTTTTTAAAAACTATGAGAAACATAATATCAGCATGCTGGAGTTCCTTGATTTTTACGACTCCTATAAGACCAATACTTTACAATTAAATACGCTTGAACTTAACCGTGTTACGTCGCTCGAGCAACTGAACTATGTGACAGGAACACCTTTTTTTAATCAATAATAGCAGGAACCGCCATGTTCAACAAATATAAAATATTAACTATCGCAGCTGTTCTTTTCATTGCAGGTTTTGCCTTACAAAGCTGCCGCCGCGCTGATGAAAGCCAGGAAAAAGATACCAGGTTTGAGGTTACCGATAGTTTGCTGAAGAGCGTGATCATTGACACGGTGCAGGAGGCCAGCGCCTTATCGCAAATAAGCTTAACAGGCAGCATAGCACCCGATGAAACTAAAATGGTAAAAATTTTCCCTTTGGTGAGCGGTGTGGCACAGGATGTAAAGGTACAACTTGGCGACATTGTGCAAAAAGGTCAAACACTTGCCGTTTTAAAAAGCGCCGAAATGGCTGCTTATACTAAAGACTACATTTCATCGGAAGCTGATATCAGCAACACCCACCGCATATTGGCATCAACACAGGATATGTACAAAAGTGGCCTGGCGTCGCAAAAAGACCTTGAACAGGCACAATCTGACTATCAAAAAGCCCTGGCAGAAGGAAAGCGCGCCGGCGCGGTAATTTCCATTAACAAGAGCAACGAAAACGGCTATGAGGTGAGGTCGCCTTTACCGGGATTCATAGTCGAAAAAAACCTGACCAGCAATACGCAGGTAAGGGCCGATAACAGCCAGAACCTGTTTACAATCGCTGATCTGTCGACGGTGTATGTGATGGTTAATGTTTATGAATCGGATATCTCGAAGATCCAAACCGGCGACCCGGTTAAGATCACTACGCTATCGTACCCTGATAAAACATTTGACGGAAAAATAGACCGGATTGACAACATGCTTGATCCTGATAACAAGGTAATGCACGCCAGGATCACTATCAAAAATCCGGGCAATTTACTTAAGCCCGGGATGTTTGCTAATGTATTAATTAAAGCCAAATCGGGCGAGAATTTGCCGGAGATCAGTTCAAATGCCCTTGTTTTTGATAATGATAAAAATTATGCGATAGTGGTTGATGGCAGGGCTAAAGTGCATATACAGCCAGTAACGGTTGCTAAAACCGTTGAAGACCGGGCCTATATAAGTAAAGGATTAAAGCCCGGCGACTGTGTGGTAGGCTCGAGGCAAGTGTACCTGTATGAATCATTAAAAGAATGATTTCGGATTTCGGATTTTCGATTTCGGATTTAAAATTTTGATCAAATCTTAAATTATCAAATAAAAACAATTCCGAAATAGAAAATCCGAAATAAAAAAAATCCGAAATCGAAAATCCGAAATCCGAAATAAAAAATATGAACCGCTTTATAAAAAATATTATTTCTTTCGCTTTAAAAAATAGGTTTTTCATATTTTTTGTGACGGCTTTGCTTGCTGTTGCCGGTTATATTAGTTTTAAAACCATCAGTATTGATGCTTTCCCGGATGTTACAAACACTTCAGTTACCATAATCTCGCAATGGCCCGGAAGAAGTGCTGAAGAGGTGGAGAAATTTGTTACCCGCCCGCTGGAGATCGCAATGAATCCCACAGATAAAAAGACCAGTATCAGGTCGTCCTCACTTTTTGGCCTTTCCGTACTAAAAATAACTTTTGATGATGATGTGGATTATGCTTTCGCCCGTTTGCAGGTTAACAATCATCTTGCCGATGCCGACCTACCCGATGGCGTAAACCCGTCTGTTGAACCGCCTTACGGCCCTACCGGGGAAATTTACCGTTTTACATTAACCAGCAACAAAAAATCAACCCGCGAATTAAAAACAATTGAAGATTGGATAGTTGAACGCGAAATACGCGCCGTTCCCGGTGTTGCCGATGTTAATAGTTTTGGCGGCGAGGTTAAAACCTACCAGATAACGGTTGATCCTGAAAAAGCTGTTCAATACAATGTAACGCCATTGCAGGTTTTTGATGCCGTTTCAAAAAGTAACGTAAACGTTGGCGGCGATGTAATTGACCAGGCCGGGCAGGCTTACGTGGTAAGGGGCATTGGGTTACTGAATAACATCAGCGAGATCAAAAACATTGTTATTAATAACATTAAAGGCACGCCGATTTTTGTAAAAACCATAGCTGAGGTTACCGAATCAGCTTTACCAAGGCTGGGCCAGGTTGGCCGCGATAAAGACCCTGACGTTATCGAAGGGATTGTGGTAATGCGCAAGGGTGAAAACCCCAGCGTAGTGATAAAAAACCTGAAAACAAAGATCAATGAACTTAACAATAAGATTTTGCCGGATGATGTCAAGCTGAAAACCTTTTATGACCGGGAGGACCTGGTAAATTTTGCGACCAATACGGTGCTGCATAACATGACCGAAGGCATAATCCTGGTAACGGTCATTGTTTTCCTTTTCATGGCCGACTGGCGGACTACCCTGATCGTATCGCTGATCATACCTCTCTCATTGTTATTCGCATTCATTTGCTTAAAGATGAAAGGCATGTCGGCCAACCTTTTATCAATGGGTGCGATAGATTTTGGGATCATTATAGACGGGGCCGTGGTAATGGTTGAGGGAATTTTTGTTGTGCTCGACCACCGGGCAAGAGAAGTGGGAATGCCGGCCTTTAACAAAATGAGCAAGCTTGGGATGATCAAGCGGGCCTGCCTGGTTAACGGTAAAGGGATATTCTTCGCCAAACTGATCATCATAACCGGTTTATTGCCCATTTTCAGTTTCGAGAAAGTGGAAGGTAAAATGTTCTCGCCATTGGCATGGACACTGGGCTTTGCTTTATTGGGTGCGGTCATACTCACATTTACTTTCGTACCCGCCCTGGCAAGTGTCCTGCTCCGCAAAGACGTTAAAGAAAGGCACAATGTTTTTGTTCATTTTATAACGCATAATGCCATGCGTTTTTATTCGGTATGCTTTAAACACCGCAAATTAGTTTTCCCCATTGCCATTGTCGCATTGGCGCTCAGTTTGTTCTCGTTCACCTTTTTAGGTACCGAATTTTTACCTGAACTAAATGAAGGCGCCATTTATGTACGTGCTACAGGCCCCCTGAGTATTTCATTAAAAGAATCTGTTAAGCTGGCTAACGAAATGCGTAGCATCTTCCTAAGTTTTGACGAAGTAAAACAGGTAATGTCGCAAACCGGGCGGCCAAATGACGGCACCGATGCTACCGGTTTTTACAACATAGAGTTCCATGTGGATATTTACCCGCAGGACCAGTGGAAAAGAAAAGAATCCAAACAAGAACTCATTGCCCGGATGCAGGAAAAGTTAAAATACATTCCCGGCATCGACCTTAATTTTTCGCAGCCCATATCTGATAACGTTGAAGAAGCTGTCTCCGGCGTTAAAGGCTCCATCGTGGTAAAAATGTTTGGCGATGATTATAAATATATAGAGAACAGGGAGCAAAGTATTTACCGCATTTTAAAGGGGGTTAAGGGTATTGAAGACCTGGGTATTATTCATAACATGGGGCAGCCCGAATTACAGATCGACCTGAACCAGGAAGAAATGGCCCAATATGGCGTTACCGCCGCGGACGCGAATGCGGTGATAGAGATGGCCATCGGAGGTAAAGCAGCAACACAGATATATGAAGGCGAACGTAAATTCGATCTCCGCATTCGCTACCCCGAAGATTTCAGGGATAATGAAGAAGCCATAGGCGACCTGCGCGTGCCTACGCTTAATAACAACACGGTTCCGCTCCGCGAAATCGCCAGTATCAAAAAGATCAGCGGGATAAGCATGATATACCGTGATGATCACCAGCGTTATGGCGCCATTAAGTTTTCCATCCGCGGCCGGGACATGGGTAGTACCATCAGGGAAGCGCAGGATAAAGTTGATGAACAAATTAAGCTGCCAAAAGGGTATTCCCTGCAATGGGCCGGTGATTTTGAAAACCAGCAGCGCGCAACCAAACGGCTTAGCCAGGTGGTGCCTATCAGCTTGCTTATTATCTTTTTTATATTATTTATCCTGTTCGGCAATTTCCGCGACTCGCTGCTGGTGCTTAATAATGTGCCCTTCGCCATTATGGGTGGGATACTTGCCCTGCTGATAACCGGCGTAAACTTTAATATTTCGGCAGGTATTGGCTTTATTGCACTATTTGGTATTTGCGTGCAGAACGGGGTGATATTAATTACAAAATTCAAAAGCAATATCACCGAATTAAGGCACCGTACTTCCTGGACCTCATTCGCAATTTCCATAAAGGCAGGCGTCGAAGACCGTTTGCGCCCGGTTGTGATGACCGCCCTGATGGCTGCGATAGGGTTAATGCCAGCGGCTATGTCGCACGGTATCGGCTCCGAAGCCTCAAAACCGCTGGCCATCGTGGTAATCGGCGGCCTGATCACCAACACCGTATTTAATCTTTTTATTTTCCCGATAGTGTTTTTCTGGTCGTACCGCAAGCGTGTTGAAAGCGGTATAGTGAGCCGGATTTGATCCCTTGACTTAATACCCCTAGTTTATATACCCCGGTTGTTGAAGGCGGTGCGGCGAAAGCTGCATCGCCGGATACAGCTAATTGGAAAAAGAGTCTGGAAGGCAAGGAAAGCAAAAACAGGTTAATACACGTTTAGTCTATTGCAAGGTTTTGAATTAATTTGTAAGTTTGTTATTATGGACATCCAGGCGGAAAAAATAGAATTAGCTAAATTGATATTAAGTACCGATGATACAAGTCTTATCAATCAGGTTAAAGCTTTATTTAAAAAAAAGGAAGAAAACTGGTGGGAAGATCTGCCTGCATCAGTTAAATTAGGGATCAATGAATCCATAGATCAGGCTAACAGGGGCGAATTTATTTCACTGGAGGAAGTAAAAAAAGAAGTAAGCGCCTTGCTTAAAAAATGAAACTCGAAATAATACTTACCCCAAAAGCAAAAGATACATTTTTAGCAACAATCCTTCTCGTTAAGTTTAAATGGGGCGACAAATCAGCTGAAGAATTTGTAGATAGAACCTACGCGGTTTTGGATACAATCGCCCAGCAGCCATATCTTTTCAAGGCGTATCAAGGGAACAACGTAAGAAAGGGCTTAATAACCAAACATACCTCCATTGTTTACAGAGTAGTTCATGACCGCATAGAGGTGCTTTTTTTCTGGGACAACAGGCAAGACCCCATTATTTAAATCCGTCAGATTCGTCAACTTTTCAAAAAATGCCATTCAGCAACACACACCTTGTCTGGCTTAAGATATACCATTTTAATTGCAATATTCCATAAAAAAACCTGTTTTTTTAGTTTTCAACAAGGTTAAATCATTGTAAATTAATAAATTGACTGTTTTGATATAATGGCAGGGCATATTCTTAACAGGGTGTGGAAAACTCTGAATTGAATGCTGTTTTTCATTGTAATAGATTTGAGTAAAAACCCCCTAATTGATTTTTTAACGGGCGGGTAACATTTAAAACACACTGGGATGGGAAAGATCATTACAAAAAAAGCAACAGAATTCAATGGTAAAGGGTTAAAAGTTGAGAGGCATTTCAGCAAAGATGGAGTTGACGTGTTTGACCTTTTCAAATATGAAAAGCGATCGTCGGTTATCCGCAATCCATCGGGTGATGCTGTATTTGAAATGAACGATGTGGAAGTACCAGCGACATGGTCGCAGGTGGCTACCGATATACTCGCCCAAAAATATTTTCGTAAAGCCGGCGTGCCGCTGGCTGACGGCTCAACCGGGTCCGAAAAAAGCATAAAACAGGTTGCCCACCGGATGGCCGATTGCTGGAAAGACTGGGGCGTTCGCTATGGTTACTTCGCGTCGCAGCAAGACGCGGACATTTTTTATGATGAAATAGTTTACACCATTACCGGGCAGCTGGCAGCGCCAAACTCGCCGCAATGGTTCAATACAGGTTTGTATTCTTCATACAATATCACTGGCAAGCCACAGGGACATTATTTTGTTGACCCGGTGACCGAACAGCTCAGTAAATCAACTTCGGCTTATGAACGCCCGCAGCCCCATGCCTGCTTTATCCTTTCGGTTGAGGACGACCTGGTTAACGAAGGCGGTGTGATGGACCTTTGGGTGCGCGAAGCCAGGATATTTAAATATGGATCGGGTGTTGGTACCAACTTTTCGAAGATCAGGGGCGAGAGCGAAAAACTTTCGGGCGGTGGCTATTCATCCGGCCTGATGTCGTTCTTAAAGATCGGCGACCGCGCGGCAGGCGCAATAAAATCAGGTGGCACTACCCGCCGGGCGGCTAAAATGGTTTGCCTCGATCTTGACCATCCCGAAATTGAAAGTTTTATCAACTGGAAAGTTGAGGAAGAGAAAAAGGTGGCTGCATTAATAGCCGCCGGCTATTCGTCCGATTATGAAGGTGAGGCCTACCAAACGGTATCTGGCCAAAATTCCAATAACTCTGTACGTATTCCAAATAGCTTCTTCAAGGCATTGAATGACGGCAACCCCTGGGAGTTAACCAGCCGCATGTCGGGCAAAACTATTAAATCGGTGCCATCACAAAAATTATGGGATGATATCGCTTTCGCAGCCTGGGCCTGCGCTGATCCCGGCGTTCAATTTGACAGCACTATTAACGAATGGCATACCTGTCCCGAAGGCGGGCGTATCAACGCATCAAATCCATGTTCAGAATATATGTTTTTGGATAATACGGCCTGCAACCTGGCCTCCATTAACCTGGCTCACTTTTTTGATCCCAAAACCCGTGTGTTTGATGTAAAAGGATTTGAGCATACCTGCCGCGTTTGGACCATCGTTTTGGAAATCTCAGTATTAATGGCGCAGTTTCCATCAAAAGAAGTGGCGCAGTTATCTTATGATTACCGCACCCTTGGTTTAGGCTATGCCAACCTTGGGTCGGCATTAATGTTAAACGGCATACCGTACGACAGCAAAAAAGCCCGCGCCATTGGCGGCGCTGTTACCGCGATTATGACCGGTACCGCCTATGCCACCTCAGCCGAGTTGGCGCGCGAGCTGGGAACTTTCAAACGCTACGAAGAAAACAGAAGCCACATGCAGCGCGTGATGCGCAACCACCGTTATGCGGCCTATAATTCTACCGAAAACTACGAGGGCCTGGAAATTAAACCTCCCGGGATTGACCAGGGGCAATGCCCGGACTATTTGCTTTCAGCAGCCTGCAATGCCTGGGATAAAGCAGTTGAAATGGGCGAAAAATTTGGCTACCGCAATGCCCAAACTACCGTTATCGCACCAACAGGAACAATTGGTTTAGTAATGGATTGCGACACAACCGGCATTGAGCCAGATTTTGCGCTGGTTAAGTTTAAAAAACTATCGGGTGGCGGTTATTTTAAGATCATTAACCAGGCAGTACCGGAAGCATTGAGCAACCTTGGCTATAAAGATCATGAAGTCACAACAATTGTAAATTACGCGAAGGGCGCCGCGACATTAAAGGGGGCGCCCCACGTAAATACAACTTCGCTAAAAGCAAAAGGCCTGACTGATGATGAGCTGGAAAAACTGGATAAAGGACTGGCTGCCGCTTTCGAGATCAGCTTTGCTTTTAATATCTGGACGCTTGGTGAAGATTGCCTGAAACGTTTGGGCCTTACTGCTGAACAATACAACGCCCCCGATTTTAACGTACTGCGGGCTTTAGGCTTTAGTCGCAAAGAAATTGCCGAAGCCAATGAGTATATCTGCGGCACCATGACCATTGAAGGCGCACCCTATCTGAAAAGAGAGCATTACCCTATTTTTGATTGCGCCAACAAATGCGGCGCGAAAGGCGAGCGTTTTATCCATGCGCACGGCCATATAAAAATGATGGCTGCGGCACAGCCTTTTCTATCAGGCGCTATCTCCAAAACCATTAACCTGCCCAACGAGGCTAAGGTTGAAGAAATAAAAGACAGCTATATGCTATCATGGACATTGGGTCTGAAAGCCAACGCCCTTTACCGCGATGGGTGCAAACTTTCGCAGCCGCTGTCTACAAAATCGGATGTGAAGGAGGAAAAGGAAGCAGTTTCCGAAGAAAAGCTGGAAACTGTTGAAGAAGTTTTAGGCAAGGCGGCCAACGTAAAACTAAGCGACCTTACGCCCGAGCAGGTGATAGAAGCAGCCATAGCCATTATTGAAAAATCAAAGGACACGGACTTTATGCGCCAGCTCTCGCGGGTAGTGCAAAAGAAAAGCCTGCCTGCTAAACGCCGGGGCTATACCCAAAAGGCCAGTATCGATGGTCAGGTGGTATATGTGCGTACCGGCGAATATGAGGATGGTACTTTAGGTGAGATATTTGTGGATATGCATAAGGAAGGCGCCACGTTCCGCTCTTTGATGAACTGTTTCGCCATAGCGGTTTCGGTTGGCCTGCAATACGGCGTGCCGCTGGAGGAATATGTCGAGAAATTTACCTTTACCCGTTTTGAACCTGCCGGGATGGTGGTCGGCCATGCCAATATAAAAAGCGCGACCTCCATCATCGACTATATTTTCAGGATGCTGGGCTACGAATACCAGAACCGTACCGACCTGGTGCATGTGATCACCGAACAAAAAGGCATCACCGGCAACCCGCAAATGGGCGATAGCGATGTTAATCCCGATGAAAGCAATGTTTACCAACCGGTTAAGTCAGTAGCAGTAGAAAGTGGCAGTAGCAGGAAACAATTTAGTGTTGATTTGAGCATGGGTGTGCAAAGCGATGCGCCGGCTTGCAATACCTGCGGGCATACTACTATAAGGTCGGGTACCTGTTATAAATGCCTTAATTGCGGCAATTCTATGGGATGCAGTTAGGAGGAGGTGAAAGCTAAAAGCATAAAGACCAAAGCAAAAAGCTTTCTGCTTTGGTCTTTAAGCTTTACGCTTAAATACGTTTGTTTTCAGTTTTAGTTTATGAGGCTCCGCTGTATGGCGGGGCTTTTTTTGTGTCCCTAATACTCCTAAAATTCCGAAATCGTCTATTCTAAATTCTTAAAAATCCGAAATCGAACATCCGAAATCCGATATTACTTGTAATAAGGCGTGTGCACATCCAAAAATTGCGCTTCCGTAGCTTGCCAGGTATTATTAACCTGGTTGCGGCCATTGTTCAGATCGGCGTTTGTTTGGTTAAATAGGTTTACGGCAGCATTCATGTCGTTTACGGCGTTATTGTAGGTATCAACATCCTTCTGTATTCTTTGATCCGCCGGCTTGGCCTCCATCGCGGTTTTAAGCTTTTCAAAATTCTCTTCTTTCAGGTAGTAATCAGTAATTACTTTTACCTGTGTTTCGGCCTCCGTTTTATAAAAAGTGAGTGCCTGCTGGCAGGCATTTGCAATGGAGCCATCGTTTTCAAACGGGTGCAGTGTATCCAGTACCGCAAGCCCTTCTTTGGCAAATTTGTCGAGCGCGCTTTTTACCTGCTCAATTTTGGTTACGTTTTTTTGGTTAACAGCCTCGGTAAGCTGGTTATCTTCCCAATTACATTTATAAAATAAAAGGTACACTTTGTCGCTGTATTTAGCTACCCTGCCGGCCTCGTCCATCTTGTCGCCAAGCTCGGTTTTTTGCGTGTTGAGTTGAACATTGTATTTCGCTGCAAAGTCCTTAACCGCTTTATCCATTCGTTCGTTGCCAACTTTAAGCGAATCATTGGTAGCTTCTTCCAGCAAAAGATAAGCCTGCATTTCGTCGTAGCTGCGTTCGGCAATGTCGTCCATATTTACAATGTGGGCATAATCCTCATTGAATATTTTATAGCAAAGCGCCACATAAGTAAGGCTGCTTTGCCGCAATGAATTATCCCCTTTATAAGGTGGCAGGTAGGTTATCGCAGTTTGGCAGGTCACAATGCTCTCAACAGTTTTATCGCGCATTTTCTCTATCTTCCTTTTACGGCCGCTATGCGCGCTAGCGCTTATGTAGGCCATATAGTTTTTGTTCATCTCCGTTTCGGCGGTGTTTATCGTGTTCATGTAAGTGCCCGGATCGGCCTGCGGATCCTGCGCTTTCGCGGTTTTTACGATAGCGCACACCATAAACACGAACAATAAAAATGCGGAATGTAAATTTCTCATGCAGCCAAATTTTGTGCGAAAATATAAATTTTATGGGGATTTTAGCTTACCAAGCACATCATAAGCTACTTTTATAACCGCGTCGGCAGCAACCTGTTGGCTGAATTCCTGGTTCATTTCTTTAAGGCTGCTGTCGGCCTGCAGCCGGCTGATCTCATACTGGTTATTTTGCACCGTGAATTTTTTCGAAGCGCCGTCCGACAGCATATCATCATCTCCCACCCTGGCCAAATCCATAGCAGCAAGCGCGTCCTTTACGTTAAGCGAAACATCTTTTGCGGCCTTTTGCTCTTTGGAATAAGCAATGAGCTTTTTCACCGCGTTAAAATATTTTCCGGTATCAATTTCTGCTTGTACGCCAGCCTGCAAAGTTTTAACGGGCAGGGGGGTGTTAGGTGTATAATATTTATTGGGCGCTATGGTAGTTGGCGGCAGGGCGTTTGGTGCGTCAGCCTCTTTTGTGATGTATGCATCCAGTATATCCGGCACAATAATATCCGGCTGAACGCCTGTAAACTGGGCGCTGTTGCCGGTAACCCGGTACAGTTTGCTTATGGTTACTTTTAAATAATTTTCGGTGTGTATTTGCGAAAAATTTTCTGCCGTGACCGTAGTATCCATAGGCAAAACAACCTGCATGGTGGCCTTACCATAAGTAGGCGACCCGATAATAACCGCCCGGTTATAATCCTGCAAAGTGCCGGCCACCAGCTCCGAGGCCGAAGCGCTGTAGCCGTTTACCAGTATTACCAGCGGGCCGTCGTATATGGTGCCCCTTTCGGTATTTTTTATCGCGTGTACTTTTGCATCGTTGCTTTTTTCCTGCGCCATGGGGCCGGCGCCAACAAAAATGCCGGTAAGCTCGGTCGCCTCCTGTACCGAACCGCCGCCGTTATACCGGATATCAAGGATCAGCCCGTTGATGTTTTCCTTTTTCAGCTTTAAAATTTCGCGGCCCACATCGTTCGCGCAGCCGTTAAGGCCATCGTTATTGGCTGCCCAGTCTTCGTAAAACGCGGGCAGGTAAATATAGCCTATGGTATTATCCCCTTTCAGGATAAAGCTTTTTACCTTATCGTCGTCGCCGGCGGCCAGTTCCTTTTCCAGGGAAACCTGCACCGTCGAACCATCGGCTTTTTTTACTGTGAACAATACCTTTTGATGGTTGCTTTCATCGATCAGCGCGCCAAGTTCATGAATGGTAATATCCGACACATCAACCGCCGGCCGGCCCTCCCATTGCAGGCTGATAAACTTATCGCCCTTATTTAATTTGCCGCTTTTAAATGCCGGACTGCCGGGCTGCAGGTTATCGATCAGCACACCGCCATTTTTATCGGCCTTCATTTTAAACCCGAATTCAAACTGCTGTTTGCCGAGTGCGCTTTCAAAGTTTTCTTTTTCGTCGGGCGGGAAAAATTCGGTATGCGGGTCGAAACTGGAGGCGATGGTTTCGCAGTAAATATTGCTCACGTACTGTGTTATACCATAAGGGTTTTGCAGGATATTGCTGATCTTTCTTTTCAGGGATGAGATTGACTTTTTTTGCAGCACCAGCAGTATGCTATCGATATACTTTTTTTGTTTTTCGGGCTTGAATAACCTGAAATTGCCGGGCACATCGTCGGCCAGTTCATCAAGGGTGCCGGCCTTTATGGTTTTATACAGCTTTACCTGCATCGCGGCAAGCGAGGCGGGGTATAAAGTATCTTCGGCAACCGTAAACTTTTCGGCGGCATAAAAATCAAAAGGGCTTTTAACAATGATATTGACGAGCGAATCGGCCTGCTGCAGGCGCTGCCTGTAAATATTTATAAAAAGAGTTAAATAAGCGGTGTTGCGGTGTTTTATCTCGTCATCAAGCCTGGTGCGGTAAGGGTTAAGTTTGCTGATATCGCTTTTAGTGAAAAACAGCCGGTCTTCATCCGTTTTATTAAGCATGCCGGTAAAAACATCTTCGCTAAAGGCATTATTCACCACGCGCGGCTCCACATGGAATTTGTTAACCATCCGGGTGATCATAAACGCCTCATTAGCGGTTTTATCAAGTGTTTGGCCAATTGACAAAAGCGGGAGGATGATGATAAATGCAATGAGCGCCGGGGTAATTTTTTTCATTTCCTATTAATGCTGTAAAATAATAAGGATATGGCAGATATGGAAATGTTTTTGGCCTGTTTGGATATATGTTTCGATGGGCTTCACCCATCGCAGCCATTCGATGGGCTACCACCTGTCGCTCACATACGAAGGGCTATCATCCATCGCACCCATACGATGGGCTATCACCCATCGTTGACATATTACGCCCTTTCAGGGCTAATTATCTTCTTAAGCCCTGAAGGGGCGACACATGTCCGCACAGGGCGAAGCCCTGTGATAAAGTTGTAACCATTTTTCCAGCCCTGAAAGGGCGCTATATCGAATTGCCACCATGGTATATTTCGTTATTGGTTTCGATGGGCGTTGCCCCCGTTGGTAGAAACGGGTGCCCGTTCCGCCGGCTGGCGGATCATATGCCTGCAGGCCTTATCCGCCAGCCGGCGGACGGTATCCGCGCCAATCACTAACGCGGCGTACGGGTATGAAGTTGCAAACTTCGTACAGCTGTGTATTCGCTTCTGTCCCAAAGGCGGAGAAAACAGTTTTACCTATCAGCAACAAATGATTTTGATGATGGCTTTATGTGATTCCAATATCTTTCATACCTTTAATGGCAGAAAGGCTACCATTGAGCGAAGTTAAAAAACCGGGCTAAAAGGGGCTGCGCTTTCTGTTATCAGGGAAAAATGAACCTTACACCATTCCATGCAAAATATTACGCCTACGAATTAACCAAACGCTATTCCTCCAATAGCTTACAAAAATTCACGGCTTCCCTTGCAGATGCCCAGGTTGACCTTAACCCTCATCAGGTAGATGCTGCATTGTTTGCATTTCAATCTCCACTTTCTAAAGGCGCGGTATTGGCCGATGAAGTGGGTTTAGGAAAGACCATCGAGGCCGGCATTGTCATTTCTCAAAAATGGGCAGAGCGTAAACGCAAAATTTTAATTATCGCTCCTGCTAACCTCCGTAAACAATGGAACCAGGAAATTGCCGATAAATTTTTTCTCCCTTCTATAATTCTCGAGGCAAAATCTTTTAATGAAGAAGTTCAAAAGGCAAACTTTAATCCTTTCCAGCAAGCTGAAAAAATTGTTATTTGTTCTTACCACTTTATAAAAAGTAAAGCGGTTTACGTAAGCAAAGTGGATTGGGATTTAGTGGTAATAGATGAAGCACACCGTTTGCGTAATGTTTACAAGCCTAACAACAAAATTGCCAAAGCAATTAAGGAAGCCGTTTTACATGCACCAAAAATTTTGCTGACTGCTACACCGTTACAAAACTCTTTGTTAGAATTATATGGTTTAGTAAGCATAATTGATGAATATGCCTTTGGCGATTTAAAAAGCTTTAAAGCGCAATACGCACGGCTTTCAGAAGAAAAAAACTTTGATGAATTAAAAAGAAGATTAGAACCTGTTTGCAAACGGACCCTTAGAAGGCAGGTTTTAGAATACATTAATTACACCAACAGAACCTGCATTTTACAAGAGTTTGTGCCACGTGAAGACGAACAGCAGCTTTACAATTTGGTTTCTGATTATCTGCAAAGAACAAACTTGTATGCTTTGCCACCAGGACAGCGAACGCTTATGACTTTAATACTTCGTAAGTTGCTGGCTTCTTCAACCTATGCTATTTCGGGCACTTTGCAAGGGCTGGCCGACAAGTTGGAAAAGACTATCACCAGCCAGGAAGCCTTACCACCAAAAGTGGACGAAGTTTTCATAGCGAATTATGAAACTTTTGAAGAGCAGCAGGACGAGTGGATAGATGAAGAAGAGGAAGAAGCGACCAAAGAAAACAGGATTTACACGAACGAAGAAATTGCAGAAATCAGGCAGGAAATTGAAGCATTGAATGAGTTTAAAAAACTGGCAAAATCTATTCTTGTGAATTCTAAAGGAGAAGTTTTGTTCACTGCATTAGAAAAAGGGTTTCAAAAACTAACTGAACTAAAAGCAAACCGCAAAGCAATTATTTTTACTGAAAGCACCAGGACACAGGAGTATCTTCAAAACATACTGGAAGCAAGAGGATACAGAGATGAAATTGTTTTGTTCAACGGCAGCAACAATGACCCGAAAAGTAACCAGATATACAAGGCCTGGCTTAAAACACATACAGGCACAGACAGGATAACGGGTTCAAGAACGGCAGATAAAAGGGCTGCCCTGGTTGATTATTTCAGGGAGACAGCCACTATAATGATTGCGACAGAAGCAGCAGCGGAAGGGATAAATTTACAATTCTGTTCGTTGGTTGTAAATTACGATTTGCCCTGGAACCCGCAGCGTATAGAACAACGTATTGGCAGATGCCATCGGTACGGCCAAAAGTTTGATGTGGTAGTAGTAAATTTTATAAACAACACCAATGCGGCCGACCAAAGGGTGTACCAATTATTAGATGAAAAATTTCAATTATTTAGCGGCGTATTTGGCGCAAGCGATGAAGTTTTGGGGGCAATTGAAAGCGGGGTTGATTTTGAAAAACGCATTGTAAAAATTTATCAAACATGCAGGACCACTAAAGCCATACAAGGTGCATTTGATTTGCTTCAACAGGAAATGGAGCCTGAAATTGAACAAGGCATTGACACTACCCGAAAAAAGCTATTGGAGAATTTTGATGAAGAAGTGCACGAAAAGCTAAAAATAAATTTACAGCAAAGCAGCGATTATCTCACAAAGTTTGAAAACTGGTTGTGGCAGCTCACAAAATATTATTTGCAGCCTTTTGCCACTTTTAATAATTCAGAAAATAGTTTTTATCTTAATCAAAATCCCTTTGCAGATGAACCTATACACAAAGGGCCGTACAAAGTTGGTAAGAAAAATATTGGTGAACACAAAACTTCAACAGAAATAAATGGTTCTTTGCCTCCTCTTTCGGGACAGTTGGCAGCAGCTGAAAACTTGTACCGTGTAGGGCATCCTTTAGCGCAAAAAGTGATTGCCAAATGCAAGGTACAGGAAGCACCCTTACAAGAATTGATTTTTGATTATACCTGTAACGGAAAAAAAATATCAATATTGGAAAACCTTACAGGTAAACAAGGCTGGTTACAGGCAAAACAAATTTCCATTTCAAGTTTTGAGATGGAAGATCACATTTTGTTTGCCGCCTTTGATGACGATGGAAATACTTTGCAGCCTGAACAATGCCAGCGCCTGTTTTCTTTGGAAGCAAATAAAGGTGACACACCTTTCACCTTTTCCGAAGATTTGAAAAAACAGTTCAAGGTTCATTACCACACGCAGCAATTAGGCATCATTGAAGAAAACCGCAACCGCAACCATACTTTTTTTGATAAAGAAGTTGACAAATTAGAAAAATGGAGTGATGATGTGCGAAACAGTATAAAGTTTGAAATAAAAGAACTTGATAAGGAAATTAAGACCCGGAAAACCGAAGCAAGAAAATTATTAAACCTTGAACAGAAAGTAAAAGAGCAGCGCATAATTAAAGAGCTTGAAAAAAAATTAGCCGGTAAGCGGTACAATCAATATCAAAATGAAGATGATATTGAAAAAAGAAAAGATGATTTACTGGATGAAATTGAACAGCGCTTAAAGCAAAACACAACTGAAACTGAATTATTCACTATAAGATTTAAAGTAATTTAGTAAAAATTTTTATCGTTTTGGTGACGTCACCGAAACGATAATTCAAAAAAAAATGTTTCTAAAAAAAGCAAATTAAATGAAGGAGCAGTTGTGGGGAGTGCATACAAATTCGAAAAATCTTAATTGATTATTCAGCAGCGTAAAAGTATTCAACTGAAAAAAATGCCAAATAAAAAACTAAAAATACGGAACAGTACTGCAGAATTTTTAATTTTCACTTCGCAGGTAAGTGAAAATGGCATTGAAGTGCGTTTTCAAAATGAAACGATATGGCTGTCACAAAAAATGATGGCGGTATTATTTGATTGCAGCACTGATAATATTTCGCTTCACCTTAAAAACATTTTCAAGACAGGCGAACTGGATGAAAATTCAGTTGCCGAGGATTTCTCGGCAACTGCGGCAGACGGCAAAAGCTATAAAACCAAACACTATAATTTGGACGCCATTATTGCCACAGGTTACCGTGTAAATTCCCACCGGGCTACACAGTTCAGGCAATGGGCTACTTCTGTGTTAAGGGATTTTGCAATCCGCGGCTATGTGCTGGATAAAGAGCGGTTGAAAAACGGCGCATTTTTAAGCGAGGAGTATTATGAAAATTTATTGGCAGAAATTCGGGAGATACGGGCCAGTGAGAGAAGATTTTATCAAAAGATAACCGACATTTACGCCACTGCCGTTGATTATAATGCCAGTGACATGGTGACACAAAACTTTTTTGCGTCCGTTCAAAATAAATTACATTATGCCATTCATGGGTACACAGCAGCCGAAGTAATTACTAAACGTGCAGATAGCAAAAAGGACCACATGGGTTTGACCACCTGGAAAAATGCACCTTCAGGAAAAATTATCAAGACCGACGTTTCGGTAGCAAAAAATTATCTTACTGAAAAGGAAATAAAAAGTTTAGACCGTTTTGTAACCATGTACCTTGACTATGCCGAAACACAGGCAGAGCGAAATATACCAATGACCATGGCAGATTGGGCAGGCAAACTGACTGCCTTTTTACAATTTAATGAGAAGGATGTACTGAAAAATGCAGGTAAAGTAACTCAGGCTATTGCTAAAACATTTGCCGAAAGTGAATTTGAAAAATACCGCGTTGTGCAGGACAAACTTTTTGAAAGCGATTTTGACAAAGCCATAAAAAACATTGAAGCCGCAAAGCCAAAAAGCACAGCACCAAAAAAGAAGAAATGAGTAAACAGCATTTACAAAAACTCGAACTCACCTGGATCGGAAAAGGGAAAGAACCAAAACTTGAACCGCGTATTTTAATAGAAGATCCGGGCAAAAGTTTTGGCGACTCTAATAGCGAAAACATGCTGATACATGGTGATAATCTGTTAGCCTTAAAAGCACTGGAACAACAATTTACAGAGAAAATCAAATGCATATATATTGACCCGCCATTTAATACAGGACAAGCTTTCGAACATTATGATGATAACTTGGAACATTCAATATGGTTGAATCTGATGTATCAAAGGGTAAAAATCCTCTATGCCCTCCTTCACAAGGATGGTTTAATGTGGATTCATTTGGATGATGTTGAAGTACATTATTGTAAAATATTTCTTGATGAGATTTTTGGAAGAAGTGGTTGCGTTGCTCATATCACTTATGAACGTTCTGCGGTGGCTGGACTTGGGCAAGGAGGTTTTTTAGTCAATACAACTGAACATATCCTATTGTTCAAAAAGGGGATGCTGCCCAAAAAAAATAACTTAGGTTATTATGAATTGGAGAAAAAGACAATGAAACGGTATAGTAGAATATTGAGCGATGAAGGTGAACGGGAACTTGTCCGAGAATTTCCATCAAAATCAAATGGGATGCAAGTAAAAGTATATAAGCATAAATTTTATCAAATTGATCCGATTCCATTAAAAGACTTTGAAGATAGGGAAGCCGAAATCAGACAATTCTATGCAAAAAATCTGAGCAGAATATTTAGAGGTAATCAAATCCAAAAAGAAAATGCGTTTCAAAGAGATCTAATAAGTCAAATGAATAAAGAGCTTTATTCAGTTGATTATATTCCAAGTAGGGGCAAAAATGAGGATAAAGAAACTACTTTATATTATTTTAATGGAGAATTACTCTCTTGGCTAAGCGACACTGCGGAATCAACTGACGGGAAAATTGTAAAAACGCAAAAATTAACGACCCTCTGGGATAATGAGGATATCCCTAAAGCGGATATTGCAAATGAAGGCGGCATTTATTTCCCAAGAAGCAAGAAACCAGAGAATCTAATAAAGCGTATCCTGGAAATCTCTACTGAGCCAAATGATATAGTTCTTGATAGTTTCCTAGGTAGCGGGACAACTGCAGCAGTAGCGCATAAAATGAAGCGCAGATGGATTGGGATTGAATTGGGCGACCATGCTAATTCCCATTGCCAACCACGGCTTAAATCTGTCGTTAACGGTACAGACCAGTCAGGTATCAGCAAGGCAGTCAATTGGAAAGGTGGCGGCGGTTTTAAATTCTACACCCTTGCGCCTACACTAATTCAAAAAGACAAATACGGCAATGATATTATTAACCCGGCATATAATGCCAATATGCTGGCGGCAGCCATGGCAAAGCAGGAGGGGTTTCACTACTCACCTCATGAAAATATCTATTGGAAACAGGGTTTTAGTAGCGAAAAGGATTTTATATTCACAACAACTCAATTTATTACTGTTGAATTGTTAGACAGGTTAGTCGAAGAAATGCAGCCTCTTGAAAGTATTTTGATATGTTGCAAAGGTTTTGCTGCAGCTTGCAAGTCAAAATACCCTAACATTACAATTAAAAAAATCCCTCAAATGCTATATGGCAGATGCGAGTTTGAAATGGATGATTATTCACTCAATATTATAAATCTTCCGACGGATGAAAGTGAAGATATAGAAATTCATGAAAATGAAATAAGCTTAGGCGGGACACCTGACAAGACAACCACCCGGTCCGGCAGAAAAAAAGAAGATAAAAACCAGTCTTCACTTTTTTAACTAATAGGCACCAACTCAAATGAACCAGATAGCCGAAAATATTAAACAGCGTTTATCACTCCGCAAACCCTTGCAGGAGGCATTGGATATCCTGGTGCACCTTGCAGGTGAGTTAGTATTAGAAAAACAAGTGGACCTGGAAACAGAATTAGCAAAAGTGCAGGCACTTTACCCAACCTGTACAGATTTTGAAAGAGCGTTTGTAAGTATTTGTTTCAGCATCGCAACAGGTGTGGGCAAAACACGGTTGATGGGTGCCTGCATAGCTTATTTGTATTTGCAAAAAGGCATCAAGAACTTTTTTGTGCTGGCGCCTAACCTTACTATTTACAACAAACTGATTGAAGATTTTGGCAACAGCAGCAACCCAAAATATGTATTTAACGGCATTGCCGATTTTGTTCATAATAAACCCATCATTATAACCGGCGACAATTACAACCAGGTGAGTTCGCTGTTTAGCGAAACCGAAATAAGAATAAATATTTTCAATGTTGCAAAATTTGCAAGAGAGACAAAGCCAACGATACAGGGCGGCAGAAATTTAGACCCGCGAATAAAACGGCTGTCAGAATATTTAGGGCAAAGCTATTGGGAGTACCTGACCAACCTGGACGACCTGGTTATTTTAATGGATGAGGCGCACCGCTACCATGCTGATAAAAGCAAGGAGGCAATCAACGAATTAAAACCAATATTGGGGCTTGAATTAACAGCCACACCTATAGACGAAAAAAGTAACCAGTTCAGGAATGTAGTGTATGAATATAGTTTGGCCCAGGCCCTTACCGATGGGCTGTATGTAAAAAACCCGACCATTGCAACCAGGAAAGATTTTAACCCGCATGGCCGGAGTGAAGAGGAAATTGAAAAAATAAAATTGGAAGATGCCGTAAGTATCCACGAAGACACAAAGCAAGCATTAAAATTATATGCTTTAAACACGGGTAAAAAATTGGTGAAGCCTTTTATTTTAGCTGTTTGCCGTGACACTACACATGCCAAAGCTGTATACGACTTAACAAGCTCAGTAGATTTTTACGCGGGCGCTTTCGCTGGAAAGGTCTTACAAATAGACAGCACAACCCGTAATGAGGAATTGATAGAACAACAATTTATTTCATTAGAATTAGAGGACAATGAAATTGAAATTGTGATCCATGTCAATATGCTCAAAGAAGGATGGGATGTTACTAACCTTTATACCATAGTTCCGTTGAGGGCGGCAAACGCTTCCGTTTTGGTAGAGCAAACCATTGGCAGGGGGTTGCGTTTGCCTTTTGGCGGCGAAAGAACAGGAATTGAAAAAGTGGATAAACTCACCATAGTTGCCCATGACAATTTCAATAGGGTAATTGCCGCTGCGCAAGACCCCAACTCAATTTTAAACAAACTAAAGTTTGTTGAAATTGACGAGGCCCAGTTAAATGAAAGGGTTGAAGTTATAACAGTACAAAATACGATTGAGGAAAACCTGCAAAAAGAGCAGGAAATTGTAAATAAAATTCAGGATACAACGCAAAAACAGAAACAGCAAAACACAGTTGATGCTAAAAGGATTTTGATAAATGTCATTCCTTTTTTCAATACAAACTCACAGGTAAAAAAGGTAGATGATTTAATTAAACCCGAAGTAAAAAAGCAGGTAATGGAAGCGGTGCAAAAAGAATTAAGCACCGGTCAGGGCAATCTGTTTGCTGCCCAGATAGCCGTAGAAGCATCTGAAATTTATGAAAAGTTAGTTGCTGATTTCAAAAAGAACATCATTGAAATCCCCAGGATGGATTTAGTGCAGGGAGAAGTAACGGCAAGTTTTGACGATTTTAATTTAGATAGCAAAGACTTTGCTTATGACCAACTCAATGAAGAAATAGTAAGAATTGGTTTAAAAGATAAAAGTTATGATACAATTAATGTAAAATCGGGGGTTAATTATGGCAGTCCCGTTAAATTACTTATTTCTGAACTCATAAATTTTTCAGAAGTCGATTATGATAGCAATGCCGATTTATTATACAAGCTGGCAAAACAGGCAGTTGATAAGTTGCAAAGTAATTTATCTGAAGGTGAAGAAATAAAAACAGTCATATTCCAATGGCGTAGTTTAATCGCTGGCAAAATTTATGCGCAGATGATGGAGCACTTTCGTTTGCATGAACCCGATTATATAAAACCGAATGTAAAACCATTTACACGGATTGAGGATTGGAATTTTACTGCCCTTTTAAACGCGGGCCAAAAGGACTACCGGGATGATAGTTTCCCAGCCAGCCTCGTTCCTAAATTTGTTTTCCGTGGCTTCGAAAAAAGTTGCCATTTTGAATACAAATTTGACAGCCGCACCGAGCAAACACTTTCGTACATTTTAGAAAATGACAACGATGTATTAAAATGGTTAAGGCCGGCAGCTAATCAGTTCCGTATTTATTGGCAACACAACAGTAAAATCTACGAACCTGATTTTGTTGCCGAAACAGCAGACTGCATTTACTTGATTGAACCAAAAGCCGCTAATGAAATTAACAGCCCGGATGTACAGTCAAAAGCACAGGCGGCAATAAAATATTGCAAATATGCAACAGAATTTACTGCAGAACACGGCGGCAAGCAATGGAAATATGTTTTAATCCCGCATGATCAGGTAACTAAAACAAGCAGCTTTAAAGGTGTGATTTCGCCAAATATTTATAGATAGGAAATTTCTTTTTTGCCCTTGCTGGGTGTTATCATCTGCCACCCCCCGGCGTGCTTCGTTCGACTGCGCCTAACGGTTTGTTGGAGATAAACCAACAAAGAAAAAAGGTAAAAGGTGTCGTTTTTTGTCTTCGCTGGGATGTTTTTGCGAAATATTCGTTTTTGCACTTTTTCAATATTTCCGAAAATCAACTAATTGATTTACAGGCGTTCATGATAAAATAAATGCCCGTGTTATTGCGAAGTGAACGCGAACATGAACGCTTTTTGCCCTCCCCGGTGTTATCACCTGCATGCCAGGCGTGCCTCATTCACCCACACCCAAGGTTTACCAAAGAAAAACCAACAAAGGCGAAAAAGCAGAAAAAGTAATAAAAAGGATTATAATTGCTAAAATATTTAGTAAAATTGTTGCATGACAACAATACGGGCTAACATACATGATGAAGTGGCTAAAACAGTTAATAAAGCAAAACTGGAGGGGCTTTGGTTTTATTGTATCGTTACAAAAGAGTGGTTTACACCCGAGGATTTTGAGCAATATGCCAAAGTTTACATGATAAAGCACGGCGAAAGCCCCGACATTTTGATAAACCACGTTTTAAGCGACCCGAAGGAAGGCATCAGGATACGGATAGCCTACCTTAAAAAAGCCAGTTTTGAATTGCAGGAATTTTCGGAAAGGGTAATGAGTTATTTTAACTTCACCGGGAAAATCAGGCAGTAGTGCTTTTTGCCGCTGCGGGGGTTATCAGCTGGCTGTGTCCGGAAGATTTATCCGGAGCATAAAACCCGAAAAAAAAGGGAAGTCATGCCGACTTTTATTAGTCTTCCGAACACCCACGGAGATAAACCAACAAGGGCGGAGAAGGGATTAAGTTAGCGATTACCGTTTATGCACTTTTTTAATATTCGCAAAAATCAACTCATTGATTTTGAGGCGTTAACGATAAAATAATTGCCCGTGTTGGTGCGAAGTGAACGCGAACATGAACGCTTGTGAAAGGTAAAAGGCGAAAGGTAAAAGGGTATCTATTTTTTGTCGCCGCAATGCTATTTTCGCGAAATGTTGGTTTATGCACTTTTTTAATATTTGAAAAAATCAACTAATTGATTTTCAGGCGTTAACGATAAAATAATTGCCTGTGTTGGTGCGAAGTGAACGCGAACATGAACGCTTTTTGGGGTTGCTGGTGATGAGGGGCAAGGGATTATTTGAAATTTGTCTTCAGATTTTCCTTTTGATGTGCCGGTGATCCCCAAACGTATTTTGTATACATTTTTGCCTAAATGGCTGCCAATTTCGGGAGTTTTGGAAAGTTCGTCAATTAATGACGTGATATCCGAAAGGATTTGCCTGTGTTTTTTGGCAATGTGCTTTAGTTCTTTTCTGAAGCCAGCGGTTAAAACGACATCATACGCCATTGTTAAGTTCGGCTTCTATTTCCTTTATGGCTTCTTTGGCATTCTGCAATTTAATCCTGCCAGCTTCCCAATCGTTTATTTCGGCAAATGATTTTTTGAGCTTTTTGTATAATTTATCTCCGTCTTTATTCAATACAGGCTCCGGGTTTACTTTATAATTTAAGCCAAACCTGGTCAGGATCTCCTTTAGTACAGGTAAATCTTTGTCGTTCTCAATATCTACGGTTAAAGTAGTCATAGTTCAAATTTACGAAAAATTAAATTTATGCCAATAGGTTTAAATCTTTAATTTTCCGCGATAGCAGGATTAGGTCCCGACAGCTATCGGTAGTAGTTTGCCGCGAAGTGTATTCTGCGAAATGTTAGTTTTCGCATTTTTTTAATATTTGAAAAAATCAACTAATTGATTTTGAGGCGTTCACGATAAAATAATTGCCTGTGCTGTTGCGAAGTGAACGCGAACATGAACGCTTTACCCCCTGGAGAACGAAAATTAAGGAAGGCTTAGTTAGTTCCATTTTGGAACATACTGCCGTTTATTATCCGCTAAAAAAAATGCACTTTTTTAATATTCGCAAAAATCAACTAATTGATTTTGAGGCGTTCACGCAATTATTTGCATGTGTTCATGCGAAATGAACGCGAACATGAACGCTTTTTGCGCTTAGACGCCACCCTACGGAAACTTATAGATCACCCCCAAAGCTATCCCTTCGGTTCCCTGCACGGCGGTTGATGTGTTTTTATCGTACAGGAAGGTGCCGTTTACGGTGAAGGCAATGAGGCGTGTCATCTTGGCGGTCAGTATGGCGTCGATACGGTGGCTGGTATAGGCCAGCGGCTGTATGTAAGGCACAAACAGGGCATAGCGCACGTTAAGGTGCATGTTTTTGGTGATGTCCTTATCAATGCCGGCCACCACCTGCAGGGCTAACTGGTTGTAAAAGGTGTGGCCGATGGGTACACCGTAGTTGGCGGGCTGGTTATGGTAAATGCTGGTATCGAGCACAAAAGTTTGCCTTGTACCTGTACCCAGGCGCAGGTCGAACCATTTATTAGGTTTATACTCAAAACCCAATGATTCGGTAAGGTAACCGGGCGACATGAAATCGGAGATGAGGTATGGGCTTTGTGCGTCGGTGCCGTCGGGATTTGAATAATTGTACCCGGCGCTAAACTGCGATTCGAAGGTAAGCGAACCAAAAAAGAACCATTTTTTTGATACCTGTGAGGCAAGCTTGTTATCAAAAAATATGCGGTCGTTGGTTTTCCGCGAGCCCTGGCCCTGGTTTTTCGAAATGCCGTAAAGCAGGTTGGTTTCGGTGGTAAAGTCCATTGGCTTCTTATTGTATTCGGCCTTAAAATCAAAGTTCGACCCTAAAGCAATCGCGCTGATGCCCCCCGCGCTATAGTTACTCGTAAATGCCGACTGGCTAAAATTAAGGCCAAAAATTACCGATTTTGTCCAGTAACTTACCTGGTAATCCAGCATCTCTACGGGGATATGCTCTTCGTGTATCTGTATGGGCCTATAAATACCAGGCAGCGAATTTTTACCGGGATCGATGCGGTATTTATTGAGCCGGTTGGTATCAACTTTAAGGGAGTCGGTTTTTTGCGCTGCGGCGGATAATGCAAAGCCTGAAAATAATACGATGAATAACCCGCGGGTGGTTTTTAACATAGTTTTTTACTGATAGCTTTAAACTTAAAGCCTTTTCACCTGCTCTTTAACAGGATCGGCGCAAATTTATTATATATTTTAATAATGCTGTACCGGAGTTTGTAAAAAACTTGCTGCGTATAAATGATGAGAATATTATTAATCAGCCGGTAAAGCTATATCTTTAAATAATTTTAGCATGAAGAAATTATTTATTATCGCAGGGCTTATAGTATTAGCTGTTGCCGTATTTGTATGGCCTAAAGCTGTAAAAAGATGGGAACATGCGCATTTATATAACCCGGCTGCTGATGCAAAAGCCGAAATAGCTGATGCTGTTAAACAAGCTTCGAAACAACATAAGCATGTAATGCTGCAAATTGGCGGCAACTGGTGTATATGGTGCTTCCGTTTTAACGACTTTGTTACCGGCGACCCCGTGCTTGATAATTACCTGCATGATAATTACATACTGGTACATGTTAATTACAGCCAGGAAAATACGAATAAAGAGGTTTTGGCCGGCCTTGGATACCCGCAAAGGCTTGGTTTCCCGGCATTTGTAATACTTGATGAAAAAGGCAACAGGCTGCATAGCCAAAATTCGGTCGGGCTGGGCGATGTCAATGGCTACACCGGGGAAAA
Source organism: uncultured Mucilaginibacter sp. (assembly GCA_903864275.1). Lineage (GTDB taxonomy): Bacteria > Bacteroidota > Bacteroidia > Sphingobacteriales > Sphingobacteriaceae > Mucilaginibacter. The sequence continues at coordinate 95,797 of CAIPFE010000017.1, forward strand.
GGTATTAGAATTTTTCAAAGACTGGTCGCCGGGCGCCACCGATCCTAAGGATTACAGCAATTCAAAATAATAATTAAACTATCGTACCGTTATCTTAGTCTTATTAAGAAAAGATTGTCAAAAAACGTAAGGATATGAAAACATTAAGAATTTATTGGGATTATTACTTTGCAAACCTTGATAATTTATTTGTAAAGGCTTGTGCGGCAGGGGTGTATTAGTGAATGGTTAGTGGTGAATAGTAAGCAGGATCAACAACTCACTATTCACTACCCACCACTCACCTATTCAATAACAGTAACCTTCAGCATATTTGTTTTTCCCTGTTTATAAATAGGAATAGCCGCGGTATTGATCACCACATCACCTTCCTGTACAAGGTTTGCTTCTTTGAGCATGTTGTTTACGTCGCTGATGGTTTTATCGGTACTTTCCAGCTGGTCGTAGTAAAACGTCCGTACGCCCCAAACAAGGCTCAGCGCATTTAACAGGTGTTTGTTTGAAGTAAAGATAAACGTGCCGGCCTTAGGCCTGTAGCTTGAAATTTCGAAGGCGGTATAGCCTGATATTGTCATAGAAACTATACCCACGGCATTGGTGTGGTCGGCTAAATAAACTGCCGATCCGCATACCGCATCGCGCAAATAGTTCTGGGAAGCGCTATCGGTGTTTGCTTCTTTATTTGCGTAATAAGGGTAGCCCAGCTCTTCCACATTGCGCACAATTTTTGCCATTGTTTCAATAACAATCACCGGGAACTCGCCAACTGATGTTTCACCGCTGAGCATCACCGCGTCGGCGCCGTCGAGCACTGAATTAGCTACATCATTTACCTCGGCACGGGTTGGGCGCGGGGTAGTGATCATTGATTCGAGCATCTGTGTGGCCACGATAACCGGTTTTGATGCTTCCCGGCATTTGCGGGCTATCATCTTTTGCAGCAATGGAACTTCTTCCAAAGGCATTTCAACGCCAAGATCGCCGCGGGCAACCATTACGCCGTCGGTGGCGGCTATAATTTCGTCAATATTGTCTATCGCCTCCGGTTTTTCAACTTTCGCTATCACTTTAGCCGATTTGCCGCTGTCGGCGATTATTTTTTTCAATTCCATAATGTCCTGCCCCGTGCGGACAAATGAAAGTCCTATCCAGTCCACATCCCAATCCAAAGCAAACTTCAGGTTTTCAAGGTCCTCTTCGGTTAAACTCGGGATGGATACTTTGGTGTTCGGCAGGTTAACGCCTTTACGGGATGTTAAAATACCTCCGTGTACAATTTCGCAAACTACTGTATCAAGCCTGTTGGTCTCAATAACCTTCATTTGTATTTTTCCGTCATCCAGCAAAATAATTTCGCCGGGCTGCACATCCTGCGGAAAAGTTTCATAAGTGATGTATATTTGGTTATCGTCACCAATTAACTCATGCGTGGTAATGTTTATTCTTGTACCGTTAACCAGGTGAATACCGCCGTCTTTTACCAGGCCAATACGGATCTTAGGCCCCTGCAGGTCGGCTAATATCCCAACATTGGTTTTATATTGTTCATTAATTTCGCGGATAGTATCAATCACTGCCTTATGGTCCAGCGCTTTTCCATGGGAAAAATTAAGGCGGCAAATATTAACGCCGGCCTTTATCATGGCTAATAAAACATCTTTTTTTGCCGATGCAGGGCCCATTGTGGCAACAATTTTAGTTCGATTATAATTCAATTTCATACGTTTCTGGTTAAAAACAGGCTTATTTGGGCTTCAATGTGTAAAGATGACACTTTCAAAAATTGCGCTAAAATAAGAGATTTTCGCGTGATTTTATTTTTTTAGGGTCAATCTTTACCACTGCGACTATTTCAGGTATTTTATTTAGTGACGAAATAAGGCTATCAAGGTCATTCTCGTCGATGTAATTTTTTATCAGAAAAAAATAATCGGCTTTCCGTATTTCCGGAATTAAATAGCCTTCAGAGCCTTTATTAGCAATAAAATAGAAGTCGGTTTCGGTTGTTTCCCAATTATAATGATAGCGGGAGAATAAAACAGGCCCTGCGCCGGGATAAATATCAACCTTCAGATCAGGAATTTTTACAAAATTAAAGTTTAAAAACTTGTTAATAAGATAACAAATACGGTAATCTTTTAGTGAAGTTGTGACGGCGATCAAAACAAAATCAAGATCGATCTCAAACTTTAAAAATTTCCTGTTCAAAATCATTACTTTTGCGCCAGTAAAAATACAAATCGAAACTCTTTCAATAAAATTTTGTTGCAGATTATACAAAAGTTTTTAGATTTGATATTTGACAGAATTTATTTTTCTTTGCACAAAATTTTTATTAATCATTAAACTATAAGACTATGTCTGATATCGCTTCCAGAGTAAAAGCTATTATCGTAGAAAAATTAGGTGTTGACGAAAGTGAAGTAACACCCGAAGCTAGCTTCACCAACGATCTTGGTGCTGACTCGTTGGACACCGTGGAATTAATCATGGAGTTTGAAAAAGAATTTAACGTGGCTATCCCTGATGATCAGGCCGAAACTATCGGTACTGTGGGCCAGGCTGTTGCTTACCTTGAAAAAAACGTTAAATAAAACTCCCCAACATTACTAAATGGAGTTTAAAAGAGTTGTAGTAACCGGGCTTGGAGCACTTACTCCAATTGGCAACAGCGTTCCTGAATATTGGGAATCGTTGCTTAATGGGGTGAGTGGTGCTGCCTTAATTAAAAGTTTTGACACCGAAAAATTCAAGACAAAACTGGCATGTGAGGTGAAAAACTTTGATGCGGATGCCTTTTTGGGCCGAAAAGATGCAAGGAAACTAGACCCTTTTGTTCAATACGCTTTGTATTCGACCGAAGAGGCCGTAAAAGATGCAGGATTAAACTTCGATAAACTGGATACCAGCCGCATTGGTGTTATCTGGGGATCAGGGATCGGCGGTCTAAAAACGTTTTTGGATGAGGTGGTTAATTTTGCGAAAGGCGACGGTACACCGCGTTTTAATCCATTCTTTATTCCTAAGATGATCGCAGACATTGCGCCAGGCCATATCTCCATCAAATATGGCTTGCGCGGACCAAATTTCTCAACAGTTTCTGCCTGTGCTTCATCAAACAATGCCCTTATTGATGCTTTTAACTATATCCGTTTGGGTAAAGCTAATATGTTTATAAGCGGTGGCTCCGAAGCGATCATAAACGAAGCAGGTATAGGCGGGTTTAACGCCATGCATGCTTTATCAACCCGAAACGACGACCCTGCAACCGCATCACGACCATTTGATCTGGACCGTGATGGATTTGTGGCAGGGGAAGGCGCTGGTACGATCATTTTAGAAGAACTGGGGCATGCAAAAGCACGCGGCGCAAAGATCTATGCCGAAATGATAGGCGGCGGCATGAGCGCGGATGCTTATCACATGACAGCCCCTCATCCCGAAGGGCTCGGTGCTGCCCTGGTAATGAAAGCTGCTCTTGATGATGCAGGCATCACGCCTGCTGATATTGACTATGTGAATGTTCACGGTACATCAACACCTATCGGAGACCCGCAGGAGGTTAAAGCTATACAGGATGTTTTTGGTGAGGATATTTACCGGATAAACATCAGCTCGACTAAATCCATGACAGGCCACCTATTAGGTGCCGCCGGCGCCGTTGAAGCCATCGCAGCCATATTGGCGTTGAATCATGACATTGTTCCGCCAACAATTAATCACTTTACTGATGATCCGGCTTTTGACCCTAAAATAAATTTTACATTTAATAAGCCCCAAAAGCGGGTAGTAAAAATAGCACAGAGCAATGGCTTTGGTTTTGGGGGCCATAATGCGTCGGTGATATTTAAAAAGTACGAAGATTAATTAAATTGGATGCCTATAAGTCGTTTTTACAAGCTATATCTATCTCCTAACAGAAAACACGTCAAGGTTTTAAAAAATTTACTCGGTTTTGTACCGGGCAATTTGTCGTTATACCGGATGGCCTTCCGGCATAAATCAGTTGCCCAGAATGTAAAAAAAGGGGTAAAAAACAGTAACGAACGCCTTGAGTTTTTGGGTGATGCCGTATTGGGCAGTGTTGTTGCCGAAGTGCTTTTTAAATTATACCCCTACGAAGACGAAGGCTTTTTAACCGAATTGCGTTCAAAAATCGTGAGCCGCGTAAATTTAAACCAGCTGGCCCGTAAGCTGGGTTTTGATAAGTTGATCGAGTATGATAACCGCATGCTAAACTCGTCAAGGCAGGGGTCATTACTGGGTGATGCTTTTGAGGCGTTGATCGGGGCGGTTTACCTTGATAAAGGTTACGATTTTACCCGGAGCTTTTTGGTGAACCACATCATCAAATCGCATATTGATATTCATACCCTCGAACAAACAGAAACAAATTTCAAGAGTAAGTTAATTGAATGGTGCCAGCGCCATAGCAAAGACATTGCGTTTGACCTGGTAAATAACCAGGACGGCGAAAACGTTAAGTTATTTACGGTCCAGGCCATGGTTGATGGCGAAGTAATGGGCATGGGGAAAGAGTTCAGCAAAAAGAACGCGGAAAAGCTTGCTGCTGAAAAAGCCTGCGAAACGCTGGGAATCTGAGGATTTCGGATTTCAGATGTTCGATTTCGGATTTTTAAGTTGCGACAGTCGGGGGGCTAGGGATTTCGTTTTTCTTCGGGTTTCTGGAGTGTGGGCGCGTTAAGGTGCGGCAGATCAAGCTCGTCTTTATTTTCAATATAATAATTGTACGATTTTTTTATCTGTTTTATCAGTTCGTAGTCGTTCCAGCCTTTTAAGTCCTCATACGATGGGGTAAAATACTCCATAAACTTCGTCGCAGTACTATCTGGCGCGTCGGTTACGCGTTTCACCAGTTGCAAAGTGTACCTTCTTCTAATTTCGGCATATTCAAGCTCACCTTGTGAAAATGCTTTAAACCGCTTGGCCTGGTTGGGGGTGGTGCCAAAAAGCTCATATAAACCAGTTAGGGGCGATGATAAAAATGATAACACAGGCGGCTTACCATCGTAAAAAGTACCTTGTTTCCTATAATCAGCCATCGCGTCGTTTATTTCCTGCTTCTTCGACTGCCCCTGTATAGTAACCGTTGCAAGCTGGATCACCGGCTGCATATAAACAGGCAGATCGCTCCCGTTTGTAATTACAATTTTCTGGCTGGTAAAATCAAGTTTGGTAAAAAGTAAAGAATCCCCAACTGCGGCTTTAATGGTAAACCAACCCAGTTCATCACTCATCATGATATCCTTGCTCCTTAAATTACTGATCAATACCTGCGGCACCCGTTCGCCGCTCAGGTTTTTTGAAGTAACGCCATGAATAGTGAATACCTGCTGCCCAAATGCTTTTAGGGCAAAGCAAAAGAACAGCATCAACAATATAAAATACTTTGCGCGCATCGGAATATATCAGTTTGTAAACTTAAATATTGTATTTGACAGCAAATGTAAAAAAATGTTAAAGAGGGGAGTAGAGATTGGAGATTAGCGATCAGAGACCAGTTTGTTTTGGTGATTAGAATCTTTATTTTCTCTAACTTTTGTGATAAACGTATAATAACCAACGGCGAAGCAAAAAAACTGATCTCTAATCTCCAGCCTCTAATCACTAAAACACTATCTTTGCGCATGATAAAATCCATGACAGGCTATGGGATTGCCAGTTTTGACTCGGGGAGTACAAAATACACGGTTGAGATAAAATCGCTTAACAGTAAATTCCTTGAGCTATCGCTCCGCCTGCCAAAATCATTTACCGAAAAAGAATTTCAGTTACGTAATGAATGCAGTAAACAAATTGAACGCGGGAAAGTCAACTTATCTTTAAATGTCGAAAAGGCAGACAGCACGGTAAATGCTGCGGGCATTGATAAAGAATTGCTTAAACATTACTATCAGCAATTAAAATCTGTTAGCGCTGATCTTGGCGAACCTTCAAATAATTTGCTGGAGCTTGCGCTTGGCTTGCCCGAGGTTGTTAAGTATGAGGAAGAAACTGTGTCGGAGGAAGAATGGAAAATTGCGGAAAAAACGTTTCAGCAGGCGTTAAAAGCATTTCAACAATTCAGGGCCGATGAAGGCAAAATATTAGAACAGGACGCAAAATATCGTATCAGAATCATTTTAAAAAACCTGGAACTTATCGAGATCGAAGAACCTAAACGTGTCCCGGTGATCAGGGAGCGGCTCGACCAGTTCTTAACTGAAGCAGTAGGCCGCGAAGCCATTGACAAGAACCGTTTTGAACAGGAGCTAATCTATTATATCGACAAACTGGACATTACAGAAGAAAAGATCCGTTTAAAAGCCCACTGCGATTATTTTATCGAAACACTGAAAAATGACGACGCCAACGGTAAAAAACTAGGTTTCATTTCGCAGGAAATAGGCCGCGAGGTAAATACCCTCGGCTCAAAAGCCAATGATGCCAATATCCAGAAACTTGTGGTAGGCATGAAAGAAGAATTGGAAAAAATTAAAGAACAACTTTTAAATGTATTGTAGTTCATTGGTTAACTGGTTCATTAGTCAGGGCGCATACCTGTTGCTGGAATAATGAATTTTCCTAACGAAGCAGACCAATGAACCATTGAACTAATGAACTAATGAACCAAACCGGTAAACTCATCATATTTTCAGCGCCGTCGGGGGCGGGTAAAACTACCATTGTACAGCACCTGCTTGCTAAAATCCCCGACCTTGAGTTTTCTATTTCCGCAACCACCCGGAAGCCGCGCGGCGACGAGAAAAATGGGAAAGATTATTATTTTATTAGCAAGAAGGAATTTTTGCACCGTATCGCGAGAAAGCAGTTTGTTGAATTTGAAGAGGTTTACACCGGCACATTTTATGGTACGCTGCGCACCGAAATTGAGCGGATATGGCAAAATGGCCACGCCGTAATATTTGATATTGATGTGGAAGGCGGCCTGCACCTTAAGCGCAAATACGACGGACAGGCGCTGGCGATATTTGTACAGCCACCGTCATTAGAAGTACTTATCGAGCGTTTAACCGGCAGGGGGACAGATTCTACCGAAAAATTGCAGGAACGCTTTATAAAAGCTGAAAAAGAATTGAATTATGCCCCCGAATTTGATATTATCCTAAAAAATTACGATCTTCAAACGGCGTGTGAAGAAGCGGAGGAGCTGGTTCTTAATTTCCTGAAAAGTTGATTTAGTCCATGGTCGATAGTCCATGGACCATGGTAAATTTAGGTTTGATTAATCTTTTTATTTTGGAATCCCCTTGGCTGCTTACTATGGACTATCGACCATGGACTATGGACAAAAACTATTAACCATGAACTAAATGAAAATAGGTTTACTATTCGGTTCATTTAATCCCATACATGTAGGGCATTTAATTATAGCCAATTACATGGCCAATTATACCACGCTGGATAAGGTGTGGCTGGTAGTGTCACCGCAAAACCCTTTAAAAAAATACAATGACCTGATAAACACCTACGATCGCCTGGAAATGGCCAAACTGGCTACTGATGAATCTAATAAACTTGAGGTAAGCGATGTTGAGCTCAGGCTGCCCCAGCCATCGTATACCATTGATACCCTTACGCATTTGAAAGAAAAATATCCGCAGCATGAGTTCGCGCTGATCATGGGTTCAGATAACCTGGTATCCTTACCTAAATGGAAAAATTATAAGCTGATACTACGTGATTATCAAATTTTTGTTTACCCGCGCCCCGGTTATGAGAATACTGACCTGGCCACACACCCATCCGTAACAATAACCATGACACCGTTGATGGAGTTATCGGCAACATTTATTCGCCAGTCTATCGCAAAGAAAAAGAATGTGCAGTACTTTGTTCCTGATGCAGTATTGGAATTTATTGATAGCAAACATTTGTACAGGTGAAGCCAAAAGGATAAAGCGTAAAGCTTTTGGCGTTTGCTTTGGTCTTTCTGCTTTTAGCTTAATAAATTTATCTTTGCCCCTGTGAGCGAAAAAACGATCCTTAAGCTGCAGCTGCCTACCGACCCGCTATGGGTTAAAAATGTGGTTGAAAGCAATATCGAAGAGCTTTTAACCGACCACGCCTTTTGCGAGCAGAAAGCAGCCAGCAACGCCATTACACTCATTGTTCAAAATCCAAACCTGTCCGACCTTGTGCAGGAAATGGCCGTGCTGGTACAGGAAGAGATGGATCATTTTAAACGTGTACATACCATAATTTTAGAACGCGGATATATATTAGGCCGCGAGCGTAAGGATAATTATGTAAACGAGCTGCGTAAATTCATCATCATTGGCGGTGGGCGCACCGAACAATTGGTCGACCGCCTGCTTTTTTCAGCGATGATTGAGGCCCGCAGCTGCGAACGTTTTAAAGTGTTATCCGAAAATATTAATGATGCGCAATTATCTGCCTTTTACCATGAATTAATGATCAGCGAGGCTACCCACTATTCTATGTTTATCCGCCTGGCAAAAAAATATGCCGGAGGTATTGATGTGGACAAGCGCTGGAAACAGTACCTGGAATATGAAGCACAAGTGGTGCAGAATTACGGGAAGACCGAAACAATCCACGGATAACGTTGATCTGATAAAGTTTCCTTAGCTTCAGAGGCCCCGCCAGTAAAAACCCTCCCTTTACAATTACCTTACCCAAACCACCACTAATTTCTTATTTTTGCCGTTCTTATTAATACCATGAGCGAAGAAAGATCATTAAATTTTTTAGAAGAGATAGTTGAAGAAGATATTTCAGCCGGCCTTAACGGCGGGCGTGTGCTTACCCGTTTTCCGCCCGAGCCTAACGGTTACCTGCATATCGGGCATGCCAAATCCATTTGCTTAAACTTCGGGCTGGCACTTAAATATGGCGGCAAAACCAATCTTCGTTTTGATGACACCAATCCCGCTAAGGAAGAAGTTGAATACGTTGATAGCATTAAAGAAGACGTAAAATGGCTGGGCTTTGAATGGGCCAATGAATTGTATGCCTCTGATTATTTCGAACAGCTTTATAATTTTGCAGTTACCCTGGTAAAAGAAGGGTTGGCCTATGTTGACGACAGTTCTGCCGAAGAAATAGCGGCCCAAAAAGGAACCCCGACCGAACCCGGCATTCCCAACCAATACCGCAGCCGCAGCGTTGAAGAAAACCTGCAGCTGTTTGCCGAAATGAAAGCTGGTAAATACCCCGATGGCGCAAAAGTTTTGCGCGCAAAGGTTGACCTGGCCGCACCAAACATGCACCTGCGCGACCCCTTGATGTACCGCATAAAGCATACCGAACATCACCGTACAGGCACTGCCTGGTGCATTTACCCGATGTACGATTTCGCGCACGGGCAGTCGGATGCTATTGAGGAGATCACGCATTCTATTTGTACGCTGGAGTTTATTCCCCACCGCGATCTGTATAACTGGTTTATCGATAAGCTTGAAATCTTCCCCTCCAAACAATATGAATTTGCCCGGCTTAACCTCAACTATACTGTAATGAGCAAGCGAAAGCTGCTGCAGCTGGTCGAGGAAGGGCACGTAGAAGACTGGGACGACCCCCGCATGCCTACCATTAGCGGCCTGCGGCGCAGGGGCTATACGCCTGCCGCTATCCGGGAATTTTGCGAACGCATAGGCGTTGCCAAACGCGAGAATATGATTGACGTTAGCCTGCTGGAGTTCTGCATCCGCGAGGACCTGAACAAAACAGCCTGGCGCCGTATGGCCGTGCTCGATCCTATAAAAATGGTGATCACCAATTATCCCGCAGATAAAACAGAAACCATGTTCGGCGAGAACAACCCTGAGGTTGAAGGCGGCGAAGGCGGCCGGGAACTGCCATTCAGCAACGAGTTGTGGATAGAGCGCGAGGACTTTATGGAAGAACCGCCCAAGAAGTTTTTCCGGCTTGGCGTGGGCCTGTCTGTAAGGCTCAAGAGCGCCTATATTGTAACCTGCAATAGTTTTGTTAAAGATGCTGACGGTAATGTAACCGAGATCCATTGCACTTACCTGCCCGAAAGCAAATCAGGCACCGATACCAGCGGACTACATGTGAAAGGTACCATCCATTGGGTGAGCGTGCCCCATGCCCAAACCGCCGAAGTGCGCCTGTACGACCGCCTGTTTAAAGTAGAGGACCCCAGCAACGAAGACGGCGACTTTAAAGAATATTTAAACCCCAATAGCCTGCAAATTATCCCCAACGCCTACATTGAAGCCGACCTGGCCAATGCCATCCCCGGCAAGGGTTACCAGTTTATCCGCAAAGGGTATTTTACGCTGGATAAACATTCGGCGGAAGGTAAGCTTGTTTTTAATCGGACGGTAACGCTGAAGGATGGGTGGAAGAGCCCCCCGACCCCCTAAAAGGGGAGCTGAGTAGCGGCTTTAAATTAATGATTGTCGTTCCCCCTTTAGGGGGTTAGGGGGCTGTATACTTCTGATAAATATTATACAACACATTCAAATCCAGCTGAGATAAAGATGGGGTAACATCCGTTTGCACAAAATGCCGTTTAAAGGCTACGATGGCGGCTTTAATGTCCGAGGTATCGTAGCCGATCAGTTTCAAGGCGATGGTATAGTCAAATCCGTCGGGCGGAAGCTCCAGTATGTCATCGCTCCAGTAGCCGAAACCGTTTTGGGCCAGTGTTTTCCAGGGGAAGAAGGGGCCCGGGTCGGGTTTGCGTTTGGGGGCATAGTCCTGGTGGCCGATGAAGTTGGACTGCGGGATAGTGTAATTCTTTTTCAGCTGGGCCAGCAGCAAAAGCAGGCTGTTCACCTGCGGCGCGGTAAAAGGCTCGTTGCCGTTATTATCTATCTCGATGCCAATTGAGCAGCTGTTCATATCCGTAATGCTGCCCCACTTGCCCAGGCCGGCATGGTTGGCGCGCAGGTAATCATTCACCATATGGTACACCGTGCCGTTTTTAGCAATAACGTAATGCGCGCTTACCTGCGTGCTGGTGATGGTAAAAGTATGCAGCGTTTGTTGTACCGAATCCTGCGCGGTAAAATGGATGATCACATAATTTGGCTTGCGGATGCCAAAGTTCACCGTACCCACCCAGGCCGAATGCACCGCCATGCCGGTACTATCCAGCAGCGAATCTGCGCCTTGTTTTTGTATCGTAACTGCAAAGCCTTTTGCTTTATCGCTGTACACTTTATTGGTTAAGGCGTACGGTCCTTTTGGCGAACACGAAGCGGTTATGATTAGTAGCAGTAGTAAGTAGCAGTAGCAGTGTTTCATTGAGGGTAATAGCGATAGCTAAAATAACAAAGTATTTGGCTGATTGTGTCACTGTAATAAAATAATGACTGTGGCCTAAAAGCGGTGCCGCCAGGGGCAAAAGCGTTCATGTTCGCGTTCATTTCGCGCGAGCACAAAAATAAATTTGCATTAACGCCTGATAATCAGGGTGTTTGTTTTTAGTGTCAACTATTTGCATATTAATCCTGCGGGAGATTTACACTTTTCCGCTCTGGAAGCGCAAAGGCCCGACAGAAAAGCGGGCCGGGATTATGGCCTTGCAGCGTTGAAGCTTTTTTCTGTCTTGATCTTATTCACATATTGTTTGTTTTTATAGGTGTTCATTATCTCGCTTTGCTCGGTCTTTTGGTCCTTTTTGAATCAAGACAAAAAGGACTAGGCTCCGCGGCAATTGAGCGGCGAATGTTCAGTGTGAAGACAAATTTCGGGTGGTCCCTTTCGCCTCATAACAGCAAGGGCAAAAAAGCGTTCACGTTAGCGTTCATTTCGCAATAGCGCGGGTATTTTTTTAATCGTGAACGCCTGGAAATCAACATGTTGATTTTTCCAAATATCCAAAATATACAAAAATGAACTTTTCGTGGAAACATCCCCGCGGCAACGGGAAAGTCAATTGCAGCTTCTTACCGACTTACGGACTCTGAACTAATCTCACATCTCACATCTCATATCTAACATCTCATATCTAACATCTCATATCTCACATCTCATATCTAACATCTCATATCTAACATCTCAATCAACCAACTACTGACAAAACAGTGTCACCACTTCTCTCCTCCCAACCCCTTATCTTTGTAATACGCGCGGTTATTCACAACCATATCTCATCGGCTTATTCACTATGGACGATTCAAAATTTAACATTCCTCTTTCATCTTCCGAAGCATCGGCCGGCCAATGGCAGCCTGCCCAACGCCCGGAATATATCGAAAAGATCCGCGCCGAGGCGCGCGGGGAAACGTACCGCCCGGCCGCGCGAAAAAAATCCGGGCCACTGCCGCCCGATCCTGATGCTGTACGTCGCCTTTTTAAGGTAGAAACGGGCAACCGCTGGATGGAACTTGGCGAACGCGAACCCGAAGCAAAAATGCTTTTCGGCGAATTCTGGCACCAGGGTGAGCTTTGTATCCTGTTTGCGGATACCAATGCCGGTAAATCGGTACTGGCCGTGCAGATCGCTAACAATATTGCCCGCGCAAAACAAACCGGGCCTTTTGCCTGCGACGCCAAACCCGAAAAGGTAATGTATGTTGATTTTGAGCTCACTACCACCCAATTTTACCAGCGTTACAGTCACCCCGGGGGCGATCACCAGTTCCCGAATAATTTCTATCGCGCGCAGTACAACCCCGAAAATGGCGCCAACGGCAATTTTAAAGGCTATGATGATCTCCTTATTGCCGGCCTCGAATACAAAATAAAGCAGATCGGCGCCACCGTGCTGGTTATTGATAACATCACCTGCCTGCGCGGCGGTACCGAAAGCGCGGCTGTAGCCCTCCGCCTCATGAATAACCTCAAAAGCCTCAAGGCCGACCATAAACTGTCCATCCTGGTACTGGCGCATACACCCAAACGCCGCAATCCCGCCCGGCCATTGTCGGCCGATGACCTGCATGGCAGCAAGCTGCTCATCAACTTTGCCGACAGCGCCTTCGCCATCGGCACAAGTAACACCGATGCCGGCCTGTGTTATCTAAAGCAAATAAAGCAGCGCAATACGCAGCAAATTTACGGCGAAGACAACGTAGCGCTTTGCCGCATTTCCAAAACACCCTTATCAAAAGGCAAGCCCGGCAATTTCCTGCATTTTGATTTTGAAGGTTACGATGCCGAGCGTCCGCATATCCTCACGGCGGCCAGGCACAGCTATAACCGCTCCCTCGCCGACCACCAGCTGCTGGCCACACAAATAGCCGCACTATCAGCCGAAGGCCTTAGCCAGCGCCAAATCGCACTGCGGCTAAACATCGCGTTGGGCACTGTAAATAAACTGCTGCGCCTGGATAACAACCCGCAAGCGGATGATATAGCTGCTACTGTCGAAACGCCAACGGAATCAGTTGTTGAGGACGCTCTCCCCGTGAGTAATATGCGGGCCTGGCTACCCGGCGAGCCAGGTGCGCGGACGCCTTTAGGTAGTGCAGCCTCTCGGAGGTCAGAAAATGAAGGAACTGTAACGGTTACAAGGGCAAATGGCCCACCGTAAAAGAGTAATTGGTGCTGTTGGTTGTTGAGGCTACTCCTTACAGGCTGCATTCGTCGTATATCTTTCGATGGGCTACACCCATCGCAGACATATTAAGCCCTTTCAGGGCTAAAAGCGCAAATTTTCCAAGCCCTGAAAGGGCGCAATACGTCTGCATAGGACGACAGCCCTATGAATAAAGATTTAAAAATATTAAAGCCCTGAAAGGGCGTAATATCGAATTGGCACCATGCAATGTCGAATGCCTAAGCGCCATGCAATCCGGCTATGTTTCCGCCTGCGATGTCAACGCCAACAACGGCGAAAATCAAAATTTATGGCGTCCATGGTGCCAATTTATGAAATTGCAGAGTTTGTTTGACAAGCATTTACTAAAGCGAGCGATGGGGCATTGCCGAAACGGAGGTATAAAAGACGGAAACAAAAAGAAACATGCATGGCATGGGTTCCGCAATTTTTCAGAAGTGACAAGATCTGACTCAATTGATATGAATTGTATCGCATGCCGGTCATTTTTCCGTACTTTTGCTGGCCTCTTAATAAATCAATAAATGAGCCCCCTCCCTTTTACCGATCCCAAACTATTGGATGAGATCAAAAAATTTACCCGTACAAAAACTGTAAAAGCCGGGGACGCCCTGATGGCGCCGGGCAATAAGGTTGTTTTTGTGCCTATAGTATTGAAAGGGGTGTTGCGCATCATCAGGCAGGGGACGGATGATAAAGAAATATTTTTATATCACCTTTACCCCGGGCAAACCTGCGCTATGGCAATCAATTGCTGCCAGCGCAATAAAATAAGCTCGGTTAAAGCAATAGCCGAAGATGATACGGAGGTGCTGCAGGTACCGGTAAATTTAGTTGACGAATGGTTTAAATTTCCAGAATGGAAAATGTTTATCAATAATACCTACGGCCAGCGCTTCACGGAATTGATAGAAGTGGTCGACCTGATCGCCTTCAGCCATATGGATAAGCAGGTACTGCATTACCTGCAGCAACGTGGCCGGGCTGCAGGCACTAAAAAGATCAGCATTACCCACCAGCAAATAGCCGACGAACTGCATACCCACCGCGAAGCCATCAGCAGGCTGCTGCGCACCATGGAAGAAAAAGACCTTGTGCGCCTGGGCCGTAATACCATCGAAATATTATAGGCCTTCTGTAACAAATGTTCCCCATTCCCGGCCTGTTGGCAGGTAAATTCGCGTTGAAAATAAATCAAACATCATGAAAAAGAACATGGGAACGGCCGACCGTATCTTAAGGATACTGGTTGCGCTGGCTATTATCGTTATCTATTTTACAACCAGCTGGCTTAGCAGCACACTCACCATCATTTTACTGGCATTGTCTGGTATTTTTATCCTGACGGGTTTTATCAGTTTTTGCCCGCTGTACCTGCCTTTCGGGATAAATACCTGCGGGGCGAAAGTAAACAGCTGATATTTTGTTTAATAAATTTTGTTCTTATCCAACAAATGTTCCAAACGGTGATTGGGGATATGCTCACTTTTGATTATTAAACATAATCGAAATGAGCACAGTAACTGAATTAATGTTATTACCGGGAACCGTTATTGTTGACGTAAGGTTGCCCGAAGAGTTCAACGCCGGCCATGCCGAAGCAAGTATCAATATCCCTTTAAAAGAACTTACCGCGCGGCTGGGTGAACTGAGGCAGATGCAAAATATTGTAGTTTGCTGCGCCTCGGGCGTGCGAAGCCAAAAAGCCAGCCAAATTTTAAAACAAAATGAGATCGATTGCTGCGATGGCGGATCGTGGGTAACGCTTAATAATTATTCAAATAACTAACATGGGTTTAATAGCAAGTTTAAGACAAATATTTGGCTTAACGCCAGGCGCTGATTTTGAAGCGTTAATAGCCGGTGGCGCTAAAATTATAGATGTGCGCACGCCGGGCGAGTTTTCGGGCGGACATTTAAGGAATTCGGTAAACATTCCGCTGAATACCCTGGGCGGGAAACTCGGCAAGTTTAAAAAGGACCAGGTAATTATTACCTGTTGCGCCTCGGGGATGCGGAGCCGTTCGGCAAAGGCTATGCTGCAATCAAAGGGCTTTACAAATGTGCATAACGGCGGCAGTTGGCACAGCCTTAACAAATGCACCTGATGGACGCATTGAAACAAAGAATATTTACCAACTGGAGTTTTTCGCGCTTTTTGCGATTGGGGATGGGCTTGTGGATGTTAGCTTGGTCGTTACAATCAAGGGATTGGTCGGCAGGGTTCTTGAGCGGGTTGTTGCTGTTTATGGCAGTATCAAACACCGGCTGCTGCGGGGCCCGGGGATGTGCGGTACCACGCAATAATAAAAGCATTAGCAATGATACAAAGGGCGACAATTAACAAATAATGGATAATTAAATTTTAAATAAGATGAGTGCAGAACATTTATACGAGGTTGATGTGAACTGGGTTAACGACAGGGTCGGCATGCTAAGTTCAACTGAACTGACGGACGAGGTTAGCGTAGCAACCCCGCCGCAATTCGCTAAAGGGGTAGAAAATATCTGGTCGCCTGAGCATTTGTTCACGGCTGCCGTAAATAGCTGCCTGATGACAACATTTTTGGCTATTGCCGAAAACTCAAGGCTTGAATTTGAAAGTTTTAATTCAAGGGCACTTGGGAAACTGGAAATTGTTGATGGGAAATACATTATGAGCGAAGTAACACTGATACCCGAATTAACGATAACTAGCGAAGAGCAAAGAGAGAAGGCATTGCGGGTGCTTCAAAAATCGGAGGCGGCGTGCCTGATCTCCAATTCCATCAAATCGAAAATTATTTTTAAACCAGAGATTGTGGTCAGGTCTGTTATCGTGGCTGCTGTTTAATAAGTTTAATGTTTAGTTTTGATTGTTAAGGGATGATGTGCGTTGTGTCAGGGCGCTGTCGTCCCTTTTTTTATTCGTGTACTGGGGTGCATAGATAATGTGCAGGGCGTTGTTATTGCGAGGTGTCTATTTCGCGCAAACCGGCATGGCCAAGCGCTATCCGATCAGGCATTAAAATATTCATTTGATTTTTTTAATAGCCTGAACAAATTCTGTCGAGCAAATCATTGCGTTTGCATCTTCATCAGTATATTCAACACTTTCAAATTCATGCCAGGTTGGGTCAATCCTAAAATCCACTATATCTGTAAATATTTCGGGCAGCTTCCATTCTCCTGCATAAAACCATTCACCATAAATTAGTTTGGATTTAATAAGTGTTTCCAATTCTGATAGCTCAACATGATCAGGGTTGGAAAATATTATTGATGTAAATTTTTTATAGTTGCCGCTGCAGCGGTATAGGTAATTGAATTTGATGTTTGGCATGTGCCAAGATAAGAAAGTGGATAAGGCTTCTCAATCGACTATAAGTCACCTTAGCCAATGGCAAGCTTTCCGCTTTCTTTCCAAATATAAGCTGGCATCGGTTCATTTAACTGCCATTCAACATTCATAGGTTTTGAACCACTCGAGTTAATGAAATTAGCGTCTCCTAAAAAGACATATGACATCGTAAAGCCATACTCATCATCATTCTGCTCTCTCACAAATAGTAGAATTTTTTTGGCTAAACTTTCGTGGTTGATGTATGATGAACCTTTCGGTGACTCAGGAGATGTTGCATTTTGTGATTGCCAATGAAATAAATACTCGTTAATAGCATAATCGTCATAAAGTGTGGTTGGCGAATATTCCTTTTCCGATTTTTTTAATGTTACAAATAGCGCTTCAGTATTTAAATATTTATTTAATGCAACACCTTCACGATTTGATGATGCCTTATCGAAGTTATGCAATCTTAAACCTACCAATATTTGATCACGATTATATCGGCTATGTACCATTAAAGGAAATTCATAATCTAAATCAATTTCTTTTTCGACGAAATCGACTTTATTTATCAAGTAATTAATCACTTCGTTTAGTTCTTCGATCATCAAGGGATTTCGAGCTATTTGTAAGATGCTTTCTTGAAGGGATTTGAAACCAATGCTTGGGCCATCTTTTTGCCAAATATCATAGTGGAACATTAACAACATTAGCTTTTCCTTCTCTTTGAGCGAACCAATCTTGAAGTCGTTGTCAATTAATTGTTTTATAAAGTTTAAATAGCTGATGGAATTGCATTGAAGTATTCTTTTAATCCCCCTTGTGATTTCGCTCTCATTGGGTTCTTTAAAATCTCGAATTACCCCAGCTTCAACGCAAAGTCGCTTCCAATTATCCTTTTTGTAAATCAATTGCAACTCAATATGCTGAAATTCTATAAAGTTTTTAAGAGTAAGCGATAGTGTAGACTGGTATTTGAAATTCTGGATTTTATTCAATAGTTGCCGTCTATTAAAACCGATAGCTGCAGCTATATTTTTTAAAATTACTTCTTTTGCCTTCTTTTCTAAGACTATAGAACACCCTAACGGTAGATGTGGAAATTCGTCTTCAATTTCTTTAATAATAGAAGTATGCGTTTTTCCTACCAAGGCCCTAAACTTATGTTCAAAGTCATATTCAGGTCGTGCATTTCCTACAAAATCTAAAACGGTTAAACAATCTTTATTTGGAGCAAGCCGCAAGCCTCTACCAAGTTGCTGAAGAAAAATCGTTAAACTTTCCGTTGGTCGAAGAAACAGCACCGTATCAATTTCGGGTATATCAATCCCTTCGTTAAAAATATCTCTTACAAACAGATAATTTATTTCTTTATTACGCAGCCGCTCCCTTAATTCTGTTCTATTGCCTGAGCTTTCACTTGTTAAATAATCCGCTTTCAGACCAGCTAAAGTAAATTTTTCGGCCATGTAGCGCGCGTGATCCTGACTAACACAAAATCCAAGCGCGATTACATCATGCACGTCAGTAATATACTTTTCACAATTGGTTAGAATGTCACTAACTCGTCTATCGTCCTCAGTATAAAGTTTAGTTAATTCATTTATTTCATATCTACCATTTTTCCAAGATAGTTTTGATAGATCGACGTTATCCGATACTGCAAAATATTGAAATGGAGATAGTAATTTTCTATTTAGTGCCTCTGGTAATCTAATTTCAGCAGCAATTACGCCACAGAAATCTTTTAATATATCTTCACCGTCATTTCTTTCCGGTGTGGCGGTTAAACCTAATAATACTTTTGGTTTAAATTTTTGAAGGATAGGTCTGTAACTCGATGCAGCAATATGGTGCACTTCATCAATAATAATGAAATCAAAAAAATCTTCAGAAAGTGACAATTGATTTATTCGATTGGTAAGTGTTTGTATTGAAGCAAAAACGTACTCGTAATTACTAGGTTCCTCACCATCTACCCAGAGCTCACTAAAGTTTGCATTCCTTAATACATGTTTAAAGGTAGTTTGGGCTTGCTCTAATATCTCTTTTCGATGGGCTACAAATAACAACCTTGCTCTTGGATGGGTCTCTTTAAATTTCTTGTAGTCAAAAGATGATATTACAGTTTTTCCTGTCCCGGTTGCAGCTACAACTAAGTTTTTGAACCTCTCATGTATAATCCTTTCCGATTGAAGTTTCTCTAATATTTCTTCTTGATAGGGAAATGGTTTTAAATCGAAAAAGGTAGTAATTCCCTGATAGTCGTACGATTTTTGTTGTTTTAAAGCCGTCGATAATTTTTGAATGTCCTTACCATGCTGATATAATTCAAAATCCTTATCTACCCAATACGTTTCAAATGTCTTCTTAAATTTGTCAATTATATGACTGATCTCTTTCGAAGTTACTTTCAAATTCCATTCTAACCCGTTTGTTAAAGCAGACCTTGAAATATTTGAAGAGCCAATATAACCGGTGTTAAATCCTGTATTTCTTAGAAACAAATAGGCTTTGGCATGTAAACGTTCGTGGTCTGCATTATAAGAGACCTTTATTTCAGTGCTTTTTAAATTGGATAGAAATTCAACAGCTTTTACATCTGTTGCGCCCATATAAGAAGTAGTAATGATTTTTAGTTTTTTACCACTATTAGTAAATTCTTCTAATTCTTCTTTAAATATTCGAATACCAGAATACTTGATAAACGATACCAACCAGCAAATCTCATCGGATGAAAGTATTTCCTTTTTTATTTCACTTTCCAATGAAATACCTACATTGTTCCCCGTAAAAAGCTCACTTTGACTTAATCGAGTGTATGGAGTTATTTGCTTAAGCCTCTCATTAAAATCGGCGAAAGGTGAATCCAATTTTGAAAAAACCGCTTCCAATATTTTGCCTTCATTTTCAATTAAATTTCCTGATAGTCCAATTTTTGGAAGTTCATCTATTAATACTTGAATGATTTTATTTGAAAGTTCAATTTGGAGTAAGGTCTTATTTTCTTCTTTAATTTCATTTAGCGCAAATTTTATAGTTTCCGATAAGTACACGCTTAGATACCTGGATGCTTCTTCTTTATCGAGTTTTGTGCTTTTAATAAAAAAGTTTTCGTTGCTAATTAAATCCAGTTGGTTGGCAATTAGCTTATTAACGAGTTGTTCATAAATGCCTAATTCAAATTGCATTTAAATCATTTAGGTAATGGTTTAGGATAGGAATATCCGCATCAGCCCAGTCCAAATCTAATAATTCATTTGCATTAAGCCATTTTAAATTCGCGTGCTCCTTTAATGTGATATTTCCGCTGATGTGTTTACAAACAAAAGGTATAAGCCTTATAGTTACTGAAGGATAATGGTGCGTATGAGCAGTAAGACTTTTTTCAATTTCTATTTCAATACCAAGTTCTTCTTTGATTTCTCGAATTAAACATTCTTCCGAAGTTTCATTAGGCTCAACCTTACCGCCGGGAAATTCCCATTTTAGAGGCAAGTTCATTTGACTACTCCTTTGGGCCGCGAATATTCTATTTTTATTATCGATTATTAAGGCGCAAGTAACATCAATAACTTTTTGCTGGCGCTCTTTCATAACTCCCCCTCTACCTCACAAAATACGTGTTTGCATTCATTCGCTAAACATTCATTTATAGCCATTTTAAGACGGGTATGAAAAAAATCCGAAATGATATCCGCCCTTGCACCACAGATTGGGCAAGTGGTTGGTTGGTCGGTCATGAAATAAAAGAGTATATCTGCCATCATATAAATGTACTACAAAGCGGCGAAAAAAGAAACCTACGCACCAGCATCTCAGGTTTGGTGTCCTTGCTCCTGATGCGCAACATGTTGTAGCTGCGGGTTTCTTTCCTGTGTACATCGGCCATAACGCAAAAGTACGGCATTCGGCACGGTTTTTTCGCTGCTGCCTGCCTGGTTAATACATGTGCGGCTGTATATGTATATGGCCCAGGGCAACAAAAAGGGCTACAATTCCGGTTAGTACCACCAGGGCGCTGCCGCCGATGATCAACCCGGTGCCAACGGGGTCTACCAACTGGCGGCTGCCCTTTTTGTAGGCGTAAAAGCGGTAATCTTTTACATAGGCCGAATCGGCAAGCAGTCCGGGGGTGTGTGTACTTGCTGTGGTTGGTTTAAAATAATCAGAGCTTGCGCTGATCTCGCCGTCCCTTACTTTTGGTACCAGCTTTTTAGGCAGCCTGAATTCAAATGCGTCATTGCGTGCGCGCCTGGCGGCTTCTCCCGGAAACGGGGCGCTCATGTGCCTAAAATCAGGGCGCCTGGCCCGCATCGCGCGCAAACGGTCGGCGCGTGGGTCTGGTTTGGCAGCTTTTTCGGCGCTTGCCGTGTCGGTGGGGGCCACTTGTGCAGCAACTTTTTGCACCAGCGCAAAACAGCAAAAAAATAATAAAGCAAGGATTGTTTTCATCAGGCAAAACGGGTTTGTTAAATATACCTGCTGTATTGACGTAAACCGCGCCTGAAATGATACATTTTGAAAAAAGATAATGGGTGTAGCAGAGCTGTTGGCTTTGGCCGCCGCGACATGTTGTGGCTACGGGTTTCTTTGGCGTGTTCATCGGCCATAATGCAGGAATACAGCAAATCAAAAAAGGGGGGTAAAGAAAATCATGGCAATCCTAAACCGAGCCGCCAATCGGGCATTGGTCATGAAGATTTAAAACAATGCGTTAAGATTATTCAGATCAAGCGTATTAAATACTTTTTTGAATTTCCTTTTCTTAAGTCCGTTATAAAGTTCTTTATCCCCGGTCCAAAGGCCCCCTTTAAGGTAAATAGCCAGGGCTACAAAATCGGTATCATCAATGTCAATATCGTGTGTTAGCTTTAAGGCCTTTTCCCAAATTGCTCCCGGTATCAAGTCTTCGTTAACAAACTTCAGTCTTGAAAACAGGTGAAACCGGGCGTCGGTTAATTGCTGATCAGATAGCTTTGAAACTTTTTTAAGTTTTTCCCAGTGCTTTTGAATTTCAAATCTCATATAGCTGCAGCTATAAAATTCAAATGCATTTTTTGAGTTTATCAGTAATTCACCAATGGCGCCATTAGTGTTTAATAAGCCGCTAAAAATAATATTGGTATCAACAACAATCTTCACTTGATATATTTGCTGCCATTTTTAGCCCACCAACCTTTTTTTACTTCTTTAGCTAATTCATCAGCATCTGCCTGGGTGGCTGTAGATTTTGCTGTAGCTTCTTTATATGATAACAGGTCAATAAATTGTTGCAAGCCTTTTGTATCCACATAAGCAGGCAACCTGATGATCACTTCGTCCTTTGTACGTTCAATTACCATATTGTGGTTTTTTGCTGTTTACTCAAATTTACATAAATAATCTATCACTTTAACAATTCATCTAAAAATACCAACCCCTCACCCAAAATGCCTGTTAAAAAAGTTGAACGCGTTGGTATAGCAAAACTGTTCAACTATCTGTGCGGCGTCCATTTGCAGGTCGAGGCCGGCGGCTATGGCCCCGGCGACGAGCTGCTGCTCCAAAGCGGGCGCCAGCAGGCTGAATTCGGTGGAGTTTTGGCAGCAGTCGACCGCTTCTACCAACCCATCGAAATCAGAGCCGATACACACCTGGCCCCAGGGCAAAGGCAGGGCGTAAAATTGCGTTATCTGGAATATCTTGATCAAATGGTTTGCCAGCAGTTGGGCATGCGCATCGAAATTGGGCCTGTCATCAGGCGGAACGCCGGCCACGGGCATTATTTCCGCCATTTCTTCGGCTATGGCCTGCGCAAAGGTGGGCTGGTCGGGCACATCCTGCGGCAATGCGGCGGCAGGAGCGTCGCCGGCCCAAAGGGCATCGGCCATGGCCTGTACCTGGCCATCCGGGTCGGGGCCCGACAAAAGCGCGTACTCAGCCGCGCTCAGGTAATCATATTGCCGCACATCGATGGTATCCTTGCCGCCAAGTATCCGCACATCCATCGACAGGCCGATGAGCCCGCCGCTGTTCAGTATGGCCACCACGTCCTCGTTAAATAAATTAATGGATAAGGGATAAAATGACGTTCCGGGGATCACGCCCGGGTACTTATAGCTCATCAGTTCAACCACGTTGCCTATCGGGTTATGGGTGCGGCACCAGTCGAGGTATTGCGAGGCAGGCATACCGGTTAGCCCCATGTGGCTGGCTATTATGGGCTTGTCGGGGTAATATTTATCGCGGATTAGGTAAAACTCCTTCCGGGCAACCAGGCTCATGTGCTTGGCGTCGATCAGCAAACCCTGACCGTAGGCATAGTCGATCAGTTGCCTGCCATCATCGGTGATCCCCAGTCCCTGCGGCAGCAGCGGGCCTTTGGTAAGTATTTTATTGCCATAGGCATGGTTGATGAACTGGTTAGGCGTAAGGTGCGTTGGGGTGATATACATGGTAAGGAAACCCTTTTGCAGGAAAGCTTTAAGGTTGTCGAGCGCTTTTTGCGGGTCGGACAAGGTGTTGCCATCGTCATACAGCGAATGGCCGCCCTCGATGTTAAACACTACATGTACTGTGCCGGGGTCGGCGGGGTTATAGTCGGCCCAGTTGGTGAGGAACACCACTTTATGCTCCGGCGGGATGTTATCAGTTGCGCGGGGTGGCGCAAGCAGGTTGGCCAGGTCTTCGCCGAATACCTGGCTGTAACCATCTGCACCGTCGTACATAGCAGTCAGCCTGGCAGGGTCCATTATCTGCCTGAAAAGTATAGCCGCCCCCAGGCGGATAATGCACTGATCGATCATGCCGGCTTCAGGCGGGTGCAGGGTTACGCAAACCAGCGGAATGTCGCCATTATGGCTTAATTGTTCGAGCGAGCTTTGACTGCTGAGGATATTGCCAAACAATTTGGCAGCGCTGATATTATCCCATGCCGAGAACTGGCTGCCATTTTGCGGCAGGAAGAGGGTTTTTAGGCCCGGATGACAGTGTAAATCGAAATACTGCATACACAAAAGGTTTAGTATTTAAATTTACGCATTAAAAAAGAAAACTGCAAAGGTGCTTTTTAAATAATTTTTTGTTGGCGGGCAGGGTGATGCAGTTACCTGCCGCCATTTTGCCGTCTTTGAAACCAACAAGAACGAAACACCAACAAGGGCGAAAAAATAAGGCAAATTTAACCGTTCAATTTTTTTTTAAGAAAAGCCGGCCCGTTAACCCGCGTCGTCGTTAAAGTCCGGAAATAGCGGCTGAAATAGTTATGATCGCTGCTGCAATTACTATTAAGGTGAGGCCCACTGCTATAATGCCCCCAATCAAAAATGCATGCCCTACAGGATGTACCCTCTGGTGATACGTTTTATAAAAAGCCTCGAACCTGAATGTTTTTACATAAGCCGAATCAGTGAGCAGGGCCGGGTTGGAAGCGACTGCGCTGGTAGGCGTAAAATAATCAGAGGTGGCCGGGAAAGGCGCTTTTTTAAACCGCTTCAGCATATCCCGTGTTAAAGTAAATTGCCGGGCATCGTTTTGAGCTGTTTGCTGGTTGGCCGCAGTGTGGGCGGAAGTGCCAAAACCAGCTGCTCCGCCATTGTTTAATGTGGCTGCTTCGTACAGGCGGGGTGGGGTCCTGTAATTAAGGGCGCGGTAATAGGCAGCTGTACGAAAGGTTTGCACATAAAGCGAATCGTCAAGCAGCGCCGTATTCGGGGCTTCCATAGCCGATGGCTTAAAATGATCAGATGTGGCCGGGTAATGTTCCGTCCTGAATTTTTTTAAATTCTCGTTGTTCAGCTTGAAACGGTGTGCATCCGATTTAGCTGTCTCAATAGTTTGCGCCGAATCGGCGCTGGCGGTTTGGGCAGCTGCATGTTGGGTGGCGGTAATAGCCGCAATAAATAATAATAATAAAATTGTTTTCATGACATTGGTTTAAAAGGTATTTTGATCTTATCCGTTTTAATGCTGGACTTACCTGCCCCGCGCCTCAATACGGTGCATTATGCGCCACAGGCGCCAGCAAAAAGCCTATAAATACAAGAACGCCCACTACAATACCCAAAATCGCAAGAAAATGCCCGGTAGGGTGCAAACGCTGGTGCAGCGACTCATTATAGGCCGCCTTACGGAATGCCTGCACATAATCCGAATCATTAAGCAGGGCATAATTGGAGGCATATTGCTTCGTCGGCTTAAAATAATCGGAAGTTTTGGCGAAATGCGCGGCCTTAAATCGTTTCAGCACATCGGGCGGCAGCTTAAATATCTCCGCATCCTCTTTGGCGGTTTGGGCAGCTTGTTTAGCTGTTAGCGTGATCTTTGCCGTATCGGCAGGCGCGTTTTGCGCGGGTGCACGCTGCACGGCAATAAATACCGCAAAAAGTAGAAATAAGGCCGTCCTTTTCATGACAAAGGGTTTAACGTTGGTGAAAAATTCAGGGGTATTGCAGGGGAGGATATTATTTATAAAAATAAATATTTTTTTGATAAAATAAAATATTTGTGGGGGTGGTAACGTTTCGTTAAAAAAAACGACGTCATGACGGCGTTGTTAGTTTTTCGAACCGAATATCTAATACCCCAACAACTTCTCCATCATTTCCTCCAGCCTCGCCTTCGCCAAAAACTGGTCCTCCAGTGCTTTGTTCATGGGGATAGCGGTATCTAAACTGGCGCAGCGCATAATGGGGGCGTCGAGGTGTTTAAAGCAATGTTCGGCAAGGTGGGCGGCTATTTCCCCGCCGAAACCGCTGGTGAGGGTGTCTTCGTGCAATATCAGCACACGACCGGTTTTTTTGGCGCTATGCTCCACGGCTTCCTTGTCCCAGGGCTGCAAACTGCGCAGGTCGATGATCTCGAGGGATAGGTCGGGGTGTTTTTCGGCATATTCCATGGCCCAGTGTACGCCCAGGCCATAGGTAATGATACTGGCCGCACTGCCTTCCTGGATCACTTTGGCTTTGCCGATCTCCACATAATAATCGCCGTCGGGCACCTCACCGCTGTGGCTGCGGTACAGGTATTTATGTTCGAAATACATTACGGGGTTAGGGTCTTCAATAGCGGCCATCAGCAGCCCTTTGGCGTCGTCCGGGAAAGCCGGGTAAACTACCTTTAATCCCGGGGTTTTGGTAAACCAGGCCTCGTTGCTTTGCGAGTGGAACGGCCCCGCGCCCGTCCCCGCGCCGGTAGGCATGCGGATCACCACATCAACCGGCTGCTCCCAGCGGTAGTATGTTTTCGCCAGGTTATTTACTACCTGGTTAAAGCCGCTGGTAACAAAATCGGCAAACTGCATTTCCATTACCGCCTTGTACCCGTTAAGGGCAAGCCCCATCGCCGCGCCGACAACGCCCGATTCGCAAATGGGTGTGTTGCGAACCCTTGCTTTGCCAAACTCTTCCACAAAGCCCTGCGTTATTTTAAAAGCGCCGCCGTATTCGGCAATATCCTGCCCCATGATCACCAGGTTATCGAACTTCCGCATGCTTTGGCGCAGGGCGTCGCTGATGGCGTCGATATAGCGCCTGGTTGTTGTAATGTTGTAAGGTTGTAATGTTGGAATGTTGTAAGGTTTGTACATATCCTGAACTTCCGTTTCAATATTAGGTATAATATCGGGTTCGCTGAATACTTTTTCAATTTCGCTTTCTATCAGGGTCGAGAATTCCGAGCGCATCTGCGGGATCCATTCGGGGCGTAACACATGCTCTTCGATCAAATATTTTTCAAAATTGCTGATCGGATCCTTCTCTTTCCAAAAATCGAACAAATGCTGCGGTACATATTTAGTGCCCGATGCCTCCTCGTGCCCGCGCATCCGGAAGGTCATACACTCCACCAGTGCCGGCCGGGGCCTTGTGCGCATGGCGCTTGCGATATCATTGATGGTATGATAAACCTCCAGCAGGTTATTGCCGTCGATGCGATAGCCCTGCATGCCGTAGCCGACAGCTTTTTCCACCAGGTATTTGGTCCTGTATTGTTCAGAAACCGGGGTCGACAGCCCATATCCGTTATTTTCTATCAAAAATATCACGGGCAAATTCCATACGGCGGCAATATTCAGCGCCTCGTGGAAATCGCCTTCGCTGGTGGCGCCTTCGCCGGTAAACACCAGGGTGGCCTTGTTACGACCGCTCAAAACATCCGCCAAAGCAATGCCATCCGCCAAAGCCAGCTGCGGCCCCAGGTGCGATATCATACCAATAATTTTATACTCCTGCGTACCGAAATGGAACGATCGGTCGCGCCCCTTTGTAAAGCCCGACGCCTTGCCCTGCCATTGCCCCATCAGCCGCGACAAAGGGATATCGCGGGTGGTGAAAACGCCCAGGTTGCGGTGCATGGGCAGGATATATTCGTCGCTGTTCATGGCAAGCGTACTGCCAATAGCAATAGCTTCCTGCCCTATCCCTGAAAACCATTTGCCAATGCGCCCCTGCCTTAAAAGTATCAGCATCTTCTCTTCAACCATGCGCGGCCACAGCAATTTTTTGTAAAATTCAATCAGCTGGTTATTTGTCAGGTTTTTTCGGTCGAAGATCATCCGTCAAAACTACATAAATTGTTTATTTGTGCAATGAGGTTCATTAGTTCACTGGTTCATTTGTTCATTGGTAAATAGTTGCCTCACCCCACCGTTCGCGCCTCTCCAAAGGGTAACTCAATATGAAGTGGGACAAGAGTTATTATAATCTTATATTTGTGTTAATGTAGCGTTTCGGATGACCTTTTCGTATATGCAATAAAAAAACCAGGTTTGAAATCACTAATCTTTTTGCTATTTGTTGCCCTGACTATAGCAGCTTGCAAAAAAAACAATGTACGCCCCTATCAAAGTTCCGGCGTTTTACTTGGATACGATACCCGGCTCTGCCCTTTCCCTTTATGTGGTGGACTCCTAATAACCATTCAAAACGATACTTCTAAAACCCCGCCGTCATTTTATCATATCGACGCAACCCTGCCGCAATTAGGCATTAGTGGGAATACGAAGTTTCCCGTCAATGTCAACTTTAACTACAAACCTGACACTGGTAACTTAGCAGCATACCATTACATCATTGTTACTCAAATAAGGGTTATTAATTAAGCCATTTTTCTGGCAGCGCTCTAAAGGAAACGGGCTTAAAATGAGAAAATATTCATTTGAAACGGAATTAAAGTCACTTTCTTTTGAGAGGATTGGTGAGGGCTTCGCCGTTTAGGTGAGGCATTAATACCATGGCTACCCTTTGGTAAATAGTTTGTGATAGGTTTCATTGCTAATAAACAAATTGATAAATTGCCCGCCGATAATAGTTGATTGAGCCATTCGTTTAACAGTGTTGACACCAATGACCAATGACTAATGACCAATCACCACTACATGAAAAAGAAACTACCTTTTATATTACTGATCCTCGCTGCCGTTATCGGCCTCGCTGCTACTACACACGATTATTTCCTGCTGCCCGAAAACTTTTTTATGCACAAAGGCGATAAGCTCAACCTGCATTTATTAGGTGGCGAGCAGTTTGTTAAATCGGAAGAGGTAGGGTACCAATCCAAAAAAACAGCGTCTTTTATGCTGTACCAGGGATCGAAGAAGATCGACTTGCTGCATGTTGCCAAAGACAGCGCCGTGCCTTTAATTGATTATACCATGGTAAATACCGGGCAGGGTTTGATCGATATGACCCGGGGAACAGAGTACATTGATGCTTCGCGCGATAGCTATTCGGATTACTTAACGCAGTCGGGCCTGGATAAACTGGGCGAGAAAGTGAAGAATGGCAGCCAGTTCAGGATAAAAGAAAAATATACCAGGTACATGAAAACATTGTTTGCCGTTGATGATCACGACGGCGGCATATATGATAAAGACCTGAAGGATGTATACGAGATCATTTTGAAGGACAATCCTTACAAAAAGAAGTATGGCGACGACATGTCGGCTTTAATAAAGTTCATGGGTAAAGGAGAAAGCGGCGCCACAGTGAACCTTTATATTAAATCCATCAGCGGCAATGTTTACGCACAAACGCTGGTAGCCGACAAAAAAGGCGAAGTAACATTTACCATGAGCCGGGAAGGGATATACATGCTGCGTAGTGTACGTATTGAGCCAACAAAAGATAAAGACGCCGATTTCCAAAGCTGGTGGGCATCATTCACCTTCCCCTTCAGCAGCTCGGACGAAGTACCGAATACTTATAAGGAATTCGGCTTTGGAAATGTGCATTGAAGAATTTCGGATGTTCGATTTCGGATTTATGCATTCTGCTGATAGGTTGCCATCCGTAACATACTAACAGCCATGTCATTGCGAGGCACGAAGCAATCTCGTCGCTATGCATATACGCCAACCTGTCAATGAAGGGATTGCTTCGTCGTTCCTCCTCGCAATGACATAGTTTATTATTTTTCTATGAACCATGAACTACAAACTACTTCAACTTTCCTAACGCCCCCTTTATCCTCGGTATCAAGGCCACAATATCCTGTAAAGTACTTGCACCAACTGATACCCTGAACCAGTTTACATCTTCGCCGGTGCCAAAGGCCGAGAATGGCACAAAGGCTACCTTCGCTTCTTTGATCAAATAAAAATTTATATCAGTAGCTGTTTTAAGCACCTTGCCATCGGGAGTGGTTTTGCCGCTGTAATCAACCTTTACGGTGAGGTAAATGGCGCCCATGGGTTCAATGGCGTCCACATTAAAACCTTCGGACTTTAGTTGCTGAAAACCATCATAAAGCGTGGTTAAACTGTTTTGAATATTTCCTTTTAGTTTGGTAAGATAGCTGTCCACATCAACATCATTCTTCAGGAATTTAGCCATTGCCACCTGCTCGGCCTTTGGCGCCCATGCGCCTATGTGGCCAACTATAGCTTTCATGTGGTTGATGACATGCGCCGGGCCAAATCCCCAGCCAACACGCACCCCGGTTGAGGCAAAACATTTTGATGCACCGTCTACAAAAATAACCACATCCTTTAGTTCGGGCCGCAGGCTTACGGGGTTAAAATGTTCGTGGTGGCCAAAAGTTAGCTGCGAATATATCTGGTCGTATAAAATATAAAGCGGTTTTTCGCCGGCTTTGCGGGTTTTGTTTTCGGCAATAACCAGGTCGCAAATTTCTTCAAGGTCTTTTTTGCTGAACATGGTGCCGGTTGGGTTCAGCGGGGAACATAAAGCCAGCAATGCCGCGCCTTTAATATGCGGGCGGATCTCGTCGGCTGTTGGCATAAAGTTATGTTCGGCCCTGGTCTCAACTATAATGGCTTCGGCACAGGTAAGGTCGCAATAATGATTGTTATTCCATGACGGGGTTGGGAAAATCACCCTGTCGCCGGGATCAACAATCGCTTTGTAAATAGAATATATCAGGGGCCTCGACCCGCCGGACACCAGGATATGGTTTGGCGCATAGTCAAGTTCATACCTGCTTTTTAAAAATGCCGATACACTTTCGCGCAGGTTCAGCATCCCGTCGGCAGGTGGGTAATTGGTATGGTTATCGCCATAAGCCTCAATAATGCCTTTTTTAAGCTGGTCGGGGATCGGATAAATATTTGAATCGAAATCGCCTATGGTTAAATTGGCAATGTTTTGACCCTGTCGTTTTAATTCGTTGATCTCCCCTGCAATTTTAATAATTTCGGACCCATGCAGGTTCTGGGCTAATAAAGAAACGCTCATAGCGCAAATGTGAGAATTTAAGCTTAAAGCGCAAAGCAGAAAGCACAAAGCTTTTGACGTAAGCTTAAAGGCAAAGCAGAAAGGTCATAAATATCGAATAATGAATGTAGAACAGCGAATTTCGAAGTACTTCATTATTCATCATTCGAAATTCGGTGTTCAATATTGCCAGCCAGACACTAATCTCTAATCTCCAATCACTAACCTCTAACACACTTGTTTCTTTGCCCGTAAGTACCTAAGTTTGCGCCTCAATTATACTGTTATGTCAAAGGCATCTGAAATAAAAAATGGCAACATCATCCGCTTTAACGGCGAGTTGCTGCAGGTAGAAGAATTTTTACACCGTACACCGGGTAATTTGCGCGCTTTTTACCAGGCACGCATGCGCAATGTTAAAAGCGGCAAACTGGTTGAATACCGTTTCCGTACCGACGAAGAAGTATCCATCGCCCGCGTTGAAACAAACGACTACCAGTATTTATATGAAGATGGCGGCTCATTAGTGGTGATGGACAATACCACTTACGACCAGCATAACATTCCCAAAGCCCTGTTTGGCCCGGCTGTAAAATTCCTGAAAGAAGGGATGAACGTAATAGTTGCCTTTGAAAGTGATGAACCCATTATGGGCCAGATTCCCGGCTCGGCCGAATTGGAGATCACCTATACCGAACCCGCCGTTAAAGGCGATACCTCAAGCGGCGCATTAAAAAACGCCACCGTTGAAACCGGCGCGGAAATAAAAGTGCCTTTATTTATTAATATTGGCGATAAAGTTAAGGTTGATACCGCTACGGGTTCGTATGTGGAGCGGGTGAAGGGGTAGGTTAGTGGCAGGGTTTAGTGGCAGTGGCAGGATGAATAGTAAAAGTCCATTTTTTACTCCAAATTAAACCGGGCCCGTCTGATGGCTTCTTTCAGTTCATCAAAGTTTTCGTAGTACTCTTCAACCAAGTACAGGTTTTTGCCTGTGTTCAATTCGATTTTTAATTTTATTGTATCAATTAGACTGACACGTCTGTTGAACCCATTGTCATCGGGGCTTTCCCGTACTAAACTCACGTGTACAATGTCTGCATAATTAACTATTGTCTGTTTATTAATCAGCAGGTAATGCAACAATAATACATCGGGGCTTACAGTAACTTTTATAAAACGGTTAACGGCGCGGTAAGTTTTAAAACAAATGTATATTATCAAAATTACAAGCGTGACCATAATCACTTGTGCGTTGCTGGGGCTATAGTCTTCTTCCGATAGATGAACGCAAATGC
Organism: uncultured Mucilaginibacter sp.; assembly: GCA_903864275.1. Taxonomy (GTDB): domain Bacteria; phylum Bacteroidota; class Bacteroidia; order Sphingobacteriales; family Sphingobacteriaceae; genus Mucilaginibacter. The sequence goes on from CAIPFE010000017.1 coordinate 127,591, forward strand.
CGATCAGAATCCACACTAAAACGCCAAAAAGAAATGGCGCGATCCAAAGCGAATTGCGAAATTTTGACGTGATGGTTGCTGTCATTGACTGGTTTGGGTAATGATGGATACAAGCCTAAAAATAACAAATAATTTAGTTCATGGCTCTAACACCCTTGTAACATTATCCCCTCAAATAATATTTTAACAATAAATATTTATTAGCTTTAAACATTAAACCTTTAAACGATAGCCGATGAGAAGGTTATTCATTTTCTTCACCATCTTATTGCCTTTGAACTGTTTTGCCCAGGTCACTATTTCGGGCAGGATATTAAACCAGGCCGATACCAAACCCGTTGCAAATGCGAGCGTTTTTTTAAGCAATGCCACTATTGGCGATAAAACTGCTGCCGATGGCACCTTTACTTTGCGTAATGTAAATGCCGGGAAATATGAGCTTATCGTTTCCATTATTGGCTTTGACGCATTTAAGCAAACAATTACAGTGGGCTATAAAGATATTGTATTGCCTGATATTACCATTTTCCCAAAAACGATAAGCCTAAGTCAGGTTACCATAAAACCCCGCGACGACCCCGATTGGGCCAAATATTACCTGCTATTTAGAGAGGCCTTTATCGGGACATCTGACCTTGCCTCCGATTGTAAAATATTAAACCCTCATGTGCTTGACTTTGATTATGACGAGGCCAAAAACACGCTCAAAGCTACATCGTACGATTTTTTGGAAATTGAAAATGCTGCTTTAGGCTATAAGATCAGGTACCTGCTAACCGACTTCACCTTAGACAATACCGCCAAAACTTTATTCTATAAAGGCTCCGTTTTTTTTGAAAATATGAAGGGCTCTGCTTCACAGCAGGAAGGCTGGCAAAGACGAAGGCAGGAAGCTTATATTGGATCTGAAATTCACTTTTTCCGTTCAGCACTTGGTAACCGGATAGATGAAGAAGGTTTCAGGGTACAGCGGTTGGCTAAATGGGCAAACCCGGAAAGGCCTGCGGATAGCGTTATTGATGCGAAGATCAAACATTATAAAGCGTTAAAAGCTAAAACCGATATACAGCGCGATTCCCTGGCTTTTTGGGTCAAAAAATCAAAACTGCCAAAAACCTTTCAAAAGTTAATGCCATACCCCTTAAACAAGCAGGACCTGATCAAAAAAACCGATCAGCCCGGCCAGTATGCTATGGGGTGCGACGGCGACGGCCTTTATGTTGCTTATAGCAAAACCCACCATTTCCATATTACCGACAACGCCGAATACCTGAACAAACCTATCAATACCGAAATATCCTTAATAAGCTTCAATGAGCCTTATGCATTTTTTTATAGTAACGGGGTGATCGTTAATCCTTATGGTATAATTCTTGGCGGTATTTGGGGACGTGAAGGCGTTGCGGAGCTTTTGCCTGTTGATTACGACACGCCGCAAAACATGCAGGCGCCGGTTGACAGCACCATCGTCAGAAGCATCGCTTCCAAACTAAAAACATTTTCCGAAAATCATATCGTCGAAAAGGCTTACCTGCACTTCGACAAGCCATACTATGCGGCCGGCGATACCATTTACTTCAAAGCCTATTTAACCGCGGGCGAAAACCACCAGCCATCGGCTATCAGCAGTGTGCTCCATGTCGACCTGGTGAACACCGGCAACAAAGTAGATCAATCCCTTAACCTGCAGGTTACAGATGGGGTTGCCTGGGGCGATTTCGCGCTGCCGGATTCCCTGCCAAAAGGTAACTATCAGGTAAGGGCTTATACCCGCTGGATGTTGAATGGCACCCGGGGTTATTTCGATCAAACCATACCTGTGGGATCGGTACTTGCTAATAAAACGCCCGAATCGTATGTCGCATCGGCAAAAACCGTTAATAAACCCGATGTACAGTTTTTCCCCGAAGGCGGCAGGCTGGTGAACGGTATCAGCTCGAAAATAGCCTTTAAAGCCATCGGCAGCAACGGGTTGGGAATCGACATACAGGGCGAGCTTGTGGATAATGAAAACAGGACGGTCGCGACTTTTGCATCTGAACACCTCGGCATGGGCTATTGTTATCTGCAACCGGCGGAGGGCAAAACCTATAAAGCAAAGATCACTTACCCCGATGGTTCGCAGGATGTAGTTGATTTACCGGGCGCCGATACAAAGGGAATTGTGTTAACAGTTAACAACGATTCGAAGACGCAACTAAAAATAACCATAGCCGCTACGGAAGCTTTTTATCGGGAAAATAGAAACAAAGATTATGCATTGGTTATTTATTCGGCGGGCGAACCTTCAAGCTTTATCTGTAAGTTGGATAGCACGGTCATTACGCTCGATGTTTCAAAACAAACCTTGCATACCGGTATTGCCCCGGTTACTTTGTTCTCCCCAACCGGCGAACCGCTTTCCGAACGTTTAGTGTTTATCCAAAACAACGACCAGCTTAATGTTAGTATAAACAGTGATAAACTGGTTTATAATAAACGGGAAAAAGTAAACATAAGGCTAAATGTAAAAAACAGCACCGAAAATGCGGCAGGGCATTTTTCTGTAGCGGTTATTGATGAAAGTAAGGTACCGGTTGATGAAAATTCGGAAAATACCATTTTAACAAACTTGCTGTTAACTTCTGAGCTGAAAGGTTACGTGGAACATCCAAATTATTACTTCACAAATACCACTGATAAAACAAATACCGATCTCGACCTGGTTATGCTCACGCATGGCTACCGGAGGTTTGAATGGGAACCATTATTAAAAGATGAATATCCGCCGGTAACACTACAGCCGGAAAAAGGGCTTGAAATCAGCGGTATTGTAAACGCACCAAACGGGAAGCCGCTGGATAACGGCACGGTATCGCTGTTATCAATGCATGGTGGCCCGGTATTGAGCCAGGACATTGATAAAAACGGGATTTTCCATTTCGCTACCCTCTCGTTTACCGATAACACCAATTTTGTAATAAAAGCTACAAATCCAAAACGAAAAAATAACACCCGCCCTGTTTATTATGCACCGCAGCCTGCCCCGGTAACAGTTAACGAAAACGCACTTATGGAGCAGTTTGACGTGAATAAAGCCATGCAGGCCTACTTAGCAAACCGCAAGTTGCAGCAGGATGAAATTGCAAAATACGGGCCGATAAATGGTATAATGTTAAAGGAAGTAAAAGTTAAAAACAGTAAGATTAAAAATGATGATGATGATTATCCATCCTCAAGCTTGGTTGGCCCGGGCTTTGCCGACCAGGTGATACACCGTAAGGACATTAAAGGCAACGGCTTATTTTCCGATCAGTTCATTGGCCGTTTAATCGGAATACACTTTGAAGAAAATAATGGCAATAAGAACGCTGTTTTGGATATGCATGTAAGGCTTGGCCCTAATCCACCGATGCTGGTAGTTTTAGACGGCATAGAATTTCCAGGGTCGCAATTTAATCTTGATGAAATTAACGTAAGTGACATTGAGACCGTAGAAGTTTTAAAATATTCATCTGCAAGCGTTTATGGCGCCAAAGGCGGCGGCGGGGTTTTAGTCATCACTTCACGCCGGGGTGGTATGGAACCGATAAGTGACGAAATACCAAACGGCCTTTTGCCGGTATTCCCCAAAGGTTATTATAAAGCCCGTGCGTTTTACACGCCAAAATATGATCATACCGAGACCAGTTTTAACCGCCCGGACCTGCGCTCAACCATTTACTGGCAGCCCGAACTTATTACAGACAAAGATGGCAACGCCTCTTTTGATTATTATAATGCCGATGGCAGCGGCAGCTACCGGGTTGTTGTAGAAGGTATTGACACTAATGGCAATTTAGGCCGGCAGGTTTACAGGTATAATGTGGAGTAGGTGTTAGAGATTAGTCTAAAATAAAGCTATTATGCTTCGGCAAAAATAACTTGTTTAAGGAAGTATGGTTGATATTTTTAACACAGAGAAACGGAGAAGACGCAGAGCACACAGAAAATAAAAATTGACAACCAATAAGGCTTAGCGCTCTCCGCGCCTCCTTTGTTTCTCTGTGTTAAATTCTTTAAACTGTTTAGTTACCTGGAAGAGCCTGGAGATCAGAGATCAGTTAAGAATTGGAATAGAGAAAATCAGGACTTTACCCTTCTCACAAAATTGAATTTTTTGGTATTCAGCGTTTTGGTTTGCGTTGAATCTGCCACTGCTGTAGAGAACTTTCCGGCTTCAATATCCTTTTTTAATTGCAGGGTTTCCTGCGATTGCGGGTTGGCTTGCAATACTTTGTTTACGATCTGCAACGATTCGCCGGTCTTATTTACGGTAGCCAACCCTTTGGCAATCACCAGGCTCGATTTTTCGTCGGTATAAACCGGCGGTTGTATGGTCGTCAATATTCTCGTTATTTTCCCCGTGGCTTCGGGGCTTGCTGCGGATTTAGTTGTATCAACCGCTTTCAGGCTGCTGGCCAATTTTTGTATGTTTTCGTCGTAATTGTTCTTTACGGCAATTTGCCGCTCGATACCACCCTTTAAAGCAATTGCCTGCGGTAAACCGGGGTCTACAGTCAGCGCTTTTTGGTTATAGGCGATTGCCTCGTTGTATTTACCCAAAGCATAGTAGGCGTGAGAAATAGCGTTCAGCGCTACAGGGTCTTTTGCTGCCCGCGATGTATCAAAAGCAGCAACAGCTTTTGCCACCCGCTTTTGCAAAAGGGTATCGGCAGGGTTCTTAGCCAGTGAATCCGCTATTTTTTCGATATCAATTTTTCCATTATCATAACTAACGGATTTGATAGTTGTCCAGCCGATCATGATAATTGGCAAAAAAAAGAATGGGAGCAGCGAGCCGATGCTTTTGTCCTTTACAACCTTCCACACCAATAGAAAGACGAGCGCGAGGAATAAAATTCCGCCGCCTATCATCAGCATAATTTCATATAGGTAAAGGCCTTGCAGCATGGCAGAAATTGTGATTTTTAATAACAGGTAAAAGGTTCAAAATAAAGGCTATAAGCAAAAAAATAACTTTGCCTGCAGGCTTAATTTTACTCTAAGTAACAAAAAATATTTGATAATCAAGTAATTTTTTTGGGGTAGATGAAGCCGCAGGCCGGGCTTCCTTTATTGTTCATGAGGTTGTTTCTTAGTTGCCTTATATTATCCCTTCGTCATTCCCCCTTTAGGGGGTCAGGGGGCAAACTCCAACTCCAGCAACACCGGGCAATGGTCCGAGTGCCTTGCTTCCGGCAATATCGCCGCCCTTTTGATATTGTCTTCCAGCGTCCTGGTTGCCATGTTGTAATCAATACGCCAGCCTAAGTTTTTGGCGCGTGAATTTGCCCTGAAACTCCACCAGGTATAATTATGCGGCTCTTTGTTCATGTGCCGGAAAGTATCAATATAGCCCGATTCAATAAAATTCTCCATCCACTCCCGTTCTTCCGGCAAAAAGCCTGAGGAGTTGGCATTTGATTTCGGGTTGTGGATATCGATCGGCCTATGACAAATATTATAATCGCCGGATACCACCAGTTTAGTGCACTGTGATTGCAGCAGTTCCAGGTACCTGCCAAACTCGTCAAGGAAACGGTATTTAAATGCCTGCCTGTCGTCCCCGCTTGAACCGGAAGGGAAATAAACGCTCATTACCGAAACATCATCAAAATCAACACGGATATTCCGGCCCTCACGATCATAATCGCTTATCCCGCAGCCGTATTCTACATGTTTTGGTGTTTGTTTGGTAAAGATAGCCGTCCCGCTGTACCCCTTTTTCTCGGCAGGGTACCAGTAATGTTCGTAGCCCAATTGCTCAACCAATGCAAGATCAGTCAATACATCAGGTGTAGCTTTAATTTCCTGTAAGCAAACCACATCGGCATTGGTAGCCTCCAGCCATCCCAGCCAATTCTTGCTCATTGCCGAGCGAATGCCGTTAACGTTATAAGTGATTATTTTCATGCCCCCTGGCCCCCTAAAGGGGGAAATTGTTTGTTAATATTTTTTGCTAATTCACCAAAGCCACGTTCCAGCTCCCCCTTTAGGGGGCCGGGGGGCCAAATATCTCGTCTAACTGATTACACTCCTTTTTACTCAACAGCTCCATCGTCATAGGCACGTCTTCGAGCGGTCGGTCGTTGTCGTCTTTTTTTATTGCGGCAATACGGTCGACCATATCAATGCCACTTACTACCTCGCCGTAAACAGTGTAATTATGATCAAGTTGCGGCGTGCCGCCTACGGATTTATAGTAGTCGCGCTGCCATGCCGGTATTTTATAGCCTTTTAAACGGGTGGTTTCAAGCGTGTCCATTTTACCGTCGGTCATGCGTTTACCTTCAACAATATAAAACTGGCAGCCGCTTGATGCTTTTGCCGGATTATCATCCCGCGCTGCGGCCAATACCCCTCTTTTATGAAAAAGACTGTCCCTGAACTCGGCCGGAATGGTATAACCCAAATCGCCATTGCCAAGCTGAGCACCAGGTTTTGCTTTTTGCGGATCTTTCGAATCCGGATCGCCACCCTGGATCATAAAGTTTTGTATCACCCTATGAAATAATGTTCCGTTATAAAAACCCTGCTTTACCAGTTTTATAAAATTATCCCGGTGTTGGGGTGTTTCGTTACACAAACGGATAATACATTCGCCATAGCTGGTTTTTATCCGCACATACTGGTTTTTTGGCCCTTTGGCAAATGCCGTTGCCAGGGCGAGGAGTAATAAGCTGGTGGTAAAAAGTTTTTTCATAGCATATAGTTTAAGCCCCGCCCCCTAACCCCCTAAAGGGGGAATAAAAGTTAAAGTTCCCCCTTTAGGGGGTTAGGGGGCATCAATTTCCTCAAAATAACTAATTATCAATGATTTTATTAACTGTTCCTGTTCAAAAAGGGTATAACTGGGTACTGTTTTTACAAGTTTCCAGTGAGGCCAGCCATCCTGGTCAAGGCCCTCCAGCTCATAAAAGCCCATCATACTGAATAACTTGCAGTTGGCTATGTGCATTAATTCCTCTTTCTGGCGCTTGCTGAACTTTCGCGGCCCCTGCCCAAGCTCCTGCACGCCTATCAAAAACAGCATTACCTTTATATCCGGCTTTTCATTATCAAACTCATCAGCTATCCGCTGCTGCAACGCGCTCCATTTTAAATTGATCTCCGCAGGCTTCATGGGGCAAATATAGTTCATTAGTTCATTGGTTCATTGGTCTGCACCGTTAGGTAAGTTCGCCATCCTGTGCCAGGTCTGATAAATGTAGTTCACTGGTTCATTAGTTCATTGGTCTGCTACGTTAGGTAAGTGCGTCATCCCTGCGCCAACTCTAATAAATATAGGTCATTAGTTCATTGGTCTTCTCCATTAGGTAAGTTCGCCATCCCTGCGCCAGGTCTGCGCCCTGACTAATGAACTAATGAACTAATGAACTAATGAACTAATGAACTAATGAAC
>CAIPFE010000018.1 GCA_903864275.1 uncultured Mucilaginibacter sp.
AATAGTAACGTAAACATTGTGATCAACATAGGCAGCGATCAACGAAATGACACGATTGATATAACTCCAAATGATGATTAAATTTTATTTGGCGATGACATCTAAATTTACAGCAAGGCAAGCTGATTTTGAAATGGGATACTCCGCCAATTTCGCAGAGGCTAAAAGTTGTACGATTGTTTTCGTATATTTGGTTACGATACTGAAATAGTAACTAAAATAACCGGTAAAAAATGCATGTTTTTATTCCTGCTCATTCGTTTGGCCTGGACGATTGAAGGAAGTTATTTTCCCACATTTAGGACAGACAGAAAAAAGGTCATTCATTCTTATTGTACCAGCAAATAGACATAATATGACAAAAAAAGATGCGATTGTATAGGCAATTGAATCGACAGGATGACCTTCCGGATAAATCATTTTGATAAACACTGACGAAACCACTATGCCTATCAAAAAGCCACTGATAGCGTATATTCCGCTAAATCCTTTTTTAATTACAGTTGGTTGATTGCACGGGCAATAGTTTTCTTTATCTTCTGCCATGATTTTTTAAGTTAAAGATTAATGTTTATGGCGTGAATAATGACTACCATTGCCTTTTCGGCTTACATAATGGCCGCCCCTGTGAGATGAACCATGCCCACCTATGTAACGGCCCTTATGTCTATGTTGTGAAAATGCTAAGCTGCTAATTAACAGCAATGATAAAAAAATTGAAATTTTCATTTCTTAATTGTTCAAAAATTTAAACATTCTGCCGTCGGAAATAAAAGCCACTAAAAACAAAGAAAGTAATATTTTATTATCCGAAAACTCCTTTTCGTTTTTCCTTATTACTCTTCACCTTTTATGTACAAAACCGTATCATGGCCATTCCTATTCCTGCCCGTAAGGGCAATGTATCCCTTTTTTTTAGGTGGTACCTTGCCATTTTGCGGCAAGGATACTACAAATCCATAATCAATACCCCCGTGACTATTTTTTTTTGACTTTCTTTTTTTTGATGATCCCCATTTAAATCCGTCAACCGAAAATACGAATTGTTGAAAACCATTATCATAAATGTTCGCCTCAATACGTAGTTGCTTAGCATATTTTAGATGCTCTATAAAATCCCCTGTATCATCAATAAATAAAATGGTAGGATCATAATCAGCTGCAGGATTACAAAAATATTCGGAATATCTTTTTTGGTCGAAACGTACTTTAATATTTTGCCCTTCAACCCCTCCGATAAATTGCCCTTTTTGTATGCCCAAAATGACATCTGTAACGCCGCGTATGCGCCGAATTTCAATTTCCGCGCCATTGTATCCGTCATAAGGTGCATTAAACTCAAATGTGTTTGTTGCTTCTGTTTTGGCCATTATGACTGTGCCTGACGTCATTTCATCCTTTACGGTATCATAAGACCAGTTAGACGGTTTTTCGATGGTATCAGCGGATTTGATCTGTGGTGATGAATCGCGCATTGTAGATGAATTATAAGATTTGACTATTGGGATAGATGCTGAATTTGAAAAAAATCCTTTAATAATAATAACAACGATCATTAGTACTACTAAACCAAAAAACCACTCGTTAGGCGTCATTTTTTTTAGATTCATTTTGTAGCTGTTTTGGCTGTAAAAACTGGACGGTACTATAGAATTCCTTTGGTATTATACATAATTCAAACTTAAGTAATACTTTTCAAATTGTAGGCTTATAAGCGCACAATATTTTTAGTCAACAATGGCATTTTTGGCCGTGGTTGATAAAAAACTCATAGCAAAAAATATCGGGGCGACTTTAAGAAAGTTGCGGGTAGATAAAAACCTGTCTATGCAGCAATTGGCCACACTTGCAGAAATCGAAAAATCCCAAATTTTCCGAATCGAAAACGCCAAGGTTGATGTAAGAATCTCAACCCTGTATCTTTTAGCAGATACATTAAACATTGAGATTACTGAATTTTTTAAACCTTAATATTCAATAGGCAAATTTATAGGTTTATAGGGCATCAGAGGCAAGCCGTACACGGGAAGCCCTTCTGTCAGGGATGCTTAACATAATGGCATTATGGGGCGGCATGTAGCTAATAAAAGCAAATCAACAACAGGCCGGACTATAATAAGCTATTATGTTAAAGTGTTCGGCTGCGTGAGGTGTTCCGGTTTGATCTGATTGATAAGATAAAGGGGATACTAATAGTTAGCACCCCCTTTAAGTTTTTACTGATAGCGACATCAGTAGACAAATGTAATAATTAAAATTTGATTGAAAAATCAATTGAATTGCTACCAATTTTGCTACCAAAAATATTTGCTACCAATAAAAATGCCCTATACATAGCGTATAAGGCGATTTTTGTATTTGGTACGCGGTGAGGGAGGGATTCGAACCCTCGGTACAGTTTCCCGTACGTCAGTTTAGCAAACTGATCCTTTCGGCCTCTCAGGCACCTCACCATATTGCGGTCATCAATGACCCGTATCTCAATAAACCCGTTTTTTCGGGACTGCAAATATAGCAATTCGGCTAAGCTGGCAAAAAAAAAAGTTAGCGTAAGTTGGAAAGGGTTGTAATAAGTTGGAAAAGTTTGTAATAAGTTGTAGAGGTTGTAAAGGTTGCAGATTACAACCTTTAGCTATTGCGCCCTATTCCAACTCGTTATAACCTTTTTAACCACCACAACCTTTTCAACTCATTACAACCTAACCCTAATAATCAATCCGCACATGGTAAATGCTCATCAGCATGCGCTTAAATATCGTCTTAATAGTTTCTATTTCTTTCAGGGTGATGTTACTGTCCTTCAACTGGTTTTGCTCGAGCTTATATTTTACGATCCGGTCCACCAGGTCGCCGATGGATTTTTCATCAGGTTCCTTTAAAGCGCGGGATGCAGCTTCCACAGAGTCGGCCAGCATTAAAACACCGCCTTCTTTCGAAAATGGGATCGGGCCCGGGTACCTGAAAGTATTTTCGTCAACAAATTTTTCAGGAAAATTCTTCAGGAACGACTGATAAAAATAATCCACCCTCGTATCGCCGTGATGCGTCCGGATGAAATCAATTATGATATCGGGCAGGTTTTCTTTTTGCGCCATCTCGATCCCTTTTCGCACATGCCTGATGATGATCTGCGCACTTTCCTGGTATGGCAGTTTATCATGCGGGTTGTAGCCGGATTGGTTTTCGATAAAATACAAAGGGTTTTCCATTTTTCCGATATCGTGGTATAAAGCTCCTGCCCTTACCAGCAAGGCGTTCCCACCAATAGTATAAATTGCATTTTCAGCAAGGTTGGCTACCTGCAATGAATGCTGGAAAGTCCCAGGTGCAGAAAAAGCCATCTCCCGCAGCAATGGGGCATTGGTGTTGGTTAATTCAATAAGTGTGATATCAGAAGTGATAGCAAATACTTTTTCAAAAATATAAATAAGCGGGTAAGCCAGCAATGTGAGTAAAACGCTTACTACAAAAGGCAGGAAATCCATCCAGTCAATGTTCCTCAAACTGCCTTCCCTGATAAATGAGATGCCAATAAATGAAACGAAATAAGTGAATGTAATGATTAGCGCAGAAATGAGGAATTGTTCGCGGCGGATAAGATTTTTAATGCTATAAATAGACACCATACCCGCGGTGAGCTCGAAATAGGCAAATTCAAAACTATTCGGCACGAAGAACCCGGCTATCAGCACCACCAGCAAATGTATATTTAAGGCCAACCGCGTATCAAACAGTATGCGGATGATAATTGGTACTATACAATAAGGTATATAATATAAATTTGGCAGCTGCAATTTTATGGCCATTGATAAGGCAAAAAGCATGGCCGTAACTACAAGCAGTATTAAACTCACAAGCCGGTTGTCTTCATAAATATCTTTGCGGAAAAGGTATAAAAATACCATCAACAGGATAATAGCAATGGAAACAAGCAGAAACTGCCCGGCCAACACCAGCCTTGGGTCGCCGGTTACCCGTGAATTATCTTCAAATGCTTTTTTGTACGATTGTAATTTTTGATAAACCTCATCATTTACCACCGATCCTTTATTAATAATTACCTCGCCTTTCTGCACCATACCCCTGGTTGACGACAAGCCCTCCACCGCCTCCCGCTCAAGCCTCGATGTCAATTTACTATCGTAGTTTAAATTGGACTGCAGCCTGTTATTTATCAGGTCTAACAAAAAAGCCTTATCCAGATCTTTCCGGTCGTTTAATTCCTGGTCGCAATAAGCTAAAGCTTTTTGTTTTGTAAAAAGATCGGCAGTGTTTTTATCGGTTGCAACGTTTTTGTCTAATATCGTTATCTTGTAATTCTCGGCATTTTGCTGGTATTTAGCGTTAAGATTCAAAACACCGCGGTCATAAATTTCTTTCAGCAAATTATCTCCCTCCAGCAAATACACAGGCTTTTTGTTATCTTTTATGCCTGCACTGTGCCATTTTATCTCCAGGTCGCTCTTAAACCCTTCCAACTCGTGGCTGCCGATGTCGTCATCCAGCTGATATATGGGGGTTATGCTGGCCAGCGCCGTTTTTGCATCGCTTTCAATTTCGGATGGGGTTTTTAATATGGCGAAATTATACGGGGATATCAGTTCTTTCTGGTTCCATATTCTCCCTTTTGCAATGTCATAGCTAAATTTTGCCTGCTTCGGCAAGGCAAAAACTATTACACAAATACTGGCCAGCATCATTAAAACTTTAACATTAAGGGAGTATTTGCGCATTAAAGCCTTTTGGCGCGACGAAGATAATTTTGCCATTGATGTGTTTGTCGGCCCAAAATTAATATAAGTTTCGGTTATCTGCAGTTTTTCTTGCTTTTATCAAAACAAATATGATATCTTTGTGATATCATTTTAAAATCACAATCATCATGAATACTGAAAAAATAATCAACCCTCCTTCCGGCTATACCGCCTTTGTTTTATTCCTGGCGCTGGTTGCTGCGATGGTCTTGTCGTTTCTGGCAGAAGCAGTTGCTATAGGCGCAATTATTGGCGTGGTAAATTTTGTTTTAATATTGCCGGGCCTTGTTATTGTAAACCCCAATGAATCGAAGGTGCTTACGCTGTTTGGCAGCTACGTGGGCACCGTTAAGAAAGACGGCTTTTTTTGGGTGAACCCTTTTACTATAAAAAAGAAGGTATCGCTAAGGGCCTTTAATTTAAACGGGCAGCAGCTAAAAGTAAATGATAGCGTGGGTAACCCCATTGAAATTGCCGCAGTAATTGTTTGGCAGATTAAAGATACTGCAAATGCCGTTTTCGCGGTTGAAAACTACCTGCAGTACGTAAATATTCAAAGCGAGGCAGCTGTGAGGCACCTGGCCAATTCTTTCCCTTATGATAATATCGAAGATGAAACTGCAAGCATCACCTTAAGAGGCGGCGCCGAACAAGTGAGCCACCTGCTGGAAAAAGAATTAAATGAAAGACTGGACCGTGCAGGTATTGAGGTATTAGAAGCGCGCATATCCCATTTAGCTTACTCGCCAGAAATTGCCCATACTATGCTGCAGCGGCAGCAGGCATCGGCCATCATATCGGCCCGCAGGCTGATTGTGGAAGGTGCCGTTGGCATGGTTGAAATGGCCCTGGCCCGCTTATCCGAAAAGAAAATTGTTGACCTTGACGAAGAACGCAAAGCTGCAATGGTAAGCAACCTGCTGGTTGTTTTATGCGGCGACCGCAGTGTAAACCCAGTTGTTAATACCGGAACTTTATATCATTAATACTATGTACAAAGTACTCGACACCAAACGTATCAATGAGTTATTGCTGTTAAGAAAGGGCTGGTTTAGTCCTGAGTACGAATTAACAGACAAGGCTGAAAACTATGGTCAACTATCATATAACGGACTTACACGTTGGAGAGGAATAGCGACAACCGCCAATACTACATGGATATTTCAACGAGAAGGGCTTTTTAGCCGCACAATATGGATCATGGATGAAAACGGGATGCAAATCGGAAAAGCAACCCGTGAACTGTTTGAACGCAGAATGCTATTAACCCTGCAAACGGGGTTCCAGGCCGAATTTTACAGGCCTTCAATTTGGTCGCGGGAGTATGTATGGGAGTCTGCGGGTTATGGCAAAATAATGCATATTGATAGCTACCCGTTTAGTTTAAAGGATTCTATTTATATTGATCAAAGCATGGCGCCATCGGCACTACTCCCGTTACTGATATTTTTTGGGGCACATTTAACTATTTTGCAGCGGCGAAGAAGGGCGGCCCATTATTAATTATGGCTGAAAAGAAAGCATTCATATTACGCATCAATCCTGAAATATTAAAGGAGATTGAGACCTGGGCCGCAGATGAATTCAGGAGCACCAACGGCCAGATAGAATACCTGCTGCAACAAATCTTGAATGAACGCAGAAAAGCCCGTAAAAAAAAGGACTCGTAGGGACGTAATGCTTACGTCCCCCCGTATGCCAAATTAAAAAACGCTAAATTTGCGCTTCCATTTAACATCATTTATGAGAGAAGTAGTTATTGTTTCGGCCACGCGTACCCCTATCGGCAGCTTTGGGGGTAGCCTGGCAACACTGTCTGCAACGCAATTAGCGGCAATTGTCATCAAATCGGCGATTGAAAAGGCCGGGCTAAAGCCTGAGCATATTCAGGAAGTTTATATGGGCAACGTTTTGTCAGCAAACCTTGGCCAGGCGCCCGCCACACAGGCGGCGATATTTGCAGGGTTACCTTATTTGCCGGCCACAACAGTTAACAAAGTATGCGCTTCGGGCATGAAAGCCATCATGCTGGCAGCACAAAGCATAGCCCTGGGGCAAAATGAAATTGTTTTGGCCGGTGGCATGGAAAGCATGAGCAATGTGCCTTATTATCTCGATAAAGCGCGCAACGGTTACCGGCTGGGCAACGGGCAGATTACCGATGGCCTGATAAAAGACGGCCTTTGGGACGTTTACAATGACTATCATATGGGATCGGCAGCCGAGTTATGCGCGGTGGAATGTAATATCAGCCGGGAACAACAGGATGAATTTGCCATAGAATCATACAAAAGGGCGCAGCAGGCGCAAGGTGAAGGAAAGTTCAGTGGCGAGATCACTCCGGTGGAGCTCAAAGACAAAAAAGGCGATATTACTTTGTTTGTTGACGATGAAGAGCCAAAGGCAGTAAAGTTTGACAAGATCCCTTCCTTAAAGCCCGTGTTCAAAAAAGACGGAACAGTGACCGCGGCCAATGCCTCGACGTTAAATGACGGAGCGGCAGCCCTTGTCCTGATGAGTAAAGAAAAGGCGGAAGAAATGGGTATTAAACCATTGGCAAAAATAATTTCGTATGCCGATGCGCAACAGGCGCCTGAATGGTTTACCACATCGCCGTCGAAGGCTATCCCCTTAGCCTTGCACCGGGCGGGTTTGTCAGCCCGTGAAATGGATTATTTTGAGATCAACGAGGCTTTTTCGGTGGTTTCTATTGCAAATAATCAGCTTATGGGCCTCGACCCCACAAAGGTGAACATAAACGGCGGTGCCGTTGCATTGGGGCATCCACTGGGGGCATCGGGCGCAAGGATCATCGTGACTTTACTAAATGTGCTGAAGCAAAACAATGGAAAATACGGCGCTGCTGGAATTTGTAACGGCGGCGGCGGGGCGAGTGCAATGGTTATTGAAAATTTGCGTTAATTAGAGCAATGAAACGGATAATAATTACCTTTTTGATACTGGCGAGCCTGCCGCAACTGATCTTCGCCCAGCATTCGGATGAAAGCGGGGGTATCAAACAATTTAAAACTTATGAAGACAGCCTGGTTTCCCTGGGTAAAAAGTTTATTAATGAGGACAATGACCTAGAACGTAAAAACGCAAATTATGCTTTTATAAAAACGCTGGTAAGCGCGTTAAAATTACCCAACTCCTTTCTTTACCCCTTCGATTCTTTAAAAAGTGTTAATATTATTAATTCACCTGATAACCGTTTCCGCATCATCAGCTGGCCCATTGTAAACGCAGATGGCAGTTACCGCTTTTATGGCACAATACAAATAAATACAGGCGGGAGCTTAAAAATGTACCCGCTAAATGATTACTCGCCGCTAATAAAAAGCCCCGAAGACACAGTGGCCGATAATGTTACCTGGTTTGGCGCCGAATATTACCGCATCATCCCGGTTTATTCACCTAAGCTCTACTATGTTTTACTCGGATGGAAGGGCAATACTGTAAAATCAAACAAAAAAGTTATCGAGGTGCTTTCATTTAAAGACGAAAAGCCGGTTTTGGGCATGCCTATTTTTGATGGGAATGGAAAAACCCGTGCCAGGGTGGTGTTTGAATACACACGCCAGTCTTCTATGTTGTTAAGATACGTCGCCGATCAAAATTTAATTGTTTTTGACCATCTCTCGCCACCTGACCCCAAATTAAAGAACCAGCATGATACGTATGGGCCGGACCTGAGCTACGATGGCTACAAATTAAAAAATGGACGGTGGGAATATGTGGATGACCTGGATATGAGAAACATACCCCAGAACCGCGACGCAGATTATATCGACCCAAAAAAACAGGCTGAAATTGACCGGCAGAAGGCTGCCAAGAAGGAGTAGATTGGTGAGTGGTGAGAAGTTAGTAGCAGTAGCAGCGATGGCTTTACAACTCATTACAACCTTTACAACCCTTACAACTTTTTGCAGCCCCGATCAACTTAATCAACTAAAAACCAATTCAGAATTTGGATTTAAAGGAATAATAGTACTTTAGAGAAAATTTTACGTCATAGATATGTCAGACACCTCAGCTGTACCACCACCGCCCGCACCTGTCAAATCAAAATACCCAAAAAGTGTCCCATTTATTATTGGAAATGAAGCGGCCGAGCGATTCAGCTTTTATGGCATGCGTTCCATATTGGTAACTTTCCTGGTAGCGCAGTTTTATAATCCTACGCATAACCCTGCATTAACTACTGTAGCCGAAGCACATGCGAATGAAAGCACTCATTTTTTTGTGACACTTGCCTATGCTTTACCTTTTGTGGGTGGCCTGGTGGCCGACTGGTTTACGGGTAAATACAAAATTATTTTATACATATCCATGGTGTATTGTTTAGGCCATTTGTTTTTAGCCACCTTCGATACCAATTTAAATGGATTTACAGCCGGTTTGGTTTTAGTGGCAATTGGCGCTGGCGGTATCAAATCGTGCGTATCTGCCAATGTTGGCGACCAGTTCGACGTTACCAACCAGGACCTTTTATCAAAAGTATATGGTTGGTTTTATTTTAGCATAAATGCAGGCTCGATGATCTCCACCATTCTGATACCATGGACTTATGAGAATTACGGCGCCAAATGGGCGTTTGGAATCCCCGGTATTTTAATGGGCTTAGCCACGATTATATTTTTTTCGGGCCGGAAAATGTACGTAAGAGTACCTCCTTCCGGCGTTAACAGGGACAATTTTGTATTTATATCATTTTATGCTTTGTTAAATTTGGGCAAAAAGAAAAAAGGAGAGTCATGGTTAGATGTGGCAAAGGAAAACCACAACCCCGAAAGGGTGGATGGCGTTAAAGCCGTTTACCGCGTGATGGCCGTTTTCTTCTTCGCTTTGGCTTTCTGGGCCGTATGGGACCAAAACCTTTCCGAATGGGTATTGCAGGCCGCCAAAATGAATCGTGATATAAACTTAGGGTTTACCCATTTTACGGTACTGGCAGGGCAGGTCCAAACTTTTAACCCGGTGTTCCTGCTCCTGTTCATACCATTTTTCAACTACTGGCTTTATCCTTACCTTGACAAAAAAGGGCTAAAAACTACGCCTTTAAGAAGATTAGGGGCTGGATTAGTTTTAACTGCATTGTCATTTGTAATTATTGCATTAATACAAGCCAATATTGATAACGGCGGCACCCCTTCGATATGGTGGCAGGTGTTTGCTTATGTAATACTTTCGGCTGCCGAGGTTTTGGTATCAATTACCGGCCTTGAATATGCTTACACCCACTCGCCGAAATCAATGAAAAGTACTATGACCGCAATATGGCTGTTGGTAGTTTCCTTAGGAAATTTATTCACCGGCGCAATAAATGGCAATATCTCGAGTGGGGGATTTTTCTCTCATTACCTGGTGGGGGCAAATTATTACTGGTTTTTTGTTGGCGTTGTTACATTGTTTACTATTGTGTTTATGTTTGTATCACCACGCTTAAAAGAGCGCAGTTATATTACTGATCCCTACATTGAAAACAAAGTTATAGCCGATACAGACAATTTATAAAACCATCCCCCTGATTAAGAAAACCGCCGGGCGGAAACCGCTTTGCGCATTTATTTTTATTGAAGCCGAAAATCACCTATTTTTACCCTCTTTCATCTAATTTTTTTTTAAGTGCCGGACAGTATAGTTATTATACCTACTTATAACGAAAAGGAAAATATTGAACGGATGATCCGTAAGGTGTTCTCTTTACCTCATGATTTTCACATACTTATAATTGACGATGGTTCGCCGGATGGCACCCAAAACATCGTAAAACAGTTGCAGCTTGAGTTTCCCGAATATCTTTTTATTGAAGAACGGGCGGGCAAGCAGGGACTTGGCACAGCTTATATCCACGGTTTTAAATGGGCCATTGCGCACCAATACGATTATATTTTTGAGATGGACGCCGATTTTTCGCATAACCCGGATGACCTTCTGAAATTGAGACAGGCTTGTATTTTGGGCGCAGACGCTGTAATCGGGTCACGTTATATTAATGGTGTAAACGTGGTAAACTGGCCCATGAGCAGGGTATTGATGAGTTATTTTGCGTCGGTTTACGTGCGTTTTATAACTGGCATTGATATACAGGACTTCACTGCAGGCTTTATGTGCTATAAGCGCAAAGTGTTAGAGACCATAAATCTTAATAAAATTAAATTTGTGGGCTACGCCTTCCAGATAGAAATGAAATACACCACCATAAAACATGGTTTTAAGCTGGTGGAGGTGCCGATCATATTCACCGACCGTACCCTCGGCACCTCGAAAATGTCGACAAGTATTTTTCGCGAAGCGTTTTTTGGCGTTATCCAGATGCGGATCAATGCGATATTCAGGAAGTATCCGGAGGGCTGATTTCAGATTTACGAATTACGATTTCGGATTTATTTTTGTAAGGGCTTGTTGCCCAAAACGTTATGAAAATCGTAAATCGCAAATCGTAAATCTAAAATAAAAAAATTAATTTCGTTCAAAATGAATGAAAATCTCGATCCAGACCGTGAACGCCTCTCCCCTGCCGAACGTGATATTGAAAAGGTTTTACGTCCGCAGGTATTTGAGGATTTTACCGGTCAGCATAAAATATTAGCCAATTTAAAGGTTTTTGTGCAAGCTGCCCGCCAGCGCGGTGAGGCGCTTGACCATGTGCTGCTGCACGGCCCCCCTGGGCTTGGTAAAACCACCCTTTCTTATATCATCGCCAATGAAATGGGTGTTGGCATCAAAATAACATCCGGCCCGGTGTTAGATAAGCCGGGCGATCTTGCCGGTTTGCTCACAAATCTTGAAACGGGTGATATCTTATTTATTGATGAGATACACCGTCTCAGCCCGCTCGTGGAAGAGTATTTGTACTCGGCGATGGAGGATTTTAAAATAGATATTATGCTGGAAAGCGGACCAAATGCACGTTCGGTACAGATCTCATTGAACCCATTTACCCTTGTTGGCGCCACCACGCGTTCAGGCCTGCTTACTGCACCCTTGCGCGCCAGGTTTGGCATTAATTCGAGGCTGGAATATTATGACGCCAAGCTGCTGACGACCATCGTGCTACGTTCGGCATCAATATTAAAAACTCCGATAAGCGATGAAGGCGCTTATGAAATTGCCCGGAGAAGCCGCGGTACCCCACGTATTGCCAATGCGCTTTTACGCCGGACACGTGATTTTGCCCAAATAAAAGGGGATGGCAATATTGATACCGCCATTGCAAAATATGCCCTAAATGCATTAAATGTTGATGAACATGGTTTGGATGAAATGGATAATAAAATTTTAACCACCATTATCGACAAATTTAAAGGCGGCCCTGTTGGCTTGAAAACAA
The DNA here is from genome assembly GCA_903864275.1 of uncultured Mucilaginibacter sp. Classification (GTDB taxonomy): domain Bacteria; phylum Bacteroidota; class Bacteroidia; order Sphingobacteriales; family Sphingobacteriaceae; genus Mucilaginibacter. The sequence goes on from CAIPFE010000018.1 coordinate 12,091, forward strand.
TTGCAACTGCCGTAGGCGAGGATGAAGGCACCATTGAAGAAGTTTACGAACCCTTTTTAATACAGGAAGGTTTTTTAATGCGCACTGCCCGCGGCCGCGAGGTTACAGAATTTGCTTATAAGCATTTGGGGAAGATTAAATTGGGTGGAAATCCGTCGTTGTTTTGAGATACCATTTATATATTATGAAAAAACTGCTGCTGTTTGCTGCTTTATTCCTCTGCTTTAAAGCCTACTCGCAGCAATCAAAAAAAACACTCAACCTCGTCGGCTATGTAAACCCCTTAATGGGCAGCGATTCCAAATACGAATTATCAAACGGCAACACTTACCCAGCCATTGCCCTGCCATGGGGAATGAATACCTGGACGCCGCAAACCGGCAAATTGGGCGACGGCTGGCAATATACCTACGAAGCCAATAAAATAAACGGCTTTAAACAAACCCATCAACCCTCGCCCTGGATGAATGATTACGGGCAATTCGCCATAATGCCGCTGACAGGGCATTTAAAAGTATCACAAAATGGCCGCGCAAGCTGGTTTTCGCACAAGGCGGAAATTGCCAAACCTTATTACTACAGCGTTTACCTTGCTGATGATAATGTAACTGCAGAGTTAACGCCTACAGAAAGAACGGCACAATTCCGGTTCACATTCCCAAAAACCGACAGCTCGTTTATCGTGATAGATGCCTTTGACAAGGGCTCGTACGTTAAGATCATTCCCAATGAAAACAAGATCATCGGCTATTCAACCAAGTACGCCCACGGCCCATTAAAAAACTTTAAGGATTACTTTGTTATTTATGTGGACAAGCCCATAACCTTAGCCCAAACGTACAGCGATAGTACCTTAACCGATTCTTTATCGCTCCATGCAAATCATGCCATCGCGGTGATCGGTTTCAAAACTGCTAACGGCGAAAAAGTACATCTAAGGGTTTCTTCCTCATTTATTAGCTTTGACCAGGCCGAACTCAACCTAAAACGCGAGCAGGGCAACGACAGCTTTGACGTAACCGAGCAAAAAGCAAAAGCAGTATGGAACAAAACAATCAGCCATGTAATAGTTGAAGGCGGGACGGTCGATCAAACCCGAACATTTTATTCCTGCCTTTACCGGATGCTGTTCTTCCCCAATAAATTATATGAGCTTGATGCAAATAATAGAATCGTCCATTACAGTCCGTACACCGGCAAAACGGAACCGGGTTATATGTTCGCAGGAACGGGCTTTTGGGATACCTTCAGAGCGCTTTATCCATTCCTGACACTTGTTTACCCAGGTATGGATAAAGAGATGCAGCAGGGTTTGATCAATGATTATAAGGAAGGCGGCTGGCTGCCGGAGTGGTCGAGTCCAGGATATGCAAATGTAATGATCGGGAATAATTCGGCATCGGTGGTATCCGAAGCTTATGTCAAAGGTGAGCGTGGTTACGATGCCAATAAATTGTACGAAGCATTGACACACGGCGCAAACAACGCCGGGCCGGAGGGAACCGGAAGGGTTGGCGTGGAGTATTACAACAAATTAGGCTATGTGCCGTACGATGTCAAAATTAACGAGAGCGCGGCCCGCACGCTGGAGTACGCTTACGATGATTTTGCCATTTACCAGTTGGGCAGGGCCCTAAACAAACCGGCGGCAGAGATAGACACCTATAAAAAACGCAGCTTTAACTACCGCAACCTCTTTGATCCGTCGACAGGGTTAATGCGCGGCAAAAACAAGGATGGCTCTTTTGAAACCCCTTTTAATCCCTTTAAATGGGGCGATGCATTTACCGAAGGCAACAGCTGGCATTATACCTGGGGCGTTTTCCATGATATACAGGGGCTGATCGACCTGATGGGCGGGCAAAAAAAGTTTATTGCCAAACTCGATTCGGTTTTCACCCTCCCTCCCATTTTTGATGACAGTTATTACGGCGGGGTTATCCATGAGATGCGGGAGATGCAAATTGTAAACATGGGGCAATACGCGCACGGTAACGAACCGATACAGCACATGCTGTACCTATATGCCTATGCCGGCCAACCCTGGAAAACCCAATACCACGTACGCGATGTAATGAACAAACTTTATATGGCTACGCCCGATGGCTATTGCGGCGATGAGGACAACGGGCAAACATCTGCATGGTATGTATTTTCGGCAATGGGCTTTTACCCTGTTTGCCCTGCCAGCGACCAATATGTATTAGGCGCACCACTATTTAAAAAGGTAACTTTGAATTTGGAGAACGGCAAAAAAGTAATAATTAATACTCTAAATAACAGCGATAATAACCTGTATATCAATAGCATGAGCGTTAACGGCAAGCCTTACGATCTGAACTGGTTAAGTCATAAAACACTGATTCAGGGCGCTATAATAAATTTTAATATGTCGTCGCAGCCAAATAAACAACGGGGTATAAAAACTGTAGATTTCCCTTATTCTTTATCAAATGAAAACTAACCATCTTATTAAAAAGGCGCTCATTTTAGCAGCCGTAACATTTAGTTTTTTCGGCTTCGCAAACGCGCAGAACAAGTACCGGGTAGGCATTGCCGGTTTAAACCATGACCATATTTATGGTATTTTGAGCGATTACAGCAAAGGCCGGGTACACATTGTCGGCATAGCCGAACCCAATAAACACCTATGGGAAAAGTATGGCAAACAGTTCCATGTACCGGATTCTTTATTTTTTGACGACCTTAAAACGATGGTAACAAAATGTAAGCCGGCAATTGTACTTGGATATAACGCGGTAGGCAATCATGTGGATATTGTTGAAGTGTGCGCCCCTTTAGGGATCCCGGTAATGGTTGAAAAACCTCTAGCAGCCACACTGGAGCAAGCTAAACGGATGGAGGCGTTGGCCAATAGATATCATACCACGGTTTTAACCAATTACGAAACCACCTGGCACCCCTCATTGCAGGCAGCCTATGATATCATCAATAAGGACAGTATCGGCGCTATCCATAAAATGGTGATCCACGATGGGCACCAGGGACCGGTAGAGATAGGCTGCAGCCCGGAGTTTTTAGCCTGGCTCACCGACCCGGTTTTAAATGGCGCCGGCCCGCTGAATGATTTTGGCTGCTATGGCGCTGATTTAATGACCTGGCTGATGCATGGCCAAAAGCCAATTGCGGTAACTGCCATCGCCAGGCATTATAAACCAAACATTTATCCAAAAGTTGAAGACGATGCAACAATATTGGTTGAATATCCTACCGCAACCGGGCAAATAGAAGCATCATGGAACTGGCCCTTTGGCATTAAGGATATGGAGGTTTTTGGCAATAACGGGTATCTTCATGCCGTCGACCGTGACAACCTTGTAATGCGCATGCGCGAAAACATCAAAAGCGTAAAAGCAGTGCCGGCGCTTATATCGCCAAATGATGATAATATTAACTACTTTAACGCCTTTTTAAACAAAACAATTACAGGTGATGACGATCGTTCCTCGTTAAAATATAATATGATCGTTATGGAGATTCTGGATGCGGCAAAGCGGTCCATTAAGGAAGGGAAAAGGATTGTTTTATAGTTGTCTGAACCGCTGATTTCAATGATTTTTTTGATTGCACTGATTTTTTAAACTCAAAGTTTTCCGTTGTGTCGGCTTCTAAAAGCAAAATAATGTTACTTTTGTCGACACTAATTCACCCGCAAAAATCATCCGTTATTATGTTAAAACAATTTATTTCACTTACAACTCTTTGTTTCTTAGGATTAGCGACTTTCGCGCAGGTAAGCCCTGCTACCGTTATGGCTCGCAAACAGGTACCAATTGTTTGTTATCACCAGATACGCGACTGGAGGGCCACTGATTCAAAAACCTCAAAAGATTATATCATCCCTGTTGCCGCATTTAAAGCGCACATGAAAATGCTGGCTGACAGCGGTTACCATACGATTTTGCCCGACCAATTGTACGCTTACCTTACCAAAGGGGCCGCATTGCCAAGCAAGCCTATTATGCTCACGTTTGATGATACCGACCTCGACCAGTTTGAAGTGGCCAGGCCGGAAATGAAAAGATACGGCTTTAAGGGCGTGTTTTTTATCATGACCGTTTCGCTGGGCAGGCCGCATTACATGAGCAAAGCACAGGTGAAACAACTTTCGGACGAAGGCAATGTTATTGAGAGCCATACCTGGGACCATCACCGGGTAGACAGGTACAAACATGATCCAAATCCTAAAAAAGATGATTGGGTAATACAAATTGACAAGCCAACCAAAACGCTGGAAGAAATTACCGGCAAAAAAATGGACTACTTTGCCTTTCCTTTCGGCGTTTGGAAAAGGCCCGTTTTATCGGAATTAAGAAAACATGGCTTTAAAATGGCCTTCCAGTTAGCCGACAAACGCGACGAAACCGACCCGCTGATGACTGTCCGCCGCATTTTGGATAGTGGTTACTGGACGACGAAGACATTCAGCAATAGTTTAAGGCATAGTTTTTAGGCCCGGCCCCCTAACCCTCTAAAGGGGGAACTTTAGATTTTTAAAACCTCTTTTTACTCTGCAAAAGAGGTTTTATTTTGCGCTTTATTTTTGTACTTTTAGATATGAAATTAATATCTAAACCGGCTATTATCTTTTGCCTTTTTGTTTCATTAGTAACTGCAGGTTACGGCGTATACGGCCAGTCATCCAAACTAATTGACAAGCATTTTAAAGCATTGATAAATCATGACGTCAAAGCTATTGCCGCGGGGTATGATGATAGCGCTAAAGTATTTTCGCCAAACTGGGAAGGTGCCAAAACGGGGCCGGTGGGGGTAACTGAAGTGTACACCAGGTATTTCGCCTCAACGCCTGATCTGTCATATAAAGTTACTTATATAATCAATGCGGGAGACGATATTGTGGTTGAATATACCTCCGGCGGTACCCTGTCAAATCCGGAAGGCAGCACGCCTGCTTATATGAAGGATAAAAAATATACGCTAAATTATTGCGCGGTATTTACCTTAAAAAACAATAAAATAATAAAAGAGAGCGATTATTTTGACCAGGTTGCTTTTTTAAGGCAGGTTGGATTTTTTGATCAGAAATAGGAAAAGTAAGTTCATTTTTCATCTACCCATCTTACCGCTTCGTCAAGTTGATCTAATGGGAAGCTTCTGAATTTTCCGGGGATAAAATATTTAAAAAGGTCGCTGTACCCAAGCATGCCTTTTTGATCAGTGACCAGAACTACCTTTTTCCATTTAAAAAAATATTTTAGTCCGAGCTTTATATTACCGCACCACATGCCCGGTGCAAAGTTCTTTATTTTGGTTTCCAGCACCAATATAAAATTGATCTGTTTGCTTTTTTCGAGCAACTTATCAAATAACGGAATTAGTGTGTTTGTGTACTCTGTTTCGGTAACATCAGCAAAAGCGTGTACCCCGACAACGTGAGGAGGCAAACTGTTGATGAGCTGAAGCATATTTTTATATATTTAATACATTATATTACAATAACTACACCACAATCTAAAAAACAACAACTAATAGTAAAATAAATGTCCTATAGATTAAACATTCTGAAGAAATACAACGGTTTTTACAATTCAGTTTTGTAGTATATTTGCATTAATGCTAAAAAACAGGTCTGTTTATAGTACACTAATTAAAAACGAAGCCAAAAAACTCGGCTTTATGTTTTGCGGTATCTCGAAAGCCGGATTTTTAGAAGAAGAGGCCCCCCGGCTTGAAGAATGGTTAAAAAAAGGGATGCATGGCGAAATGCAGTACATGGAAAACCATTTCGACAAACGTCTTGATCCACGCCTGCTGGTGGATGGCGCCAAATCAGTGATATCCCTGGGGCTTAATTATTTTACGGATAAGGAACAAACCGATCCTTTGAGCCCCAAAATTTCAAAATATGCCTACGGCACCGATTATCACCTCGTGATAAAAGATAAGCTAAAACTGCTTTTACAGGCAATTAACGAAAAGGTAGGTGAAGTAAACGGCAGGGCCTTTGTTGATTCGGCGCCGGTTTTGGATAAGACCTGGGCAAAAAAAGCCGGCCTCGGCTGGATCGGTAAAAATACCAACCTGATCAGTAAAAAAGTTGGCTCCTTCTTTTTCCTGGCAGAGTTGATCGTCGACCTTGAGTTGGCGTATGATATTGAACCCACAGCCGATCATTGCGGAACCTGCACCAATTGTATTGACGCCTGCCCAACCGAAGCCATTGTTGGCCCTTATGTAGTTGATGGCAGCAGGTGTATCTCCTATTTAACCATCGAGCTAAAAAATGAGATCCCGGAGGAGTTTAAGGGCAAAATGGATAACTGGATGTTTGGCTGCGATGTTTGCCAGGATGTTTGCCCCTGGAACAAATTTTCGGTTCTGCACAGCGAACCGGCCTTTAAACCACATCCCGGGCTGCTTGATTTAAAAAGAAAGGATTGGGAAGATATTACAGAAGACATTTTTCAAAAAGTATTTAAGAATTCGGCGGTAAAAAGGCCGAAATTTAAAGGCTTGAAAAGAAATATCGATTTTCTAAAGGAAAGCAATTGAAGTCGGACTTCGGATTTCGGAATTAAAAGAATTCTATCCAATATCGCTGCCTAAATTTCTTGAATTACCAATTAAAAGAAATCCGAAATCGAAAACGGCGAAGCCCTCAACGAAGTTATTCCGAAATCTCAAAGGCCTTTTTTAAACTTATCTGCCAGTAATTTCAGCATGTCTTCGTTTACCGGCAGAGCAGGCCCATCATCCTTCTTTTTAAAGGGTTTATGCTCCGGCCTTCCCTGGTAGTTATTTTTGGGGATATCAGGCCGGACAAACTCTTTTTTGACAGGGCTGTCGGCCGGTTTTACCTCGGCAACCGGTGTCTCCTGCGGTTTTGGCTGTATTGGTTTTGGCTGTCGTTCTGCCGCCTTTTTAGCGTTCCACCGCGCATATATTTCTTCCAGCTTACGTTTGGTGTAAAGCGGAAAATCGCCCTGCATCATCCACGAATAGTAACTTGGTTCACTCCTTAGCACATCCTCAACAGCCTTACCTTTGTGCTTTCCAAAATTAAACGTCTCCTGGCCATGCTCGTTGAAAACCATCCGCCCTGCAAAATCAACAGGCCTGCTCAGGTTGGTAAATTTGTGTAAAGCTTCAATATCGTTTATTACGGGAAACGAGCGGTTCCCCTTTTTATCTTCCCATTCTGTTTTTTCATACTTCGCAACCTGCGCCAGTAAAACCTCCATCGTGGCACGTGTGTCGGCCTCGGCCGAGTGGGCGTTCACTATTTGCTTATCACAATAAAACTGGTAAGCAGCCTTTAATGTACGCTGCTCCATCTGGTGAAATATATTTTGAACATCCACAAAATGGCGGTTATCCAGGTCGAATAAAACATCGGCCCGCAAAAATTCCTCCATCAGCATCGGGATGTCAAATTTATTGGAATTATAGCCGGCAAGGTCGCTTGCGTCAATAAATACTGCAATTTCTGTTGCAAGGTCTTTAAAAAATAATTCGTCCTTTACATCTTCATCATAAATACCATGCACCAGCGACGATTCCAGGGGTATAGGCATACCCGGGTTTATCCGCCATGTTTTTACATCCTCGCTCCCATCGGGATGAAGTTTGATAACAGATATTTCAACAATACGGTCGGTACCTAAGTTAGTTCCGGTAGTTTCAAGGTCGAAAAAAGCAAGCGGCCGTTTTAAATTTAATTTCATCTGTTTTATCTATTGTTTAATTTGCTTCACATCGCATTAAACTTTAAGCATGTGCAGTGGCCGCAAAAGTCTTAAAAAGAATTTATACTATAAATAGTTAACCAATTTAAATATATTTGGTCAACATGTTAAATTTAATCCTGCCTTATAGCAATTTAAATATAATGAAAAAAACATTCTTCATTCTTCTCATTTTGTGCGGCCTTGGGAAATTTGCGTCAGCACAGGATTTTCCTTTCGGAACAGTTTCGGAAGATGAAATGAATATAAAAAAATACGGCAACGACACCTCGGCGCATGCGGTGGTTTTGCGTGAATTTGGCGACGCCAGGATAGGGCTTGTTACTGGTGAAAACATCAGGCTAATATTTGAGTACCACGTTAAGATAAAGATTATCGACAACAAAGGTTTTGATAACGGCACCGTTGAACTACAGGCTTATAACTATAACGAGGACGCTGACTCATACGAGCAAATAGAGGAGATCACCGGGGTGACCTATTATAAAGACGATAATGGCGCAACTCAAAAAATCGAGTTGGACAACAGTAAAATATACCCGGTAAAAGAAGGTAAAAACCTGGTGTTCTACAAATTCACTATGCCAGGTATACGCAGCGGTTGCGTAATTGAATATAAATACCGGAAAATATCGCCGTATTTTAATAATTTTCAGACATGGTACTTTCAAAGCGATATTCCAAAAGTTTATTCGGAATACCAGGCCCATATTCCAGCATACTTCCGTTACAATATTTCAAAAAAAGGAAGCCTTAAACTCAGTAAAAATACGGCTACCGTTGAACAAAAATGTTTAATGATAGCCAGCGGAGGCGGCACATCAGACCAGGGCGCAGATTGCTCACTCTTCAATTACGCAATGAACGATATTCCGGCCCTGGTAAATGAAGATTACATGACAGCACCCAAGAATTTTTTAGCAGCTATAAATTTCGAACTTACCGATTATACTAACCCTTATAGTGATGCCACCATAAAGGAGGCCAGGCAATGGAAGGATGTGGATTATACGATTAAAAACGATATTGGGTTTGGCGACCAGCTAAAAAAGAAATCGCTTTTTAAAGACCGCCTGGTACCTGTTCTGGCCGGAAAAACCGATGAACTTAGTAAAGCTAAAGCTGTTTACACCTATATACAGCAATTGTTTAAATGGGATAAGGCTTCTGGTAAATACACGGAGTATGGCATCAGCAAATCACTTGATAAGCATACCGGAAACGATGCCGATATAAATCTTTCGCTGGTTAATGCGCTTAATGCAGCGGGCTTAACCGCCAGTGCCGTTATGCTGTCGACACGTGAGCATGGAACAATAAATTCGCTCTATCCGGCGCTCAATGATTTTAATTACGTGGTGGCCCGGCTTGACATAGGGAACCAAAATTACCTGCTTGATGCCACCGACCCCCTGCTTTCTTTCGGTCTGCTGCCTTTCAGATGTTTAAATGACAAGGGCAGAGTTTTTAGCCCGGATAAACCTTCGTACTTTATGGACATCAACCCTCCTCAAAAAGAAAAAAGTACGCAAACACTCGATTTTACTTTGCAGGAAGATGGCAAGATAACCGGTACGCTGGTTAATTACGCAACCGGTTATGATGCCTATAAAAAAAGAACGGAAATAAAAAAATTTAACAGCACCGATGAGTATGTAGAGGACCTTAACGGCAAATCTCCAAGGGTAAAGGTCCTGAAATCCGATATCAGTAATATTGATAGCCTGGAACAGCCTTTGATAGAAAAGTATGAACTTGAGATGAATGCCACAGACAAAATGAATGTGGGCGACCTGACATTTAATCCTTTTTTTTGGAACAGAATCAAGGATAATCCATTCAAACTGGCCGAACGGTCGTACCCTGTCGATCTCGGTATGCCAAGTGATGAAAGGCTAACACTGACGATGCACCTGCCGGCTAACTATACAGTTGAAAAGCCCCCTCAAATTGTGGCCATCGGCATGCCTGACAATGGTGGCAAGTTTATCATAAGCTACGAACAGGGTGAGCATTCGTTTTCGTTTTCGTATACTTTCCAATTAAATAAACCGGTTTACGATCAAGGGGAATATCCTTACCTGAAAGAACTTTATAATAAGATTATCCAATCGGAAAAGGCGGAAATAGTGTTTAAGAAAAAATGATGAGATCTATTATAATAATTTTTTGCCTGCTTGCGGCTTGTCTACTAGCAAACGCGCAGCAAAACTATGATGCAACCCTAATCCCAAAAGAGCTATTGCATTATGCCAGCGCCGTTATAAGGGATAAACAAGAAAGTGTAGAGGTACAGGCCCTTGATAACACAATTTATCACATTAAAGAAGCCGTTACGATATTGAATAAAAATGGTGATGGCCTGGCGCACATTGTCATTGCACATGATAAAAGTACCGTGATAAAATATGTTAAGGGCGCGATATACAATGAGTTTGGCAAACAAACCGGCAAGTTTAACGAGGGTAATTTTGATGATTATAGCGCCTGGGACGGTTTTTCGCTATTTACAGACACCAGGGTAAAATATTATTATCCGTCGGTGACCCAATACCCTTATACCGTTGTTTTTGAATATGAACTGCGCTTAAAACAAACGCTTGATTTCCCGCAATGGGAGCCAGTAACTAATTTTGGTGTAGCCGTTGAAAAAAGTATATATACTTTTAGCTGCAATAAGGACTTTAACATCAGGTATAAAGAAAATAATTTTACCGGAGTGTTTGGCATGGATAAAAATTCTTCCGGCCTGAAAACTTATACCTGGAGGACTGAGAATTTAAAGGCCGTTAAAGATGAGCCCCTTAGTCCATATTATAAAAACTATTTACCCGCTGTGGAAATTGCCTCTGAAAAATTTTCATACTACGGCATTAACGGTTCATACACTAATTGGAAAGAGCTGGGCAAATGGAACTATGATAACCTGCTGGCCAACCGGAGGGGCTTGCCCGCCGAAACTATTGAGCACATTAAAGAGCTTACAAAAGACATTCCCGACCCGAAATTAAAAACTAAAAAGATATACGAGTATATGCAGGCTAAAACCCATTATATCAGTGTACAGGTAGGGATAGGCGGGTATCAACCATTTTTGGCCTCGGATGTTGACAAGCAGAATTATGGCGATTGCAAAGCTTTGGTCAACTACACCCAGGCATTGTTAAAAGCAGTTAATATTGATTCTTATTATTGTGTTGTCCAGGCTGGAAGGCAGTACAAAGTTAGTTTGCAGCCGGACTTTGCAAGCATGCAACAAGGCGACCATGTTATTTTATGCATCCCCTTTAAAAACGATACCACCTGGGCCGATTGTACCAGCGAAACCATCCCTTTCGGTTATTTAGGCGCTTTTACGGATGACCGGACCGTGCTGGCCGTTACCCCCGAAGGCGGCAAGCTGATGCAAACGCCGAAATACACCGCCAAAGCTAATTTAAAAAGCCGCAAAGCCAATTTCTTTATTAATGAAGCCGGTGAACTATCGGGCAGCATGGTAACGACGTTTAAGGGAGCTTCCTATGAATATCGCGACGAACTGATCAATGAACCGAGGAACCAGCAGGCTAAAATGCTGCAAAGAATTTACCCTGTTAATAACCTTGACGTTGAAGGCTTTGATTTAAAACAGGATAAAAGCTTTGACCCGGTTACTACAGAAAATTTAAAGCTCCACGCAAGGGATTACGCCTCGCTGGCTGATGGCAAATATTACTTTATGCTAAACCCGGTTAACCGTATGGACGAACCGCCCCGGCAGGTGCGCAACCGCTTAAATAGTGTTTATATAAACCGCGGGTACACCGATCTGGATGAAGTTACTTATACAATCCCAACAGGTTATCATTTAGAGAAGGTGCCTTTGAATGTTTCAATAGATAAACCCTTCGGCAAATTTAAAGCGACGATGGAACTGAAAGGAAATCAGTTGATATACGAACGAAAACTTGAGCTGATTGACGGAACTTATGGTCGCGATACGTACCAGGATCTGGTTGATTTTTACCAGGAGATCGTTGATGCTGATGATTATACCGTAGCTTTGATTAAAACCTAAGCGTAATCGCTCTTGTATCGAGCTAAAGTCAGCTGAAAATTATGATACCGAGGATAATGCCGATGACCATAATTGCATATAATAAAAGCTCGCTACCAGCAAATTTTTTATATTTAGTCCAGAAACTATATTTTTCTTCTTCTTCGGCCATAGTGGTGCAAAGTTATTGAAATAAACGGTCGCTTATATGAATATTAATGACGAAAATGAAATAAAAAAAGAGTTCCAGCTGGAGCGGATCATATTTTTCAGCGACGCAGTGTTTGCCATCATCATCACTATTATGGTACTGGATGTGAAGTTGCCGGATGTAGTGAAACCTTCAACCGAGGCTGAAGCAAAATCCGCTTTTTTCCAGGTACTGCCCAAACTCACAGCGTTTATCGTCACCTTTTTTATGGTCGGGCGGTTTTGGATGAGGCATTTGCGGATATTCAGTTATTTGAAAGACTATAATGCGCCACTTATATTTATCAACCTGTTATTTTTATTGAGTGTTTCGCTGTACCCTTTTGCCTTGTCGTTCATTTTTAACGGCGGAAGAATAATGCAATACACCTGGGTAGTTTATACCTACATCAGTATAATTAATTTTACAACTTTTACAGAAACGCTGCTGACCGGCTACCTGATCAGGAACAAAGAATTATTGTGTGTAAGAGACCCTGAGATTGAAAACGTTTTGAGATGGAAAATTGTCCGGATCAACTATTTTGCCGTGCCGGCTATTTTCGCGCTGCTATATTGTACAGTAGAGTTTAATTTTGATAGCCGAGTATTTTTCGGTTTGTTAATCGCTTATTCAGTTTTGTTGAGGGTCTTGACTTTCGTGTACTATCGCCATCATAAAAGAGATAGAATTACCTTAGCATCCCTTTTCAGGAGAGTAAAAATTGCGGAGCACCAGCCAAAACCAAAGGGGATCACAAGCAAATAACTACCTCATTTACCAGGCTGCGTATTGGTGCTGTCGTCTATAATTGAACCACATCGCGAAAAGTATTTATAAGTATATGGGTCGTGCAGTTTGGTGATGGTTACCCCTTTTGTTGAACTGGCATGAACATAATACCCGTTTTGCAGGTAGACGCCCACATGGCTGAATTTTTTTCCGTCGTAATCAAAAAACACCAGGTCTCCTTCTGCCAGTTCCTCCTCGTATTTGCGTTTGATTACGTTTATCTGCTGGCTGGTTGAGCGCGGGATATTGATACCAAAAACCTGCTGCTCCAACAGTTGCGCGAGCCCGGAGCAATCCACCCCGTCTCTATCCTCGCCGCCGAACTTATATGGTGTTCCCATCCAGATGTCAATAAAAGCATATAAACGCCCGTTTTGGATATCGCTTTTATCAACACCTAATAGATCCGAATATTTTTCAGCAATGCTTGCCTGCGGTTTTACTACTTCACCCGGTTCACCTCTAAGCACCGCTTTTTTGGCATGACAGGATGATAAAACAATGGTAAAAGCAAATAAAATGCAATACAGGTAAGGTATTTTTTTCATTACCCAAAAATACGTTCGAAAGCGCGTTAGGGTTACAGGGATGTTGTTAACATATTAACATTGTGGAGAGCCCGGGAAGTTAAAAAGCATCATCAACGACTAAATCCAAAATCGTAACTCGCAAATTTAAAATCGTAAATCCTCTACCCTTTTATAACCCTTTGTATTTCATCAAGCTTCATCAAAGCTTCAACGGGTGTTAAGGTATTGACATCAAGATTATTTAAGGTATCGCGTATTTTTACCAATACCGGGTCATCTATAGAGAACATCTGCATCTGTACCGCTTGTTTTTGCACTTTACGGATGCTTTCTTTAATATGCTCCCCTCCTGTCCGTTCGGCTTCCAGTTTCTTTAGTATCTCGTTGGCGCGGCTCAGTACTTTCTGCGGCATGCCCGCAAGCTTGGCCACGTGGATCCCAAAACTATGCTCACTGCCGCCGGGAACAAGCTTCCGCAGGAAAATGATCTGCTGCCCGACCTCCTTTACCGAAACGTTAAAATTTTTGATACGGTTAAAGGTATTGCTTAGCTCATTCAACTCATGATAATGTGTTGCAAACAAAGTTTTTGCCCTGGCCTGCGGCTGGTTATGCAAAAACTCGGCAATTGACCAGGCGATGGAAATGCCATCATAAGTAGATGTTCCCCGGCCGATCTCATCCAAAAGTATCAGGCTTCTGTCGGACAAGTTGTTGAGAATACTGGCGGTTTGATTCATCTCCACCATAAAGGTTGACTCGCCTGATGAAAGGTTGTCCGATGCCCCTACCCTTGTAAATATCTTATCAACCAAACCTATTGAAGCAGCTTTCGCAGGCACAAAGCTGCCCATCTGCGCCATCAGCACAATCAGCCCGGTTTGCCTCAACAGCGCCGATTTACCCGCCATATTAGGCCCGGTAATAATAATGATCTGCTGTGTTTCCGAATCCAGGTAAACATCGTTGGTGATGTAATCCTCGCCCAGGGGCAGGTTCTTTTCAATTACCGGGTGCCGGCCACCCTTTATATCAATCACCCGGCTGTCATTTATCTGCGGCTTAACATAATAGTTTTTTATAGCTATGGTAGCAAAGTTCAGTAGCACATCCAAACGGGCTATCAACTGTGCGTTTAGTTGTATAGGCTTTATATATTCGGTAAGCTGGTAAAGAAGGTCGTTATACAGTTGCGTTTCCAGCGCCAGTATTTTTTCTTCAGCGCCTAATATTTGCTCTTCGTATTCCTTTAGTTCCGGTGTGATATACCGTTCGGCATTTACCAGGGTTTGCTTGCGGATCCAATCGGCAGGCACTTTGTCGCGGTGACTATGGGTAACCTCCAGGTAGTAACCAAACACATTATTAAACGATACTTTAAGCGATGGGATGCCAGTTGTCTCGGCCTCCCGTTTCTGTATCTCCAGCAAATAGCCCTTGCCCCCGAATGCTATTTTACGCAGGCGGTCGAGTTCTGCATTAATGCCGTCTTTCATGACGCCTCCTTTTACCAGCATTACCGGCGGTTCAGGGCTTAGTTCGTTTTCAATTTTTTCGATGATCAACGTACATGGATTCAATTGCGCGCTGATGGCCTGTAAGGGCAAACTTGGCGATGTTTCCCCCAATTTTTTGATGGTTTCAATAGCCATCAGGGCCTTTTTTAACTGGCAAACCTCACGGGGATTGGCCTTTTGCAAACCGATCTTTGATATCAATCGCTCCAGGTCGCCTATCAGGCGGATATTTTGTTTCAGTGTTTCCCGCAAATCTTCATGCTCAATTAAAAACTCCACCACACTCAAACGGTCGTTTATCGGTTTTATCTCTTTTAGCGGCATCACAATCCAGCGGCGCAGCAGGCGCGCGCCCATGGGTGAGCAGGTTTGATCGAGCACCTCCACCAGCGTATGGGCGTTCTCATTGGCCGAGCCTACCAGTTCCAGGTTGCGGACGCTGTAACGGTCGAGCCACAGGTAGCGGTCCTCCTCTATCCTGCTGATGGCCGATATATGTTGAAGGTTGCGGTGCTCGGTCTCGTTAAGGTAATGCAGGGTAACACCGGCGGCCACGATACCCAGGTTCAGCTTATCAATACCAAAACCTTTGAGTGACTTTACGCCGAAATGTTTCAGCAGCACCTCGGTGGCGTAGTCGCCGCTATAGGGCCACTCATCCAGGGTATAGGTATAAAAACGGTCGCCGAAAGTGTTTTTGAAATCGTGCGCGCGGCTTTTGGGATAGATCACCTCGCTCGGCGAAAAGCTTTGCAGGAGTTTATCAATGTATTCAATATTACCCTGGGCCGTTAAAAACTCCCCGGTACTAATATCGATGAGGGCTATGCCAATGCTATTCTTTTCAAAATATAGTGAAGCTAAATAATTATTGCTTTTTTGATGCAGGATATTGTCGCTGGTGGCCACGCCGGGTGTAACCAGTTCGGTAACGCCGCGTTTTACAATGGTTTTGGTGGTTTTTGGATCCTCCAACTGATCGCAGATAGCCACCCGCTGACCGGCCCTTACCAGTTTTGGCAAATAAGTATCCAGCGAATGGTGTGGAAAACCCGCCAACTCGATATGCGTAGCCGCACCGTTGGCCCGCCGGGTAAGCACGATGCCCAAAATACCGGCCGCTTTAATGGCATCCTCGCCAAAGGTCTCGTAAAAATCCCCCACGCGGAACAGCAGCAATGCACCCGGGTATTTTACCTTGATGGCATTGTATTGCTGCATTAACGGTGTTTCCTTGATAGCGTCTTTTGCCAAACGGTTTGCTCCTTTTTAATAGGTTGGTAAAGTTAATGCATTGACTGACGTTTACCCCCAATGTGGAAAATTTGGCGGATGTGGATAGCTACTGCCCACCTACTCAAACCCCTTCCCCTCCGTGATCCCCTTCCAGCTATCCGAGCGGAAAGCGCTAACCGGTATCCCATCCTTCGTAAAAAGATTGGCGTCAATAGGTGCATCTGTCCAGGCATAGCGTACGGCAACAGGCTGCGGAACTTGGTTGCACCAAACTTTTATCTTGTTGTCGTCTGTGATCGAAGCCTGGGCGTAATAAAATTTATGATCAGCGCCGGCTATTTCAAAGCCCTTAATGTAGCCATATTTGTCCTTCGGCATCAACCCTTTTTCGGCATGGGAAAGGTTGACAATGGCATACCCGCCGCTAAAATCCGCTGAAACGAATAGTGGGCTTTCAGAAAACCCAGAGAGATGATAAGTCATGCTTAATGCTTTATAAGCCAGCCGGTAACCCACATCAAGCTTATCTTTCGGATGTATATTGAAAGGTTCGCCAATATCGGTGGTTACCGCAATACCCGTATTAGGCAGCTGCAGGGCAACGTTTTGTGCTTCCCGCAGTTCGGCCCAGCCGCTGCCAATATTACTGTCCTGGAAAGTGCCGAAGGACGATATCTGCACAAACAAAAATGGGAAATCCTGTTTCCACCTGTTCCGCCAGTCGGTTATCATCAGTGGGAAGGAAGTTCTATATTGATATGACCTGTCTACATTCGATTCGCCCTGATACCAGATTACGCCAGCAACGGCATAAGGTATTAAAGGATTGATCATGCTGTTATAAAGCATAAACGCGGTATTGTTTGGCAAAAAATCAAAATGATAGGGTTTGCTCAGGTCAGGCATAGTGTGCCAGGTACCGTCCGCTAAATTTACAGTGGTATCGGCAAAGCGCACGTAAAGATCGTTCCCGGCGCCAGTAAGTCCGATCCCTCCCCATGCCGGCTTTTTTTGGGCCGACATCAGTTGGATCAGCAGGCTGTTATCCCCGCCTTTCCAGGTACCTGCTGGCAGATCAACCTGGTAATTACCGGATAAGGCCCCATTTTGCACCTGTTTGCCGTTAATATAAATAGCAAGATCGGCGTCGGTCAGCCCCAAACGGATAACCGAAGTATGACTGGCATAAGAGCTATCCAATTTGATGGTTTTTTGCATAAAGCCCTGCCCGCGGTACGAATATAATTTCCCCATCCATTCCCATGTGCCGGGGACATTTCCATTTTGCCATGTGGTAAAAAATGAGGCCGGCTGAGCGGCCAGTTGTTCTGGGGTGTAATTAACCACCGGTTGTTTGCGGTACGCATATTCCCTTAACTGGCGGTCGATCCTGCCTTTCACTTCATCCCAGGTAGCAGGCATGGTTTTCGCGGCAGCGCCCAATTCCGGAGAAGCCAGCATGGCATCTTTGCTGATCCAGTCCTCCACCTGGGTACCGCCCCAGCTGGTATGGATCAAACCCACAGTAACATGCAACGTCTGGCTCAGTTTTTTTGCAAAAAAATAACCAACGGCCGTAAAATCACCAACCGTATTGGTGTCAGCTTTAACCCATTGGCCGCCGCTCAAATCCTTTTCCGGTTCCAGGCTTATCTTATCAGGCACATGGAACTGCCGGATGGGCATTTGCCCCGCATTCTTTTGTTCGGCCTTATAACCATACGCATTTTTTAACTGGAATTCCATGTTCGACTGCCCCGAGCATATCCACACCTCGCCAAGCATTACATCATTATAAACCAATTGCTCCTTTCCCGAAGCTATTTTCATCACAAACGGGCCGCCTTCGGTCATGGGTTTTAACACCGCTTTCCAGTTACCCTGCTCATCAGCCCTAACACTAACCGACTGGCCGTTAAAATCAACCGTAACCTTTGCTTTTTTCGCGCTCCATCCCCAAACGGGCACGGCCAGGTTGCGTTGTAAAACCATGTGGTCGCCAAATAGCTTTGCAGCGGTTAACTGCGCATTGGCAGTAAAGAAAAAGCAGGCGCACAGCAGTGTCAAAAATGAAATTCTCATATCAGTTAAAAATTTTGATAAACGGGGCAGTCTATAATACGGAGATAAATTTATAAGAAATTAAGCTAAACAGGCAATAAAAGTGGATATCTGCGCAATTGTTACGAAATTGAAACAAAGCTTATTCGCCGATAATTTATGAATCACGTTCACCATACTCATTATATTTCCGACTGAATACCAATGAACCAGTGAAGTAATGAACCAATGAACTAATGCCTAATAACCCCTTCGATCAATTCCCCATAAAACTCCATCAGATCCATCCCTGCTGCCCTCACCTGCTGCGGGATCAGGCTTGCTGCCGATTGGCCGGGTGTAGTGTTTACTTCAATAAAATAAAAATCGCTGCTGCCTTCCAATAGAATAAAGTCGATCCGTACCATGCCTTTGCAATTCAGGCGCAGGTATATTTCGCTTACTATTTCGGCTATTTCTTCAATTTTTGCCGGGGGAAGGTCAGCCGGGGTTATTTCTTCGGAAATGCCCGGCGAGTATTTGGCCTCGTAATCAAAAAAATCCTTGGAACTGATGATCTCGGTTACCGGTAAAACTTTTATATTGCCATGCAGCCTGGCCACCCCAACGCTAAATTCCCGGCCTTTTATAAATTCTTCCACTAATATCTGGTCATCTTCATTAAAAGCTTTTTTTATCGCATCAGGTAAACCGGCTACATTATAAACCTTGCTCATCCCGACGCTGCTGCCGCCGTCGTTTGGTTTTATAAAAAGCGGGAATTTGAGCGAGGCCGCTATGATGGCAACATCGTGCAGATCCCTTTCAAACAAACGAAGGGAACGGGCAGTATGCAAGCCCGGAATGCTTTCAACTAACACCTTGGTATAGGCTTTATTCATGGTAATTGCCGAGGTTGTTGCATCGCAGGTATTGTATGGAATACCCATCATATCAAAGTAGCCTTGCAGCTTGCCATCTTCGCCGGGCGTTCCGTGTACGGTAATAAAAGCAAAATCAAATCTTATTTTATCACCATTAAGGGTAAGGCTGAAATCATTTTTATCAATATCAACCTGCCCGCCATCCGATTGATAGAACCAGCCGTCGCGAAGTAACAAAATCGTATAAACCTTATACTTATCCGGGTTTAAATTAGCGGCTATATTCTTAGCGCTGTTAATGGATACTTCATATTCGCCGGAGAACCCGCCGGCAAGCAAGGCAATGTTTTTAGTTGTCATGGTAAGCCAAATATACTTTGATTTTGGATTTCGGATGTTCGATTTCGGATTTTTTTAATGTGGAATGCGAAATGCCGATTTCGGAATGATTTTAACACCTCAATACGCCTAAAGCGATGTGAAAGTCCCTAAATCGAAACCAACATCCTTAATTCCGAAATCTAAATTCCGAAATCCGAAATCCAGACAAATCCGAAATCGCAATTCCGAAATCCGAAATTTTCTCCTATGTTTGGCCTTAATTTAACGGTGAAAATCCAGCAAACTGTAAATGAAGAATAACTTCTGGGCATATTTAAAAACAAAACAATTCCGCATTAATCTGCTGCTGGCTATAGGTTCTGTATTCCTGGTAGTTCTGCTCGTTTTCTTTAGTTTAAGCTTTTATACAAGGCATGGGGAGGGCATACCTGTTCCGCAATTAAAGGGACGATCTATTGAAAATGCCATGATTATTTTGAAAGGCGAGGGTTTTGAATATAAAATTGATTCGGTTTACGTGCTTGATAAGGCGCCGGGCATGGTGGTGGAGCAGGATCCTGATGCAGGAACCAACGTAAAAGAAAGCAGGACTATTTACTTAACGGTTGTAACCCGGCTGGCGCCCAATGTTGAATTACCGGACCTGGAGCCTTTTACTTATCGCGAAGCAGTGGCTACGATAACGAATTACGGACTGAAAGTTGGAGATACAAGCTACCGGTCGGATATAGCCCGCGACCATGTATTGGAAGTACGGTTTGCCGGCCAACCTATAAAACCAGGAACCAAAATACCTAAAGGTTCGAAAATTGACCTGGTCTTAGGAAATGGCGAAGGGGCAGGCGATGTGCAAATTCCCGACCTGACAAACCAGGACCTTGACGCAGCAAAATTTGTTATCAAAAATAACGGCTTAACATTAGGGAGTATCACTTACCAGGGAACGATAACTGATTCGGCAAGTGTAATAGTTGTGGCTCAATCCCCAATGAAAACCGACTCGTTAACTAAAACCAGGAATGGCACACGCATAAACCTTACAGTCGCACAAGGAAAAAAACCAGATGCATCCAATTAATGGGATTGAATTTTTTAAGCGTTTAAACGAAGGGGAAAGTTTAAATTTGCTTGATGTTAGGGAGGAGATTGAATTTAACACCTATAACATCGGGGGCAAAAATATCCCATTATCAAAATTTCATGAAAACATTGATCAGGCCGGTTATAACAAAACCGACGAGATCATTGTTATATGTATGGTGGGAATGCGAAGTGAAACCGCAAGCAACATATTGGTAAAAAAAGGTTTCCAGCTTGCCCGTAATTTAACAGGCGGACTATTGGCGCTGCAAAAATTAAAACAATAAAATATCTTCATATGGCTAAAAAAAAGGCATCATCAGGCGGCACTTTCAGAAAGTTTATTGTTGCCATAGTGATTATACTGATCATAGCGCTTGGGTTTACCGGCCTTAATTATTACCTCAAATATTTTGGCCCTAACGTTACCGGGAACCGCGAATATCTTTACATCCGCACCGGCGCCACCTTTAATGATGTTTTCGATACTATAAAAAAAGATGGTATGGTGAAAGACAGCACCACATTTTATTGGTCGGCGAAAAACATGAATTATATCGACAGGGTTAAGCCGGGCAGATACCACCTGCACGAAGGGATGAGTAACCGTAAGCTGATAAATATGCTGGCTTCGGGCACGCAGGAGCCGGTTACTGTTTCGTTTCATGATTTAAGGCTAAAAGAACAGTTTGCGGGCTTTATTTCAAAAAAGATCGAGCCTGATTCAGTCGCAATCCTGCGCCTTTTGGATTCAGCAAGCTTCGTGCAGCAATATGGCTTTACGACTGAGAATGTTTACACCATGTTTTTGCCAAACAGCTACCAGATGTACTGGAATACCTCGCCCGAAAAGTTTTTTAAGCGCATGTATGCCAATTACGAGAAATTCTGGACGCCCGAACGCAAACAAAAAGCCGCGGAGATTAACCTCGACACCATACAAGTTTCCATTTTGGCGTCTATAGTTGATGCGGAAGCGCTGCACGATGAGGAAATGCCCACCATAGCCGGCCTGTATATAAACCGCCTTAAAAAAGGCATGAAACTGGAATCAGATCCCACCGTAATTTTTGCCGAAAACGATTTCACCATCCACCGGGTACTCTTACGCTACCTTTCTATCAACTCGCCATATAATACTTACCTGCATACCGGTTTGCCGCCGGGGCCTATCATGATGCCGTCCGTAAACGCCATCAACGCCGTGCTTTATTACCAAAGAAACAACTACCTGTATATGTGCGCCAAAGCCGATTTTTCCGGCGATCATGCCTTTGCCACAAATGTTGCCGACCATTTGATCAACGCGCATAAATTTCAGCAGGCACTTAACGAAAGAAATATAAAAAGATAATGTTTCAGCATGCTACCAAAATAAGGGTGCGGTACGGCGAAACCGACCAAATGGGTTATATGTATTATGGTAACTATGCGGAGTTTTATGAGGTTGGCCGTGTAGAAATGCTGCGTAGCCTGGGCCTTACCTACAGCGACATGGAAGAGTCAGGCATAAAAATGCCGGTGATGGAACTAAACTGCAAGTATCTGAAACCCGCCTTGTACGACGAGGAAATTACCATAAATGTTATTATGGATAAGATGCCCGGTGTGAGGATACATTTCAGGTATGAGCTTTTTAACGAAAAAAAAGAGCTCATCAACACGGGCGAAACTTTGCTGGTATTTATAAATATGAAAACCAACCGCCCATGTAAACCATCACAGGATTTTCTTGACAAGTTAAAGCCATTTTTTGAGTAAATTTGGTTAAATGAAGTGGATACACCATTTTTTTCTTAAGTTCAATTTTTACCAGCGCTTTACTGCCTGGTCAAAAACTTACATTTTACCAGGCTTTTATCCTATTCCCTTGTACCGCGTCGCCGCCTTTTTTGCACACGAGATACACGAGAGTACTTTATTGAACCGCGCTTCGTCACTGGCATTTAACTTTATGCTGGCATTTTTCCCGGCAACCATTTTTTTGTTCACGCTTATCCCTTTTATACCCATAAATAATTTCCAGGGGCAGCTGCTTAACCTGCTTTCAACAATTTTGCCATACAACGCCTATATGGCCTTTCAGTCGACCATTGAATATATTGTACGGATCCACAATTTAAAGCTATTATCGTTCGGTTTCGTTGCGGCCCTGTATTTTGCCACAAGTGGGTTCAGTAATTTGATGCAGGCTTTTAACACTTCATCACTAGCCACCAAACAAAGACGGTCGTGGTTAAAACGGCGCATCATAGCCATAGCGCTTACTGTAGTTATCAGCATGCTGCTCTTAGTCGCGATAACAGTTATGATCGCCGGTGAAGCAATAATAAGCTATTTAAAATCACGTATCGACAGCCAGGGGCATTTCTGGTACTACGTAATTGCTTTTTCGCGATGGATAATCGTAATCGCTATATTTTTTGTTTCAATATCGTTATTGTACCGCTATGGTCCTGAAAATAAAGAAAAGGCTAAGTTTTTAAGCACCGGCGCAGTAATGGCCACGGCCCTGGCCGTGCTGACATCCATGGGTTTTTCTTATTATATAAATAATTTCGCCTCCTACAACAAAGTCTACGGTTCCCTGGGCACATTGATCATATTAATGCTGTGGCTGTACCTGAATTGCCTGATCGTACTGATCGGCTTTGAACTGAACGCCAGCATTGAATTTTCCAAACGCAATATAAAAATTGCTAAGCCGATGTTTAATAGTTTCAGGCACAAGGCGTCTGATTAATAGCTTTTATGCAGTTATGTCAGGATTGATTATCAATGTGCTGATAAAAATAAATTTTTGGGGCTAAAAATTTTATAATAAAACGAATAAACTAAATAGATTTATAGACGTTAACTAATTGATGTTTAACAAAGGCATTGAGCTTGTAAAAGATGGGTAAAGTATTTACGATAACGAAAGGATTGGAGAATATGGGTGCGCTGCGCACCGGCGGCCAGGGTTCGGTGTATAAGGGACGAAGAATGGGGGCCATCATCAGTGCCGTAAAGCTATTGCCTACTCCTATTCATACCGAAAGCACCGACGATAAAAACTACCGGAACTTTTTGAACGAAGTAGAGAAGCTGAAGAAAGTTAACGAAGTGCCTAACCCGAATGTGGTAAAGATATTAAACTCGGGGATCACCGAAAGCGGCTCTTTTCCATTCATTGAAATGGAATTTATAGAGGGCCCTGACCTTGAAGAACTTTTGAAACCACCCCACGAAGCGATATTTACGTTAAAAGAAACGATAAAACTGGCCGATCAACTTGCCTGCGCATTGGCGCATTGCCACAAAGTTGGCGTAAAGCACGGGGATATTAAAAGTAACAATGTAAAATTCAATGTACACTCGGGCAATTATGTATTGCTCGACTTCGGCTTGTCGGTGATGTCGGATGAACAACGCCGGAGCAGTATGCGCCATGCCGGAGCCATTGAATTTATGGCGCCTGAGCAGAACGCTGGCCAGATGCTGTTTCAGACAGATGTATATAGCTATGGCGTGATCCTGTACGAGCTATTAGCCGGCCAGGTGCCTTTCCCGCTAAAGGATAACGGCGAAACCGCCCGAAACGCCGTAATGATCGCCCACATGGAATCACAGGTACCTGATTTGCTAAAGCTTCGCCATAAGCACCTGCCTGAAACCTGGGAAAAGGCCAAACAAGAACGTGAAATGCAGGTGCCGGGATGGTTGCTGGGTATGATATCGCATTGCCTTGAAAAATTACCAGAAAACCGTTACACCGATGGGACGGAGCTGCACGAGGCCATTATAGAAAATAGCATTGCTGATATAAAAGTCGACAAACCAAATAAAGCTGTTGTTGACAAAGAAATTGGGGAATTAGCCGCGCAGGCTAGCCAGCAAAGCATTTACCAGCCTGATCACAGCGGAATGATCCACATATCCAAGCCTATATTTGCCGGATTGATGTTTTTACTATTAGGGTTTATGATCTTTACAGGCTATTCGTTGTTTAATAAACCTGCCTCTGTCGTTGTCCCAGTTACAAAAATGGCGGCGGATACTACTACGGCTGTCGACAGCGGCAAAATATTTGCTGAATATGGAGCCAAAAGACATCGGCAATTGCAAGCGAAGAGGGATTCGGCGACTTCAAACGCTATAAAAAATGCGCTTCTTCAGCAAAAGGAAAAGGATGCAACAAATCCGGATAGTACAACAACGGATAGCGTGAAGAAGTTTTAAGAATAATTAAAGTCTTTTTTGTAAGTAAGTTTAAAAACAAAAATGGAATCAAAAGCTTCTATCTGGCAACGTATAGGTCTTCAGGACTGGTTTTTAACTAATGAAAGTCCCGGCAAGGCAAAAACACAGCCTGTCCTTACCCCAGATGATGTTTATAATTATGTTATCGCAAAGTTTAACGACTCCATCCGGTCGCTGTCATTTGCCGACCGTATTGTTTTTTACCACGAATATATCATCAGTTTTAACCCTGACGATTACGCGGAGTTTATGAATAATAAACAAGGCATATTTGGCCTTATCGTAAACGAAATAGTAAAAAAGTTTTACGAATTACTTAAACAATACCGGGCAACAGGTAAAATAGTGGAGCCATCCAGCTCAAAATGGGTATTCAGGTTGGTGTCTCATCCTGATTATGCGCGCGGCGATATAGGTTTTATTGGCAAATTATTGCCAGGCAGCAACAAAAAAGAAGAAAACTTAAGGGTAACTTTTATTCCGCGGCAAACCGGTATAGCACAAACATTTGATATCAGCCAGGATATATTAAAAGGCTTTAATTATTACAGCGAAGGTTATTACGAGCTCCCTTATGTCGAAGACCTCGGTTTTGAGGAAAATATCGTCACGAGCCAGGGCCAGAAAAAATTCGCCAGGTTTGAAACCATTCTCCCCGAAAAGCAATTTGCCGGGAAGAAGGTGGAGTATATAATGACGGATGATGAAATTATTGTGTCGGGCGACGAAGAGGACCGCGAAGATTCGAATATCTTTAAAATTCCTTCGGAGTGGGTAAACACGCCGCATTTGCAGATACGGTATAACAAATCGGATGGTAAATTTTACATGACCTCGTTCGGAGAATTAACGATACTGAACGAAAACGAGGTTGCTAAAAGTGATGTTAACTCGCCTGCATGGGTTGAGCTTCCTGTAAATTCAAAAATATTACTGAATGGAATTGTTGGTGTTAATATATTTAAATCGTAACTGATATGTCACAAATTTTGTCTGTCATCATGTTATGTATTTGTGTTGTTCTATTAGCCACTCATTTTATTGACATCAAAAACTCACGTAAAGCGAATGACTGATCAATTTTTCGGACTAACCGACACCGGCAAACAGCGGAAAAACAATGAAGATACTTTTATTGCGGAACATACCGCAGATAATAAGTTTATAATCGCCTGCGTAATTGATGGCGTGGGCGGATATGCCGGCGGTGAAATAGCCGCTGCGCTGGCGCGTGAGGCAATTCTTCGCCGTCTTAGTAAGCCTTCTGGCGACGCCATCCCTATGCTCGTTGACTGTTTCAACCTGGCAAATGAGGCAATATTGCTGGAAAAACAAAACTCCAAAGATCATCATAACATGGCCTGCGTTGCCACCTTGGCCATAGTGGATATTGAGCAAAACCAGTTTTACTTTGTACATGTTGGCGACACCCGGCTTTATTTGGTCAGGGATAATTCACTCGTAAAGATTTCTCACGATCAATCCTTTGTTGGCTTTTTAGAGGATTCAGGCCGTTTATCTGAAGAAGAGGCGATGAACCATCCCAAGCGAAACGAGATCAATAAAGCCTTAGGTTTGGATGTGCAGATGGGAACTGACAGTGATTATTTGGAAACCGGGCAGTCGCCCTTTCTTTCAGGGGATATGCTTCTTTTATGCAGCGACGGGTTGACGGATATCGTAGATATTGCCAGCATCGGAGCGATTATTACGGCCGAAGGTTCTTTAAAGGAAAAATGCAACCGACTAGTGGAAACAGCAAACCAAAACGGCGGCAAGGACAATATCACCGTGGTGCTTGTTCAAAACAACAAGGCGCAGGTTCAATACGATACAGCGATGCCTGCTGCGAATCAAAAAAAAAGTAGCGATGAGATAGTAAAGATTAGCGGCACTAATGATACCCCCACGCCAAAGACGGCCCGGGAAGCACCCGATGCTAAGGTCAATAAAACACCTGTTATCATTCTGACCATATTAATGCTTCTTTTTTTGGGGACCACCATATGGCAGTATTTGCAAAATCATGACAATTTTGTACCGCAATCAACCCAACTTGATATACCCACTAAAAAGCCGGCTAATAAACATGAAATAAAACTGCAGGCGGC
Source organism: uncultured Mucilaginibacter sp. (assembly GCA_903864275.1). Taxonomy (GTDB): domain Bacteria; phylum Bacteroidota; class Bacteroidia; order Sphingobacteriales; family Sphingobacteriaceae; genus Mucilaginibacter. The sequence goes on from CAIPFE010000018.1 coordinate 38,818, forward strand.
TATCGACCAGTCCAACGGCCATATGTTAATTCTTTCCGACACCGCATATCCTACCCCGATAATAATCACGGACGCCATCCAAATAAATAAAGACAGCCTGTTAATAAAAGCCAAAGGCAAAATTGTGCTGCAGGCTGATTCGGGTTACACCGGCCCTGCATTCCAGCTTTCATCAAAATGTAAAAACATTGTATTAGACAGCTTGACGCTTGTAAATTTCCAAATAGGCGTTGCGTCATATAACGATGCTTTGACCTTAAGGTACGCCCGTTTTATTGGCTGCCAGGCAGCAGTACAAAATGCTTTCACTTTTGCAGATAAAAAATATATCAGCGGAAAGTTAACCGGCGCCCCTTTTAGGTCCGATTCTATCCCATCCATAAAAAAATAAGGTTATGGAACAGGGGGCAGCTAAAATCCAATCACGAAAAAAAGAGCGCTTGTTTTTATTATTGATTGGCGTTGCGCTTTTTATGCTGTCTGTGCGCCTGTTTTATGTAGAGCAAAGAAATTTTACCGATGTTGACCGGCGGCTGAAGGACGGCACAATGATAAACCTGAATGCAGGTAGCCTTGCAAGAAATATAAGCGCACTACTGAAAAAAGGGTACTATTTTGAAGATCCACGGGATATAAGCCTTGTAAAAAGAACAGTTGCAGCCGCTGCCAAAGCGGGAAACAAATTCGACAATATTGGCGAACTGAATAAGCGCCGCTACAACGTTGATGCCGACAGCGCTTTTAATTTCGGGGGCGAATCCTTTAAACAAAGGGTATTGGTTTCACGTTCGTTGCTAGGCTACACCGGCGATGACTCCATCAGGTTTATACAGGAAAAAAGAATCCCACCCCCCTTGCCTGCAACTAACGATCTGAGGTTTGATGGTTATGATATTTCCGGCCAGGTGCTGGATAAAGGCGTACCCGTACCCGGAGTTTTAATCAGGCTCCAAATGATATTGCCCCAGGACAGCACATACAGTGATGAAGAAACTGACCTTGTTAAAACTAACACGGAGCAAACTCCTGCTTTTAAAAAAGTTTATGTTTTGGACGCGGGCGGTCACCAACACCTGCAATCGTTAGCGGCCTTTGCCCGTACCGACGACCAGGGAATGTACGCCTTTATACACCTGCCTGCGAGCAAGGCTTTCGAAGTATTGCCTTTACAGCCGGGCTTTCAATTTGGCAAATCATTGGGCACCGAAGAGTTAGATAAGTACGAGGCATTCAACTTTCACCGTTCGCCGCACACGATCAGGCTTTTGTCAACAAGAGATTACAGCATCCTGAAAAAGGAGAAAGCTTTCATTATTCGTACCCCTTCGGAATTTAATTTTTGGTTTTGGATTATAGTAGGCGGCTTTTTTGCAGGTTTTCTGATCACCCATCTTATATTCAGTGTAAAATACCCGGCCGCCGATCAGCTTATCTTGCCTATGGTAATGATACTTACCGGGCTTTCGTTTTTGACCCTTTTGAGTTTGCAGGATCCACTGCGCGACCGATTTTTTGCAAAAGACACACTGGTATATTTGGGCGCCGGCTTTGTCGCCATGTTGCTGATGCTGTCCTTTAACCTTCGCCGTTTTAATGCTGATTCCCCGTTTTACCGAATGTTTATTTTTAAAGGTAACCGTAAGGCGGCGAATGGATGGCCCTGGATCGTTTTGGCAATGATACTGCTTGCCCTCACCATCCGTTTTGGCACCGGGCCTGAAGGAAGCGGCGTAAAGGTTAACCTCTTTGGCTTTCAGCCGAGTGAGATCGTTAAATACCTTGTCATCCTTTTCCTTGCGGGATTTTTTGCTGTTAATGAAAAATTCATCAGCGAATATGCCAGCTGGCGGAAAAGGTTGTCGTTCTTTTCATTTGCTGTTGTAGCCATAGCCGTAACCCTCTTCCTGTTCCTCGTGCTTGGCGATATGGGGCCGGCAATGATCATTTGTTTCACATTTATCATCCTGTTTTCGTTTTCGCGGGGCGACTTTATGTTCATGGCGATTTCCGTTGTGACCTATGTACTCATCACCTGGATATTTAAAAATACATTGTTGTCAACCGGGCTTATAGGTGTTGTGTTGTTGATCGTAATAGCATTCAGGCGTAAACAGCTTAGTGAATCGGCCATTATGGCCCTGGTGGTTATTGCAGGGTTTTTAACGATTGATAAAATCCCTCATCTTGATAAACTGATCCCCGGGCCGGTTCAGCGACTTGTTGAACGTAAAGCCATTTGGCAGGACGCCTGGAACAACGAGGTTTATGGCGGAGACCAGGTAGCCAACGGGCTCTGGGCCATGTCGAGCGGGGGAGCCGCCGGGCAGGGCGTTGGTGAAGGTTTTGCAAAAACTATCCCTGAAGCGCATACGGATATGATACTGCCTTCGATGGGCGAAGAATTTGGATGGGCTGGTATAGTTTGTATATTTTTATTGTTTTTGCTGTACCTGCACCGTTCCATCATCATCGGGCGGCAAACAGGGACGCCCTTCCTGTTTTATTTATGCGCGGGGATTGGTATTTGCACATTTGTGCAGTTCATACTGATAGCGGGTGGTTCAACAGGGGCCTTGCCCCTATCTGGCGTGGCACTGCCATTTCAAAGCTATGGCGGGTCGTCCTTAGTTGCCAATTTTATTGCTGCGGGCTTTTTATTGTCCGCTTCGAAATTAAGGGGCAGCGCCGTGCAAATGAGCTATATCACCAAACAGCAGGACCGCAACCTGGTGCCGGCCCTAATTGCGGCCTGTATCGGCATCTTATTGCTAACCATTAACATATCGCGTTACTTTTTTGATAACCAGAAATGGGTAGTAAAACCATCCCTGGTAGCCGATAAGAGCGGGGCACGAATGTTCAGTTATAACCCGCGCATAGCGATTTTGATGAACAGGCTGCAGGCCGGCACGCTTTACGACAGGCAGGGGTGCATCCTGGCCACCAGCGATCCTAAACTGATAAGGGAACAGCGGAATTTATTGGATTCCGCAGGCGCGGGCAATTATAACGTCGATTCTGCCATGCACAAACGCCTTACCCGGTACTACCCATTTGAAGAGCAAATGTTTTTTTGGGTCGGCGATGCCAATACAGGGGTTTTTAACGGCAGCACCAATGGTTATTTTGCGGAATACGAGCATGCCGCGGAGCTACGGGGATTTAAAATGCCTGTCTCAAATTATAACGTACATGCCAGCTTCTTCCGCGAAGACCGCTTTTTGCCAAGAGGTGTAAAGGAGATGACCGTCAGCAAAAAAGATTACAGTGCAATTGCGCCATTGCTGGTTGCCGGGATAAACAGTGAAGAGGTAGAAGAATTCAAAAAAAGGAACCGTGACGTACAGCTTACGGTGGATGCCGATCTGCAAACGCGGATTCAAAATTCTATCGCTACGGATACTTCGGTAAATTACAAACGGGTATCAGTCGTAATTATGCTCGCTTCAACCGGCGATGTGCTTACATCTGCCGTGTATCCGCTGCCTCCCATTCATAACTGGGACCAGCTCACCATGCCCATCCCCGATCAGAATAAATTGGCAGGGTGGCTCACCACAACCGATTTGGGCTTTACTTATGCCACACAACCTGGCTCAACAGCTAAAGTGCTCACTACCATGGCGGCGTTCAATAAGCTGGGTCTGGATGCGGCCAAGGTAAAATTTCACGTAAGCGAAGAAGAGCGTATACGAACAAAAGGTATTGAGCCTGATGAAACCGGCATAATAACATTAGAGCGGGCTGTGGCAAAGTCAAATAACGTGTACTTTATAAAATTGGCTAACCAGGAACATCTACAGGAAGATATGGCCACTCTGTATTTAAAAACCGGCATGTTTTTGCATGGGGTTGGCGGTTATTTTTACAACAAACCCGTGAAGAATGCCGATCAGGATGAAAAATGGAAACAACTTTGGCGCAATACCGAGTTTAATACCAAACCTCCATATGACCCAAATCGTATCCGCCGGACAAGGGCCAAGGGTATATCGGGGATGGCCTGGGGGCAGGGCGCATTAATTGCCACACCTGCCGCCGTGGCCCGCCTGGTATCCGGTGTAGCTAATAATGGCATGTTAGTTGCGAATCGTTTTGTATTAAAAGTAAACGACTCTGTAACGGGTGTAAAAGAAGGAATTAAACTGGCAAACGACCCGCAATATGCTGCCCTGATCACAAAATACATGATTGAGCAAAGCGCGCCAAAGGTTCCTATTTTAGGTCTTAGTGTTGCAGGAAAAACCGGCACCCCCGAAAGGATATGGAAAAAACAAAGCATAAACGATGGCTGGTATGTATTTTTTGCGCCGATGGCGAAAGACACCGGAAATATCGTAGTTTGTATCCGTATTGAATCAACAAAAGGGTCGGCGGATGCAGTAAGGCTGGCGGGTAGGCATGTAATACCATTCCTGTTAAAGAAAGGGTATATAAAAAGCATCCTACCAGCTGCCGGCGACGGGCAAAATTCGCCAAAGCGAAACAAAAAAGACATTGAACCGGCGGAAACAGAAACCCCCGATACCACAAATCAATAATTCACTAAATCGCTAATTCACTAATTCAACAATTATCCATGTTTGACCTGTTTAAAAAAAATGAAAATAAGGGCCCCTCGGATGTAAAGGTGGTGCGTGATGTGTTGCTGCGTTTCATAAAGGAGCAATTGCAAAAAGCCGAGGGCGGCGAGGGCCGTAATATAAAGGGGATCAACATTTTTATATTCGGCAATCCAGGTGAGAAACACGTTTACGAAGCCGCAGTTTATGCCGAAGAAGAAGACAGGTTTAAACAAGAGATTCAAAAAATTGCAGATGACTACGCGGTAGACCTCCCGGGCAATTGGGACTTGAATATTAGTTTCGAGGATGAACAACCACCTCAGGCTATAAAAGTCGGCACGCTGGATGCCGCTATCTTTATAAGGACAAAGGATAATACCACGCAAAAATCAGCAACGGCGTATATCCGGGTATTGAACGGTGAAGCTGAAAAACAGGAGTATACCATCACGTCTTCCGGCGGAAAGGTCAATATCGGACGCGGAAAGAAGGCCCAGGTGGAGGAAGGATTTTTCAGGAACAACCATATCGCTTTCCTGGCCGAAAGCGAAAATGAAAGCAATAAGTTCGTGAGCCGCCAGCATGCGCATATTGAATGGAATAAGGATAACGGGTGCTTTATGCTTTTTGCCGACGAGGGCGGTATACCTCCGCGCAACAAGATCAAGATCAGGTCGGCAGCGAATGAAAACTTAATAAAATTGAATTCTGTAACTATTGGCCATAGGCTGGCGGAAGGCGACCAGGTTATTTTAGGAGAGTCGGCGGTTTTGGAATTTAGTTATAATTCGGAAGAGGCGGGGGCACAATAAAAAGTAAACAAAAGCCCGACAAAATAATTCTACCCGGCTTTTTATTTTATGGATACGAAAGCGGGGTGAATGGGAATCTATTAGAACGCCTTGAGGGAATTTTAGATATTATCAGAAAAATCTTAAAGAATGAGAAAAGGATTAGTTAGATTCATTATCAACATAGTCCCATTGCAACACTTAAACTTTCAATAATTTTTGTTTCCTCTTGGTGTCGATCGGTTGATAATCTAAGCAGTGGTAATCCGATAATCTTTAAAATATTATTCTTCTTACTATCCCTTTCATATTGCACTTTATTGCTATGGAATGCCACCCCGTCCACCTCGACAGCTAAGACAGGAGTTTTGTCAATTTTGTTGTACAGCAGAAAATCAATTCTTGAATTATTCCTTATGAATCTGATTTCATCCTGGGAGAATGGTTGAAAATCCCGAATAAGATCACTAAGCCTATATTCTCTGACCATGTCAATAGACGAGAATTGGGTATTGTTTAACAATATATCTTCACTTAATAGCTTGTGAATAATAATCTCTGCAGCAGACCCTTTGATGTTTTTGTTCGATAAAAGAAATGATGTAAAGACCTTATTATATTCCTTATAGAGAAGATCAAAAACGGAACAGATATTGCCTTTGATGATTGTTTCGTTCGGGTTGCCGGTATAACATATATAGCGTATCATATCACCAATATTAGTTCCATGCGGCAAATCCATCGCTGCCGGTTTTACCACAATAAATTCTTTAACGGCTCGTGATACAGCAACATTTATTAAGTTAGGATTGTCAATAAACGTTCCTATATTATTTTTCACGGTATTAAATATAATTATATCCTTCTCACGTCCCTGAAACTTGTGTATAGTGTCGGCTTCTGTTCCGGCTGGTAGCTGTTTTTGCAGCATATCTACATGTTTTCTATATGGAGCAATAACACCAACTTTTGTGAAGTCAGCGGCATAATTGTTACGGATATAGAAATCTGTTTCATCTATCTGTCGCTGATTGTAATTGTCCCTTCCACCTGATATGTTTGTCTCAATAATTTTAAATGGATGACTATTATCGCGGGTCATAATAACCAGTTGGTTATTGTAATATTTTTTATTGCAGAAACCAATGATCGAAGGATGGCATCTGTAATGTTCTTTTAGCAGAACCGATTTTAAATTACCCCGATACACGCTTTTTAGCGAGTTCAAAATATTTTGTTGAATGTAGTCGTAAGCAGGAGAGACGTTGTGCTTAGTATAACATTTTTCTGCAGCATCATTACTTTGTTGACTTACAATGTGGGTAAGCTGCATGCTATCTCCAACTACAATCACATTTCGGCAGCACGAAAAACAAACAGCAGATTTTATAATATCCACCTGTGAAGATTCATCTATGATGAGATAATCAAAAAGATGCCCTTTTGGAATGCTTGTGTGCAATGATTTGATATTCCGGGGATGTTGACCACCTGATTCCGTGGCAAAGTGACCAGGCAATTAGCTGGCGAACGATAGCAGCGAGAGCTGTAAAAGCGTTTTCAAAGTTAGTTATTAAAAGTGGTTATTGATAA
>CAIPFE010000019.1 GCA_903864275.1 uncultured Mucilaginibacter sp.
GACACAAGGATTTTCAGTCCTTTGCTCTACCGACTGAGCTATGATACCGCCCTTTTAAGGACTGCAAATGTAGCGTTTTTTTTATTCCGCCTTAATTTTTTTTGAAAAAAGCTTTTAGAGGTTGTAATGTTGGAACGTTGAAATGTTGTAATGTTATGAAACCCAGGTAGCTTAAATTGTTTTTAATTTAAACTGCTTGATTTTAAGTTATATAAAATGGCAGGCAACATTCCAACTTTAAAACATTTCAACATTTCAACATAAAAACTAACTTTGAAAAAATTACTATGCACGCATAATGATTGCACAGCTATTGTTTATTATTATACTGGCGGCGGCTATATACCTGTTCAGCAAGAACGTTGGTAAAATACGGCGCAATATATTATTGGGGAAGGATACCGACCGCTCCGACAACCCCACACTGCGCTGGAAAACAATGGCAAAAATAGCCTTGGGGCAAACCAAAATGGTGAAACGCCCGCTTGCCGCAGTAATGCACTTCTTTATTTACATAGGCTTCATCATCATCAACCTTGAAGTGCTGGAGATCATGATCGATGGTGTTTTCGGCTCGCACCGCATTTTTTCGGGATTGGGTGGTTTGTACAGCCTGTTGATCGGCGGATTTGAAATACTGGCGGTTTTAGTGCTGATTGCCTGCGTGGTTTTCCTTGCACGACGTAACATCGCCCACCTTAAACGTTTTAACGGCGTGGAGATGACCGAATGGCCAAAATCGGATGCCAATTATATCCTAATCATCGAGATACTGTTAATGACTGCCTTTTTGACAATGAATGCTGCCGATCATAAGCTGCAGCTGTTAAATTTTGGCCATTATATAAAGGCGGGGAGTTTCCCGGTTAGCTCATTTATCAATCCTTTATTGCCTGATAGCGCAAATTCGCTTGAAATTATTGAGCGGGTTTGCTGGTGGTTCCATATAATCGGGATACTGGCTTTTTTAAATTATTTACCTTATTCCAAACATTTTCATATCCTGCTGGCGTTCCCGAATACTTACTATTCCAATCTAAACCCCAAAGGGGAGTTTACCAATATGCCATCGGTGACCAACGAGGTTAAGGCCATGCTCGATCCTTCATTTGTGCCCGAAACTACAGGCGAGCCGGGTCGTTTTGGGGCAAAAGACGTAACCGACCTTACCTGGAAAAACCTGATGGAAGCCTATACCTGTACCGAATGCGGCAGGTGTACTTCGGTTTGCCCGGCCAATATAACGGGTAAATTATTGTCGCCGCGCAAAATTATGATGGATACCCGCGACCGCATTACCGAAGTAGGTAACAACATCGACAAACACGGCAAGGACCACCAGGATGGTAAAACATTGCTGGATGATTATATCACCCGCGAAGAACTTTGGGCCTGCACGACTTGCAATGCCTGCACGGAGGCCTGCCCGGTAAACATCAACCCGCTTGAAATTATCGTCGAGATGCGCCAGTATATTGTTATGGAAGAATCGCAGGCGCCGGCAAGTTTGAACAATATGTTTGGTAATGTAGAAAATAACGGCGCGCCGTGGAAGTATAGTAACGCCGATAGATTTAATTGGAAAGAGTCTTAAGTCCATAGACCATGGCGATTATTAAATAAAAAGATATTGAAATTAAGCTATGGTCCATGGACTATCGACCACGGACTAAACCATGAACTATGAACCATGAACCATTAACCGTCCCCACCATGGCAGAAATGTCAGCTTCCGGAAAAATCCCCGAGATTTTGTTTTGGGTGGGATGCGCCGGCAGTTTTGACGAGCGGGCGCAGAAGATAACCCGCGATATTTGTAAAATACTCAACCATGTGGGTATAAGCTTTGGGGTGCTTGGGACTGAAGAAAGCTGCACCGGCGACCCCGCCAAGCGGGCGGGAAATGAATTTCTGTTCCAGATGCAGGCGATGGCCAATATACAGGTGCTGGATGCTTATCAAATTAAAAAGATAGTGACCGGCTGCCCGCATTGTTTTAACACCATTAAAAATGAATATCCCGGTTTGGGGGGCAATTATGAGGTGATCCATCATTCGCAACTGATACAGCAATTGATCGGCGAAGGCAAGTTGAAAGCCGAAGGCGGCGAGAGTTTTAAGGGCAGGCGCATCACCTATCATGATCCCTGTTATTTAGGCCGCGGAAACAATGTTTACGAAGCGCCGCGCAGAGCCTTAGAAGTTTTAGATGCCGAACTGGTGGAAATGAAACGCTGCAAATCAAACGGCTTGTGCTGCGGGGCCGGCGGCGCACAAATGTTTAAAGAACCCGAAAAAGGAAAAAAGGACATCAATGTGGAACGCATGGCCGACATCCTGGAAGCAAAAGCCCAGGTAGTTGCAGCAGCCTGTCCCTTTTGTATGACCATGCTTCGCGATGGTGTAAAGCACGAGAACAAGGAGCAGGAAATACAGGTGCTGGATATTGCCGAGATCACCGTAAGGGCGAATGGGTTATAGGTCAATAAATAACAAAAAAACACGTCATGCTGAACTTGTTTCAGCACCTCACATGCTAGGAAAGCGCCATGCCCGCTATCAGGTCAAACCAATGACAAATTAATTTTTTTGACCCGGCGTGATCCTGAATTCGGTTTTGTAATTATTTCTCAATATGCCGATATATTGAAACTGGCCAATTTTATCTTCTGTCAGCATTTTAAACAGTGCATCTGAAGTTTCAATCATTTGGTTATTTAACGACAAAATTAGATCGCCGCTTAATATCCCCGCCTTTTGTGCAGGGCTGCCCTCGGCAACAGCCGAAATAAATAAAGCCTGTTTATTCGGTAGCTCGTGAATGGCCCTTAATTTAGGCACCAGGTCTATTTGCTGCATTACCACGCCCAAATATGCCCGTTTTACTTTCCCAAACCTGATTAGCTGGTTGGCTATTTCTTTTGCTGTAGTAATACTGATGGCAAAACAAAGACCCTGTGCACCCCGTATCGTTGCCGTATTAACGCCAACCACTTCACCATCTGTATTTATTAATGGCCCGCCCGAGTTACCGGGATTCAGGGCGGCATCAGTTTGTATCATGCTATCCATCATCCTTCCCGTCTGGCCTTCAAGTGTACGACCTAAAGCGCTTACCACGCCTGCGGTAACCGTATGCTGGAAGCCCAGCGGGTTGCCTATTGCAATAACAAGCTGGCCAATTTTTAATATTTCGGCATCCCCAAGTTTTGCCGGTGTGAAGTCAGCCTCTGAGATTTTTAATATCGCCAGATCAGTATCCGGGTCTTCGCCAATAAGCGTCGCTAACCTGGTGCTGCCATCATAAAGCTTAACTTTTATCGTCTCTGCATTATGCACAACATGGCTATTGGTGAATAAAAACCCATCCGAAGAAAATAAGAACCCGGAACCGGTTCCCACCGGGACTTCCCTGTTTTTATCCTTTTTATAAAGCTCGATTTTTACGACCGCTGTTTTAACTTTCTCAACAGCATCAATAATGGTGGCTGAATATGAATCCAATTGTTATCCTTCTTTTTAACAGGACTACAAATCGTGTTCCCATTGGAAAAACCGGCGCATAACGGCAATAGTTCCGTTAAAAACCTGATATTATGTCGTGTTTTTATTCAAAAACCGGCGTTGATGGCATACAAGCAAAGAATATCTACAGCCCTTTCGTTTTAAAGTAATTCAAGGCCTCCTCCGCTGTCTGTGTCCCCACAGACAGCCATTTTTCCCCTGATCTATGATCAACACGTACATCTTCGATCCCGGCGTGGTTTTAATAGACTGTACCATGATAACCTGTATCAAGCCTATTTTCTACAGCCCTTTCGTTTTAAAATAATTCAAAGCTTCGCGCAAGCTGTCCAAACGTTCGGGCTCCATATTTTTTACGGGGATGTTTAACACGGTGGTCATGGTATCAATATCCCCGTGGCGGTCGTTATAAGTTTGGAAGATAATATCATCGGCCATCGTTTTTAGTTGCAGGGTGCCATTGGCAGTTGTCCCCAGGTAATCCATATCATTAAACTTATGCAGATTGAATGAGTAATATACCTGGTTGCCTTTTGTATAGGTTTTGCGCATGCGGATAAAGAAATCAGCGGTTACGAAAAGCTCTATTTTCTTTAGTTTTTCATCCCCGGAGTCGTCGTATGATTGGGCGAGGCATTTATTAGTCCATGCAAGCCAGTCAGGGTCGTCCGGGCGAAGTTTAAAACAATAGCTCGCTGAAACGGCAAGAATAATCACAGTTGCCAGGATTAGTTTTCGAACTACGGGAAGAACTGATCTCATCATGACAACAAAATTAAACCCGAAGTTAATAAAATGCATAGCTTTGTAGATGCAATTTTCAGAAAATTCAAGGGTTTGGGTTTACCAGTCGGACAGAAAACTATCGGATGGCGAAGCCCAGCAAATACAAATTCAGCTGGATAACTTCGCGAAGACTTGGACGGCCCATAATAATGAGCTAAAAGCCAAAGCTGAGGTACGATATAACCGCTTTTTAATATTGATCGTCGACGAAAGCCAGGCAGGCGCCAGCGGCTGCTCGATTGATAAATCGGTACATTTTATAAAGGGTATAGAGGAACAGTTTAACATTAAGCTGCTCGACCGTTTTAACCTTGCTTACCGCGAAGGCAATGAAGTGCTCTCCGCCCCCCGCCATGATTTTGAGGCCATGCTAAAACAAGGCAGCATCAATACCAATACCATTGTATTTAATAACATGGTACAAAACTTAAATGAGCTGCAAACCAAGTGGGAAGTACCGTTCAAGGATAGCTGGCATATACAGTTGTTTAGGGATTTGGTTCTTGAATAGTCATTGGTCATTAAGTCATGCGATAATTGTTTGCTGGGTTACGATTATTCGATAAAAAAATGACTCAACGACCTAATGACCTAATGACTTTTTTTTATTTTTAGCCTATGGAACAATATGACAGCAGGGTAGATGCTTATATTGACAAAGCCGCCCCTTTTGCACAGCCGATTTTGAGACACTTACGAGAACTGGTACATTCTGTGTCGCCTTTATTAACCGAAACAATGAAATGGGGTTTCCCTTTTTTTGATTATAATGGGCCGGTTTGCCAGATGGCCGCTTTTAAAGAGCACATGGGTTTTGGATTCTGGAAACAGAAACAATTAAATGATCCGGGGAAATTAATTAAGGAGGAAGATGGCACTGCGGGAAGTTTTGGAAAGATAGCCAGTTTGGACGACCTGCCTGCTGACGATATTTTAGTCGATTTTATACGGCAGGCGATGGAATTAAATAAAGCTGAGAATAAAAAGCCCGCCATAAAAAAAGAAACCGCCCCCAAAGCGCCCATAGAAATGCCCGTTGATTTTGCCGACCTGTTAGCTGCGAATCCAAAAGCGCAGGAAGTTTACGATAAATTCAGCCCCTCGCATAAACGAGAATACCTTGAATGGATAGTGGATGCAAAAAGCGACACCACCCGGCAGAAAAGATTGGAAACTGCTATTGAGCAGATCGTAGAAGGGAAATCGAAAAATTGGAAGTATCAGCGATAGGCCCCCCTGACCCCCTAACCCCCTAAAGGGGGAATTTTGAGGTACTGCTTTGAAATATGCGCTTCAAAAACTCCCCCTTTAGGGGGCCGGGGGGCTAAAACTCCAGCGGCCCCAATCTCCGCATATTTTTCATGATCAAATATTGCCTGTGTCGTAAAAATCGTGTAGGATTAGTGGCCGACCATTTTAACGGGCTCGGAAATATTACTGCTATGGCCGCCGCTTCCTGGTTATCGAGTTGCGATGCCGGTTTGTGAAAGTAGGCCTGCGATGCCGCTTCGGCGCCATAAATGCCATCGCCCATTTCAATTACATTAAGATACACTTCCATGATGCGCTTTTTGCCCCAGAAAACTTCTATGAGCAGGGTAAACCAGGCTTCAACCCCTTTCCTGATAATTGACCTGCCCGGCCATAAAAAAACATTTTTTGCTGTTTGCTGCGATATGGTGCTGCCGCCGATGAGCTTTTTGCTGTGCTCATTCTTCTTGATGGCCTTTTCAATGGCATTGAAATCAAAACCATGATTTTCTAAAAAAGTCTGGTCTTCAGCTGCAACGGCGGCGCGTTTCATAGGGTCGCCAATCTCATCAAAATTTTTCCATTGTTTATCGATCTTCCAGTTTTTGCCGCGGGCCTTCTGTTCAAAGCCACGTTGAATCATCAGGAAGGTTATTGGCGGGTTAATAACACGATACAGAATTACAAAGAAAATACTGCTCCCTATAAAAAATATGAACAGCAATTTAATTACCCTGAATATTAGCTTTAATATGCCGCCCTTGAAAATACCTCCCGAATTTTGCCCCCCGGACTTTCGATTTGAGGAAGATTTCTTATTCCGGGTAGTTTTCATTTTTTAAAATTACAAAATTCAATACCGCTTTAATAATGCTTCAAAAAATAGCATGACAACTAAAAATCAATACACCATCAGGGAAACTGAATTTTATAAACCGAAATTCCAAACGGCTCTCGCGGCAACCTGGCTGTAACCGCCGCCCGGCTCAAGCCTGTTCTCATAGGTCAGGCCCACATCCATTGTAGAGTTTCCGTTATTGAGAAAAGGAAACGAATAGCCAATACCCGGGGAATAAATTAATGCTGTTGCTTTCCCGGTATAATCAGCCGGGTACGAATTTATATTGAATGAAACCCCGGCATAACCTTCAATAAAGAATTTACCGGCAACGTATAATTTAATACCGGCTTCTAACGGAACAAAAGATGCAATTGACCCGTAAGAATAGGTCGAGGCGCCAAAGCCTGAGTTATAATAACCAACTGAATAACCGCCCCCGGAAACGTAGAAAGTATAACCTGTTGTTAACAACAAGCTTACTGATGTGTTGAGTGGGTATTCAAAATTTAACGACAAGCTACCCGCTTCAGGGTAAACGCCTGAGGCCGGACCAGTGGCAACCCCTGAACTTAAACCAACGCCAAATTTAAATGCAGGCGCATTTCCATTAAAATATTGTGCCGAAGCGCTGAAGATTGTACAGGATAAAATGCCTAGAAGCAGGAGCTTTTTCATTGATTTTGATTTAAAGGGGAATGAGGGTATTGTTTAAGTTCCAAAAGTAGTGAAAAGGATTTTGGAATTTCGGATTAACTTCGTTGAGGGCTTCGCCGTTTTCGATTTCGGATTGTTAAGTTGAAGTAAAATTAATCGCTTAATTTTAGGTAAAAATTTCTTAGCAAAGAAAAAGGTGTCCTGCTCTCGCAAAACACCCTCAATATTTCTTAATTTCTAAATCCGATCCCGATAGCTATCGGGACGAAAATCCGAAATCAATTACTCGGCTACCACTGAGAACGGCACCTGTACCTTCACTTCTTTGTGCAGGTTAATGTTTGCGATATAATCGCCAACAAATTTAGGGTCCTGGTCAAAAGTAATACGGCGGCGGTCCACTTCAAAGCCTTCTTTCTTCAAAGCATCAGCCACTTGTATGGTATTGATAGCGCCGAATATTTTACCGGTTTCGCCTGCTTTTGCGCCAATAGTTAGTTTTACACCTTCCAAACGGGCGGCAATTGCATCAGCATCCTTACGGATCTTTTCCTGTTTAAACTGGGCCTGTTTAAGGTTTTCAGCTAAAACTTTGCGGGCCGATTCAGTTGCCTGTATGGCATAACCCTTTGGGATAAGGTAGTTACGGCCATAACCTGGTTTTACATTTACGATATCGTCTTTATCACCGAGGCTTTTTACATCTTGTTTTAAAATAACTTCCATTTTATTTGCCTCCTGATTATTTTAATGAATCTGTAACATAAGGTAATAAACCGATGTGGCGCGCACGCTTAACAGCCTGTGCCACTTTACGCTGGAATTTTAACGAAGTACCTGTTAAACGGCGTGGCAATACTTTACCCTGGTCGTTAATAAACTTCAATAAAAAGTTAGCGTCTTTGTAATCAATATACTTTATCCCGTTCTTTTTAAAACGGCAGTATTTTTTACGCATGTCCTCCACTTTGGGGGCTGTAACGTATTTGATCTGGTCATTTGCCATTAGTTTGCAGCCTCCTCTGTTTTAACCGGTTTCTTCTGGTTGAATGCACCGCTGCGTTTTTTCTCATTATAAGCAATGGCATGTTTGTCCAAAGCTATGGTGAGGAAACGCAAAACACGCTCATCGCGCCGTAATTCTACCTCCAGTTTGTTAATTAAATCACCCGGAGCCCTGAATTCAGTTAAGTGATAGTACCCCGTCGTCTTTTTTTGGATAGGGTACGCAAGTTTTCTCAAACCCCAATTATCCTCCTGGACAATTTCGGCTCCGTTATCAGTAAGTATTTTGCTGTATTTGGCAACGGCCTCTGCAGCAACCTCAACTGATAACAACGGGGTTAGAACGATCACGATTTCGTACTGTTGCATTGTTATACTTTGATTTTAAATATTTTACCCGCTATTACGGGGCTGCAAATATAGGGAGATATTTTGATTTTTTCAAACCAATTAAAATTGTAATTTAAGGCATCTAAATCCGCATCCTTTTTGAATCAACGTTTAGTCACTCTCTGTACCAATTACGTAAGTAAACATAAATTCATCATGAAAAAAGGAATAGTAATAACTCTCGTGGTAATTGGACTGCTTGGTGGTTTTATGTATTACATTTCAAGCACACTGAAAAAGATGAGCATTGCCGGCAAAAAAGATGCAGTGGTTACTTTATTTAATGCACCTGACGATTATGGTGAATTATTTAAAAAAAGCAACAAGCTTTCTTTTGTAAAAACTTTTACGAGCAAGACACGAAATCCAATATCTCAATTTGAGTATGACGAAAAATTTCGCATCAATATTTACAGAATTAACATTTCAAATAATTTATATTTAAATAAATTAATTAATGAAAGCCATGTAAATCAACATGTGACATATAATTTAACTTATTATCTTCTGGATCGTTTTAATCAATTTGATATTCGATACAAATCGGGTCGTCAAGAGAAAGTCTCGGGAATTTATTTAAATTTATTTGCAGGTAAAACGTTAACCCTTTTAAAAAACGATTCTTTAGCTTATTATAATTCGATAATTAAAAACTTCTCTATCAAATATCAAAGTAATGGCCCGCAGGATTTTTTTATCGGGAGTAGTAACGAGTCGGCTAATTTTGACGAAATTCCTACGGAAATCATGTTGCAAAAGAAACATGGTAAATTATATTTGATCTTAATGATTTCTGAGCATGAGTACACACCATTAACGCCCGGAACCCTCTTAACTTTAATGAATAATTAGCAAGCATTTAGCCCAGATAAAAATTAACTGCCAACTGCCACTTCCAACTTCTACTTAAAATATGGGCGCCCGGGCGGGCTATCCGCTCATACTGCACAGGCCTTATCCACGAGGCCGGTATCCGCTGCTATCCCTGGCGCAAGTAAAGGAAGCGTATTTCATTACGTTTAATTAACAAACAATACCTAATTTTGCTTCGTCTAACTATAAAAACAAACTAATGAGTACCCCAAAAACAATAACCATCGCAGCCAAAAGCAGCCACCCCTTAACCGTTAACCGCCTTGGCTACGGCACCATGCGCCTTACCGGCGAGGGCATTTACGGCGAACCGCCAAACCGCCCTGAAGCCCTGCAAATATTAAAACAGGCCATAAAAAGCGGCATCAATTTTTTAGATACAGCTGATTATTATGGCGAAGACGTAACTAACCGCCTGATCTATGAAGCCTTATATCCCTACCCTGCTGACCTTGTGATCTGCACCAAAGTTGGCGGCGCCCGCAAGCCCGATAAAAGCTGGATCCCGTATAACACCCCCGAAAATTTGCGCAGCAGTATTGACAATAACCTGCGTACGCTTAAGCTGGAGCAGATTACATTGGTTCATTTCAGGGCCATCGCGGGGCATGGCGCGCCTTTTAAAGAATCTTTGGATGCGATGTTTGAAATGCAGAAAGAAGGAAAAATACTCCATGTTGGTGTCAGCAATGTAACCCGCGATGAACTGGAAACAGCAATGGCCATGGGCGAGATAGCCACCGTGGAAAATATGTATGGCCACGCACAGCGTAACACACATAAAGGCCTGCACGGTGAAAGCAATGGTGGCGAAGAGCTGCTGGATATTTGCGAAAAACACTGTATACCGCTGGTACCTTATTTTTCGCTGTTCCTTTCGATGCCAAAAAAGGATACCAAGATAGCAGCGATAGCAAAAAAATATAACATATCCGAAGTGCAGGCAAATATTGCCTGGCTGCTGCACCGTTCGCCCTGGATATTGCCGATACCCGGAACATCCTCATTAAAGCATTTTGAAGAAAATTTAAAAGCCGCTGATATAAAGTTCACCCAAGAAGATATGGACTTTTTGGAATGAAAGCTAAAAGGCGAAAGCAGAAAGAATAATCAGAATTAAAACAAATTACAATGCAACTTAAGGAAATTGAAACCTCGCCCTTGTTGGAGTTATCTCCAACAAGTAACGTGTTGCTGGTGGACACAGCACCAGCAAAGGCTTGCATAAACCTTTTATCGCCGGGCGATGATGACGACGCTGAGGATGAAGATGGCGATTGGACGGATATAGATGACGAGGATTTTGAAGATTTGGCCGAAGACAAAGATGACTTTCATGAAATGGAGTTAGAAAATGATATTTTTGATGATGAAGATGATGATCATTTGCCGGACGACGATTTTTGACACCGACTGTCATTCCGTTGTTTGTGCCTCAACAAACAACTTACAATCTACTGGGTTGGATGGTGATGGCTAATTGAAATATCTCGTCCTCAACTTGTCATCTAACCTAATTATACACACCACTTTCAAGATAGCCATATTGTTATTACCTTAGTGCCTGTGGATAATTTTATTGTTTCGGCACGCAAATACCGCCCGGCTACCTTTGAAAGTGTTGTAGGTCAGCAGCATATCACCAATACGCTAAAAAACGCCATTAAAAATAACCAGCTGGCGCAGGCATTTTTATTCT
The DNA here is from genome assembly GCA_903864275.1 of uncultured Mucilaginibacter sp. Lineage (GTDB taxonomy): Bacteria > Bacteroidota > Bacteroidia > Sphingobacteriales > Sphingobacteriaceae > Mucilaginibacter. Next base: position 11,025 of record CAIPFE010000019.1, read on the forward strand.
GCGGCCCGCGTGGCGTGGGCAAAACCACCTGTGCACGCATACTTGCCAAAACTATCAACTGCGAAAACCTGCAGCCAAACGGCGAGGCTTGCGGCGTTTGTGCGTCGTGCCAGTCGTTTCAAAACGGTAACTCATTCAACGTACACGAACTCGATGCGGCCTCCAATAATTCGGTCGATGATATCCGCAGCCTGATAGAGCAGGTACGTATACCGCCCCAGGCTGTTCGCTATAAAATTTATATTATCGACGAAGTGCACATGCTGTCGCAGGCAGCATTCAACGCGTTTTTAAAAACGCTGGAAGAGCCGCCGCATTATGCCATTTTTATATTGGCTACCACCGAAAAGCACAAAATACTGCCAACGATACTTTCGCGCTGCCAGATATTTGACTTCAACCGCATCAGGGTAGAGGATATGGCCACGCACCTGGCATCCATTGCGCAAAAAGAAAATATCAGCTATGAAGCTGACGGCCTGCACATCATCGCCCAAAAAGCAGATGGCGGTTTGCGCGATGCGTTATCTATGTTCGACCAGATAGTTAGTTTTTCAGGTGGCAATGTTACTTACCGTTCTGTAATTGATAACCTGAACATACTGGATTACGATTACTATTTTAATATCACTGATAGCCTTTTGACCGAGGACAGCGCCAAAACTTTATTGCTGTTTGATGAAATATTGGCCCGCGGTTTCGACGGTGCGCATTTTATATCGGGCCTGTCCGAGCATTTCCGTAACCTGCTGGTGAGTAAAGACCAGTCGACATTAAAACTGCTGGAAGTAAGCGAAGGCATAAAAACAAAATACCTGCAGCAGTCGCAATCCTCCACCGTTTCCTTTTTGCTTTCGGCGATGAATATTGCCAATCAGTGCGACCTGAATTATAAGCTAAGTAAAAACCAGCGTTTGCAGGTTGAGTTGGCCATGCTTAAAATGTGCAATTTGCAGGCGGTCTTTAACCTGGCGACAAACCCAATAGCTGCAATGCCCGCACCGGACGGACAATTAAAAAAAAAACCTGATCCTGCAGCGATAAGTCCTGAAAAGGCAACTAAACCGGCTCCGGAACTGGCTATTGCGAGTGATCCGCCGGCGGTTTATCAATTAACCAAGCCACAAGTCGAGGATAAACTGGCTGTAAAAGAAGAAATTGTCGAAAAGCCCAAAGTATTTATACCCAACTCACATGCTGCTTCAACATCTGTAAAAATCCCTTCTTTAAAGGATGTGGGTAAAACCAAAGAAGCGTTATTGGAAGAGGAAGACCCCTACATTAAGGGCGATGCCAAAGATGACTACACCCCCGACCAGTTTTCAAAAAGCTGGAGCGATTTTGCGGCAATGTTAAAATCGGAAGGAAAAAAGAACGCGCTCACTATATTTATTTCTACGCCACCGAAAATGGTCGCTCCTAATATTTTCGAAGTTGTTGTTGAAAACAAGATGCAGGAAACCACTTTCAGGGAGGAACGTGCGAACCTGCTTAATCATTTACGCACTGCGCTAAGAAATTTCGATATAGAAGTAAGCGTCCGCATCGACGAAAAAGCAGTGGTGAAACGTCCTTACACCGCTGCAGAAAAGTTCCAGCACATGGCAGCAAAAAACCCGGCATTGGTCGATTTGAAAAATAAGTTTAATCTGGATTTTGACTGAGGAAGTCCATGGTCGATAGCCCATGTTTTTTGTTGTGTTCTGCCATGGTCCATGGGCTATCGGCTATTTACTTCCTTTGCCTTCGGTCTTTCCGGCTCACGTCATATCTTCTTCACTTCCGCTAACAGGGTGTCAACAGTCGGGGCCTTTTCATAAGCTTTTACCAGCTTCCCATTTTTATCATAAAGGGCTATGTAAGGCGTGGTATGCACATTATAATATTTTTGCACTTTCAACGAATAGCCCTCGGTGCCAACAGTAAAATTTGGGTATTTCTTTAAATTAAAATCGCGGTAAAAAACCTGTGTAGCTTTTAACGGCTCGGCAAAGGTGATCATGACCACCTGCATATTTTTAAATGCCTTCATCTTAGGCTTCAGATCGAACATCAAATGCTGGCAATGACTGCAGTCGGGCGCAAAATAAATAACCATTACCGGCTTGTTTTTTACCAGGTTGGCCGGGGTTACATAAACGCTGTCTGTATTTAATATGCGGTACGGCGGTATAACAGGCGGCGGTGTATAACCTGGTGTTTGCGCCATGCTGCAAGCGGCAGCGATGATAAGGCTAAAAGACAAGAGTAATTTCTTCATAAGTTTAATTTGCGATCTAAAAAGAGCATAGTTACGATTTTTTCAGGCTTCAAGCAACTCCAATTGCCAGGCTACATGCTCTTCTGTTATTGGGTATAACGCGTTATTGCGGATAGTATGATAAACTGCCTCAAATAAACCGTCATAATCGCCTTTCGGCGCTTTTATATAAGTTACATTCCGTTGATTATCAATATCCATAATTACAAGTTTGCCTTCGCAGCCGATCGGTTCAATCCCATATTCCTCGTCGGTGGGCAGCATACCGGCATCCAGCTGCGCTTCCTGAACGTCGCATCTTTCCTTTAAAAAGCTGCCTAACGTACCGTGGATGGCAAAGCCAGGCAATATCTCCGCGATAAGCAGGCCCGATGTTAAATACACATTCAGTTGGTTGGGGTAGGATAGGTGGTAATTAAAATAATCCGGCACTTCCGATCCTTCACGGTAAATTCCGGTTGTTTTTGTAAAGCTGAGCGGCTTCCCGAAAAGGGCAATAGCATTATCGATAAGGTGCGCCCCTAAATCATATACCAGCCCATTGGCAGGGGTTGATGCTGTTTCTTTGAACGATTTGGGGCTAAGCGCGCGTTTGTACCTGTCCATTCGGAAATAGACCTCGATCAATTGGCCTAATTCCCCGCTTTCAATGATTTCTTTAACCTGTAAAAAGCCGCTGTCCCACCGCCGGTTTTGATAGAGCATTAAATGGCGCTTTAGTCTTCTCGCAGTATCAAACATTATTTTTACTTCGGCGCTAGTTGCTGCTGCCGGTTTTTCCAGCAGTACATGTTTACCCGCATTGAGCGCTTTCAGGGTAAAATCAAAATGGGTATCGTTAGGTGTGTTTACAATAATTAGCTCAATTTCATCATCGTTTAATAATTCATCGATATTATTATAGCTGATCACATCCAGGTAGCGCAACCCAGCCTTTTTTTCGTGGCGCTCAACCACTGCTTTAAGTTTAAACCCGGGGTTGGTGGTTAAAAACGGCGCATGAAATATCCTGCCCGACATTCCGTAGGCCATTAATCCGGTGATGATTGGTGTTGACATAAGCTATTTTGTAGAATAATATATTATTGAAATTCAAACGGTTCGGTAAAGAAATTTTACAACATTTATCCAGGTCCAAAAATACATTTTAATTGGCATTGCAGAACTTAATTCCGAAATCGAAATTCCGGCATCCCGATTCAGTCGTCGCTCCCTATCGGGCTGCCATCCGGCATATTTAGGGGCGGGGCAGGTTTAAATTTATCAGGGCTTTTTTCAAATTCTTCAATTTGTGATAATCCGAATAATAGATTGGCCTTCTGATTGCCTGCGGAAGTGTTCACCACGCTATGCATCCATTTTTTCAATCCATCTATCTCCAGTAAGGCTATTCCCCTTACACTTTCGGGGGCAGTATCTGTGGCTGCTAAAATCAATAATTGTTTTAATGCCAAACTGTTTACCATCCGTTGTAATTCGCCTTTATAGCCGGATTGCTGTGGCGCTTTCCAGGTTTGGGCGATCAGTTTGTCTAACACGGGTATCAATCCCGGTTGCGTATTATCCCTGGCCTGGTATTGAACCAGCCGCGCTGCCCGTTCGGGCTGCAGCATAAATGCGAGGGTGGTGCTTGCTGCCGACTCCGCCGCTGCCATGGGGTCAAAAGTGAGGCCGGTGCGCGATTTGAATAGTTCACGCGTGCGCGGATAGCCATCCGGGCGCGGTGGTATTTTTTCTATCAGCTTTTCGGGCAGCGCCAATGCATCAGGGCTAATAGTCGACATCAGGGCGTTAAAAGCTTTCCATTGCTCGACAGGGGGCACGAATTTGGTAATTATTTCACCATCGTTTTTTACTGCATAGGTGTAATACAGCCCACCGAGCATTTTCGAAGCAGCTTCCACCTGGTAGCGATGCAGCAGGTAAACAGGCACCAAAACTTCCTCGAGCGTGGCCATAGGCGCATCCTGCCTGATGGCTTTTTCCGAAAAATTGTGCAGCAAGTGCTTCCGGATTATCATTAACCTGTTCAATTCATCAGCTGCATTGGTTCCGTTATCCCACAAATGAGCCTGCGGGTGCGCGCTGCCGGGCGGGCGGGAATCTTCGTCAGTAATAAACAAATAACCTTGTTTAAGCGTCTCGTTAATGATCGCTTTTAAGGCGTCATCTTCATTGGTTCCTGCCGGAAAATCATTGTAGCCATAAAGTATAGCCCGTTTATCCCAGCCGCCGATTTCGGTTGTATAGGCGTTTGAAAGATCAATGGTGCCATCAGTATTTAAACCTATGGCCGGCGATGGATAATCCATAACCGAAGCCCGGTTATTTACGCTGGCTGTAAAATTATGCTGCAGGCCGAGGGTATGGCCAACTTCGTGAGCTGCCAGCTGGTGCAGGCGTGCAATGGCCAGCTTCATCATCGTATCGCTTACAGGTTTGCCATCTTCATAAGGTTGAACAAGGCCCTCGGCAATCAAAAAATCCTGCCGGTCGCGAAGCGACCCCAATGAGACCTGGCCTTTAATGATCTCCCCTGTACGCGGGTCGACAATTGATTCTCCGTATGACCATCCCCTGGTTGAGCGGTGAACCCATTGGATAATATTATACCTGATGTCCATGGGGTCGGCATCTTCCGGCAGTAATTTTACCTGGAAAGCATTTTTGTATCCGGCGGCTTCAAAAGCCTGGTTCCACCACGATGCGCCTTCAATTAGCGCCGTTCTAACAGGCTCCGGCGCGCCCCGGTCAACATAATAAACAATGGGGTTAACTGCCTCGCTCATGGCTGCCGTCGGGTCCTTCTTTTCTAACCGGTGGCGGGTAATGAAGTGTTTTATAATGGGTTGGTCTATCGGGGTAGCATAATCCATATAACTATTATCATAAAATCCGGACCGTGCATCAAATCTGCGCGGCTTATAATTATCATCGGGCAGTTTTATAAATGAATGATGCATCCTGACCGTAACCGAATTCGGATCAGGCGTAACGGAACTGATCTCGTTGCCTTTTGCAGCCCCTGTTAATGTTATTATTGCTTCAAATTCCGAGTTATCTGGAAAACTTTTAGTACCAGGCAGATAGACAGCCGACCGTGTTTCATCCGCGCTAAAACCTCCCTGGCCGGCGGCGCTTAGTTTGTCGGCAATATGATGGCTGTCGCGCAACAAAAAAGGAGTAAGGTCAATTAAAACTTTATCGCCATCCTGCGCCTCGGTTTTAAATCCCCATATCACAGATTGTGCAAACGCCTCTTCGACCGATTTTCGTTCATCGGCATTATTGCTTACGGCGCGATAGGCATAGTTGGGTTGTATAAGCAAAATTTTCGGACCGCTTTTTATAAACTTTACAATTCGGCTGGCACCGATCTGGCCACGATCTAAACCAAGATCGTTTGAGCCAACCCCGGCCGGCAGGGAGTTCACATATAAAAACTCGCTATTAAATTTGTCGATCTCTAATAATACTCTGCCTGTCTTTTCGTCCCAATAAAAATTGAAGTAACCGGTGAACCTGGTGAGGCCCTGCGTTTTGGAATCAATTTCATTTGTTTTTTGCCCTTTTGCCGTGGGATAATAAAAAATTGCTAAAAGGAAAAACAAGTAAAGTTTTTTCATGTTGTGCTATTGGATTGTTCAGCCTAAATTATTAATTTTAATTAATAATTGCCGATTAAATGGCGGGCTGATCTACCTGACTTTTAATTGATGTATAATCAATCACCCCCAATAACATCCTTTTTAATTTTAAAAAGATTATAACCTTTTAAAATTCTATTCCGTATAAAGTCATATCAGTTTAAGTGATGTAATTATGAACTATAGCAGCAGACCTCTTAGTGTACTACTCGTCGACGACGACGAAATAAATAACTTTATCTCCATAAAATTAATAAAGAAAGCTTTATTAAACACTGAGATCATGGCTTGCCTTAACGGGAAATTTGCTATAGATCAGCTGCACGAGATACAAAAAAAGGATCCGGCTAAATTGCCTGATTATATCTTATTAGATATAAATATGCCGATAATGAACGGGTGGGAATTTTTGGACGAATACAAACGTCTGAATATAGATCCCCGGGGCAAAACCAAAATTTATATCATTTCCTCTTCTGTATTCAGCAATGATATTAATAAAGCCCGGTCATACCCGCTTGTTAAAGATTTTATCTCCAAACCCCTTAATGTTGATAAGATAGTTGAGTTATTCAGAGTTGAGGATCACGACCACGCTTAGGCCGGTTCGATCTTAAAGTGATCGTCCAGGTAAGTAACAATACCGATACACAACGATTTCGCGTGGTAAAATAAACAGGTCCAGCCTTCTTCGGCAGCCTTTTTTCCATATTCTTCACGCAGTTGCATCGCTTTGCGGCCGTCAAAATCATATTTTGCAATAAATTTTCTGAGCAATTGTTCCGGTTCGGGCAGTTCATCACCTCCAAAAAAACATTTTTGGCCTTCGCTTTCTATCCAGAATACCTGGTGAAAGGGGGAATGCCCGCCTGATAATTCGTACCTGATACCGGGTTTCAACTCGCCGCTCCCGTCGACAAAGTTTAGGTTTACGGAGCCCTGTAAAGCCTCAAAAATTTCTTTATGGTATGATGACGACTTTCCGTTTATAGCCTTTTCCCATTCGTTCTTTTGGATAACGTGCTCCGCTTGCGGAAAACTGGGCCGAAGCCGGCCATTGTGCTCAACTACAAGGCCGCCCGAATGGTCATAATGCAGGTGCGACATTAATACAAGGCTCACATCTTCCGGCTCGAAACCTGCATTGCGTATGTGTTGATGTAGAAACAATTCGTCCCGGGTATCTTTGTAACCGAGCCCGGTATCCAGTAAGATCAGGTCTGTACCAGTTTGAACAAGAAAAGGGTTTACGTGTATAAATAAAGAAGCGGGCCTGTCTTTGAAATTATCAGTCTCGGGATTAAACGGGATGAATTTTTTGGTTGCGTCGACAGAATAGGAGCCTTCGTTTAAAGGGAATATTTTCATTTGTATTGGTCAGCTTATTTACAACAGCTTGATCGTCGATGATAAAATGAAAGGTTAAATGACGTTCTTATAAAAACGAGATATTATACGGATAGCTTTTTCATAGCGATGGGTTTCAAACCCATCGCTATATGGCAATTTTCCCCTATAACCACTCACCACTCACAATTCACTTCTCACAATTCACTAATTCATTCTATCTTTACTGTTTCACAAACAAATGTATGAATAAACGGTGGGCAATTAAGGAAAATGCTGATGAAGAGGCGGTAAAAGCCTTAGCTGCCGCACTGAATATTGATGAAGTTTTAAGCGCATTGCTGATAAACAGGGGCATTACTAACTATGACGACGCCCGTCTTTTTTTTCGCCCCGACGAGCTTCACCTGCACGACCCTTTCCTGATGGCGGATATGGAGAAAGCCGTAGTGCGGATAGAAGAAGCAATTTCTGCAGGTGAGAAAATATTGATCTACGGCGATTACGATGTTGATGGTACAACATCTGTCTCAGTGGTCTACAGCTTCTTTAAAAAACTTTACGACAAACTTGAATATTATATCCCCGACAGGTACAACGAAGGCTATGGTATTTCGAAACAAGGCATAGACTATGCTGCCGAAAATGGTTTTAAATTGGTTATTGCCTTGGATTGCGGCATCAAATCAGTTGATAAAATAGCTTATGCGAATACAAAGGACATTGATTTTATTATTTGTGATCACCACCTAACCGGCACCGAACTGCCCGCCGCCGTAGCTGTCCTCGACCCAAAACGTGCTGATTGCGAATATCCGTATAAAGAATTGTCGGGATGTGGTATCGGTTTTAAACTGATACAGGCCTACGCCGAAAAAAATGATATCCCATTTGAAGAAGTAAGTTGCTATTTCGATCTGGTTGCCATCAGCATAGCCTGCGATATTGTGTACATTACCGGCGAGAACCGGGTGCTGGCACACCTTGGCCTCCAAAAAATAAATACAAACCCCTGCATTGGCGTTAAAACGTTGATGGAAGTAGCGGGAAAAAGTACTAATTATACCATATCGGATGTGGTTTTTTTACTTGGCCCCCGTATCAATGCCGCCGGCAGGATGGACGATGCCAAACATGCGGTTGCGTTATTAATTGCGACGGAGGAGGAGTCGGCCAAAGAAAAAAGTTTGTCAATAAACGTTAAAAACACAGAGCGAAAGGGGCACGATCTATCAATAACGGATGAAGCCTTAAGTATTATCGATAATGATGAAGAACTGATCAGCCGCAAATCGACGGTAGTATTTAGCGAGCACTGGCACAAAGGGGTCATAGGTATTGTGGCATCGCGGCTCACTGAAAAATATTATCGTCCAACTATAGTGCTGACCCGCTCAAACGGGCATGTGGCCGGTTCGGCGCGCTCAGTTTTAGGGTACGACCTTTATGAGGCCCTATGCGGCTGCAGCGACCTGCTGATACAGTTTGGCGGGCACCGGTATGCAGCAGGCCTTACTATGCAGCCCGAAAATGTGGAAGCATTTAAAAATCGTTTTGAAGAAGTAGTAAGCGCCACCATAAAACCAGAGCAATTGGTGCAGCAGATACAGATTGATGCGGAATTACGTTTAAGGCAGGTGGAACCAAAGTTTTTCAGGATATTAAACCAATTTGCACCTTTTGGGCCCGAAAATATGGCGCCCGTTTTCATAAGTAAAAATGTGTATGTTAGCGGTATTGCAGGTTTAGTGGGCGGCAACCATGTAAGGATGACGGTAATGCAGGATGATTCGCCGGGCTTTAGCTGTATAGCATTTAACCAGGCAGAACATCTGCCCAAATTAACAAAAGACGCGCGTTTTGATATTTGTTACGCCATTGAAGAAAACATCTGGCAGGAGCGGCGGACTATACAGTTGAATATAAAGGGGATAAGATTTGGTGAATAGTGAATAGTGAATAGTCAGTTGAAGATTTTCAAGGATCACTATTGACCACTCACTACTCACCATTCACCATTCACCACTCACAAAAATAAGTTAATATGATCCTTCGGGCAGAGAATTTATTAAAAAAATACAAGCAGCGTACAGTTGTAAACGATGTGTCATTCAATGTTTCACAGGGCGAGATCGTAGGTTTGCTTGGGCCGAACGGTGCGGGGAAAACAACTTCTTTTTACATGATCGTTGGTTTGATAAAACCCAATGAAGGGCAGATATTTTTGGATGACGAGAATATTACCGGCAACCCTATGTACCGCAGGGCGCAAAAAGGGATAGGCTACCTGGCACAGGAAGCATCGGTTTTCCGTAAACTTTCAGTGGAGGATAATATAAAGGCCGTGCTCGAAATGGGTACAATGACCAAAGAAAGGCAAAGCGAAAAACTGGAACAACTGATCGATGAGTTTAGCCTGCATAAAGTGCGCCGTAACCGCGGCGACCTTTTATCAGGCGGTGAGCGCCGGCGTACGGAAATTGCAAGGGCCCTTGCGGCTGAACCTAATTTTATTTTGCTGGATGAACCTTTTGCAGGGGTTGACCCTATAGCTGTTGAAGAAATACAAGCCATGGTTGCCAAACTGAAGCACCGTAATATTGGTATATTGATCACCGACCACAATGTACAGGAAACTCTTTCGATCACCGACCGGGCATACCTGCTTTTTGAGGGCAAGATATTAGAATCGGGTGTTCCTGAAGTACTGGCGGCAAACGAGATGGTACGCAAAGTTTATCTCGGTGCAAACTTTGTTTTGAAAAGAAAAGTGTTCGCGCAAAGCTAAATAAACTATATAGCCTATGACCATTTTTAACTCTGTTTTTACCTGGTTCATGAAAAAGCGTATCCACCAGATAGAGCTTTTTATGAAATACCCGAACGAAGTGCAGGAGGAATGGTTTGAGCAACTGATATCAGGTGCTGAAAATACGGAGTGGGGCAAAAAATATGGATACAAGAGCATCACCCATCTCGCCCAGTTTAAGGAGCGTGTACCCATTCAAAATTATGATACCCTTAAGCCCTACATCGAGCGTATGCTGAAGGGCGAGCAAAATGTGCTCTGGCCTTCGGAAATACGCTGGTTCGCCAAATCGTCAGGTACTACCAGCGACAGGAGTAAATACATCCCTGTAAGCGAAGAGGCATTGGAAGAATGTCATTTCAAAGGTGGTAAGGACCTGCTGACCATCTACTTCAATAACCAGCCCAATTCAAAGATGTTTACCGGCAAGATATTAACGCTTGGCGGCAGCTACCAGGTAAGCCAGTTAAGCGCAGATACTTCATTCGGCGACTTGTCTGCAGTGCTTATGAAAAATTTGCCCTTATGGGCCGAGCTTCACCGCACGCCCCACATGGATATCGCCCTGCTTGAAGATTTTGAAGAAAAAATAGAGAAAATGGCCCACGCCACAAAGGATGTTAACGTTACCAGCTTAAGTGGGGTGCCAACCTGGAACATTTTACTATTTAAACGCATACTGGAGATCACAGGTAAAAAGAACCTGCTCGAGGTATGGCCAAACCTGGAGATGTATTTTCACGGGGCCGTTAATTTTACACCCTACCGTGAACAGTTTAAAAAGCTGATCCCAAAGGATGATATGTATTACCTTGAAAACTACAATGCATCCGAAGGTTTTTTTGGCATTCAGGACACCCGTGAACCTGGCGAAATGCTGCTGATGCTGGATTATGGCATATTTTATGAGTTTTTGCCTTTAGAAGACATTCACAAGGAAAACCCGGATACGCTTACGCTTGATGAAGTGGTATTGGATAAGAATTATGCCCTTATCATCAGCACCAATGCTGGTCTTTGGCGGTATATGATCGGCGATACTGTGCGTTTTACATCACTTTCACCTTTCCGTATACAGGTTACCGGGCGCACCAAACATTTTATTAACGCTTTTGGCGAAGAAGTGATCATTGATAACGCCGAACGCGCCCTTGATGAAGCCTGCCAGCAAACAGGAGCCATTATACGTGATTATACCGCTGCGCCCATCTATTTTAACGGTGATGATTGCGGCGCACACGAGTGGATAATAGAGTTTGAAAAAAAGCCCGCTGAATTTGAACGTTTTGTCGACCTGCTGGATGAAACCCTGCGCCGCATCAATTCCGACTACGATGCCAAACGCTTTAAAGATATGGCCCTGCGCCGCCCGATAGTGCGCCGAGCTCCCAAGGGCACCTTTTTTAACTGGATGAAGGAAAAAGGCAAACTCGGCGGCCAGCATAAAGTACCGCGATTGGCAAATGACAGGGAATATGTGGATAGTATTTTGAAGATGATGGAGTTGGTGGGGTGAGTTGGTAATCGGAATACCGAAATAGCGAATTAATAGGTAGTTCATCATCGACAAGGCAACATAAACTTGAATTTTTTTGGTGCACTGTAGCACTATTAATAATAGAGCCGTAATAAAATAAAAACAACGGTGAGGAAGTTTGTATTTATAATCTGCTTGTCGGTGTTCGTGATGGACTGTAAAAAACAGCACAACCCAACTCCACAGGGGTATATCGGGAATTGGGAACTGCGGGCACAATCTGGCGGGATTGCGGGCACTTCAAACCATTTTCCCCCGGGAAATGGGCATGAGTTGCAGTTAGCTGCCGACAGTACCTTTAAATATTACGAAGGAGCTACTATAATAAACCAGGGCACTTTCAGAATAATCAAAAACAGTTTGACCTACGGAACGCAAAATTTTGATGGAATTTATTACAACTTTAATACAGAGGGTTTGCCAATACAATTACAAGGCGATTCTCTATCTATCGGTATCGACTTTGATGATCAGATAGTTTCGTTATACGTTAGGCAATGATTTAAAAATTTACTCAAGCAAAAAAATAATTGACATGAGAGCACTTATAGCAACGATTTTAACAGCGTCTTTTTTTATGATAGCGTGTAAAAAGGGCAGCAATCCGGCATCGCCGGTATATTTCGGTAAATGGGAGGTGAGACGGGTATATGGTGGAAATATCCTTCCTGCGGATTCTGTTTATAAACCCGGCAATGGCAATATATTACAATTAAACAGCGATAGTACGTATAAATCGTATACTACGAATAAACTTTCGGGCCAGGGTGTTTTTCATATCAGGAAAAATGCCTTTAAAAGTGGTACAAATTCTTACGACGAATTGTACTATGATAGTGATACTTCATTTGGTTCGGTGATTTTGTTTAATGGCGATACATTGACAATAAGACCAATAATGCCCGATATCAGTACTACAGCTTATCTAAACATTCAAAATTAATATTTGATTTTTTAAAGCAAAGGATCATCCACTGCTGGCCTCAAATAGCTTCACCGCCTCAACGGCTTCTTTAACATCGTGCACCCGTAATATATTTGCGCCTTTCATTAAAGCAATTGCGTTTAAAGCGGTTGTGCCGTTCAAGGCCTGTTCTGCCGTTACACCAAGTGTTTTGTAGATCATCGTTTTGCGGGACACTCCGACAAGTACTGGCAATTGCAATAGATTAAAATCCTGTAAACGGCTCATCAAAGCATAACTATGCTCCGTTTTTTTTGCAAAACCTAGGCCGGGATCAATAATCACATCATGTACCCCAAATTGCTTCAACCGATAATAGCCATCAACAAAATAGTCGTAAACTTCGCCAAACACATCTTCATAATGCGCTTGTTTCAACATATTTTGCGGTGTGCCTTTCATGTGCATTAAAATATAAGGCGCGTGCAGCCTAGCTACGGTCGCGAACATAGCCTCGTCCAATTGCCCGCCCGAAATATCGTTGATGATATGCCCGCCTGCTTTGATCGCCGCTTCGGCAACTTTTGAACGGAACGTATCGATAGATAAAACAGCCTCCGGGAAGCGTTCTGCCATGGCTTCAACCACGGGTAACAGGCGGTCGGTTTCCTCCTGCACAGAAATATCCTCGGCGCCAGGGCGGGATGAGTAGGCGCCGAGGTCTAAAAATGCAGCGCCCTCATCCAGCATTTTCGCGGCTTGCTGCAAGGCTTCGGTTACCCCCTGCTTACGGCTTCCAGCAAAAAAAGAATCAGGTGTAAGATTGATTATACCCATTACTTTTGGGCTGCTTAAATCAATCAGCCTTCCGCCTGCATTTAGGGTTGCCTTTTTCCGAAAAAATGTATCTTTAGCCATTCTAAGTTGTAAGTGTTGTAAAAGTTATAAGGGTTAAAATTGGCTAATCTTTTTAACATTTATAAGTTTTGCTAATTCTAAGTTGCGAATGTTGAAAAACAGGTCAAAAATGGATTAACCATTTTCAACAACTACAACTTATTACAACTTTTTCAACTTCTGATAACAATAATGACAAATAGAAACAAAAATAAACACGCCCCATGGTGGTTATGGGCAGCCAAGATATTTGTGGGGCTGCTTTTTATATTTTCGGGCCTCGTAAAAATAAACGACCCGCTTGGCTTTTCGTATAAACTGCAGGAGTATTTCGAAGTTTTTCATATCAATTTTCTCAATGGTGTTGCGTTAAGCATCGCCATCATTTTGTGCTCGCTTGAAATCATACTTGGCTTTGCCCTGCTCATCGGTGCACGTCATGCAAAAGTTGCCTGGGGATTGTTGCTGCTCATTGTTTTCTTTGCCTTTTTAACATTTTATTCAGCCTATTTCCAGGTGGTGCAAACCTGCGGCTGCTTTGGCGATGCTATCCCGTTAACGCCGTGGCAGTCATTTAGTAAGGATTTATTTTTACTGCTGTTAATACTGGTAATATTTTTTAACCGCAATAAAATACACCCGGTATTTATTGCGAAAATTGGCGACAGGCTACTTGTTATATCAGCAATTGTAGCAGTCGGCCTTGGCCTTTATACCTATAATTTTTTGCCGGTGATAGATTTTCTGCCTTATAATGTCGGGGCCAATATCCTGGATGAAATGAAGACCCCTCCCGGCGCCAAACCCGATGAATACGAGCTGACCTATCATCTGAAAAATAAAAAAACCGGCGATACGAAGGTGATGAACAATACTGATTATCTTAAAAGCAATATCTGGAAAGATAATGACTGGGAGGTTGTAGGTCAGCCTGAGAGCCGTTTTGTGAAAAAGGGTTTTACGCCAAAGATCAGGGACCTGACCATTTCGGATGCACAGGGGAATGATTATACAAAAGAGTTGTTATCAAACCCGTTTAATAATTTGATCATAGTAGCGTACGACCTGCGTAATACTGACGGCGACGCGATGAACCGCTTGAACGCGATCGCGATAAATCTTTCGACAAACTATAATACACGTACGGTTTTGCTTACATCAAATTCGGCACAGTCTGCAGAGGCATTCAGCAAAGCGCATCATTTGGCATTAGAAATATTTTATGCTGATGAAGTGCCGCTCAAAACTATGATCAGGGCAAATCCGGGTATTTTTCTGCTTAAAAACGGGACAATTATTAATAAATGGCATTACCACTCCATCCCAAACTACGACGGATTGGTAAAACTATATTTTCACCAATAATAAGATGGTCAGCTACCTCATCCGCAAGCTGTTTTACGGCATGGCAGTAATGCTGGGTATCGTTGTTGTTGTATTTTTCCTGTTCAATATTTTGCCCGTCGACCCCGCCAGGATGACGCAGGGGCAGCGGGCGGATGTACAATCCTTACAAGCGATACGAAAGGAGTTTGGTTTGGATAAACCCATCCCGGTACAATTTGCTTATTACATCAACGACCTTTCGCCGATAGGGATACACCTTAATAACGATGAAGAGCGGCGGCGATATCACTACGTCGAACTTTTCCCGGTCTCGGACGAAAGGGTAGTGGCCCTTAAATGGCCTTACCTGCGGCGATCTTATCAAACGCACAAAGAAGTAGCTCAACTGCTGCTTGAAGTAATACCAAATACGCTGGTGCTGGCGACAACGGCCATGATCTTCGCCATAGTTATAGGTGTTTTTTTAGGGGTGATGAGCGCGGTCCACCAAAATACATGGATCGACAAACTGGCTATTGGGTTTTCAACACTTGGGGTTTCAGCGCCTTCATTTTTTGCGGGGATCATTATTGCCTGGATATTTGGTTTCGAACTGAGTAAATACACCGGTCTGAATATGTCCGGCAGCTTATATACTTATGATCCGTTTAAAGGAGAAGTGATCAGCTGGCGCAACCTGGTTTTGCCCATGGTTACTTTAGGATTACGGCCACTGGCTATCATTGTACAGCTTACCCGCAATGCAATGCTTGATGTTTTGGGCCAGGATTATATCCGCACTGCAAGGGCAAAAGGTTTGAGCAGAAATGCTATTATTTATCGTCATGCCCTAAAAAACGCTATGAACCCGGTGATCACAGCCATTGCCAACTGGTTTGCCTCCCTGCTGGCGGGCTCATTTTTTGTGGAGTATGTATTTGGTTATAACGGCCTTGGTAAAACTACTGTGGATGCCCTGGAAATGTCGGATTTCCCTGTGGTGATGGGCTCTATTCTGTTCATCGCCTTTATTTTTGTGGTGATCAATATCCTGGTTGATATTATTTATGTTTGGGTTGACCCGAGGGTGAAGCTGGGCTAGTTCATAGTTGATGGTTCATAGTTCATGGCAGAAAGTCCATGGTCGATGGTCCATAGTCCATGGTAGAAAGACAGTGGTCGACGTTTGTTAATCAATAAAAGTATAAAGCAGTGTCCTTAAATAAAACAAAATCTTCCGCAAATAATTTAGGACTGATCTTCCTGATCGGCTTTATGGGCTGCGGCAAAACCACCCTGGGGCGTAAGCTGGCTTCGCGGCTGGATTATAAGTTTATGGACCTTGACGATATTTTTGAAGAGAAAGTTGGCATGACCATTGCCGTATATTTTTCGGCCTTTGGTGAAGACGCCTTTCGTAAACTCGAATCCGAAGTGTTAAAACAGACTAAATATCCCGAAAATGCAATAGTCTCTACGGGTGGAGGGCTGCCCTGCTTTTTTGACAATATGGATTGGATGAATACCCACGGCAAAACGATATACATCAAATTATCACCCAAAACTTTAGCCAACAGGCTGGAAAATGAAAAAGACCAACGCCCTGTGCTCCGCGATCATGGAGACGACCTTGTCGCTTTTATCGCCGGTAAATTAGCGGAGCGGGATAAGTTTTATGAGCAGGCCTCTGTGATTGCAGATGGCTTGAGTTTGACTCCCGCGAAGGTGGAGCAATTGTTAAACCTCCCGAAATAGCGATTGCAATTTCTCAAAAGCAAAAAGCTTTTATCGTTTTGCTTTCAGCTTCACGCTTTATCAACCGTAGCCGGTTTCATTTTTTCAACAACTGATTTTTTATCCTCAGTGCCGCCACCTAATAAATAGCCCCAGGGTTTAAGGCTGTCAACTCGGTCGAAAATAATTTTAAGAATGGCCATTACCGGGATCGACAAAAACATACCCGACAAACCCCATATCATTTCGCCGATTATGATACCTAAAAAGGTGATGAGTGCATTAAGCTTTACTTTTGACCCGACAATGGTGGGCAATAAAAAATTAGAGTCGATAAGGTGTATACTTAAAACAGCTCCAGCCGCTAAGGCCGCGTCCCGAACTGACCCTGTGGCAAATGTGATCACGGAGCTTAGCAACAGCGCGGTAAAAATGCCCAGGTAGGGGATCAGGTTAAAGAGGCCGACTAAAATACCTAACAGTACTGCATACTTCGCGCCGATCATCCAAAAGGCAGTACAGGCCAGACTCGCAACAACAACCATTTCTAAAAGCAGGCCGAGTATGTACTGTCTTAATATGCTTTGGATATTCCCGATAATGTCATGTACTGTTTCGGTATGATCGTCACTGAATACCCATACCACAAAATGGAGCAATAAGCGGCGATATAACAGTATAAAAAAAGTGAATATAAGGATGAAAACATAAAACAGCATGATCGATGATATTGCCCCGAATGTTTGGCTCAGGACATCACCGCCCGAAGCCATTATTTTTGTCGTTGTGGCATGCACATAACTCATTTCCTTGCTGGCGTCAATTTGAAAGGCGTGCTGCGCCCACTCCGAAAGATCATGGAGCGATTGGCTAACCTGGCTTTTGAGCTGCGGCCAGTCGCTGGCAAGGCCGGATATTTGCGAACCAACCAGGTATAAAATCCCGCTCACGAAGCCTAAAAGAAGAAGTATGGAAAAAAGGGACGATAAAGTACGCGGCAGGCGGATTTTTTTTTCGAGGAAATTGGCGATGGGCAGCAGTAATATAGCAAACAGAAATCCAAAAACTAAGGGATCAAGTACTTCCTTGGCCAGTACGATCAGGTAACCTAAACTGACAAGCCCGACAAGAACTAAGGCAAGTTTTTCATAAAACGGGGCGGTGATCTTTTTTACAGGCATATACCAGGGGATTATAGTTTTGACAAAGAAACATCTATTTACCAGCTTGAAGGTAAGTTTTTTTAAAGAAAAATCGTATAGACACAATACTTTGTGTCTCGGACCTTAAAAATAAGCCTGGGCGACACGAGGTATTAAGCCCCAACGCAGGAGCAGATTTAAATAATTTTGGCAGTTAATTTGCTTTCCAAAAATATCATTTAACCTAAAGAAAAATAGTATGGCGAAGTATTCAGAAAAAGCACAGGAAAAAGTGCATGAAACCATGCACGAAATGAAAGAAGGCAAATTAAAAAGCGGGAGCGGCAAAAAAGTTACCAGTAAAAAACAGGCTGTGGCCATTGGTTTATCAGAAGCCCGCAAAGAAGGGGCGAAGGTACCAAAGAAGAAATAAGCATTTTGAATTTTGTTTAGGCGCGATATTTTGTGCCCTGCACTTTATGTCATTTTGCGATATATGCGGGAGATACAAAATATTGCGCGCACCCTGATTATTACGCTTTTTTCGCAGTGGCCTTTTTTGCCTTTGGTTTAGCTGGTGTAGCTTCAGCCTTTACCGGTTCCAAAACCGGCTTTGCAGGTTCTTCGGCAACAGGCGCATCTCCCTCAACGGCCGCGGCGCCCGTTTCGTCTTCATTAAATATCGGCAGGTCCTTAAGCGCCTGGTACCACACGATCACCTTTTTCATATCCGAAGCATAAACCTTCTCTTCATCATGATCAGGTGCCACTTCCCTAAAAAACTCGCGCAGCTTTTTACCGTCCGCTTTTGCATCAGGTATGTTTGCGGCATTTTTCATCCGTTCAAAAACATCTACCAGTTTAATATCTTCCTCCAAACCAAACAGCGTGATCTCGTGCAGCGCCGCTATCTTGGCCGTCGACAAATTGGCAACCAGTTTGGTTTTATGTTCATCCAAACTCTCCAAAATATAGCCGGTTTTATTTTGTGCCAGCGCTTTCCATAACCCCGGCTTTCCCGATACGGCAACAATTCCAAGTAAATTCATTATTTTATGTTTTTTGTGCGAATGGTGAGTAGTGAGTTGTAAGCAAATCACTCACTATTCACCACTGACTATTCACTACTCACTCCTCAATAATCTCTATTCCTAAAATTTTATCACCACGTTGTATCGCGTCAACTACATCCACGTTTTCAATAACTTTGCCGAAAACAGTATGGTTCCTGTCTAAATGCGCGGTGTTGGCACGGCTGTGGCAGATAAAAAATTGCGAGCCGCCTGTATTACGGCCGGCATGGGCCATTGATAATACGCCACGGTCGTGGTACTGGTTTTCGCCGGTTAATTCACAATCGATTTTGTAACCCGGGCCGCCTGCGCCGGTACCGGTAGGGTCGCCGCCCTGTATCATAAAATTAGGGATAACACGGTGAAATATCACGTTGTCATAAAACCCTGATGAAGCCAGTTTTTTAAAATTAGCCACAGTATTAGGGGCGTCCTTATCATAAAATTCGACCGTCATGTCGCCCTTTTCGGTTTTGATAATTGCTTTGCTCATTGATTTTTTTTAAAAGAGAAGGCAAAGGTAGTAATTAGATTAGGTTTATAAAGTTGTACAGGTTGAAAAAGTTGCAGAGGTTGGTCAAACCAAGACCGATATAATACCTTATTCAAATATTCGTTACATTTACATCATTTAAATTTGCAGAACAGTGCTATTAAGAAACACCCCAAAAAAATACCTTTTAGCTTTCGCTTTTTACCTTTTACCTTTTTTCGGCAGGGCCGCTTCCATATTAATACCGATGGATGAGGAGCAAAAAGATCACCTGAAATCATACGGCATCGCCTTCTGGACGCTGAAAAACGGCGAAGAAGTAGACTGGCTGCTCAATTACCGCGGTGGTAGCTTTATGATGAAATACGAACAAAAAATTGAGGATGAATGCAAAATACGCGGTGTTAGCTACGAGGTTTTGCCCGATGCTAAAGTAAACCAGGTACTCACCGAAGTTAGCGACCCATCGGTAAATATGGATGTGGTAAAGCTCGAAAAAGCCCCGAAAATGGCGGTTTATTCACCAAAAAACAAACTGCCCTGGGACGATGCTGTAACCTTGGTTTTGAAATATGCCGAGATACCCTATGACGTCGTGTACGACGAAGAAGTGGTCAGGGGCGATCTGCCTAAATACGACTGGCTGCATTTGCACCACGAGGATTTTACCGGGCAATACAGTAAATTTTACGGCGCTTTCAGGTATGCCGAATGGTATAACGATGATGTTAAGATACAGGAAGCAACCGCGCATAAACTGGGCTTTAAAAAGGTGTCGCAAATGAAGCTGGCCGTTGCCGAAAAAATCCGGGATTTCTGCGCCGGCGGTGGGTTCCTTTTCGCCATGTGTTCGGGTACCGATACTTTTGACATTGCGCTGGCAGCCTCTAACACGGATATTTGCGAATCAATGTTTGACGGTGATGCAGCCGATCCCGATGCGCAATCGAAACTTGATTTTACCCAAACGTTCGCATTTCAGAATTTTACGCTGGATATGAACCCTATGTCGCACCAGTTCAGCAATATCGATGTTACTGCCACCCGCCAGGTGGAGCGCACCAGGGACTTTTTTACCTTGTTTGATTTTTCAGCAAAATGGGATGTAGTACCCAGTATGCTAACCCAGGATCACGATAAAGTAATTAAAGGCTTTATGGGTTTAACAACGGCGTTTAACGAAAAATATCTTAAACCCGGCATAACCATAATGGGCCAAATGAAAAGCAACAACGAGGCCCGTTATATACACGGTGAATATGGAAAAGGCCAATGGACATTTTACGGCGGCCACGATCCCGAAGATTACCAGCACATTGTAGGCGACCCGCCAACGGATCTGAAGTTGCACCCTAACTCCCCTGGATATAGGCTCATCCTTAATAACGTATTATTCCCCGCAGCAAGGAAGAAAAAGCAGAAGACGTAACAGCCTAGGCCCCCCGACCCCCTAAAGGGGGAGTTTTTGATTTGCAGGATGGCCACCAAAGCTCCCCCTTTATGGGGTTGGGGGGCTAATTATAAAACGCCCACGATACCCCTATCTTCAAAATGTGGTCCATTTGGGGGTACCGGTTTACGGTATAAAAGCCGGGGCTTAATAATCCTTGGTTGGCGTAATCATACATTATGAAAAAGTTGGTATGCTGCAGGGTGGCTTTAAAAAATACCGTTGCGATGGGATACGATGAAAAGGTAACATTTGAGCCGTTATAAAACTGGCCCAGGCCCACCGCGTATGATGGCGCTACGTATTCCGAATTATAACGTACGCTCAATCCTATATTTGAGTATAATACATTAAATAAAAGCGTTTTGTAGTATAGCCGCGCGTAATTATAAAACTGGGGCGTACGCAGCGTCGACTGGTAATCTGTTTTTTGATACACTAAATAATCGTCAAAATGCCACCTGCGCCAGGCAATACTCTTACCAAGGCTTACTTTAAGTAAATTTATATCAGCCGTTTCCTGCTTCGGACTGGCATCGATACCCCCCGGTTGTGCGGCAAAATATAAATAATCACCAATCAAGAAGTATTCAACTTTTAAATCAATTTGGAGGGGATTATTTACATAATTAAATGATATGCTATTGGTTTTTTGTTTGTTAAACTTATCATGAAAAATAAAGTGGTCTGATATCCAATCGGTGTAAACCAACGGCGGGGTACTGCTTTGAGAGTAACCTTCGAATATTATCCTGCCGGTTTTCTCGCTTGCCGAAAGGGTTACTTTCGCATCATACAAAAAATCGCCCGCATCCCGGCCCTGGGCAATTTGCTGCAGGTCGCCGTCGATGCCAATCTTATCACTGAAACGGTAACTCAGCTTGGCTTTGAGTGTAATGTCCTGGAACGAGGCACTTTGTACTTTTGTAGGCAGGTTAACTTTATTGCCATACTGGTTTAAAGTAGTATCGCTTACATATTGGGTATAACGGTAATAGTCCTGCGTAAGCCCAACATCGAGTTTCATTTCGTTTTTAACAAACTTCACCGCCTTGCTTCGGAGATAGAAGCTATAGGAAAAATCATTTTGCAAGTGTGTGACCGTGAGCGAATCGCGCGCATAGTTTGAGGCAAAATAGTAGTCGGGAAAGACATCATACAGATCGGCGTCGTTTTGTTTAAAATTGTACTTCCGGGTATTATAGTTAAGTGTATACGACACGCGTTGCGTAGGTAAAATATTCGTAGTATTACCCGTTCCTTTTTTAAGACTGTCGATATGTCCGATATAATAAAATTGTTTTAAATACAGCCCGCTGCTTTTCCAGTTCTCATAAGTGGCCGGCAAGCGTACCTGCTCGCCAGTTTTATCAATTGAACCGGTTTTATAAATGGAGTCGTTGAGTATGGAACCTGTTTGGGGCGCTTTTAAATTGTTGTATATCAGGTTGCCCAGAAGGTTGTACCTTTTGTTTTTCGACTCGTACCATGCAAAACCTGCTAAATTTACGTCGCTTACATTTTGCAGCAATAAGCCGTTATTGCTGTAAAAGCCCTGCGAGCCTATAAAATTTATGTTAAAACCCACGTTAAACCTTGGGTTTACATTTTGTGTATGCAGCACTTTAAATATCTGCTCCTTAAGGCCGCCGGTTACCAGGTAAAGCTGGGTATACGGCACCCGCGCCCTGTAATAGTTTATGTCCTGCGGATTTAACATATAAGCATCAAGCGTATGCAGGCCCGCATCAAACCCAATAATGTGCGACTGCTCGTACAGCAGGCTCCTTTCATCCGTTCCGGTATTGCCTAAAAATATTTTAGGGCTGCGGGGCTGGCTTAACGGGTTGTAGTTTTCGAAATTATACAGCCCCGTATCCAACGGCAATAACTGTGTGCTGTCTTTTAGCAGCCTTTCATTGGTAACCCTGATAAATTTCGAGCTGAAAACAACAGTATCTTTTTTTCTGTCTAATTTTTTCCGGAGCGAATCTAATTGCTGGTCGGCAGTATAGACTTTAGCTGTAGCTGTGTCGCGCGGGTCACGCCCGTCACGCCCGTCTCTCCGCTGCTGTCCCGGGTAACCGGGATTATTATTGGGATAATTAGGATTACCCTGCGATTGTGCCAACGCAGTTTGCCCAAACGCGCAAATCAACAATAATATAAAATATTTTAACTTATCAGGCATCAAAAACCGGCTATCAATTCTTTTAGTATCAGGGTCATTTTAGGTTCTGCTTCATAGGCTACTGCCAGTATCTCCTCAACCGATACCGGATTCAATATTTCCGGGAAGCCTTCGTCAGTAAGTACCGATATAGCAAACACAGGCAAACCCATGTGGTTGGCCACTATTACTTCAGGTACTGTACTCATTCCCACGGCGTCGCCTCCAATAATCCGCAAATATTTGTACTCGGCCTTTGTTTCGAGGTTGGGGCCGGTTACAGCAACATAAACTCCCTTATGGCATATTATATTGTTTGCTTTAGCTATATCTAATGCTTCATCTATCAGCTCGCGTTTATAAGGCTGGCTCATATCCGGGAAACGGGGGCCGAGCTCAGTTTCGTTACGTCCGACGAGGGGATTATGATGCTGTAAATTGATATGGTCTGCAATTACCATCAGGTCGCCCTTCTTAAAATCCGGATTCAATGATCCGCTGGCATTGGATACAAACAGGGTTTTTATGCCCAGCATTTTCATTACCCTTACCGGGAAAGTGATCTGCTGCATCGTATAACCCTCGTAATAATGCAAACGGCCCTGCATGGCAACAACCTTTACACCGTTAAGTTTGCCAAAGATCAATTTACCCGAATGAAACTCCAGCGTCGAGATCGGGAAATCGGGGATATTGGCATACATCAGCTGTTTTTCAACTTCAATTTCATTCACTAGGCCGCCAAGGCCCGTGCCTAAAATAATCCCGACTGCGGGCTCAAAACCCCCGATCCGGTTTTTAATATATTCAGTGGTATGCTGTATGCTCTCTAACATAATCAATAATTAGCTGGTCAAAACGCTTCCCGCCGCCATTTAAAAATTCAACCCTGATGGGTATCACAAAAACAGGCAAGTGTTCCTTAGCAGGCAAGGCCGTTTTAAACCACGAACCTTCTAAACGCTGCACATCTTTTTCTGTTGTGATGACTATTTTTTTTTGCGACGTACATTCGTTGAACTCTGCGGCAAGTTTAGTGATATTTTTTAAGGTAAAGGTGTGGTGATCGGGATAATTATGGTGAATGATTTGGGATATAAAGCCTTTTAAATATTGAACCAGCGGCTGGGCATTGGCAATGCCTGTTAGTAAAAAAACAGTAGTATCCTTATCAATTGTCATGTTTGCAGGGCGGCCCTCCAAATCTTGTAAAGGCTGGTAGTTTATTGCCGTAAAAAACAAATGCTGATAAGGCAATGGTTCAATTTTTTGCGCCAATGCAGCCTGTCCGTCAGTAGTAAGTTGTTCAGGGCATTTGGTTACGACGATGATCTGCGCCCGCCACCGCCCGTTGAAGGGCTCGCGCATATTGCCGGCAGGCAGTAATAAATGTGGTTCGTTTAAACGGTTATGATCAAACAATAAAATGCTCAATCCAGGTTCAACCGCGCGGTGCTGGTAGGCATCGTCCATCAGGATGACGTCGTGATCAGGCAGCAGCTTTCTTAATCCTTCCACCCTTTTTTCGCAAACAGCAACAGTGATGTCCGGGAATTTATGTTTGAATTGGGCGGGTTCGTCGCCTATTTGAGTGGCAGTAGTAGTAGCAGTAGCACTAAGGAACCCGGTAGTTACGCGCCCGTAACCGCGGCTAAGGGTTGCAAGTTTATAACCATTTTTTAGTAAATGGATCAGGTACTCCGTCATCGGGCTTTTACCTGCACCGCCAACATCAAGATTACCCACGGATATAACAGGCTTGTTAAACTTATAGCTTTTAAATAGGCCCGAATCATAGCACCAGTTACGGATGATGACAACCAGGCCATAGATCAACGAAAACGGGAATAAAAGCCAGCGCAGGTATTTCATATTTGGGATAAAGATAGGAAAAGGGATTAATTGGGGTTTGGGGATTTTACCGACACCGGAATTTATGGGATGTAAGGATAGCCGGGTATTTTTTCCTTCAAAAACTAAGTCTATGCCGATGTCGCACTCGTAATATACTTCGCGCTAACCATCATCAATAGGGAGCGGTCGGCCCTGGCGGCTTCAAAATTTTCTTTTAGTAACAGGCTGATCTTTTCATCCTTTAATTTAACGGCCGCCATTTGCAGCACCTGGAATGAGGTCATTTCCACGCTTTCGATATTTTGCATATAAAAAAGGATCGACATGTCGCGGAGCTCCGGATCGGCGCCCTGCTGTTTAACGGCGCTAAAAGCATCTTCGATCAGGCCGGTTAAGCCTCTATTGCTTTCTATCGCTACCCCGGCATCTAAGATGGCATATATTTTATGCATCCTCGATATTTGCTTTTTTACCTCTTGGGTAGTCTCAATTATTGCATATTGCAAATCGCTGAAATGGGCCAGGTCGGCAATTTCGGGCAGCCGGTTTACCAAATGTAATTTGGCGCAGTAAATACGGTTTAAGTGGGTTATAAAAAACCTTTTTAGTTTATCAGGTCCTAAATTTATGCGCTTTCCTGTCATGTTGTTTTTACCTGTTCAGCATCTTATATTTATTATGCAGCTAAAATTTCATTTACTTTGGCTATGATGTGTGCCGCCCTGAAAGGCTTGCGGATATACCCGTTTGCCCCGCATCTGCGGGTCAGTTCTGCAATGTCATCTTCAGCTGAAAATAATAGTACAGGCAGGTTTTGCGTTTCGGGACTGGATTTTATTTGCGCACAAATATCAACCCCATTTTTACCTGACCCTGCTATCCTGATATCGAGGAGCACCAGGTCGGGATGGATTTGGCCCACATTTTCCGCCGCTTTGCCGTTATCAGATAAAATAACATCATATCCTTCCTGCCTGAATATGATATCTATAATTTCTAAAATGTCGTGGTCGTCGTCAATTACAAGGATCTTTTTAGGCATACCCTGGCATATATTTATAAGAACAATTATTTAATCGGGGGAAAACAAATATACTCTTTTTGTTAAGAAGGAAAAGTTTTAATAATTTTTTAAGATGTTTATGAACAAGGACCAAGACTCACTATCGGCCGGTAAAATAAAAAAACAGGGCCGTAGTGCCCTGCATAGTTTAACTTTCAATTACAGCACTCAACAATTGGACTATCCTCAAAAGTGCATTTTTTACCTGTTAGCAGATATTCAATCAGTTACTTTCTTATAGTCCCCGGCCCCAGGTTAGCGCATTGGTAAAGAAACATGCTGCAAATAGTTATTGTAAAAAGTTTAAAGCCTTTGAACGTGTGGTAACGATGCTTTTGTTGTTTCCATCACCGTACAACGATTCGGAAGCTGATAACCGGCTTCAGGCCAATGCACATCGACTCCCTGGGGGACTTACCTCCAAAAACCGCCAACCCAAACGTACCCCCGGTGACGGTGTCGCCAGTGGCCTGCAACCCATATTGCTCCCGGACGGGGTGGAACTGCCCAATAGGCTTCGTGGTAGGCGTAAGTGCCGCCGCCTGGGGCCCATTCTTCCGCAACCCAAACATGGCGTGGCGATGGACGTACGGGCCTTACTACAACAGGCCCCGGCCGGCCGAGGCGTGCCCTAACTACAATTTCCTGTGCCCGGCTTGTCGTAACCGCAAACACCGACACTATTGCCAATAACATTGAAATTCTGATGATCTTTTTCATAGCGATATTTGTTTAATTTTTAGTAAGACAAAACAAAATCGAAAGGGTTTAAAATAATTTCAGCTTAACATATTGCACCTCAATCGGTCGTTTCCCGATACTGTTGCGGGCACGTGGCTGCTGGTTCGCGGCCTTCATCTAACCCATATTAATAATTAGCCTTAACGCTAAATCCCAGGCCTGCGCTCTTTTTTACCCATAAGTACTGGCTGGCCTGCCTTATATAGGTGGAACCGAAAAGTACGGCCGCCACATCAAGCTGCCCGGTATTCATCGGTTTGGATTCTATCCACTCCAGTGCTATTAAAACATCTTTGTTTACGTAAATATTGTAGTTGGCCAGGTCGACCGTTATTTTGCCTGCCTGCTTGTTTTCTACTTTAAAAATTACATTATCATTCAAAATATTAATACCCGGCTTTCCGTCATTAAATTCATAAATATTTACCCGGAAAGTAAGGCTCTCAAAGGGATTTTGGATGATAAAAAAACTGAGGCTTTCGATATTGGTATTGGGATGCTTAATGGGTATCCTTACCCCTCCCTGCGATCCTAATGAATTTGTGCCAAAGCCCAGGCCAAATAATTTCGAAGTTGTTTCGTAGCCCAATATTTTTACATGCGCATGTTTTGAACTAATAACTACCTGTTTTAATTCATAAACCGACTTTTTTAACGAAATATTTAAACGAGCTTTTTTATATAGCCTCTCCAGGTCGCCAACCAAAAAAGCTTTGCTTTGATAACTTATGCTCGAAAACACCAGGGTATCGTTATCAGTTATTTTTGCATCCAGCGTAATTTCGAATTCGCCGCCGGCATTTGATACGGTGCCATCAGGTTTACTGATTATCCCGATACTGACATATGGAACCGGTTTATTAGTTTCAGTATCAACTACAACCCCTTTAAGGACGGTTTGCGAAAAACCCATTGAACTGTTAAAGAAAATGAACATGAAAAATAGGCTGCGTTTCATAGGCCAGGTTTAGCATTAATTAGAAAAATGATTAAATATTACTTTAAGAGGGGTTAACCCTGTAAAGATGAGCCATATACTTTAATAGCCCGCGTTAATTAATGTTAAGCATTGTTAATTACTGTTAAGTGTCATTAGTCATTAGTCATTTGTTCATTGAGTTTGTTGAATAAAGATTATTTATTTCTTTCCGACTTACGGACTTTCCGACTAATCTCTATTCTCCAATCACTATTCATAAATTTATTATCTTCGCTGTATGTCACCTGAAGAAGCAAAACAACGGATCGGATCATTATCATCCGAATTGAAACAGCACAATTACAACTACTTTGTGCTGGCTATGCCTACCATTTCTGATTTTGATTTCGACAAAAAACTGGAGGAACTAAATGCGCTTGAAAAGCAATTCCCCGAATTTGCAGAACCTGATTCGCCCACCAAAAGGGTAGGGGGCGATATTACCAAAGAGTTTGTTACGGTAAAGCACCGCTGGCCCATGCTTTCGCTGGGCAATACCTATAATGCGCAAGAGCTGCTCGATTTTGACCAGCGCATCCGCAAAGCCATAGGCGACAATTTTGAGTATGTATGCGAGTTAAAATTCGATGGCCTGTCCATCAGCCTTACTTACCAGGGCGGCAATCTTTTACGCGCAGTAACCCGTGGCGATGGTATCCAGGGCGATGATGTTACTACTAATGTGCGCACCATAAACACTATCCCAAAAAAGTTGCACCCCAGCGATTACCCGGACGAATTTGAAATACGCGGCGAAGTATTTATGCACCTGAAAGCCTTTGAGCGGCTGAATGCCGAACGCCTCGAAAATGGGGAGCCCCCTTACGCCAATCCCCGCAACTTTGCATCAGGAACGCTTAAAATGCAGGACTCGGGCGAGGTTGCGCGCCGGCCGCTGGATTGTTACCTGTATTTTTTGTACACGGAAAAGCTTTTGTTTAAAACTCATTGGGAAAGTTTACAGGCTGTAAAAAGCTGGGGCTTTCAAACAAATGAACATAGTCGCATTTACAGCAACCTGGATGGTGTCTTAGAATTTATAAGCCTGTGGGATAAAAAACGTTTTGGGCTTAGTTATGATATTGATGGTATTGTAATAAAAGTAAACAGTTATGCCCAACAGGCGGAGCTTGGGTTTACCGCTAAATCGCCACGCTGGGCAATTGCCTATAAATTCAAGGCCGAGCAGGTAGAGACAGAGCTGCTTAGTGTAACTTACCAGGTTGGGCGCACCGGCGCAGTTACGCCCGTAGCCAATTTAAAACCTGTGCAGCTTGCTGGCACCACCGTGAAACGGGCAACGCTGCACAATGCCGACGAAATAGAAAAACGCCTGAAATTACATGAGCACGATTGGGTTTATGTAGAAAAAGGAGGGGAGATCATCCCCAAAATTATCAGCGTTAATTTAGAAAAACGAAAAGACCGCGCAAATCCAATTTATTATATCATCGCCTGCCCTTCCTGCGGCACCACGCTGGAACGGAAAGAGGGCGAAGCTGCGTTTTACTGCCCAAATGAGGAAGGCTGCCCGCCGCAGATCGTTGGTAAAATGCAGCATTTTATTGGCCGCAAAGCCATGAATATTGACGGCCTCGGTAATGAAACTATTGAAGCGCTATATCAAAAAAATCTGATAAACAAGATCAGCGATATTTATGATCTGCACCTGCATAGCGACCAATTGAAACAATTGGATCGTTTTGGAGAAAAATCAATCAATAACATGCTGGATGGTATTGAAAAATCGAAGCAGATGCCATTTGAAAAGGTGCTCTTTGGTTTAGGCATCCGTTACGTTGGCGAAACAGTCGCTAAAAAGCTGGCAGCTTATTTTAAAAATGTTGACAGCCTGGGGGCTGCTACCCCCGAAGAATTAAATGCTGTTGAAGAAATTGGCGACCGCATAGCGGTTAGCGTAAATGATTATTTCAGCAATGAAAAACATAAAGCTGAAATTGAAAAACTAAAAATACAGGGCCTGCAGTTTGTTAGCGAAGAAAAAGAAGTAACCCTTGCCAGCGAAAGCCTCAGTGGCAAAACTTTTATCATATCAGGTGTATTTGCAAAGTATTCAAGAGATGAACTGACAAACATCATCGAGCAAAATGGCGGTAAAATAGTAAGCAGCATCTCCGCCAAACTCAATTACCTGGTTGCAGGCGATAATATGGGGCCGGCTAAGCTGGAGAAGGCACAGAAGCTGAATATACCTATTATTAGCGATGAGGAGTTGCTGGGGATGATTGGATGACGTAGTACGTGGCGTTTGGCACAGGACTTCATCCTGTGTTGACATATTAAGCCCTTTTAGAGCTTAAAAATAAAGGTTCATAGCCCTGAAAGGGTTTAATATGTCTGCGATGGGTGTAGCCCATCGAAAGATAAATGGAACAATGCCCAGTTAGTGAAGAAATGTGACCATTAGGCAGTTTAGCCTGCCCTTCTTTAACAATAATTAACAAACCCACCCGCGTAACTTTAATTAATAAAATTCATCTTAGCATAAACATCCGCTGAATGAAGTCTGCTTTACTTTTCATCCTATCATTACTATTTAGTGTTAGCGCCTTTTCACAAGAGGTGAGTATCAGCGGGAAGATCACCGACGAGCAAAATAAACCGGTCCCGTTTGCCAGTGTATACATCAAAAACACTACCAGGGGCACATCGGCAAATAGCGAGGGGGAATATATCCTGCAATTAAAGCCGGGCGTTTACGAGGTACAATACAAAGCTGTAGGCTACAAACAGGAAAGCCGGAAATTAAACATCAGCGCCAGCCAGGTACTAAATATTACTTTAAAAACCGAAACCTATCAATTAAAAGATGTAATTGTCAATGCCGGCGGTGAAGATCCTGCCTACGCCATCATTCGCAAAGCAATAAAGAAACGCAAGGCGCATCTTAACGAAGTTAATGCCTATACCGTCGAGGTCTACATTAAGGGAATGCAAAAGTTATTGGCAGCGCCAAAAAAATTCATGGGCTTTGATATACAGAAAGCTGCTCGCGAAAACGGTTTGGACTCGAACCGCCGGGGGATAGTGTATTTATCAGAATCAGAATCGAAATACAGCTTTCAAAAGCCTAATAATGTGCATGAGGAAATGATCTCGTCAAAAGTTTCGGGGAGCAACCGGGCCTTTAGCTATAACCGGGCCTCAGATTTGAAAGTTAATTTTTATGAAAATATACAGGACTGGGAGGGACTGAGCAACAGGCCCCTCATATCGCCTATCGCAGATAATGCGCTTTTTTATTATCATTATAAATACATCGGCTTTTCGGTTGAGAATGGTGAAACGATTGATAAGATACAGGTGCTGCCAAAACGCGGTTATGACGCCTGTTTCCAGGGGTATATTTATATCCTTGAGGATAGCTGGCGCATATACGGGCTCGACCTTTTTATCACCAAAAAGCAGAACCTTAATTTTGTAGATACCCTGCGGGTAAATGAGCAGTTTTTCCCCGTCAGTCAAAAGGCATGGATGCCCTCATCACTCAAGTTTGAATTTACAGGTGGGTTGTTCGGGTTTAAAATTGGCGGGTATTTTATATCCATTTATAAAGATTACGACCTGGAGCCCATCTTTACAAAGAAAGAATTTACCGAAGTGTTGCGCATTAACAAGGGGATCAACAAAAAAGATTCCATCTTTTGGGAAAACGAGCGGCCAATCCCCCTTACCGAAGAGGAAAAGACGGATTACCAGAAAAAGGCGGTCCTGGCCAGGAAGCGGGAATCAAAACAGTACCTCGACTCGCTTGACAACGTTAATAACAAGTTCAACCTCAACAAATTTGCCTTAACCGGTTATCACCATTCGGACAGGTATAAACACGAATATTATGACCTGGAACCCCTGCTGGCTTTTCCCGGTTTTAACACGGTGGAAGGATGGAACCTTAATTATGGCGCAAACTATCGTAAACGGGTCGACAGTGTAAATAATCGTTACCTGTCACTTGGGGCAAACGCAGGATACGGATTTTCGGACCATAAATTTAAAGCAACAGTAAACGGCGCTGTACCTATAGGGTCTTTTACGCTTGGCTTTAATGGCGGGTCGGACATTGTAGACCTCAATAATACCGAACCGATTTCACCATTTATAAACTCGCTTTATAGCTTATTTGAAAAGCAGAATTATGAAAAACTTTATCAAAAACAATACCTGTTACTCACTTTGCACAAACGAATAGCCGGTGGCTGGCTGGCGACGGCGGGGGCGGAATATGCCGACCGGAAATGGCTGCCAAATACGTCAGCTTATAGTTTTTTTAATCCTGGTAACAAGACTTATACATCAAATAACCCATTATTGCCTTTGCAGGATGCTCCATTATTCCTGGAAAACCAATCGTTTAAGCTTACTTTACGCACCACGTATGATTTCAGCGACAAATACGAAACCTATCCTAATGGCAGGCGGTATTTACCATCTCCTTATCCAACAATTGGGTTTAGCTATATTAAAGGAATAAAAAATATTTTGGGCTCCGATGTGGATTACGACCTGGTATCGGCAGATATATCAAAATCCGACATCAGGGCGGGCGTATTGGGGAGCACCTCGTTCTATATCGGCGCGGGGAAATTTCTTAACAACAGCAGTCTTTTTTACCCTGATTATAAGCAATTTGCCGGTAACCAGGTTTTGTTTTACAAGAGCGGTATTGATAGTTTTTTATTGCTGAACTACTATAACTTCAGCACGTATACCCAATATGTTGAAGCGCACCTGGAGCAGAATTTCTCCGGCTTTATTCTGAATAAGATACCTTTAATAAGAAAATTAAAACTACAGGAGATTGTAGACGTCAATTACCTATCTACCCCAACCATAAAAAATTACACCGAATTAGGTGCAGGTATCCAATACCTTAACTTCAGACTGATGTATGGCAGGTCGTTTAACAGCGGCAGCAATACAAACTCGGCGATAAGGCTGGGGGTGAGTTTTTAGTTGATAGTCAATGGTCGATACATGGACCATAGATGAACTACAGCCTTCTGCCATGGACTATGAACCATTGACTATGGACAAAAAAACCATGAACAATTCCTATATTTGCCCCTTTATAAATTACGATGAACAAATTTTATGGAACCGGGGTCGCCGCGGTTACCCCTTTTCATGCAGATGGGCAGGTAGATTATGATGCTTTAGGTAAACTTATCAATTACCTGGTAGATGGCGGCATTGAATACCTCGTTTCGTTAGGTACCACCGGGGAAAGCGCCACATTAAGCAGCGACGAGCGGAAAAAGGTATGGGATTTTACTGCAAAAGCAATCAACGGCCGTATTGGCCTGGTTGCAGGAATTGGCGGAAATAATACATTGGAAGTTGTTGAACAAATAAAGCAGTTTGATACCGCCGGTTATGATGCCATACTATCGGCAAGCCCGCAATATAACAAACCTACCCAGGAGGGTATTTACCAGCATTATAAAGCCATTGCGGAAAATTCGCCGCTGCCTGTTATTTTGTATAATGTACCCAGCCGCACCGGCAGTAATATAAACGCAGATACTGTGGTAAGGCTGGCGCATGATTTTAAAAATATTATCGGAATTAAAGAGGCGTCGGGAAATTTTGACCAGATAAATCAAATTATGCGTGATAAGCCTGATAGTTTTTTGATGATCTCAGGCGATGACCCGGTCACATTACCGATGATAGCATTAGGAGCTGTTGGCGTTATTTCGGTTATCGGCAACGCTTTGCCACGCAAAACTTCGGATATGGTGCGCCTTTGCCTAGCCGGCGATTTTAAGGCCGCGCAAAAAACACATTCGCAACTCATTGATTTTACAAGGTTGATGTTTGTTGAAGGCAGCCCGGGAGGCGTTAAAGCTGCTTTAAAACATTTGGCTCTTTGCGGTAATACGCTGCGATTGCCATTAGTGCCGGTTGGCGATAATACCGCAGCCAAAATAATAGGGGAGACCAAGAAGCTTGTGCAATAAAAAACCCGCTCCCATTTGCCGGGGCGGGTTTTTTATCGAAATAAAGTAATGATTAATCCCTTGTCACTAGCCTTTGTTTTTCGCCTCCTGAACTTCCAGCCGGATCGCTTGGGCTAAATTTTTGAGGTCTTGCATTCCTTTACGAACCCGGGTACCAGCTGCGCTGTTACCCTTGTTGTAAAATTTGTCAGCGTCTGCTTCCAAAGACGCTACTAGTTCTTTTACTTCAGTAAATTTTTTCATTTCAGTTACTCCTTTTTAAAATATTGAGGTTTATTGTTTTATAAAGCTAATCTAAATTGTTTTTTCTAAAATAAAAACTTTTAATGCATAAAAATAATGCCTTTAAAGTGGTTTTTTTCAACATTTTGCCCGGGTGGCGCCATGAAATATATATTAAACAATATTATAATTTCACATATTTGTATTAAATACAAATTGATATGCCTGTTATATTAATATAAACTTAGCTAATAATTAAAATAAATAAATTTCCGGTTTAAAAATGACCTAATACTTGATTTCAGGCACTATTAAAATAACCCTTTGACAATCTAATTGAATTTGTATTGTTTAAAATAATTGCAATAATATTTACAAGGTTTTATTACTGATTGAGCAAATTAAAAATGTTGAACCTGGCAAATCTCTTTTGTATTTAGTTTTTTTACGAAAACGCTGGAGTACGGTAATTACAGCGGCAAAGAAACAATGAACGAGGTACCAATGCCCAATAAAGACTTTACAGCGATGGTCCCGTTCATTTCTTCAATGGCTTGTTTTGTAAAGTAAAGGCCAAGGCCCTTGCTCTTTTTATTGATGCCCGACTTAAAAAATTTGTTAAAAATGCTTCCCTTTTGTTCCGGCTTTATGCCCAATCCGTTATCTTCGATTTCGATAATACATTGCTGGTCTTTACGGTACGATTTTACTTTTATCCATTGTTCAGGTTTGCTAAAATCGGCATATTTTATAGCATTGGATATCAAATTGTTAAATACCACTTTTATATCGGCGATATTGCATTTCAGTTCCCATACTTCAAGCTCGCTTAAAAATTTCACTTTTTTACCTTGGGCGAAATAGCCGTTCTGGCTTATCATATCATGCACTATCTCTGCAAGGTTACACACCTCGTCATCTTTTTTCTCGTTTTGGTTTTGGATGGTATCCAGTACTTCGTGGATATACTTATCCTGAACAGCAAGGCTTTCCCGCATCATTTGCGTATAACTCGGGATTTGGTTGATATCCTTTTCACGTTCCAAAACCGAAACCAACCCGGTCATAGACGATATTGGCGCCCATAAATCATGGGTAACCGTGTATGCGAACTTATTTATACGTTCATTCATCGCGTTAAGCGCCAGGTTTTGGTCCATAATTACCTTTTGTGAAGTATGGAGTTTGCTGAGCATTACACCTGCCAGTAACGCCGAACAACCAAGGATAATGATGGAGGTTATCATGTCGATAAGAAAAACATAATGATCAACCATACGGGAAGTTGCACCGAGCAGGGCCGAGAAGTTTTGCTGCTTTATCGTAAGGTTATCAGATATGGTATTGATCTGCAGTATCAGGTCTTCCTGGTCAACAGGCTTCCCCGAGTGCATGTATTTATACGTAACAGGCCCTATCGTATTTAATTGTTCCACCAACATGTCTGCCTGTTGCCATGTTGAAATTGCGGATCTAAAAAACGATTCGTTTTTAAAGTGCTGAAAAAACCATATCAATTTGGGCAGATCATCGGGGTGGTTGCCGCCCATTAAAAAACCGAGGCGGGCTAACCTGGGATCTTGTCCGGCTTTGAGCGCCTTCAACGCTATAATGTCGCCTTTAGGGATACTGATATCAGTTTGATAATACAAATAATCTATCTCGTCATGCGAGTAAATATAACTTATTAAATGCCTGGATGCGTCCTTTTCACCTTTTGAGTATTGGGATTCGAAATTTGTATATGCCCTGCTGGATGAAAGAATTTTAACGGAATAATAATGGGTAATGCTTATTGCAACGGTGGCAATTAATACCGTAATAGTAAGTGCAATAATTACTTTCTTCATTGGAGATAAATGTTTCAGGAGTTTATATTTTCTGTCATAATTATCTAATAATTAAGAAAATACACCTTCTGCTTAATCTCTTTATACGCAATAGTTAAATAAGGGTTATGCTTTTTTTAAGAAAGTATTGAACAAATGTTAAAAACTAGTGGGTAAAAATGGCGTATTTTGATCAATATGTGAGGTAATATCGTGTTTGAAAACGAATGAAATATATTGAGGACTTGGTGTGATTTCAAGCCGTAATAGGAAAGGAGACAAATAAAAAAGCCTCCCGATTTCCGAAAGGCCATTGAATTATTATGGAAAAGAAAACGCGTGACTGCGAGCCTGTCAGGCTATCTCTAATTTATTCTCTTTATAGTATCCCGCTTTTAACTTCTCAGCCATTTCGCTATAGGCATCAAGGGTTCGCTGTACATCTTCCAGGCTATGTGCGGCCGTTGGGATCAGCCTTAACAGGATCAATCCTTTCGGGATAACCGGGTATATTACTATCGAACAAAATATGCCGTAGTTTTCGCGGAGGTCGCGGGTAAGGGCGGTAGCCTCGTATAGTTCCCCTTCTAAAAACACGGGGGTAACCATAGTATTAGTAACACCCAGGTTAAAACCGCGCTCTTTCAGGCCTTTTTGAAGTGCGCCCGAAATTTGCCATAACTTTTGGCGCAGCTCCGGTTTTGATTTTAGCAATTCAAAACGTTTTTTTAACCCAATTACCATTGGCATCGGCAACGCTTTAGCAAATATTTGCGAGCGCATGTTATAACGCAGGTAATCAACAATTTCTTTAGTGGCAGCTACAAACGCCCCTATGCCGGCCATTGATTTTGCGAAAGTGGCGAAGTAAACATCTACTTCGTCAATGCAATCCTGTGCCTCGTGCGTGCCGGCGCCGGTTTTACCCATAGTGCCAAAGCCATGCGCATCGTCAACCAAAATACGGAAATCAAATTTCTTTTTGAGGGCAACGATCTCTTTCAATTTACCCTGTGCGCCCGACATTCCGAAAACACCTTCGGTGATCAATAATATGCCGCCGCCTGTTTGTTCAGCTAATTTTGTGGCGCGTTCCAGTTGTTTTTCGCAGCTTTCCAGGTCGTTATGCTGGTAAACATAGCGTTTACCCATGTGTAACCTTAAACCATCTATAATACAGGCGTGCGACTCTGCATCATAAACTATAATATCATTCCGGTCAACCAATGAATCAATAATCGACATCATTCCCTGGTAGCCATAATTCAACAAAAAGGCATCTTCTTTACCCACAAAAGCGGCAAGGGCAGTTTCAAGTTCTTCGTGGTGCCTTGAATTGCCCGACATCATACGCGCACCCATAGGATATGCCATACCATAGTCAGCGGCCGCTTCGGCATCAGCCTCCCTTACTTCGGGGTGGTTAGCAAGGCCCAGGTAATTGTTCAAGCTCCAAACCAAATGCTCTTTCCCGTTGAATAGCATGTGAGGGCCGATCTCCCCCTCCAGTTTAGGATAAGAGAAATACCCATGCGACCACTTTTGGTGCTGCCCCAAGGGCCCACCCATGTTTTTCGATATTTTGTCAAATATGTCCAAAATGGAATCCTATTATGTTTTACGCACAAATATAGCCGATAAATCGGGCAATAACAATCATTATCACTTTTTATAATAGGCTATAATGGGGACTTCATGGCTCATAGTTCATGGTTCATAGTTTAGAAAGTTATATGACCAATAGCTAAAAGGAGTTTTTAAGTGCAGTTATCATTCTAACCAATATTTCGTATTCGGTATAAAGCATGCGAAACAGATCATCATCAATATAGCCTCTTTTTTTCCCTATAAATAAACAACCCACAACTTCAACCGCTGAACGAAGTGAATAGCTTAGAAACACTTTAAAGACTGATTTACTTTGACCAGTTGAGCCTTCAGCAATATTCAGGACAACGGAATCTGCGGCTCTTTTTATTTGAGAGGTTAAAACGTAGACCTCGTCCTTAGGAAACTTTTTTGTTAGTTGATTGATCTGCTCATCCAATTCGATAGCTTTTTGCCATACCTGGAGGTCTTCAAATCTAAATGACACTATCTACCTTTTTTACTATGAACTATGAACCATCAACTATGAACTTCCTTCAATCAACATTATCGTGCAGGAAGGAATTATTGGTGCGGATATCCGTTTTTCCTTCGTCATCTGGCATTAATGAGAACCGGGATACCTGGCTTTCATCTGATGCTGGGGTTTGTTGGAGGGCTATTTCTTTACGTTTATAGGCGGGGATGTTTTCCATTTCCTGTATGTTCCCGCTGCGCAATTTCATGCTCAGATCCTTTAATCGCATAATACGTTCGCGCGATTTGCGTAATTGCTCTTCGATAGATTCGTCTGTTTTATGGTCATCGGCGCCTGCAATAATTTCAGGTTCCTTTTCGGGCTCGGGTAGTTTTTCCTCTTTTACCGGCTCGGTGCTCGTAGTTTCTTTTACCGTAAACGTCATTTCCGGCATTTCCGCCGCTTCATTTTCAACTGAAGCGGGTTCGTCTGTAAAAAAGTTATGTTTTACAACAGTTGGATCTTCGGTACGTGGCGCAAACAGGTCAAACAAACCCGTTTGCTTGATTTCTTCTTTATGTTTTAAATAAGGCTCAGCTATAGTATTTGCCTTAACGGGATTTATAAATTCATTAACCGGCCGCACAAAAGGTGTGCTTTCGGGCATCAGCATCGAAACAACTTTCTTGGTACTTTGCTCTTTTTCGCGTTCATCCTTAGTTTGGAACCCGGTAGCGATAATGGTAACCGATAGTTTGTCGCCTAAATTTTCGTCGATGCAATTTCCCCAGATCAGGTCGGCAGCAAGGCCTGCTTCTTCCTGGATATAATCGGTAATTATACTTATCTCATCCATTGTCACTTCTTTGGCGCCTGAACTGATATTCAGCAATATATACCGGGCGCCTTCAATTTCATTATCCTTCAACAATGGTGATGACAACGCCCCTTCAACCGCCTTCGAAGCACGGTTTTCTCCCTCAGCGGCCCAGCTGCCCATGATGGACACGCCGCTGTCCTTCATTACTGTGCGCACATCCTTAAAATCGACGTTCACATAGCCGGGGAGTGTTATAATTTCGGCAATACCTTTTGCCGCAGTAGTTAAGATATTATCGGCCTGCGCAAATGCAGAGCCTAACGTAAGATTGCCAAATATCTGGCGCAACCTGTCGTTCGAGATCACTAAAAATGAGTCGACATATTTTTTTAACTCTTCCATGCCGGCATCAGCCTGCATCTTACGGCGTTTGCCTTCAAATGCAAATGGAGTTGTGATAATGCCAACTGTCAAAATATCCAATTCGCGGGCGGCTTTAGCTATGATAGGGCTTGCGCCGGTGCCGGTGCCACCACCCATACCTGCTGTAATAAACAGCATTTTGGTATTTGAGCCCAGCATTTGTTTTATATCTTCAATATTTTCAATAGCCGAATTTTTGCCCACTTCCGGTATCGAGCCTGCACCCATACCCTCCGTCAGGCTTGCGCCAAGTTGTACCTTGTTGGGGATAGGGCTTAATTCCAAAGCCTGGGCATCGGTATTGCAAATAATAAAATCAACACCCGTAATGCCTTGCCTGTACATGTGGTTTACCGCATTTCCCCCACCGCCGCCAACACCAATTACTTTGATGATAGACGACTTTTCTTTTAACATCTCAAACTGCATAATCCTTGTTTTCTTTAAATGTAATTGACGAGTAACATTATTTCTCTAATGTAATTATAGGGCTTTTTCAACAACCTTTTTCCACATTTGTCAATATGTGGAAAGATTGAGAATTGTGAATAATTATGGCCAATGTGTTTAGCAATAATTATTTCAAAAAATCCTCATCCGGAATGTCATCTTTCATAAATTTCTTGCCGCCTTCCAATAACTTACTTAATAATCCAAGCTTTTTATCAGCAGGTTTGGATTTTCCAACCCTGATCTCCGCCGCCGCCGGCGCTTGTACTGCATCATTATATTCCATTTTCTGGATGCCCTTTATCAGCAGGCCTATGCCTGTTGCAAAAGTGGGGCTTTGTAATTCTTCGTAAATATTTTTGGGGAGCACTTCGTTTTTGGCCAGGTGTTCATTTGGAAAGCCCACCCGGCAATCAAGCCCGGTTACGTACTCAACCAATTGCGATAAATGCTTTAACTGCGCCCCGCCACCAGTGATCACAATCCCGCCGATAAGCTTTTTCTCGTAGCCGGAAGATTTGATCTCGTAATACACATGCTCCACAATTTCTTCCATACGCGCCTGTATCACAAAGGCCAGGTTTTTAACCGAAATCTCCTTTGGCTCACGCCCGCGCAGCCCAGGTACACAAACAATCTCATTTTCCTTGTTCTCTTCAGCAAGGGCAGAACCAAACCTTATTTTTAGCTGCTCGGCGATGTTACGCATTACGGAACAACCCTCGCGTATATCTTCGGTAACGCTGTTACCCCCAAAGGGAATAACCGCGGTGTGCCGTATGATACCTTCATGAAAAATGGCAACGTCGGTGGTGCCGCCGCCTATATCCACCAAAACAACCCCCGCCTCTTTTTCTTCATCACTTAAAACAGATTCGGACGAGGCAAGCGGTTCCAGTATCAGCTCCTGGCTTTCCAGGCCGGCTTTATTTACACATTTAACAATGTTCTTTATAGCCGTAACCTGCCCGGATATGATATGGAAATTGGCTTCAAGCCTTACGCCTGCCATGCCGATAGGATCTTTTATCCCCGGTTCGTTATCGACGGTGAATTCCTGCGGCAAAACATGGATGATCTCCTCACCCGGGGGCATTACCAGGTTGTACATATCTTCCACCAGTTTATCAATATCTTTTCTTGATATCTCGGTCTGGATGTCCCGGCGGGTTATTAAGCCGCGGTGCTGCAGGCTTTTAATGTGCTGGCCGGCAATGCCCACATTAACTACCTTGATCTCCACATTCGATTGCGTGCCGGCGACGTCAACCGCCAGGCTGATGCCCTGTACAGTTTTATCAATATTTGAAACCATACCACGGGTTACCCCTGCTGACTCGGCCTTGCCGATTCCCAACACTTCTATCTTCCCGTTTTTGCTTCTGCGGCCAACAATGGCGCATATTTTTGTTGTTCCGATGTCCAATCCCACCACGATTGGTGAACTTTTTTCCTGAGTTGAGGTTTTGTCCATATTATTCCTTTATTAAAGATGTGTCCTTTTTCATTTTTGTCGAATCCCCGACCGCTGTTTTTGATTGAAGGGAATCCTTTTTAACAGCGTCGTTCCTGACGCCGACGACCTGGTTGGCGTATTTAACACTGATCATTTTGTAAGTATCCCAACCCACCATTGGCAGCGCTTTTTTATAAAACACCTGCAGGTTATGAAACTTTGCATCCAATGAGTCTGCATTGCCGAGCAATATCCGGTTGTTCCCTACTCGGGGAATCAGCTCAATTTCATGATCTTTATTTATATAGATCTGCGCTATCTGTACGTCCCAAAGGGAATCTTTCCTTATATAATCAGCCGTTTTAAATAGCTCCGTAGCTATTGCGGTATGCAGCGTATCTATCTGGTTGGCAAAGAGTTCGTCAATATACCCGTTAGCTACCAGCACCCTTGCTGTGAAGTTTGTCGACAATGGGATCTTCAAGCCATGCTGGTCAACATAAAAATCCTGGTCAAACCGGTTAATGATGCGTAAAATGGGCTGGCGCTGGCTGATCTCGACATTTATAACACCATCCATATCAGCATAAACTTTTGCATACGCGATAAAAGCATTCCCTTTCAATTTGCTTTCCAGGTCGTGCAGGTTTATATTTTCCATCCGGCGGCCAATAAGTGCGTGCATGTGTATCTGCAAAATATTATCCACTTCGTCCCTGTCAATAAAATACTGGTTGCCGGGTATATAAATTTTCACATCCCTGCACACCACCTCCGATTTTTTTATTTCAATAAAACTCATCAGCGCAACCAGTCCCCCCAGGCATATTGCCCAGGCAAAACTTATCAACACATATTTCCATACCCGTTTCTTAAACATCTTCCAAAGCGTGTTTTAAAGGTTGAACTAACTGGTCAATATCGCCTGCCCCGACTGTTAAAAGTAATACTGGTTTTTCGTTTTTCACCAAATCGATAGCTTCTTGTTTTCCACATCTGCGCTTATTCCACATTTTCATCCGGTCAAGTATCATATCGGAATTCACTCCTTCAATCGGTAGCTCGCGTGCGGGGTAAATATCCAATATGATCAGTTCATCTGTCATGTCAAGCGCTTCGGCAAAACCATAGGCAAAATCGCGCGTGCGGGTATACAAGTGCGGCTGAAAAATGGTGGTGAGCTTTACTCCCGGGTACAATTTTTTAACCGACCTGATGCAGGCCTTTAATTCTTCGGGGTGATGGGCATAATCATCAATAAATATTTGATGATCAGTTTTTATGATATACTCGAAGCGTCGTTTTACCCCTTTAAATGAAGCCAGCGCACTTTTTATCGCATCTGCCGTAACATCAAGGAGCAAAGTGGCTTCAATCGCGGCCACCGCATTTTCGATATTATGCATGCCTGCGATACCCATTTTTATATCGGTAATATGGGCATGGCTGTTTTTAAAATCAAAATAAAAGTCGCCATTCTTAATGCTGATATTTGAAGCGTTGGCATCGGCATCGGCCTCAACAGCATAAGTAAAACCGGTTTCCAAAGGCAGGCCTTTTCTGTGGATAAGTTTCCCGCCGGGTTTTATTTGCGAAGCAAACTGTTTAAACGAATCGGTGAGATGGCTATGATCGCCATAAATATCCAGGTGATCAGCGTCCATCGAGGTAATGATGGCAACATCAGGGTAAAGTGTCAGAAAAGAGCGGTCGAATTCATCGGCTTCGACTACTACAATGTTGTTTTTGCCGTATAGTACATTACTGTGGTAATTTGAAGAAATACCCCCCAGGAATGCAGAGCAGTCCCTACCCGAATCTTTCAGGATATGGGCGATCATTGTCGATGTTGTGGTTTTGCCATGCGTACCTGCTACGGCAACGGTAAACATTCCCTTACTGATGATACCTAGTACCTGCGAACGCTTAAATAGTTCAAAACCCTTGTTCTTGAAAAAGTTTAAGATCGACGAATCTTTCGGGATAGCCGGGGTATAAATAATAAGCGTACCAGCATCCGGCGACTGGAAACTTAAAGGTATCCATTCCTGCCGGTCATCAAAAATAACAGGTATCCCTTCACGGTGCAGTTCGTTTGTTAAGTCGGTGGATGTTTTATCGTAGCCACAAACAACGCAGCCCAAATGATGAAAATACCGGGCGAGACCACTCATGCCGATACCGCCGATACCAATCAAATAAACCCGTTTTATGTTAGCTAATTCCATGTTTTTATTTCCTAAACCTTATTTTCTATAACCTGTCAGCTATGAACCATGAACCATCAACTATGGACCATTTTCATTACTTCTTCAGCGATAACTTCATCAGCATCCGGCATCGCCATTTTGCCAATATTATCGCTCAATTTTTTTTGTGCTTCGTTATCATTCAAAAGTTCCAGCGCCTTAGTCACCAGGTTAGCTTCTGAATCGCGGTCGGCAATGAAAACGGCCGCGTTTTCCTGCAAAAGCGCCAGGGCATTTTTGGTTTGATGATCTTCGGCCACATTGGGTGAAGGCACCAATATCACAGGTTTTTTTATCACGCATAACTCAGCAATAGTGCCGGCGCCGGACCGCGATACTATAATATCTGCCGCCGCATAAGCCAGGTCCATCCGGTTTAAAAACTCCATTATCCGGACATCGGGGTGATAGCTTTCGCCCAGCTTTTCAATTATCCCTTTATAATAAACCTTGCCCGTTTGCCAAATTATTTGCACATCGGCAGCAATTATCTTGTCCAACCCAGCCATTAT
The DNA here is from genome assembly GCA_903864275.1 of uncultured Mucilaginibacter sp. Classification (GTDB taxonomy): domain Bacteria; phylum Bacteroidota; class Bacteroidia; order Sphingobacteriales; family Sphingobacteriaceae; genus Mucilaginibacter. The sequence continues at coordinate 54,458 of CAIPFE010000019.1, forward strand.
GCTGTTATTTAACGTACGTGCGCCCAGGCTGCCGCCAGTAATTAGTATTGTTTTTTTAAAAGCCGACAGCTTGTACAATTCAAGTGCCTGCATATGTTTCCCGGCTATATTAACCGATTCCTTCCTGATCGGGTTACCGGTTTTAATGATGTTTTTGTAGGGGAAAAACTTCTCCATCCCATCAAAAGCAACACATATCTTTTTGGCCTTCTTACCCAGCCACTTATTGGTAATACCGGCGTACGAATTTTGCTCCTGTATTAAATAAGGAACATTCTTCAGCGATGCCGCATATAACAATGGCCCCGAAGCATAACCGCCTACACCAACTGCAGCATCGGGTTTAAAGTCTTTTATAATTTCGAGCGCCTTTTTTACGCTCTTTATCAGTTTTACCGGGAACATCACGTTTTTCCATACCGAGTTACGCTGGATACCCTGTATGTCCAATCCAATGATCTTATAACCCGCAGCCGGTACTTTCTCCATTTCCATGCGCCCGTTAGCGCCAACAAACAATATTTCGGTAGCTGGATCGAGCTTTTTTAAAGCGTTGGCAATAGCGATCGCAGGGAATATATGCCCCCCTGTACCGCCGCCACTGATTATAATACGCTTCCCAAGCCCCCCGACCCCCTGAAGGGGGAGTTTTTGATTGGCTATATTTTTTTGATCCTGCATTTTACTTTTTATTAGTTCTCTCTTTAGGGAGGTGGGGGCTTACCTCTTTTTCATTCCCCCTTTAGGGGGTTAGGGGGCTATCGCCACCTCTCTTATCTCTCCCACAATAACTTTTTTAGGTTCATCATTATCCTTGCTGACTGATAGTATGATACCAAACGCCACGCTCGTGAATAAAATTGACGTTCCCCCCATGCTTACAAACGGCAATGGGATGCCCGTTACGGGGCCAAGCCCGACCGCTACTGCCATATTGGCAAATGCCTGGATGGTTAAACTAAAGCTTAAGCCTGCGGCCAATAAAGCGCCGAACGCTTTTGGCGCCTTCGTTACAATTTTTATACAGCGGTATAGCAAAAACAAATAAATTCCTATTAAAACAACACCTCCAAACAGGCCGTATTCCTCGACAATAATGGCATAAATTTCATCAGAGTAGGCCTCGGGCAAATAATTTATTTCATCACTTTTGCCTACACCTTTACCGAATATTCCGCCAGTAGCAATCGCTATTTTTGCGTGATCGGACTGGAATGACTTATCGGGATTGGCCATTTCGGGATGCATAAACGAATGGATCCTTGAAACATAGGTTTTATGGCGGGGCCCTAAAAATACTACCCCGGCCAATAGTATCCCGCCTGCAAGGCACGTGATCGCAATTTGCTTTATGCTGATACGCCCTATGATCAGCAGCAAAATGCTCACCCCGAACAACATAAGGGCAGTTGAAAGATTTGCCAGCGCTATTAAAATAAAAACCAGGCAAACCGCCCCCATTATAGGGATGAATGACTGCTTTACATCCTTGATATTTTCCTGCTTGAGCGACAGCGTTCGTGCCAGGTAAGTGATCAGTGCAAGCTTGGCCAGGTCAGAGGTCTGGAAGCTTAACCCTGTACCCGGAATAGCGATCCACCTGCTGGCATCATTCACATGGCTTCCGAAAACCAGCGTGTAAACTAAAAGCGGCAGGGTAATGATCATTAATAATTTTGATATGCCGCGGTAATACCGGTAATCGAGCTTGTGCGATATGTACATTAATGCAATGCCACCGATGATCATAGCGAGGTGTTTCATTAAAATAGATTCGGCGCCTACCCCACGCTTATATGCAAGCGTACCAATGGCGCTGTAAACAGCCAGTAAGGAAATAGCCGATAGCAATATAACGATCAGCCATATCCAACGGTCCCCTCTTGTATTACTTAGTATTCTATTCATAAGTCCCCAACCCCTAAAGGGGAGTTTTTTGTGATTATTTTTTATTTGTAGCCCAATTTACTTTCCCCTTTAGGGGTCAGGGGGCTTATAGTTCCCTCACCGCTTGTTTAAACTGCCGCCCACGATCTTCGTAGTTTTTAAAAAGATCGAAGCTCGCGCATGCCGGCGAAAGTAATACAGTATCGCCTTTTGTTGCCAGGTGATACGCTACCTGCACAGCTTCCTGGGCAGAATATGTATTTACAATTACGTCCACATCCTCGTCGAAGGCGTCGTGGATACGTTTGTTATCCTTGCCCAAACAAACTATGGCCTTTACTTTCTGCTTCACCAGGCCTTTGAGAATATTATAATCGTTCCCTTTATCTACCCCGCCAAGTATTAATATCACGTCGGTCGTCATGCTTTCAAGGGCGTACCATGTTGAATTCACATTGGTCGCCTTTGAATCATTGATGAAGCTGATACCGGATATTTTACCAACCGACTCAAGCCTATGCTCAATGTTTTTGAAGTTGCTCATGCTCTCCCTAATCAAAGGGTTGCGTATTTCAAGGTATGTAGCCACGTTACCCGAAGCCATCGAGTTGTAAAGATTGTGCTTACCCTGCAGGGCCAGTTCTGTTATTGACATCTGAAAATGTTGTTGGTGTATGTTTATAATCATATTGTTTTGGTCGAGATATGCTCCCGGTTCAACTCTCTTTTGAATAGAAAAGGGCAATTGCTGTGCAGCAAAGCTCCGGCCCGACATTCCTTTTATCGTCTCAGGGTCGTCCGCACAGTAAATAAAAACATCGTTCGCCGTTTGATTTTGCGTGATGCGGAATTTGGAGGCTACGTAGTTTTCAAATTTATAATCGTACCTGTCTAAATGATCGGGGGTTATATTTAACAGTACGGCTATGTCTACTTTAAAGCGGTACATATCGTCGAGCATAAAACTGCTTATCTCCAGTACATACAGGTCAAATTTTTCGGTCGCAACCTGGTATGCAAAGCTTTTACCGATATTACCTGCAAGGCCAACATTTAACCCCGCATTTTTCAGGATATGATAAGTAAGGCTGGTGGTAGTGGTTTTACCGTTGGAGCCAGTAATGCCGATTATTTTGGCATCGGTATATCGTCCTGCAAATTCGATCTCGGATATAACCGGGATATTTTTTTCTTTAATCTTTTTAACTATTGGCGCTTTATCCGGGATACCGGGGCTTTTAATTACTTCAACTGCGCCCAAAATATCGTCTTCAGTATGCTGATTTTCTTCGAAACGTATATTCCAATCCTGTAATTGCTTTTTATAACTTTCCGCGATAGCCGCAAAATCCGAAACAAAAACATCATAGCCCTGCCTCTGGGCAAGAAATGCCGCGCCGACCCCGCTTTCGCCTGCACCAAGAATAGCAATAAGCCCAGGCCCCCCAGCCCCCTGAAGGGGGAGTTTTTGATTGGATATGGTTGTATTCTCGCTCATTTAATCTTGTTCCTTTATTCTTTACTTCTTCCTTTCGCCCTGCCCCATCTTAACTTCCCCTTTAGGGGGTCGGGGGGCTAACGGAGCTTCAACGTTACAAATGTTACTATTGCCAGCAGGATACCGATGATCCAAAACCGCGTTACGATCTTTGCTTCATGAAACCCTTTTTTCTGGTAATGATGATGTAATGGCGCCATCAGGAAAACCCTCCTACCCGTTCCGAACCGGTTTCGTGTGTATTTGAACCACGAGACCTGGACAATAACCGACAGGTTTTCGACCAGGAATATCCCGCATAAAAGCGGAACCATTAATTCTTTTCGTATCATAATGGCAAAAACGGCAATAATACCGCCTATAGCCAAACTGCCGGTATCACCCATGAACACCTGGGCGGGGAATGAATTATACCATAAAAAGCCAACACAGGCACCTACAAAAGCTCCGGCAAAAATCACAAGCTCCCCGGAATTCGGGATGTACATAATATTGAGGTAGTCGGCTATAACTGTATTGCCGGATACATAAGCCAGGATTGCCAGCGTAATACCAATTATGGCTGATGTACCCGTGGCGAGCCCATCGATTCCATCGGTTATATTAGCCCCATTTGATACCGCCGTAATAATTATAATAACAAAGAACATGAATACCAGCAGTGAGTAACGCTCGTAACCCGGACCCAGGAACTTGAGCACTTTCGCATAATCAAATTCGTTGTTCTTGTAAAAAGGCATAGTCGTTTTTGTTGAACGTATATCCTGGGTGTAAACCGGCATGTTGCCGCGCATATGAAAATTTACAGGTACATCGGCCAATTGCTGCGATTTTACTTCCGGCAATTTTACTTCTTGCCGTATAATGATATCCTTGTTTGAATACATGGTAAAACCAATGAACAAAGCCAGACCCACCTGCCCTGTAATTTTGAACCTTCCGGCTAAGCCTTCCTTGTTTTTCTTGAAGACTTTTATGTAATCGTCCAGGAATCCGATCCCGCCCAACCATACCGTCGTAACCAGCATCATGATCACATAAATATTATCCAGCTTGGCAAATAACAGTGTTGGTATTAAAATGCCCAGTATAATAATGATGCCGCCCATGGTTGGGGTGCCCGATTTTTGCATCTGGCCTTCCAAACCTAGATTCCTTACTGTTTCGCCAACTTGTTTAAAACGTAAATAATCTATCAGCCTCCGGCCGTATACGGTTGTTACCAACAGCGAAGTAATAACTGCCATGGCCATGCGGAACGTGATATATTGAAATACCCCCGCACCCGGAATATTGTAGTTTTTATTTAAATAATTGAACAGGTAGTAAAGCATTATTTCTTATGATTTCACCGATTGTTTTAGTCCATGGACCATAGTCGATAGTCCATAGCCTTTCTCTTACATTATTTTTTATTTCACTGACAGTTTTTTACCATGGTCCATGGACTATGGTCTATTTCTAATTCAGGTATTTAAATTGTTCTGTTAACTCTTCCATATCATCGAAATGGTTCTTCACCCCATTTATTTCCTGGTATTTTTCGTGGCCTTTGCCGGCTATCAATACAATATCCCCCGGCAGGGCAAGCATACACGCGGTTTTGATGGCTTCGCGCCTGTCGACGATGCTTACGGTATGCCTTTTAAAAGCCGGGTCAACCCCTTCTTCCATTTCTTTAATGATCTGCGCCGGATCTTCACTGCGGGGGTTATCCGAAGTAAAAATTACTTTGTCGCTCCACTCACAGGCGGTTTTTGCCATTATAGGGCGTTTGGTTTTATCCCTGTCGCCGCCGCAGCCGATCACCGTGATCACTTTTTCGTTCCCCTTGCGGATATCATGAATGGTGCTTAAAATGTTTTGAACTGCATCAGGCGAGTGGGCATAGTCAACAATGCCAATAATTTTGTTTGGCGCAACCAGATATTCAAACCGGCCCCTTGCACCTGTTAACTTGCTCAGGCTGGTTAGTATTTTAGTTTTGTCCTGTTCAAGCAGCATAGCGGAGGCGTACACCGCCAATAAATTATAGGCATTAAATGTACCTACCATTTTAAACCAAACTTCTTCGCCATCTATCTGTAAATGCAAGCCTTCAAACTGGTTCTCCAAAATGCGGGCCTTGTAATCGGCCATGCTTTTAAGCCCGTAGGTTTTTTTATGGGCTTTTGTATTTTGCAGCATTACACTGCCGTTTTTATCATCGCCATTAGTTAAGGCGAAGGCATTGGCCGGCAGGCCGTCAAAAAATGCTTTTTTGGCCTTCAGGTAGCTTTCAAATGTCTTATGGTAATCTAAATGGTCGTGGGTAAGATTAGAGAATATGCCCCCCGAAAATTTCAATCCGCCAATACGGTGCTGGGCTATTGCATGCGAGCTCACTTCCATAAAGCAGTAATCGCAGCCTTGCTCCACCATTTCGCTCATCAGCCGGTTCAGTTCAACAGGGTCGGGCGTAGTGTGCGTAGCCTGTACCACTTCGCCATTTATTTGATTTTCGACGGTCGACAACAAGCCGCATTTATAACCAAGATCGCGGAATAGTTTATAAAGCAAAGTGGCAATGGTTGTTTTACCATTAGTACCCGTTACACCAACCAGTTTTAATTTACCAGAAGGGTTTCCGTAAAAATTAGCCGATACTATCCCCAAAGCAACGGAGGAATCAGCGACCATTAAAAAATCCACCTCACCTGTAACACGGGAGGGTAACTCTTCACAGATCACAGCAACAGCCCCATCGTCAACGGCCTGTAAAATATAATCGTGGCCATCGGCCAATGTGCCTTTTACCGCCACAAATAACGATCCGGGTATTACCTTCCGCGAGTCAAAAACAACGGCTGATATTTCTATATCAGCGCTGCCCTGAAGTTCAGTGAATGCAAGCCCCTCTATTATGTCGCTCAAGTACATCATTGCAATTCGATTAATATTTTTGATCCTTTTGGTACGATACTTCCACCTGTTACCGATTGGCTGATAACTGAGCCACTGCCCCTTACTGCTACTTTATAACCAGCATTACCTAATAAATACAAAGCATCGCCCAGGCCCATACCTGTTACTGTTGGCACAACGCCGCTTTTATAACCAACATCCTGGTAGGAGATTCCATTGCTCGTATCAACACCGTTGCCGGCTGCGTTATTTGACGCATATAATGGTTTAACTCCGAGTTTGGCATATACTTGTTTCAATGCTTTCAGATTGCCTTTTTTTATCTGCGGTAAATTGGTGTTGCCTACATAATGCATTGGTGCAGCCTGGTTCATGTCAAGATCACTGGCGTATACTTTGTCGGCTATTTCCCTGAAAACCGGGCCTGCAACCAAAGCCGCAAGGTAAGCGCCTGCTGTTGGGTGATTGATCACCACGATCATGGCATATTTTGGATGATTGGCCGGGAAATATCCGCAAAATGAGGCCTGGTAAGTCTTTTTTTCACCGTACCCTTTTGCATCGTTGGCAATTTGCGCCGTCCCGGTTTTGCCCGCGACCGAATACAATGGGTTTTTGATCACATTTTTACCTGTACCCTCTAATACCACACCCTCCAGCATACTTTTCATTTTCCGGAGAGTAGCATCTGAGCATACTTTTTCATTAATAACCCTCGCCTGGAATTGTTCCTCCGTATTGCCTAACCGGCGTATTTCCTTTACAAAAATGGGTGCTATCATCTTACCATTATTAGCAACAGAATTATACAGCGTAAGCATTTGTAATGGCGTCATCTGCATTTCGTACCCGTAGGCCATTTCCGACAGCGTTAATTTACTCCAGCTCCTGTACGACGGGTCTTTTACTACCGGTGCAGCCTCCCCCGGAATTTGGAGGCCCAGTTTGTCGTTTAAATGCAGATTATTGCGCAGGTTATCAGTAAACTCCTGTGGATTACCACTATAACGCGATGTGATAAATTTTACAACTGCCACGTTTGATGATTCCTCAAACGCCCTTTTGGCTGTTATAACGTAATTTCCTTCTTCAGCATCCTTAAAGGTTTTTAGCAGCCTGCCTTTGTAATACATATTATAGGTGCCGTTTTCAGCATCAACCAAACTATTGGTATCAATTTTATGCTGATCAAAAGCGGTCATATACGAGGCCAGCTTAAAGGTTGAACCTGGATCTTTGGCATCACTTATGGCATAATTCAATTTTTCCTTATAGTCGCCGTCTTTGGTCTTTGTAAAATTGGCTATCGCCCTTATCTCGCCGGTCGCAACTTCCATCAGTACCACGCAGCCATGGTCGGCCTGGGTTTTTATCAGCTGGTTTTTCAGGGCTTGCTGAGCTACATCCTGGTAATTAACATCGATAGTTGAAATAATATCGGCGCCCTCTTTTGCGGCAATTTCATCTTCGCCATTATTAACAGGCATCCAGGTGCCGCCCGCTATGCGCTGCATCAGGCGTTTCCCGTTTTCACCGTCAATATAACTGGCGTAAGCGCCTTCAAGGCCAACAGCATTTTTAACATTCTCATTTTTATACCCAATGGTACGCGCGGCAAGCGATCGGAAAGGCAACACACGTTTATTTTGTTCAACCGCTATCAATCCGCCTTTATACCTGCCCATATTAAAAATGGGGAACTTGCGTATCTGTTTTAGTTCCTGGTAAGTTACCTTGCGCCTTATCAATTGATAGCGCGATTCATCCTTACGCGCATCCCTGAGCATGCGCGAATATTCCCTTTCGGTTCTGTCGCCAAACATTTGCGAAAGCTTCATTGCCAGCGAATCCACCTTTTCATTAAAAACATCGTCATCATCTATCCCCGGGGCAAGCATATCCATATGCAGCTCATACTCCGGCACCGAGGTAGCAAGCAGGCTCATATCAACAGCGAAAATATTGCCACGGGCCGCCTCAACTGTTTGGTATTGTGTTGAAAGTTTAGCCGACATGGCCCGCCATTTTTTCCCCTGCACAACCTGTACCCGGTACAGTTGCACCACTACTGCGCCGGCTAAAAGAAGGATCAAACCGAACGCCAGGTAAACCCTGATCAATATGTTCGTCCTAATGCTCATCCTGTACCTCCTCTGCTGTTATTTTCTGCGGCGGCTGAACGGATTCCTTAATTCCCAGCGTATCGGCCCGTTTTGCTACCTCGGTAAGCGTGCTTTTAAAGGCAAGCTCGGCCTTGGTGGTTTTGTAATCCCAGCTCAGCTCCTTTACTTCCTTAGTTATCTTATCGATGTCGCGTATGTTTTTTTCGGCAAGGTGCCTGTTGCCTATATATATCATCCCTAAAAGCACGAGGAAAAGAACAAATGGCAGTGCCCTTGTAGCTGCTTCGGAATTGAATATGCCTTTGGTAAAAAATTGCGTCAAAAAGTTATCGGGGTATTCCTTAACGGGGATTTCCTCCACAATAAGGTTCCTTTCCAATTCTTCCTCTTCCTCAATTTGTGAACGTAGCTTATTAGTCATCTTTTCACCGCTATTCTTAATTTAGCGCTCCGTGCCCTGTTATTTTTGCTTATTTCTTCGTCCGATGCAGTTATAGCCCCGCGGCTTACCGCATCTAAAGGTTTATTGTCATTTCCATACAAGTCCTTTTCAACCTCGCCGCTAAATTTGCCTTTGGCAATGAAGTTTTTCACCAGCCTGTCTTCCAGCGAATGGTATGACATCACCACGAGTCTCCCACCTGAAACCAGCACCTCTGCCGATTGGATCAAAAAATCTTTTAACGCTTCCAGTTCCTGGTTAACCTCGATGCGCAGGGCCTGGAAAACCTGCGCCAGGTATTTATTCTCTTTGCCGCGCGGGATGCGGTTTGCTATGGCATTTTTCAGATCAGCCACCGTTACAATTGGCGCAGTTAAACGAGCAGTTGCAATGGTATTGGCCAGTGATTTTGCGTTCTGGATCTCACCATAAATACCGAATATCCGGTGGAGCTCCGCTTCCGGATAATTATTTACCACATCTTTTGCGCTTAAGGTTGATTGCCGGTTCATACGCATATCTAACTCGGCATCGAATCGGATTGAAAAGCCACGTTCCGCCTGATCAAACTGGTAGGATGAAACACCCAGGTCGGCTAATATGCCGTCAACCGGGATAGCATGATGCAAACGGCAGAAGTTTTTTAGGTAACGGAAATTCTGATCGATAAAAACAAAACGTGTATCATCGATCATATTTTGTTTGGCATCGGCATCCTGGTCAAAGGCGAGCAGCTTGCCGTAGTTATCCAAATGCTTTAATATTTCGCGAGAGTGGCCCCCGCCGCCGAAAGTTACATCAACATAGGTGCCTTCGGGCCTGATATCCAAACCATCAATACATTCGTTCAACATTACAGGGGTATGGTATTCACTCATTTTGCCGCCTCCTTTTTGGTCCCCATAACTTCTTCTGCAAGGCTCGCAAAGTCTGCCGGCTCATTGTCAATCATCGCCCGGTGCGTAGCTTTGTCCCAAACCTCAATTTTGTTTAGCTGGCAGGTGAGCACCACATCGTTTTTAATACCTGCATAATCCAGTAATAGCTGGGGCAAATTAACCCGCCCTGTTGAATCAGGGATCAGTTCTGTTGCACCCCTGGTAAAATACCTGATAAATTCTATGCTTTTTGTTTCATATTGGTTAAGTTTGCTCAATTCGTCGAGTTTGTTGTTCCACTCTTGTTTGGTGTATATGACTAAATACTTTTTAAAGCCACGATTGATCACAAGGCCCTCACTTTCAGCTTCGGGAAGCTGTTTTTTGAGGCCCGAAGGGATCATCATACGCCCTTTGGTATCCAGTTTACATTCAAACTCGCCGATTAAATATGACATTATGAAACGTTGGAATTAATTGTAATGTAAAATTATACTTCTTCTACCACTTTCTACCACTTTCTACCACTAAAGTTATTAACACTTGTGTATTAACTTTGTTTATAATTTTTTTCAAAATATTTCTTTTCCCCGCCAATTATTTGTTTTGAAGTTTTAATTGCTACTGCTTAATTTTAAGCAGTTTACATTTTTCAAATGATCGCGATAACACTTGACCACGGGTTTTCTTTTGCCATTGAGCATTTCGAAAAACGAGCGCGTTTAATTGTTTATAAGGACAGCGTGGAAAATGTTTGCCGGAGGGAAAGCTTAAAAAACCTCGAGGGTTTCATCCTGTCGGACGACGAAAAACTTTTTAAAGGGAGATTACAATTGTATAAAAATAGTGAGGAAATAGTAATTGAGGTGAAAGGCGAAATTGCGGGGAAAATGACGATCAAAGATTTTACGAGTTACCTTGAAAGAGTTAAAAACACATCCAACAAGTTGATCGATCAAAAATGAAAATATCGATTCCTGCTATTGTTTTTTGTGTATTGTGGATAAGTAATGCCCTTGCTGGGCGACAAGAGAACAAGGTTATCCAGTTCGATATCACCAACATTTTAGACGCCAGGCCGGTAACTACGTTGACCAACAACAAACTGGTAACCTGGAAAAAGGGAATCGACGGCGATGGGCTGGCCGATGGTTATTTAACACATTCAGCCGCATTATTTAACGGCGACAAAGACCCTCATGCGCTGCCCGATAACCCGGTATTTGCCGCCAATGCCTCTCATCCTGAAATAAAACTACATTATTCAAATACCGACAGCCTGCATAGCCAGGCCTGCGGCATTACTGGCACTGAGGAAATTGAATTTCAGGTGCCCGGTAATAAATACTCGGCCATTTACCTTGCGCTAACCAGTGCCGAAGGCCCGTCAGCGCTCAAGGTGCAGCTCACCTATGCCGATGGTGTTGACGTAAAGAATTTTACACTTCCAGATTATTATTGGGACCTTAAACCAAACGACCCTGACTTTTGCTACCTCGCCCACGACCTTGCCAAATGGGGTAATAAAAGTAACATGGCGGAAAAGGATCATCACAATATTGATCTGCTAAACATTCACCCTGACCCGGTGCGGGTGCTCAAAGGCATAAAGATCAGTAAAAACAAGCCTACTTATGTGGTATTTTGGGCGGCTGTGGGGGTGAGGGCTAATTAGTTATGCGTAAAAAGAGCCAAGAATCAAGAGGCAGGGTTTTCGTCTTGGCTCTTGATTCTTGACTCTTGGTTCTTATTGAATTGCTTTTTACAGGTTCGCCATTCCTTCAGAGTTTTCTGTTTTACAAAGGTGCATCGAAGTCAGGTTGGCGGTATCGGCAAATGAAGACCTGTCGTAACGCAGTGCAACTTCGCTTATGTTTCCTGAAATAGTCGCTTTGGCATTATCGTTTAAAGTGATATTTGCCTGGTAAGCTTCCATATTCAATTGTGCCGATGCGTTATCATATAATTTTACATCCAGGTCAATAACTGAAAGCGCTCCGAATGACCTTACTTCAGCGTTGTCGTAAACAGCTATGCTGCGAAGCTCACTCGCAGTTACCCAAACAACCAGTTTTTGCTCCTGGAATGACGAAACGCGTAATACCCCGTTTTGATCAGGAGCCGACGCAGTTACGGCGCCAGTTTTTCCATAAACTTTTACCTGGTCGGCTGTTCCGTCGGAGATATAAAGTTGAACGTTGCCACGGATCTCGATCTTGCTGATCCTGTTTACACTTGTTACAGTGGCTGCAGTTTTTTCAGTGCTGCGGGCAGCAGCAAAAGTGGGTTGGCTGATGCCGAATATTGCTGCAACCATAATTGCGGTTGTTAAATTTGCTATTTTCATTTTCTTTGTATTTTAATGTTAAATGTTTGTATGTTATTTACAACCCTATGCCAACATTGATACCCAATTATTAATACACTCATTATCAAGCAAATAATTTTTAAGAAAAATTTAAAGTGTACGATAGCGTACGGCCTGTGTCCATAGGCGGACGTTTTATTAACTGAAATGATAATTGTTTTCCTGGAAATTCGCCCAACTTAATGGCATTGTTCCGTCGGCGCGCCAAACCTTTTTCACTTTTTCTGCGAAAATTTGGCGGCTGACGGCTTTTTTTTAACATTTGGTTAATTCAATCAAATAATTGTATGTTTATTTGTCCCAATTATTCACGTATTATATGCTGCCGTTGAAGCCTTTTCATCTCACAAAAGTTAAATTTATTGCCCCGCTTTTTTGCTTTTTAGCAATAGTTAATACTGTAAATGCGCAGGTAATAACCCCTGATTCCATCGACCGTCTGGTTGAACGTACCTTAAAAGCTTTTGATGTGCCCGGCATTGCCGTTGCCATTGTAAAGGATGATAAAATGATATTTGCCAAAGGCTATGGTTATGCTTCGCTGAATACCCATAAAAAGGTGGATGAAAATACGCTGTTTGGCATCGCATCAAACAGCAAGGCCTTTACCAGCGCAGCTATCGGGATACTGGTGGATGAAGGCAAGCTGAAACTGGATGATAATGTAACCGATTACATCCCCGAGTTTAAAATGTACGACCCTTACGTAACCGCCGAATTTACCATAAGGGATTTGCTGACCCATCGCAGCGGCCTCGGCCTGGGCATCGGCGACCTGATGGATTGGCCGGATTCGACCAATTTTACTATTGCCGATGTGATACATAACCTCCGCTACTTTAAACCTGTATCAAGTTTCAGGAGCAAGTTTGATTATGATAACCAGTTGTACAAAGTTGCCGGCGAATTGGTGAAAAGGGTATCGGGCATGAGCTGGGAAGATTTTGTGCAAACCCGCATTATGGACCCGCTGCATATGGACCGTACCGCACCATCGTATCAAAGGCTAAAAGATTATTCGGACGTTGCCGACGCGCATTCGCCGGTTGATGGGCATGTAGTTGTAATACCGCGTTTTTTAACCACTACCGCTAATTCGGCCGCCGGCATATATTCAAGCGTGGCCGATTTGAGCAAATGGGTCATCGTGCAGATGAACAATGGCAAATACGATGACGGCAAGCGGTTGTTTAGCGAGGCCATTCACCAGGAAATGTGGTCGCCGCAAACCATTTTACCGGTTGGCCCGATTGGCTGGTACAATACCCATTTTGCGGCTTACGGATTAGGCTGGTTTTTGAGCGATGTAAAAGGCTATAAAGAAGTTAACCATACCGGCGGCATTGACGGCATGGTGACCAAGGTTACCATATTGCCCGAATTGAAACTGGCCATTATTGTGCTGACCAACCAGGGATCAGGCGCTGCATTCAGCTCCATTACCAACCAGATAAAGGATAGCTACCTGGGCCTTAGTGGTAAGGATTGGGTAAAAACCTATGCCGACCAGGTAAAAGCAAGCAAAGGAAATGACGATAAAGTAATGGGCGCGGTTTGGAAACAGGTAGATGCAAGGCAGCACGACGGCTCGAAGATCGACTATACACCATTTACTGGCACCTACCATGATAACTGGCTTGGCGATGCGGTGATCAGCGAAAAAGACGGCAAACTGTGGTTTAGCGCCAAGCGCTCGCCCAGATTAAGCGGGCAGGTGTTCCCCTATAAAGGAGATACTTTTGTGATAAAATGGGTCTACAGGAGTATGGAAGCCGATGCCTTTGCCATGTTCTCCCTTGATGAAAACGGCAAGCCTTCCGGCATAAAAATGAAGCCCATATCGCCATTAACCGATTTTAGTTTTGATTTCCAGGATTTGGATTTTAAGAAGGTGAATTGAATGCGGAAGGCGGAAATGCGGAAGTCGGAATGCCAAATGCGGAAGTATTTAGTGACAGGTCAGCTGTTCCCGCCGGAGCTCCCTAAGATTTAAGTTTACCCATAAAATGATTTTTCTTGAAGCTACCGTGTGCGAAAAACGTTCATGTTCGCGTTCACTTCGCAATAGCACGAAATAAATATTGCGTGAACGCTTGAAAATCAGCCTGTTGAATTTTCATACCTATCTGGAATGCGCGCGAAATGAACATTTCGCTGCAACTTTTTTAGTTTTCAAATTTTTTCAAGTAGGTTTTATCTATCAAGTCCCCGTACCAGATGCCGGTCTTTTTATCTATGTTAAACCATGGGTTATTATCGTACTGCAATACCTGCAGGTTTTGGGCAGGCATAAAACTTTGCGCCAAAAGGAACAATTTATTATGTTGGCTATTCTCCGCCACATCCATCACAATAAAACAATGGCCCGGTGAGCCTCCATGTATAAAAACGTCGCCGGCCTTTAAATCGTTCTCATTTTGAACTGCTTTTAACTCATTTTGTAATGATAAAGTGCCGGCGTAAGCAAAAACCAGGTTCATATAGTGCATAAAGGTGGGATAACTATAATCCTTTTTTGCTTTTAATACCCAATGGTCATTATGGTAACGGTACCCATCCGCATAATGAATATAATCGCAACGAAAACCGCTTTCAAAATGGAAGGCTATTTCATTGTATCGTTTTTGCTGGTACAGGTACTCACCCCTCAGCCTCATTACTACATCCGCACATTGCTGCAGGTCTTCGTTGCCAACACTTATATCCACCACGGCAGCGGTAAAAATATCAGTAGCGGCCACCGACCCTTTATAGGTTTTGGTTTGCGTGCCCGTTGGTTTTAACGGCAGGCTTTGGAGGTAAGCGGCGAAGCTACCAGGTTCAGCATCTACATGCCGGTAGCCAGCAGGCAATTTGAAACGTGTTGTAACTGTGTCCGTTGAAACGAAGCTGCTCCATAGCAGGAAACCTGCAAATATTAAAATGCCTTTCATCATTATTGAATTAGTTCCGGCCTGTACTCAAAATGCATGGTATCATAGTGGTACCATTTGCCACCCCATATAAAACCGTATTTCTCAAATATATCAATGATAACCTGGGGGATTTTATTTTTGTATTTGATCACAGCATTTTCATTAGTGCATTTGCACGACCATTGCCAATAGTCTGAATAAGCGGTATTTATATCGATAGTCATCCCAAAACTGTGCATGCTGTGCCTGTTTGTCCCGCTTATATCTCGCCAGGCGAATGTACCTCCTATATGCGTGAGGTATTTTTTCAATTCAGGATGTTCATCAAGTTCTTTTGATATTTGGATCAATTTTTTGTCGATACCATTTATTTTCGTCACGATGATTTTTTGACCAACCAATTTGGGGCACCAGGTTACTTGAGTTAAATTCTTTTCGACTTGTTTTTCAGTAGCGCCGTACATCTTTAAAAAGAATGGTTCATTCCTGATCCTGCCGGGGTCGTAATTACGCAGCGGAGGTGATTTTAATGGTCCCTTCTCATATTTTTCAACAAACATATCTTTGAGGTCTGGTTCATTTAAAAGAGATTGGGGCAACTTATTTTTAATGCCATCGTCCCACAATAATTTAGCGCCGTCTTTGAAAATTAAATGGTTATCAGTGAAATCGACAACAAAATCTTTGTAAGAATTGATAAGTTTTTTGGCTGGCGCGGGTATTGTGTCAAGTTCTTTCAAGCCCTGCGTTCCATAACGCACGCCGGGGCGCAGGGTCCTCTTCGAGAGACCCTGCGGAGACGAGATGCTAACAAATAGCAGGTATAAAAGCATTATATTTTTTATTGTCATCTTTCGTGAAGCTGTTTGTTAATCATCCCTCAATCCTGATATCATACTTAGCCAACAACCCAGGTAAGCCATGAACCGAAAATCTTGCCTTTTTTAAGATATTGACATCGGGGTCGATGATGAAATTATAGGAAGTTCGGAGATCAGCATTCTTTAAGGTGGTGCGGTTAAAGAAGGCCCGGTTGAGGTTGCAATTATTGAATTGAACATCGGTAAGGTCGGCTTCGGTAAAATCAGTTTCAACCATGGAGCAATCTGTAAATTTGGCGCCTTTATTTTTCTTTTTGTAGAAGATGGCGTTATCAAGGATGCAGTTATTAAAATTCACTTCGAACAAAAAATCCTGGCTTTTGCTGAAATCGGCGCCGGTTAGTTTGCAGTCTTTAAATTGTATGCTTTGTAAACCGGTATCGGATAACCGGATAAGCGACAAATTGCATCCTTCAAAATAACAATCAATAAAAACCATCCCCGACAGGTTAGCGTAAGACAGATCGCAGCTTATAAACTTGCAGGTTTCGAAGGTGCGCTTTTGGCCTACTATCGTTTCAGCGGTGATTTTGGTGAAGGTTTGGTCTTCGGTTATGTCAGGTATCATATTGCAAAATAGGGCATTCTATTGTGTTTGAAAAAAAGAAATATTCCGACCGAGTTCAAATCTCTTCCATATCACTAATATCTAAAAATTTTAACACGGAGATACAAAGAAGACACTGAGTACACTGAGGTTTAATATCTTTAAATTTCATCTCATTTCTCTGAGTTCTTTGTACCTTATTAGCGCTCTCCGCGTTAAAAATATCAACAATGCGAATTTTTTACCAATTCTCCCCTCGGATTATTTCCTCAATAATCTCCAAAATACCTTCGTTTTTTACTATCCACATCCCCAGCCTTTCTTCGGTAATGCCATCTTTTAGCAGATAACTATAGCCGGGAACGCCATTATCAAAAACAGTTTCCATAAATCTAAAGCTTATATTTTCAATCGCGGAAAGCTCATTCGCAACTTCAACAATATGGGTAGATATGATGAAAAAGCTTTGGCGCAGCTTTGAAAAAGCGGAAGTAATAGCCAGCGAAGCATCAAATGCATCTTTAACATTTGTGCCCCTGAACAATTCATCAAAAATAACAAGCATATTTTGCGAACCGGTCATTTTTTCTGCTACATGCTTTACCCGTGATACCTCGGTGTAAAAATGGCTGTTGCCGCTTTGGATGTTATCGGCAAGATTAATCGTAGTGATCAAACCATCGAAAGCGCTTGTTTCCATATAAGCCGCCGGGACCGGGAACCCAAGCTGCGATAAAAACACCGCGACACCAACCGCTTTTAAAAAGGTTGATTTACCGGCCATATTGGCGCCGGTTACAAAGCATACATTTTTGTCGTAATGAAATGCTACATCATTTGGTACAGGTTCTTTTATAAACGGGTGAAATAACCCCTGCAGCTTAAGCACCTTTTCGCCGGTTTTATTGACCACGGGGAAACTAAACCCGTTTGATTTTGCCGAGGCACCAACCGATATAAATACGTCCAACTGGTAAACTATATCCAGCAGTACTTTCAATCGCCCATAGCCTAAATACCTGAATAAATAGTCAGCTTTGGCAATTTCCACCGCGCTTAGCTTCTCTTTGCCAAACAGTGCGCGAATAAAAATAAAGTCGGCATGTTCAATGGTATTGCGGATGGTTAAATTAAAACTTTGCAGCAGCTTTGGCAGGGTATCAAAATTTGCAGTGCTGCAAAAATCATACAGTATGTTCAACAGTTGAAGGGTATTTTCTATACCACGACTGATGACACAAAAATCATTGTCGCCGGTAAAAAAGAACATCGCTTTTTTTTCAATGGCTTTCATTTTGGAGATGGAAACCGGTTTAGGCAGTTGCTTTAAATAAAACTCAATATAATCGCAATCCCTTTTATCAATCTTAAACCCAGTATCCGCATCCCGCAGGTATTTTATCGCATCGACGCGCTGCTCAATTTCAGCCGCATCAGTTAAGGGGGTTTTAAATATTTCATCCAGTTTTTCGCGCCCGCCAATAGTGCCCACCTTGCTAAAAAGGGCCATTACCGAATGTTCGTTAACATATTTTGGAAAAATAGCCAGGTCGTTACGCGTTTGCAGGTCTATTTCAAATGCGCTTTGGGCCATTGGACTTAATAAGTTACAGGGTTTGGTTTTAGAACTCCGATTGAAAGTATTTATTATTGAATCTTATAACTACTAAAGTAAAATAATGATTTTATTGAATTATATTGCTTAAGTATTTTTCTGTTTCAATGAAAATAATTATCACGATTTTTTTTCTGTTGTTAGCGTTCTTATCGAGAACGAACGCCCAATCTGTGACACATTCCAAAGAATGGAAAGATCTGATAACAAGCCTGCAAAATGAGAACTGGCAAGTTGCCAATGAACTATCCTTGTCGATTCTAAATAAAATCACAAAGGATAGTCCAGATGATGTTGCTTCAGCTATTTTGAGATATATGTATATTTATTCAGAAGCCGGTTTAATGAATTCAAACAAGGTGACTAAATCTGAGGCTCTTAAAAATGTAGTTGGCTTCACTGGTCAAATGGTTATCCTCCCATCACATCCAATTTCTTTAAAGATGGATTTTAACAGCATACGATTGGCAAATGGCAAAACTGATTCGCTATTTATTACTTCGACTAACAAAGATGCTACTTCAATATTTAGCTTTGAATATATTGTTATGAATAAGCAGTGGCCGTTGGACGATTTTAAAAACAGTGCCGGTAGTATTTGCAGGCTTGGCGGAACAATAAGATCAATAAGCGTTGAAGGTAACATGCTTCCCCGGTTCAGGATCGTCTTAGATCACGGCATAGCGAAAATGGAGAATAAATAACGTCGATATTAACAATTATTTATTTTCTACTAACCTAACCTCACATATTCCTCCGATACTGCCCCCCAACTTCGTACAAAGCATGTGATATTTGCCCGAGCGAGCAATACTTGCAGGCTTCCATTAAACTCTCAAAAATATTTTCGCCGGACACGGCAGTTTTTTGCAGGTTTTTTAATAGCTGGGGAATGATCAACTCATTGCGGTGCTGAAACTCGTGCAGGGCCGCTATCTGGAATTGCTTTTCCTCTTCGGTAGCGCGGATCACCTCGGAGGGTACAATAGTTGGCGAGCCTTTTTTATTAAGAAACGTATTTACGCCGATAATAGGATATTCGCCGGTATGTTTAAGGGTTTCGTAGTAAAGCGATTCTTCCTGTATTTTGCTGCGCTGGTACATGGTTTCCATGGCGCCCAATACGCCGCCTCGGTCGTTTATGGCTTTAAATTCGGCCATAACGGCTTCTTCAACAAGATCGGTCAATTCTTCAATAATGAACGCGCCCTGGATGGGGTTCTCGTTTTTTGCAAGACCAAGCTCCCGGTTAATGATCAGCTGGATAGCCATCGCCCGGCGTACCGATCCTTCGGTCGGGGTGGTTATGGCCTCGTCGTAAGCATTGGTATGCAGCGAATTGCAGTTATCGTAAATAGCATATAAAGCCTGCAAAGTGGTGCGGATATCGTTAAAATCAATTTCCTGCGCATGTAAAGATCGCCCGCTGGTTTGGATATGGTATTTCAGTTTTTGGGAACGGTCGTTGCCCTTGTATTTATTTTTTATGGCCTTTGCCCAGATCCGCCTGGCCACCCGGCCGATCACCGAATATTCCGGGTCGATGCCGTTTGAGAAGAAGAACGACAAGTTTGGTGCGAAATCATCAATATGCATCCCCCGGCTCAGGTAATACTCCACGTAAGTAAAACCATTTGACAAAGTAAAGGCCAGTTGTGTAACAGGGTTGGCCCCCGCTTCGGCAATATGATAACCGGAAATGGAAACCGAATAAAAGTTGCGCACTTTTTGGTTGATAAAATACTGCTGTATATCGCCCATCATCCGCAAAGCAAATTCGGTAGAGAAGATGCAGGTATTTTGTGCCTGGTCCTCCTTTAAAATATCTGCCTGCACTGTACCGCGAACGGTAGCGATGGCGTAAGCTTTAATTTTTGCGTACACATCGGGGGGGAGTACCTGGTCGCCGGTTAGGCCAAGGAGCATGAGACCGAGGCCGTCGTTACCGGGGGGGAGCGCCTCACCCCGGCCCTCTCCAAAGGAGAGGGGGGCAGCCTCACCTAAATCCTCTCCAAAGGAGAGGACTTTTTGATCCGTTTCACTTGAAGAAACCTCGTCAGAACCCTCTCCTTTGGAGAGGGCAGGGTGAGGCGTAACGTCTTTAAAGGAAGAAATTTTCCGGTCCGGCTGATTATTTAACACTTCCTTTATACTTTGAACTACTTTTTGAGGGTCACCGAGTACTTTATCATTTGAAAAACGGATCACATCGAAGCCCTCTCTATTCAAAACCTCAGTTCTCACTGCATCATCTTCCTTTGTAAGTTCGTCGCCATGATAACCACCATCAATTTCAATAACCAAGCCTTTCGGAAGGCAAACAAAATCAGCAATATAACCATCAATAGGGTGTTGCCTTCTGATCTTGTAACCAATCTGATTATTTCGCAAAAATTGCCACAAAACCTTTTCCGCTTCAGTCTGATTTTTTCTGTTTTCCCTTGAATTTGCCTTTAGTAGTTCCCAAATACGCAAATCACCGGTCTCATAACCAAATTGTTTAACTCTTTTGTTTTTCTTTTCATCCCCTCCTCCTTTGGAGAGCGTTGGGGTGAGGCTTCTTAAGCCCTCTCCTTTGGAGAGGGTTTGGGTGAGGCCCTGGTATGTCGGGCGCTCCAGCCCGTTATCATCATACAACTCCTTAAACTTCGCTTCGACCAAATGCTCCAGCTTATGTTCGGCGATATATCTTTCACATTGCTGGTCGATCGCTGCATTCATAAAAAAGCCAAGCAGCATAGGCGCGGGACCGTTTATAGTCATGGATACCGAAGTAGATGGACTGCAAAGATCAAAGCCCGAATACAGCTTTTTGGCATCATCCAGTGTAGCAATGCTTACGCCTGAATTACCGATCTTACCATAAATATCAGGCCTGGCATGCGGGTCTTCCCCGTAAAGGGTAACGGAATCAAAAGCGGTTGACAGCCTGTGCGCAGGTTGCCCCAACGACACATAATGGAATCGTTTGTTCGTCCTTTCGGGACCGCCCTCACCTGCGAACATCCTTGTTGGATCCTCGCCCTCACGTTTCAGCGGGAATACGCCTGCGGTATAAGGAAATTCGCCCGGCAAATTTTCGGTAAGCAGCCAGCGCAAAATATCACCCCATGCCTCGTATTTAGGCAAAGCGATTTTGGGGATCTGCAGTTGAGATAATGACGTATAATAAAGCGGCTGTTTGATCTCCTTATCGCGCACTTTATAAATAAAATTTTCGGCGGTATATTGTTTTATGGTGTGTGGCCACTGTTTAAGCAGGCGCTTGCATTCGGGGTGCAGGTGTTCTTCTAGGTGTTTTTGGATATCCTGTAGAGACGCAAAATATTGCGTCTCTGAATGTTTGTTCGAAGACGAAATGTCAACGGGCGTAGAGTTTTTTGACGGGGGTTTCGGGGATGCCGCATTCGGAGACGCAAAATATTGCGTCTCTACATTTTTTAACAATTCAATTGTTCCTTCTATTTGGAATAATTGCTGGGCTATTTTGCTTTGCTCATTTACCCATTGCATATACGCGACACTGCTTTCCACAATTTCGGCCAAATAACGGACCCTATCCGGCGGAATAATGTATATCTTTTCCGACTCATCGCCTTTTACCTTTAACCTTTCGCCTTTGCCCTCAAAAAAATCAACCCCTGTTTTTGTTTTCACCGCTTTCATCAGTGCGGAAAACAGGGTATTCATCCCGGGGTCATTAAATTGCGAGGCCATGGTGCCGTAAACGGGGATATCCTCGTCGTTAGCGGTGAAAAGATGGTGGTTGCGCTTGTATTGTTTGCGCACATCCCGGATGGCATCGAGCGCGCCGCGTTTATCAAATTTGTTGAGCGCCACGATGTCGGCGAAATCGAGCATATCAATTTTTTCTAATTGTATAGCTGCGCCGAACTCGGGGGTCATCACATATAGGGAGAGATCGCAATAATCAGTGATCATCGTGTCCGACTGCCCGATGCCTGATGTTTCAACAATGATCAAATCGTAACCGGCTGCTTTACAGATATCGATGCTTTCCTGCACGTGTTTTGACAATGCGAGGTTTGCCTGCCGGGTAGCCAGCGAGCGCATATAAACCCGTGGACTATTAATTGCGTTCATCCTGATCCTGTCGCCCAATAAGGCGCCCCCGGTTTTGCGTTTGGAGGGGTCGACCGAGATAATGGCCAGTGTTTTATCCGTCTCCATTAAAAACCGGCGTACTATTTCATCAACCAGTGATGATTTGCCGGAGCCGCCTGTACCTGTAATTCCGATGACCGGTGTATGGCTACTGTTGATGATCTTATGTATTTCGGATAAAAAGTGGTCGGCTTCTTTGGGGTAGTTTTCTACGATGCTTATCGCGGTTGCAATAGATTTTATATCTTTTTGGGGCAGGTGTTTAAGCTCGCCGTTTAGTTTTATTTTATTTTGGAAGTCGCATTGCCGCAGCATGTCGTTGATCATGCCCTGCAAACCCATGGTACGGCCGTCATCAGGCGAATAGATGCGGGTGATACCATAATCCTGCAGTTCTTTTATCTCGTGCGGCAAAAATACTCCGCCCCCGCCGCCAAATATTTTTATGTGACCTGCCCCGCGTTCTTTCAGCAAATCGTGCATGTATTTAAAATATTCCACGTGGCCGCCCTGGTAGCTGGTTAAGGCAATGCCCTGAACGTCTTCCTGGATAGCACAATTTACCACTTCCTCTACAGAGCGGTTATGCCCCAAATGGATAACTTCCGCGCCCGAAGATTGCAAAATACGGCGCATAATATTTATGGTAGCATCGTGCCCGTCGAACAGCGAGGCAGCCGTTACAAAACGGATCTTGTATTTTGAGTGGTATGGCGCGATGCTTTCCATGAAGGGAATGATTAGTATCTGCAAAATTAACTAAATTAACTTTGCAAAAACTATGCTTGCATAATATTTAAAACGCGCTGCCGGAATTCAAGCCCAATTGGTTAGCTTGTTTCATTCATCCGGAGAAACTCATCTCCTCAACCACCATCGGATCATTAAAATTGCTGTACCTGATCCATTTCGGACTAATCTTAAAATGAACAATATGCGGCCAAGTTTTTGCACGCTCGCGGCCATCGGGATAAACCTCGAAATATATTTCTTTATAATTACCAGCTTCCGGCCCGGTTAATTCTGTGGCTATTCCCTCAAACTGTACCGTAGTTTCATTATCCCAGCCAATTACAACCGCCACAGCAGGGTTTTGGAGAAGATTTGGATACTTACGCGATGTTTTAACCGTATCAAAAACTATTTCCAGGTCCTTCGAGATTGCAAAACCAACCAAAGCAGCTTCGGGCTTATTATCAATTGATAAAGTTGAGATCACAGCAAGTTTATGCTGCTTTATAAAATTGTAAATGAATTCCTTAGTCATAAAAAATAAATTGTACACTAATTTACATTTAAAAATCACTAACAAACAGATGAAGCCAATACCAATTAACTAATGAACGAGTGAACCAATAAACATCCGCAGATGTTAACAATTATTTAACACAAAACATTTCCACTTACTGCAAATTCTGATTACGTTTGAATTTTTTGTTGATGTAGCTTCTCTTAAATTTTTTGTCAGAAGCTATGCTACGTGTCGACAGTACAAAACCTTGCCGGATAATTTATGCCATCGCCAGGCACGAGTACTTGTCGTATGTAATTGAGCCCCACATTGTTCAGCTTAACCCAAACGGGGAGTTTTCATTTACACACCAGCGCATTTTCTCCAATACTGCCAGGGAATTTATCCATTGTATTGATGAAACCGACCTTAAACTGGTTAAAATACTCGACGAAATTGAACAGGGCAACCTTATAAAAAAGTATTATAAAAAGCCCATACGGCCCTTCGAGTTCTTCACAAAAATATTTAACGAGCAGCTTTTTGATACCATAAGGCCAAAAATAGAAAAACGCATGGCCGAGGTGTTAAGCCAGCTGCGGAACAAATCGGTTTACCTGATGAGCAAGGAGGGTTACCCCGCTGAGCGTAAACTGCAGATCGCCACCGAAACTGCTACCGTGCTGTTCCATTTCAGGCGCGATGCCGAGGAGATCAGGTATTTCCCCACCATTAAATACCAGGGCATGCGCATCGAGTTTATGTTTAAAAATGCCGAGATCATTTGCAACCACCCGGCATGGATGCTGCTTGATGATACCCTTTATTATTTCGAAAAGGAGATAGAAGGTAAAAAACTGCTTCCCTTCCTTAACAAGCGTTATATAGCCATACCGCGCTCGTCGGAACAATCCTATTTCGAGAAATTTGTGGTGCCCCTCATCGAAAAGCACCATGTTTATGCGGAGGGCTTTACTATCAATACCGAAAAATATGACGCCCGCCCCGTCTTAAAACCGATTTATGTGGAGGGCGGCACCTCGCAGTTGCAGTTAAATTTTAAATACGCGGGTTATTTATTTTCGTATGGCGATGAAAGGCATGTTTCGGTGCGCATGGAACGCGACGGGGACAATTATACTTTTCACCGCATAAAACGGTCGGTTTTGTGGGAGAAAAATAAATTTCACCAGCTGGAAGCCATGGGTCTAAAAACGGCTTCATCTTTATTTAAAAATCTTGAAGTTGATGGTATTGATGACGATGCCGACCATTCCTTTTCCATATTTGAGTGGATAAACCAGCATTTTGATGAACTCACCGACCAGGGGTTTGAAATAGAACAGCCCGACACCAGCGGGCAAAAACGTTATTTATTCGGCAGCAGCAAAATAGACCTTGAGGTTAAAGAAAATAACGACTGGTTTGATATTTACGCCTTCGTTTATTTTGGGACGTACCGCATCCCTTTTATCCAGCTGAAAAACCACATCCTTAACCATAGAAAAGAGTTTACACTCCCTTCCGGCGAAATTGCGGTGATCCCTGAAAAATGGTTCTCGCAATATGGCAACCTGCTGCATTTTACCGAAGGCGGCGATCAGCTAAAACTTCGGCGGCATCATATCGGCCTGTTGAACGACCTTGCCGAAGGCGAGATGGCCAGCGTTAGCATGAGCCGCAAACTACAGAAGCTTACGGACTTTGAGGAACTGGAGGAAGTTGCCATGCCGCGGCACTTTGTCGGGCATTTAAGGCCCTACCAGCACGCCGGTTATAACTGGTTCCATTTTTTAAAGAATTACCACTTCGGCGGCTGCCTGGCGGATGACATGGGGTTGGGCAAAACCATACAAACCCTGGCCCTGCTGCAAAAACATAAAGAAGATACGGAAGCGTTGGGCAGCAAAAGCACCTCGCTCATCATTATGCCTACCTCGCTGATCTATAACTGGCTTAACGAGGCTAAAAAGTTTACGCCGCAGCTGCGGATGATGGTGCATACCGGTACGCTGCGCTATAAATCGCCGGAGGTGTTTACCAATTATGATGTGGTGATCACCACCTACGGCATCAGCCGGATAGATATCGATTTGCTATGCACCTACTTTTTTGACTATGTGATACTGGATGAAAGCCAGAATATAAAAAACCCTTCGTCCAAATCATTCCAGGCGGTTAGGGAATTAAAATCAAGGTTCAAGCTGATATTGAGCGGCACGCCGGTTGAAAATTCAGTGAACGATTTGTGGACACAGATGTCGTTCATTAACCCCGGCTTGCTGGGTATACAGCAGTACTTCGTAAACGAGTTTGTAACGCCTATCGAAAAGAAAAAGGACGAAGAAAAGGCCCGCAAATTACAGGCATTAATAAAACCATTTGTGCTGCGCCGCACCAAGGAACAGGTGGCCCCCGAGCTGCCGCCAAAAACCGAGAACCTGTTTTACTGCCAGATGAGCGAAGAGCAGGCCTCGGTTTATGAAAAAGTAAAATCCGAATACCGCAACGAACTGCTGAAAAGCCTGGAGGACGGCACCTTTGCCCAAAAGCAGATCCATGTGTTACAGGGCCTGATAAAACTGCGGCAAATTGCCAATCACCCGGTGATGATCGACAAGGAGTACGAAGGGGATTCGGGCAAGTTTGAGAACGTAGTGCATACGCTTGCCAACGTGCTTGAGGGCGGCCATAAAGTGCTGATATTTTCGCAGTTTGTAAGGCAGCTGAATATTTACAGGGATTATTTCGACAACGAAAATATACCTTATGTATATCTCGACGGCAGCACCCAAAACCGCGGCGATGTGGTAAAACAATTCCAGGAGGATGAAGAAACAAGGGTGTTCCTCATCTCGATAAAAGCCGGCGGCGTGGGCCTTAACCTCACCGAAGCCGACTACGTTTTCATCCTCGACCCCTGGTGGAACCCTGCCGTTGAACAACAGGCCATCGACCGTACACACCGCATCGGCCAAACAAAAAATGTGTTTATCTACAAATTCATCACCAAAGATTCTGTCGAGGAAAAGATACTGGCCCTGCAGCAGCGCAAACTCAGCGTGGCAAGGGCGCTGATCACTACTGAGGAAAGCTTTATTAAATCGTTGTCGGTGGAGGATATCAAGGAAATTTTGGGATAGGATTTCAATGGTCATGAGGCTGAAAAAATCCACAGGATTCTTAATAAGGTATAACGGGCTTCAGCTATTTTTGTAAATTGCAGCTTATCCTAATACTACCCTTATGACACTTATAATCATATCAGCATTTATTGTCGTTATTTTATTAAACGCCTGGATTATTTGGGCAACTATTCATAGGGCACTCAGAAAAAACATTATTCCCTATTTGATGGAAAAAGGCATGTTTTTCGAACGCTATAAATGGCTCGGTTTCTTTAATACAGGAGATTTTGACGAACTTACATTGACATTTGGAGGTACTACCGCATCAGCCAGTCTTTCAATTTATATCGACGTTTACTACCAGTCTTCAAAAGAGCAGAGACGAACAACTGCCAGGATTGACACCTTCTATTTTTTTATAAGGAAGGTTAAATATAGTAGCGAAATTTGAAATAAATATTTGATACCATGTTTAAATACCTGATCATCCTTACACTGCTGTTTCCGGTCCAGTTAGTCTTTGCACAAAATAGTCAACAGGGCGATGTTGCGGTCATTAAAGCATCAAGGGCCGCCTCGAACGCAGCCATTGCCAGGCACAATATTGATGGAATTTCCAAATACTGGTTATCGGACTTTGTTCAGACCATTGGCAGGGGCACTACTTTACGAGGCAGGGATACCATAATTGCCGGTTGGAAGGCATTATTTAAAACCAATAAAACCGTAGTATACGTGCGCACCCCAATTACAATTACTATTGGCGACGATGGTAAAATGGCCTGGGAAACCGGCACATGGACGGCAAAAAACTCCTATAGTAAAGGCGGCAATTACTCGGCCATGTGGCGAAAAATTGATACCACATGGAAACTACAGGCGGAACTGTTTGTCTCGCTTAAAAAGTTATAGGATTGAGATTTTAGATTTACGAATTACGATTTTAGATTTAATTCTTTTTTTCAACAAACACTTACCCTTATGTCATGCTGATTACTATCAGACTTGTTAGTCGTTACTAAATATTGGCACTATTTTGTAAACTATAATAGCCGCTGCAAAAACCACAATTGATAAATAAAATATCGCTCTGCCGTGCCATCTGTCCCGCCCGGTGTATCCGTAAACCCTCTCTCCATCGGGCAGCGTTTTTTTATATGTATAAATATGCCAGCCTATGAATATTCCTATTACCCCACCTAATAGTGAAGCTGCATAGCCAACAACTATCCAAAAAGTTTGCGGAGGATCCGGTTTTCTTAACTCCTCTACCCTTTGTTCATGTATTTGCGTTATTTCATTGTCACTGATCGCCTTTCCCCTGTCAATAAGTATTTTGCGTGAGAGTACGACGTCAAATGCACTCCACTCATCCGCTTTAGTAATCACTTCCATCAATTCATCATCGGTAAAGCTAAAAAGGTAATAATCCTTTTCAACCCCTTCAACGTTTTTTGCTTCGTTTAGCTTTAACAGATCGTTCACCTTTTCAAAATCTTCACTTTTAATTTTTACCGCATATTCTTTGGGGGCATTACTCAAAACAAGTGAAGGATCGAACCTGAATGATTCTTCTTCAACAAGATATTTTATACCATGTTCGTCCAATTGTGCTGTCAGTTCTTCAGCAAACGCAGGGTCGTTGAATTTTTGATAAGTGATGAATTCAGGTTCCATGTGATAAAGGTATGGTTAAGATTTCGGAAGTCGCAATTTCGATGCCTGAATTGGCTGATCGAATATTAAATCGATGAAGTCATTTACAGTAGTGAAATCATAAGACTAAGTGCCCAGGATAGAATGCTATGGACTATCGACCATGGACTATGGACACAAAACAATCGGTGAAATCAATTTTTATCATCGGTGAAATCCAAATAAAACAAATTAACCGTAATATTGGTTGTTCAAACATTTATTAAACGCGAATTAACTCAACCAAAAAATATCATTATCATGAAAAAACTTTTCCTGTTAACGCTGCTTGTTTTTAGCGGCGTATTTGCATTCAGTCAAACCAAAGTAGTTTGCTGCAGTAAAACATCGGCCACACAGCAATTCGCGATGCTGGCTTCCAGCAAGGAATTTATCCGGTCGCACAAGAATCCTTTGAAATTTCATTTTCAAAGCAGTATCGGCAAATCCATCAATTACAAAACACCGGACGGCAAGGATGCCGACGCTTACGAGTTAAAGGCAAAAAACCCGACAAATAACTATATACTGGTTATCCATGAGTTTTGGGGCCTTAACGATTTCGTTAAAAAAGAATCCGAAAAAATTTACAACGACCTCGGCAACGTAAACATCATCGATCTTGACCTTTACGATGGCCAGGTTGCCACCACCCGCGAAGATGCCGGCAAGCTGATGCAGGCCGTAAAGGAAGACCGTGCAAAAGCCATCATCAATGGCGCTATAACCTACGCCGGCCCTAAAGCGCATATTGCTACCATAGGCTGGTGCTTTGGCGGCGGCTGGAGTTTGCAGGCCACCCTGCTTGCGGGCAAACAGGCCGCAGGCTGTATTATGTACTATGGCATGCCCGAACAGGATATTAACCGCCTGAAAACGCTTAATTGCGATGTACTGGGCAACTTTGCCAATCTCGACAAATGGATAAACCCGAAAGTAGTTGCCAAATTTGGCGATGATATGAAAACCGCCGGTAAAAAACTGTACCTGCACCAATACGATGCCGACCATGGTTTTGCCAATCCGAGCAACCCAATATACAACAGCACCGCAACCAAAGAAGCATTTGGTTATTCTATTGAATTTTTAAAAGCGAGGCTGAAGTGAGTTCGTGGTTCATGCTCTTGAGATCTAAAAAGTCATTTAATACTTTCCCTTCTCATACCCGGCTATGAACTCCTTATAATCATTTTTTACTTTTGCGGTATATTGTAATACGCGTTTTATTATATTCTCGTGCCAATAATTGTTTTGTCCGTAGGCAATAAGTTCATCAATTATAGCAGAACCCTGCCTGCCGCCACTGCGCAACTGGGCCGAAGCTGTTAACACTGCCATATCGTTAATTACTTTGTCAATTTCATTATAACGGTATTTTAACAGCTCAAAGTTTATCTTGTCTTCGGTGGGCTGCATCTGTTTCAATACATAGGGTTCATTTTTAAAAACCACGGGGCTCAATAGCGCCGGCGACATATTTTGCATTCGTTCCTGTATGGCGATAATCCTTTCAGCCTCCGATCCCCAACCTGGCTGCCGGATTTTTATATAAGGGTGAAGCGACGAACGCAATGCCTGTTTCATTTCGAGCAGCAGGTATTTATTTTTAGTATTCATGCTTTTCATTAAAAACAAATACCTTTTTACGCCCACACTTCCTGTACCAGCTAGCCTGAAAATACAATCCTGTACTTTATACTCATAACAGGCATGTTTGCTGTTTTGCATCGTGTCGTCAATAAAATTAGCTAATTCCGTCTTTAACGGCTCATTTACCTTAAAATGCCGTTCGTTGTCAAGCAGGAGGGTAAGTTTACTTTTTTTCCCCTGGGTACGTTTCTTTAGCAGCTCTTTTTGTTTGCGCTTTTCAACAGTTGCCAAAAATGTATGTACAATGCCCTGGGCAGTACGCGGGTCGATACTTATTGCTTTGCCATTTTTTAAGGTTGACGAATAGCTGTTTAAAAACAGCTGCGCAGTTTTTAAAGCTTCCTCTTCGCTGAGTTCCAGGCTGTCGAATGCAATGAATATGCTTGTTAGCATGCGTAAAAGCTCCCATGATGCCGGGGCGAGCAATGCTTCGTCAAAATCGTTCAGGTCAAAATATTCCTGCCGGTTATCCCCTTTAAAGCTGCCAAAGTTTTCGATGTGCAGGTCCCCGCAGATCCAGGTTACAGGTGACGCCGGCAGAATATCAGCAACAGACAGATCTTCGTAAAATAAGTGACAGGTACCTCTATAAAATCTGAAAACATTTGCCGACATAGCTTTGTATTTCAATTTCAACATATCCGGCAACCTGTTCTTATTAAATGCTGTTAACCGATCGTAAATAGTGGGCATGGGGTGGGGTAGTGAGTGGTTGATTGGGGTGATTGAGTGAATGGTTTATTTATAACCTGAATTACTACGGATTGTTGCTCAAATATGCTTTAAAATTATTAACTTCTCTGTCCATTTCAAAGGACCAGCGACCATCACCTCCTGACACCATACGATTTCAATTCCTTATCAATCTTCTCATTCCATTGCTTTTGCGCCGATGGGTCATCGCCGTGCCTGGTTTCGGCATCATATTGTTTTTGCAAGCTATCCATTTCACGGTAGGTTTCAAGATACTCAAAATTAATAATGCCTTCGTAATTATCGACCGTCAAATTTGCAGCATTTATCTTCTGTTTAAAACGTTCGGCTACTATTTTTACGATATCAAAATGTCGTTGCTCATGATTCAGCGTATAATCATTACGGCTGCCGTCCCTTATCCAGCTTGCGCTTTTAGGTAAATATACTTTCATGGCTAAGCTAACATGGATTATTCCTTTTATTATCTCTTTATGTTCATCATATCCCAAACCCGGAAATACTTCGGCATCAAACCGCCTGGCTGGTATCTTAGATTTAAAATCATCCAAAGTTAAGGGCCGGTTAACAGTATAATAAACACTATCACCTTCGGGTTTTTCTTCATAATCTTTAAACGTCACTTTTACTCCCTTTGCAAGTTTAATATTAGTGCCGGCCTGCTGGTCAATCCATGTATTTAAGTAAACCAAACCATTTTCAAGCGTATGCCTTAAAGTTGGTTCTATATCCTGGGGAGGCCCGGCATTGCGGGTATAGGCAGCATTGCCTTTATAATCAAGCAGGTGTATCGTCGTATCTTTTTGTTGCAGGTTGAACGACATTAGTATAGCGATATGCCCCTGCACCAGCCCGCCAGCCAAAGCGGATTCAGTTACCATAAATTTTTTAAGATTGATGATAACCGGCGTTAATGCTTTATTACAAGGGAGATTATGGCTGATAAATTGTTTTATAGCAATAAAACCGCCACCCTGGAGGTCAACAGGGTATGTTTTAGGCTGATTTTCTTTACTTGCAGCCGGTAGTAGCCAGGCGACAGCACTGCGATCGTCGCGATCGTCGATTACATTGGCTATGTAAAATTCTTTAGGCGTTATGGGCACCTGCTCGTCCTTCAAAATAATGCCGCTCGTTTGTTTTGCGGAAGATTGAATGCCTGTACAAAGTAAGACGACAAATATCAATAACAGGAAATACCGGGTTTGCAGGTTGAAATCTTTATCTTTCATTATTTAAACCAATAACGTTTTGCAAGGATGGAATATTTTGCATCCTCAATCAACAATAGCATCCGGGATTAATTTTAAAATCCGGTTCGAGACGCAAGTATTGCGGCACTACGTAAGACTTCTTAACAACTTTTAAAGTTTTCCACACCCATACCATACACTATTTAGCTGTCGTTAAAAAACCAATGTTCTCCACATAATGTGAATTACTATTGTGGAATTCGTTTTTGCGTTTCGCTAATTTCGCCAATCGTTAGTTCGCACTTTATGATCAGACTAAAATACATCGTCTTTTTTGTTCCCCTATTTTTTGTAATACAACTATACGCCCAGCAAAGTCCATCATTCCAGGTTTACAATGCTTTTCATACCGGTACCGAACTGCTCAATAAAGGTAAATATGTTGCGGCTGCCGAACAATTCCGGCTGGTTGAAAAATCAAGACTTCAAACCAGCACACAGCCCCAATTTGAATCAGGTTTATCGTTAATAAAAGAAAACTCCCAATATTATGAGGCATTATGCGCGCTTGAATTAGGAAATGATGATGCTGAGAGCATGTTCCTGAGGTTTATTAAAGAACACCCCGAAAATCCGCTTACAAAACTGGCCTATTTTCAAATAGGGCGATCGTACAGCAAACAGGAAAAGTATCCCGAAACTATACAATGGTTTAATAATATAGAAGCTGACGATTTAACAGGCAGCGATAATACCGAGTATAAGTTCCGCAAAGGCTATGCTTATTTTGAAACAAACGATTACAAAAATGCCCAACGGCTTTTTAGCGAAGTAAAGGGCAAGCACTCGCCGTTTATGGATGATGCCATTTATTATTTTGCTTATATCGCCTATTTGAACAAAGACTACCATTTGGCGCTGGCAAATTTTGAAAGGTTAAAAAATTCAAAAAAATATGAAAGCAGCTATCCATACTATATTACAGCCGTATATTTTTTAGATAACCGCTATGACGACGTGATCAAATATGCGGTGCCCATTATTAACAGCACCCATCAGCAAAATGAAAAGGAAATGCTGCGCATTATAGCCGCATCTTATTTTGCTAAAGCTGACTACCCGGATGCGGCCAAATATTACGGTCGTTTCGAAGATGAAGACCTGGGCCAGACCCAAAATACGCAGGATAGCTATCAAATGGGTTATACCTATTACAAGGTGGCCAATTACCCAAAGGCCGCAACCGAGCTTGAGAAATTGCAGCAGGCAAATGACGTTTATAGCCAGAACGGTAATTATACGCTGGGTGATGTTTTCCTGAAAATGAACGATAAGCAGAGCGCACGGAATGCATTTTTTGCGGCTTCGAGGCTTGATTTTGACAAACAACTGCAGGAAGACGCCTTATACCAGTATGCAAAATTGTCCTATGAGCTTGATTTTAATACACAGGCGCTCAACGCAACGAGATTATATCTAAAAAACTATCCTAGGTCAAAACGCAATGACGAGGTGAAAATTTTATTGGGTGAGGAACTCCTTAATTCGCATAATTACGCCGAGGCGGTTGATATATTGGAGCCCATCCCAAATAAAACGCCCAGCGCCATAGCCGCTTATCAAAAAGTAACTTACTACCGGGGCCTTGAATTTTATAACGAACGTGCGTTTGAAAACGCCATTGGGATTTTCCTTCGGTCGTTAAAAAACCCGGTTGATCCCCATATCCAGGCCTTAACCACGTATTGGATGGCCGAGTCGATGTACGAAGTACGCAAGTACGATGAATCGGTTGAAACGTTTGAAAAGTTTTTTGACCTTCCCGATGCGGCCGAAATACCGGTTTACAATTATGCAAATTATGCCCTTGCATACGCTGCTTTTGGCGGCGAAAAGTACAAAACAGCGGCAACTTATTTCCAGAAGTTTTTAAATGGGGATGAAACCGACCCAAACACCATAAACGATGCCGTGACGCGCCTGGGCGATAGCTATTTTGTTTTGAAAAATTATAGCAGGGCTCTGGAATACTATGACAAGATAATTGCACAGAACAGTGCGGGCGAAGACTATGCGCTGTTTCAGCGGGGCATGATCCAGGGTTTGCAAGGGTCGCCGGATACCAAGATCAATACTTTGGGCGATGTATTAAGTAAGTTCCCAAAATCTGATTATGCCGATGATGCTTCATTTGAAATAGCGTATACCTATTTTTTAAAGAGCGATAGTGTTAAAGCAAAAAGCGGCCTGCTGGATATGATACAAAAGTACCCCACCAGCAGCTATGTTCCCCGCGCCCTGGTTACTGTCGGCCTTATTGATTATAATGCAGGGAATGATGACCTCGCTATTGAATCGTTTAAACGCGTAGTGAAGGATTATTCATCAACCGAGGAAGCGAAACTTGCCCTCAAACAAATTGAAAAAATATACACCGATAAAGGTGATGCCGCAACTTTTATTAATTATGCGGCGACTGTTCCCATTGCAAACTACTCGGCGGCTGACCGGGAAAATATTATGTACACCGCTGCCAACAACCTGTATTTAAAGGGTGAGTGGCAGGGCACCGTGGGCGCGGTAAATGCTTATTTTGATAAATTCCCCACCAAACCAATCTATGAAAAAGAAGCAAGATTTATCCGGGCCCAGAGTTTGGTTAACTTAAACAGGCCCGACGACGCCATTGTAGACTACAATGTGATATTAAATGACTGGACGAGCACTTACACTGAGCAATCATTGATCAGCATGGCCAAACTTTATATTGGCCAGAAAAAATATAATGAGGCAGTAGTTTTCCTGAAAAAGCTTGAAACAAATTCGGAATACAAAGCCGATTACACTTTTGCTATCAATAACCTGCTGATCTGCTATGAACAGATGGAATTACCTGATGATGCCCTAAACTATATTAATCTTGTCCGCGAAAATGAAAAATCATCGCAGGAAGATAAATTTAAAACGGGTTTATACGCCGGTCTGGCTTACCTGCAAAAAGGAGATACTACCACCGCGGTAAAGGAATTTAATTATACAGTAACCAATACAAAAACGATTTCGGCAGCCCAGGCAAAATACAACATCGCCAGGGTTGAATACTTAAAAGGACATTACAAAGCCTCACAAAAAACCTGTTTCGACCTGGTAAAGGACCTGCCAAACTACGATTACTGGGTAACCAAAACTTTTATTTTGCTTGCCGATAATTACCTGGCGCTAAAAGATACCTTCCAGGCTAAGGCAACGCTCCAAAGTGTAATTGACAATTACAAAGGCGACGATGATATTTTACCAACGGCCAAACAAAAGCTGGAGCAATTATCACCGCAGGATAAAACGGGGCAAAAATCTGACAGTACTAAGGTGAAGAAACAGGGTAACAAAGAATAACGGGAGACAGGCAATGAAATTTAAATATATATATACGCTGCTTACCTTAATACTAGCATTATTCTGTGTTACTGCCGGTGCGCAAAACAAATCTAAAGCCAAAGCTAAAAAACCGGCGGCAAAAGTGACCAGCAAAAGACCGGCAAAAGCCAATGCGACCCAGCAAAAAGCCAATGCTAAAAATTTAGGCGAGGCTGCGGCAAAAGTAAAAGTGGATACCACTAAGAAAACAGGCCAGGCAGCCGGTGGCAGCCTGTCGCAGGAAATTGTGGTGACAACGGCTTATAAACCCGTATTGGCCGATGCGGTTAAAATACGCATCAACCCCGACCTGGATGATAAAACGCCTTTTAAAGCGCCTTTAACTTATACGCCAATAGATAAACGTTTGGAGCTTAATACCGATATAAAACGGATGGACCCTATGAAAAGGCCCGCCGAAAGGGATTCGGACCTGACCAATAATTATATCAAAGCTGGCCTGGGTAATTTAAAAACAACTTTTGGCGAAGCGTATTTTAACAATGGACGTGACGAGGCTTTACAGGTAGGCGGATACCTGAAACACTTTGCGCAGGCGGGTTCAATACTGGACCAAAACTCGGCCAAAGAACAAGTGGGGGTATTTGGCAAAAGTATAGGAGAAGTAAATTCAGTGAGCGGGCGGATAGACTATAATTACAGCAGTAATTATTTTTACGGCTTCGACCCTTCGAAAGTCAGGCCGGTAAATTTGCAGGCGAACAAACAACATTTCAGT
Source organism: uncultured Mucilaginibacter sp. (assembly GCA_903864275.1). Taxonomy (GTDB): domain Bacteria; phylum Bacteroidota; class Bacteroidia; order Sphingobacteriales; family Sphingobacteriaceae; genus Mucilaginibacter. The sequence continues at coordinate 90,405 of CAIPFE010000019.1, forward strand.
ACCATTGGGGCTGAAGGCGAGCTTGTGAAAAACTACCAGGATGTTGAAAATGATTTTACTTACGCCTTAAAACTAAAGGGTTATTCGTTTAGGGATGCTTACCAGGCTAAAGAAAGCAATGTGGTGCTATCTGGATTTTTAAACGAAACTATTCACCAGTTTTATGCGGGTTTAAGCGGCTCACTCGACCTGAGCACACAACAGGATAGTTTGTATAACTATAACAACAGTCTCGTCAGGCTTAATCCCTACATAAAATTCCAGGGTGATAATTATAAAATAGACGCGGGTATAAACATCGTTGACCAATTTGGATACACCTCCTCGCTCCATATTTTCCCGGCCGCGAAATTAGAATTCCAGGTGATCCCGAAATATGTCCGCCTGTTTGTTGAAGCTAAAGGCGATGTCAATAAATCATCGCTGCGCGATTTTTACACGGCAAATCCATTTCTAGGCCAGGATGTCAATATCAAAAACTCCGTCGACCAGTTAGACGTTGCCGCTGGTTTAAAAGGGACAATAGCGCCGGGCTTAAGTTTTAAAGCAACTATTTTCCGCAATATGGTGAAAGATATGCCGTTGTTTGTAAGCAATTTTGATTTTACAAAAGGGTATAACAGGTTCCAGGTGATCTACGATAACGGCAGTTCGCGCATAAGCGGCTTAAACGCCGAACTGGACTATAAAGCCTCAGAAGACGTGGATATTTTTGGCCGCTTTGAATATAAAAATTATCAAATGGCTACTGTCGCCGAACCGTGGAACCTGCCAAAATATAAAATCACGGGAGGTACAGCATTGCATATTAATGACAAGATCGACATTAAAGGGACCCTGCTGATCAGGAGTTCTACGCTTGATCCGTATCCTGCTGTTGCGGGCAATCCGGCGCCATCCAGGATTAGCGCATTTGCTGACATTAGCGGAAGCGTTGATTATAAGGTTACCAAACAAATATCTGTTTTTGTAAACGTTAATAATTTATTAGACGGAACTAATCAAACCTGGTTATATTATCCTGACTACGGATTTAATATATTTGGCGGAGTTGGCTTTGCTTTTTAAGCTTTTTTAAAGTTTATAATAAACCGTACTTTTAGCAAAATGAATTTAGCTGATTATTTAAGTGAACTATTGGGACAGCATGATGAAGTAAGCGTGCCGGGCCTCGGCTATTTTGTACGGCTACGTATACATGCATATTATAACGACAAAGAAGGCAGATTTTACCCGCCGCATCACCAGGTCAAATTTGTACCTCAGCTAAGGGAAGATGATGACACTTTTGTGCAGTATGTTGCTGACAAAAAAAATATATCGCTGGCCTCATCCAAATACTTCGCCGAAAAATTTATCGGTAAATTGAGGGAAGACGCGGCAAGAGGCAAGTATTTATTTGCCGACCTCGGCTTATTTTATACCGACCAGGACCAGTTGGTTTTTAAACCGAATGAAAAAATACCCGCCGATCCTGCTTTTTATGGTTACCCTCAAGTTAGCCTGGATAAATTAGGGCGGCCATTATCTCCCGGGGATGCCAAGCCTGTTTTTACCCAAACATTTCCACCCCCGGAACAGCCTTTGTCGCACGAGGAAGATATTGAACAACAATATTTTGAAGAGGAACCGGAGCGCACACGACATGCAAATGTGTGGGTTATCATATTAATAACATTAACCGTAATTGCACTTGCATTATTTGGCTTTTATAGATTTTACCCCCCGGCTGCCAATAAAATGAATGCCGTCTACCATAAAATACTTGGCAAAAAAGAAGATACAGCGGTGCCGGTTTACAGGCATGCAGTGAAAGTAGACAGTGCAATAGAGACAACAACCGGGAAAAGTGCGGCTGAAATAACCAGTGCTCCTGTGGTCCCTGTGATTGATACGGTTAAACTATTGCATTTTGAAGTAATTGCAAACAAATTCAAAAAATGGCAAAAAGCAAAAGTTGAAACTGAGATAAAGAAGTATAAATCCAGAGGTCTTGATGCTAAAATTTCGACAGATGCACCAGGCCCGCTTATAAAAATATCCGTTGGTACTTATTTCACCCTAAGAGAAGCTGATTCTGTAAGACGGGCATTGGTAAATTCGGGAAAAATAAGCTGGCGTGCGGAAAAACCATTACAAATAAACCCTAAAAAATGACATTATTATTTTTACAGGCTGCCGATACAGCGCATAAACTGTTGGATACTGCCAAAAACGCGGGGGCGCAAGTAGCCCCCGGACATGAAATTCGTTTTGGCGACCTGCTTGTAAAGGGTGGATGGGTTATGTTGCCGATAGGTATTTTGGCTGTGCTGGGCCTGGTTATATTTTTTGAAAGATATTTTACCATCCGGAAGGCGTCGAAAGATGATTCAAACCTGATGATACAGGTGCGGTCCAGTATTCTCTCAGGCAACCTGGAGTCGGCGAAAGCCATTTGCCGCAACAGCAACACGCCGCTGGGGCGTATGCTGCAAAAAGGTTTATTGCGCATCGGCCGCCCTATAAAAGATATTGAAGGCGCCATTGAGAACGTAGGCAAGCTGGAAGTATCCAAACTGGATAAAAACATTGGCATATTGGGCATTGTTGCGGGTATTGCGCCTATGTTTGGTTTTTTAGGTACCATCATCGGGGTTATCAAAATTTTTTACGATATATCCGAATCAGGAAACTTAAGTATTGGCGTTATATCTGGTGGTTTATATGTAAAAATGATCACTTCGGCAGCCGGCTTAATGGTAGGTATTGTGGCTTATGTAGGCTACCATATATTAAACATTATGGTTGAGAAAGTGATATTGAGGCTGGAAACGGATGCCATTGAATTTATTGATTTGTTAGAAGAGCCGAGCAAATGAATTTAAGAAAAAGACAAAGGGGAGTCGCTGCAGAGGTACATACGTCGGCAATGAACGATATTATGTTTTTTTTGCTGCTGTTTTTCCTGATCGCGGCAACGCTGACCAACCCGAATGTGATTAAGTTACTCCTGCCGAAATCGGCGTCCGGTAAACCGATCTCGAAAAAAACGCTCAATGTAACCATCAGCAAAGAGCTTCAATACACGGTCGATAACAAACCAATAGCGCTTGCCGACCTGCCCGATGCCCTAACCGGCTATAAAAAAATATCCCCCGACCTGACGATCATATTGCATGTTGACAAAACGGTTGCCATACAGGATATTGTTGAAGTAATGGATATATCAAATAAATTAAATATAAAACTCGTTTTAGCAACGATACCGAAATAGTGAGTGGTGAGTAGTGAATAGTGAGTTGTAAAATTGTACCCACTACTAACTACTCACCGCTCACCACTCACAACAATGGATCACCAGGAAGAAAATAACTATCCAAAAGCTTTTTTAGCAACAAGTATTATACTTGCTGTGATGTTGCTTTTATGTTATTTTATCATCTTTAAAAATCCACCTGTACAGGATGACGGCACGGGCGGCATGGTAGTGAATTACGGCACTACAGACGAAGGATCGGGCAAGGATATCAATAGTGTTGAAGAACCGTCGGTATCGCCCAAGGCCAATCATATCCAACCAACAAAAGTAACCCCCGCACAGCCTACCGAGCAGAAAACACAAGTGGATAACAGCAATACGAAAGTTGCAACCCAGGATCTTGAAGACGCGCCGGAAGTGGCCCCAAATTCGAAAAAGACCAGCAAAACCGTAGCCACAACACCTTCGAAGCCGGTTAAAAAAGAGGTTGTAAATACCGCCGCGTTATACACGGGGCCGTCAAAAGCAGGATCGGGTGGTGGTGATGGCACTACAAATAAACCCGGTAACCAGGGCAGCCGGAATGGTTCGCCGCTGGCCAGCAATTATGGCAACGGCGGCAGCGGGAATGGTTTGCAGGGCACACAATGGAGCTTTGTTGTTTATCCCGATATAAGAAACCCAAGCCGTACCCCCGGCACAGTGGTCGTTGATCTGACTATTGACGCAGAGGGTAACATAATTGAAGCACACTCCGACAGGAAAACAAGAGTGAGCGACCTCGATCTCATCGAACGGGCTGTAAACGCAGTAAAAAACTCCAGGCTTACCTCATCGGCCCCTGCTTCGGGCGTACAAAAAAGCCAGGTCGTGATAAAGTTTAATGTGGATTGAGTAGTCCATAGACCATGGTCCATGGCTATAGATTATTAATAAAAAGATTGACCCGAATTTGCTATGGTCTATGGACTATCGACCATGGACTTTACACCGTTTGCCAAATAGAAAGATTGACCTAAATTTGCCATGGTCTATGGACTATTGACCATGGACAATAAACATGAACTACAAACAAACCGTTCACTATCTCTACAGCCAGCTGCCTTTATTTACGCGTGTTGGCCAATCCGCTTATAAAGCTAACCTGGATAATACAATTGAACTCTGTTCGCGGCTCGGCAATCCACAGCACAAATTTAAAAGCGTACATATCGCCGGTACTAACGGCAAGGGATCGACCTCGCACATGCTGGCGGCTGTATTGCAAACGGCAGGCTATAAAACCGGTTTATACACTTCCCCGCACTTAAAAGACTTTCGCGAGCGCATCCGAATCAATGGAGCAATGATAAGTGAAGAGGAAGTTATTGCTTTTGTCGCCGCACATCAGGGTGACTTTGATGAGGTCAGTCCTTCCTTTTTTGAGATGACTGTTGCCCTTGCATTTGACTTCTTCGCCCGCGAAAAGGTTGATATTGCCATAATTGAGGTTGGCCTGGGCGGCCGTTTGGATTCGACCAATATTATTACGCCGCTCCTGTCCATCGTTACCAATATCGGCTGGGACCATATGAATATTTTGGGTGATACATTGCAGTTGATCGCTGCTGAAAAAGCAGGTATCATCAAACCCAATATCCCTGTTATCATCGGTGAATATCAACCTGAAGTTGCCGGCATTTTCATCGAAAAAGCAAACCTCGAAAAAAGCAAAATAATGTTTGCTTCCGAGCTGCTGTCGGAAGTGGAACATCACCTGTCGGCAGGCGAGGATGAGCACCTTTTGGAAGTTACGCTTAAATCATTGGATATCTCTGTTTTCCGTCTTCCCGAAGTGAGTTTCCACCTCGACCTTACGGGAACTTACCAGGTAAAGAACCTGAAAACAGTGGTACTGGCGGTGAGGGAACTTCGCATGAACGGCTTTGAGATCAGCGAGGGCCATCTTAAGTCGGCTTTGTCAAAAGTCGGGCCATTAACCGGCTTACACGGCCGGTGGGAAACGCTAAGCAAACATCCTTTAACTATTTGCGATACTGGCCATAATCCGGAAGGGATACAGGAAGTTTTGAAAAATATCGCCGCTGTAAAATTTGACCAGTTACATTTTGTAATAGGCATGGTGAACGACAAAGATCTAAGTAAGATACTGGGCAAACTTCCCGCAAACGCCATATACTATTTTTGCAAACCGGATATCCCACGCGGGCTGGAAGCGGAGAGCTTAAAGCTTAAAGCAGAAAGCTTTGGGCTGCACGGCGAAGCTTATACTTCAGTAAAGGAAGCATTGTGGTCAGCACAGCAAAACGCTGGTGAAAATGATTTGGTTTTTGTTGGAGGAAGTACTTTCGTGGTGGCGGAGGCTATTTGACAATTCATACGATCATAGTTCAGCCTCCGGGCGGGAAGCATTACATACTGATTTACCCGCCTGCCTTTGCAATACAACACCGGCAATTTCCAAAACGATGCCGGTTCCAATAAACAGGCCGCGGAAGAAATCGGGGACTTTGGTAAAATCATTAATTAGCGTAGGTAGTACTACTAATAAAAGACCGATGGGCATAAGCAGCCTCGCGGGTATTAAAAGTTTTTTGGTGGCCATGTGTTTTGATGATAATGTTGATCGTTATTTATTTCCCCTGCCTGGAAATTTCCAATTTAAACAATAAAATTACAATATTGGTAATTTTAATATTCTATTTTTACTTCCTCTAAGTTATAAACTACGATAAATTTTATGACATACTTACCCTCACCAGAACGATACAAAAATATGCAGTACCGCCGCTGCGGTAAAAGCGGCATCAAACTTCCGGCTGTTTCGCTGGGTTTGTGGCATAATTTCGGGCATGTGGATGTTGCCGAAAACTTCCGGAAAATCTTACACCTGGCTTTCGATAGCGGCATTACCCATTTCGACCTTGCAAATAACTATGGCCCGCCGCCGGGATCGGCCGAAGAAAATTTTGGGCGCCTGCTTGCCGAGGACTTCCACGGCTACCGCGATGAATTGATCATCTCCAGCAAGGCCGGTTACCTGATGTGGGATGGGCCTTATGGCGAATGGGGCTCGAAAAAATATTTAGTGTCAAGTCTTGACCAAAGCCTTAAACGGATGCGGTTGGAATATGTAGATATATTTTATCATCACCGGCCTGACCCGGACACACCATTAGAAGAAACGATGAGTGCCCTGGACCTGATCGTGCGGCAGGGTAAAGCCTTATACGCAGGTATTTCCAATTACCCGGCGGACGAAGCAGACAAGGCGATTGCTATTTTAAAGAGACTGGGCACGCCCTGCCTTATCCACCAGCCAAAATATTCCATGTTCGAACGCTGGGTTGAAGACGGTTTGCTGGATGTTTTGGAAAAAGATGGCGTAGGCTGTATCCCTTTTTCGCCATTGGCGCAGGGCTTACTGACCAATAAATATTTGCATGGTATTCCCGAAGATTCAAGGGCTGCAAAATCAACCGGTTTTCTACAAAAAAGCCAGGTAACAGATGAAAGGGTAAGCCAGGTGAGGAAATTAAACGATATCGCAATTAAACGCAGCCAAACGCTGGCACAAATGGCCCTGTCGTGGTTGTTAAAAGACCATAGGGTAACATCCGTATTGATCGGCGCCAGCCGGCCAGAGCAATTAGCTGATTCGCTGAAATGCCTTGATAATATTGAATTTTCGGCAGAAGAATTAGCAAAGATTGAGGATATATTGAAATAGAAATCGTAGAGACGCGATGCATCACGTCTCTACCATGTAATAAAACATGGGCACCATCAACTGGGGAATAATAGGCTGCGGCAATGTAACCGAAAGAAAAAGCGGCCCGGCGTTTAACAAGATTACCGGCAGCAGCCTTGTAGCCGTAATGCGCCGCGATGCTGAAAAGGCTGCTGACTATGCCCACCGCCATGGCGTAAGCCAGTGGTACAGTGATGCAAATGAGCTGATGAATAACCCTGGCATTAATGCCATTTATATTGCCACACCTCCAGCTTCCCACACGGAATATGCCATAACTGCCCTTAACAGGGGTTTTAATGTATATGTTGAAAAGCCGGTTACCCGGAACGCCGCAGAAGCGCGGCAAATTGCAGAAGCTGTTAAGCAGCACCCCAGCCAAAAATTAACGGTCGCCCACTACCGCCGGGCGCTGCCTATGTTTTTGAAAGTAAAACAATTGCTCGAAAGCAAACTGATAGGCGATGTGCGCACTGTACAGATCAGAATGTGGAAAACAGCGCAGCCGGACCTGGTTGCGGATACGGAAACAAACTGGCGGGTACTGCCGGAGCTATCAGGCGGCGGTTACTTCCACGACCTTGCTCCCCACCAGCTCGACCTGATGCTTTTTTATTTCGGCGAACCCAAAAAATATCACGGCTTTTCGTTAAACCAATCTGGTTTGACACCAGCCGACGACCATGTTTGCGGCGAAATATTATTTAAAAATAAGGTAGTGGTAAATGGCTCCTGGTGCTTTAACGTTGCCGAAAACCAAACCGCCGATACCTGCGAGATTGTTGGCACCAAAGGAAAGATCACCTTCCCATTTTTCGGCACCTACATCCACTGGAAAACAGATGAGGAAGAGCAAACCCTCACCTTCACTCATCCCGAACATATCCAGCAGCCCTTTATTGAGAAGATAGTAGCCTATTTTAATGATGAAGGGCCAAACCCATGTTCGATTGACGAGGCGGTGGTGTTGATGGATATTTTGGATGCGTTTACGATAAAACATGGGCAGTAGAGAGACGCAATATATTGCGTCTCCAAGTCAACAGTTCCCTCTTCAGGGGGTTAGGGGGCCTTCATTTCATCCAGCACCCTGAACATCTTCTCTTTGATCTCCTTGCTGCTGCCGCTAAAATTATTCACCATAATTGAAAAACAAAGCTCCCGTCCTTTGTAAGTTTGATACCCGGCATAGGTAAGCACGTTGAGTATAAGGCCGCTTTTCATCTTCATATCATTAGCAACCGGCAGGCTTTCATAAAAATCAGGGAACCAGGTTGCTGACTTGGCCGATTGCAATACCGTTGCCATGGTTAAGGTAGTCACCCTGTCGCCCGGTGATAGGCCGCTGCCGTCAACAATATTTAACGAATGTGGGTCAATGCCGCGTGCTTTCCAAAAATCCTGCTCAACTTCGACGCCGTTTTGAGTAGTGGGTTGTTTGCCGGCTTTCCAGGCGATGGTTTTCAGTAATTGTTCAGCATATAGGTTTATGCTTTTTTGGTTGAGCCAGTAAATGATCTTACTCAAAGGAGGGGATAAAATGGTGGTTAAATTTGTGGCGATCGGCGCTGCTTGCAATCCTTTGGCAGTTAATGTACCTGTAGATTCAGGGTCGCCGCTTACCAGGATCCCTAAACGTTTTAGCGTATCGGCTAAACGGAAAGCGGCATCATAAGCAGGGTCGGGGAGGGCCACGGATATACTTTTTTTAGTTTGGTCTTCCGCGTATGTCCCCCGCAGGTACATCAGGTTACTGTTAACTGGCAAAAAAGCGTACGCGTCGTCGCCTGTACCGCTGGGCGCGTTTAGTAGTTCGCTCTTAAAAGTAAGGTAGGGCATACCCGGTACTTCATGCGATATGCCGATCTGGCTGCCAACCCGGCCTGTTCTCAGCTTTATATCAAACTGATTCTCGCGCCAACAAAGGCCGGATGTGCCCGCGCCATAATAGTTGCCAACATCCATCCATATCCATCCTTCCGGGATGGATTGCGAGCCAAAAACAGAGTCATCCCCAACAACACGGCCATTAATCTTTTTTATCCCTGCCTTTTGCAGCGCATCAACCATTAAACTCAAGATATGATTTTCGTGACTGCTTTCATACCGCCAGCTGCCAAGTGTTGGGTCTCCCGCGCCTTTAATAATTACATCGCCGTTCAATGTTCCATCGGCGGCTATTAAACCGGTATAACCAAATTGCGTTTGGTATTGAAAGTCTTTCCCTAATAAATTAAAAGCGGTAGTGGAGGTTATTACCTTTAGCGTCGAGGCGGTTGCCAGGCCCATATTGGGGTTCACAGCAAACACCTGTTCCCCAGTTTTGGCATCCAATACGGTTAACGAAGCAGATGCGTATTTGCACTGGCTATCAGCCTGCAGCCTGTTAAAAGCAGTTTGTAGCCTTTGCTGCAGCTGCTGGGCAAAGGTATTCCCCGAAATAAAAAGTAAACTAAGAAGCCAGATCCGCTTTATCGTCATTCTTCAAATATTTTTTCGCAATATAATAAATTGGTATCCCGGCTAAAACGATATACAAGCCGCCGCGCGAATACTCCGGTTTATAAATTAGAAGCAGAATGCAAAATGCCAATCCCAAAATGATATAAATAGCAGGTAATACGGGATAGCCAAAAGCCTTATAAGGCCTTTCAGCATCAGGCTGTTTAACTCTCAAAATATAAATACCTGCTATTGTGAGTATATAAAATATAACAACAACCAGCGAGATCATATCCAGCAGATCGCCGTATCGTCCGCTTAAGCATAGGATAGATGCTACGACAGCTTGTATCCATAAACCGAATTCAGGCACAGCAAACTTGTTCAACGTTCCGGTTTTCTTGAAAAATAGCCCATCTTTGGCCATAGTGTAATAAACCCTTGCTCCCGCCATTATCAGCCCGTTATTACAACCGAATGTGGAGATCATGATCATTACGGCAATAATTTTTGTTCCTATGTTACCAAATATAACATGAGACGCTGCTACCGCCACCCGGTCCTTATCGGCAGTTGCGATATCGTGCATGGACAATACCCCCGTGTACACCACATTGGCAGATATATAGATAATGGTAACGATCAATGTGCCCAAAAACAGGCTTAAGCCTATATTACGTTTAGGGTTACTCATCTCACCGGCAATAAACGTCACGTTATTCCATGAATCGCTGCTGAAAATAGAGCCAACCATCGCAGCGGCAATTGCCCCAAGAGCCGTGGCGACAGTAAGGCTTACAACGCTGCCGTCTGCGCTTAGACCATGCATATCCCAGGCATTGCTCCAGTTAGCGTGCCAAACATCTGGCTTAAGAGCAACCAATCCGAAGATAATGAGCCCAAATAAACTCACCAACTTAGTTAAAGTAAAAGTATTCTGGATGATTTTTCCGCTCTTAACGCCCTTTGTATTAATGAACGTTAGCAAAAGTATAATACCAATTGAAACAAGTTGTGCGGCGCTTAGATGAAAGCCAGTAAGTACCTCACCTTTTTTTAAATAATGATCGTATGGGAATAAAATATGATCCTCACTCACAGGATGTATCAGATATGCAGTAAATTTTGAAAACGCCACGCCAACCGCTGCAATGGTACCGGTTTGTATCACCGCGAAAAAGCTCCATCCATATAAAAAGGCGATCAATTTGTTGTAGGATTCTTTTAAATAAACATATTGCCCCCCCGCTTTAGGGAACATTGCGCTTAACTCGCCATAGCTTACAGCAGCTGTTAGCGTCATAAACCCGGTAATAAGCCACACAAATATCAGCCATCCCGCCGAACCCACATCGCGCGTAATATCTGCGCTTACTATAAAAATACCCGAGCCGATCATCGAGCCTGCAACAAGCATAGTGCCGTCGAGCAGGCCAAGCTGATGTTTCATTTTTGGTTGTTCCGGATTCTGTTCCATTAATTGTTTTAGGTTTAAAGTTCTAAACTAGTCAAAAAACTTTGTAATTGACAGGCTATTGTAAAGAAATTAATTTACTAATTTGCACCCAACCAATTATATTTGCACACTTTTTAAAATTATAACAAACATTCACCCCAATTTTTTAATATGGATCTATTAAACACTTACCTGATTTATTTAATACCAGTTTTCGGGATCATCGGCATCATAGCGATGGCAATTAAGGCGGCATGGGTTACCAAACAGGAAACCGGCGACGCAAGCATGAACCAGCTTGCAGGCTATATTGCCGATGGTGCCATGGCATTTTTAAAGGCTGAGTGGAAAGTACTGAGCTATTTTGTGGTGCTGGCCATGATCCTGCTGGCATGGTCAGGCACCACCGTGGTAACTTCGAGCCCGGTAATTGCTGTTTCTTTCCTGGTAGGCGCGTTTCTTTCTGCTTTTGCAGGATTTTTAGGGATGCGCATCGCTACAAAGGCAAACGTTCGCACAACCCAGGCCGCTAAAACCAGTTTGGCCAAGGCTTTAAAAGTTTCGTTTACCGGCGGTACGGTAATGGGTTTGGGCGTTGCCGGTTTGGCCATCATTGGCTTAGGGTCGTTGTTCATTGTTTTTTATACTATCTATGTTAAAAATGTAGGCGGCAATGTAAACGGCGAAGAAATGGCAAAGGCGCTGGATGTGCTTGCCGGATTTTCGTTAGGCGCTGAATCTATCGCGTTGTTTGCACGTGTTGGCGGGGGTATTTATACCAAAGCTGCTGACGTAGGTGCAGACTTAGTGGGCAAGGTTGAAGCGGGCATTCCGGAGGATGATGTGCGTAATCCGGCTACTATTGCTGATAATGTTGGCGATAACGTAGGAGACGTGGCCGGTATGGGTGCCGACCTTTTTGGATCGTATGTGGCCACGATGCTGGCCACGATGGTTTTAGGCCGCGAAATCGTTTCACATAACGATAACTTTGGAGGTATTGCCCCGGTATTATTACCAATGGTAATTGCAGGCGTAGGTTTACTGTTTTCTATTGTAGGGGCATCATTTGTTAAAATAAAAAATGAAACCGATAGCGTACAGAAGGCTTTGAATATAGGTAACTGGGCCTCAATTATATTTACCGCCATCGCCACTTATTTTGTTGTGCAATGGATGTTGCCCGACGGCGAATTTCACATGCTGCGTGATGATACCGGCGGTGTATTAAAGGGCGGGGCATCGCACTTTACCAAAGATGGCGTTTATGGTGCAATTGTCGTCGGCCTTGTTGTAGGTACACTGATGTCGATGATCACCGAATATTATACAGCTATGGGCAAACGCCCTGTGCTGGGTATCATCAGGCAGTCGTCCACCGGTCACGCTACCAATATTATAGCTGGTTTGGCTGTCGGGATGGAATCAACTGTATTGCCTATTCTCGTTTTAGCATCGGGTATTTATGGTTCGTATTACTTTGCCGGTTTATATGGCGTTTCAATCGCTGCCGCTGGCATGATGGCAACTACGGCTATGCAGCTATCTATTGATGCTTTTGGCCCGATCGCTGATAATGCAGGCGGTATTGCCGAAATGAGCCGTTTACCGGAAGAAGTAAGGCACCGCACTGATAACCTGGACGCGGTTGGTAATACTACCGCGGCTACCGGTAAAGGCTTCGCCATTGCTTCGGCGGCGTTAACATCGCTGGCTTTATTTGCCGCTTTTGTGGGTGTGGCGGGTATCGAGCATATTGATATTTACAAAGCAAACGTACTGGCCGGCTTATTTGTGGGCGGTATGATCCCTTTTATATTTTCGTCACTGGCGATCTCGGCAGTTGGCCGTGCGGCTATGGCCATGGTTGAAGAAGTGCGCCGCCAGTTCCGCGAGATACCGGGCATTATGGAATATACAGGGAAACCGGAATATGAAAAATGCGTAGCCATCTCAACCAAAGCTTCTATTCGTGAAATGGTTGCGCCTGGATTGATCGCCCTGCTTACACCAATTATCATTGGTTTTTCATTCGGCCCCGAAGTTTTAGGGGGATTGCTGGCCGGTGTTACTGTGTCAGGGGTGTTGATGGGACTTTTTCAGAGTAATGCCGGCGGTGCATGGGACAACGCTAAAAAATCATTTGAAAAAGGCGTGGAGATCAATGGCGAGATGTTTTATAAAAAATCGGAACCGCACAAAGCGTCTGTAACCGGTGATACCGTGGGCGATCCATTTAAAGATACTTCGGGCCCTTCAATGAATATTTTGATAAAACTGATGTCGATAGTTTCCCTGGTAATTGCGCCGCATTTAAATGCAAATGTGCAAAAACCAACCAGCATGAACCACCCTGTACAAAAAGTAATTAAAGTGCAGGCAATGAGCAGTGCTATTGTTAAGATTGAGAAGAAAGCATAAAAAAGTTTAGACTTGCGAGCGGCCATCAGGTAAGCCTGAAATGATATGGGGTGGCATGTTTGAAATTATATTTATTCATTGCCGTTGACTTTAGCCAACGGATTCAAAACAAATAATCAGGGGCTTTAGCCTAAATAGTTATTTAGGCTAAAGCCTGATTAGCTGCTCCGTCCGCTTTAGCGGGCGGCAATGAATTGAATTCATTGTGATGAAGTCGAACTTGCTCATATTCCAGGATAATTACTACGGTTACCCGTTGCCTAATTGCTTGCCCCAATGAAGAAAAAACCTGTTCTTGTTGCACTAACGATAGCATATTTGCTATTGTGTTCAGCTTTCCTTCGCGCTCAGCAAAAACAGCTCACCTATTGCAATCCCATCAATATTGACTACGGCTATACACCCATCCCCGATTTTGCAACGGAAGGGAAACACCGCGCCACGGCCGACCCGGTAATTACAATGTACAAAGGGGATTATTACCTGTTCTCCACCAATCAGTGGGGTTATTGGTGGAGCAGCGACATGTACCACTGGAATTTTGTATTCCGTCATTTTTTAAGGCCTGAGCATCATGTATATGATGACCTTTGCGCGCCAGCTGTTTGGGTACAGGGCGATACCTTAATGGTTTTTGGCTCAACCTATTCTTCAAATTTCCCCATATGGATGAGCACAAATCCCAAAGCCAACGAATGGAGTGAAGCTATTCACGAATTCGAGCCCGGCGGCTGGGACCCCGATTTTTTCAGGGACGATGACGGTAAATTATACATGTACAATGGCAGCAGTAATACCTACCCTATATACGGTGCCGAAATAGACCCCAAAACTTTTCATTTAAAAGCCTATCGAAAAGAAATGTACTTTTTGCAACCCTACCGCTACGGCTGGCAGCGTTTTGGAGAATATATGGACAATACTTTCCTCGATCCTTTTATAGAAGGCTCGTGGATGACGAAACATAACGGGAAGTATTACCTGCAATACGGCGCACCAGGTACCGAATTCAGCGGCTACAGTGATGGGGTAATAGTTGGTGATCACCCACTCGGGCCGTTTACGCCTCAATCAATGCCCTTTAGTTATAAACCCGGTGGCTTTGCGCGCGGCGCTGGGCATGGCAGCACCTATGCGGATACCTGGGGCAATTACTGGCATATTTCAACTGTCGTAATTGGCGTAAAAAATAGTTTTGAACGCCGCCTTGGGATTTGGCCTGCCGGTTTTGATAAGGATAATGTGATGTACTGCAATACCGCCTTCGGTGATTACCCAACTTACCTGCCTGATGGTAAGGCAGATCATTTACAAAGCCGCTTTACCGGCTGGATGCTGCTGAATTACAATAAGCCGGTACAGGTTTCGTCAACATTGGGAGGTTACATGCCGAACAACGCGGTTGATGAAAATATAAAAACCTACTGGAGCGCAGCAACTGCAAACCCCGGGGAATGGATACAATCCGATTTGGGTAATGAAAGCACGGTGAATGCCGTACAAATAAACTATGCCGACCAGGATGCAACCATATTAGGGAAATCCACAACAACCTACACGCAATACAAATTATTCTATTCCTCGGATGGTAAAAACTGGCACATCTTAGCGGATAAAAGCGCCAACAAAACCGATGTGCCGCACGACTATATCGAGTTGCAAACGCCTGTAAAAGCGCGCTATATTAAACTGGTAAATGTGCATATGCCCACCGGCAAATTTGCCATCAGCGGATTGCGTGTTTTTGGCAACGGCGGCGGCAGCAAACCTGATACTGTTAAAAGCTTTATAGTACTACGCACCGAAAAGGATAAACGAAGCGCCTGGATAAAGTGGCAAACCGTTGATAATGCTTTTGCCTATAACATCTATACCGGCACAGCCCCCGATAAGCTTTATAATTGCATTATGGTATACACCGGCAATGAATATTACGATAAAGGAATGGACAAAGACGTTCCGTATTATTTCCAGATCGAAGCCATTAACGAGAATGGGGTTTCCGAACGGACAAAGGTTATTAAAGTCGAATAGCTCCCCGTGATATTATTCTTCTTCGGGGGGCCTGGGAGGAATATTTTTCATATTGAACCTCGGCTTATAAGCAGGCTTCGCTTCTGTATTTTCAGCGGGTTTTTCGGGCGGGGTATTTTCCGCAGCAGGCGTATTTGAAGTTTCTTCGGTTTTTTCATCAGCCTTAACTGCGGGTTTAGGCATATTGCCCGCCTTAAATTTTGGCACAAAACCTAATTTCGGCGGCGGTGTTTCTATAGTTGTTTCAGATAAACTTTCGGTTACTGTTTGTTCGGCTAAAGGATTTGAGATATGGGCTTTTTCAGTTTTAACCTCAATGGCCAGGGGGAATTGCCGCCTTAATTTGTTGAACCAGTATTTTTTGGTATGATCAAAGCTTTTTTCGCCAACTTGTTCATAGTTGGTTCTAAATTCAGAGAATAGTCCGACCTCGCCTTGTTCCAAAGCCGACAGGTCAATTCTTTTCTTCTTAAAAAATTCTTCGAATGTCATATAGATTTGAGCTATGAGATTTGAGATATGAGACTGGGCCTCGTTATCCAATCCAGAGCATATAATTTAATGGAATTTCATTTTTTAATCTCACATCTCATATCTCACATCTCATATCTCTACATCAAGATCAAGCTGATTAAAATGAATACCCTTATCCGTTTGCACCCAATCCCCCCGCTCCTCATCTGTTGCGTTTTGCAATTTCGGGAACCATTCCAGCGGGAAAGCCTGTTGCTTGCCATCCGGTTTTTCGACAAAAAGCAGGCCGTTGCTAAAGGTTACTTTAACTTTTTTTTCCTGCTTCCGTGAGGTGAATAAAGGCATATTTTGATTTCGGATTTCGGAATTTTGATTTCGGATTTATATTAGATTTCGGATTTATAGATTTTTGATAGCTGTCTTTGAAGCCTCGCCGTTTCGATTCGTATTTTAATTCCAAACTAAAAAATCCGAAATCGTAAATCCGAAATCCTCTCACTCCGCCATATTATGGTACACTGCCTGCACATCGTCATCTTCTTCCAAACGGTCAATCAGTTTCATTATATCGGTAACCTGGTCTTCAGTCACTTCATGAAATGATTGCGCAACACGCTCCAGCTTGGCCGATTCTACTTCGATGCCCGACTCTTCCAATGCCTTTTGCATCTTACCGAAATCTTCAAAAGCGGCATGGATCACGGCTACATCGTTACCGTTCTCATCTGCTTCAACAAACAGGTCTTCTAAACCTGCATCAATAAGTTCAAATTCAAGTTCTTCAAGGTCGCGGTCGCCGGGCTCAAAAGTAAAAACCGATTTACGGCTGAAAATAAAATCAAGCGACCCGGTTTTACCTAATGAGCCATTAAATTTTGTAAAATAACTGCGCACGTTTGCTACCGTGCGGTTAATATTGTCGGTAGCAGTCTCCACCAATATCGCGACGCCATGAGGCGCATAACCTTCATACACTATTTCTTCATAGTCTTTTTCATCCCTGCTGATGGCCCTTTTAATAGCAGCATCAACACGGTCTTTGGGCATATTTACAGCTTTGGAGTTCTGCACGGCAGTCCTGAGTCGCGAGTTTGTATTAACATCGCCGCCGCCGGCCTTTACAGCCATTACAATTTCTTTACCCAAACGCGTAAACTGTATGGCCATTTTCGACCAACGCTTCAATTTTCTTTCTTTGCGGAATTCAAATGCTCTTCCCATATGTCTTAGTCCATAGTCCATGGTCGATAGTCCATGGCTTTTGTGTTAAATAGTGATCTTTTATAGTTTATACTTTTCTCCATGGTCCATGGACAATGGTCTATCGACTATTCTGCGAATATAATATTTGTTTTTAAACCTCTTAACCTTTCGCCTCAAACCTAAACAATGTCCTTCAAGTTCACCAGCATATCCTGCACCATTTTTGGCAGGTCATATTCCGGTTCCCAGCCCCAGTCTTTTTGGGCATAGGTGTCATCAATTGATTTTGGCCAGCTGTCGGCAATGGCCTGGCGGGGGTCGCTGTCCACATAGGTTATTTCAAAACCGGGGATATGTTTTTTTATTTCATCAGCCAGTTGCGCAGGGGTGAAGCTGATCCCGGCAAGGTTGTAAGCCGAACGGATGGTTACTTCCCCAGCAGGCGCGTTCATCAATGTTATGGTTGCGCGTATCGCATCGTCCATATACATCATCGGTAATGCGGTGTCAGCAGATAAAAAACTTTCGTATTTACCTGTTTTCAACGCCTGGTGAAAAATATGCACCGCGTAATCGGTAGTGCCGCCTCCGGGGTTTGCCCGCCAGCCGATCAGTCCGGGGTAGCGGAGGCTTCGTACATCCAGGCCGTATTTTGTGAAATAATATTCGCACCAGCGTTCACCTGCGAGTTTGCTGAAACCATAAACCGTATTGGGGTCCATCACACAGTATTGCGGCGTTTGCTGCTGCGGCGAGTGCGGCCCGAAAACGGCTATAGAGCTTGGCCAGAAGACTTTTTCAACTTTAAACTCAACCGAAAAATCAAGGATATGCAGTAATCCGGTCATATTTAAATCCCAGGCAACTTTTGGTTTTTGTTCGCCTACGGCAGACAATATCGCGGCAAGCAAATAAACTTGTGTGGGGTTATACTTTTCGAATATGTGGTGCAGGTTATCCTTATCCAAAACATTAACGATCTCGTAAGGGCCGCTGTTTTTTCTCAAGGCATAAACCGGGCTTTTCAGATCGGAAGCGATCACCGCTTCTGCGCCATAAATCCCTCTAAGGGCGGCCACCAGTTCGGTGCCTATCTGCCCGTTAGCGCCTATCACTAGTATCTTTTCGCTCATGCAATTCCAGGTAAAGTGCAAAGGTAGGAAATTGCTTGGAAAGGTTATAAGGGTTGTAAATGTTTGAAAAAAGCGACGCAGAATCTCGATGACCTTACAACATTACAATATTTTACAACTTCTTCAACCAAATTACAACCCTTTTAACTAAATTTGTAGCTAACAAAATTTATTAATAAACAATTTAAAAACAAAATGAAAGTCGCAGTAGTAGGTGCCACAGGTTTGGTAGGCACTAAAATGTTGCAGGTTCTTGGAGAACGCAACTTCCCCGTTACAGAATTAATCCCCGTAGCTTCAGAAAAAAGTGTTGGCAAAGAGATCACTTTTAAGGGTAAGCAGTATAAGGTGGTTTCTGTTGAGGATGCGATAAAACAACGCCCCGATGTTGCCATATTTTCGGCGGGGGGCAGCACTTCATTGGCCCAGGCGCCACTTTTCGCGGCCGTCGGCACAACTGTCATTGATAATTCGTCGGCATGGCGCATGGACCCTACCAAAAAGTTGGTCGTACCGGAAGTAAACGCGCACGTGCTTACCGCCGATGACAAAATTATTGCCAACCCAAATTGTTCAACTATACAATTGGTAGTGACCCTGAAGCCATTACACGATAAATATAAAATAAAAAGGGTTGTAGTATCCACCTACCAATCGGTTACCGGAACAGGTGTTAAAGCAGTAGAGCAACTTTTTAACGAACGTAAAGGTATTGATGGGCCTAAAGCCTATCCGTATACCATTGACATGAATGCGATAGCGCAATGCGATGTGTTTACCGACAATGATTACACCAAGGAAGAAATGAAGCTGGTGAACGAGCCTAAGAAAATCATGGGTGATGATAGTATTCGTATTACAGCCACCGCCGTGCGTGTGCCGGTAGTCGGCGGCCACTCCGAATCGGTAAATATTGAATTTGAAAACGACTTTAATATTCCGGACGTAAAAGAATTGTTAGCAAAATCGCCGGGTATTATTGTTGTTGACGATACTGCCAACTTAAAATACCCCATGCCGCTTGATGCGCATGATAAGGATGAAGTATTTGTTGGCCGCATCCGCAGGGATGAAAGTCAGCCGAATACGCTGAACTGCTGGATAGTATCGGATAACCTGCGCAAAGGCGCTGCCACCAATGCGGTGCAGATAGCGGAGTATTTGTATGCCAACCATTTAGTCGGGCAGGCGGTTGAAGTTTGATTGAGGAGATTAGAGATTAGCGTCTTGTACTGATAGTAAAAATGACAGGGATGATCGGGAGGTTGTCCCTGTTTTTTTGTTAAATTATTTGATGATGAAATTTGCCGGGAAGTATTTTGGAGGTGTGAAAAGCTGAACTTCCATTATAACATTTTTTTATACTGTTTTCCTATCTTTGAAAACATTATAAAATCTATGATTTCCTTCTCCCACCGTGTTTTTATCGAAGTTGCTGCCAACCTTAGTTTTTCAAAGGCGGCGCAGATACTTTTTGTAACACAGCCGGCCATTAGTAAACATATTAAGGCGCTGGAAGATCAGTATAAAGTCCCTCTATTTGAACGAAAGGGGAACAGCATCCTGTTAACCGAAGCCGGTAAAAAATTAAATGAATACCTGCTGCAGGCAACAGAGATCGAGCGAAAGGCCGAATACGATTTGTCGGTCTTAAGCAGCCTTTCGCATGCGGCAGGGCATTTGCGTTTGGGAGCCAGTACCACCATAGCCCTATACATACTACCGTCTATACTGTCCGGTTTTCAGCGGGAATATGCCAATGTAGATGTGCAACTGGTAAACCGCAATTCCGAATATATTTTAAATGCATTGCTCAATCACGAAGTTGATATAGGTATTATCGAAGTAGAAAATAAACTCACAACAGTATCCTACCGCCCGTTTATGAGTGACGATGTGATCCCGGTATGTTCGGCAAAAAGCCCACTGGCGGGCAAATGGTTAACGTTAAAACAGTTTGTTAAAACGCCGCTTGCCTTGCGCGAAAGGGGGTCAGGGACATTAAATGCATTGTTAAAGTCCTTATCTGCTTTACACATCAAATCTGCGGACCTTTCCGTAAAAATAAGACTGGGAGGTACCGAGGCGCTAAAGAACTTTTTACTTGCTGATCAATGCCTTGGCTTTATGCCGCGCCCATCCATTATCCGCCAGCTGTCAGAAGGAGATTTGGTTGAAGTGCCCATTGATGGCTTGAAAATTACCCGTGATTTCTTTTTTATCCGCCGGAAAGGGACCGAGGATTTTGGGTTGACGAGTAATTTTATCAGTTATGCGCTGAAGCATATTGGTTGATTAAGTGAATAGTTGATTGGTTGAAAAATCCACTCACTTAATCAACCCAATCCAACTTAATCAACTAACTCCTTCAAAATCCCCGTCCCAAGCGCATCAGTACTTTCAACGGCGTTTGACAGTACAACAACCGCAATATTTTTCTCCGCATTAAAAGCCAAAAAACTGCTGCTGCCATTGGTGCCGCCGTTGTGAAAGTAATATTCAACGCCATTAACGGTAATGATATGCCAGGCCAGGCTGATCTTTACATCTTTGGTAAAAGTTACCTTATGCGTTAATTCGATTGCTTTTGAAAGTTCATCTGTGCCTGGGTGCAGTTGTGCCTGGGCATACAGCAGCATATCATTAAGGGTCGACCGTAATGCGCCGCAAGGGGCCAACACATCAAAATCCCATGCTTCAGTTGGCTGCCCCCCTGCATTATAAACCTGTACAAAGCGTGGCGCAAGCAAAGGGTTAATGTTCTGGCTGGTGCTGAACATGTTCAGTGGTTTACAAATAATCTCACGTACCATCTGCTCAAAAGGCTCGCCGCTAACGTTTTCCAAGATACTTCCCAGCA
The DNA here is from genome assembly GCA_903864275.1 of uncultured Mucilaginibacter sp. GTDB lineage: Bacteria > Bacteroidota > Bacteroidia > Sphingobacteriales > Sphingobacteriaceae > Mucilaginibacter. The sequence goes on from CAIPFE010000019.1 coordinate 111,420, forward strand.
GACCTACTGCTAAATTTGAGTAAGCATATTTTTCGCCCGGTTTACTGTTAAGCTTGCAGGTTTTAAGGTAGGTGTATAACATTTGTTTGGTATAGTCCTTGTAGGGGTTAAGGGCATCGGTGGCATGGCTGACCAGGTTATCCGGTATCCGTGCCAGGCCCGAAGTATGGTTTACCAAATTAAGCAGGGTAATTGATTTAAGCTCAGGATTGGCGGCAACGGAATCGGGCAGGTATTTGATGATTGGATCCGTTAGCTTAACATCCCCTTTGTTAACATACCAGGCAAGCAGGGTAGCCGTAAACGTTTTGGTGATAGAGCCGATCTCGAAAAAGTTATCGGCGTTGGGTAATTTGCCGTTGTGTTTTATCGTTTCGCCGTAGCTATAAGTACTCACCTTGCCATTTTGCAATACGCCTATGATTAGACCAACGGTAGTTGATTTTTGGATATAGGTGCGGGCGACCGTGTCGATTTTTTTATCCATTTCAGACCGCATCGGATTTGATGTTTGCACCAAAGCCGTTTTGTCCCCAACAGGCTCAACATAGTTCTGGAAAAGAAACAGCTCCAACTTGTCGTGCTTATCGAGGCTTATCATCAATTTTAGCGTTATCGAATCAAGCTTTAGCTTGTAAGTGCCAACGCTGTTATTTACAAAGCTGAGCAGCGACGATTCCCTTATCTGGCCCAAAGGAAACAGTTGTTTATTGGCAACATCGCTAAAGGCGTCGATACTTAATTCCTTTTGAAAATCGTTACCGGCCATGTTATAGATGGCGTCGGCGTTTTTAAGGTTGAAATACTTTTTAACCTGCAAAAACATCGAATCAACCTTTTGCTGCTGCCGGCTTTGGGCGGACGCCGATGCTACGATAAAAAGTAAGAGAATGGTGAGTGCTGATCTCATAGTTTTAAATATCGGGGATATAACGTCAGCATCGATGAATTAATGTAAAGGGTCGATGTAACTTTATTACAAGTTACTACGCCGGTGTTTGTCCTGCCAATAAAAACAGCACTGCCATCCGTATCGCCACGCCATTTTCAACCTGGTCGAGTATGATGGATTGCTTGCTGTCGGCAACGTCGCTGGTAATTTCCACGCCGCGGTTAATGGGGCCGGGGTGCATCACGATGATATCTTTATCTAATGAATCCAATATTTGTTTGTTTAAACCGTACAGCATGGTGTACTCGCGGAGGGAAGGGAAATACTTTATATCCTGGCGTTCAAGCTGGATTCGCAGCATATTGGCCACATCGCACCAGTTAAGCGCCCTTACGAGGTTATGTTCAACCTTTACGCCTAACGAGCCAATATATTTCGGGATCAGCGTGGTGGGGCCGCAAACCATCACATCGGCGCCAAGCTGTTTAAGGCATAGTATGTTAGAAAGAGCAACCCGCGAATGTAAAATATCGCCTACTATGACCACCTTTTTACCCGCTACGTCGCCAAGCTTTTCGCGGATGGAAAAAGCATCCAGCAATGCCTGGGTGGGATGTTCGTGCGCGCCATCGCCGGCATTTACTATTTGGGCTTTTACATGTTTTGAAAGGAAGATCCCTGCACCTGCATAAGGGTGACGCATCACCACCATGTCCACCTTCATGGCCAGGATATTGTTTACGGTATCTATCAGCGTTTCTCCCTTACTTACCGACGAAGAAGATGCCGCGAAATTAACCACATCGGCAGATAACCGTTTTTCTGCCAGCTCAAACGACAGGCGGGTACGGGTCGAATTCTCGAAAAATATATTGGCAATAGTTACGTCACGCAGGCTGGGCACCTTTTTTATCGGCCGGTTTAATACCGTTTTAAAACCGTCGGCAGTCTCAAATATCAGTTGAATATCCGCCGGGTTGAGATCCTTGATGCCTAATAAGTGCCTTGTTGATAATCCTGCCATGTGGTGTGTTAATATCGAATATCGAATGTCGAATATCGAATGTTGAAGTATAAGAAGTTTGAACTGTTAAAGGCAGTCACATACTTCATTATTCGACATCCAAAATTCATTATTCGATATTATTTTGTGCTATTCTTTTTCGCCGTTTCTATACTTTTTACAAAAATCGCTATCAATTGACTGCATTCATCTTTTGCCGATAACGTTTTCTCTAAGTTATGCATCGATCTTTTTTCGATGATCTTCAAAGAGATCAGTGATTCACGTAACTCTTTTAAAATGATCTTCATTTTGTGTATAAAATCATTTCTTGATTCAGCAGCCTGAGCCTCGCCATAATTTAGCGCCGGTGAACAACCTGAGCGCACTAATTGACCTGCTACATAATTTCCCATTCTTGTATTTGGTAAAGCTTCAGTTATATCAGCAATTATAACCGCAAAATCAATTAATCTTTCTTCTAAGTCGTATTTCATGTCTTTAGTGATGTAATAAATATTTATGTTAATACTTAATTAATTACACTTCGACATTCGGCATTCAACATTCATCATTCGATATTATTCTCATTCCTCACTTCGCATCTGATACAAGTACTATCTTATCCTCCCCATCCGTCTCTTTCCAGCTAACCACTACCTTTTGCGAAGCAATGGAATCCACCTCGATCCCCACGTAATCTGCAGATACCGGTATATGTCTCGAATACTGGCGGTCAACAAGTGCCAGCAGTTCGATCTTTTCCGGCCGGCCGAATGCCTGCAGGGCATCCATAGCGGCGCGGATGGTGCGGCCTGTCCACAGCACATCATCCATCATGATCACTTTTTTGCCTTCTATAATAAAATCTATTTTTGTTTGATTGGGAACCAGCTGCGACTCACGGCGGCGGAAATCATCCCGGTAAAAGGTTATGTCAAGGTCGCCCTGCTGTATGTTTTTACCTGGTAATATTTTGCGCAGTTCTTCGGCGATGCGTTTTGCCAGGTAAATGCCGCGCGGCTGTATGCCAATAAGTACCGACTCCGAGAAATCATTATGATTTTCAATTAACTGACGACATAAACGCTGTAATGTGATTTGAAACTTTTGACCGTCGAGCAGGATTGGGTTTTGCATCGTTTGGGTGGATTTGGGCAAAGGTAATAATTTTATTTAAGTCCGAAAGTCGGTAAGGTCCGAAAGTCCGGAAGAAAAATAATAAATGGGTGACGGCCTGTTATAAGCCTGATAACTTTTCGAGCACTTTCATTGCTCTATCGGCATCTTTCTTAGCTACAAAAATATGATCATGATAAAAAGCTGCAATTACATTACAACTTATGCCTTCATTGGCCAGGGCTGTTGAAACGGCCGCCGTTAACCCCACTGCTTCAAGGGACGAATGAACGGTAAGGGTTATCCACGCTGCAACATATGTATAGCTTAAATTTAAACTGTCGGCCACATTTTTATCCAGGATAATTGTCAAACCTTCTTTTTCTATGAATGACCCGACGATTTTTGATTGATCGATTGCTTGTGAAAAAGGTATTGTACAAAAAACATAATCGCCCTCATTTAAGATCGGGTGCATGGTTTTTAACAATTTGGTAAGATCAGTTTCTGACGCCATGATATCTATAAAAAAAGCCCCATGTTTTACAACACAGGGCTTAAAGGAAAATTTTATTTAAAGCTTATTTTGCTTCTTCTTCTTCAGTGGTTGGTTTTTTAACAACGGCCTTGCGGGCTTTGCTTTCAGCGCCTTCCATTTGCTCTTTTAACTGTGCCAACACGCTCAGATCGCCAAGGGTTGATTTTTCAACCGAATCTTTCACTTTCTTCACGGCATTAACGGCAGATTTTGCTTCCTTTTTACGGGTTTCAAATTCCTGCACCCTTGCTTCGGCGCGGGCTTCTTCCCAAATGCGTGAGTGCGAGATAACGATACGTTTGTTCTCCTTGTTAAATTCAATGATCTTAAACTCAGCAGCTTCTTCGGCTTTTAAGCTCTTGCCATCTTCTTTAACCAGGTGCTTGGTAGGCGCAAAGCCTTCAACACCATAAGGTAAAGCAACTATAGCGCCTTTTTCGGTCACTTTTATAACGGTACCTTCATGTATCGAATCTATAGTGAAGATGGTTTCAAAAGTATCCCATGGGTTTTCTTCCAGTTGTTTGTGGCCCAGGCTCAGCTTGCGGTTTTCAACATCAAGTTCCAAAACAACCACATCTAATTTTTCACCAACTTTAGTGAATTCGTTGGGGTGGTTTACTTTTTTCGACCATGAAAGGTCGCTGATGTGTATCAATCCGTCAATACCGTCTTCCAATTCAACAAACACGCCAAAGTTGGTCATGTTTTTAACTGTTGCCAGGTGCTGGGTGCCAACCGCGTAACGTGTGGCAGCATTTTGCCATGGATCGGGCGTTAATTGTTTAATACCTAAGGACATTTTGCGCTCGTCGCGATCCAGTGTCAATACCTGTGCTTCAACTTCGTCGCCAACTTTCAGGAATTCCTGTGGATTACGCAGGTTTTGCGACCACGACATTTCTGATACGTGGATCAAACCTTCAACACCCGGGATGATCTCGAGGAATGCGCCGTAATCGGCAACGGTAACAATGCGGCCTTTAACTTTGGAGCCGATCTGGATGTTTTCATCCAGCGACTGCCATGGGTGAGGCGTTAATTGTTTTAAGCCAAGGGCGATACGTTTTTTCTCATCATCAAAATCAAGCACAACAACGTTGATCTTTTGATCCAATGATAAAATTTCGCGCGGGTGCTCAATACGGCCCCACGATATATCTGTAATGTGCAATAAACCGTCAACACCGCCAAGGTCGATGAATACACCGAAGTCGGTAATGTTTTTAACGGTACCTTCAAGTACCTGTCCTTTTTCAAGTTTAGCAACAATTTCAGTTTTTTGGTTTTCCAGGTCATCTTCGATCAGCACTTTGTGCGATACCACTACGTTTTTAAACTCGTGGTTGATCTTAACAACTTTAAATTCCATTGTTTTGCCCACATAAACGTCATAATCCCTGATAGGTTTAATGTCGATCTGTGAACCTGGTAAAAAGGCTTCAACGCCCATTATATCTACAATCAAACCACCTTTTGTCCTGCTCTTCACAAAACCTGTGATGATCTCATCGTTATCTAATGCAGAATTAATACGTTCCCATGATTTTTGGGTTTTTGCACGCTTGCGCGATAATACCAACTGACCGTTAGCATCTTCCTGCGATTCAACAAAAACTTCAACGGTATCACCGATCTTCAGATCAGGTGTATCACGGAATTCGGATACGGACACCAAACCGTCGGATTTAAACCCGATGTTCAATACCACGTCTTTAGAGTTAACATTTACAACCGTGCCCGTGATAATTTCGCCTTTAGTGATAGAACTGAATGTTCCGTCATAAAGTTTTTCTAATTTCTCGCGTTCGCTGTCGGTGTAATTGCCGAATTTTTTTTCATCAGCATCCCAATCAAAATCTGCGTTGGCGGCTGTGACATTTGATTTGATCTCTTCGATCGAGATTGAATCAGCTTCTGATTCAATAGTTTCTTTTTCCTGCGGAAGGGTAACTACGTCGAGTTCAGCCTCCTTAGCTTTAAGTTCTTTTTCTGCTTCCTGTTTTTTTGCCATTAAATAAATTTTCTCCTTTTCCCAATTTGTTAATTGGGACTGCAAAGGTAGGTATATAATTTTATTCCTAAAAAATTAATTTAAGGGAAAATGGTGATTTTTAGGGGATTTTGGGCGTATTTTTAATATTTACAATGGATGGAAGCAGTAAAGCCTAAATCAATAAGGCTGAATACGATTAAATAATGGTGTGTTTAAAGATTTGACAGTATTTTTATTTTGGAAATTGTTGTCTGATTAGTTAACTTTGTATGTGGCTCAAAATTTTAAAAGGAAGACTTTTGTTTACAAAAACTACTTCTGGGAGTTTTATAATAACCAGACAATTCAGGTTCAAGACAAGATTGATTGGATAATTGAACTTGTTAGAACATTAGAAATTGTCCCTGCGAAATATTTTAGCCACATGACAGGGACTGACGGTATTTTTGAAATGAGAATAAAATCTGGAAGTAATATTTATCGCATATTTTGCTGTTTTGACGAAGGCCGGTTGATAATACTATTTAACGGATTTCAAAAGAAAACACAAAAAACACCGCTTCAGGAAATTGAAAAAGCTAAAAGGATTCAAAAAGAATATTATGCAGACAAAAGAGAAAACAAACTTGACTTCCTGGGATGACCATTTAGACACCAGGCACGGTAAGCCAGGAACACCTGCACGTGAGGAATGGGAGCAGGAATTTGAGGCATTTAAGCTCGGGGTTTTATTAGGTGAAGCACGCGTTAAACTTAAAATGACCCAGGAAGAACTTGCAAAAAAATGCGGTACCAGCAAAGCATATATATCAAGAATTGAAAATGATGCTTCGGACATTCGTCTTTCAACGCTTATGCGTATAATTAATCAAGGGCTTGGCGGGCATCTTAAACTGACGTTTGATGTGTGAAATAATCTTAATTGACAATTAACCTGCGTTCAATCTCATCAAAAATATCCATGAAATTATCTTGCAAGCTTTCTCTGTAGGCCATCAAAACTTCTGTCACTTCCACTTCGTTTTCAGGCGTAAATGGATCTTTCCAAACCCGCATGCATATCCTTTTTAATGCATAAGCTATTTTCTGGGTTTCGGCATAGCTGAACAGGTAGCGGCTTTTTTTAAAGCCTTCGTAAAATTTGAAGAAGGCTGTAGTGTCATTTAATCCCGCGAACGTTAAAAATTCAGCTACAGTACTGTTGTCGCAGCCTTCGAGATGATTATAAAAACTATCGGCTGTGATTTTATGGGTTGTGAGCAACAGGTTATCAAGGATAAGTTCCAATGCTATGTGGCCTAAGAAAAAGGGTTTTACAGGCGAGCCTTCAACAGCTGGTAAAAGCAGCATTTTTAATTGATGCGAATGATTGACAAAGAAATCGGACGAATGGAAATAGCGGTCGACCTCGAGGTGTTTGTTCCATCCTGTTATGATAGCATTTATGTTGCGATCTGTGTGCTTTAATTTTTCAGGGTGCAGGATAACGTTTTTATCGGCATTTTTTAAAAGATCGGGTAATACCGTACCTAATATCAGGTAACAGTTATCCGTGTCCCGGTCGAAATAAAAATGAGATAGAAAATTCATGATGGTTCCTCTTCAGTATCGTTTCAACCCAAAATACAAAAAGTTTTATGATTTTTTGGATTTCACGGATTATTTAGAATGATTACATCGATGCTAATCCAGCAATAATCAGTGAAATCATATAACAATCGGTGAAATCATATGATTATATTTGCCGCTTTTGAAACTATGCATATAATGAATTTTGTTGAAGAATTACGCTGGCGCGGCATGCTGCATGATATTATGCCCGGAACTGAGGAACTGCTGAATAAAGGCATGGTTTCAGGTTATATTGGGTTTGATCCTACGGCGGATTCACTGCACGTGGGCAGCCTTGCCCAAATAATGAACCTGATACATTTTCAGCGGGCCGGCCACAAGCCGTTCGCGCTGGTAGGCGGGGCCACGGGCATGGTTGGCGATCCCTCTGGTAAATCTGCCGAGCGTAATTTATTATCTGAGGAAGACCTGAACCATAACCTGCAAGGCATAAAAAAGCAGTTAGAAAAATTTTTGGATTTTGATTGCGGGGCCGGCAGTGCCCAAATGGTAAATAATTACGATTGGTTTAAGGGATTTACCTTCCTTGATTTTATCCGTGATGTGGGCAAACACATTACCGTTAATTATATGATGGCCAAGGATTCCGTGAAAAACCGAATTGGCGGCGATACGGGCATGTCATTTACCGAATTTACGTACCAGCTGGTGCAAGGGTATGATTTTTACTACTTATGGAAAAACCATAATTGCTCCATCCAAATGGGCGGCTCAGACCAGTGGGGAAATATTGTTACTGGTACCGAACTGATTCGCCGCAAAGACGGCGGCGAAGCCTTTGCTATCACCACCCAACTGATTAAAAAAGCAGACGGCAGCAAATTTGGCAAAACCGAGGGTGGCAATATATGGCTTGATGCCAAGAAGACTTCGCCTTATCAATTCTACCAGTTTTGGCGCACGGTTTCCGACATAGACGCAAAAAATTATATTCGAATTTTCACTCTTCTCAATCGTCAAAAGATTGAAGCAATAGAAGAGGAACACGATGCTGCTCCCCATTTATGGGTTTTACAAAAAGAGTTAGCGAAAGATATTACAATACGAGTTCACGGAGAGGAGGCTTTCGAACAGGCCTTGTTAAAAAGTGAGTTCGCCACTAATTCCAAAGTCAAGTGGGTTGATATCTTTCACTTGTCGGAGCAAGACTTTTTAAAAATGTTTATTTCCGGTGATGATTCGATAGCAACATCCATCTTTTTCGCGGGAATGGGTTTTCTGCCAATGGTAAGCAATATTGTCGATTTCTTTTCCGAGCTAACAAGCTACGACGGAGAAAATATTGTAAAGATGTTCGAATCGAAAGGCGAGGTCAAAAGGTTGATTCAAAACAATGGTCTTTCCATAAATAAGTTCAAAGTTAATTTGGAATCCAAGTTATCGGATTTTGAATTTTACGTTAAGACTGGGAAATATTTGTATGTACAGAAAGGAAAAAACAAAGGTATACTTGTTGACTTTTGTGATAGTGTGCCTGTCGGTGATGAAATTAAAAGAATTAGGTCATTAATAAATAGTTAAGAGTTCTTGTAGCCCAAAAAGGGAAGAAAAATTATTTTTTAATTATTGCGGAATAATTTGTAATTACGACAAATGGTACATATATTTGTATATATGTCGCATAATAAAAAAACTGAAGACACAAATAATGTAATAAATGAGCCTATGGCAGCTTATGTTACATCGGGGCCCATTAATGCATTTTATAATTTATTAGGCAGTCCCAAATCAGTAAGGTTATCTGATGATTTTGAAATTATAAAATTTGCGCGGCAGGGTTTTCCCAAACGCCTTTTGCTGGCGCTGGCAAAAAAAATATCTTTAACTATCCAGGAGTTAGCTGTTATTCTACATATTTCTGAACGTACCCTGCAGCGTTATGATGATGACGCTATCATAAAAACTGAATATGCTGAAAAGGCCGTTGAGCTTGCCCGCCTGTATACCCGCGGCGAAGAAGTATTTGGCAATATGGATAAATTTAAGCTATGGATGAAAGCCCCAAGCCTTATTTTCAACGGGGAGGCCCCCGTTTCGATGCTTGATACGTCTGCCGGCTTCAATATGGTATTTAACGAGCTTGGCCGAATTGAACACGGCATTTTTGCCTGATGGTACTTTACCGCATTGTAAATTGCAGCTATGCTGATCTGAGCGGAACAGGCGCCCGTTTGTTTGGCGGCAGGTGGAGCAGCATAGGAAAACCGGCCGTGTACCTGGCATCATCGCGCGCTTTGGCCGTTTTAGAGGTGCTGGTGCATTTACCGCCCTTGATGATGCCTGATAACTATTGCCTGGTGGAGATTGAAGTGCCGGATAATAATGTTACCAGTGTAGAAATTGAACGTTTGCCCCCTAACTGGAAGGATCTGTCGCAACCGGCAGCGTTAAAACAAATTGGCGACACCTTTCTCAAAAAGCAAGAATATTTATTAATGAAAATGCCTTCGTCCATCGTGCCGATGGAAAATAATTACCTGCTTAACCCGCTGCACGCGGCAATTAACAAAGTAAAAATGTTAAAGAAGGAACCTTTTGATTTTGATAGCAGGTTGGTCATTAATCATTAGTCACTGGTCAGTTGCTATATCGAATACACCAATGACACAATGACCATTGACGTTTAAAGGTCACTCAATAAATCCAGTTTCTTGTGGTTATATTCTTCCTGCGAGATTAGGCCGCTATCAAACAGCATCTTTAATTTTTTTAGTTTTTCGGTAAGCTCATCGGGTTTTGGCGCTTCCTGTACTACTGGCGGAGCTATTGGGGTATAGACAGTTTCCGGCTCTGCGGCAGGCACTGCAGGTTGGCCATTTGTACGGCCGGCATTATCAAACTGGATCGATCCTGATTCGGCGCGTTTTTCTTCCAGGTCGCGCAGGCGGCGGGCTTCACGTTCTGATTCTTTACGGTCTTGCGCATATTGGTAAAGTTTTCGGGCCTGTACTTTCGGCAGGTAATCAACCCCCATTTCGGCGCCGTTAGTAGTTTTTACGCTGAAAATAGCGCCGATAATTTCTTCTTTGGTGTAAACATCCACTATATCCTTCCAAACAAAATCAACAAACTTTATAGTAAGCCCCAAATTGGCGGGTGTGAAAAATAAAATACGTTTGTTGGTGAGCGCAATGCAATCGGGAAACAAATTTACTATGGGTTTCTTTTGAACAGCTATATATAATATATCTTCCCCGGCAGTTAGCAAGTCTGCTAAACGCAGGTATATCTTTTCAACTGCTTTCGGGTCCTGTTCTTCGGTCAAAAATTTCTCTATCATGGTAGTATTTTTATCGTGGGTGCAAAAATAACAATTTAATGTTAGCGGTAGGTTAAGCTTTAGGAGATCAGCAAATTACATCCCCTGACATCCGAATTATCAAACCTGCCTAATACTTCAAACGAATTATCCGCATAAACCTTGCCAAGGTCCTGCGTGGCGATAAATGAGCAGGAATTAATATTTGCAAGGTCTATCACGTTTATACCACCGGTCTTGCCATTATTTAATAAAGTCATCGGGTCGTTGGTATCACGGGTAATGATCTTCATCCAGGGCGGGCAATTAAAAATACCGTCTCCTTTTGAATAGGCTTGCGATAGTAATTCGGTCATGCCATATTCCGAGTGTATCCTATCAACGCCAAAGCCCCAGCATAATTGTTCATGCAGCTCTTCGCGTATCATTTCTTTTCTCCGGCCCTTCATACCGCCGGTTTCCATCACGATCAGCTCGGGGAAATTTACGGCATGACTTTCAACAAAATCAAGCAGTGCAAAGGTTACGCCAATCAATAGCGTGGGCTTTTGTGCCTGCTGCTGTTTTTTAAGCCTCTGGTAAAGCTCATCATGGTTATACAGGAAAAAGCCGCTGTCAGGGTTATTTGATTGTTTGATCAAATCATCCGCCATATAAATAAGCGATGAACCTTCGCGCTCCAGGTAGGATGGCAGCAACGCCAGGACGGCACAGTTTTCTATAGCACCATAAAACAATCTGAACGCCGATCGAAAACTTTCAACATACCAGCTCACATCGGTAACAAAGTGGCTGCTTGTTGTAATTCCTGTAGTGCCGGAACTCGTGAAAACAACCTCAACATGATCGGCCGAGCTGAGAACGGCGTACGTTTTAAAAAATTCGATAGGCAAAAATGGTATTTGATCTACGGTAATGATTTTAAGCGGATCAATGTTTAAACCCGCAATAAATTCCTTATAAATAATGCAGTTTTCCGCCTGATGCCTGAATACCTGTAAGGCAGCCTTGTTAAACTGTTGTTCATTTTTTATGGAAAATACCTGCTGTTTGTTCATTGGGGGCAAAGATAAACCGGGATTAAAGGATTTTTACGATTTTCAGGATTATTTCCGTTAACGCGATATAAACCGGGATAATAGGATTTTCAGGAATTACAGGATTATTAACGTTAACGCGACATCGCATCCGGTTAATCATTAAATCCTTTAATCTTGGTCAGCAAGTTTCGGGTTTTATCTGATTGTCGTTATGCCGAATTTTGTTCAAACAAAAATCATAATCATGAACAAATTTAAGATCGTACCTATTTCAAAAGCCTACGCAAACAAGATAAAGTTAACCTTGCAGGATGACTTTGGCCATGAAGTTATTGAAAAAATCGCCGCAGGCTCCGGTCCATGCCGGGTATCGCTGAAGCCGTTTAAAAAAGGTGTTGACAAACGTCTGTTATTAACACACAGCCCGTTTGAAATTGACAATGCTTTCAACCAGCCCGGGCCCATTTTTATCAATAGTGATGACGTAGAAGAGTATTTGGACATTTACCGTTTTCCGCCTGAAATTAAAGCGAATAAAAAAAGCTTCCCCTTATCGCTTATCGGGTACAATGCTGATCAGCAAATGGTTTTTACAAAATTAGTGGGCGATGCGGATGTTGATGAGCTGATCGGTGAAATATTTGATCTGCAGGCTGATGTACTATACCTTCATGCCCGTAATGCGCAGGCCTGTTGTTTTATTTGTAAAATTGAAAGGGTGTGAGCCGATAAATGACCAAAAAAATGCAAAACAAGCGGTTGTTTTTTAGGTTTATAAATGAATTATAACATAGTTTTGGAAAATATTTTTTAAAAAATGACCTTATGAAAAATCTAAAATTTGTGATGCTTCCGGTTTTATTGAGCATCTTTTTTGTCCTGGTGTCGGCCACTTCGGATGGCAGTAAGGAGACTGAGAGAATACATAGTGCCATAAATGTATTAAAAGATTTTAGCCAGATGAAAGAAAGCATCCCTCACGATTTGATTTCAGAATACAAGGGAATTGTCATTATTCCTAACCTGTTAAATGCAGGGTTTGGTGTTGGGGGTAAACGAGGGCGCGGTATTGCTATGGTAAAACTCGACGATGGCAAATGGAGCGATCCTGTTTTTATTACGTTAACAGGCGGAAGCATCGGTTTCCAGATCGGCGTACAGTCGGTAGACCTGGTGCTGGTGTTCCGTCATAAGGGCGTTTTGACAAAGGTTAAGAATGGCGATTTTACCATTGGGGGCGATGCTTCGGCTGCAGCCGGCCCTGTGGGCAGAAGCACTTCCGCCAATACCGACTATAAGTTGGAGGCCGAAGTTTATTCGTATTCGCGCAGCCGCGGCTTGTTTGCCGGGATAAGCATCAACGGATCAAACCTGGGTATTGATAAAAAGGCCAATGCCAATTACTACGGGTCGGACATTAGCTCGCACGATATTTTTGACACCGCAACGAGCAAAACTGAAGCCGTAAGAATGCTGAAGGAAACGTTGGCATCTTTGTAATTCGTAACTATCGCCCGAAAAAGCGAAATGCCCGGTTATTGATGCCGGGCATTTTTATTGTTTCTTCTGTATAACTTAAATTATTTTTTGTCGAAACGTTAGTTGCAGCTTCTTTCGGACTTCCGGACTTTACTGACTTTCGGACTAATCAAAACTATTCCACCACCGCGTCAAAAGCGCTGTTCAATATTTTACCGTCGCGCTTCATTTGTATCCAAATACGGTAATTACCCGGAGAAGGAAACGCATAGGGAAACGTAACCATTCCATCCATTGCCGGCATGGCCATTCCCTTCATGCCTGCGTTTAAGTAAACGTTACGCTCATCTTCGCTCATCAGCCGGATATTGGTGATGACATGATTAATACTGTCAATAAAATGTGTCGCATCGGGTAAAAGCGGCACTTTCCCGTTGCCTTTTATCCGGTCTTGAATGATCTCCTGCGATGCCATTGAATACGTGCCAACCGGGTGCAAATGAACATATACCGAGCCATCGTATTTTAATATGACCGCGTGGCCCATCATACCCATGTAAGGCTGCAATTTAGCTGGTTGCCCCGAAGGGTCCTTAATAGCAAAGGTAAGCGGATAAATTTTATTGGCTTCAAAAGGCGTATTGGCTGTATGCTGCCAGGTGGCCGTCGACCCATCGGCCAGTTTCATTTCGATACCCGGCTTGCCGCATACCAGGGTGGTTTTGCCGGTGTAGGTATTTTTATTTTCGTTAATAGCATTCGAGATAACGTAGGTATCGTCAGGATCGTGGTATAATGCCTGGCTGATATTCGATGCATTTTGCATCACAGGTTTTTCGGGTATGGTTACTGTATCGCTTATAGTTTCGGTAAAACCGCTCCATCTTACTATATCGCCGAATACCAGGTAGCGCCCAGCCGGTAAGTCAGGCAACGTCACGAGGTAATTTATACTGTCCTTGCGTATGGGGTGCAGGTGCGCGAAAACGTCTTCAGTTTTTTCCCTGATCAAAAATAAATGCATCAGTTTGCCATGATCAGGCACCACGTAGCTCATTGATTCGCCGTTCTTTCGTAACCATGCCGAATCGATATTTAACTGTAAAACCATTTGATTGCCATCCCTTAAAATACTGGTATGGGCTAAAGGGGCCTTATACATAAACCTCCGGTAATTGCTGCTCCACGAATTCCACCAGGCTGACCCTCCGTACAAAATGGCAAAAAGTATAACAGCTGTGATAGCTATTGCGATGTATCTTTTCCTGGCCGATGGCTTTGTCGTAGCGCCCGGCGCTGCGACGGCATCGGACACGCTTGCGCCGATGATTGTTATCATTAGTATCACCAATAATAAACCTAAAGCTGCCAGCCCCCAATCGAGCGATGCAGGCATCGTTCTTTGCGCGGTTGACACCGCCATAACAGGTATAATAGCCGAACCATTGCCTAACGGCCCATCAACTGTTACCCGCATGCTGGCTACGCCGCTTTGCATCAGCCATACCAGGCCCTGGTATTGGCCTGCGGTCCCTTTTACAGGCAACGCTTCATCGGCTTTTGGCGAACCTTTATCCCCGGCATACCAATATACGGGTTGAAGATATACGTGGTAAACCGGCTGGTTATCGATATAAACAGAAGTGGTAGCCGTTCCTGGGATTACATCGGGCGGGTTTACATTTACCATAATAGTGTATGGCCCTGCCTTGCCCTGGTAAATAACACCAGGACTGCCAACGTGCGCCGAAAGCGAAAAGCTTATAAAAACCAGGAAAGCGAAAAGGCAAATTTTTACTGATCTCATCTCTGTACCCTTTTCATCCAGCCGCCCCATACGTAGCCCAGCAGTCCAGAAAGTATAGCTAATACACCTGCGATGAGCATGCCGATAACCAGGCTTGACCCTGTATCAATGCGCTGCGGGTGAAAAGCATAACGGTATGGCCAGTCTGGGTTTGCGCCGAAATACCAGGCGTAGGAGCCAAAAAACCAGTTGCGCGCAAGTGGGGAGGTTTGCAGGAATGCTCCAAAATACCATTGCGCTATAAAAAATACCAGTAAAAACGATAGTGCGGCCAGCATCACTTTTATAAAGGGCTTTTTATTTTCGAGCCTGAAAAATACAATATCAATTGCCAATGCCGGGACGATCAGCAGCAAGGGAAAATGGAATGGCTGGTAATGATCAAAATGATTTAACACCGGGCCCAATCGCGGAGTAGCATGAAAGAGCTGTAGACCCCATAGCATTATTAATAATACAGCCATATAAACCGCGGCTGTCAATGTTGCTGCCCAGCGCATTTTTGAGGCACGGGCAACGGCAATTAAAAAAAGCGGGAACAATATGGCGCCAACCTGGTAACATAAAGCGCTATGGGAACGCGCCTTGTTCAAATATTCGGAAAATAAAGTATAGAGCGAGGTAAGCAATAAGCCGGCTGCAATAGCAAACAGCATTTTATGCACTACTGTGCCACCGCTTTTTGTAGCATGTAATGAAGATAATACTGCCACCATTGCCCCAAACTGGATCATCATTATGCCAAGGGCGAGCAGCGTATGCGGCGGTGAAAGGATAACTACGTCCAGCCCATAGGTATTGTGCCACCAATCGTCAAAAGGGGCGGAGGTCAGCATGGCAATGGCCCCCCATATACAAAACATAGCCCCGAGCGGGCCATAAAATACGCCCCAGAATTTTACGCTCGATTGTTTTTCGAAAGCGGAACCCCAGAATGTAGTCCTTAACACCTGGTACGATGAAAATAATCCTGCCAAAATCGCCCCAAGGTAAATAACATCATGGGGCGGGGCCAGCAAACCATCGCGGCCAATACTGGTATGCCACGAAATATCCCATATCAGGCCGACAATGATGCACAGCGACGAAAATACGCTGGCATAAACATAAGGCTGGATAGCATGTTCAATTGTTGCCTTTTTTGGTTGATGGATGGCAGCATGTGCCTGGGGTATGCGTATTGAACTGTCCATTTTTGCTTAAGGTTAAATTTGGTATAAAATTATGCATTATTTTCCAAACGCTCGTTTAAGCAACACTCCCGATAGAGCAGCCATCCCTCCAACAATCCCGCCTATTAAAACGGTTACAACCAATAGCCATATCCAGTTATTAGGCAGCGGGAATAATTGCACCACCCGGCTGGCCAGGATGTGATCGTTCGGGATACTTTTGAAAAGGGCCAGGACTGTCCACCCAATAAATACAGCCGCAAAACCCGACCAAAAAGATTGCCCCGGTGTTTTACCGATAAAAAATGCGGCTACAAAAGCGGCTATAGTTACCACCCACCATGGCAAAAAGTAACCGCTGGCAAAAGATAGAATAAGGACGATTAAAAAAAGCATATTATCAATATAAGTCGGTTAACGATAATTTTCCAATTTTTCAAAATGCAAAAAATCAATCGGCTGATAATCAGGTGTTCACGTAATTATTATTCCTGTGTTCGTGCGAAGTGAACGCGAACATGAACGCTTGCCTCTTTATTCATGCCAAATAATCTTCATAATACATCTACTTACTTAACGTCAGGGTTGACTTAATTCTTCCTGAATTTTCATTTGCCGATTTCAAAAACAGCAATTCATTCAATTTTCCATCCCTCCAGGTCTCGAACATATCTTTATAAAAAAAGCTGCCGGGATTGCCCGACTCGCCGCCAGGGAAAACGCCGTAACCCTTTACATCCAGCCCCATTTGTACTACCATGCGCCACGAAGGCCCATTATTATTCTTTAGTGCATTGATCACGCCACCCCTGCCGCCTGCTGGAAAGTCGCCCGATCCAAATCCCGGCAAACTAGCCAGGTGATTGATGAACGTTCTTTTTACCATGCCCCATTGCCATTTTTCGCCCGGTTTACCAAATTTACGCACCAACTCTTCGACGGTCGCATTAAACGACAGGTTAACTATATCTGCTGCGTTCTCTTTCACTGCTGTATGCGCATTGTCAAACCATTTGGAGTTGGGCTCGGTTAACAGCAATTTTTCGGTGCGGTCGTATGATGGGAATTTCAGGAATACGCCTTTAACATCAAACCTGTCGCGCCAGGTGGTATCGTAAAATTTGATCCACCATTTATTAAAAATACTCGCACCTAAGGAAGTTGCCGTGTAACGTTTATCCCATTTCTTAATAATATCGTAGGCTGCCAACTGATCCTTATCCATTTTCGAGGTATCAAGATATTTAAGCATGGTTGGCAAAACATCCTGTGCCAGTATGCTGTAAGTATCCATTTGCATCATGCGCATGCTGTCGATTGTTGCATTTTTCATCGTGCCAAGCTTGTCGTTAATACGTTTACCACGATAGTACTGATCAAAACGCCAATTAATATAATATGGATAGGTCGGGTCGGTTGATGATTGGTTGGCCGAGCTTACGAAACCGCGCGGCGGGTTTTTAACGGTAGGGTTTTGTTCGGGCGGTATCCAGCCTTGCCAGTCGTTGGCAGGATCGCTTCCGTCTAAAATAAATTTTCCCTGGTCTTTAAATTTTAAGGGGAACTTGCCATTTGGGGTAATGGCAATATCTTTGTCGGAACTTGCAAAAATGAAGTTCTGCGCCGGAGCGGTATAATAGGTCAGCGCTTTCCGGTAATCAGCATAGTTCTTGCCCCGGTTCAGCAGGTAAAAGCACATAAACTCGTCCGATTCATCGTGGGCAATCCATCTTAACGCATTCCCTATAGGAACTGTTGGGTCGCCGTCGGCCGGTTTTTTTGATGCATCTTCATAAACAACGGGGCCATGGTGGGTATAAAGTACCGTATCAATTACCGGGGCCCGGTCAAGTATATTAATCACTTCCACACGTTTGTTTACCTTGTTCCATTGGTTATTGTACCAGTATTCATTTTTCGTCTTGTCTTTAAACTTAACCTGGTACCAATCCAGCACATCGGCATCCACATTGGTAACGCCCCAGCTGATATTTTGGTTATAGCCAATTACAATACCCGGTGCGCCCGGCAACGATACCCCATAAACATTTACGGTAGGCGACGACATTTGCACCTGGTACCAGATGGACGGGAATGTTAGGTCCAAATGTGGGTCATTAGCAAGGATAGGATAGCCGGAAGCCGATTTACTGCCACTGATCGCCCAGTTATTGCTGCCAACGCCCTCTTCAATTTCATGGGTCTTAATGTTTTCGGTCATTTGCGCTAAAAACCCTGTCGAAGGTTTTGGGATAGGCTGCGGTTTAAAGTCCCATTTGGTGCCAACCGGGATAATAGGGTCTTCAAAATATGGATAATCAGGGAAAAGATCGTTCACATCTTTCACCCCAAAGCGTTTTAAATTATTGGTCATACCAAACTGGTCTGAGCCGCCCGCAAGCGTCTCCGACATCAGCTTAAGCAAGAAGGCACAGTTTATTGGTTTCCAGTCTTCGGGCGCGTAATTCAGTAGTTTAAACTCAATTGGGTAATCCTTAGGTGCAAGGCTATGGATATAACTGTTCACCCCATCAGTATAAGCCATCACCATCATTTTGGATAAGGGATTTTTCAGTATCCCTTTAAGCGTATTTTCAGCACCGTAAACCATTCCCATTCGCCGGTTATAACGGTCGATTTCCAGGGCTTTTGGGCCTATCACTTCTGATAACCTGCCTGATGCCTTCCGTGTTTGGATGTCCATTTCCCAAAGGCGGTCGCGGGCGGTAACATAACCCTGCGCGTAGTATGCGTCATGGTCATTTTGTGCGAAAATATGTGGAATGCGGTGTTCATCATACCTGATTATTACCTTATCCAATAAGCCCGTTAACTTCAGGTTTTCGGCAGCGAGGATATGCTTGCTTTCGGCGTTTTGCCAGAAACCGGTTGAAGGATTAAGGAATGTACCGATAGGAGGGATATCGCCAAATTTGTTATCCAATGCCCATATCATTGCTATGGTTACGGCCATGGAAAGAAAAGCTTTAACAAACTTCATCGGGCTGTGTTTATCGGGACAAGATAAGGAAAAGGGAATTAAGTTGGATAACGATTTATAAATTGTTGGGTAGTGAGTAAATGGTTTTGGATTAAGCCAGCCATTTTATTATAAAATAAAAAAGCCCTGGGTCATGAGCCTTTTTTTGGGACCCGGGACTTAGGACTTTTACCTATGAACTATAACCCATGAACTTTGAACTTCCGGCTATGAACCGTGAACAATAAAACTACTTCTTACGCAACACAACGCTGAACCTGTGGCTCCCGAACGAGTTGGTATCCGCTTTATCCAAATTAAAAGCATAGGATGGATAAAGGCGAAAATCAAGTGAATCTTTTTTATAACTGTCTTTGAGCCAAATATCAATTGTTGCCGGTATAGTGCTTATAGTGAGCATATTTAAATTGTAAATGCCGCTTGTTTTGGCGTTTACAGCAAGGGCAACGGTGGTGCCTCTTGATACAAGGGGAAGCTGGTTAATACCTAACGATACATGATCACTGGACAAGCTTGACAAACTTTCCGGACCGGATCCTCCGAACGAAGGAGCATCTTCACTTTTAACAAAAGCAGCATGAGCGGCCGGGTTAAAATCGATCAAAATATTAGAGAAATTGGTCGCGTCTTTGGCCAGTTGAATCCGCAGGTACCCCTTTGTAGTGTCGTTGCTTGCGGTATCCTGGTTTAACGATGTAGTTGAAGCAACTACCTTCGGGCTAACCGTGTTTGGCGTAACTACAGGTGCGACAGCGTCTTTCTGACAAGATGATAAATATATTATTGTAAATGATAAAAGAGCAAAGATTCTGTATTTCATTTTCTTGTTTGGTTATCAAATTCCGCATCAGCACTTAAACTTATTCCTGATACACGTATTTATACGGGTTTAAAAAAATTAAGTTTAGTTTAATATTTCCTTGTTTTCAAGACGGAGAGAGTGGGGGATAAATATAATATGATCGTACAAAAGAAAGTGAATATTCAGAAGAGAAGAATGTATACATCATGGAATAACAAATCAACTTTGACCTTTGAATTTAGAACTAAAACTACGAATGCATTGATTTATAGGTGACCATTGGTATTCCTTCGCCAGCAAAAACTGATGTCGGAGAGCATTGCGTCTTTGATAGACCCAATAAATGGGACGGGTGATGTCCGGATAATCACGGTGGAAACTCAACGCGTTCCCAAAGATTAGAATGAATATCTATAGGGGGATGCCGTTTTATCTTTTTTTAGTTCATTATTTGCTTCCATGTCGAGTGTCACCCAAAACAAATTCCATTGAACAACACCTTGAATATTGATCCCTTTATTTTGCAGGTCCGCATTTACATCTGATAATAATTCATCAAACGACGCCGTTTTTCTTATGCCCAGGCAATCAATGAAAGAGGTTTTTAAGGTATCGTATTTCACTTTATCCATCGAAATTGCTTTTTTACCTTCCGGGTGCTTTAATTGAATTTTTTCCATATTTTATATTTCTTGTCAGGGCACTGGTTAGCGTGTTGAATTACGCTGGACAATATAATAGCCCGCGTAGCTAAATAATTATAAAGATAAATAAAAGGTATTTCTTTTTTTATTTCAGGCTTTTGGGCTTCCCAACACAATCTTTTTCATTTCCCCCTAACATGTCATAATTATTTTAAATTTGAAACGCGGTAAATGAGAAGACGATGCCGCCCAATTAAATCCTGGTATGAGAAAACTTTTACTTGTTGCCCTTTGCGGCCTGGCATTGACATCAACGCTATCGGCCCAAATACCTGCCCTTGAGCGTGTGGAACCCATGTTTTGGTGGGTGGGTATGCATAATCCTAACCTGCAGCTGATCGTTCACGGTGACCATATTGCCTCCCGTAAAGTGGAATTAAACTATCCCGGCGTAAAGCTGGTGGCTGTGCATAAAGTTGAAAACCCCAATTATTTATTCCTTGATCTGCATATTTTATCAACCACAGCGCCGGGAACATTTCCGATAAAATTTATTAAAGCAGGTGAAAAGCCTTTGACTTATAGCTACGCGCTCAAGCAACGAGACCGTTCCCCCGGCCGTGCCCAGGGTGTAACTGATAAAGATCTGATCTACCTTATTATGCCCGACCGTTTTTCAAATGGAGATCCGTCAAATGATTCATTCTCAAATATGCGCGAAACAGGGATCAACCGCGACTCGATGTTCTATCGTCATGGCGGGGATATTCAGGGCGTAATGAATCATTTGGATTACCTCAAAGACTTGGGTGTCACAGCAATATGGTTAACCCCTGCAATTGAAAATGATGAACCCCATGCGTCCTATCATGGTTATGCGGTTACCGATCATTATAAAATTGATGCCCGTTTTGGCACCAATGAATTGTATAAAAAGTTTGTTGAAAGATGCCATAGTATGGGATTGAAAGTGGTAATGGACCTGGTGCATAACCATGCCGGTACCGAAGGTTATACGATCAGCGATATGCCCATGAAAAGTTGGGTGCACCAATGGCCAACCTATACCAAATCAAACTTTAGGTATGAGGCAGTTATGGATCCACATGGTGCGGCAATGGACCGAAAATTAATGTTGGACGGATGGTTCGATCATCGCATGGCGGACATGAATGAGAATAATCCGTACTTGCAAAACTTTTTAACGCAAAATCATATCTGGTGGACTGAATACGCTGGTATTGATGGCCTTCGCCTGGACACATATCCGTACAATGATCCCGGGTATATGGCTAGATGGGCGGTGGATGTCAAGGCTGAATTTCCAAATTTGTCAATCTTTGGCGAAGTACTCACTTCGGTTCCCATTATCCAGGCCTACTTTACCCAGGGAAATACCGTAAACCGGGGATTTGATACACATTTGCCCGGCGTAACCGATGGCGCTATTAAAGATGCTATCGCCGATGCACTAAATGACAAAAATGGAGGAGCAAAACACTTATATGATCTGATAGCGCAGGACTTTTTGTACCAGGACGCTACCCGAAACACTATATTTTTAGACAATCATGATATGAGCCGGATTTTATCGGTTGTGGGCGAAAATATCAGCAAGTATAAATCGGCGATGGCAATGCTGCTTACCTTACGCGGCGTGCCGCAAATGTATTATGGCGATGAGATATTGATGAAAAACCTCTCGAACCCCGATGGTCTGGTGCGTGAGGATTTCCCAGGTGGATGGGCCGGTGATAAAGTCAATAAATTTACGGCTTCGGGCCGGACTGATAAGGAAAACGATGCGTTTAATTATGTGCGCAAACTGGCAAACTACCGCAAAAATACCCCCGTACTGCAAACCGGTAAAATGATGCAGTATGTCCCTGAAAAGGACATCTACGTATATTTCAGGTACGATGATAAAAAAACAGTGATGGTTGTTTATAATAGCAACGATGATGAACAAACCACAGCAACAGGCCGTTATTTTGAACGGATAAAAGGCACCAGGAAAGCAAAGGATGTGATTACGAATGAGACTATTGACCTATCGAAATTAACTATTCGAGGCAAATCAACATTGGTTTTGGAACTGGTTGATTAACAATGGTCAACCAGTTGTTTCTATGAGCCACCCTAAATAATAGATTTACAATTTATTAATCAAGGCTTTATTTTAGGAACATAAGAAGAATTTTTTAGATGATTAATTGAGGAATTGGCAAAAATGACAGAAGACGGCTAATCCATAATCAACTATCCGCTAAATAATTAAATTTGCGCCACAAAAAATATGAGTAATATTAAAGCCTGCATTTTTGATCTTGACGGCGTAATTGTTGATACAGCGGTTTATCACTATAAAGCCTGGAAACGTCTGGCCAATGAATTAGGTTTTGATATTTCGGAAGAACAGAACGAAAAACTGAAGGGCGTGAGCCGGGTGCGCTCCCTTGAACTGATATTGCAATGGGGCGGCATTACTAAAACCAAAGCAGAGCAGGAAGAACTCGCGACTAAGAAAAACGGGTGGTATGTTGAAATGATCAGTCATATGACGCCTGCGGAGATTTTACCCGGCGCAAAAGAGTTTTTGGAAACATGCAGGGTGGCCGGCTTAAAAACGGCTTTAGGTTCGGCCAGCAAAAACTCGATGACTATTCTGGAGAAAATTAACCTGGCATACCTGTTCGATGCGGTAATTGATGGTAACCACGTAAGTAAACCCAAACCCGACCCTGAAGTATTTTTAAAAGGCGCTGAAGCGTTAAATGTTATACCAGCCGATTGCGTGGTATTTGAAGATGCCATAGCGGGCATTGAAGCAGCCATAAACGGCGGGATGAAAGCGGTAGGCATAGGCTCGCCAAAAGTGCTTACGGAGGCAAACCTGGTGGTTAGCGGGTTAAATGAAATGAGTTTGGAAAAGTTAGAAGGGTTGGCCTCACCTCAACGATATTAAAGAATTATTAGAATACGAATGAAGGAATACATTGAAGTTGATGAGTGGAAAATAATAGAAGAAGGCTTTGACCCGCACCGGAATAAAGTATCCGAAAGTATATTCAGCCTGGGTAATGGCCGTATGGGGCAGCGGGCAAACTTTGAGGAAGCTTACAGCGGAGAAACCCTGCAGGGCAATTATGTTGCAGGTGTATATTATCCCGATAAAACACGCGTAGGATGGTGGAAAAACGGTTATCCCGAATATTTTGCAAAAGTGCTGAATGCCGCCAATTGGATAGCGATTGATATAGTGATCGATAGCGAGCGGCTTGATTTGGCGAGATGTGAAGTAAGCAGTTTCAGGCGCGAGTTGAATATGAAGGAAGGCTATCTTAAAAGAAATTTTATAGCCAAAACAAAAAATGGCAAGGAGGTTGAGGTTGAGGCCGTCCGTCTTTGCAGTATGACCGATGATGAGGCGGGAGCAATAAAATACACCATTTTGCCAATAAATTTTAGTGGCACACTAATAATTACCCCCTTTATAGATGGCGATGTGGTCAACCAGGACTCAAACTATGACGAAAAATTTTGGGATGAAGTAGAAAAGGAAACCTGGGCCAACGGCGGCTATGTGCAATCGCGCACAAAAAAAACCGGTTTCGAAGTGGCCACAGGCATGCAATTCGGCATTTTGCAGGACGGGCGCCCTGTGAATGTTAAGACGCAGGCCTTCGAAAAAGAAAAATATATCGCCATAAAGGTAGAATTGAAGGCAAACAAGGGGCAAAGCACCACCATCATAAAATATGCGGCAAATCTCTCTTCGCAAAATCATCCGGCCAATAAACTTGGTGATAAATTAAAATCAACTTTATCGCGCATTAGCGAAAAAGGCTTTGAAAACATGCTGGCCGAGCAAGCTGCCGCCTGGGCCAAAAAATGGGAACGTAATGATATAATAATAGAGGGCGATGCCGCCGCCCAGCAGGGTATCCGTTTTAATATTTTCCAGCTTAACCAAACTTATACGGGCGAAGACGACCGATTGAATATTGGCCCGAAAGGCTTTACCGGCGAGAAATATGGGGGATCGACTTATTGGGATACCGAAGCTTACTGTGTGCCATTCTATTTGTCGACCGCCGATCAAAAGGTAACGCGCAACCTGCTATTATACCGTTATAAGCAATTAGGCAAAGCCATTGATAATGCCAAATTACTTGGTTTTACAGATGGTGCGGCCCTATTTCCCATGGTTACCATGGATGGCACCGAATGCCATAACGAATGGGAGATCACTTTTGAAGAGATCCATCGTAACGGGGCTATTGCTTATGCTATATCTAATTATGTGCGCTATACAGGCGATGAAGAATACCTGGCCGATTATGGTTTAGAAGTGTTGATAGCCATTTCGCGTTTCTGGGCGCAGCGGGTTAACTGGTCAAACGAAAAACAGCAATATGTAATGCTCGGCGTAACCGGCCCAAATGAATACGAAAACAATGTAAATAATAACTGGTACACAAGCAAAATAGCTACCTGGTGTATGCAATATACAATTGATGCCATTGAAAAAGTAAAAGCCGCCAACCCGGAAAAATATGCCGCCCTGATAAGCAAAATACATTTTAATGAAGCTGAAGAAACTGCAAAATTTAAGGAAATCTTAGAGAAAATGTATTTTCCATATAACCACGAACTACAGGTGTTTTTACAGCAGGACGGTTACATGGACAAAGACCAAATACTGGTTAAGGATCTGCCGGCGAGCGAGCGCCCTATCAATCAGAAATGGAGCTGGGACAGGATATTACGTTCATGCTACATAAAACAGGCTGATGTTTTGCAGGGCTTGTATTTTTTCGAAGATCAGTATGATGTAGAAACCATCCGGCGCAATTTTGATTTTTATGAGCCGCGCACGGTGCACGAATCGTCACTATCCCCATGCGTACATTCGATATTAGCCGCCAGATTGGGTGATGAAGCGCGGGCTTATGAATTTTACCTGCGAACCTCGCGTCTCGATCTTGATAATTACAATAATGATACCGGGGATGGTTGTCATATCACCTCGATGGCGGGTACCTGGATGTCTGTTATTGAGGGCTTTGGCGGTATGCGGGTTCGTGACGGCAAATTATCATTTGATCCTTTTCTGCCGGAAAAATGGCAATCGTTTTCATTCAATATCGGGTTCAGGGGAACTTTAATGAAAGTTAAAGTCACTCCGGATGCAGTGAGGGTAAAGCACTTATCAGGCGCCGATTTAACACTGCTGATCATGGCACGTGAGCTTGACCTGAAAGCCGGCACGATAGTAGGTGTTAATGACGCCCCCGGGTTCCCGGCTAATTTTAAGATAGGATAGTATGGGGCAACTTTCAGATCACAAACTAATCATCTACCAGTTACTGCCCCGTTTATTTGGCAATACCAAAACTTTAAACAAAACTTACGGCTCCATTGAGGAAAACGGCGTTGGTAAGTTTAACGACATCAGCGACAAAGCCCTGCAGGAAATAAAAAAAATGGGCTTCACACATGTTTGGTATACGGGTGTAATTGAACATGCAACCATGACCGATTATTCTGCATTCGGTATAAAGCCCGATGACCCTGATATTGTAAAGGGCCGTGCCGGGTCGCCTTACGCTATAAAAGATTATTACGACATCGACCCCGATCTTGCCATTGATGTAAAAAATCGCATGGGAGAATATGAAGCCCTGATAAGCCGCACCCATGCCAACGGCCTTAAGGTGATTATGGACTTTGTACCTAACCACGTGGCGCGCACTTACGCATCGGATGTTAAACCGGAAGGTATACGTGATTTTGGCCAGGATGATGACGTATCTAAATCGTTCGATCCTAAAAATGACTTTTATTATATTCCGGGGCAGGCATTTGTAGTTCCTGCCGGGTATAATCCCGGTGGTGATGATTTTAAAAGTCCGCTGAAAGATGGCCGTTTTGATGAAAATCCAGCAAAAGCTACCGGGAACGATGTATTCAGTGCTACTCCGTTAATAGATGACTGGTTCGAGACCATGAAGTTGAATTATGGGGTTGATTATCAAAATAACCGTTCGCAATATTTTGATCCTGTTCCCCCTTTGTGGAATAAGATGCATGACATCCTGAATTATTGGAGCGCTAAAGGCATAGATGCTTTCCGCTGCGACATGGTCGAAATGGTACCTTTTGAGTTTTGGGGATGGATCATATCTAAAATGAAAGCAGAACATCCCGGACTCATCTTTATCGGCGAAGCTTACGACAGAAAACTCTACAATAAGTATATCACCACAGGTAATTTTGATTATTTATACGATAAGGTGGGTTTGTACGATGCAATAAAAAGCCTTACCTGCGACGAGCCTGGCGCCAGCACCTGGGAAATAAACCGTGTTTGGAACCAGGACACCAACGGAATTGACCGGCACATGCTCCGTTTTATGGAAAACCATGATGAACAGCGCATTGCCTCCCCATATTTTGCCGGCAACCCCTGGCTGGCTGTGCCGGGGATGATTGTTAGCGCAACCTTATCAACCGGCCCGGTGATGGTTTACTTTGGGCAGGAAGTTGGTGAACCTGCATTGGGCCCGGCAGGTTTTGGCCCCGACGAAGGCCGTAGCACCATTTTTGACTACCATGGCATACCGGAGCATCAAAAATGGATGAATAATGGCTTGTTTGATGGCGACCAATTATCGGATAGCCAAAAAAACCTGCGCAATTTTTATAGGACCCTTTTAAATGCCGTGCACAATAATGAAGCATTACGTGCCGGCAATTTTTGGGAGCTGATGCTGGCCAATGAGTATCAGGCCGGCTTTGATCAGTATTTATATATCTTCCTTCGTTATACCGATAAACAACGTATCTTAGTGATAACCAATTTTAACCGCAGCGAACGCAGCATAAAAATTAAACTGCCGGCTGATTTGTTGCAGCAATTGAATTTAAGCGGGAAAAAGGAGTTTACTGACCTGTTAAGCGGGAATAAATATTGCACAGATAATATTGAAGCAGGGCTGCAAATTACGCTCCCGGCGTCCGATGGTATGCTGCTTGAATTTTAACCGGGATTCAGGGGATTTTACGGATTTTTAGGATGATGGTTTAAAAAAAATCCCATAGATCCATAAAATCTGCTATCCCGGTTAAGACAAAAAATGACCAATGACCAATGACTAATGACCAATGACTAAATAATTATGGTAAAACGCGGCATCCTACAAAAACCAAAAATGAGTTTTTGGCAGATATGGAATATGAGCTTTGGGTTTCTCGGTATCCAGTTTGGCTTTGCATTGCAAACAGGCTATGCAAGCAGTATCCTATTAAAGTTTGGCGCCAAAGTCGACAACTTATCCTGGTTTTGGCTGGCAGCGCCGCTTACCGGGATGATAATCCAGCCAATTATTGGTCATTATAGCGATCGTACATGGAATAGGCTCGGCCGCAGGAGGCCCTATTTTTTAACTGGTGCACTTTTGTCTGGTCTGGCGCTCTGCTTTTTACCTAATTCCTCGGGGTTAGCATTTCTTATTCCCCCAATTATTGTTGGCGCTGGTATGCTTATGCTTATGGACGCATCCTTCAATGTCGCTATGGAACCATTCAGAGCTTTAGTGGCAGATAATTTACCTGACAGCCAGCATAATATAGGATTCTCGCTTCAAACGTGCCTGATAGGTGTGGGTGCTATTATGGGATCATTCTTACCTTCTGTTTTAGCCGAGTTTCATATTTCAGACGTTGCGCCAAAAGGTATCGTGCCTAATAATCTTTTATATTCCTTTTATGCAGGGGGGATAGTTTTGATTGGTTGTATTTTATGGACAGTAATAAAAACAAAGGAATATCCCCCGGAAGAGTACGCGAAATTTCATGAACCTGATCCGGTAACAGCAAAGAAAAGCGGCATTTCTGAATTTTTGCAGGATCTTTCAGATATGCCGAAAACCATGAAACAATTAGGAGTAGTTCAGTTTTTTTCGTGGTTTGCGCTCTTTTCAATGTGGGTTTTTACCACCTCGGCAATTGCAGCCCATGTATATCATCTGCCGGCTAGCGATACTTCATCAAAAGCATATTCTGACGCCAGCGATTGGGTAGGTAAAATGTTTGGGGTATATAATGCCGTTTCTGCCGTTTATGCTTTATCACTTCCGTGGATAGTTAAAAAATTCAACCGTAAAAAGACCCATGCTTTTTCTCTAACAATGGGTGGTTTAGGTTTAATTTCCATATTTTTCATCCAAAATCATTACCTGCTGTTTTTGCCGATGATTGGCATTGGCCTGGCATGGGGTAGTATTTTAGCAATGCCCTATGCTATATTATCAAGTTCGATACCGGCAAAAAAAATTGGGGTTTATATGGGCTTATTTAACTTTTTTATCACATTCCCTCAAATTGTTAATAGTCTTATTGGGAGTTTAATAATAAAGTATTTCTTTAATAGTCAGGCAATTTACGGTTTGGTTATGGCGGGGGTATTGATGTTTTTGGCGGCTTTTTCTGTTTTATTTGTTGAGGATGGCAAGAAAATCCAAATAATAGAAACACCGCTGATTCAGGCGCCTTGAATTTAAATTGTAAAATAAACAGTTTTAAACTGCATATTTATGGTTTTTAATAAACCTGAATATTGTATATTGCGTTAAAGATACACAATGATGTATTTGAATTTGATTTATAATTTTTAATGGAAGAAAATTTACTGAACCAGGAGCTGTTAGCCAATAGATTAATTGAAGAGGAAGAAGAATTTCACCACCTTAATAACCCGGCTGACGGAATAAAACCGGTTATAAAAAAATACCTCGGGGTGCCGAAAAATGCGGTACAAACAGGCAATAAATTCTACTTCTCTGATGGGGATGCCAAAGTTGAGGTTGTTGTTGTTACAAACGAAATCATACGCGTACGATTGGCGCCCCATAGCGTTTTTTTGGATGAATTCTCCTATGCAGTCCCAAAACTGCAGCAAAAAACCACTAATTTTACTTTAACTGAATACGAGGACGAATTTTGTGTTTCAACAAGCGTTGTAAACTGCCATATCCGCAAAAAAGATTTTTTCATTTCGTTTTCCGACAGTCAGGACCATATCACCAGCGCTGATGCCGTTCCCATGCACTGGGAAGAAAACCTGAAATTTGGCGGATATTATGTTTTTTGTACAAAAACCTGTGCCGCCGAAGAAAGCTTTTTTGGCCTCGGCGATAAACCCACCGAATTTAACCTACGTGGTAAACGGCTAAAAAACTGGAACACCGACGCCTACTCATTTGCCTGGAACCAGGACCCGCTTTACCGCAGTATCCCCTTTTATATCAGCCTTAACGAGGGTATTGCCCACGGTATTTTCTTTGACAATACCTTTAAGGCGCATTTTGATTTTGGCGCTGAAGATAAGACCAAAACAAGTTTTTGGGCAGACGGTGGTGAGTTGCAATATTATTATATCCATGGCCCTCACATGATGGACGTAGTGAAAAATTATCATATTTTAACCGGAACCCATCCTATGCCCCCACTTTGGGCGCTTGGTTATCATCAATGCCGGTGGAGCTATTACCCCGAATCGAAAGTAAAAAAGATAACTAACGGTTTTCGCGAAAATAAAATTCCCTGCGATGGTATTTACCTCGACATCGATTACATGGATGGCTATCGCTGCTTTACCTGGAACAGGAAATATTTCCCTGATCCGAAAAAAATGATAAAAGAATTAGCTGCAGATGGTTTTAAAACGGTGGTGATCATTGATCCAGGTATACGCGTGGATGATAATTACGCCGTATTTAAAGAGGGCAAGGAAAACCGGCATTTTTGCCGCCGCAGTGATGATTATTTTATGGAGGGCCATGTTTGGCCGGGCCGCTGCCAGTTCCCTGATTTTACAAATCCTGATGTGCGCAAATGGTGGGGTGGTTTGTTTGATGAACTGGTGGACATGGGCGTAGCGGGCGTTTGGAATGACATGAATGAGCCGGCTGTATTTGGTGCAGGTACTTTCCCTGATGATGTACGCCACCAATATGATGGTTTCCGCGGGTCGCACCGTAAAGCGCATAATGTTTACGGGATGCAAATGGTACGTGCCACATACGATGGGCTGCGGAAATTAATGAAAAATAAACGCCCTTTTACCATAACCAGGGCCGGCTATTCGGGCGTGCAGCGTTATTCATCGGTGTGGACTGGGGATAACGTAGCTTCATGGGAACATCTGAAACTAGGCAATATACAGTGCCAGCGCTTATCGGTATCCGGTATCTCATTTTGCGGAACAGATATAGGTGGTTTTAGCGGCGAGCCTGATGGCGAACTGTTTACCCGCTGGATACAAATGGGCACGTTTTCGCCTTTTATGCGGGCGCATTCAGCCGGTGATACCAAGGAGCGCGAGCCCTGGAGTTTCGGAGAGCCTTTTACGTCGATCAACCGCAAATTTATTGAGCTGCGTTACCGTTTGCTGCCCTATTTATACTCCATTTTCTGGGAACATCACCGTTATGGTTTCCCGATATTGAGGCCGATAGTTATGCAGGAACAGGATGAGTTAAGCAACCACTTCCGCCAGGATGAGTTTACTTATGGCGATAAGATATTGATTTGCCCGGTGCTGGCCCCCGGACAGGTTTCCAGGAACGTTTACCTGCCTAAAGGAAAATGGTATTATTACTGGAACAATGAGGTAATAGAGGGCGGTAAGGAAGTTACTGTTCCTACACCGCTTGAGACTATACCAATATTTGTGAAGGCAGGCTCGGTGATCCCTGAATACCCTATAATGCAATATGTTGGCGAAAAAGAAATTGAAGAAGTAAAACTGAATGTATATTTCAGCGATTATGAAGTAAATTCTTTCCTTTTTGAGGATTATGGCGAAACGTTTGCATACGAGCAGGATATTTACCTTGAAAAGAAATTTGTGGTGAATGGTAAGCCTAACCAGTTAACCATACAGCAAAGTATGGAAGGTTTGTACACGCCGCGCTATGAAAACTATGAGTTTAACATTATCGGCCTGCCTTTCAAGCCAACACGTATTACAGCTGATAATAAGGAAGTCAGGGACTTTGTATTTAATAAGGATAAAACATTGAAATTAAAGCTGCGAAAGAATTTTACGCAGCTATCGATAAATTAGGAAAAGAATCGGGCTGCAAGAATCAAGAGCCGGGATACGGGGGAAAAAATCTTTTGCTTTCTGTCTTGTTTCTTGTATCTTGACTTCTTGATTCTATTTTTGAAGATTATAAACCAGGACTATTTTTACCTGCCAAATGACCGAACAAGGCTTACAAAGAGTTATTGTTGAACATGTAACGCCTGAAATCGACGCCGGGAGGTTTTACGTCAAAAAAATTGCTGGTGAAACGGTGAAGGTAGAGGCTGATATATTTACCGATGGTCACGACCATATCGGCGCGAGGCTTTTATATAAACATGAGGCCGAAAAAAAATGGCAGCATGTACCAATGCACCCTACCAGTAATGACCGATGGCAAGCTACATTCGACGTGCCAAAAACAGGGTTTTACAGTTATACCGTAACCGGCTGGGTTGATCATGCTTTGACGTGGCACGAAGGGTTCTTCAAAAAATTACAGGATGCACAGCACATGGACGTCGAACTGCTCATCGGCGCCGGCTTGCTTGAAGGCATGCTCCCCGCAGCAACTAAGGCCGATCAAAAACAGATCAGTAAAATAGTCGCCCTGATGCGTGATGCAGGCAAATATGACCTTGCTGTAAAAGCGGTTTTGGGCAAGGAGGTTCATCATTTTATCGACCAATACCCTAACCTTGAAAACGCCACTACCTATTCTCGGGAGCTGAAAGTATATGTTGATCGTGAAAAGGCCGGTTTCAGCAGTTGGTATTGCTTTTTCCCGCGCTCGGCGTCAAGGGTTGAAGGTAAACATGGGACTTTTAAGGATTGCGAAGCACTATTGCCCCGCATTGCCGAAATGGGTTTTGATGTTTTATATTTCCCGCCGATACACCCCATAGGCCATACTTTCAGGAAGGGGAAAAACAATGCCGTAAATGCTTTGCCCGGTGATGACGGCGTTCCTTATGCCATCGGATCGGAAGAAGGTGGGCATAAAGCTATTTTAAAAGACCTCGGCACACTCGGTGATTTCAAACATTTGGTAAAAGAGGCCGCAGCACATGGCCTCGAAATAGCGCTGGATTTCGCTATCCAGTGTTCGCCCGACCATCCGTATGTTAAACAGCATCCCAAATGGTTTAAATGGCGGCCCGACGGAACGGTGCAGTATGCCGAAAACCCGCCCAAAAAGTACCAGGATATCCTACCCATAAACTTCGAGAATGATGACTGGCAAAACCTTTGGCAGGAATTAAAGAGCATATTGGATTATTGGTGCGAACAGGGTATACGCATATTCCGGGTGGATAACCCTCATACAAAATCCTTTCATTTTTGGGAATGGTGTATTGCTGAAGTTCAAAAAAAATACCCCGGGACTATTTTTCTTTCGGAGGCCTTTACCAAGCCTAAGGTTATGAAACAACTGGCCAAATTGGGCTATACACAATCGTACACCTATTACGTATGGCGAAATTCAAAGCATGAGCTGATAGAATACATGACCGAGTTGACACAGACCGAAATGAAGGACTACTTCCGTCCAAATTTCTGGCCTAACACGCACGATATTAATCCGTATCCGCTTCAGGGCGGTATTGAATCAAGCTTTATCGTACGGTATTTTATGGCGGCTACGCTGGCCTCAAACTATGGCATATTTGGGCCGGTTTACGAACTAATGTACTACGACCCCTATCCCGGTAAGGAAGAATACTTAAACTCGGAAAAATACGAAGTGCGCCATTGGGATTGGGAAGAGCGCAACAAGCTGACTGATGTTATCACCAAAGTAAATGCGGCGCGGAAGGTAAACCCTGCGCTGCAAAGCACAAACAATATCAAATTTTGTGATA
This sequence comes from uncultured Mucilaginibacter sp., assembly GCA_903864275.1. Lineage (GTDB taxonomy): Bacteria > Bacteroidota > Bacteroidia > Sphingobacteriales > Sphingobacteriaceae > Mucilaginibacter. Next base: position 144,758 of record CAIPFE010000019.1, read on the forward strand.
TACATAATGATATGCTGCTGGCGTATTATAAAAAGGCTGAGGACAACCATATTTTATGTGTGGTGAATCTCGATCCGTTTAATAAGCAATGGGGCTTGGTGCAAACTCCTTTATTTGAGATGGGTATATGGCCGGGGCAGGATTTTACCGCTTTTGATATTTTAACAGGCCGCAGTTATATATGGAACCAGGAATGGAATTATGTCGAATTGGATCCGGGTTACCTACCGGTTCATTTATTTAAGATCGAATTGTAAAGACGCAGCAATGAGCACCATGGATGTCACCGGGAAAACCCATTCGTTATCGCTGAAAAAGCCCTGGGCGGAGTTTGGCCATGATAAAAAGGCGATAGCATGGCTTGAGGCGAATGCTTTTTACGATTATATGCGCAAATGCCGCTGGTTCGCAGGCAAGGCCCGCACGATAAAATTTTTAAAGGTGCGGAGTCTGTTGAATATGCCTATTGAGGAAGGCCTGGCCTACCTGGTTATATTGCACCTTGGTTACACTTATGGCGATGAGGAAAAATATGCCATGCCTGTTTCCTTCCTGCCTGATGATTATGAGTTGCGCGGCCAGGTTAATGCCAAAGCTTTTATCGTTAAAATAACCGTTGAGGGAAAACCGGGCTGGCTTATTGACGCCATATATGATTTTCGTTTCCAGGTCGCTTTGTTTGAGAATCTTTGGAACGACGCCTCCACCAAACAGGAAAACGGTTCCATAATTTATCACAGGGGAAAGGGCCTGGCGCCGACTGACGAAAATATGTGCTATTTGTGTGCCATACCCGATCTTGAGCAAAGCAATTCGTCGCTTGTTTACGGGAATAAGTATTTCTTTAAACTTTACCGGAAGCTTTTCCAGGAGATTAACCCCGAGGTTGAAATGCTGCAGTTTTTAACCGAAAAGGGCGGCTTTAAAAATATACCTGCTTATTGCGGCAGCCTTACCTATGACCGCCCGGGCATTGCTCCTATAACGCTTGGGCTGATGATGCAGAAGGTGGCAAGCAAATCGGATAGCTGGGCATCAACGGGTGACGATCTGAATAACTTTCTTTTCATGTTTGTCGATAAGCTTTTCGGGATACAGGACGAGGTTTTTGAAAAAGTTGAACTGCTTGGCAAACGAACGGCGGAAATGCACCTGGCGTTACTATCTGACAAAAAAAGTAAAGCGTTTAAGCCCGAAAAATTTGATGCCGCCTATGTTCAGTTTTTACAAAAACATCTCAACAACCTGCTGAACAAGCGCATCAATTTATTAAAGGAAAATTATTCCCGGCTGGACGAAAATGTAAAACAACTGGCCGATGATTTTATCGGAAGCGAAAGCATTATCAGGCATTTTTTTGAAAAGATCGGCACCAGTAAGTTAAAGTCATCCCGCATACGTATTCATGGCGATTACCATTTGGGCCAGGTGCTTTTTACGGGCAGCGATTACCTGGTGATTGATTTTGAAGGGGAGCCTGAAAGTTCTATCACTGATCGTAAAATAAAACATTCACCGCTAAAAGATGTTGCCGGCATGATACGGTCGTTCCATTATGCGGTTTGCGCCAAACTATATTTTAGCAGCGAAACTCAGGGTGTCAACCCCTTGCGCCTGCAAAAAGCTGCCGACAGGTGGTATAAACTGATAACTGACGCTTATTTGGATGCATATATGCATACTATGGGCGATATATCGGCTATATTTGGCAACCGAACGGAGCTAAACTTTTTATTACAGCTGCATCTGCTCGAAAAATCAGTATATGAACTTGGTTATGAACTTAATGGGCGCCCCGACTGGATAAGGATCCCGTTGAAGGGGATACAGCAAGTATTGTTTGAAATAGAAAAATTTAATAGTTAACGGGCCTGCAGGCACAAGCATATGGCAAAAAAGAAAATTGATACCGGCAATGAAACAACTGGCGAAACTGCCGGGGCAAAAAAAGCTAAACCGGCTGCAAAGAAACCGGTTACAGCCGAAAAAGCAGCGAAAAAGCCTGCGGCTACTGCGGTAAAAGAGAAAAAACCAACCTCAAAGAAAGAACCGGTAACTGCAACGGCATTAAAAAATGTGGAGGTTTACAGCCGTTTTACTGATTTTGATATTGCCCTGTTCAAATCGGGCAAGCATTACAAGCTTTATGAAAAATTAGGTTCGCACGTTATTGAATTTAATGGCGTAGTAGGTACTTACTTTGCGGTTTGGGCGCCAAATGCGCATTATGTAGCCGTAATAGGAAACTTTAACGGGTGGAACAAGGCTTCGCATTCATTATTTGTGCGCTGGGACGGTTCGGGTATCTGGGAGGGTTTTATACCCAATGTTGGCAATGGCGAAACCTATAAATATTTTATCAATTCAACTACAGGCGAGGACCTCGAGAAAGCCGACCCTTTTGCCCTGCGCTGGGAAGTAGCCCCGCGCACGGCATCAATAATTGCCGATACTTTTTACGAATGGAAAGACAGCGAATGGATGGCAACCCGTTACGGGCACAACGCACTAAACAGGCCTTATTCGGTGTACGAAATGCATGTAGGCTCGTGGGCGCGGAGTGTGGAAAGTCCTGATGAGTTTTTGACATACAACCAACTGGCTGATAAACTTGTTCCTTATATAAAAGAAATGGGCTTTACGCATGTAGAGTTTATGCCAATAATGGAACACCCATACTACCCAAGCTGGGGCTACCAGATCACCGGGTTTTTTGCAGCATCAAGCAGGTACGGTACCCCGCAGCAGCTTATGTACCTGGTTGAGCAATTACACGAGGCCGGGATCGGGGTTATTTTGGATTGGGTGCCTTCGCACTTCCCGGGCGATGCGCATGGCTTATATAACTTTGACGGCTCGCACCTGTATGAGCATGCCGATCCCCGCAAGGGTTTCCATCCCGACTGGAAATCGTATATATTTAATTACGGCCGTAACGAAGTCCGTGCCTTTTTAATAAGCAATGCCTTGTTTTGGCTCGATAGGTACCATGTGGACGGTTTGCGTGTTGATGCAGTAGCCTCTATGCTTTACCTCGATTATTCCCGTAACGCGGGTGAGTGGGAAACCAATATTTATGGGGGTAATGAAAACCTTGAAGCCATATCATTTTTAAAGGAATTTAACGAGGCCGTTTACAGCCACTTCCCTGATACCCAAACAATCGCCGAAGAGTCAACCTCCTTTACAGGCGTAAGCCGCCCGGTTTATACCGGCGGCCTTGGCTTTGGTATGAAATGGATGATGGGTTGGATGCACGATTCGATAAAGTATTTCTCAACAGATCCTTTATATCGCAAATATCATCACAACCAGATCACATTCAGTTTGATCTATGCCTTTACCGAAAACTTTATGCTGCCTTTCTCGCATGATGAGGTGGTTTACGGAAAAGGTTCGATGCTGCGGAAGATGCCGGGCGATGAGTGGCAGCAATTTGCAAACCTGCGCCTGCTTTACACCTATATGTTTACCCACCCCGGCACTAAGCTGCTTTTTATGGGCGCTGAGTTTGGCCAGGGAAATGAGTGGAATTTTCAAAATTCGTTAGACTGGCATGTGCTGGAGTATCCCAATCACCAGGGCATAAAAGAACTGGTTAAAGAGCTAAACCAGCTATACAAAGATGAACCCGCACTCTACGAAAAAGGCTTCGAATGGAGCAGCTTTGAATGGGTCGACGGTGGTAATGCTGCCGATTCCATACTGATCTACAACCGTAAAGGGCATGATGAGGCAAATGATGTTGTGGTTATTTTGAATATGACCCCTATTACGCATCACAATTACCGGGTTGGCGTTCCTTCAAAAGGTAAATGGGGCGAAATATTTAATTCGGATGCCAAAAGGTTCTGGGGGAGCGGGCTTGAAAATACGGAGCCTGTCAATACAGAAACTGTTAACTGGCATGGACGGGAGAATTCCATCAGTATAAGTATTCCGCCATTAGGGGCAACCATATTCAAGAAGGCTAAAGTAGTACCGCCAAAATATGAATTGAAACGATAAATTAGAATCAAGACGTAAGAGCCAGGAACCAAGACAAAAAAGATAGAAGCTTTTTACTTGCTTCTTACAGTCTTGGCTCTTGCCTCTTGATTCTTGGCTCTTTTTAAACGCAACCTTATTCCGACGCAAACGTAAAAGAATTGTTGATTTAATTAAACCATCGATTTTACGTTATGAATCCTAAATACCGCTCTATCTATTTGCTATTTGGCTTTGCCGGCCTGATATATTTAATATATCAAATAATTATAAACTTCTCCTTATTTGGCGCTGAAGGCATTAACCCGGTTTCTATTTTGATTGTTGCCGTACCTGACCTGGCATTCTTTTTCCTGGCTTATAAAACCTACCCGGCCGAAAGTACCATGAAAAGGCAAAACTAAAAATTGCTTAATCATTAAATTATAAGGTAACGGAATAATGGGATTAGTATATGGCTGCTGTTAAAAAGCCTGCATATTATACATGCTTTTTAACATTCACCAATTTATCCTCATTTCAATAATTTATTGGTTTTTATTTATACATTTAGTGGAACTTATCGCGAATAAAAGATAACGATTCCTTCATGTTGAACCCGAAATTTCGTTTTTTGTATTTGCTCCTTGCCATTGCCGGGTTAGCCTTCCTTGTTTATCATATCGCCGATACTTTTTCGGATATCGACCCCCTCGATATTTTACTTATTTCGCTGCCCGATCTGGTGTTTTTTTACCTCGCCTATAAAACTTATCCTGACCCGCAGCCTGTGAAACAACGGTCGCGGTAAGCCACCTTCAAATTAATTTTAATAAAAACCCAAATAGCATATAAAGAATTTATAATTTGCACTCGGACGTAATAATTACGGATCGATCTCAAAGGGACTATAAATTGCCGCTATATGAACCACAAATATCTCATCCTTTATATAATTGCCGGCACCCTCGCTTTGATCATGGCTATCTACCGGGCAATTACCAGTTATCCAAACCTTAATACCGGACAAATTGCATTAAACGCCGTAGTTTCTTTGTTTTTTTTCTACCTCGCCTACAAAACTTACCACGAGAAAAAAGATAAAGAGTTGATGTAGCAAGCGTTCATGTTCGCGTTCACTTCGCACGAACACAAAAATAAATTTGCGTTAACATCTGAAAATCAGCTGGTTGAATTTTACAAATATTTAATATTATTGCCAGATGCTTGGAGGTAGGAAGAGGGCCAATAAATCACTTTTTGTTTTTATTCAAATCTTTTTTACCCACTCGCTGCCGTTTTAAGCGACCGCTTGAACAGGCGGTGGGTTATATGATCAATGCCAAACCAGCATTTCACTTTTCTGAACATCTATCGTTAATTTTTTATCGAGGAATATGCCATATCCTACTAAACCATCAAATATTAGCCCTTCTTTAAACCCAACAAATACATTGTTTTTAAAAAGGCCCGTATTGCAATAACTCAATTTTGGGAGTGTCGCAGAATATTTATAATAACCATAATCCTTGGTATCGCCTGCAGGCTTATTGATGTTTAATAGCTCCATATACCTGGGATGCAGCATCAGCATATTGGCGCTGGCGCCGGTATCAAATTCCGCCTCTGCCTTTTCTTTGTCATCCAGGCAAATCGTTACAAAAAAGCTTAGCTCATCTTTTCCGTTCCTGAACAGGCGGATATGTATCCTTTCTGTAGCCGGTGATATTTTTGAGAGGCTGGCTTTGGTTTCTATGATGAGTTCCTTGTTTACAAAATCCAGCGTTACCGGGACATCTTCGAAAAAATTCATGGAGATGATGCCGTCATAAGGCACAGGATCATCTAATTTTCCTGCGATTACGCCGGTCTTTCTGAACCCCCCAATCGAAACAGATGGAATTTCGTATAACATCCCTGTTATTTTCTCACCGTTATGCCTGGTGCCGGTATGCAATCCCGCCTCGTGTAACTTGCTGTGGATCTTATTAAATAATTCAGCTGAAATAATATTTACACCGCCACCCGTATCGAACATAAACCGGGCAGACTCCTGGTCATTGATCTGGACTTTAATATAAAGATGACCATCGTCATTAAGCTCCAGGGGTACCTTAGTCTGGGCAAGGGCTTTCGTTAGCAGCAACATCGCTAAAAAAGTTATACGACGAGATAATTTGATTTTCATTCTGCAAATGTGAATTGAGTGTTCGAAAATCAATTATACGAAGTGCTTCGTACGTTAAAATCACCCACAAAGGGGGATTTTTCAATTATCCAAATTTTACCCCCCGCCGGTTCAAGCGTCCCCGCTTACAATAACTCTTCTGCCTATCAAAAAAAATAAACCGTAAATGTTCTCACGTCCCTGCAACGGCTTCTTTTAGCGGAGCCGTTTTTTTGCGGCGGCCGCGTTTGCCCCAAACTTGTCCCATGTGGTAAACGGGTATTTCATCCCCTAATAGTTTGCCCCAGGGCTTTAGGTTCTCTACACGGTCGAAGATGATCTTGAGCACAGCCACCATCGGCAGCATCAGGAACATGCCCGCGATGCCCCACATCAGGTTGCCTAAGAACACGGCCAGCAGGGAGATCAGCGCGTTGATCTGCACTTTTATCGATACGAAGCGCGGAAAGATGATATTGCTGTCGACAAACTGGATAGCCAGGTAGGCCACAATGACTTCGATCTGTGCCGAATAGCCGTCCTTGGTGACGGTGGCGATCAGAACCGGCAGCAGGATAGCCACAAATCCGCCGATATAGGGCAGGATATTGATGATGCCGCCGATAACTCCAAGCAGCAATGCATATTTGATCCCTATAACAAACAGGGCCAGCGAGTTCATTGCCGAAACGATGATCATTTCGATCAGTAAACCAACAATATAGCTTTGTATGGCGGCCTTAGTTTGTGCCAGTACTTCGCCAACCCGTTTGGAATGTTCCTCTGAGAATACTTCGTACAGGAAATTGAGTATCAGGTTTTTATAAAGCAGCAGCATAAATACATAGATGGGGATGATGAGCAGCAGGCTTAGCGTACCGAATAGCGTGCCCAGGATGCTGCCTATCGCTGCCTGGCTGCTGTTTAGTGCGTTCTTAACAAACAATATCTGTTTCTGGATGGATACGCCTGATTTTAAACTGATCCATTGTTCAAGGTTATCGGTCATCTGCCCGAACCTGAGCTTCAGGATAGGAAAGGACTGCCCGAACTGGGCGAGCTGGGTGCTCAGCAGGTAACATAGCAGCGTCATAAAGCTAAGGCCCACCAATACTGTGCATAACACCGCCAGAGCCCTTGGAAATCTGTAACGCAGCAGGCGGCCATAAAGCGGGTTCAGTAAAACAGCAAACAGGATAGCGAAGGCAAAAGGCACCAATATGCCGGCTAAAACATTCATGATGCTCACCAGGAAATACAGGCCTATCAGGATAACAGTGGCCTTGAAATAAAAAGGGTATTGTTTATCAGTCATATATATAATGATTCAGGTTGAGCCGCCGGGCTGTATTTTTGTTTTTTTATAGGGTCGGGTGTGATAGATGAGATCGTTTGAGCATAGATGGCGCAAGCTGCGGGTAAAACAAAAAACGGCGTAAAAATTTCCATAGTCGGCATAAACAGGCTTGAACCGGACATCGCCCATTGTAAGGTAACATATAACTTACGGGCTTGTTTTTACAAAATATGCTGGTATCGCACAAACAAAATAGCACATTTGTTATTTAAACATAAACACTGATGCCAACCTGGGTAAAAACCTTTCTGAAAATTATAGCTGCGCTGGTATTACTGCTAGTCCTGCTGGTGGTGGGCGCCACGCTTTATATCACCTACCGGAAGGATAAGTTTTTAAAGATGGTGAATACCGAACTGAACAAAAGTATTGATGGCACCATAATTATCGGCGACCTGCATCCGCAATTTTTTAAACGATTCCCTAACATTTCACTTGGGCTGGATAATGTATTGTTAAGGGACAAACGTTTCGGGCAGCACCGCCATACTTTACTTGACGCGAAGAGCTTTGATGTATCGCTGAATACTGCCGACCTGTTGAAAGGCACGATCACGATCAACCATATCGATATCAGTAATGCCGCGGTCGACCTGTACACCGACAGCAGCGGTTACAGCAATACCGAAATGTTTAAAAAAGGTTCGGTTAAGAAAAAAGACAAATCTGGGAAAAGCAGTTCAGCCACCCAAATTGACAAATTCAGTTTGACCAACGTTAACTTTAAAGTGGATGATCAAAAAGCTAAAAAGCTGTTTGATTTTATAGTCAACGACCTCAGTGGTGATATGGATCACCCCGATACGGGCTGGCACGCAGCCATTCACCTGGATGTAACGGCCAGGAGCATGGCCTTTGTTACCGCGCATGGAAGCTTCATTAAAGACAAGGCTGTGGAAGGGGACCTGGTTGCAGGTTTTAATAACAATACAGGTAAGATAAATGTAGCTGCGGATGCGCTGGATATTGGTGACGATCCCTTCCGAATCAATGCTGTTTTCGACACGCATCAACCCGGAACCACTTTCCGGTTTGACATCGCCTGCCGTCAACTGCTGTGGAAACATGCATCATCGCTGGTGGCTCAAAATATTGCCATCAAACTCAACCAGTTCGATATGGCTAACCCGATCGCTGTAACTGCGTTGATAACAGGCAAGTTTGCAAGCGGCGACCCTTTTCTTTATATAACGGCTAAGGTTAGGGATAACATCGTCAGCATTCCCGGCAGCAAGCTGGACGACTGCAGTTTCGACGGTGTTTTTACCAATAATTACGCCAATGGTAAGGGCTTTAACGACCCGAACTCGGTGATACGGTTCACACACCTAACCGCCAGCTACCATCAGATTCCTTTCAAGATAGATACCGGCAGTATCATCAATCTTATAAACCCTATTGCTACCGGGAATTTTAACACCACTTTCCCGGTCGCCGATCTAAATAGTCTGTTGGGTGATAAAATAGCAAAATTTGGAAGCGGTACCGCGGCCATGGATCTTCGTTACAGGGCTGATATCGTTAATTATCGGATCAACAAGCCTATCGTGACGGGAAGTATCCGCCTGAAAAATGCTTACATCAATAATCTATCCGGGAATATGTCGTTGAAAAACACTTCGCTTTCACTGAATTTTATTGGTAACGACCTGGTGTTGAGTAATTTTCGACTGCAAAGCGGGAGCAGTACGGTGTTCCTGGACGGACGGCTCAATAATTTTTTTAACCTTTATTACAGCGCCCCGGAGAAGATCGTACTAACCCTGCACGTGCGGAGCCCACAGATGCACCTGGCTGAGTTTATCGGCTTTCTCGGGGGTGGAAATAGCGCCCCCGTTGCAAAAACAGCTAACAGTGGGAATATTATCAACCAGCTGGGCAATGTGTTTAAAAAGGGAAACGCGCAAATGTTTCTTGAAGTAAATAACCTGCACTATAATAAATTTTTAGCAACCGACGTGCACGCCGATCTTTTAACCATGCGAAATGGTATTAGTATTCAAAATGTAGGCCTCAAAACTTCAGGCGGGACACTCCGGTTACATGGCGACATTCAAAGAACCGGCGGGGTAAACCGCCTGCGGTTAAATACCGTGGTCTCTAGTGTAAATATCCATGATTTCTTTTACAGCTTTGATAACTTTGGCCTGAAGGATTTCACCTATGAAAATTTAAGAGGGCTGCTATCTGCAAAAACACAGATCACAGCCGCCCTTGACAATAAAGCATCGTTAATTTCCAAATCGGTCGATGGCAACCTGGATGTGAGCCTGAGGGATGGCGCGCTGCTTAATTTCAGGCCCTTGCAGAACGTGGGTAAATATGCTTTCCCGTTTCGCGACCTGAAAAATATCAGGATACCAAAAATGGATGCGCATTTTGCGGTGCATGGCGATCACATTGATATCCTCCCGCTGCAGATCAGTTCCAGTGTGCTTAACATTGACCTGGCGGGTACTTACGGCCTCACAAATGGCACCGATATCACCATGGATATTCCCTTACGCAATCCCGGAAAAGACAGTACCAGCAGCGATAAAGACCAACTCCTGAAAAAACGGTATAAAGGCATCGTCCTTCATCTGCGGGCTAAAGACGATGGCTCCGGAAAGATCAAGATAGGGTTGAACAAAAACAGTAAAGACAGTGGCAAGCCAGGCGCTTAGCCAGGCTTGGCCAATTTTCACCGGTCTATTGTTTTTCGAGCAGGAACCAGTTGATATCATCCTGTGGAAATGCTTTGTCGCGCTTATAACAAAATCCGTAATCAGCTAATTTTAAGTCATCATGCTTGTCAAGCATTTCGCCTGCGAAATCTCTTTTAAATAAACGGTCGGTATGCCCGCGATAACTTACGGCCACCGGCGTAGGATTATAGTATTCGCCAATTAAAATGTACTTCTTGCTTGTTCTATACAGTTTTTCATAAACATGCGGAAGCATATCTGGATTTGTATGTATCAAAACACCCCTGATCAAAGCAACATCATATTGACGGGAAGTTTCAAAATCAAAGATCGATCCGCTATATACATTATCGTTCCCAATAACATTTGCCAGCTCGCTGGCAGCATCCTTATTTATTTCTATGCCGAACAGATCGATACCCGGGTATAATAGTTTGAGCGCTTTCAGGTTCACCCCTACATTTGCACCAAATTCAATTAAACTTTCAGGGCGCCCCACATGATGGAACGCTTTCGAAAAAAAATTTAAACTGGAAGCTAAATATTCATCACTTTTATTTCTTTTGATATAATCGGTTCCAAATTCACCTGCCCAAAATGCTTCTTGTTCTGTTTTAAAATCCATAAAAATTACTGTTTTATTTTACCTACTCATTTGGCTTTTCGGCGTCGCCCCGTTTGTATGGAGTGGTCGCTGGTCTCCACTTTTTTGTTTTTTCACCGTAACATTTAAGAACCATTAAGCCGGATTGCTGGTAGCCCCCTTATGCTTTAAGTTTGCGATAATATGATATGGCATTGCACATACATGTGCCCGTTTCAGTCTTTCTGTTTATAAAGTTAAATATTGTTAAATAAATCAAAAATTGGCCGGGCCGCTTGTAATTTCCAGGGAAATATAGCGATAATTATCAATCTTATCGGCACAATTACCCGCTTCGTCTACTTTATAAAACTGTGCGGTCACAATTGGCTACCTTAGTTTAGTATGTTGAAGCGCATAAAGCCGGCCGTAATTATCGAAGTACTCATACACCTGTTGTTTTGGGCATCGATTACTGTTTTTCCGTTTCTTTCGGGATCGTATGCAAATGTACAGCACCGATTGCCATTTTCGCCCTGGCATTTGATGATCATCAATGCTTTTCTGGCTATTCAGTTTTACCTTAATGCCTTTTTCCTGATACCTGTACTTTTAAACAAGCAAAAAAAAGTCCTGTTATATTTTGTTTTGTTACTTGGTTCGTTCATTACCATAGATATTATTATTGTTCAAATACAGCCCGAAATGCCTTTTCCCGGGTTTCAGAGAGCCTTTGGCGGTCCGCCAGGGCCCCCGCTTTTTCTGAGGTTTAATATTTTGCCGCTAGTCGCTATTACAGCCGCAGGGTTTGCCTACCGCTACCTTGCAGACCAGTTCAGGATAGTTAATCAGGAACGGGAAATTGTTAACGAGGCGTTGGTATCCGAACTTGCTTTTTTGCGTTCGCAGATCAGCCCGCACTTTATTTTTAATGTAATTAATAGCGTAGTGGCACTTTCCCGGTTAAACCCGGCTTTGGTCGAACCCACGCTGATACAGCTTTCAAAATTATTACGCTACATGCTTTATGTAAGTGATGAACAAAAAGTTACCCTGATCAGCAAAGCTGATTATCTGAACAGTTATATCGAACTGCAAAAGCTGCGTTTCCAGGACCAGGTGAAGGTCAAAGTAAACTTTAACATAGGCGAACCCGAAAAAACCATTGAACCAATGTTATTAATACCGTTTGTTGAAAATGCTTTTAAACACGGTATCGGGGATGTTGCTGACCCTGTTATTGAAATTTATTTAAAATCAGATAATAAACGACTTGTCTTCAGCGTGCAAAACACGTATAACCCAATGGGACCAAATAACGACGAAGCGCATGGGATAGGATTAACCAATGTAAAAAGGCGGCTGGAGTTGCTGTATCCAGGCAAACACGGCCTGGTGATTAATGAAAATGGGAATATTTATAGCGTTAACCTGCAAATACAATTGAAATGATGCGATGCCTGCTTGTTGATGATGAAGCCCTGGCGCTTGATCTTTTGGAAGATAATTTAAAACACGTAAACTACGTCCAGGTTGCCGGCCGTTGCCGCACCGGCGGCGAAGCTATATTGTTTTTACAAAATGAGGAGATTGACCTTTTGTTTTGTGATATACAAATGCCTGGCCTAAATGGCCTTCAGTTAGTAAAAAGCATGGTAAAAAAACCGATGATTATTTTTGTTACTGCTTATGAAAAGTTTGCTATCGACGGTTTTGAACTTGATGTAATAGATTATCTGGTTAAACCCGTACCTATGGAGCGTTTTTTAAAAGCGTGTCAAAAGGCTTATATGCTGCATGAATTGAACCGAAAATCAATAGAAAAGGAACCCGTAAAAAAACAGTATATTTTTATCCACGCTGACTATAACCTGGTAAAGATTAATTTCAGTGATATTGAATACGTTGAAGGACTAAAGGATTATGTAAAAATAAACCTTACTAACCAACAGAAGCCTGTACTATCACGTACCAGCATCAAGGCGCTCGAGTTACAGTTACCTGATGAAATGTTTTACAGGATACATAAATCGTACATTGTTAATATCGATTACGTGCAGCAAATAAGGCGGGGGAAAATAAAGACGGCTAATGTAGAACTGCCCCTGAGCGACAATTACAGGGACGTGATCCATAAAATGATCGGTAAGGAAACTGCACCGTAGCATAAGTTGTGGCTTTCGTCTGCACATTAATGCTCCTTATCTCATTTATTTCCCATCATAACATACATGCCGCAACTTCGTCCGGATAGAAATTAAAACGGATGAAAAAACTGATACTTTTATTTTTATTTACCGGCTTCGGCTACATTACATTTGCGCAGCAAACCCAAAAGATCCTCGAAAAAACTAATATTGACCATTTTTATACCTGTTCGCTCGATTTGCTGCTGGATACACTCGCCACAAACTATCAGCTGAATATCGTCTTCGAAAGGGATTCAATCAGCAAATTCGATGTAGCGGAGCATTTTTTCAATGAGTCGTTAAAGTTCGTTCTTAATAAAGTTTGCGGCGAGAATTCCCTGCATTACTGGATAGAATCGGACGGCACAATTTATGTTCTTCAAAACACCGATGACCTGGCCAGGCTTAAACAGTTAAACAGGCTTAAACAGATAACGCTTGGGAATGTAAAACCACTGATCGAGGAGCCCAAAGCCCCGCCAATGCATTTCCTATTCAGCGTAAGCGGCCGTGTGATCGATCAGGCGTCAGGCGAGGCCCTGCCATCGGCAACGCTAAGAATTCGCAATACCAATCTGTCGACCTCAACCAATACTGATGGTAATTTTACTTTGTTTAATGTCCCCTCAGATACCTGTGTAATCGAAGCTTCTTTTTCAGGTTACCAAACGGACTATATCCGGCTGAACGCAAAGAACATCAATAACGAACAGGTATTCGGCCTGTACAAAGCGTTGAACACACTTAACGAGGTAACCATATTGGGTAAAAAAAGCGGGGTAATGAATACAGATACCAAAAAAGTAGGGGTTTTACAGCTAACGCCCGCCAGTTTGGATAAACTGCCCAATATTGGAGAAAAGGATATTTTAAGGGCTTTCCAACTGATGCCTGGCGTAAGCGCAACCAACGAATCGTCATCGGGCGCATATGTCAGGGGCGGCACACCCGACCAAAACCTGGTTGTTTTTGACGGTTTTACTGTTTACCAGGTGGATCATCTCTACGGCTTTTTCAGCGCCTTTAACAGTAATGCTGTTAAAGACGTCCAGCTTTATAAGGGCGGATTTTCATCCATTTACGGCGGCCGGCTCTCCAGCGTCACCGAGATCAACGGGAAAGACGGCAATCATAATGAGGCCAATTTTGGTGTTGACCTTAGTTTATTGAGCGTAAACGCATTTGCCGAACTGCCCCTAAGTGATAAATCATCCCTGCTGCTCGCATTCCGGCGCTCCTACCAGGGGCCATTTTACGATAAAATATTCAAGCAATTTAATACCTCTACGGTGCAGGCCGGCCCCGGTGGCGGAGGTCCACCGGGGGGAGGCCCTCCGGGCGGCGGCGGTTTTGGAGAATCAACAACGCCGGCATCACACTTTTACGATGTCGACCTAAGGTATAATTACCGCATCAATAAAACCAATACGATCACCTGGAGCTTTTATGATGGCGAAGATAAAACTGATAACAGCAGGGCGCTTCAAATACCTTCGTTTTTAAGTTCCACTACGGGCGATATCAACATTACCGACCTTACTCAATATGGCAATACCGGCAGTAGTATCAAGTGGCTCAGGCAGTGGAATAAAAAAGTACATTCAAACACATATATTACCTATTCCTCTTACTTTAATAATCGGGTCCGCTCCATTGCCGGTACTTCAACGGATAACAACGGCAACACAACAAGTTTCGGGAATGGTACATCGGAAAAAAATAACCTGCAGGATTTCGGGCTTAAATCAGACTGGGAATGGCAAGTGAATGATATGTTCAAATTCATCTACGGTGGTTTTGCCGGCCTTCAAAAAATCAATTATGCTTATATTCAAAATGATACCGCATCGCTGATAAGCCAGCATAACAGGGCTTTTTCAGGCGGCGGGTATGCCGAATTAGAAATTGACCCCAACGGCAAGTTACACATACAACCAGGTATTCGCAGCACCTGGTTTCAACCAACCGCCAAAGAGTACCTGGAACCGCGCCTTTCAGGAAGTTATGTTATTAATGACAACTATACGTTAAAGGCCGCCACAGGTGAATTTTATCAATATATGAATGAAGTTACCCGCGAAGACATAGTAAACGGCAGCAGGAGTTTTTGGGTACTATCAAATAATAGTAATATACCCGTGAGTGAGGCAAAGCATTTCATGGCCGGGGTAAGTTACGAGAATGATAAATTTTTGGTAGATGTTGAAGGTTACTACAAAACCCTATCCAACCTAACTCAATATACCATCAGGCAAACCGGCGGCGGCCCGGCAGCGATTACCGTTGAACAGGACTTTTACACCGGCACAGGGCGGGCAAAAGGCATTGAAATATTGCTCCAAAAGAAAATGGGAAATTATACCGGATGGTTAAGTTACACACTCGCGGATGTTAAAGATAGATTCGCCGTTTTCGGCAATAGTTATTACCCCGCTGACCAGGACATTCGCCACGAATTTAAAGCCATTAACATGTATCATTTTTACCGCTGGAATTTTTCGGCAGTTTTTATTTTCAGTACCGGGCATCCCTATACGGCGCCCCTGTCAAGCTATACCATTACGACGCCGGACGGGAATACGTCGACAGCGTTTAACATCAGCGGGAAAAATAGCCTTCGCTATCCGGATTATCACCGGCTCGACTTGTCGGCTACTTACGACCTGATCAAAATAAACGGCAATAAAATCGGCAGTATCGGCCTCTCACTCTTTAATGTTTATAACCATACCAATATCTGGTACCGTGAATACCAGCTGCAAAACTATGCAGCAATCACTACCGATGTTAATTACCTGGGCTTTACCCCCAATATAACACTAAGCTTACGATGGAAATGAAAAGACAATTATTAACCGGGGCAATGTTATTTAGTTTTGCCGCCATAATGCTGCATGCCTGTAAAAAGGTAACGGCTGACAGCGTTAACCTGCCCGTAGTTGAAGGATACCTGATGCCAGGCCACACCCTGACTATAAAGCTGTATGAGCAAAAATCCCTCACCGACACAGCCAAATATGGGCCCGCTATAACCGGCCTGCAGGTTTACGTCTCAGATGGCAGCGCAAAAGTTCATTTAACAGAATCGCAAAAAGGAACCTATACTTACGCTGATCAAACTTTCGTGGCTGAAGGCAAAACTTACACACTCCAGTTTAATTACCTCACTTACGCAGTGTCAGCGCAAACTACTATGCCTGGTAAACCGACAAATTTTATCACCGAATATGGCTCGGCGACATTGCCCGCCACAATAGACCCTAACTCAGCAAATAAGACCATTGACAGACTGACCTGGGACAATCCTAATTCATTAAATCATGTGCTGGTTTTCGACAATAACGATGGCGCCGCTTTCCCGCTTTCCAACTTCGGCGGAAACCGGCCTGCAAATTTTGAATTGAACACTGACCGAGCCTCGTTTTATAATTTGACTCAGGGTATTTTTCCGTACTACGGGCACTATACCGTCGTACTGCTACGCGTCAACCAGGAATTTATCGACCTGATAAAAAGTAACACCAATAACTCTACCTCGCAAAACCTGACCAATATCCCAACCAATGTAGTAAACGGTTTCGGCATTTTCACGGCGATGCAGGCAGATACGCTTAATTTTAATTTATTGTAATGATCCTGATGCAGGCTCGTTTAATACTTACATAGAAAACTCCGACGTGTTTGGTCTGGCTGTTTACCTGTTCCAGCTGACAGGTAGCGGCCATCCTCCCGCCGATCCATACCGTAGGGCTTGAACGTAAACAAATGTAATCGCCCCGCTAACGATTAGTCTTTTGCGATGTAAAAAAATATTCTGCAAATATATAACCATGCACCGTTCAACTGAGGCAAAAAGGCCGGGTTTCAATTTGAAACCCGGCCTTTTTTGAAAATTTTTACCCCATTTTACTACTCCCTTTTCAGCATTTTCCAAACCACCGCGGCAAGTATGCCGCCGATAATCGGCGCAACAATAAATAGCCACAATTGCCCTACGGCATCGCCGCCTACAAACAATGCGGGGGCTATACTGCGGGCGGGGTTAACTGAAAGGCCGGTTACAGTGATCCTCACTAAATGGATGGCTGTAAGGCTTAAGCCGATGGCCAGCCCGGCAAAGCCCGGCGCAGCTGCTTTAGCGGTTGAGCCGAAAATGACGAATAAGAAAATAAAGGTCATCACAATTTCGGTGACCAAAGTAGCCGTCATATTAAAACCGCCGGGGGAGTGGATGCCATAGCCATTTTGCCCTAAGCCGTTTGTTTCAATATGATAGCCCGGCATTCCCGTAGCTATGGCCAGCACTACAGCCGAGCCGATAAAAGCGCCTACCAACTGCGCTATGATATAGCCGATACTATCTTTGCCGCTGATCTTTCCGGCTACAAGCATGGCAATAGTAATAGCCGGGTTAATGTGGCAGCCCGAAATTGGCCCGATGGCGTAAACCATCACCAAAACAGAGATACCGAAGGCAAATGCGATGCCGATAAAGCCGATGGCGTGGCCCGCAAGTACGGCGCTGCCCGTGCCGATGAATACCAGCACAAATGTGCCAACCATCTCGGCAAAATACTTAGTCATTGGTTTTGTTTCCATAAAAGTTTAATTATTAGGTTTAATTATTAGGTTGAAAATGAGTCCGCAAGCCAGTAATCCCGATAGCTATCGGGACCGGGAAGTCCGGCCGCGTAGCGCCTTTAGCTTTAGCGGTGGCGCAAAGAAAGTGCAAGTTGCGGTTTGACAAAAAATATTTTAAATTATATCGAAGGAAGGCGCTATAAAATCGGGGTAATTTCATAATACAACAAAAAGATAATTGGCCTGGTTGATTAAAGCAGTATTATAATTAAAGGTATATAATTAGCCAATACCCTGCAATAGGAACAGCGATATATTTTTTGGCTACCTAATGCTCAGAAAACATCCTAAAACAAAAAAGCCCGCCGGTATTCCGGCAGGCTTTATCTTTGGTTAGCAAATAGTTAATTTACAATTTCCCCAATTCCTGTACAAGGTCAATCAATTTATTTGAATAACCCCATTCGTTATCGTACCATGCTACTACTTTTACAAAGCGGTCATTCAAAGCAATACCTGCTTTTGCATCAAAAATGGCAGTTCGCGGGTCGCTCCTGAAATCTTCAGATACTACTTCGTCTTCCGTATAGCCCAATATACCTTTAAGCTCGCCTTCCGATGCTTTTTTCATTGCTGCCTTAATGTCTTCGTATGAAGCAGGGTTGGTAAGCGTTACTGTTAAGTCAACTACTGATACATCAGGAACAGGTACGCGGAACGACATACCAGTTAATTTTCCTTTTAATTCAGGAATAACCAGGGTAACCGCTTTTGCAGCGCCAGTTGATGACGGGATGATGTTCTGGTAAGCGCCGCGGCCGCCCCTCCAGTCTTTATGAGACGGACCGTCAACAGTTTTTTGTGTGGCTGTAACGGCGTGTATGGTGCTCATTAAACCCGATTCGATGCCAAAACTATCATTCAATACCTTAGCAATAGGGGCAAGGCAGTTGGTGGTACATGATGCGTTTGAAACAATGGTTTGACTTGCATTCAATTTTTTATGATTTACACCCATTACAAAGGTTGGGGTGTCGTCTTTGGCAGGGGCGCTCATCACTACTTTTTTAGCGCCTGCGTCGATATGTTTTTGGGCGGTTTCCTGGGTTAAAAACAAGCCGGTTGATTCAATGACTATTTCGGCGCCAATTTCGCCCCATTTTAAGTTAGCAGGATCTTTTTCGGCAGTTACACGGATGGTCTTACCGTTCACCACCAAATGACCCCCTTCAACAGCAATAGTACCTTTGAAAGGGCCGTGAGTTGAATCGTATTTTAACATATAAGCCATATAATCAGGCTCAACAAGGTCGTTAATACCAACAACTTCAATGTCGGGTCTTTCAATTGCAGCCCTGAATGCCAGGCGGCCAATACGGCCGAAGCCGTTAATTCCTATTTTCATGATTTTTTAATTTTTGCTTGAATAATACGTTAATAAGTTGTTTATGGGTTCCTTTATGATGTTCGCAATTTTAAGGTTCGCATCGGCGGCAGCCTCGTGTAAAAGGTTTTGAAACCCTGCCGCAACAGAGCCCGCAAAATACGAAAAAGCGCCGGGATGTTCATCATGCAAGGGTAATAAATATGTATTGATCATCTTTTCAAAACCATTTTTTATGATGCTTTGAATGTATTGATCGTCCTTGTTATCTATATAAAAATCCGTGAACGAACTTAAAAACAAGGCGGGCTGCTTTTGCCTGTAAACTTTTTCCAGGAGTGTTTTGCGGTCAAAATCATAACGCCCCACAAACTTTTTGTGTATGTTTTCGGGCAGCGATCCGTTCATAAAACCTTTCAGCAGTTGCCTGCCAAGCCAGTTTGCCGATCCTTCATCAGCCAAAATGTAGCCCAGGCCAAAGTTGTTTGATTTTACCCTTTTACCATCGTACCAGGCAGCGTTCGTGCCGCTGCCGCAGATGCAAATAATGCCCGGCGAATTTTTGCAGCATGCAATGGCGGCGGCGGTAATATCGTGCCCCACAGTTACCTTCCCGAATTTAAAAAATTCCGCTAAGGCATTATGTACGGTTGCTTTACGTTCAGGGGATGAGGCGCCTGCGCCAAAAAAATAAATGCGTTTTATTTCTTCGGCATGGTGTATCAGGTTGATGTTTTTACTGAGCAGCTGGATGATGCGCTTTTCGTCATCAAAATAGGGATTTATGCCGTTGGTTTTAAAAGTAGCGATCACCCTGTCCTTATCGGCCAGCCGCCAATGGGCATAATGCGATCCGCTATATACAACTGCAATCATTTATTTTAGATAGAAAGTATTTCAGCCATCTGCATCAAATCTTCTTCCAGTTTAAATTCGTGTTGGTTAAGCGCTTCTTCAATGCTTGTTAGTTTGATGTAATTGGCCTGTAAGCCCACCATCATTTGCGATTTACCGCTGATCAGCGCGTTCACGGCGGCAAACCCTAACCGACTGCCCAACACCCTGTCAAATGCCGATGGGCTGCCACCGCGCTGCAGGTGGCCCAGTATCGTAACTTTTACATCGTAAAATTTTACTTCCTTCTGTACCAGTTTGGCTATATCATACGCGCCGCCATGTTTATCTCCCTCGGCCACAATTACGATGCTTGATGATTTTTTATTATACTGCCCGGCTTTTAGGTTTTCGATCAGGTTCTCAATGGCCATTTCTTTTTCGGGCAACAGAATTGCTTCGGCGCCGCAGGAAATACCCGCCCGCAAAGCAATCGCGCCTGAATCGCGGCCCATTACTTCTATAAAAAATAAACGGTCGTGGGCATCGGCAGTGTCGCGGATCTTATCGATCGCCTCAATAACCGTATTGGTGGCTGTATCAAAGCCAAGGGTATAGGTTGATCCGTAAAGGTCGTTATCAATAGTGCCGGGCACGCCCATTACGGCTATGTCGGGGTATTTTTGCGAAAAACGCAGGGCGCCGGTGAAAGTGCCGTCGCCGCCTATCACTACAAGTGCATCAACGCCGCGTTTTTTCAGGTTCTGGTACGATGTTTCCATTCCCTCGTCGGTGCGGAAAGGTAAACAGCGCGCGGTTTTTAAAATAGTGCCCCCTAAATTTAAAATATTGCTTACCGAACGCGCCTCCATGACGTACATATCGTCCTCAATAAGGCCCTGGTAACCCCGCCTGATGCCTACAACTTCCAGGCCATTATATATGGCTGTTCTTACTACAGAGCGGATACAGGGGTTCATCCCCGGGGCATCACCGCCTGATGTAAGTACCGCAAGTTTTGAAATTTTATGCATCTTTACTCTACCAATTTAAAGCCACGAATATAGTGTGTGAAAATTACACCATTAAATTTAATTTATTTTTTTTTACTTTAGCGCTCGACCATATAAATAACACGAATCAACAAGCAAGAACCAAGAGTCAAGAACCAGGAATCAAGAAAATAGTAAGTGAGGGAAGCAATCCATTAAAAAGAAATAAACCTAAAACAGATTGTGCCTGCACATTGTATCAGGTAAATTGGTTTTAGTTTTTTTGTCCTGGCCCCTGGCTCTATATCTTGACCCTTAATCCATATAAACAACAAATTATTAACCTAAATTAATCGAAGTTTTGGAAGAAGTAAAGCTACCTAAATTTGATTCAGTATTTTCGATTGACTGCGTAATATTCGGTTTTGAAGCAGGTGAACTTAAAATATTACTCATTGAGCGAAACGAAGAGCCCTTTAAAGACTGGCTCGCACTCCCGGGTTATATTGTTGAACAGGACGAAAGCATTGACGATGCCGCCGAACGTATCTTGTATGAGCTTACCGGCTTGCGCGATTTGCACATGCAGCAATTTCACACCTTTGGCGAAGTAAACCGGCACCCGCAGGGCCGGGTTATTACAGTTGCCTATTACGCGCTGATACGTATTAACGGCCAAAAAGAGCTAAGGCCGATCACCCAGTTTGCCCGTAAAGCTTTCTGGCACCCCGTTAACGAATTACCTAAACTGGCTTTCGACCACTCCGAAATATTTAATACAGGCTTTAATAAGATCCGCCGCCGCTTAAACTACCAGCCCATTGCCTTTGAGCTGCTCCCAGAAAAATTTACACTTACCCAGTTGCAATCGCTTTACGAAGCAATTTTAAGCAAGAAACTGGATAAGCGGAACTTTCGTAAAAAGATGCTCAGCTTCGGATTTCTCAAAGAACTGGACGAAAAACAAAAAGGCGTATCCTACCGTGCCGCCAAACTATACAAATTCGACCGCCGCAAGTACGCTAAGATATTTCATAATGACATGAATCTTGACAAGTGATTAGCGATTGAAGGTTAGAGATTGGTTTTTTTAGTCCGAAAGTCGGAAGGTCCGAAAAGTCCGAAGGAAAGAGCCTGTTAATAAAAAAGCCGCGCTGACAATAATCAACGCGGCTTTTTTTATTTCTTCTGGACAGGCCAACTAACCTCTGATCACTATATCTGGCTTAACGAATGCTCCAAATGGTATTTCACTAAATTATCTATCGGCGAGCGGATGATGTTGCCTACAACCATGCCGTTTTCAAGAATTACTTCTTCCAAAACATTCCTGAAATTATATCCTACGGAACCTATACAGTTAAAGGTATATTTTTGATAATCGGGGTAATGGGTAACCAGGTTACGGAAAAAATCCTCGAACGAGGTGCGTACAATGTTGCGCGAATATTCGATATTCACCGGGCTGTCGTACACAAATTTGCTAAAACTGGCGCAAAAACGGTTGGCCCGGGGCTGGGTGTAAACCTGCTCGTTCACATCATCGGGGGTAAGATGAAAAGTATCCCAAAAGAGTTTACGTACGGCTTCCGGCATATATCCTCTTAAATAGTCAACTAATAATTTTTTGCCGATATAGCAGCCGCTACCTTCGTCGCCCAGAATATAAGCGCCGGAGTCGATGTTTTGTACAACTTCTTTGCCATCATAAAGGCAGGTATTTGTGCCGGTTCCTAATATCGCAGCAAAGCCGCTGGTGTTGCCCAACAGGGCCCTGGCGGCGGCAAGCAGATCATGACCGATGTATATTTTTGATTTTGTGAAAACAGCCTGCATGGCGTCTGCAACAATTTTACGCACTTCAGGTGTCGAGCATCCGGCGCCATAGTAGTTAACTTCGGTTATGTCGTCTTTTTCAAGGTCAGTGGGTAAAGTTTCCCTCAGCGACTTGATAATGTATTCCGTGCTTGAAAAATAGGGATTATAACCTTCGGTGTTAAAGTACACTTTTTTACCTTCTTCGGTCACCAGGCACCAGTTTGTTTTAGTTGAGCCACCGTCAGCAATTATGATCATAAAATAAATTTGTTAAAAAAAATCTGATAAAAGTATGATTAACTTATTGTAAAAAAAACACTTTACAGCTTTAAAAAGTAAATAAGCGCTTTTTACGTAAATATTGGTGTTAGTTTTCAATAAAAAGCATGTCAGCGCCTTAAATACCCATCCGGGCCAATGCTCAAGTTTATAATGTTAAAGTTTAATTTACCTATAAAATGCTTGCGTACAACGCAACTGGTTTATATTGGTATGCAATTATATGTAATATTTGGCAAATATTTATTCACCAGGTTTGATTAGTGTAAATAAACGTTCGCGGCAGAAATGTTACCCCCGTTTTTAAAGATATTAACACTATGAAAAATGGCCTTTAAAAAGATTTGGTAATAATTTGTTAACGCCGGGTAATTGCTGCGCGGTAAAACGAAGCATTACAATTAGTAGTGAAGGTTTGGCCTTTACTGAGAAAACCAAATTATTAAACCGCAAGGTAAATTTTTAGTTTTATACGGTTTTTTGCATCTTTGTGCCGCGAAATGAAGGGCCCCGGTTCGGGTCTCGGCAGGATTACATTTCGAAGATGGTCCCATAGCTCAGCTGGATAGAGCAACAGATTTCTAATCTGTAGGTCTTAGGTTCGAATCCTAATGGGATCACAGAGTAAAGCCTTTATTATCAAGGCTTTACTTGTTTAAAGTCTCCTCATTTTACCTCATTTTATTAATTTTCTATTACTTTATAAGTATCTGATTTATAAATACTTACGAAATATTAAATCGGCTTTTGTTTTAAAAGCGGTACAAATATGGTACAGAATAACCCATAGCTTTTTTATCCTTTTGTAAGTAATTGAAAATCAATATTTTTCTAATCGTCTCGAAAATGGGAGGGTTAGATTAATGATCTGATGCTCGCTGTCTTGCCGGAAAAAAAGAAAAACCAAATTAAATTACTGCTGCAAAGTATTTAAATAATTGAGAGACTTACACCAAACTGCCTTTGAAAATCCCGTGAGAAATTAGTTGGCAAACTATATCCTATCATCAACAGCTGGCGGTATTTTCTCCTCAAGAAATTTTTTGCTTCTTGCCATAAATGGGCATGTTGCGCTAGGTATCCGACGCCTGTGATCCATAGTAATCCAGTACTTTCTATACTGGGTTGAGGCCATACAAATTGTGCTTACAGTGCAATGCTACTTTAGCCTGTAAAAAATATAATCTTTAGGTGAGCTTTATTATTCATAAAACAATTAAGTGTATCTTTCATTTCTGTATTTTGGTAAAGACTGGTCAATGTACTAACTATGGATTAAAAGGAATATGCAACAATTTATTATTAATGCTTGATGAGGAAGGCAATTTTAAACTTGTCATTATATACACTATTTGCTTTTGCCTGCTTGCGAAGTTACGGGCAGCAGGGACTTAATTTCACCTCGCTTACTACAAAAAATGGCCTTTCTTCTAATGCTGTAAACGCTGTACTTAAGGATAGCTATGGCTGGGTTTGGTTTGCCACTGCCGACGGGCTGAACCGTTTTGACGGCACCAATTTTACTGTGTACCGCCACGTTGACGGTGACACCACCAGTTTGCCTGTAAATGAAATACTTTCGCTTTATGAAGACAGGTCCGGGGAGCTTTGGATAGGGACCGGCGGTGGGTCGCTGGTATATTATGACCGCACCCACGACACGTTTCACCAGTACCGCGAGGGCGCAATATGGAAAAGATTGCTGACAGAACCCATCTTAGCCATAAGCAGCGATCATATGGGTAGGCTGTGGGTATCGGGCTTTAACGGCTTACGCATAATTGACCTGAAAAAAAATGAGACAACCACTCCGCCCCTAAATAAACTTAAAGAGCCGGCTGTTGCCCTTGATCTTTATGAAGACAGCAAGCACCGGATGTGGGCCGGAACAAATTCCGGATTATTTTGCTTTAACCTGGATAACGGTACATCAAAGCTGTATACACACGATGAACAAGACAAAAACAGTGTAGGCGCCGGCGCAATAAAAGGCATTGCCGAAGACAATTCAGGGCGTTTATGGTTTGGCACACGCAGCGGCCTTAGTCTTTTGCGCAATGATAATAGCAGGTTCGATAATTTCTTAAGCAACCGGGTTTTTGCGGTTGTGCCTGATAACGGAAATTTATGGGTGGGCACAAATAAAGGGCTGGTTATATTTAATACCCGGACATTAAAAAGTGAAATAAGCGTTCCGGATAAAAGAAATAGCTATAGCCTGTCTGCCGCAGTGGTAAGCAGTATATTCATTGATAAAAATGGTATTTACTGGGTAGGTACCAATGCAGGCGGTGTGAACAAGTTCGACCGTAACCTGGCTTTGCTAAATGTTAATTTATACAACGCTTTCGATCCGCAGGGGCTTGGCGGGCCGAATGTCAGTGCGTTCGCCGAGTTAGGCAAGGGACAAATCTACACGGGTACCGAAAATGGCCTCCAGCTTTTTGATTTGAATTCAGGCCATTTCAAAACTATTCGCATCGACGGCCAAAAACAAACTCCCGATGATCACATCGTCATTCTTTGCTTAAAACATGATAAAACCGGGAAGCTTTGGATAGGTACCTTCCAATATGGGCTTTACATACTTGACCCGCGCACCGGCAAGTGCGAACACATCATGAAGGGGAATGAGGGAAGACATATTTCACAAAATGATGTGTACTGCATAGAAGAAGACCAAATCGGCCGGATGTGGATTGGTACCAACGGCGGAGGTATCGATATTTATGATCCCAAAAACGGACAATTTCATAATTACCGGCAGCTTTTTAATGTTGGAGGCCGGAACAACATAGTAATTAATAACTTTATCCGTACCATAACTCCAATCAACAGTGATGAAATGTGGGTTGGCACATGGGGCGGGGGAATCGCTGTTTTTAATATCAGCACCGGGAGCCTCGCGGTTTACAACAAGGCTGTAAATGCCCTCCCAAATGATCTGATCCTGTCCGTTTTGCAGGATGAAGCCGGAAACATGTGGGTGGCAACCAATGGCGGGGGAATTGACCAGTTTGATGCAAAGTCCGCCAGGTTTAAGCCATATCTGGAAAATGAAGGGCTGATAAATGATATTGTTTACAAAATATTGCAGGACAAAAGCGGGCTGTTTTGGCTAACTACCAGCAGGGGCATTGTCAGCCTTGATTTGCGCACCCGCAAAACTAATTTATATGCCAAACAAAATGGCGTACAGGACAGCCCTTTTATCCGGGGCGCCGGGTTAGAAACAGCAGACGGGATGTTGTTTTTTGGAGGGCAGGATGGTTTCAATTATTTCGACCCGCAGAAACTTCCCGAAAATAATGAAATCCCTAAAGTTGTTTTAACCGGGCTAAAGGTAGATAACAACCCGGTATCTACTGGCGAAAATTCGCCCATTCATGAACAGATCAGCATCGCCAAAGAAATACATCTGGCTTATCATCAAAATTTTTCTATAAGTTATACCGCCTTAAATTATACCGATGCCCGCCAGGACCAATATTCGTACATGCTTAAAGGTTTCGATAAGAACTGGAATTACGTAGGTCATGCATCTATCGCTTATTTCACGAATCTTGATCCGGGCAGTTATACTTTTTTGGTAAGGGCAAGCAACGGCAAAGGAGTGTGGAATCCGGAACCTGCCACTATTGTGATTATCGTATCTCCACCATGGTGGAGAACTGTTTACGCCTATTTGATATACTTCCTGAGCGCAGCCGGTATTCTTTTCTATCTCCGTTACCGCGGCATCAAGGAAATTAAAAGAAAACTTGCCGTCGAGGAGGAAAAACGCGAAACACAACGCATGCACCAACTGGATGTGATGAAAATTAATTTCCTGACCAATCTTAGTCATGAATTTCGTACACCCATCTCATTAATAATGGCGCCGGTTGAAAAACTGATGTCGGTTCCCACCGATGAAAATATATCAAGAGAGGTTTCGGTTATCAAACGCAATGCCCGCCGTTTGCTCAACCTCGTTAACCAATTGCTCGATTTTAGAAAGATGGAAGAACAAGAACTAAGGCTCAACCTTTCCAGTGGCGATTTGGTAGCCTTTGTCAGGGATGCTTCTAATTCCTTTCAGGACATTTCCGAACGAAAAAAAATAAGGTTTGAATTTCAAACTGAAGTTGAAAGCCTGAGGGCGCGTTTTGATGCGGATAAAGTTGAGCGTATAGTTTTTAACTTGCTGTCAAATGCATTTAAATTTACCGGTGCGTGCGGTTTAATTAGTGTTAACTTGTCACTTATCCATCGGGCTGATTTAAACAGTATCCAAATTATCGTGGCCGATTCCGGTGTGGGTATCCCCGAAAGCGACCAACTCAGAATTTTCGAAAAATTTTTCCAGCACGATACGCCGGAAACAATCCTGAATCAAGGCACTGGCATCGGGTTGTCAATAGTTAAAGAATTTACGGAACTTCACGGCGGCAACGTCACGGTTATGAGTGAACCGGGCAAAGGAACTTCCTTCACGGTTGTGTTACCTGTAATTGATGCCGCCGAACATACGGCAGTCGTAAAGCAGGCGACGTTTAACCAGGGAGACGGCAGCACCGGTAAGCCGGGTAATCATTTAAAAGTTTCCGACAGTGAAAGGTATTGCATCCTGCTGGTGGAAGATAATGACGATTTCAGGGCCTACTTAAGAGAAAACCTGGAGAAAAGTTACAAGGTTGCAGAAGCAGCAAACGGAAAGGACGGTTGGCAAAAAGTTTTATCCGGCCATCCCGACCTGGTAATAAGTGATGTTAGCATGCCGGAGATGGATGGTATAGAATTATGCCGGAAAATTAAAGCAGACAAACGTACAAGTTTTATACCGGTGATATTATTAACAGCCCTTGGCAGGGAGGAAGATCAGATAAGAGGTCTGCAAACAGAAGCCAATGATTACCTCACCAAGCCCTTTAGCTTTGAAATGTTAAGGATAAAAATAAGAAACCTGATAACCCTCAACCAGCGACTAAAAAATACCTTTACTAAACAGATACTGATGATTGCGCCGGAAACGGAAGTGCAATCGCCGGATGAGAAACTACTGAACGATATATCAATGTTTATTGAAGAAAGGCTGAATGACCCTGGGTTTTCCATCGAGGAACTTAGCAGGCACGTGGGCATGAGCCGCAGCTCGCTTTATAATAAGCTGTTTGAACTCACGGGTCAACCCCCGGTAGATTATGTACGGGCTATAAAATTGAAAAAAGCCGCATCGCTGCTCGAAAATTCGCACTATACTATACGCGAAATTGCCTTCATGGCCGGCTTTGCCACGCCTGGTTATTTTTCAAAACTTTTTAAAGAGAAATACAATGTGTCACCGTCTGAGTTTTTGATTCTTAAAAGGAGTAAAACCAAAAAGGCACATGCAAATGGGAAGGCAATGAGCTGATTTTAACGCAGGACCATAAAATACCTCATTTTGTACAAGGTCTTAAACATTTGTTGAAGCTTTTTACCAAAAAATGGCATCCCATAATAAACCATAGCCAGAACTTAGACGTTGGTTGTTATTTAATAATACGCTGATAACCTATCGCCGCTCATTTATATATTTAACTAATTATTGCGCGGGTTTAGTTCCGCAATCGATTGCGGACGCTGCATTGCGGGATTTGGTGTTAAAGAAGAAAAGCGGAGGCGATACAATTTGCTGATGGTGGTACCGGAACAAGGGAGCCGTGCCACGTGGGGAATTTTTCGGCAAAGATGATGAACAAAACCCACCTTCTCCCTTTGATTTAAGCTTGTTAGGGCTGTCCTGAGAAATCAGGACAGCTTATTTCAAAAAAAGTGTACCTGCAGATCGAACCAAAGTGATTAATTTGATAACCAACCGTTATAACCCCACCGTCAGTTTGAAAACTAAATATTTAAAACTTGCAGTAGCCGCTTTCATGTTTTGTTATCAAGTGAATGTTTTTGCCCAGGGCAAAAACATTCTTTGGTATGATAGGCCTGCTGCAAACTGGAACGAAGCATTGCCAATAGGCAATGGCTATATCGCTGCCATGGTTTTTGGCACCACGCAACTGGAACGCCTGCAGCTAAATGAATCAACGATATGGGGTGGCGGGCCCAATAATACTGTCGACTCCGCAGCCAGGCCGTATATTAACCAGGTGCGGGCACTCCTGGTCCCAAAAAAATACCTTGAAGCACAGCTTTTGGCAAACAAATCGGTAAATCAGAAGGGTAACGGCGGAATGCCCTATCAGCTTGCCGGGAATTTATATATAGATTTCCCTGAACATGATAAGGTATCAGGTTATAAAAGGGATTTGAATATTGAAGATGCGACCGCTTCGGTGTCTTACGTGTATGATGGGGTGCGCTATAAAAGGGAATATTTTACATCCTTTACCGATAACGTTTTAATGGTGAGGCTTACTGCCGATAAACCGCGAATGATCACCTGCGAAATCAAGTTGCAAAGCCCCTTGATGAAGACCAAAGAAGTGGCAAGCGGCGATTTGACTTTATCAGGATCAGGCAGCGATCATGAAGATCAAAAAGGAAAAGTAAAATTTGACGTTATTGCCCGTGTGAAAAACTTTGGGGGTTCGGTAGTTGCCGACACTGCCGGTATCAAAGTTAATAACGCCGATACTGCGGTCATTTACCTGTCAATAGCCACTAATTTTGTAAACTATCATGATATCAGCGCTGACCCGCTTAGCCGTGCGCTGGGATTTTTAAATAAAGCTTATAAAAAGGATTTTGCGACACTCTTGCGGGCACATTCTGCTTTTTACCAGCGATACTATAACCGTGTGAAACTGGATCTCGGTTCCAGCGACGCAGCTAAAGCAACCACAGACGTCCGCATAAAAAATTTTGCAAATGGTAACGATCCGCAACTGGCGGCGCTTTACTTCCAGTTCGGCAGGTACCTGCTTATTTCATCTTCACAACCGGGCTCGCCGGAACCCGCTAACCTGCAGGGTATTTGGAACGGCGAGCTGAAAGGTCCCTGGGACAGTAAATACACCATCAACATCAACACCGAAATGAACTATTGGCCCAGCGAGGTTACACAATTGCCTGAGCTCAGTACGCCGCTGTTCAATATGATAAGCGACCTCTCTGTGACCGGGAGAGAAACTGCGGGCATAATGTACGGGGCACGCGGATGGTCGTTACATCATAATACCGACATCTGGAGGATTACCGGTATTGTCGACGGCCCTTTTTGGGGACTTTGGCCGACAAGTAATGCCTGGCTCTGCCAGCACCTTTGGGAGCATTACCTGTTCACGGGCGACAAAAATTTCCTGAAGAAATATTATCCTGTAATGAAAGGCGCGGCAGAATATTTCATAGATGTTTTACAGCCTGAACGTGAACACAACTGGCTGGTTGTGTCCCCTTCAGTATCGCCTGAACATGAGTATTTGACCGAAGGAAAGACCCAGGTATCTGTTACCGCCGGGGCTACTATGGATAATCAACTGGTTTATGGCCTGTTTACTAATGCTGCCCGTGCCGCCGCAGCTTTAAACATTGATAAATCATTTGCTGATAGTTTAACGACTTACAGAAAGAAACTACCGCCTATGCAGGTGGGCAAATACGGGCAACTGCAGGAGTGGCTTGACGACTGGGACTCCCCCACCGATAACCACCGCCATGTTTCACATTTGTACGGGTTATTCCCCGGCAATCAAATATCGCCTTTCCGTAATCCGCAGCTGTTTGCTGCGGCCAAAAATTCGCTGGTTTACCGCGGCGACGTTTCAACGGGTTGGTCGATGGCATGGAAAATTAATTTATGGGCGCGTTTCCTTGACGGCAACCATGCTTACAAACTCCTTACTGACCAGATAGCTGCCGTGAGCGGCAAACGAGAATCGGGCGGGACTTACCCCAATTTGTTTGATGCCCATCCCCCTTTCCAGATCGACGGCAATTTTGGTTGCACCTCGGGTATTGCTGAGATGTTGCTGCAAAGCCATGACGGGTTTATTTATGCCCTCCCCGCATTGCCGGATGCCTGGCAAAACGGAAGCGTGAAGGGCCTGATGGCCAGGGGTGGCTTCAAGATCGATATGGAGTGGAACGATCATAAAATTACCCGCTTGGTAGTTCACTCAGCACTTGGCGGCAATTGCCGCATCCGGCTAAATCAGCCGGCAATGGGCAAACAACTGAAAAAAGCAAGCGGAATAAACGCGAACCCGTTTTTTGCGGTGGTGAACATAGCTCCCCCGATAATTAAACCAAACGAAAAAGATTTAAGTGTTAAACTTCCCAAAACCTGGCTGTACGATGTTCAAACAGAAAAAGGAAAAACGTATGCATTAATTGGGCGCGAATAAACGAAGCGGCTTCCGAAATAAAAAGTACCTGACAACTAAAATGGCTTGTAAACGAAATTTTCATACCAACAGCACATACATGTTAATTATGTGTGTGGCATTGATGTTTTTTTCAGTTACGTCAAACGCGCAGGATACTTTGGCTTTATATAACGGCGCAATTCCCAATTCAAGGCAGGGACATTTATCCGCATTGCCGGCCAGGATGAATCCCGGGCTTGTTTACCGCGTTTTAAAACCGCAGTTAGAGATGTACTTGCCCGAAAAGGACAAGGCAACAGGCGCCGCGGTGATTATTTGCCCCGGCGGAAGTTATAAAGTATTAACCTACCAGGGCGAGGGTGTACAAACCGCCAAAGAGTTCATGAAAAATGGTATCGCTGCTTTTGTACTTAAATACAGGCTGCCCGACGACTCAACCATGATCGACAAAAAGATTGGTCCTTTACAGGATGCGCAGCAGGCAATCAAGATCGTACGCGAAAATGCCCGAAAATGGGGTATCGACACCGACCGGGTCGGGTTGATGGGATTTTCTGCCGGCGGCCATTTGGCATCTACGGCTGCAACCCATTTTCGTGATCCCGTTATTGAAAATCACAATAAAACAAACCTGCGGCCCGATTTTTTGATACTGGTTTACCCGGTAATCAGCATGCAGGATAGTCTTACACATCGTGATTCGCGCACCAATTTATTAGGTAACAATCCATCTAAATCAACGATCGATCTCTTTTCAAACGAATTACAGGTTGACCGGACTACGCCGCCAACTTATATTACCCATGCCGGGGATGATAAGTTAGTTGATGTAGACAACAGTATTGTTTTTTACGAAAAGTTAAGGCATAATAATGTATCGGCCGAATTATTCATCTATCCGAAAGGCGGGCACGGATTTGTCTTTGGTCTGCCTGCCGACGACTGGATGGGGCCGATATATAAATGGATGCAAAAATCAAAATGGATAAAATAATTATCGCCGGTACTTTAGACATATCAAGGCATGTTTTTAAAAATATAAACCAAAATTCATGAAAAAGTTAACCCATCTGCTCTGCTTGTTGTTGCTTATTTATTTTCAGGCAAGATCGCAGGACAACAAGGCGGACGACGCGAATATTCCGAAGGGAGTACCCGCTTCTACCAATATCCGGGGAGCAAAATATCCGCTCATCCTGCCGAACCATCATGTAATGTTCCGGCTAAAAGCACCCGACGCTCAAAAAGTGCAAATAGACCTGGTCAAAAAATATGATATGATAAAGGGAGATGACGGGTTTTGGTCAGTTACCACCGATTCGGTAGGCGAAGGTTTTCATTATTACTCGCTGATAATAGATGGTATCGCAACGGCCGACCCTGCAAGCGAAAGCTTTTACGGTATGGGCCGGATGGCTAGCGGCATTGAGATCCCTTTTGCCGGTGGTGATTATTACGCTGAAAAAGACGTGCCGCACGGCGACATAAGGATCAGGACATACTATTCCACGGTTACCAAATCATGGCGCCAGGTCTATATCTATACACCCCCGGGTTATGATGCCACCACAAGTGAAAAATACCCGGTACTTTATATTTTGCACGGCGGCGGCGAAGATGAACGTGGGTGGGCAACCCAGGGAAAAACAGATATGATTTTGGACAACCTGATCGCCGAAAAAAAGGCTAAACCAATGCTGGTGGTGATGCCTGATGCGAACCTCGGCGGCGGGTTTGGCGAAGAAGGTTTGAAAGCCTTTCAACAGGAAATGAAACAATCCATAATTCCCTTTATTGAAAAAAATTACAGGACCAAAAATACAGCAGGTAACCGCGCTCTGGCGGGCCTATCAATGGGCGGGCTAAATACGCTTTACACCGGAGTCTATAATACGGACCTTTTCTCGTATCTCGGCGTATTCAGTTCCGGTTGGATTCTGCCGGTGCAGAGCGGCATTGCAAACACACAATATGACTTCATGAAGCAAAACAGTACCAAGATCAATAATGATCTGCGTTTGTTTTGGTTGTCCGAGGGTGGGAAAGAGGACATAGCCTATAAAAACGGCCAGGTCATGCTTGCTAAATTAGATGAGCTAAAAATAAAGCACAGTTATTATGAATACCCCGGCGGCCATACCTGGCCGGTTTGGAGGAATGACCTTTATAACTTTGCCCCTTTGTTGTTCAAATAATTATTTTAAACCAGTTACTATAGCAAGCTATACGATCAACACCCGGTTTTAAGGTCCGGACAAAAAATGAAGAAAACAGAAAATTATCAAACGATGAAATATTTTAAGCAATGCCTGGTGCTGTGCGGGTTTATATTATCGGCCAATTACCTGGCAGCCCAAAACCCGCTGATCATGACGCAGTTTACCGCTGATCCTTCGGCGCGGGTTTTCGACGGTATTGTATACCTATACCCTTCGCATGATATTTTGGCCACACCCGGTCACGGCCGGGCAGGCTGGTTTTGTATGCAGGACTATCATGTATTCTCCTCGCCAAACCTTACCGATTGGACAGATCATGGTGTAATTGTGAGCCAAAATAAGGTACCATGGGCCGACTCGGCGGCTTATAGTATGTGGGCGCCTGATTGTATTGCGCGGGATGGAAAATATTATTTCTATTTCCCTGCCACAATAAAACCCGCAAACGGAAGGGGCTTTGCCGTTGGAGTTGCAATCGCCGATAAGCCTTATGGCCCGTTTTTACCGCAATCACAACCAATTGCCGGTATACATGGCATAGATCCTAATGTACAGATCGATAAGGACGGGCAGGCCTATATTTACTGGGCGCAGGGAAATCTTTACGGCGCAAAGCTGAAAGCAAACATGCTTGAACTGGCTTCGGAACCTGTAAAACTCGGAGATTTTCCCGACAAAGGCCTCAAAGAGGGTCCGTATTTATTTGAGCGTAAGGGTATCTACTACATGACCTATCCGCATGTGGCCAATAAAATTGAGCGCCTTGAATACGCAATGTCGGATAAGCCCCTTGGCCCTTTTAAATACGCCGGGGTGATTATGGACGAATCAGCGTCGGGCTGCTGGACAAATCATCAGTCGGTTATCGAATTCAAAGATCAGTGGTATTTGTTTTATCATAACGACGACTTATTCCCGAATTTTGATAAGAACCGGTCCGTAAGGGCCGACAGCCTGTTTTTTAACACGGATGGCACGATCCGCAAGGTAACCCCCACTTTGCGCGGCGTTGGCATAACCAATGCAACAAAAGAAATTCAAATCGACCGTTTTAGTGCCATGAGCGACGAAGGCGCGTCTGTTGATTTCATCGATACCCTCAACCGCTTCCAGGGCTGGAAAACGATCTTTAGCAAGCCCAATGCCTGGATACAATACAACAGTGTTTATTTTGGAAAGAAAACATTAAAGCATATTGAAATAAAGGCACGCTCGGCAACCGGGGGTACATTAATTATCAGAGCAAAAGACGCTGCCGGGATGGTTATCGCAGAAGTGAATATACCAAAGGGAAACGATTGGGGGATTGTTAAGAAATTAATTCCGGCATCGTCGCCCGGTATTAAAAACCTGGTAGTTCAATTAAAGGGCGAGGGCAATATAGAAGTTGATTGGTTGAGATTTGAATAAACCGGATTTTTTAAAGAACACATTTAATAACAGTAATACCAAATTATGACAAAGCTATCCACCCTTTCAATTTTATGCCTGCTCCTGTTTATTGCGACAAATTTGGAAGCGCAAAACCCAAAGCTTACGCTTGATTTAACAAAGCCCGGGGCAAATGTAAGTCCGCATTTATACGGGCTGATGACCGAAGAGATCAACCATTCGTATGATGGCGGCTTGTATGCCGAATTGATCCGGAACCGGATATTTAAAGATAACCCAAATACGCCTGAAGCATGGAGCGTAATCCATGAAGGTGGTGCAAAGGCGTCTATCCAGTTAGTCGCTGCAAACCCTGACAATGTTCCTTTCGAGCAGCGGCGCCAGGCAATTAATGGCGCGTTAACTACCTGTTTAAAACTATTGGTGGATACCGGCGGTGGTCGGGCCGGTATCGCAAATGAAGGTTATTGGGGCATACCTGTTTTGCCTAATACAACTTATAACGCTTCTTTTTATATTAAAGGTACAGAAAGCAGGCCATTCCCCGGCCGCCCATGGGATCCCAAGCCTACAGTTGCTGTTCCGGTAATTGCTGATAACACTGCCGGGCCTATAACCGTAAGTATAGAAAGCAATGACGGTAAAACGGTATATGCTTCGGGGACTATTAATTTGGTAAAAAGCGCCTTTTGGAAAAAATATGAACTTAAATTAACAACAAGCGCTGATGTTAGACCAACATCTGCCGCCCGTTTTATTATTTCAACAAACCGCATCGGGGTTTATTATTTTAACCTCATCTCATTATTTCCGCCAACTTACCATACCCGTCCAAATGGGAACCGAATAGATATAATGAAGCTATTGGCTGATATGAAACCCCGTTTTTTACGTTTTCCCGGCGGTAATTTCCTTGAAGGACCGAAATTGAACGATGCATTTCCGTGGAAAACTACTTTGGGGCCGCTTGAGGGGCGGCCCGGACATACCGGCTCATGGGGCTACCGCCCCACTGACGGAATGGGATTGCTTGAATTTTTAGATTGGTGCGAAGACCTGAAAATGGAACCGCTGCTTGCCGTTTATGCCGGCTATTCACTCGACGAGGACCACGTGGACGCAGGCCCGCTTTTAAAGCCATATGTAGATGATGCGCTTGATGAAATTGAATATGTTACCGGCGACGTACATACTTACTGGGGGGCTAAGCGCG
Organism: uncultured Mucilaginibacter sp.; assembly: GCA_903864275.1. Classification (GTDB taxonomy): domain Bacteria; phylum Bacteroidota; class Bacteroidia; order Sphingobacteriales; family Sphingobacteriaceae; genus Mucilaginibacter. Next base: position 180,722 of record CAIPFE010000019.1, read on the forward strand.
CAGCAGATGGTCATCCGGCACCGTTTAAACTAAGTTATATTGAAATTGGTAATGAGGACGGATTTGACAGGTCTGGTAGTTACGACGGTCGTTTTGCCCAGTTTTATGACGGTATTAAAGCAAAGTATCCTAACCTGCATTGTATTGCAACAATAGGCGGCAAAGATGCACTGGGAACAGGAGGTAAATTAACTATACGCAAGCCCGAAGTTGTTGATGAACATTATTACCGTAACGCCTGGGAAATGGAAGAGGACGCCCCGCATTATGATAATTATGACCGCAAAGGGTTCAAAGTTTTCGTAGGTGAGTGGGCGACGCGGGAAGGCGCGCCAACCACTAATTTAAATGCGGCACTCGGCGACGCGGCATGGATGACGGGAATGGAACGCAATTCAGATCTGGTCATCCGGTCGTGCTATGCACCATTATTTGTAAACGTTAATACGGCTACAGCCACCGCGCCAAAGGCCTGGCAATGGGATTCGGACCTGATTGGGTACAATGCTTTGACAAGCTACGGGTCGCCGTCCTATTATGTGCAAAAAATGTTTGGCAATTATATCGGCAATAAAGTCGTGCCTGTATCAGGCGCCAATATTCCGACCCAAACCAGGCCCGCTACCAAAAGAGAAAGCGCCGCCAATAAAATGCCCCAGCCTATACCCGCCATGTTTTATGCAGCCACTAAAGACACAAAAACAGGTAAGCTGTTTCTAAAGGTGGTAAATACGAGCGCTAAGGCTCAGCAGGTTGACATTGATTTAAAGGGCGCAGGAAAAATATCCCCCGAAGGTACACTGGTGATGATAAAGGGTGATAAACCCGATGACACAAATACGATCACCGAACCGGAAAAAATAATTCCTGTTACTTCCAAACTAACAGGGATCAGCTCGAAATTTACAAGAACATTCGACCCATATTCGGTGACTGTGCTTCAAATTAATACGGTAACTAAATAATTAAAGTCACGCAGCAACATAATGACAAAACCACGCATTTGAATATGAGAAACGCGACCAACAGGTTATGGACAACTGCATTAATTGTGACGCTTTTGGTGCCGCATTTATATGCTCAAAAAGCTGCCAATCCCATTATTTATGCCGATGTGCCCGATATGAGCATGGTTCGGGTAGGCGATACTTACTATATGTCCAGCACGACAATGCATATGAGCCCGGGTGTGCCCATTATGAAGTCGAAGGACCTGGTAAACTGGAAACTGATAAATTATGCATATGATACTTTAGCCAATGTTGACGCATTAAATCTCACAAATGGCAAAAGCGCCTATGGGCGGGGTTCGTGGGCAAGTTCTATTCGTTTCCATAAGGGCGCCTATTATGTAAGCACATTTTCAGCGAATACCGGCAAAACGCACATTTACAGTACTGAAAATATCGAAAAAGGCCCGTGGAAAGCAAGGTCATTTGCCCCCGACCTGGATGATAACTCCTTGTTTTTTGATGATGACGGGAAGGTTTATATGATTAGCGGGAGCGGAAATTTAAGGTTAGTTGAATTAAACGAGGACCTTTCGGGCATAAAGCCTGGCGGTACGGACCAGGTTATCATTGAAAAGGCAAGCGTGCCTTCGGGCGGCACCGGCCTCGGTCCAGAGGGCTCTCAGCTGTTTAAGATAAACAGCAAATATTATCTTTTCAATATTACTTGGCCCAGGGGCGGTATGCGCACCGTTGTAATACACCGGGCGGACAAGATCACCGGGCCTTACGAAGGGAAAGTGGGCCTGCAGGATTTGGGGGTGGCACAAGGCGGGTTGGTCGAAACACCCAATGGAACCTGGTATGCCTATTTGTTTCGTGATTATGGCGCAGTGGGCCGTGTGCCTTATTTGGTGCCTGTAAAGTGGGAAGACGGATGGCCGGTTTTAGGGATCAATGGCAAAGTGCCCGAAACACTCGATCTGCCCCCCGGCAAAGGTTTGATCCCGGGCATTGTTGCCTCCGATGAGTTTACCCGTAAAAAAGGCGAACATGCTTTACCGCTGGTTTGGCAATGGAACCACAACCCCGACAATAGCTTATGGTCTATTGTGGCGCGAAAAGGCTATTTACGCCTCATCACCGGCAGAATTGACACCAATTTCCTGATGGCAAGAAATTCATTGACACAACGTACTATCGGCCCCGTATGTTCAGGCGTTATATCGCTCGACGTTTCCGGTATGAAAGATGGCGATTTTGCCGGCCTGGGCCTTTTGCAAAAAAACTACGGCCAGGCGGGTGTTAAAATAAATGGCGAAAGCAAAGCTATCGTAATGGTTAACGCAAGCACAGGGAAACCGGAAGAAATACAAAGCATTCCGCTTACGCAAAAAACAGTTCTTTTTAAAGCTGAATGTAATTTCACAGATAAAAAAGACGTCGCATATTTCTTTTACAGCCTGGATAGAAAAACATGGCTGCCATTGGGTACGCAGCTAAAAATGGCATACACCATTCCCCAGTTTATCGGTTACCGTTTTGCTTTATTCAATTATGCGACAAAAGCGGCCGGTGGATATGCCGATTTTGATTTTTTTAGGATTAGTGATAAAATCTCGGGCGTTAAATGAGGCCCGCAACGGGCATGCAACAATTTTTAATAGGCATGAATGACAAGATCTAAACATAAAATAAAAACAACAACGCTCAAAAAAAGAATAGTTTATGAAGTTAAAAATGACCCTGTTTCTTAGCGCCGGCATATTGTACGGGCTTTCCCTTTCCGCGCAGAAATTGCCTTATCAAAATCCAAATTTACCCTCTTTGGCGAGGGCGAAAGACCTGGTTTCAAGGCTTACCCTTAAAGAGAAAGTGGGCCTGATGAAGGATGTTTCAGACGCCGTTCCGCGTTTAGGTATAAAAAAGTTCAACTGGTGGAGCGAAGCCTTGCACGGCTACGCTAACCAGGGGCCCGTTTCCGTTTTCCCCGAGCCGGTTGGTATGGCAGCTTCATTTGATGATCAGATGGTGTTCGATGTTTTCGACGCTGTGTCTGACGAGGCGCGCGCCAGGAACAATGATTTAAAAAAACACGGAGAAAGCACCCGTTTTCACGACCTTTCTGTCTGGACACCCAATATCAATATTTTCCGCGACCCGCGCTGGGGCCGCGGGCAGGAAACCTATGGTGAGGACCCATACCTTACTTCGCGTATGGGTATCCAGGTAGTACATGGTTTGCAGGGTCCGGCAAATTCTAAATATCGCAAATTGCTGGCCTGCGCCAAGCACTATGCGGTTCATTCAGGCCCTGAATCGACCCGCCACCAGCTTAACCTGACCGATATAGCCCCGCGTGACCTTTGGGAAACCTATCTTCCCGCCTTTAAGGCGCTGGTACAGCAAGCTGATGTAAGGGAAGTAATGTGTGCCTACCAGCGTATAGACGATGAACCCTGCTGCGGTAACAGCCGCCTGCTTGGCCAGATATTACGCCAGGACTGGGGTTTCAAAAACGTAGTCGTCTCAGACTGCGGGGCGATAACCGACTTTTTCCGCAGCCATCATTCATCGTCCGATGCCGCCCACGCTTCGGCAAAAGCGGTGCTGGCGGGTACTGACGTGGAATGTGCCGGGTACGCGTACGATAAAATACCGGATGCTGTGGCCCATGGCCTAATTAAAGAATCAGACATCAATAAAAGCGTGATCCGCTTAATGACCCAGCGTTTTGAGCTCGGGGAAATGGACAAGGACGAACTGGTACCATGGACGAAAATACCGATGTCGGTGGTAAACTCGCCAGCCCACCAAAAACTCGCCCTTGACATGGCGCACGAAGTAATGACACTGCTGCAAAACAACAACAATATATTGCCGCTTAGCAAAAGCCTGCAAAAAGTAGCTGTTATTGGCCCTAATGCCGATAACTCGCAAATGCTTTGGGGCAATTATAATGGCACGCCGCTGAGCACCATCAATATTTTGGAAGGCATAAAAAGCAAGTTAAGCCCCGGGCAGCTTATTTACGACCGGGCCTGCGATTTGACCGAAGATAAAATTACCGAAAACGCGTTTGGCCAGTGCGCTGTTGACGGCAAACAAGGCATACGCGCCACTTACTGGAACAACCGGAATTTTGAGGCCCCAGTTGTAATTACAGATCAAATAACCAGCCCCATTGCGTTTAATACATTTGGCGGGCATCAATTTGCGCAGGGGGTTAATGCCGAGGGATTTTCGGCCAAATATGAAACGGTATATAAACCCGCTGTTAGTGATGATATAGTGTTCAAGTTGGAGGGTACCGGTTCGGCAGAGTTGTTTATTGATGGAAAATCTGTTTTGAGGACCGGCAGCTGGAGGGCAATACCCAGGCGCTACCCCTTGCATGTTGAAGCGGGCAAAGAATACAAAATTGAAGTACAATACAAACAGTTAAATAATTGGGATGCCATCTTAGGTTTCACTTTTGGCAAGGAAGTTCCCGTAACTTTTGATATGCTGGTGGATAAAGTAAAGGATGCCGACGTGGTGATATTTGCCGGCGGCATTTCGCCACGCCTGGAGGGTGAAGAGATGCCTATTACATTGCCCGGCTTTAAAGGCGGCGACCGTACCGACATTGAATTGCCGGCCGTACAACGCAATTGTATCGATGCGCTGAAAAAAGCAGGTAAAAAAGTAGTATTTGTGGATTGCTCAGGTTCAGCAATTGCTATGGTTCCTGAGACTCAAAACTGCGATGCTATTTTGCAGGCATGGTATCCCGGCCAGGCCGGCGGCCAGGCAGTGGCAGATGTACTCTTTGGCGACTATAATCCTGCTGGCCATTTACCGGTTACGTTTTACAAAAACGTAGAGCAGCTGCCCGATTTCAGCGACTATTCAATGAAGGGCCGGACTTACCGTTATATGACATCAGACCCTTTGTTCGCCTTCGGCTTCGGTTTAACCTATACTACCTTTAAGGTAGGCAACGCCACAGCAAGCAAAACACGGATCGTTAAAACCGAAAGCGTACAACTGACGGTGCCTGTCGCCAATACCGGCAAGCGTGATGGGATAGAAGTGCTGCAGGTTTACGTACGCAAACTGAATGATACTGCCGCTCCCCTGAAAACGCTTCGTGCATTTAAAAGGGTACCGTTGTCATCCGGAAAATCGGAAATTGTTAAATTGGATATTCCCGCAAAGGCCTTCGAGTTTTTTGATGCGACAGACGCTGTGCAGAAAATTGCGCCCGGCAATTATGAATTGCTATACGGGGAAAGCTCGGACAACAAAGATCTGAAATCGGTGAAAATTACCATTATGTAGTCTATTTACAAGCATAAAATATCTATCAACAATCGAAACAACTATAAGCTAAATTATAATGAATCATTTCAAGCGGTTTGCAGGGTTTACAATTTTATTATGGCTAAACATATTATTTGCGTACGGCCAGGGTGAGAGAGCAGACTCCTCTATCTTCTATCAAACAGTTAAAACCTACACGAACCCAGTCTTACCGGGCGATCACCCCGACCCTACCCTGTTAAAAGTTGGCGATGATTTTTATCACTGCGGGTCCTCATTTCATTTTAACCCTTATCTGCCGGTTTACCATTCAAAAGACCTTGTCCACTGGGAGATCATTGCCCGGGTAGTGCCCCCGTCAAAAGCAGGCTGGGTAAGCGACAAACCCTCGACCGGCATATGGCAGGGCGCTATTACTTATTTCAATGGCTCCTACTGGATCTATTTTTCCGCAGGCGGGCAATGGTTTTGTAAAGCAAGTTCACCGGCGGGCCCCTGGTCAGATCCTGTAAAGGTTACTACCAATCCCGAAACCGGGGACCTTGGCTATGATAACTCTATTTTTATAGATGATGACGGGAGGCCTTACATGGTAATAAAAAATGGTCAGAAGATTAACCGCATCCAGGCATTGGGCGCCGATGGACAACTAACGGGCCATGTGATCAATCTTGACTGGATAAACGCCCATTTGCAATACAGCTGGGCCGAAGGGCCGGTGATGTGCAAGCGTAATGGCTACTATTATTATTTCCCCGCAGGTGATGTAACGGGCGGACAATACGTTTTAAGAGGAAAAACATTGACCGGCGATTCCACGAAATGGGAAAGGCTGGGCGATTTTTTCAAACCTGTTACTGACACTAAAGCCGGTTTCCGCCGCCCAAACCATATTTCAGCTCCGTTTCCATTAGCAGACGGTACCTGGTGGACCATCGGGCAGAGCTATGAAAAGTATGATGGTGATGACTGGTCCGGCACGGGGCGGCAAACTTCGTTATACCCCGTAAGCTGGGAAGGCGACAGGCCATGGGGATTGGCGCCAACTACACAACCCATTGTAAAACCAAACCTTCCTCAATCAGGCATTTTATGGAGAAGTGTTAAAAGTGATTATTTTGAAAGCGGTTCGTTAGGATTGTGGTGGCATTTCTTAACCAAAAAGGCCACAGCGTCCTATTCGCTGACGGCCAGAAAAGGATGGATCAGGCTTATGCCGGATTCAGCCCGCACCCACGTGGTACAAAAAGAGACGGACCATTTTTATACGGCAGTTACAAAGGTCGACCTGAACGCAAATGACGGAACCGCTAAAGCAGGAATTTATCTTACGAATGGAAACCAGGGCGTTATTGTGCGGCTGTATACAGGTAACGATAATGGTAAAAAAATCGTTTTCCAAATGGATACTGCAAGCCGGGCCGTGCCGAACACTTTCGGCGATGTAGTTTGGCTGAAACTGGAAAGAAACTGGCACAATTTAACAGGCTATTATAGCGGCGACGGAAAAACGTGGACTTCCTTAGGTGCGCCCATCAGTGCAAAAAACCTCGATAAGGTTCAACCCAACTACAATTCGTGGGTAGGAACAAGCGTTGGCCTGTTCGCCGAAGGCAAACCTGCTGATTTCGATTTTTTCGTTTGTAAAGACGGCTCCTCGGTTTTACCGGCGGCCAGTTACAGCAACTACTACGGCGTTACAAATACTCTAAAAGAAGGGGAAAAGGCAGTAACCAATACATCAAACTATGGCGGCTGGTTTATGATATCGGGTGTAGAACTGGGCAATCAACCGCCGTCTTCTGTCGAAGTAACAGCTTCCTCAACCGGCAGCGGAAAGCTGGAAATATGGTTGGATGATTTACAGAATGGGAAATTGATTGCAACAATACCTGTTACCCCCACAGGCAACAACCAGTGGGAAGCCTTCAGTAAATCGCTTAAAGGCATTTCAGGTCAGCACGATGTTTTTGTGAAGTTCCCATCGGGATCTGCAAACAGCATTTTTATCAAAAGCATACAATTTCTTAATAAATAGCAATGGATAGTCTAATTATCAATTTGGGCATATAGTCTTTAAAAACTGAACAATGAAAAAATTACTGTTATTGAATGCGGTTGTTATTTTAATATTCGGTTCGGCCCTTGGCCAGGGCCGCAAAGCCACGCAAAAAAGCACCGGGGAAGGGGCATTTTATTCCGGCGTTTACCGGAACCTATTTTTGGAGGCCGGCTACAGCCATGCTGATATAGACGCCAAAGTAGCAAAAGCTTACCAAGATGTATTTGAGGGGCCAAATAAGGTTTATTTTGAAGTCGGCGATTCCATGGCCTATGTATCTGATGTAAAAAACCACGATGCCAGGACCGAGGGCCTTTCGTATGGGATGATGATCGCTGTTCAGCTTAATAAAAAGGATGTGTTCGACCGGATCTGGCGATGGTCGAAAAAATACCTTCAGCACCAGGATGGTCCAAGGGAAGGATATTTTGCGTGGAGCATTAACCCGCAAACCATGAAACGTAATTCAGAGGGCACTGCTTCTGATGGCGAGCTGTACTTTATTACTGACCTTTTATTTGCCTCCAACCGGTGGGGAAATAATACAGGTATTAATTATTACGCCGAGGCCCGGCGCATATTAGATGCGATGTGGAAAAAAAATGGCGCCGGTAGTATTTACAATATTATAAATACGGAGCATAAGCAAATAACCTTTACGCCCGAAGGTGATAATCATAACTGGACCGATGCTTCCTATCATTTGCCCGCTTTTTATGAACTATGGGCGTTGTACGCCAAAGACGGCCACGAACAGTTTTACAGGGATTGCGCCGACACGGCCCGCGCTTTCCTCCACAGGGCCTGCGACCCGGTAACCGGCCTAAATCCTGACAATAGCGAATTTAGTGGCAAGCCACATGGCAAGTGGATGCAGCCGGCTTTTCGTTACGATTCCTGGCGGGTACCAATGAATATTGCAATGGATTATGTTTGGTTCCGGAAAGATAAAAGCTGGCAGGAAGACTATGCCCGGCGTTTTCAAAACTTTCTCCGCTCAAAAGGCATTGACACGTTCGAAGATCAGTTCAACCTGGATGGCTCCCGCCCTGATTTTATCCTTCCGGCGGGAAATGTAAAAAGGCTCCGGCATTCGCTGGGTTTGGTTGCCACTTCGGCGGCCGCTTCACTGGTGAACAAAGACGCTGAATCGCTCGATTTTGTACATGCGCTCTGGAATGCCAAACTACAACCTTACGATGACGGATATTTTGATCCTTATTACGATGGCTTACTATACATATTCAGCCTGATGCACCTTAGCGGAAAATATCAAATCATAAAGCCATAAACAAGTAAACAATTTTACGAACCATTAAACTCAACTAACAATGAAAAGATTATTTCAAATAAAGCAATTGCTCTTCGCCGCATTTGCCCTGTTTTTGTTTAGCGATACGGCTTATTCGCAGGCTGTGGTTAAACAGGCACGGACGGGTTTTGATGAAATCCGTACGGGTATTCCGCATGGGACTATCGACACCATCAGTTATGATTCAAAGACTGTAGGCAACACGCGAAGGGCGTTGATTTATACGCCCCCGGGTTATTCAGCAAGTAAAAAATATCCGGTGTTTTATCTACTTCATGGGATAGGAGGCGATGAAAAAGAATGGTATAACGGCGGCAGCCCCCAGGTGATTTTGGACAATCTTTATGCCGAAGGTAAAATAGTGCCGATGATTGTTGTAATGCCAAACGGCAGGGCCATGAAGGATGACCGGGCAACAGGAAATATTATGGCGCCTGATAAAGTGGCCGCTTTCGCCGCTTTTGAAAAGGATCTATTAAATGATGTGATCCCTTTTATTGAAAGTAAATATTCCGTTTATACGGATAAGGATCACCGGGCCATTGCCGGTCTTTCCATGGGCGGGGGACAATCTTTAAACTTTGGTTTAGGAAACCTGGATGTGTTTTCATTGGTGGGCAGTTTTTCTGCCGCGCCAAATACTAAAACACCGGAAGCATTGGTCCCTGATCCCGAAGCGGTAAAAAGTAAGTTGAAATTGCTTTGGATATCGTGTGGGTCGAGTGACGGATTATTAGCATTCAGCAAACGCACGCACGATTACCTGGTTGAAAAAAATGTACCGCATATTTATTATATCGAGCCCGGGGTGCACAATTTTAAGGTTTGGAAAAATGGATTGTATATGTTTTCGCAGTTGATCTTTAAACCTGTGGATTTTTCAACTTTTCCTCAATATGGCTATAACGAAACCGGCGTACCAGCGCCTACAAATATTCCGGGCGTAAAATATCCCGAAATATTCCCTGATAACACTGTGTTTTTCCGCGTAAAAGCACCCGAGGCGAAAAAAGTACAAATTGATCTGCTAAAAAAGTATGATATGCAGAAAGATACTGGCGGGTATTGGATTGTGACCACCGATCCTGTGGCTTTGGGTTTTCACTACTATTCATTGATAGTTGACGGCGTTGCCGTTGTTGACCCGGCCACTCAAACCTATTACGGTATGGGAAGAATGGCAAGCGGGATTGATATCCCCGATCCTGACGGGGATTATTATACCATAAAGGATGTTCCTCATGGCGAGGTGCGCTCCGTTAATTACTATTCGGAAATCACCAGGGCATGGCGAAGGGCTAACGTATATACGCCGCCTGGTTATGATATTAACACCGCTAAAAAATACCCGGTGCTCTATTTGCAGCATGGAGCAGGCGAAGATGAAACCGGCTGGCCTTCCCAGGGTAAAATGAATTTTATACTGGATAATCTTATAGCCGGGAAAAAAGCGGTGCCCATGATTGTGGTGATGGACAGGGGTTACGCCACCGATCCGACAAAACCTGTCGACAATTCTACCATGATGAAAGCAATGGCAAGCAATGTTTTCCCTGACGTGCTTGTTAAAGAAACTATTCCAATGATCGATAAAAAGTTCAGGACAATTCCCGACCGCGATCACCGGGCGATGGCTGGGCTCTCCATGGGGGGCTTTCAAACCTTCCAGACGACGATGACCAATCTCGACAAATTTGCTTATGTAGGCGGGTTTAGCGGTGCGGCGTTTATGCAGCCCGGTACAGATATAACCCAGATGTATAATGGGGTTTTTGCCGATGCCGATGCTTTTAACAAAAAGGTAAAAGTGCTTTACCTAAGTATTGGTACTGCGGAGCCGGCCCGGATGCAAACCATGGTGAACGGATTTCATGAGGCGCTGCAAAAAGCAGGCATTAAACAAGTTTATTACGAATCGCCAGGCACTGCGCACGAATGGCAGTCGTGGCGTAGGTCTTTAAACCAGTTTGCAAGCCTGATATTCAAAAACTAACAAGTGGAAAAATGCCAAAAATGCTTTATCGCATCCTGCTTTTATACTTACACACGAATAGATTATCGATGAAAATAAGATTCAGACTCATTGCCATTATAGCGCTTATCTTATTAAGCATGCAAAGCTTTTCGCAGCGCCGCAAATTTTACATATTCCTTTGCTTTGGCCAATCGAACATGGAAGGTAACGCGCGGTTTGAGCCGCAGGACACTACTGGCATTGATAGCCGTTTCCAGGTATTGCAGGCGGTAGATTGCACGGATAAGGGCAGGGTGAAAGATCGCTGGTATACGGCTGTTCCCCCATTGTGCAGGTGCAAAACCGGGCTAACTCCTGCAGACTACTTTGGGCGAACCCTCGCGGCCAAGCTGAAGAAAAAAATAAAGATCGGCATAATCAACGTTTCAGTGGCCGGCGCCAAAATCGAGATTTTTGAAAAAGACAGCTATCAAACCTACCTTGCTACGGCTCCGGACTGGATGAAAAATATAGCCGGTGAATATGGCGGAAACCCCTATGCCAGGCTGGTGGAACTGGCCAAAATAGCGCAGAAGACAGGCACCATTAAAGGTATTTTGCTGCACCAGGGAGAATCGAACACCAACGACACGCTTTGGACTAAAAAAGTAAAGGGTATTTATGACAACCTGATCAAAGATTTAGATCTTAAGCCTGAAAAAGTGCCACTGCTTGCCGGGGAACTTGTAGACGCGGACGCGGGGGGCGCTTGCGCCAGCATGAACAAGATCATCGCGACCCTGCCCGATGTTATTCCGAATTCCTATGTTATTTCGTCTGCCGGCTGCCCGGGCAACCGCGATCACCTGCATTTCGCCGTGGAGGGTGTAAGGATACTTGGAAAAAGGTACGGCGAAAAAATGCTGGCCTTGCTGGGATATAAAATACCGGATGATGATAGTGAGCAAGCATTACAACACTAAAAAGTTCATCTTAAAGGGCTTCAATAACTAATAAAAACAAATTAATAAAATAAAATGAATTTAAGGAATTTATCTCTGACCCTGCTAACTGCCAGTGCAGTCTTGCTTGTCGCCTTTAACCGGCCGGCCAATAAAAAATCCATGACAACATCTATAAAAGATAGCGTTATTTACGGAAAGCTGCCTGCCGATTCGAGCTTTGAAAAAACCATTAAGGGTAAACAAACACATTTATTTGTCCTGAAAAACAAAAACGGCATGGAAGCGGCAATTACCAACTATGGTGGCCGTTTAGTGAGCCTGTTAGTGCCCGATCGTGCCGGTAAGATGGTAGATGTAGCAGTTGGCTGCAGCAGTATTGAAGGCTACATTAAAGCTGGCTCAAGCTATTATGGAGCAACTATCGGGCGTTATGGTAATCGAATTGCAAAGGGGCATTTTAACCTAGATGGCAAGGATTATTCGCTGTTTATCAACAACAGGCCCAACAGTCTGCATGGCGGGAAGGAAGGGTTTGACCGTAAAGTTTGGGATGCAAAAAAAATAGACGGCCAAACATTGGAATTGACCTATGTCTCCAATGATATGGAAGAAGGTTATCCCGGTACCTTGAGTGTCAAAGTGGTTTACAAATTAACTAATAATAACGCTGTCAGGATCAGCTACGAAGCTACTACTGATAAAACAACCGTGGTGAATCTTACCAACCATAGTTATTTTAACCTGAATGGCGAAGGCAATGGTACTATATTAAATCATACCGTTCAATTGGATGCCGGTAATTATACCCCGGTAGACGCTACGCTGATACCTACCGGGAAAATTGAACCAGTAAAAGGCACCCCATTTGATTTTACCATGTCAACTGCGATCGGCGCCCATATAAACGATACCAGTAAACAGATTAGAAACGGCAAGGGTTACGACCATAATTTTGTATTAAATAAGCACAGTTTTACCAACCCTGTAGCTACAGTTAAAGGCGATAAAACCGGCATTGTTATGAAGGTTTATACCGAAGAACCCGGCTTGCAGTTTTACAGCGGTAACTTTATGGGCGGTGTTAACACTATGAAATATGGCGAAAAAGACGCACGCCGCACAGCGTTCGCCATGGAAACCCAGCATTTCCCTGATTCGCCTAACCAACCGCAGTTTCCTTCAACTACATTAAAACCTGGAGAGACTTATAAAACGCAGACGATATATAAGTTTGAGAAGTAAGTATATGTTTGGTTACAAAAAACAATCTTAAAAACTGTAAAAATCTATTATGAAAATTAAACGCAAAGCATTTTTACCGGCAGTGGGTCTTGTAATTTTGGCAGGATTGGGGTTACAAGGACGTTCCGCTACATCAGGGGGCAAAATTAATAGTACCGCCAACAGCGATACGACAAGAAGCATCGCACCATACTTTACTGCGGCCACAACAAAGAAAAAGACACCGGATGCCGAAGGTTTCATTCAACGGTGGTTACTCCTGGAACCAATTAACAAACCAACCCGAACCAATGTTATTTTTACCGATAGTTACCTGAGAAAAGCATTTACGACCGAGTATTTTCCAGGCCAGTTCACGGTTACTCCCAAAGACGGAGAAAAAGTAAAAGTCGGCGAACAGGAGTTAACGTGGCATGCATTAGAGACCGCAAATTTCAATGTCAAACTGTTCCGTTTTGCCTATGGTTTACGAAAACAGACCTACGGCGTTTTGTTTTGGGCGGTAACCATTGTTAACAGCCCGCGGGAGATGAAAAATGTAAGAATGGCAGTGGGGTCAAATTCAGGATCAATGTGGTGGCTAAACGGAAAGGAAGCAGTGATACTTTCCGGAGACAGGCGCATGGTAATGGATGATTGTACCTCGGCACGCCTGACACTTAACAAAGGACTGAATATAATCCGCGGAGCAGTGATCAATGGTCCCGGAATGAGTGATTTCTGTGTGCGCTTCGTGGATGAAAAAGGAGAGCCGGTGAAAGATCTCACTATCAGTTGTAAATGAAATTTGAGCATCCTATTTAATATCTAATTTGTATAGCAGTTGGAATTATCATGAAATTAAAAACTAAAATAAAAATAATCGGGGCTATAGCCTTGTTTTCAGTATTGTCAGCCAGAACACTGGTAGCACAAGTAGGAAAACCGTTTATACACGATCCATCGACAATCGTAGAATGTGAAGGAAAGTATTACACATTTGGCACCGGTGGGGGCGGATTAATATCCGAGGATGGCTGGACATGGAACGGTGGTGCAGTAAGGCCCGGCGGAGGGGCTGCTCCTGATGCAATAAAAATTGGTGACCGCTATCTTATCGTATATGGCGCCACCGGTGGCGGCTTAGCGGGTGCACATAACGGGAGGATACTTACCATGTGGAATAAAACGCTTGACCCAAAATCGCCCGATTTTAAATATTCAGAGGCGGTGGTCGTTACCTCGTCAGATGGTGTGGAGGATAATGATGCCATCGATCCAGGCTTACTGCTGGATCCAACAGATGGCCGGTTATGGTTGTCATACGGCACCTATTTTGGGTTCATTCGCCTGGTAGAACTTGATCCAAAAACAGGGATGCGTGTAGAAGGCAATAAGCCTTTAAATATAGCCATTGATTGTGAAGCTACAGATTTGATGTACCAGGATGGATGGTATTACCTGCTTGGAACACACGGAACATGCTGTGATGGCCCAAACTCAACCTATAATATTGTTGTTGGCCGCTCCAGGAAAGTAACCGGCCCATACCTTGATAACATGGGCAGGGGCATGTTAAAAGGCGGTGGTAAGATGGTACTTGCAGCCGGAGAAAGACTTATAGGCCCCGGGCATTTTGGACGGATCGTTGTTGGCGATGGCGTTCAAAAAATGTCGTGCCATTATGAAGCAGATCTGGATCGGAGTGGTAGTAGTGTCTTGGGCATCCGTCCATTGCTTTGGAAAAATGGGTGGCCGGTTGCAGGCGATAATTTCAAAGAAGGAACATACGAAATTGAATCTGAAAGAAGAGGATATGCCTTAGAATTAGCCGTTGATTTTGTACGGATGCCCGGCGGAATGCGGTTTCACCGTAACAATGACGAACCGGTAAAACCAGTTCCATCACAGGAATTAGCCGATGTGGCTAAAACCTGGCCCAGCGGAAACATTGGTGTAAGAATAGGGGATTATATGTTTCGCCCGCATCAGAAATGGACTATTACCGCCGTTCCTGATGCAGGGGGATATCCTGGCGGCCCATATTATAAAATAGTAATAGCCGGGACAGACCGGGCATTGGCGGCCACAGCAGATGCTGAAGTAATAACGGTCCCGTCATTTACAGGCGCACCTGAGCAATTATGGCGGATCGATCAGTTTACCGATGGTACCTACAGAATAATGCCTAAGATAGTTCCAAATTCAAATGAGCATTTAGCGCTGGTATCTGCCGGAGACAGCACACCCACGCTCAGTGAGTATGATGCGAATAGCGATAATTCCAAATGGAATTTTAAGGCCCACTAATATGAGCATTAAGGTTATTTCTCAACACTTTGTCGGGTTTTTGTTAGTCATTGCAACATTCACTGGTTATGGGCAAGTCAGGACATCTCCGGTATCCATAGATGTAAATCTCGCGGGAAGCAGGGAAAAACTGATGCCGGTTTGGGAGTTTTTTGGTTATGATGAGGCAAACTATACCTATATGAAAGACGGAAAAAAATTGCTGACCGAAATTGCCGCCCTAAGCCCGGTAAGAGTGAATGTGAGGGCCCATAATATGCTGACCAGCGGCGATGGCACACCCGGGTTAAAATGGAGCTCCACCAATGCCTATACGGAGGATGCAAATGGACAGCCGGTGTATAACTGGAAAATTGTCGACAGTATTTTTGATACTTATATCCGGCGGGGTATGAAACCGCTTGCCGAAATCGGTTTCATGCCGGAAGCGCTGTCAGCTAACCCCGGACCATCAAGTGAAGGGAATGCTTTAGACAAAACTCAACCGAAACATTACTCCGGATGGGCATACCCACCAAAAAGCTATGAAAAATGGGCTGAACTTGTTTTTCAATGGGTAAAACATTCGGTGCAGCGGTATGGCAAAGCCGAAGTAGAAGGATGGTATTGGGAAGTATGGAACGAGCCTGATCTAAGCTTTTACTGGAAAGGAACCCCTGATGAGTACATCAAATTATATGACTATACCGCCGATGCGGTAAAGCGGGCATTGCCCACAGCAAAAATAGGCGGGCCTGAAACAACCAGCCCCGACGGAAAATCGGGCGGCGACCTATTACGCAAGTTTTTAACGCACATCGTCAGCGGTACAAATTATGTAACCGGCAAAACGGGCGCACCTATTGATTTTATAACCTTTCATGCGAAAGGCGCTCCTAAACTTATTGACGGGGTAGTGTGGATGAATATGGGTAACCAACTCAGGAGTATTGACAAAGGATTTGAGATCGTTTCCTCATATCCTGCTTTAAAAAACCTGCCCATAATTATCGGGGAATCGGACCCTGAAGGCTGCGCCGCGTGCTCGGAAGACCTCCACCCCGAAAATGCCTACCGTAACAGCACGATGTATGCCAGTTACACCGCGTCGGTGATGACGCGCACCTATGATTTGGCAAAAATAAGAGGGGTTAACCTGGCTGGCGCGGTAACGTGGGCATTTGAATTTGAAAACCAGCCTTATTTCAGAGGTTTCCGGGATTTGGCCACCAACGGCATTGATAAACCTGTTTTGAATGTATTCAGAATGATGGGTATGATGCAGGGTGACAGGGTGGCCGTAACGTCTGCTTCAAAGCAAAATTATTTGACCATCCGCGACTCCAGTGTAAGAGGAAAAGATCCGGACATAAATGCATTAGCAACCAAAAGTGCAAACGCCGCGGGCATAATGGTTTGGAACTACCATGATAAAAACGATATCAATGTTTCGCCGGCGTCAGTTTCCGTTACCATAAGGGGGCTTCCGCATCAACGGGTGATGCTTACGCAATATATGATCGATCAGGAGCATAGCAATGCTTTTACCGTGTGGAAAAAGATGGGTTCGCCACAGGAACCGACACCGGAGGAGTACAAAACATTGGAAGCAGCAGGCCGGCTCCAGGAGATTTCTAATCCAAAATATATCACCCCCGAAAAAGGAGTAGCGAAAATTGATTTTGATTTAGAAAGACAAGGCATCACTTTATTAAGAATAACGTGGTAGCAATAATGATGTTAGTGTACATGCATTCATAAAATGAGGGCCATTTTTTTAAAAGTATTGATAACCGCCGCCGCGATGAACAGTTTTATTGCGGCGTCAGGTCAGCAAAGCAACATGCAACCGTTCAGGCTTAATGAGGTGAGGCTGCTGCAGAGCCCCTTTCTTTCGGCGGAGCAAACCGACCTTAGTTATATGCTCAAATTAGCGCCTGACAGGTTATTGGCGCCCTTTCTCCGGGAAACCGGCCTAACACCCAAAGCGAAAAGCTACGGCAATTGGGAAAGTATCGGGCTTGACGGGCATACCGCAGGGCACTATCTTACGGCATTGGCGCAAATGTATGCTGCTACCGGTTCGCCCGAATGCAAGAAACGCCTGGACTATATGGTAAGCGAGCTTGGCCGCTGCCAGGAACATACCAAAAACGGTTATGTGGGCGGTGTTCCGGGCGGAATGCACCTGTGGGCACAGGTTAAAACAGGTGATTTTAGCGAATTTAATAAGAAATGGGTGCCATGGTATAACCTGCACAAACTATTTGCTGGCCTGCGCGATTGCTATTTACTGGCAGGCAACCAGCAGGCAAAGCAGGAGTTCTTAAAGCTTGCGGACTGGGCAAATGATGAAACCAGCGGACTCAGCGATGCACAAATGCAGTCCATGCTTAATATGGAACATGGCGGCATGGACGAGGTATTGGCGGACGCGTTCGCGCTAAGCGGAGATCATAAATACCTGGTGTTGGCAGAAAGGTTTTGCCACCGGCTGATCCTCGACCCCTTGGAACGGCACGAGGATAAACTTACCGGGCTGCACGCCAACACGCAGATACCGAAAGTGGTAGGTTTCCAGCGAATTGCCGAACTCAGTAACGATAGCGGCTATTCTTCTGCCGCACGCTTTTTCTGGCAAACAGTAGTTCATAACCGTAGTATTTCAATTGGAGGCAATAGCGTCCGCGAGCATTTTAACCCCATCGATAATTTTGCGCCAATGCTCGAGTCGGAACAGGGGCCGGAAACCTGTAACAGCAACAACATCCTTAAATTATCCAAAATGCTGTTTTTAGATGAAGGAAGGCCGGAGTATCTTGATTTTTATGAGCGCCTGCTTTATAACCACATTCTGTCATCACAGCACCCGGTAACCGGCGGTTTCGTGTATTTTACGCCGATTCATCCGCAGCACTACCGGGTTTACTCTACTGCCGGCGAAAGCTTTTGGTGCTGCGTAGGCACAGGCATGGAAAATCACGGCAAATATGGCGAACTCATTTACACACGAAAAAACAACGACATTTTTGTAAACCTATTTATCCCCTCAATCCTAAACTGGAAAAAGAACGGTATTAAGCTTACCCAGAAGAATAACTTTCCTGACGAAGAGCAAACCGCTTTATCCCTCGATTTATCCGCACCGAAACATTTTACATTGTTCGTAAGGAAGCCTTATTGGGTGAATGATAGCGGCTTCATGATAAAGGTTAACGGTAAGATCATATCCAAAACTATTGCTTCAAACGGTTATACAGGTATTAACCGGGTATGGCATAACCGTGATAAGGTCACTGTTATGCTGCCGATGAAAAATTACGCCGAATACCTGCCTGATCATTCTGCCTGGGTCTCGTTTTTACATGGCCCTATAGTGCTGGCGGCGCCGACGGATACAGCAAACATGACTGGTCTGTTTGCAGATGATGGCCGCTGGGGACAAAATGCGGGCGGCCCCTTATATCCCTTAACAAAATCTCCGCTGCTGGTAAAAACATCGGGAGACCCCGCTGCCAGCCTCAAGCGTAATGCCGGCAGCGGTATTAGCTATGAAATTAGCGAACTGATAGAGCAACCTCAGTTTAAGAATTTGCAACTCATACCTTTCTATCGGGTTCACGACACCCGTTACATGCTTTACTGGCCTATTTCCAGTAGGGACAGTGTTAGTCAAAAGGAAACAGAGCTTGCCGGCATGGATGATACTTACCTCAAACTGGCGCCGCGTACGATTGACGAGGTATCGCCAGGCGAGCAGCAGCCTGAAGCGGACCATGCAATGGCGGCTGAAAAATCAGAAACGGGGGTATTCAGAAACCGGCACTGGCGAAATGCAAAGGGATACTTCAGCTACAACATGCGTTTAACGCCTGCTGCTAAAACTCTGGGCATAACCTATTACGGCAGGGAAACTGCAAGGGAGTTTGATATTTATATAAACGGCACCAAACTGGCCGGCGTAATGCTGGACGGATCTGGACCGGATGCTTTTGTAACGAAGGAATATGTCATCCCCGAAACTATTAAAGCCAATACAAGAAATGCGATAGTGAAGTTTGTTGCTACAGACGGAAACACCACTGCATCCATATATGATGTTAGGCTATTGCGATGAAAACGCCTTTAAATGATGTCTTAATTTACCAGTTAAAGCTATGGTACCCTTTATAACCAATATGAGAAATCTTTCTATGCTGATTTTGGCGGCACTGATAGCCATTAATCCGCTAAAAGCGCAGCAGGTAAAACCTTCGCTTAACAAAAAGCCCATTCATGCCGTATATATCAAAGCGAGTTCAGGCGTCAAACTGGGTACAGCCCGGGACTTATCTGATTTGGCAGTACCCGGGGGCATCACGGTCAGTATGGAAAAACAAGGCGATGGGTTGAAATTCTTTCATCTTCCTGCTGCAAAAAAAATAGCTATCCATTATGCTTCTTTAAATAGCGGGACATTCAGCATTTACCTGAACGGCGTTTTTGCAAAAAAAATAAACCTGCATTCTACCGGCGCCGGATTGGGTTCATATCTCAACGCAGTTATCGGTTTGCAGGTTCCGCCAAATGCCACGCTATCGCTACAATTTGACCCGGGCGATGTCGCATGGAACGTTGACCGTATAGCGACGGGGACAGGAGATCTCGGGCTAAAACCGGATATATGGAACCTGCCGGCGCTTTCACTGCAGAAAGGAAAGTATAAGCCCGACTGGCAGCAGCTAAGCAGGACGTACACAGTACCTGATTGGTTTCGTGAAGCAAAGTTTGGGGCCTGGTCACATTGGGACCCTCAGTCCATGCCGGAGCAGGGCGACTGGTACGCACGAAATATGTACGAAGAAGGCCAGCCGGCTTACAATTACCATGTTAAAACATTTGGCCACCCATCGGAATTTGGTTATAAGGATATTTGCCACCTGTGGCACATTGATAAATGGGACCCGGATGCCATGGCCAGTCTTTATGTAGATATGGGCGCAAAATATTTTGTGGCCATGGGAAACCATCACGATAATTTTGATAACTGGAATTCAAAATACCAACCGTGGAATTCGGTAAATATCGGGCCGAAACGAGATATTGTGGGAACCTGGGAAAAGGCCGCGCGAAAACGGGGCCTGCGCTTTGGCATTGGTTTTCATGCTTCCCCGCCGCGCACCTGGGGGCAATTTATGCCCGAACGGTACAAAAGCGATAAAACCGGGCCAAAAAAAGGCATACCCTATGATGGCTTGATGACCGTAGCTGACGGCAAAGGAAAGTGGTGGGAAGGATATGACCCCGTTGATCTTTATGGGCCTCCGCATAAATTTACAGATTCCTCTCTCCTATCGCCCTTTGCCAACCAGTTTATGTGGCGGGTTGACGATGCTGTTAGTAAATATCACCCGGATATGATCTATTTTGATGAGGCAGGAGGAAGCAATTTAAAAGACCTGGGCGTTTCCATGGGACTGGGTTTCCTGGCGCCGCAGCTTGTCGCCAATTACTACAACAAATCACTGGTTTGGAACCATGGAAAAATGGATGTGGTTATCAATCTTAAATGTATAGGCGGGAAATATAATAGCTTTAAAGAACATCCTGAATTGATTCCGCTGGTAGAGGAGTCGCTCGTTAAAAGTGATGAAGGCCTCAACGAAACCGATATCATGGCCTATCCCTTCCAAACCGAAACGTCCATAGCTGATTGGCATTATCGCACTGGTCAAAAATATTTAACTTCAAAAGATATTGTTAAACTCCTTGTTGAGAATGTGTGCCGTAATGGCGCCTTGCTGCTCAATTTGACCCAGCACGGCGACGGACACCTGGATGAAGAAGTTATCCAAACAGCCCGTGAAGTTGGTGCGTGGCTGAAAATAAACGGTGAGGCGATTTATGGTTCAAGGCCCTATGAAGTGTATGGTGAAGGGGATGCGCGTTATACGCGATCAGGTGGTTTTATCTATGTTACGCTTTTAAGATGGCCTGAGAATAATGTAATTACGCTGCGCGCGTTACGCACGGGAGGAGCAACAATTGGCCGGGTAAGCAATGTTTCAATTCCCGGGAGTTCCCTTCCTCTTACGTTTCTACAAGATGCTGGAGGGCTAAAAATTACCGCAAAAGATCAACCAGCACCTGCCCTGGCTTACGTGCTTAAGATATCACAGGATAAAACATGGATCAATGACGACGACCCTGGTGTAAATTATACTGGATGGGCACACCGTTGTAACCTTAACGCTGCCGATTTTAATAACGACCTGCACCTTACAAAGGTTAAGGGCGATGCCTGCACCTTACATTTCAACGGGAGGGGCATTTGCGTCATTGCTCCTAAAGATCCAAATTATGGCGCTTTTGAAGTGTTTATCGACGGTAAATCATACGGTGCAGCGAATCTGAAAAAAACCGGGCAACATGAGGCGCAATGCCCTGTTTTTACCATAAATAACCTGACAGGAAAACAACATTTGCTGAAATTGGTGAGTTTAAGCACAGCTACTGTTGCTGTAGATGCTTTCAAAATTTTGTAAATGTATGCGCATAGTGCGGGCTGCCCGGGTTACCTTAACCTTTTGAAAAATCCGGCACAGACCGGGAAAGCTGTAAGTCGAAAGCCATTTTTTTAAAGAAATTGAGTTTCCCCATTATTTGATCTCGATCAATTCAGGCTCTTCAGCAGGCAGTGTAAAACTATCGGTGTATGTTTTACCGCTTAGTATCCCTTTAAGGGTACCTTTTAGCGTGATTTCAGCAGCATTCCGGCTGGTGTTGAGGTAAAGGATGTGCTTTGCATCAACCTGCCGGGCCATTATGCCATTGGGCACTTCCGGGCCTTTTTTGATATCAAGCGATTTGATAAGATCGTCGATAACGGGATCCAACAAGGCCTTATCGGCGGGTAAGCCTACGTATATGGCTGAGCCTTTTCCGTATTTATTAACGGTAATTATAGGATAGTCTTTGTCCAGGCTGGTGATAATACCCAGTACCGTGGCTCCCCGGGGTTCGATCAGGTCAAAACGCTGCGAAGTGACGCTCACCGGCTTTCCCTGGTAGCTCACCTGCAATTGGTTACCAGCCTGCCCGGTCCGGGATAGCTCATTCAGGTTGGCAGTTTCCTCAAATCCGCCCAAACGGATGCCAAAAACGTCACTCAGTCGACCGGGTTGCGTGGTGGTAAATACCTGGTTGCGCTCGTCCGCAATTGCCGAAGCAGTGGTCATCAAAACGGTTCCGCCATTCCGAACGAATTCCCGTATTTTTTCTGCCGATTTTTCGTCCATCACCGTAACACCGGGAACGATCAGCAATTTATATTTCAGGGAGCTTTGGCTGACATCAACCACCCGTGTATCTAGATTGCGCGGAATGAACTCAATAAAGGAGTTTTCCAGTTGTGAGTCGTGTTTTTGCGGGAGTGCATAGCTGGCAATCTGGCTGGGGAACGAAAAAGCCAGCGCTACCTCCGCCTGATTACGATATGGGAACCCGTATTTTTCAATTTTTTTGAATTCTGCAGCAATCTTCCGGTATTCTTCGTATTTACGATTTGGTGTTCCGTCCCAATCGGTCATCCCTTCCAGGTATTGTTCTTCACCGGCCGCCATGCTTTGCCATGTCCAGCCGCAAACCAGTTGGTTCCCGTACATCAGCGAGGCATAAGCGCTTTTACGTATGGAGCCGGGCACGGCGGTCATAGTAGTAAACTCGGTGCACCAAAAAGGGGTGGTGTTTTCAAATTGTATCCTGGCTATCCCGAATGATGCATCGTCAATGCCATAATTTGTGAGCAGGGAACCGCCGGGGTAAAAGCCGCAGCCGCCCCGGTCCATCTTGCCGGTATAAGCAGTTTTGGCATAGTCAAAATATTTTTTGTCGGCATAGTACCACATATTTGTGGTAGTGAGTGCATTCGGGGCATTTAATTTAACCCGGTCAATCAGTTTCACCAGGAAAGCGTTTACTTCATCCGAAATAAAGCGGCGGAAGTCCAGGAACCGTTCCGGCGGGCCGCCGAACTGCCCGCCAAGGGGAAGGCCCACTTCGTCAAAGTCATCGACCCTTCGCGACCAGCGCTGCGCCGCCCAGGCTTTGTTCAGGCTGTCAGTGCTGCCATATTTTTGTTCCAGCCAGTGTATAAAGCGCTTCCTTACGCCATCCGAGTAAGATATGGGACCATCGCCCGGCTCATTGTCCATACCAAAAGCCAGCAATGCCGGGTGCCGGGCATAATGGCTGCTAAGCGAATCGGCGAAGCGCAAAGCATAGCGCTGGTAAACGGAATCCCCTATGTCTACCATGTACCGGTGATTGGGATATTGTACATGCCCGTTCTGATCGGTGACGTTGATTTCCGGGTATTTGTGATGAAGCCATAGCGGGGCCGGGCGGACAGCAACATCAAGGATCACTTTGATCCCGGCTTTGTTCATCATATCCATTACCTGGTCGAACCAGGCAAAATTGAACTGGCCGTTTTTAGGCTCATAGCTGTCCCAGGCAAGATGCCCCATTCTAACCACTTTAAAACCGGCTTTTTGCATCAGGTCAATGTCCTTTTTCCACTGCCCGGGCCCGGAATCATGCGGGTGATAATTGGTGCCGACAAAAAGTTCCTGGCCGTGTGATAATAAGGCGGTGAGCAGCATGCAGGCCAGCAAAAACACACGTTTATGATTTACAGTTTTCATGATAGTTTATTCATTTCAATCGCATTTCCGTCCAGGGTACAATTGATGATTTATTAAAGTTTGATTAGCTTAACCAGGATAACGTCGTTCTCCCTGATCGGAAGGACTTTTGTAAAAGGCCCGCGGCATTCACTTGTTTAATTTGCAACTAAAACCAGGCCCCAATGCAAAAAAGCCATTTTAAATGTTAATTATACAATTATAACAAAAGTTAGCGATACAATTAAATCAATAAGTCTTTTAGCGACCTGATTAGATGCTAAATTTGAAAAAAATGGAAACTATTAAAGATACCCCCTTTTTTGTTGCGAAATGGTGAATAATCTGGTCATTTGACACAAAATCAAAAACCTGCAATCATATGATTTTCATTGTAGTACGATGCTTAAATTGTTGGCATCCAAGAGAAGATCCTTAATCGGGCGAGGCAATTCATCCCCCTTCCTACGGATGCAATATTTTATAAACCGCTCTCATCCCTCCTTCGACGTCCGCAAGCGCGCCAACAACCACATACAGTTGAAAATTGTAATCGCCGGCAGGGGTATCTTCCATGTGGTAAAAGGCACTCCACTTGGTGGTGTACTGCGAAAGATAGCTATACCTGCCATATCCCAGCCCGGGAAAAGATTGTTCCGGCAGGCCGGGGCTGTAAATACCCATAGCATAATTTTTGGCTGGTGTAGAAAATATAATGGGTTTATCCTGCTCACCGGGGCCATATGACAATGGCGCTAATGACCCGTTAGCAGGGTCAAACGTCCAGAACGCTGAAAAACTCTGCGTAAGGTACCCGGTGAGGCTTTCGAAAATTGCGGATGAATGATGCTCCGCAACGTGAAAGGTTACCTGGTACGCTATCACATTAGGAATACCGGAAAAGCCAATGGTGACCCGTTTGGTTAATATATGGTTGGACAGGTTAGTAGTATTTTGGGCAACTTTTATGTTTGTGATGCCGCAGCCTGAGGGATAAGGCTGTCCAACGCTGGTCCAAAAGGCCATTTGTGCCGATGATTTTATTTGATTGCTATCAGTGCTGAATGATAAAAGCCTGCTGGTTGAAGTATCTGCGGTTGCGTCGGCTGCGGAGCCGGCTTCTGTAGGGTTAAAGCATTCGCCCAAACCGTCGAAAGTAGCTGCCGATTGCAGCTCGCGGCCATGGTCGCCTGAGTTGAGAAATTCCTTGCCGTTCCAGTTCAGGGAATAAATTGCACCGGCATATTTGGGTGAGCATGTTATGATGAGCCGGTGCCCCAAAACACCGTTGCTTATTGACCATTGTGTGGTCAATGGCCCCAGGAATTCTTTTTTGCAGCTGGAAAGAAATAGCAGGGCGATAAAAAAAGCCGCGGGGTTCTTCATTATTTGAAAATGTATCTACAGCTATAAAGATAAAATTATTTGGGAAAATACCTCATATCATCGTATCTCGCCCCGGTTGATGTTTGTCAATACATCATTAGTGATCGGAAGACTTAAAAAAGTGGTTCGAAAAAGGTCCAACGGGGATCATGAAAGGAGATGTTCAGTTTTGAGCATCTCCTTATTTATTTAATATAACGCAACCTGCTAGTTAAGAAACCAGGGGAGCTTCCCGAAAAGTTCTCAGACAGGCCTAAAACGATTGATGAATACTTTCGTTGGTCCTCAATCTTTATTCCCACACTTGCGGCCAGCCGGTAATTATTTCTTTCAGCGCTTCCACCTTATCGGGCATCACTAAAATACGTATGTCGATATGAAATGATTTGGCCCTGGTTTTACCACTTAAAGCCTTTTGAACCTGCGCTGTATTTTCCATCACTTTAAAGGCAGTTGCGAACAACAGCGCGACTAAAAAAGTAATCCCGCCAATTACTTTGTGTGAATTTTTAACTTGCATTTTCATGATTTATGGTGACAAAGTCGTTTAAATATCTGTATCGTTATTTGACGGATCATCCTTTGAATACTCCAGCAGATCCCCGGGCTGGCAGTTCAGTACCCTGCAAATAGTTTCGAGCGTACTAAAACGGATGGCTTTTGCCTTCCCGGTTTTGAGTATGGAAAGATTGGCCAATGTCAGATCGACTTTTTCTGAAAGTTCATTTAATGACATTTTTCGTCTGGCCATCATTACGTCAAGGTTTACTATGATCGGCATAATTATATAGTTAAGTCGTTTTCTGTTTGAATTTCGATCCCTCTCTTAAAAATTTGTGCGATCACAAAAAGTGTAACGCCCATAAACAGCCATACATCGGCGCCGCCTAAGCGCATATTTTGTATATCAGGCATTGCAACCCCCTTTGTACTAAGCCAGGCGGCGTATTTAACGCCCCACCACGAGAATAAGCCGGTACCCAACGACAGGTACGATAAATTAAAAATAAAGCGCCCCATTTCGCTGTTAAATGGCTGGGCCAGGTTTAGTTTTTTATCGTGCAGCACTTTTACGATCAGGTAAAATATAACTGACCTCATCACTGCAACAATGATCATCAGGAATGTCTCGGCAAAAAAATACCCCGGGTCAAACCGGTAAAGACTTGAGAAATCGATGCCCGGCCAATAATGTTTAGCATCAACATTGTTGATGGCCAGGGTAAAAAAGGTATTGAATATAAAGCCGCCGGCTTCAATACATACACCTACAAATATGATCCACGAAAGAACATATAGGATTTTAAGAATTTGTTTGGTAGTAATTTCCATAATTTTTGAGTTTTTAAATTTAACGATGCAAATATAAATAAATATTTATTGAAAAACAATAAAAATTTATTTTTTTCTTCGATTTACAACATTTGCCCGAAAATCGTCCGGCGGGATCAATTTTTAAGTCAAATGCCTTAAGTCGAAATTATTGAGGTTTTTTTTGTGGGCTTTTAGGAATCACACGGCCAGTTCGGGAGTCTCGCGAGATATTAAATCACCGGCCAGGACAACACCTGAACTTTATTTTACCTTATTTGCATTATATGGCTTTGTAATACTGATCTAAATCATATTGGCATGGCCGATGATTAAGAAAGCAGTAAATTCGGGTTGTGTTTATTATGCCAGCAAGCAACTTTTTTAGTAACTTTGAATTGAACCGACACGCAATCTTGTAAATGATAAAACTACATAAAGTTTGTTATTTGTTACCGCTTTCCTTATTATGCTGTAGAAAACCTTATACCCCGCCTGCTATTACCGGCAATGCGAGCAATCTTGTGGTGCAGGGTGTAATTAATGCCGGGGCAGATTCAACTACAATAACGCTGAGCAGAACTGTTAAAGTTTTAAGCGCAAATACTTCAAACCCGGTTTTGCATGCCACGGTAGCTGTTGAAAGTGACCAGGATGTTTCTTACCCTTTAACCGAAACCAATAATGGCAACTATGTTTCGGCCGGCCTTAACCTCGATAAAACCCATACTTATCGTTTAAACATAAAGACCACCAACAATCAGCAATATCAATCGGATTTTGTGCCGGTGGTTGTTACGCCGGCTATTGACAGCGTGGGCTATAATATATTGAACACCCCTGCCGACACCGGGATACAAATTTACGCCAATGCGCACGATCCGGCCAACAACGTAAAATATTACCGCTGGGATTATAGTGAAGCCTGGGAATTTCATTCAAAATTTATTTCATTTTATGTATCCAATGGCACCACCCTGGCAGTCCGCACGCAAGCTCAGAATGTGAATACCTGCTATACAAACGATGTGTCGAGTAACATTGTATTAGGTTCGACCGCTAAATTGAAACAGGCTGTAGTTTCTCAAAAACCGATCATATTTATTCCATCTACATCTGAAAAAATAGAAGCCGAATACAGTATTTTGCTGCACCAATACGCCCTTACCGCCGATGCTTATAACTTTTGGGTAAGCCTCAAAACAAATACAGAACAGTTGGGCAGTATATTCGACGCCCAGCCATCACAGCTCACCGGAAATATTCATTGCATCAGCAATCCGTCTGAGGCCGTCATCGGTTATGTAAGCGCCTGTACGGTTTCGTCAAAACGAATATTCATATTAAACGCTAAATTGCCTGCATGGGTGCCTGTGTACCCATATGCTTGCTCTAAACCGTACTGTAACTTTATTAATGTTCCCCCGTTTTGCATTGATACGGTGCATCCGGGCTCATCAAGTTTTAATGCAGAGTTAGTAGGCCTGCCGAGTGCTAGTGTAGATGATGGCCTGCCCCCGTCCAGGGGAGATGAGTTGCCTGCTTATATTTTTGTCGTACCCCGTGAGTGCGGCGATTGTACGATAAGGGGTTCAGTAAAACCACCTCCTTTTTGGAAATGAAAGAGGTGTATCGTACTGAAAAAGTTGACAATTTAGCTGATTGATGCTGCGACAGATTTACACTTTATTTTCGTGCCCGGCACATTGCAAGCGTTCATGTTCGCGTTCACTTCGCACCAACACGGGCATTTTGATCATCGTGAACACTTGAAAATCAATAAGTTAATTTTTTAAAAAGTTTAAAAATGCAAAAACCTGCAATACGTCATGTCGTCTCAGCAGGGTCTCTCGCAGAGGACCCTTCGTCGCCTTGAGAAATTGCAGCGCAGGGTCCCGATCCGTCGACCCTGCGGCAACAGGAAAAATAAGCAGCAAGCGTTCATGTTCGCGTTCACTTCGCACCAACACGGGCATTTTTATCATCGTGAACGCTTGAAAATCAATAAGTTAATTTTTTAAAAAGTTTAAAAATGCAAAAACCTGCAATACGTCATGTCGTCTCAGCAGGGTCTCTCGCAGAGGACCCTTCGTCGCCTTGAGATATCGCAGCGCAGGGTCCCGTTCCCGAGACCTCGCGGCGACTGAAGGGTCTCTTCCGCTATTGTTGGAATCATCTCCAACAAACCGTAATTTGTGGCTGACCAAAAGCACGCCGCGAAAAATTAAGTATCCCCGCTTGAATTAATATTGGCTGTTTTAGTATTACAGATAGATCCCCACATTCAATTGTGTGTTTCTCTGTGCCTCACCCTTATACTCAGAATTCGTAATTTGGCTATTTCGTTGCTAATTCAGGCCTGGGCGCCCGCTTGCCTGCCCTTGGGTCCCTTTTCGATGGTTGGCGCCTTAAGGTAAAGCTCTTTAAAAGGTGAGCCCAATATGCGCTTCGTAACAATAACTGCTCTCGCGCCGTCAGTACATGCATCTTCCGCCATTTCAATGAGCGCCGTGTCCAGGCGTTCCAGTTCGGCCTGAATATAATTAAGTGTCTCCTTGTCAGCCGGGTCATGGCTTAGTATTTCAGTCAGGCCTTTCAAATTTGCAAGCGGGCTGCGGACCAGGTGCGACTGCTTCCAGGCTATATCCTGTATGCTGTTTACGTGGTCTTGTATTTGCTTATACGCGGTTTTTAAGCTTTGTTCTGCTTTTTTGCGTTCGGTGATGTCCTCAAACTGGCTCACAAAGTATAGCGGCCCGCCTGTTTTATTGGTGACCGTTGCAATGTTGATGGAAACCCACACGGCGGTCCCGTTTTTACAGATATACCGCTTCTCCACCTTGTAGGCATTATTTTTATTATTTAAAGCCTTGTCAATTACATCGCGGTGTTTCAGCTGATCGTCCGGGTGGGTCAGGTCCTGGAACGACATTGTCAGCAATTCCTGTTCGCGGTATCCTACCAGGTCGCACATGCGTTTATTTACTTTCAGCCATTTCCCTTTTAATGATACCAGTGCCATCCCTACTGCGGAATGTTCAAATGCAGTTTTGAATTTCGATTCGCTCTCCCTAAGCTTCTCCAATAGCTTCATCAATTTGGCCGAACGGTCGGCTACCCGTTTTTCAAGTTCTTCATTTATCACCAGCACTTCTCCCTCCGCATCCTTCCTGCGCCTGTCGAATTTGTTGAGCCACCTGGCAGTATACCAGATGAGTGCCAGTCCAAGCGCTATGAAAGATATTACAAGAAGCGATAGGCCCGTCTGCTGCGAAATGAGCAGGTACCTGCCGGATACAATTTTGACTGCGCCGAAGGCGGCCCCGACAATGATCAGCAGCAGCAGGACACGCCTCGCCATGATATTGCCCACAAGGTTGCCGGTAAACAGCCCGGCCATCCCAACTTTGGGATGCAGCAACGACGTCGTGATCGACAATAAAAAAAGAAGGACAGCCGGAAAAAAGGCCATTGGGCCGGCAAAATCAAGCGTATAAAATAAAGGCAGGTCGTAAAGGTAGCCGATAATGGAGAGCGCAGACATCGCGGTAACCACGTGCAGCAAATATTGCGATATGGTAAGGAACACCCGCTTATCAGCGGTAAACCCCAGCAATGCCATCCCGAAGATCACAAAAGAAATGCCCGTTCCCGGGGCCTGGACGACGGACAAAATGCCTGCAATGATAACAAGGCATATTAATAGCCGAAACGCGGACCCGGTATATTTTTTAGTGGGTAATTGGGTAAGAAACAATGCAGCGCCCAGCAAAGCAAAACACAGCGCCATAGTAATCTGTACGGAACGGGTTCCCAGGCCTGTATGCTGTAAAAATACTAAATGAAACATTTGGCCGACCAGCACAAGTGCACCGGCTGTAATGCTTAACAGGCTTACTATGGTGAGGGCTTTTACGGTTGGAAGAGCTAACATAAGGGGCTTTTTAGAACTGTCTTAGTAAAATAAAATACTACCGGATGCATCATCTTATTTGTCGCCAGTAAATCGGTTGCTAATTCCGGGATAAGTTTATTTCGTTTTAGAAAGAATGCCGCTGTAATAAACAGATGCAATGTACACATTATTTATAGCGCTAAGTACCATTTGGATATAAATATTAATAGCGCGATTCCTCAACGTTCGGCTTCATTTTAGCATTTTAACTCCAATGTTTCTTGATTTAGCCCCGGTGCTTAAACGGGCATGGAGAATTGGAACGGGACTTGTAAACGTATTGCTAAACTTTTAAAACATGGAAACCAACTTTCAAATTTCACTGCACATTAAAACGCCCGCTGGATTTGAAACCTACGGCAACTTTGATCTTGGGTCAAACCGGGAGCAGGCTATGGCAATAGCAGCACAGTTTAAAGGCACTGATAACATATCTGCAAACTCAATTTTGTACATGGATTTTACGGAAGTACAGAACGGCATCCCGCTCCCTGTAAGGATAATGCATTGTACGCTGGATGATATCACCTATAACATCCGCATCATCACAAGGGATATATTTAAAAATCTCAGCCTCTGATAAAATGACAGTTCAACTGAAATATTTTCAGCCAAAAACTGAAATTTTTACCGTTCCCCGGCATTGGTATTCAAGTTGAACTAAACAGGTCAGTTACAAATTAATTTTATCACATTAAAAAAAGAAAGCCATGACACTGGTTAAATTTAACAACAACAAAGGAGCGAACGCATTATTGCCAGGCTTTAATGACGTTTTTGAATCGATCTTTAATGACACATTTTTTAATGACCGCATGGTAACCCGTGTACCAGCAGTGAACATCAGCGAAACTGAAGACCATTTCCAGGTAGAGCTCGCTGCGCCGGGGCTGAAGAAACAGGATTTCAGGATCAGCCTTGACCGGAATGTATTGAACATCACTGTAGAAAACCAAACTGACAACAGTGATGAAAGCAAACGCTACAACAAACGTGAGTTTAGTTATTCGTCTTTCGTCCGTTCGTTTACTTTGCCCGACCAGGCCGACCACAACCGCATCGAAGCGCGTTATGAAGACGGCATCCTGAAAGTGGATATTGCCAAAAAAGAAGAAGCAAAAATGGCCAGCCGCCAGATTGAGCTTAAATAATTTTTTATAAATTAAATAACGGGCTGATTTTTCAGCCCGTTATTATTTTATGCGGTATTCAACTTATTTGCACCAAATGAAATAAGGCGGAAAGTTGCCGCCTGTCCCCGTCCGGGGACCGAATTTTACTTCAACATTCGATATTCAACATTCATTATTCGACATTATTTTAACTTATCATAGCGTTCATATTTCTGTCTCAGCAGGGTCTCTCGAAGAGGACCCTGCGTCGCATTAAGATATTGCAGCGCAGGGTCCCGTTCCGGAGACCCTGCGGCGACGAGAAATTATCACCTTCCCGGCGTCAGGAAGTTGATACTATGAAAACTCAACAATCCCCCCGGTTCAAGTGGGACGCGTGTACTGGCGATGGGGTATGCTGAATATCGAAGTAAAATTCGTTATTCGACATTCGACATTCATTATTCGACATTATTTTAACTTCTCAAACGTTCAGATTTTCTCCAGGCCGCGTATCTCCTCCATGCGGGCTGCAGTTTCCATTCCATAAACGGGTAGCCCGGTAGCGTCCAGCATTCCAATTTGCAAAAGCACACTGGCCTGGTCCCAATAAATATGTTCGTGCGTTACCTTGCCGTCTTTAAAACCCACGATCACTACCAACGGAATTTCTACCCGTTTGCCTGTGGGGGCTATGTTAGGCAGCATCCAGCCGATCTCGGTGTTGTGGGTGAATTTAAAGATCAGCTCGTCTACCAGCTGATTTTGGTCGATAGTTTGCGAAACTGGTACCATTTCTGTATCCGCAGGAAAAAACTTGTTTACGGGAATTAACTTACTATAAAAGCTGCGTACCGCTTCCTGGCCAATTCCGCCGATGAGGGTAGGGATGTTGTTCAGGTGGGGATCTGCGGTCATTGTCGACAGCGTAGTATCCAGGTCTCCCCTCATCTCCGCATCGATATGTGCCTGGAATTGCTGTTTGATGGCTTGTTGTTCGTTGGTGAGTATCTTTTTCATTTGGTTAAGTTGGTTTTAAGGGCGGTTAGTTGGGGTGGGGGTTGCTTTTGGCGGTTTAAGCGAAGGCGGTTAAACGAGCGTAGAGTAGCTTGCTTTTTTAGTATATTGCGTTTATATAATTTAAACAGGGTGTAATGGAAGTGTTTTTCATCAAGTATCGAAAGATATTACTTTTTGGAAGTGTTTTTATGCTTTTGTACTTCTTTTATGAAATATACAGAGGCATAGTAAGTATAAATTCAGGCAAAACAGGGGGAGGCATCGGAACATTAATTGATGCTGGTATATCACTATTTATATCGATTTACTTCTTCATAAATGTTCGTAAAGCAAATAGAACCTTAAAAGAAGAAAAAGCTGCCGCAGCAATAAATAGCGATATCAATCCGGAGGGATAACACAAAAGCAATTTTCACTTTAAATCTTCAAACACCTGTTAGTAATTTAAGCGTGGACGCTCAAATTGTCAGCGCTCAAGCGACGAAGCTTCAACGGGTGTTGAAATGAAACAATATATTAGTTAGAGGTAATTATAAGCAACATACAACCTGCACTATATGAACACAAAAGTACTAACCATTTTAATTTTGCCGTTACTTTTTTCATTATCCGCCAGGGGACAAAACCTGGATATGGACAAGTATGACATAAGCATCAATGATACACTGATTAGCAAGATTGATTTTATTAAAAATGGCAAGCGTTTGGACAGCACACGGCTAAAACATTTGACGTTTAAGCCAATTAGTGACGGTTATAAAAAAAGCTATTATCTCAATGGGCAGTTATATAGCCAGGGGGAAATTAAAAACGGAAAAGAAGATGGCTTTTGGACTTATTGGTACGACAATGGAAAAAAAGCAAGAGAAGGCAATTTTGCCCAAGGCAAACAAGAAGGAACTCACAAATACTGGTTGCCGGACGGCCGATTAAGAGCAGAAGGGAACTTTAACAATGGTAAGTATGATGGTAAGTGGATTATGTACAAAGAGGATGGCTCTGGAAGTATTGAGCAAACTTATAAAAATGGTGAACTTGTCAAAGAATAATTTCTTTACTGTTCCCCCGCCGGTTCAAGCGGGATGTATAAACCTGCGGGGGAGATGATTGAATGGGCGTGCGGTCTTCAATCCAGTTTAGTTTCAATTCCCAATTCCTTCGCTAAGCCTTCAACATATTCTTTGTGTCCATTTTTGCTATTAGGAATTGCGTTTAAATAATTGTTAAACAATTTTGTCCCTCGCTCTTTGTCCTCCAACCAAACGATTAAAGCAACATCCAACTTTGCCCTGCGAGTAAAAGTGTAAGGTGGAGTGCCAAAATTTTCTATAATTTTTTCTTTGCTGTCAACCCCTTCAAACCATTTATTGCCAACTGTCAATATACCTTTACTTACTTCTTCCGCGATGTCGTCTACATTATTTGCAATTGTCCACCAATATTCCCGACCTTTCAAAAGTGTACCAAGTCTAATCCTCATTTGGCAATCGTAGTCTTTATAAAATGTTTTACTTGTTGTTGGATGAAGCAATTTGTAAAGATCATGTACACAAACGCCAAGATTAGCAGCAAATTTTCCATAGAGATTCTCTCGAAGTCCCGGCACTTCGTAGTGCTGTCCAATTGGATATGGACCTGCTTGAAAATTTATAACCTGGAAAATTCCTTTTTCTATTTGCCTATTAAAGGTCCTGCCTTTTTTCTTAAAACCAAGTGGCTTGAGTGTTGTAAAAACGGAATTTTCAATCTGATCGAGAGAAGCTTTGACGCTGATTTTTTTAGTTTCAGGTGGTGTTGGCTCACCTGCTTCCTTTGATTTTAAAAAGTCGAATAATCCCATTTTGCTATGCCAATTTGTTGCGGTGTGCACATTGCCTATAGGCCATTTAAAACTATTGCGAGGTCGTCTGCCATCGCTTCTATGCTAATTTTAGAACTATCTAGAGCCACTTTATCTGCGAGCGTTGGGCTGTACTTCAATACGTCAGCCTTCCCAATGTTATGCCAAACGGGGAGTATGACCTTGTTCCCATCCATTTCCCTTGCCGTCAGGCCATTTAACTCGTATTGGGGCCAGTTCTTGTCGAAGAAGGCCTTGGAAAGCACAACTATGCCAAAGTTAGAATTCACCAAGCCTTTATCAATCGATTGCCTTAAGCTGTCTCCTACTCTAAGTTCAAATTCATCATACCATACCATGAACCCTCGTTCCGTTAGCGCTTCAGCGAGTGGTCTAACCAGCGATTCTTTATCTTCGCTTGCATGGCTGATGAAAGCATCGTAACCGATTTCTTCAGGCGCTACTTTAGAATCTCTTGCGCTCATCCGAAGTATTATGCCTAAATGAAAAGAATAAGCCTCGTCTGAGTTTGGGAATCTTTGTTTAGTATATAGATTCATTGGGGTTGCACCTCCAATTACCCACCAATCCGGGTCAGTTTCATCGTCAATCTTCACAGAAATTATCACATCCTCTTGCTCAAATAACGTTAGTGTCTTAACATATCTTGCACTGAGGACTTTGCAATGTCCCTGAGAGGCAACGTACTGTCTTGATCTTTTAAGCAGTTCCTTAATGTCTAAAGCCATGGCGTGCAGTTATTCGGGCTAAATTAACGGGCTAAATTAAAAGGCTATGACTTTCAATTAACCCCATATTGCTTTTTTAACGGTTTCACTTACTACTTCGACGAGGACATCTTTCAATCCTCCAGCAACCTCTTTACCTGCCTTAACCGCATATTTCTTAAATTTCATTACTGCCAAACTAGTTTTTGGAGTTTCTTGAACTATGTTGGCAATAGATTGCTTGAGGTCTTCTTTGTCGGCAGTATTAAGAACTTCAGAAAACTCTACTAATTCAAATGCTGCGTCCAAGGCGCTTTGCATCCATAGATACGGCTCTCCACATTTAATACAATAAGACGGGGCCGCATAGGAGCCAAAATCAAAGAATCCGTCAGTGTGATACCTCCCTCGAATGGGCGATTGGCAGTTTCCACAATCCATTATAGTTTGAGCTCCGCAAAGTTCGCAGAAGTCCGCGTTAAATTCAGGGGAAGTCCGAACACTTGGGTTAATTACATGGCCATTTAGACATATTTGAGCAACATCATAATATCCTGACATGTTTGTAAGGTTAAGTTGAATGATAAAATTAAGAAATTTGATTTAATAAACAATCAACTTAACTCCCCGCCTGTCCAATCGTCCCGCTTGAACCGCGGTGACAGATGATTAAGTTGATTATAAAAAATGAAAGACCAACTTTATTTAATATCTTTCTTAATGAGCAACGCGTAAGATTTCCAAATAACGTCTTCAATATTTTGTACAGTTTCTTCATTAAGTTGAGTGGGGTCTTGAAAACGTTGAATAATACTTTCATTCTTTCCTGCGAAAATTGACAGAATGAAATCTATGCCGTTAGGATAAACCTTAAACATATATGTTTGAGTAATTTTTCTTTCAAATTTTTCTGTGATATAATAGTGCCCTGCGATGCAAATCGGATCCCAATGCGGTAAGACTTGCGGCCCACTTATCGCAACCTCTACGTTTGGAAATTTATTTCTATTTGGAATCTCGCCAAAATATTGCCGTATTTTAGGTAGCATATCTTTTAATTCATTTTCTGCCTTAACTTTTGAAACATCGGCCATGCTCATGATTAGTGAGATGTAATCATTGTCTGTTTTATCATTCACAACTGTTATTTTATTCAATAATTCTTTTAATTCTTCAATATCCTGAAATCTTCTATTTAATTGTACTTGAAAACCTTTGTCAAAAAAGCATTTTAGTAAATTGATTTTAACTGCTTCGACGCCAGTTATCATTGTTTCTAAACTAACGCGCTGATGCGGATATCTACCTTCTTCATCCATAAAATGAGAGGGGTATTTACCTGTTAAGACATAAAATAATATTCCAACGAGGTAGGTAATATCACTTCTTTTATCACGTTTATTACCGTTGTCATGTTTTAATTCGGGAAGATATAAAAAACGATTACCTAATTGCATTGCACCAGACTCATGTAATTCTGCGTCCGAATCTCTTGCAGATAATCCAAAATCAATTAACTGTGGCGCATTATCCGAGTTCTCTTCAAGAATAATATTGTCTGGTTTTATATCCCTGTGAACAATATCATTGTTGTGACAAAATTGAAGTATATCGGCAAGCTGGACGACTAGTCCAACGGCTTCGTTCAAAGCCATCGGCCCATTATTGGATATTCTTTCTTCTAAACTTAAACCATTGATGTATGGATATACAAAATAAAGCCTTTGTTCGATTTCAGGCGTTTCATTGCAATTATGATCAACTATTTGGGGAATTTGAGAATGATTAAGAGCAATATAATTGTGTACCTCTCGATAGAATCTGGATCGTCTTTCCAACTTACTTGAATCTTTGATAACTTTCAGTACAAATTCGCCTTTTATATTTTGGTCCGTAGAATGAACCAAATAATTATCGCATTGCCCGCCACCGCTTAACTCTTTTTCAATTTTCCACTTGCCAATCCAAGGTTTTTTTTGCTTTCCCATAGGACGTTCTTTGTTAAAATTAAGTTATAGGCTCAAGTTATCCTTTTTTTCACATAAGTGTTCGTCTCATCCGCATAATCCTTAAAAATTATCCGTAAAATTGATCCACCAATTTTCGCCCCAATATTATGAACACCCCCACCCCCGAATACCTCTACGACAAACCCAACCCCAAAAATACTTACGATGCCATCGTTATCGGCTCGGGGATATCCGGCGGCTGGGCGGCGAAGGAGTTATGCGAAAAAGGACTAAAAACCCTGGTGCTGGAGCGCGGGCGGAACGTGGAACACATAAAAGATTATCCCACCGCCATGACGCCGCCCTGGGGCTTTGAGCACCACGGCGAATTAACGCTGAAGATGCACGAAGATAACCCCATCGCTTCGCGCTGCTATGCGTTTAAGGAAGAAACACAGCATTTTTTTGTAAAGGACAAGGAGCACCCCTATATCCAAACCCAGCCGTTCGATTGGATACGGGGCTACCAGGTGGGCGGCAAGTCGCTGCTTTGGGCCAGGTGGACGCAGCGCTGGAGCGACCTCGATTTTGAAGCCAATGCAAAGGATGGCACTGCCGTCGACTGGCCCATCCGCTATAAAGATATAGCGCCCTGGTACAGCTATGCCGAAAAATTTGCCGGCATAAGCGGCAACCGCGACGGCCTGCCCCAGGTGCCTGACGGCGAGTTTTTGCCGCCGATGGAAATGAACGCGATAGAGCAGCATTTTAAAAGCAGCATCGAAAGCAATTTCCCCGGAAGGAACCTCATTATTTCGCGCACCGCAAACCTTTCAAAGGCCGTCAACGGTCGCGGCCCCTGCCAGTACCGCGACCTGTGCTACCGGGGCTGCCCGTTTGGCGGCTATTTCAGCAGTAATTCGGCAACCATACCCGCGGCGGTTAAAACCGGCAATTTAACCCTGCGGCCTTTTTCGGTGGTCCACTCCATCATCTACGACGAAAAAACCCAAAAAGCAAAGGGCGTGCGGGTGATCGATGCCAACACCCTGCAGTCGACCGAATATTTTGCCAGGATCATATTTTTAAATGCCAGTACTTTAAACTCCACCCTCGTACTGCTCAATTCCACCTCTTCCCGTTTCCCCAATGGCATGGGGAACGACAGCGGCGCCCTGGGCCATTACCTGATGGACCATAACTACCGCGGCCGCGTTTATGGCGAGCATGATGGTTTCGAAGATAAATATTACTACGGCCGTCGCCCCACAGGTGTTTATTTACCCCGTTTCAGGAATTTGAAAGGGTTAAAGGAACATGATTTTATACGCGGCTATGCCTACGCCTGCGGCGGGGGCCGGGGGCAGGGAAATTTCACCGGCGGCAGGGAATTGGGCGGGGATTTTAAAGACAGCTTAACCGAAGCCGGCCCATGGTACATGAGCATGACCGGCATGGGCGAATGCCTGCCCGATGTGCGCAACAAAGTTACCCTAAGCAAAGATAAAACCGACAAATGGGGTATACCCCTGCTCGACATTGATGCCGCCTACCGCGAAAATGAAGTTACGATGCTGAAAGATATCCTGCAAAGCGGCTCGGAAATGCTGGATAAGGCCGGCTTTAAAAACATAGGCCAGCAGGATACCCACCAGGCCCCCGGCCTCGGCATCCACGAAATGGGCACCGCCCGCATGGGCCGCGATGCAAAAACATCTGTGCTGAACGGCAATAACCAGGTTTGGGGCGCCCCCAACGTCTTCGTCACCGATGGCGCCTGCATGACCTCCGGCGCCTGCCAGAACCCGTCATTAACCTATATGGCGTTAACGGCAAGGGCTGCAGATTTTGCGGTTGGCGAATTGAAGAGGGGGGAGTTGTGACCTGTTTTCCCTTGAGTGTTCGAAACGTTTAAAAAGGCGCCGGCCTGTGCGATTATGAATGTTTGTAATTTATTTTTTCAATGGCATTCATGAGCTCCTTCGTCGGTTTCCCTCTCAAGAGGGGAGCCCATCGCGCAGGCCGAACGCCACTTCGGGAATGTTTCGAATTCCCCACCTGTTTACCCCACACCAACTAACCCCGCACTCAGCCTTTGGTACAGGCAAATTGCCCGGCGGGCAGCCATGGTAAAATTTTAATGACATATAAGCCGATTTTCAACCAACTATTGTAGATTTGATGACAACATCATTAATAAGTAAAAACAATCCGCCATGTTAAATAAATATTATCGCCTGTCTTTTTTAATTTTTAGCTTTTTACTCCTGGTAACCCGGTCTGGCTTTGCCCAATCGGCGATGTTGAAAAAAGGAGATGCAGCGCCTGTATTTACTGCCCAGGCCAGCCTGGCCGGCAATGAATTTGATTTTTCATTAAAAAAAGCCCTTGCCAAAGGGCCCGTTGTGGTATATTTCTACCCTTCTGCCTATACCGGCGGCTGTGATGCGGAAGCACATACCTTCGCCGAACTAAAGGATAAATTTACAGCAGCGGGAGCTACCATTATCGGCGTATCTGCTGATGATATTCAGCGGCTGAATAAATTTTCTTCCGATCCCAGTTACTGCGCAGGCAAGTTCCCTGTCGCGTCAGACGCCGGGGGCAAAATCGCGGCAACATACGGCCTGACCATGGCGGCCGGAAGGTCCGGGATTAAAGACCTACTCGGCCAGGACCTCACGCATGGCTTTATCCCGCGGACCACTTATGTCATCGGTAAAGACGGTAAGATTATAGCAGTATTTTCATCAGAAACCGATCACATTTCGCCCACCGAACATGTTGAAAAGTCGCTGGCGATCGTAAAAGGGCTATAATTCGCGACCGGGAAGCAGGTAAGTTGTGGGGGGAATTCTACAGCTAAAGCTATTAATCTATCTCCCGGATCATAATAACAATAAAAGGGTCTCAGCAATCGCTGAAACCCTTAATGCTATTTTACATCTGGTACCGAAGCATCGAAAATGCGGGCGCGCGTGGCGCCTCCCATTTTCATTTTACTTTTTTGGCTGCAAACAAACAATTTGCTCTGCTGGTGTATAAAAACCAACTGATACGCTGTCGTGTATGGTTTTTTCGTAAACCACAAGGCCAATGCTTCCGCAAGGGCTGCCTGTAACGCTTGTTGCGAACGAGAACGGGGCATTAACCACATTTGAAGTACCACTTGCAACAGTCCCTACAAAGCTCGCGGCCAATACATAGCTGGAGATGTAATCATCCGTAGCGGTGAAATGGCCGGTGATCGTGTCCCCTTTATGAAAATGGGTGCAGTCGCCGCCGTTATCAATATTAAGCAGCGCTACCGGCGCGGTATTATCCATTTGTATCACCTTACTGAAAACGCCCGGAACGCCTAAAATATCGAGGTCGATCTGCCATTTATCGTCACCCCCCGGCGACCACCTGGCCAGCACGTTATCTATATTGTCATTATAGTCT
Organism: uncultured Mucilaginibacter sp.; assembly: GCA_903864275.1. Taxonomy (GTDB): domain Bacteria; phylum Bacteroidota; class Bacteroidia; order Sphingobacteriales; family Sphingobacteriaceae; genus Mucilaginibacter. The sequence goes on from CAIPFE010000019.1 coordinate 221,188, forward strand.
GCCCCAGAGCCCTGGTAAGCATAATAAGCGGCCCCATCAGGACTAATGGTTTGATAGGTATTATGCGGAGGCAGCGGGTTTTGATGGTAACCAACCAGCCAAAGCGGATCAGTTAAATAATGGAATGCGCTTGTTGCCAGGTTAGTTACTTTAATGCGGTAATAGTACCCCGCGTATGATGGGCCTTGTATTACTACATCGCCCGCAAACGGGGCCCCGCTTTCAACGGGGTTGGCATTAAGTGCAAATGCAGCGCCGCTGACTGTAAGGCCTGTTCCGCTGCTGATCATATCTACAGGTATGCCACCTAAACAATAGAAGTAAGGCAATACGGTGCCAACAGGAATTTCTGCGCCGGGTTTCACCTGTACATACTTGTCGAGCAGGTTGCCCCAATATTGCAGCTGATTTGGATCGGTGGTAGAGGAAGGCACATTCCATGAAAGCACAGCGCGTACTTTTACAACGTTTGGACTACTGCACAGTTTATGCTTATGCGTAAAATCGAACGGAAGAATGGCCGCATACGACAGGCCGCCTGCGGGAATATCATTAATGTCGTGTACATTTACCGCCGAAGTGCCCAGGTATTCCCAGGTACAATCATTGTTCCAGTCGGCCCAAAAGGCCACGTATTCTATGCTGCCGCTGCTGCAAAGGTTGCCCGAATAGCCACCCGGTCTTTTTATCCGGAATGTGGCCACAAATTGCTCCAGGTTGTAATCAAGGCCCAGGTTTTCAAGCTGTTCGTAAGAAACATCTGCGCTGGTCTTTTCCAGCTCAGCGATAATTGCCGCCAGGTCTATTCCGTATGCCTGCCAGGTTTCAATCGCTTTCGAAACAACATTCGAGTCGAAACTTTTTAAAGCGGCCTGTACACTTTGTAATCCATACCTCGCCGGGGTTACATATTCGTGCTTCTTATATAAGTCAACAAGGGAGCCGAGGCTAAGTTGATTTGGAACCAGCGAAGCCTGGGTTTCTGCTAAAGCAGCTTCGCCGCCGGGAATTATTTTAGCAGCGTCTGCCAGCTTAAGCGCTGGCTGGGCCACCGTTAATGCAACCAATTGCGACAAAGCCGGATTTTTTAGGATCAACTCAAGCGCCGGCTTGATCTGGATTTGATCGTCAATTCTATCACCCCATATAGAGTCATAATTAGGGGTATTGGCAGGCGGGATCTGGTTCCACTCCAGTATCGCGCGCACCTTCGGCAAAATATGAATGCTGCAGAAAGCAGTTTTAGGGTTTATTTTTAACGATGCCGAATAACTTAAGGGTTTTTCGGGGTGCTGCGTACAATCGTTACCTGTCGGGATGTCGTGCTCGGTAACCCCGGTGTAACCCTGGTCAACCCAGCCGCTGCCATAGTCTAAATAAAAACGTACAAAAGCAAAAGACCCCGGCGTGCACAAAGTGCCGTTATAGCCGAAATCCTGCTTCGTAACAAAAATTGCTTCCAGCGTTTGGAAATCAGGGTTGTACCCTACAGATTGCACCTCTTCAAAAAAAGTGTTTCCTGAAAAAGAAACTACATCATCTTTCAGTTTTGTTAATGCTTTTGCAGTTGAGGGGTGCCTGGATGCGTGCAAAGCATTGAAGCCTTGCCTCAGATCCTTCAATTTTGTTTCATTGCGGTTCATAGTGATTTTTTTTGTCTTCGACGTGTTTGCGCTGAAGTGGTTATGCCTACTCTGTTTTCCCTTTTCGGCCTCTGGGTTAGGTGTATTTGTGATAAATGGTTTAGTGCATTTCAAAGGTCAGTATTCTGATAATCAGGTGCTCTGTGGTTTTTACGCTATTCTGCACCGTGCTTTTACGCTATTTTTTTAGCGTAAGAAACCTGTTTCGGAAGTGTAAAAACTGTAAGGCATTAAAAGAAATTGCCGGCCTGTAAATCCTGGGATGTAATCGGAGAACCCCTTAACTTGATGACATTGGGCTTTCGGCAGCGGGTGTTGTGAAGGGGGCTTTTGCGAAAATGCTGTTGCAGAAACAAATGGTAATGATACTACATTTAACAATTTGTGCCGAAAGTCATGGTTTACCCAATTATTTATAATTATATTTATAAAAGTTATTAATAGTCTGTTACTTATCTATGGTTTTAACTTCTAATAACATGAAAAAGGTTCTTGTAATAGAAGATGATTTGGACACCTCTCAATGCCTGGACTGTCTTATAAATGATTTGGGGTATGAATTTATTCAATCTCCTTTTATGCTCAGCCCTGCAGAGGTTATAAAAATTAATCCTGATGTAATAGTATTGGATTTTTATTTACCGGATGGCCATGGTGACAACCTTTGTTTACAATTAAAAGAAAATTCATTAACCAAAGAAATCCCTGTTATTTTAGTTTCCACTCATAGTAACCTGGCAAATATTGCAAAATCTTGTTTTGCCGATGGGTACCTGGAAAAACCTTTTAATTTTGATAAGCTGATACAGATGCTTTCTGAATTTGGGGATCATTCGTTAGTAAGTTTCACTGCTTAAATTTATTTAAAAAATTACAGTGCCGGGGACGCTTTTCAACAACCAATCATTTCCCCTGCGCAAACGGCATAGTGCTATTATCCATTAGCACAATTTTAATTTGCTTCGGGTCGGTAACTACAATTTGGGGTTTGCCCTTGTAGGTTGCCAGTTTGCCTGTAACAATAATGTCTTTTCCCCGGTAGTCAATTTCGGGCCGGCCTTTGAACTTCGGCCTGTCGGCGGCCGGTATCGTGATGGTGAGCTGCTGACTTGGGTTGTCGCCGCCAATGTTAAGCAGTGTAGTGTTTGAAGGCGTTATGAGTTTGCCGTCGACTACTTTATCACATATTTTAACAGTTTGGCCAATGTGTTTAGCGGCATTTTTTACTGCTACGGTAGTTTGCGCTGAGGCTTTATAAGCGAATAAAGCTGCAAATGCGGTAAGGACAAGGAGCTTTTTCATATTTAAGGCTGTAATTTGGTTTATGGGGGATAGTCCTTTTATGCAATTAAAGGTACGGAAATTATGAACAATATTAGGGCTCATAGAACAAGGTCATAATATCGAACACCAAATAACGAATGTTGAATTATGAAAAAAACTTCGAAATTCGACATTCAAAATTCATTATTCGATATTCTTATTTAATTAAGGACATTCCCTGTAGAGGTGCAACTCAATATTGATATGGATTTTTCTATGCGGAAGGCTTAAAAGTCGTTTACTTACCCTTTTTCTTCTCGTAATGGCTTACATAATAAAATACAGCGCCCACAAATGTAAAGATGATCCCGATAAATATGGGCCATTTGGAAACCTGGTTCCCGCTGCGGTCGATAGTCATAGAATCGGAATCAGCAGGGTTAACTACAGACCTGAAATAGATAATTAAACCGATGGTTACTATTATGCCGGCTGCAAAAAGGAGTACACTGAATTTTTTCATGGTGCTTTGGTGAAACTAAACTGTTGATGAATCCGCCGTAAAGGTATAAAATTTTGTAAAATGTATTCCTTCCGGGAAATTTTTAATTCATAAAACACATAAATTTCACAAATTAAACTCATCTTCAAATTTTCAAATTAACCAATTTTCAAATCGATCACCATGGAAAGAAGGGATTTTATAAAACAAAGTACACTGGCAGCGGCTGGCCTGGCTATATTGCCCTCAGGCAGCCTTTTTGCAGCCGCTAAGGACAAAGTAAGGCTGGGCTATATTGGCGTTGGGCTGCGCGGCCGCAACCATATTGACGAAGGCTTGCTGCGCGATGACGTGGATATTGTTGCCATTTGCGATACGCAGGAAAGCTCGCTGGCCTTTTGCCGCGAACAGTTTACAAAGGCCGGTAAGCCATTGCCGAAGGAATATACAGGAGGCCTCGACGCCTATAAACGCCTGCTTGACCGGAAGGATATCGACGCCGTTATTATCGCCACCCCATGGCAATTTCACCACCCGCAGGCTATTGACGCCATGAAGGCCGGCAAATATGTGGGCTGTGAAGTAATAGCAGGCTTAAGTGTGGACGATCATTGGGACCTTGTCCATACCTCCGAGAGCACCGGGATACCATATATGACATTGGAAAACGTTTGTTACCGCCGCGATGTGATGGCGGTATTAAACATGGCACGTCAGGGCCTTTTTGGCGAGCTGGTTCACTTTGAAGGCGGTTACCAGCACAACCTGCGCGAAGTATTGTTTAACGATGGCAAGCATTTCTATGGCCATGGCGTTGAGTTCGGGCCGAATGCTTTGAGCGAGGCCCAATGGCGCACCCAGTTTAATATTGACAGGAACGCCGATATTTACCCAACCCACGGCGCCGGGCCAATACTACAGTATGCCGATATTAACCGGGGCAACCGCTTTACCAACCTGGTATCGTTCAGCTCAAAAGCAAGGGGTTTGGCGGCTTACGTGGAGGAATTGGCGCCAGGCAATAAAAATGCGAAGATCAATTACAAAAACGGCGACGTGACAACCACCATGATCAATTGCGCCAACGGCGAAACTGTTTTGCTTTCGCACGATACGCATTTGCCAAGGCCGTATTCACTTGGTTTCAGGGTGCAGGGCACAAAAGGCCTCTGGATGGATGTAGCAAAAAGCGTTTATATTGAGCACCAGTCAAAAAAGGATGATGAATGGGACGCTGTTGATGACTGGTTCAAAAAATACGACCATCCCCTATGGAAAAAATACGAAGACAAGGCCGAAGGCGCAGGCCACGGCGGTATGGACTGGTTCGTTTTTAACGCGTTTGTACAAGCGGTGAAGCAGGGCAAACAAACGCCTATTGATGTTTATGATTCGGTAACCATGAGCGTGATCACGCCGCTTTCTGAAAAATCAATAGCTGACGGTAATACTCCGCAGGAGTTTCCTGATTTTACAAAAGGTAAATGGAAAAACAGGAAAAACACCTTTGCGCTTTATGACAGCGGTTTTTAATTTTTTGGTATAATATTTGGACTGCATCAGGCAACCAAAATACCTTCCCGCGCGTAAAAAAGCGGGAGATTTGATTTTTGCCTGTGTTATGCATCCTGAAATTGAAAATATTTTGAACAATTTAGATCCGGAATATGCAGTTCCCGCACCCGTAATGCTGCAAAATGCCGAACGGATACTAAATTATATGGATGACATTTATTTGGAAAGGACCGGAAAATTTGAACACACCCCCGCCGAAAGCCTTTACATTATGTGGAGCCTGGAAGGGTTGGAATTTCATATTGAATGCCTGAAAAACGGCCGCATACTTTATACTTTTCGCAAAGGCGGGGCAGGGAAAATTTTTGGATCGGATCCCATTAACAAATTCATGCTAAGGCTCGAGAATTACCTGCTGGCCGGCATTTGTTAAGCCCAGTATCATTTCGTATTCCATTTAAACCATTTGATGCCCAGGGTGGCAAATACTAATGCGTACCCTATAGTCAGCAGGAGCGACGTCGAGGTATCGCTGTTCCATTTGCCAGGTTCCATGCTTACTGCAACTATGGTTTTAACCGTGCCGTAGGGCGACCAGTGCTCCAGGTCATGGACAGATTTGCCAAGCACATTCAATTCGCCAAACATACCCACCATAATAAATACAAAATAAACCAGCCGGGTGGTTGAGCTAACGGTTTCGGGACTGGTGATCCGTCCTACTATCATTTGCCCCAAACTCAGGTAAACAGCGCCGCCTATAATAGCAGTTAAATAGCTGAATGCGTACCCCGCCGGTGTTAAAGTGATCTTATCATAATTGTTACCTACAATAAAAACCAGGGTTGTTATGGCCAGGATCATCATCATCTGTACAATCAGGCGGCTTAAGATAATGGTCCATGGAGCCACCGGCGCTACACGTAATCTTTGAAATATGCCCTTATCACGATCGCGGGCAATGGCATTTGAATAGCTCATTAAACCCGTCGCTATCAAACCTATGGTAATGCTGTTCGAGAGTACAAAGGGGCCGCCGGCCGCTGCGACGAGCCCTTTCCACGACATTAGTATAATTACCGGCACTATCAGCGTAAGGATCACGGCCCGGCGGTTGCGCCATTGCGTAGTAAGGTCCGCCTTTAAAAGCGCTGCAAGTACGGTGGATGTTTTTGGTATGACAGTTTCCATTTAATTAGTGAATTAGTGAATTAGTGAGTGGTGAGTAGTGAATGGTGAGTGTGAATAATATTACTGACTACTCACCATTCACCACTCACTAAGCCCTCACAGCCTTTCCCGTAAGCGCTATAAATACATCTTCAAGTGTTATCTTTCCCCTGCGCGAAACGGCTATAACTTCCTTATCCTCCCGGTGTTTATCGATCATGGCCTGGGGTGTGTCGATGGCTATTACGCGGCCATGGTCGATGATGGCAATACGGTCGCAAACTGATTCTGCTTCTTCCATGGAATGTGTGGTGAGCAAAACCGCGTGCCCCTTTTCGCGGATTGCCTCGATACGCTCCCAAAGCTGCCTGCGCGACTGCGGGTCGAGGCCGGTAGTAGGTTCGTCTAAAAGCACCAGTTTAGGATTATGAATGGTTGCGATAACCAGCGAAACCCTTTGTTGCTGCCCGCCCGAAAGCTGCCCGAATTTTTTGAAAGCCTGGTCCTCCAGGTTAATATCCCTTAGGATGGCCAACACATCATTTTTAGTTAACGATAGTCCGTATATGCCCCCGTACAGCTGCAGTACCTCAATTACGAATAATTCAGGCTGGAAACTGGTCGACTGCAGCTGCACACCAAGCGATGCACGGGCGTACAACGGTTTTTCGGCGGCATTGTAACCATCAACATTAATGCTGCCCGATTCCGGTTTTAAAAGACCCTCCACTGCACTGAGGGTACTGGTCTTACCCGCGCCGTTTGGACCGAGCAGCCCGAATATCTCCCCCCGGCGCACGCTGAACGAAACGTTTTGCACTGCCTGGAAGTTGCCATAACTTACATTAAGGCCCTCCACCGTTAAAATATTAGCCTCTTGCTGATCCATTCATTGGTTTTTATATAGGATTATAGACACACAACCTGCGGTAATTTTAGCAAATAAATTGCGAAGTTCAACCTGGGTTTTAAAAAATAAAAACAGGTTTTTGCGGGACCGTGTTTCGATATACCCGTCGAACTGAGTTTGTTTGTCCGAGGCAGCAGTATTCAAACGGGCAGGGCTAATAGCTAGCCTTCATTCCCCTCTTTTTTAATATCTTCTTCCCTTTCAACAGTAATAGTGCACTCGCCAATCAAAGCTGCCAGTGCACCTACCGCTGCCAGCATGGGAAGCAATAATGCGCCAACTACCCCAATGGTCAGCGGGAAAGTCATTATCTCTTTGCCGGACTTATCTGTAATAGTGATCTTTCTGACATTACCTTCGGCTATCAGTTCTTTTATTTTCTTGAGGAGGGCCTCGCCTTCAACCGAGAATGATTCTTTGGTGAACATAACAATCGTATTTAATTAAAAATTGATGATTATTTAATTAAACTTAAGATTATTAGGGACGCGGTTAGTTACAATGATTTTGATTTTTTAAGGCAAATAAAAATTGGCCCTCTTTAAAACCTGCTCACATCCGTATCAGGCGGTGTATAGCCCAGCATCCGGCACATAGACATCATCTGCCCTTTGTGATGAAACTCATGGGTGATTACATGCGTGAAGAGTTCCAGCGGGGTAGCGCTTACCAGCCCGTTTCTTGAATGAATACCGCTTACAGGCACCTCCATCGTATCCTTAAAATGATCGAAGAAGGCAGCCACAACTTCATCTACCCGCGCATAAAGCTGCCGGAGAAGGGGCGCCGTTGTAAAATCTGTATCCTTTATCGACTCACCTGGCTGCTTCATGGCAAAATAGGCCAGCCAATTAAAATAACAACTGGCATTGTGTTCCAGTAAATAACGGATAGTGCTGTTGTTATAAGCAGGCACCGGCGTGTTGAGGTCGTCCCCGACCTCTGTTTCAATAAAGTTTAAAACAACCGCTCTCGAGCCTTGCACCAGCGTGTATTGTTTTTTTAGTACTGCGATCATTGTTTTTTACTTCCGAATATAAGCAGTTTCGGGCAATTTACTAATCTAATCGTTCATACAAATCCAGTATTTTTGTTCTTTAATTAAAGGCAAAGCACGATAATATAGGTTTATGCTGATTTAAGCTCATAGAACCAAATGCTTGCTCCAACCACCGAAGCATAACATATCAGAGGGAGAACATGCGATAGTTCGCGGAATATATTCCTATGATTCAGGTTGTAAAATGCAGCTCCAACACACAGCTCCCCTATTAATAATAGTATCAGCTTCTTAAGAGGTTCATTTAACCTTGACTTGTTTACTGAGGTAGATACAACTATTAACAACAGAAAGTACGCCGCTAATTCTACAGGAGAAAATGTTACGTTAACTGCGTAGGAAGTAGAGAATATGTTGGTGAACAATATAGCCAAAGTCAACACCGGGGATAAGATGACACTCGTCAACCACACCTTTAGGCTATATATCAAGGCTTGCTTTACATCAGTCTGCTTTATAGGTGGCATATTTTTGAAGGATAAGTACAAGTGTTCCGTCTATATTACTGGGGCGGAAATCAATAGTATCGCGCTTTAGCACAGTGTAGCGAAGTGTATCGTTTATCGGTAGTGAACTAAGTTGACCTGTAATCGTCCCCAAATTTGCCATGTTGTCTTGCAAAGACATATAACCCGAATGAGGGGATGTTTCTTTATTTATAATTGTCCAATCAACAGTGTCTTTCTTAGACTTTGAGCATTGCAACACAATATTGTAATAAAAGTTAGCACCCGTGTCCTTATGGGTTGTCCAATACCAAAAGCCCCCTCTCCAGGATTGCTCAATCCAGCCTCTTTTGAAGTAAAGCACACGAGTGTTACTCACTTTATAAGGCTGAATCGGCAGTTTTATGTCACAGACGTATGTGTTCCTGTGAATGGCTTCTTCTTTGGATTGCGAGTAATTTTCCAGGTGATCCCAACCATTAAGCATATCAAATCTGAAGGTGTCTATATAGTTACCCAATACAAATAAGGCTACCGTAGCCGAGATGAATATACCAAGTAACCATTTAAGTAAAGTGCTTAGATTGATTGTATGCTTGATAGCTTTCATCGGGGAGATTTATTGCCAGCTAAGATACAACAGTTAACATTGAAAAAGATAGAGGGGTATTATCCATTTCCTCTTTTTCAAGCTTTACTTTCTACGTTTATCCAAAAATTGAGTTTGGGTTGAGCCCTTATAAACCCCTGTCTCATGGGTCATCACACCTGATTTAAAGTCCTGATATCCCTGTTCAAACTTTTCCCGTTTTTGTGTTCCTTTATTGCCGTACTCCTTGTCAATAAATTCGTCAAGGGTAACGAGGTTATCGTTCTTCTTCATCGTATAGTTTCTTTACTGTTTGAACCGGAATTTTCTAAAATTAACAGGATTTATCAAATTTATATTATATACCCTTCAATTCTGAGCACCTACAACTTCACCCCCCTCAAAAACTCCTCAACCCCCATTTGCTTTTTACCCTCAAGTTGCACCTCGGTTAAGCTAACAAACCCATCCTGGGCGGCAAATTTCAAATAGGTTTTATGGTCAGTTACAAAGTGGCCCGGATGAACGCTGTGTTCTTCTATTTCGTAAACAGACCTGTATATCTTCAGTATCTTCCCGTTTAAAGAGGTGTAAGCGGTAGGAGAGGGGCTTAAGCCGCGAATTTTATTGTAAATGGTTAGGGCAGGTTTGTTCCAGTTGATAAGGCAATCTTCTTTAAAAATTTTAGGCGCATGCTTTAGCTCAACACCGAGCGATATCGGCGACTGCGGGTACTCGTTATACCTGCCGCTTTCTATACCTTTCACTGTTTTTACCAGCAGGCCAGCGCCTTTGTACATCAGGCGGTCGTGCAGCTCGCCGGCGGTTTCGTGGCCGGTAAGGGTTACTTTCTCGGTAAACAATATATCGCCAGTATCAACATCCTGTTTCAGGAAGAATGTGGTAACGCCGCTTTCGCTTTCGCCGTTTATTAGCACCCAGTTAATGGGCGCCGCGCCGCGGTATTGGGGCAGTAGTGATGCATGCAGGTTTATCGTTCCCTTAGGGGGCATACTCCATACTACTTCGGGCAGCATCCGGAAGGCAACAACGACCTGCAGATCGGCGTGTAATGCGTGTAATTCCTCTAAAAATCCGGGATTTTTTAATTTTTCGGGTTGCAGCACTTTAAGGCCGTTTGCAACAGCGTATTGTTTTACTGCAGACTGATTAAGCTTTTGTCCGCGGCCCGCAGGTTTATCAGGCGCAGTCACAACTGCCACAATATCGCAGCCCGCGGTGAGCAAGGCATCGAGCGATATTACAGCAAACTGGGGCGTGCCCATAAATACAACTTTCATAAATAGCGATAAACTTTAATGCATAAAGTTAATAAAAAACACCGGATTAATACCAATTAGTTAAAATTTGGTTGCGCTGTGGCTGGCCTACGGATACAGCAAATACTTCGTCCGCATAATCTTATATTTGCTCAAAGCGGGTTCCCAGCTTGCTCGTATTTCTTGCTCGTTTTTACCGGCCTCAATTTGTTTTCTCAATTTATCCGTCCCGGCAAGCTTTGTAAAATAAGCGGTAAAAAAATGTTCCTTGTCTGGAAATGCTTTGTAAAATTCGATCAGCCAGCCTAAATTGATGCGCCCGCTTGTATATAAATTATTTGTATCGTAACCTTTCAGATCAATCCCATAACAAATTTTATCCTTTTGCGGAGGGTCTTCGCTCATCCCCGGAATACTTACCGGTTTAAATGAATACTTATATTTCCCTACAAGGGCCGGGTGGCCAATTTGCAGGAAAGGATACATGGTGCCCCGGCCCAGGCTGAGCGTTGTGCCCTCGAACAAACATACCGATGGATAAAGCCATATTGATTTTTCGGTATTTAAATTTGGCGACGGGTTTACAGGGAGTTTGTAAGTTGAACTATGCGTATAATTTGCAGCCTTGATAATTTTTAAATTGCATTGAACATGGTTTTTTAACCACCCTTCGCCATTTATCATTTGTGCATATTCGGCTATGGTTAAACCATGCACTATTGGTATAGGGTTTAGCCCGATAAACGACCGGTAGGCAGTATCAAGCACGGCCCCATCTACGTAAAACCCATTTGGGTTGGGCCGGTCGAGGATCATCAGCTCAATGTTGTTTTCAGCGCAGGCTTCCATCACATACTGCAAGGTGGAGAGATAAGTATAAAAACGAGCCCCCACATCCTGTATATCAAATATTACAATATCAATATCTTTTAGATCAGCAGGCGTTGGTTTGTAATGTTTGTTCCCGTAAAGGGATATTACGGGCAGCCCGGTTGCTGAGTCGACGGTGCTGTTTACTTCGGCGCCGTTGCTTGCATTTCCCCTGAAACCATGCTCGGGGCCAAATATTTTTTTTATCGGAATACCCAACTTTAACAGGGTATCAACACTAAGGGTGAGGGTTTTACCGATAACCGAAGTTTGGTTAATAACCATCCCGATATTCCTTCCCTTCAGATAATCAATATAAAGGTTGATTTGATCGGCACCGGTAATAATTTTTTGTTTTTCAACACGCGCTATGATTCTATGAGGCTTGTAAACTTTTTTTTGCGCTATGGCAGCGCCCAATAGCAACCAGGTTATTACTATAAGTTGTAAAAAGAGCTTCATCCTGATCATAATTCTATCCAATACACAAATTAAATTGGCGGCAAAACCGCATATTTGCGAAGGTACAAAAAACATGCTGCATTGAGTTTTTCCTATTTCGTTGCCAACCGTATAACATTTAAGTCTAAGCGTACATTTTCAAAATTAATTGTACGCATAGCTATTATTGGCATTATGCTTGGCCTTGGCGTGATGATATTATCCCTCGCTATAGTACGGGGTTTTAAACGGGAGATAAGGGAAAAAATACGCGGCTTTTCAGGCGATATGGAGGTTGTTAAATTAGACCTGAATAACTCCAGTGAATATTCCCCATTCAGGGCCGACCCCGATTTTGTTAAAAAGGCGCTCGCCAGCCATTTGATCACCAATGTAATGCCCTTCGCAACCAAACCGGGTATAATCAAAGCCAATGGCGAAATAGAAGGTGTGGTGCTAAAAGGGGTTGATAAAAATTACGATTGGACCTTCTTTAAAAAGAGCCTCCTGGCCGGCCGCGTGATCGATTTTAAGGATACCGTTGAAACCAGGAAGCAATTACTGATCTCGCAAACAACAGCCAACCGTTTAAAACTAAAAGTCGGCGATAAGATATTGATATATTTTGTACAGGAACCGCAAAGGGTGAGGCAGTTTATTATAAAAGGTATTTTTAGTTTTGGTATTGACGAGGTGGATAAAACGTTCGTAATAGGCGACCTTTCATTAATTAACAGGCTAAATAATTGGGACCCGGATCAAATTGGAGGATACGAATTAAAGACATTTGATTTCGACCACATAAATGAAGCCGCTTCGGCCCTTGATGATATTTTACCGCTTAAGCTTAAATCGCATACCGTTATGGAAAATTATCCAACCATATTTGCATGGCTTGACCTGCTGGATGGCAATACGAGCGTTGTTTTAGGTTTGATGACCATTGTGGCGGTAATTAATATGGTATCGGCTTTACTGATCATTATTTTGGAGCGTACCACTATGATAGGCATATTAAAAGCCATGGGTGCTACCAACTGGACAATCCAGGCGGTATTTTTTAACAGCGCCTTTTACCTTATTGGCATTGGTATGCTGCTCGGTAATTTATTCGGTATCGGCCTTGGGTTATTCCAATATCTAACCCATTTTTTAAAACTCGACCAGGAGTCATATAACATGAATTTTGTACCCATACAATTTAATTGGACAGATTTGATCCTGATAAATTTTGGCACTTTGTTTATTTGCATGGTGGCCATGGTTTTACCCGCGACGCTGGTATCCCAGATAACGCCGGTGAAGGCGATAAGATTTAAGTAGGGGCGAAAGGCGAAAGGAGTAGCTGTACGGGGCTAAGCATGAAAATACAGACTTCTGACTTCCGACCTCAGACTTCTGACTTCCTTTCCCGCATTCTTGGCACGGTTTAAGCTTGTATTATCATGTATATAAAAGCTACCACATGATACAGCAAAAACCAAAGCGCATAGGCAGGCGCCCGGCAAAAGAACCGGTTAGTACAATGGACACATTGCACGATACAGTGACAATAATGAAGCCTTTTGTAGTCCTTTCCATAAAAGCCTTACAGGTTATTGCAAGTGCTTTGGTGTTTATTATAAAAAATATTCCAAAGCCGGAAGATCACAAAACGGGTGGATCAAAAAGCAATAAAGTGATCAAGATATGATGATTTCGGATTTCGGAATTTCGATTTTTCGCTACTGTTCATTTTCATCGGTGCTCAAGAGGGCTATCGCCGTTTCGCATTTTGAATAATTTCATATCCGGCATTGGGGCACATGGTATTCCCCCTTACTGTTAGGGACGAATTGCATTCGCCCCCGCACGCAGCACAAACACCGCTGACGGAAAATCACTATCATCAAAAACCTCTTTTAAACTTGTTACCTGTGCGGGCGTATCAAAAAGCATTACCCGGCGGCTGTCATTGGTATAATTTGGCCATTGGGGTAAACCTGTAGCATTTGGATTACCTGTTTTTATAAATGATACCCAGGCATTGTGCATATCAATAGCCAATTGTTTTTTGGCCGTATCGGTAATATTATCTGCTGACTGGTACCAAACAAAAGGGAGTTCAGTCGCATGCCCTGCGCCAACCGGGCCTTTGGCATAATCAAAACGGTACATCCAAACGGGTATCCCATTTTGTGTAAGCGCATTTGCCCAGCGGTAGGTATGCATCTGGTACATATATTGTGTCAGTACCTTTATAGCGGCATCGGCAGGCGAAAGCGTTTTTAATTCCAACAAATAATCTTTGTAAACCATTGGATAATCATCCCCGAAACTTGCCTTAAAGAAAGTCGAGTCGGGATTTTTAACGCGTTCATCCATGGCGGCGAAAAGGGTAGCCTCTGTTTTATTGGTTCCCATCAGTGCTTTGAAATTTGGGAGGTTTTTACCTGCGGCGTATGGGTAAGGATCGCTATTAATAACCACGCCATCAATAACCGGCCCGAAGAACGAAGTGCCCTCTATACCACCGCACGCTGCCGCCTGCGCTTTGATCAGCGAATCGGCAGACATGGACAAGAGCTTCGCAGCATCGTTTTGACCAAGATGCAGTTTCTGCAAAATCCGCAAACGTTCATTTTTGGCGGTGACGGTATCCCTGATGCACTGCACCGAACCGCTTTCGGCAATATATTGCTGAAACAAACCTTTAACTTTTGGCGAGACAGTTACGGCGCTCAGCAGCTTTGCCCCGGCTGATTCGCCCATAATGGTTACCCGGTTTGGGTCGCCGCCAAAGGCAACAATGTTTTGTTTTATCCAGGTAAGTGCCATAATGCAATCCAATACACCGTTGTTAGCCGATGCTGCATAGCTTTTATCCATATCGCCCAGGTACAAAAAACCAAAAACACCAAGCCTGTAATTTATAGTAACGACAACGATATCGTCATGATCTGCAAACGCATGGCCATCCTGCCCCTTGCCTGCACCTGAAGTCATGCTGCCGCCGTGTACCCATACCACCACGGCGCGTTTTTTATGATCGGTACCAGGGGTATAAACATTTAACGACAAGCAATCTTCTGATCCGACTACACTCTTATTTGAAAATTGGGTAGCAATGGAGCCAAATTTTAAAGCTGATAATGTATCTCCCCATACTGCATGCTCAACAGGCGGCTTAAAACGCAATGTACCGAGCGGTGGGGCTGCGTACGGTATGCCCTTAAATACTGCTATACCATTTTCAATTGCCCCGCGGACATAGCCCTCCTTGGTTTTAACAACCGTGCCCGGGCTTTGGGCCGAAGCTTTATAAATTGCAATAACTACGAGCAATAGAATGGCAAGTCTTTTTTTGTGAATGATAAGTTGCATGGCGGTTGGATTATTGTGCTAAAAGTAAGCAATGTGTTTGTGATTTCCGATGCACGAATTTCAATTTTCAAGCTCAAAATTTATTGCTCACAATTCATCATCTTTCTGACTTCCGGACTTTCCGACTTTCGGACTCAAAATACATTTGTAGAATTAAATTCATTTTTTTAAATAATATACTGAATATCGTTCTTAAATATTGTATTTTTATAGTATGATTAACGAAACAGATATCGTACTTGATAAAACCGACCTGCACATCCTGCGGCTGATGCAGGAAAATGCCCGCATCTCCAATGCCGACCTGGCGCGCGAGCTTGGCATGGCGCCGTCAGGGGTGCTGGAACGGGTAAAAAAGCTGGAACAGAAGAATGTAATCCTGCAATACACTACCCGCATTGATCCCGATGCCCTGCAGCAAAAAATGCTTGCGTTTGTTTTTATGAAAGCAGCCGACGGGCCGGGCTGCAACGATACCGCCCGCGAACTGGCCAAGATTCCGGAAGTACAGGAAGTGCACCACATCGCCGGCGACGATTGTTACCTGGTAAAAGTACGCACCTACGATTCATCTACCCTGATGCACCTGATGCGCAACAGCTTTGGCAAAATCCCCAACCTTTTGAGCACCCGCACAACTATCGTACTCGAAACGGTTAAAGAACAGCAACAATTGGTTATACCCGAAAAATAATACGTTTATGCCTTTAACATCAGATAAATCCGCTTCTCCCGTATTGGTCATCATAGCCTTTGCCACAGTTTACCTGGTATGGGGCTCAACCTATTTTTTTATAAGGATTGCCGAGCAGGGCGGCATGCCGCCGTTTTTGCTGGGTGCCTTGCGGTTTACAACCGCCGGGCTTTTGCTGATGGGCTGGTGCGTTATTAAGGGTGAGAGAGTATTTGTATTAAAAGATATTTTATCCGCAGCGGTAATTGGTTTGCTATTATTGTTCGTGGGAAACGGAATTGTTATTTGGGCCGAGAAAACCTTGCCAAGCGCCATGGTGGCCATCATGGTATCTTCAGCGCCGATATGGTTCGTGGTGCTTGATAAACCGCACTGGGCCATTAATTTTAAAAATAAAGCAACCATCATCGGTTTAATAATCGGATTTGCCGGCGTGCTATTGTTATTCAGCGAGCAGATCGGAGGCCTCTTTAAGGATTCGGGCGCACCCTCTAAATTGCCATGGATGTTGTTGCTGTTGATGGGATCGATCTCATGGTCGGGGGGGTCTTTGTATTCAAAACATCATCCAGCATCAGTATCGGCCTCGGTAAATACCGCCTGGCAGATGATCGTTGCTGGTATAGCTTACATACCTTTAAGTGCCCTGCACGGGGAATATAGTCACCTTAACCTGAATACAATCGATACAGATGCCTGGCTAAGCCTGCTTTACCTGACGATTTTCGGGTCAATCGCCGCGTTCAGTGCCTATGTCTGGCTGTTGCATGTTCGCCCGGCCACGCAGGTGAGTACATATGCTTATGTTAACCCCGTTATAGCTGTAATATTGGGAATTGTGTTTGCTGGCGAGCATATTTCATTCACACAAATAGCCGGGCTATTTATTATATTAGGTAGTGTATTGCTTATTAATTTAGCTAAGTACAGGAAGGAAAAAAGACTGGTGGAGTTGGTGGTTGATTGACGATTGATTGTAAGGATTGTAAAAGTTGTACGGGTTATAAAAGTGCCACATTTTAACGTTTACAACCACTACAACCATTTTAACTTATTTTACAACCCTTATAACTTCTACAACATTTATAACCACCTCACAAATCCTTCGGCAATGACCTCACCGGAGCTTCCCATTTACCAAATTCAAAATAATCATCAATGCTTGCGCTGATCTTGCTGCCTTTTGGGTATTTGCCTTTAGCGTAATTGTTGGCCCGTAAAACAACACCATCGCGTTCGATGATCAACTCTTCAAAAAAGCCTTTAAAAAGCACCTGTTTAACGGTCCATTTGCTGCCAAAGCCTTTGCCGATCTTAACATGCTCCGAGTAAATGACCACCGAGCCCCTTTTTGATTTGATGCCTACCTTTTTTGCATCATCTGACGTCAGCTGGCTGGCACTGGCCAATATTTGTGCGGTGTAAAGCAGCTTTGGCGAATTATAAAGTTCTTCGGGGCTGCCGTTTTCAACAATTTCACCTTCTTTTAAAACGATAAGTTCGTCGGCCATGGAGAGTATCTCGGCCGGGTCATGCGATACAAGCACTATAGTAACCCCCCATTCCTTCACAATAAACCTGATATCGTGCTGCAAACCTTCGCGGTAGGTAGCATCAACCTGGTTAAACGGCTCGTCCAGTAAGATCACTTCTGGCCGGCTGATCAGGGCCTTGGCAATGGTTACACGCTGTTTTTCGCCTCCGCTTAACTTGCCGAACGGCTGGTACTTAAGCGGTAAAATATCCAGCATGTTCAGGGAATCCGTATTTTTTTTTTCTTCGGTATCCAGTCCCAGCTCTCCTATCCTTAAGCCTGAGCGGACGCTATCCCAAACACTTGCCTGCAGGTCCATGTCCTGGTTGTTTTGGGTTACCAGCCGCATAGCCTCGTGGGCCGGCTGCAACTTTTCTTCGCGCTTTAATATCCGTTCTTCCTTAAAAAAAACTTCGCCCTCATCCGGCTGCAATAGGCCGTATATTAAATTTAGCAATGTAGTTTTTCCGCTCCCGCTTTCGCCAACAATGGCTGTTACTTTCCCTTTCGGGATAAGTATGGTCACATTATTTACGCCCGAAGACTTATCGCCAAAATAGTTTTTGGTGACCGCTATCGTTTCCAGGATCATTTCATCGCGCATGCCGTTTTATTTTGGTTAACTGTTAATAAATAATGTCACTTTCATCGAAAATCAGCTTTAATAAAAATCTCAAAATAATCTTCAGCATCAACATTAATGTCGCCCGCATATTTTACTCACCCGGTCTTTGCTTCGCTCGACCACCCTCTCTTCCGCAAGCGGGAAAGAGGGTCAAGAAGCTTCTTTCTTACCCTCTTTGCGACTTGTCGCAGAGAGGGTCGACCATCCGCCAGCCGGCGGAGTCGTCGGGGTGAGTAAATTGACCGCCATGCAGTTTGCGGAAGTTATTTTAAAAGTTTCACTAAGTCTTTTCAGTTAAAACATTCCCAAACCTAAACTATAAATTTTATCATTAAAAAGAAATAAGTATTTAACCGCAATTATTTTATATTTAACAAAAATCAAACGACAAAATATATGGAACAAGATAAAAACTGGCATACCACCCACAAGGAGTCCCTGGCCTTTGGGCAACGCCTTTCCGATACAGTAGCAAACGGCATGGGCTCATGGAGGTTCATTATCTGGCAAACAATTATTGTGATATTATGGATGACCGCGAATGTTATCGGCTTTATATACCATTGGGATGTTTACCCGTATATCTTACTGAACCTTGTTTTTTCAACACAGGCTGCCTATGCGGCTCCTATCATTATGATGGCGCAGAACCGCCAAAATGAACGCGACCGCGCACATGCTGAGGCGGATTTTAAAACAAACGTTGAGGCCAAAAAAGAGATCGAAGAGTTGCTTTCAAAGCTAAACTCCATCGAAATAGATAAGTTGGATAAGATACTGGAGATATTGCAGAAAACCGAGAAAAAATAAGAATGGAAGAGCCAAGATTCAAGAATCAAGAGCCAAGACAGAGACAGTTGAATAGCCGGTTCTTATAGCTTGTTTGTATTTTTTAGTCTTGATTCCTGGCTCTTGACTCTTGGTTCTTTCTGCCTCTTTTTCTTAGCTTTGCGCCCGATGACACATATTGAAGAAGCTATAGCCCACGAAGCCGAGGTAGAGATAAAGCCGAAAACGCGAAAGCAAAAGCTTTGGAACGTAGTTAAAACAATTTTAAAAATTGCGGTAACTACAACCCTGCTCATCTGGGTTTTTAGTAAAGTCCCGGTACATTTATTAAAAAACAGGCTTTTACATGCCAATTACTGGTGGATGCTGGCGGCCCTGTTATGCGTGCTGGCATCAATGGTGGTTTCGGCGTGGCGGTTATTAAGCTTTTTCCGTTCCATTGGGTTAAAGCTTAATGGTAAATATAATTTGAGGCTATATTTCCTGGGGTTGTTTTATAACTTCCTGCTGCCGGGCGGTATCGGCGGCGACGGCTATAAAATGTACCTCATCAATAAAACCTATAAAACCCCGCTAAAAAAATTGTTCTGGGCCGTTATGTTCGACCGTTTGAGCGGTTTATGGGCAATCGGGCTTATTACGGTCGCGCTGATATTTCTTATCCCGCAGATAGATGTTCATATTTCCATCCCGCTGGGGATATTTGCCGCAGGCTCGGCCATTTATTATTTTGTGGCTTACAAGTTCTTTAAAGAATATACCAAATATTTTTTCGAAGCGCATGCAAAGGCCCTGCTGCTGCAATCGCTACAATTAACCGCCATAGTTTGCGTGCTGTTGGGCCAGGATTTTAGCGGCAAATTCTCGCCCTATTTATTGTCGTTTTTAATATCGGCGCTTGCGGCAATAATCCCCATCACTGCCGGGGGCGCCGGCGCGCGGGAAGCGATTTTTACCAAACTGGCAGATGTTTTCCCGATGGATAAGGGTCTCGCCGTATTTCTGCCAGCCTCATTCTATATCATATCGCTGATCGTAGCGCTGCTGGGTGTTTATTATGTGATACGTCCAAGCAGGTTACAGGAGGGGATAGTGGAAGAGGAAGTGAACGGGTGATAAGATTGTTGTAATGTTAGAATGTTGGAATGTCATTTTCATCGTCATTTCTTTCTTGCGGACTTTCCCGACTTTGGGACCCCAACATATTTCCTAATTTTGCGTTTCTATATAACCATCAACATCTGAATGAGCCATTTTAATGATTTTAATAATCCGCAGGTAGCGGCCTTGCCGGCGCATTTAAAACAATTTATTGTCGACCAGCATTATGAGCATTATACGCCTATTGACCATGCGGTTTGGCGATACGTGATGCGGCAAAATTACAGTTACTTAAAAGATGTTGCTTATTACCCGTACATCCCGGGGCTCAAAAAAGCCGGTTTAACGATAGAGAAGATCCCCAGTTTGCAGGAAATGAATAACGCGCTGACCAAAATTGGCTGGGGCGCTGTTACGGTTGACGGTTTTATACCGCCCGCTGCTTTTATGGAGTACCAGGCTTACCGCGTTTTGGTTATTGCCGCTGATATCCGCCAGTTAAATCATATTGAATATACGCCTGCGCCCGATATTATACACGAATCGGCAGGGCATGCGCCTATTATCGCCGACAAGGATTACCACGAATACCTGAGTTATTTTGGTTCCATAGGCGCCAAAGCCATGTTTTCGGCGCAGGATTTTGAATTGTACGAGGCGATAAGGGCTTTATCCATCCTAAAAGAAATGCCGGATGCCGATGAGGCCGAGATAAAAAAAGCGGAAGACCTGGTTGCCTACCGCCAAGAAAATATCGGCGAACCTTCCGAGATGTCCTTATTAAGCCGCCTGCACTGGTGGACGGTGGAGTATGGCCTTATCGGAACACTAAAAAACCCTAAAATTTACGGTGCCGGCTTATTATCCTCAATTGGCGAAAGTTCAAGCTGCATGGATGCTGGTATCAAAAAGTTACCATATACCATCGATGCCATAAACTACGCCTATGATATTACCAAAACCCAACCCCAATTATTTGTTACGCCAACTTTTCAAAACCTGATCGATGTGCTTGAAACTTTTGCCGATACGATGGCATTCCGCGTCGGCGGCGCTTATGGTTTGCAAAAAGCTATAGAGAGCAAAAATGTTTGTACGGCAGTTTATAGCTCGGGCCTGCAGGTGACCGGGGTATTTACTGAAGTTTTGAAGAAGAATAATGACCCCGTTTTTATTAAGACTACCGGCCCTTCTGCATTATCCATCAATAACAAACAAATAAACGGGCATGGCAAAGATCATCATCGGGATGGCTTTAGTTCGCCCGTGGGGAAATTGAAGGGCAACGCGTTGCCTTTGGAAAATTTGTCGATAGCAGAGCTTAATTATTTTGGTATTGAAGAAGGAAAAGAAGCTGTTTTGAATTTTGAAAGCGGCATAGCCGTCGGCGGACTTGTGAAAAAAATCCAATCTGCAAACGAAAAAATACAGCTTATAACTTTTGATAATTGCACGGTTAAGGATAAAAAAGGTAAGGTATTGTTCGATCCTTCCTGGGGAGTTTATGATATGGCAGTTGGCGAAAAAATTGTCTCGGTGTTCTGCGGCGCAGCCGATAAGGATGCTTTTGTTGAGGTAATCTATAAATCAAATACCGGGACACATCACGCCACGTATGATTTCAACACTTTAGAACTTCACAAACTTTACCAGCAGGTTCGCGACCGCAGGCATAATAGCGGAGGTTTCGGCTTTTTAGGCAATGTTTGGTTCGAGCTGCAAAAATATCATCATGACGACTGGCTTTGCGCCCTAGAGATATTAGAGATATTGGAACACGAAGAAATTGAGCCTGCATTAGCGCTGGAAATAAGAACCTTCCTTGAGCAAAAATCCGTTAATGAACCGGAATATAAAAAATTGATAAGCGATGGATTTTATTTAATAAAGCATCCCGTTGAGCAAAAATTGGTGGTATAATGATCAGACATGAATTAAGCGTCTGGCATTTTTTAGTTTTGCGCTCCCGTCCATGTCTTTTTTAATGGCCTTCATCGAAGAAGTAAATTCATCAAATAACTGCTCCGTATTTAAACGCTTTTGTATTTCTTCCCAATCAGCTATTGGAATTAGTACAGCAGTTTGTTGGCCTTTCTCGTTTATGACAATTTGAACATTCATAGTACAAAATTAACGGATTTATTTAATGGGCCACACTCTTAAAGTGAAATTGGTACTTTAGCAGTATATTGCAAAATGGATTTTCTCGATATCGATACTACATCAAAAGAGACAGTGAAAAAAAGCTTTGCCAGAATAGCCGAAATTCTATTTAATGATTATCAGCTTCAGGTAAATGATAACTTTTACAGATTAATCGATATAGAATTTTACTATCATTCTTTATCTGTTCATAAAGACATTTATACCCACGGTAAGGGCATCCAGTTACAAAAAGGGAAATGGTATTTTCACAATTCAGGAATTGACATTACAATTGGTAATGGTAAAGATTACGGTGGGATATTAATTCGCGCTATAGCAAAGCTACATGGAGAGGCTACTCTTGCTACTAACTATATTCAAAAAGAAATCCATGGACCGTTAAATGTCAGCGATGAGTTATTGCAAAATTTTAATGGACCATTTAAAAATAAGCCGAACACTTTTCAATTAAATAACATTAGTCAGATTGAAACAAAGTCAAAGATGGTGGCGCCAAAACTTATTGCATCAAGTAAACGCATCGGTCTTAAACTAAATATTAAAGATAAGGATGAATTATTTATGAATAGTGACTATCGTTACGTCGTATTTTGGGACAATCATAATTTGAAATATAAAAACAGAGAGGCAATTGTCAGCTCACTTTTATCCGACAAAAAAATTGAAATGGACTTTGCAAAAAAGATATTAAATTATATGATTAAAAAATGATTCCGGATAGCCAAACCAACTATCTATACTTAGCCGATAGTCTCCCTAAAAAATATCCTGATTTTTACAAACGGTTTAAAAACTTATTATCGGATTGCAAAATAGATTTCTCTTTGCTTCCAGGCACTAACGATATATGGGCAGTTGATTACATGCCAATTCAAATAGCTGAAAATAACTTTACTCAGTTTGTCTATAACCCAAGCTATTTAGAAACTCCGGAAGAGATTGAATCGATTTCGGATGCAGAAAGCATCTGTAAATTCATCAATCTGAATATCAAAAAATCAAATATTTTGCTTGACGGCGGAAATGTGATAAAAACCACAAATAAGGTTATTATGACCACCCGTGTATTTGAAGAAAATCCTGATATACCTAAAAAGCAACTGATCAAGCAATTGCAGGATACTTTAGAGGTTGACAACTTGATTTTTATTCCCGCAGATCCTGACGATTTTACGGGCCATGCCGATGGTATGGTGAGGTTTTTGGATGATAACACAGTTTTAATAAATAATTATACACGAGAAAAATCAGCTTTTCAACGTAATTTCCGTATTGCTTTGGATAATGCAGGCTTAAAATGTATCGAAATCCCCTATAGTCCCTACAGTAACAAAAATAACGATCAAGCCCGTGGCATATATATTAATTACCTTCAAATGGAAAGCATTATTACAATTCCTGTTTTTAATATTAAAGAAGATGAAGCCGCCGTTAGAGTGTTTGAAGATAATTTTAGTAATCTTGCGATTAAAACAATTGAATGCAATCAAATAGCCGACCAGGGCGGCACATTAAATTGCATTTCATGGAATATAAAAAGCGATAAAAACTCCCCCTTCAGGGGGCCGGGGGGCTTATGAACATTATTATAACAGGCGCCAGCAGCGGCGTAGGTTTTGAAGCCGCGCTGGAATTAATTTTATCAGGTAAACACAAGGTAATAGCTTTGGCGCGGTCGAAGGATAAGCTGGAAAAGCTGCTGGAAATTGCCCATGGCTTAAATCCGGATGCGGAGATATATGGCCTGACCTTCGACATCGTACATGACGATTACACCGATTTGCAGCAATTTATAAAAAACAATTTTGATAACCGTGTTGATGTACTGATCAATAATGCGGGTGTGCTGATCAATAAACCATTCATAAAACTAAAAGAACTGGATTTTGTTGAAATGCTGCAAAGCAATTTTATTGGCCATGTGCGCATGATACAGGGCATTGTACATTTGATGCCCCAGGGTGCACACATAGTCAATATTGGCAGCATGGGCGGTTTCCAGGGCAGCGTTAAATTTGCCGGCTTGTCCGCCTATTCGGCCAGTAAGGCTGCACTGCATTCGTTGACCGAATGCCTGGCCCTTGAACTTGCAGAACAGGAAATAAAAGTTAACTGCCTGGCCATCGGGTCGGCGCAAACCGAAATGCTCGAAGAGGCATTCCCCGGCTATCAATCGCCGGTTATGGCTTTTGAAATGGGGAAGTATATTGCCGATTTTTCGATAACCGGGCAAAGGTTTTTTAATGGCAAAGTTCTGCCCGTAGCTGTAACCACACCCTGAAAATATAATTTGGTACTATCCGTATAATATGTCTAATTTTATATACTATGCTATAGACACTTATCCGGGACTGTATGGATGCCACCCTTGCATTTCTTTTCGACCAATCAAACGATTTTTTTTGTGTATTTGACCGGCACGGGGCGATTTTGCATACAAATATTTCGATAAGGAAAGCGTTTGGTATTACCGAGCCCGGCATAAACGGCAAAATGGTTGGTGAATTTCTGCATCCCGCAGATATAAAACAAAGAGAAGAGTTAATAACGGCATTGAGCATTGATGAAGAAATTACAGGCTACGAAAGCCGGATCAGGGCAAAAAATGGCCGTTATTATAATATTGCTTGGTCATTTAGTTTTAGCCGTAATGATGACCTTGTTTATGCTATAGGCGCAAATTCAATCGGCAAAACAAGTGGTTCAGACCAGCTTAATGGCATAGGCAATATTCAGCATATTTTACAAAGTTTTAACGAGGGCTTTTTTGTTATCGACCGTAAGTGGCGTGTCAGTTCGTTTAATGCCGCTTTCCAGGCCATAACCGGTTTAACCACCAGGGAGCTGAAAAACATTAACTTCAAAAAGCTGGATAGCCTCGGGATACCGCCAGACGTTATGATCGAACTCCAAATTGCGTTTAATGATAATGTTCCGGGCCGTGTACAATATTTTAACAAGCATTTCAACAGGTGGCTCCGCTTATATATTTATCCTTATAAAAATGAGATCACGGTTTTAATGCGGGATATTACGCGGGCCAAAATTCAGCAATCGATACTGGCGCTTGAAAAAAACGTGCTCGAATTAAATGCCTCCTCCCCAAATTCGTTACCGCAAACCATCACCGAACTGCTTAAAGGCATTGAAGAAATATACCCCGAAATGATCTGCTCGGTGCTTGAAGTTGATGAGGCGCAGGAGAAGGTTCACCATCTTGCAGCCCCCCGACTGCCTGTTGCATATTGTAACTTCATCGACGGATCCGCCATTGGCCCTAAAGCCGGCTCGTGCGGGACGGCAGCGTACCACCGTAGCCAGGTTATCGTAAGTGATATCGAAACTGATCCGTTATGGGAGGACTATAAAGAGTTTATTCTTCCTTATGGACTTAAAGCCTGTTGGTCAACCCCCATCATCAGTTCGCATAGTTCGCAGGTATTGGCCACATTTGCCATTTATTATACCACGGCGCGCGAGCCTAAGGACGAAGAGCTGCAAATGATTGAGCGTACAACAAATATCCTCCGTGTTTTAATTGAAAATAAAAAGAACCAGGACCATGTAAAAGATCAAACCCTGCGGCTGCAGGAAATCGCATCCATCAGCTCGCATGAGCTCAGGAGGCCTGTTGCCACTATTTTAGGTTTGGTTAACTTGTTTGACCGCCAAAACCTCGATCACGGCCTGAACAATGAGATAATAAATCACCTGGAAATCACCGCCCTTGAACTTGACGATGTAATCCGTGCTATTGTTGAAAAAACGGTTTATTTGACTAGTCAGGGATGAGTGGTGAAAGGTGAGTGGTCAGTAGTTTTTTTGAATTGTTTCTGTCAAAACCTCAATTACTTTTTAACAAGTAAATCCAAAATAAACCCAAAAGCCGCGACCTGTGTTATTGAGTATATAAACATCCACATGATAAGATTATTTGCCATCTTACGAATGTGGCTGGCAAAATCGGCAACGTCATCTTTCGTAGCCAATGTCTTAATAGTTGCTTCCATTGCGTTATCTATTTTTTGAGCAACAATAATAATATCGCCATTGTCGCCCCGAATTGGCCAATCCAAAAAACGAACATCCACTTAACAGAATTGCTAATATCCTTACTCAAATCGTATTTAACCTTAGCAATATAATCTCTCATATCCATACGAAGACTTGCAATATTATCTCCCATATCCATACGAAGACTTGCAATATTATCTCCCATATCCATACGAAGACTTGCAATATTATCTCCCATATCCATACGAAGACTTGCAATGTCTTTTTTGACATTCGCAATATCATCCTTCGTAGCTAATGTTTTAATGGTCGCTTCCACAGATCGTTCTGTTTTATTATCGATGTATTTAAACATGGCTTCGGTTGTATCGTCACCAAGTTTTTCGGTTAACAGTTTATATAACTGTGCGGTTTCTTTTGCTTCTAAGTACATAACAAATATATCAATAAAAGTTTATTTAAAAAAAGTGATTAGGATTAGAGATTAGTTAATTAGAGGTTGGAGATTAGAGATTAGGCAAAGCGCTTTTCTAACCTCTAATCACTGGTCTCTAACCTCTAATTAACTAATCTCTAATCTCCAGTCTCTAATCACTAACCACGTCCCGCCAGCTTAATAAATTCATTAACTACTACCTCGCACATATAGCGCTTAACGCCATCCTTATCGGTATAGTTACGGTTAGTAAGCTTGCCTTCAATGGCAATCGAATCGCCTTTTTTAAGGCCTTCTTCGGCGAAATTGGCCTGGTTGCCCCATAGCACTAAATTATGCCATTGGGTTTCTGTCACTTTTTCGCCTTTGTCGTTTTTGTAGCTCTCGCTGGTGGCCAATGATAAGCGGGCCAGTTTACGGTTGTTGTCAAAACTTTTTACTTCGGGGTCCATACCCAGGTTGCCTACCAGGCGTACGCTGTTTCTAAATGAGTTCATGTTTTTAAAATTTAATTTTTCGTTTTTTTAAATGATGAGACAAAGTTGTAGAGGGTAGTATTACTTATTCGGTTATTAATCATTTATAAGCGACAATTTCCATTTGCAACCGTTTGCAAACGGATAATATTTTATTTACCTTTAAAAAATGAATGAAGAAAGAGTTTGCCTGGATTGTGGCACAGTGCTGCATGGCAGGGCAGATAAAAAGTTCTGTAACGACCTTTGCCGCAACAATTATAACAACCAGCTCAACAGCAACAGCTACAATTTGGTGCGCAATGTCAATAACATCCTGCGCCGGAACCGCCGGATACTGGAAGAATTAAACCCGTCCGGCAAAACAAAAACTACCCGCAAAAAATTGACGGCTAAAGGTTTTGATTTTGAATACCATACCCGCAGCTATCAAACCCAAAATGGCAAAACATATCATTTTTGCTATGAATATGGCTACCTTCCGCTTGAGGGGGATGAAGTATTGCTGGTGAAAAGAGAGGGGGAGTGATGTCGGATTTTTCGCTGTTGTTTGTTTTTTTAAGGTGCTCAAGAGGGCTGCGCCGTTTCGGATTTCCGATTGGCTTTTATTTCGGATTAGGAATAAAATTTTGTAAACGAAAATAATAAAACAAAAATAATTCCAAAATTAAGAATCCAATAAATCCGAAATCGAAATTCCGAAATCCGAAATTCAATATATCTTTGCGCCCAAATGATTATTCACCAATTTTACGATAACGGTTTGGCACATGCCTCATATGCCATCATCAGGATGGGCAAAATGATCGTGATCGACCCGGCCCGCGACCCGCAGCATTACTATGATTTTGCAACCTTGCATGAAGCCGAAATAGTCGGCGTGATTGAAACACACCCGCATGCCGACTTTGTTAGCTCGCACCTGGAAATTCATCAAACCACGGGCGCTGTTATTTATGTCAGCAAACTGACCGGCGCGGGTTACCCGCATGAAACATTTGACGATGGCGATGTGATAAGCCTGAATGATATTAAGCTGAAAGCCATCAACACTCCCGGCCATTCGCCCGATTCAATTTGTATTTTAGTTGTTGATGAGAATGGACACGATAAGGCCCTGTTTACCGGCGATACTTTGTTCGTCGGTGATGTAGGCCGCCCGGACCTGCGCGAAAATGTGGGTAATATAACCGCCAAAAAGGAGGAACTGGCCCGGCAAATGTATCATTCAACCCGCAAAAAGCTGATGGTATTGCCCCATAATATAGTGGTCTACCCAACACACGGGCCGGGTTCATTGTGCGGAAAAAACATTAGTCCCGACTTACAAAGCACCATTGGTCGCGAACTGCGCGAAATTATGCATTGCAATTAATGGACGAGCTGACCTTTGTAAAAACGCTCACGACCGACCAGCCCTTTGTTCCAAAATATTTCCCCGTTGATGTAGAGATCAATAAAAAAGGCGCAGGTTCATTTCATGATGGCATTGACGGAGTTTTGAGGATCAGTAATAATTTCCCCTTAGAAAAAAACACTACGATGATTGATACCCGGCATGCACCGGCATTCAGAAATGGCCACATAAAGGGCGCCATAAACCTGCAGGACGGTGACCATTTTGAAACATGGTTGGGCGCGATCATAAATCCGGACGAACAGTTTTATTTAATAGCAGCTAATGATGAAGATTTGGATACCGTGATAGAAAAAATAGCCAAAATAGGCTACGAACAACACATCAAAGCTGCATTGTTACCTCCGGCAACAATGACCATTAAATCGTCGGAGATGGATTTAAATGATTTTAAGTCCTCTCCTGAAAAATATACGATCGTTGATGTGCGAAACCATGGTGAAACCGAAGAAGGCCTGGTATTCGGCCATGCTTTGACAGTTCCGCTACCTGAATTGCGTGAACGCGTAAGCGAGATACCTACTGATAAACCTATTGTTGTACATTGTGCGGCAGGCTACCGGTCGGCAGCGGCTGTTAGCATTATCTCGGCGAAAATAACCACGGTTCCGGTTTACGACCTCGGGGAAGCGGTGATTGAAATCGGAAATTTGAAGTCAGAGGTCTGACGTCCGAGAAATCATCGTATAATCGGTGTAATCACAACTATAACCGGTGTAATCCCAGCAAATAATATGCTTGAAATTGTAAAAACTGCCGACGGTTCAAATACCATTTACAACGCTGATGTTGGCGAAAATTACCATTCAAAGCATGGGGCATTGCAAGAGAGCAGGCATGTGTTTGTGAATTCCGGTTTGTGTTATTTTTTGGATGCGAAGCAAGCCACTCATGGCTCGCCTGTCTCCATATTGGAAGTTGGCTTCGGAACAGGCTTGAATTTTTTGCTAAGCGCTGATCTTTGCACTGAAAAGGGAATTGCGCTTGACTATGTCGGTATTGAAGCTTATCCCTTAAGTTTGGCGATGATAAGCCAAACCGGGTACGATCAATATGTATCAGAAGAATTGTGGCATAAATTTATTAGCAATTACCAAGAATTGTTCACATCTCCTATCGAACTAAATCCTTACTGCAAACTGCAAATTGCCCGCTGCAAACTGTCGGATTTTCATTCGGAAAAGCAATATGATATTATTTACTTCGATGCCTTTGCCTCTGCCCGCCAACCTGAAATGTGGGACGAGGCTGCAATAGGCCATACCCTTCAGTTTTTGAAGTCGGGCGGAATATTTGTTACTTATGCAATTACCGGCAACCTTAAACGTGCGTTAAAAGCATTGGGTTGCAAGGTTGAAAAAGCGCCTGGCGCGCCGGGAAAAAGGGAGATGCTAAGGGCGGTGAAGCTTGTCTGAACCGTTGATTAAGCTGATTTTTGGATTTCGCTGATTTTTGAAAGTTTGGACGGTGGAAAAATAGCCAGCAATGCTTCAGCTGTTAAGCTTTTATAAAAAATTAAAACCTACATTAAATTTTACTGTAAAACCATTGTTTAACGGTAATTCCCTAACAGCCGAATCATAAGGAGTTATTGTGCTATGCGTGACGTATAAGATCGGGCCTGCATTGAGTGAAAAAGATAGCCGTGAACCCACGGGCACAAAATTTAACGAGGGTCCTATTAATACTTTAGCGCCTCCTTCGGCATCGGTCGCCCACAAACCTTCCAAATCTTGTCCAACGGCTTCCACACCTCCGAATAACTGGCCATCAATTCTTCTTAGTATGCCAAAGCTCGAGATCACGTCGTACCCGTCCCTGCCGGTCGCGAATGCTTTTTCAAGCCGGGCGTTGGCCGCAAACTTCCAGGCCAGGTTTTCGTAGGCCGCGTTAAACCGGCTCAGGATTACGAGATCATTACTGAACTCCCTGATTACACCCAGGCTGGTGCCAAATCTGAAACCAGTAGGATTTTTACCCCCGATAAAGTCCTTAAAAACTTCCGCCTGCTGATAGGTCTGCGTATTGCCTCTGCTGCCGAGCCCGATACCCATGTTTGTCAGTATCGTAAACCGGTTGCCCAGATAGCCTTTAACTCCTATGTGCTGTTCGACGCCGTCGAAGCCCAGCGAGGTGACGGTGTATTGGCCATAACCTCCTGAATAATTGAGACTCCAGTGCTGTGCAGCTGGGTTGAGTCCATTCATGGTATACAGAAAAGGCTGCGACTGGCCTAAAGAGCTATTCGTTAAGCCGCCGTCCATAGTTTGCGCCTTAAGCGTAAAGCCTGCTGATAACAACAAAAATAAAATAAGGTAAATTTTCCGGGCCATTTGTTCTGTAAATTTTAACGTAAGTTGAAAAATTAAAATCAATTCAAGGTTAACGGTGGGGTATGTTTTTATTAAATAATTTATAAATATAGTGCTGATTCCAAAGATTTGTCAACTTTTTAAAAGTTGACAAATCTAACTTTTCAAATAAGCATTCGGCACATTTGGAGGAGTATAATCAATCCCATAAGCATGTTTAATCAGCAGTGATACCACTTCCGCTACAGTTTCCTGTTTGCGGTGCATCTGCGGAAGCAAGCCCATCATTGCGTAGCTGATCGGGTTTACTGCAGGAATAAATGTTTCCCACTCATACCCTTTTCCCCATATTAAACCCTTTACTGTAATAGTAAGATCGGCAGATTTTTCGAGCAGAAAATGCATCATATCAATAGAATTATTGCTGTTTTGGTTTACAGTATGAAAAATAGGGGTGTGCCCGCCAAAACCATGTTCATCAACACCAGCCCGGGCATTCACATCGGCGCCATGTTTTACCAGCACTTTTGCACAGGCCACACTATTGTATTCGGCACAAAAATGAATTAATGTACCGCCTGTTAAGGGTGTGTAGGTATTATTATAAGAAGAATAGGTTTTTGATACGATGGCCGGATCATTAATAATCAATGCTTCAAGCCTTTCAGCATCATCAATTAAAACTGCCAGCAAAGCCTTGTCTTCAAATTCCAAGCCGGCATCGATAAAAGCTTTTACGCAGCCTGGAAATCTTGGCGTGCGCGTATACATCTCTATCATCGTGGTAAACAGCGGCACGCCTTCATGTACTTCGTTTGGATTGCCGCCTTCCTCAAAATAGCGGCGGATCCCTTCAGCGGAATGGATCTCTATGTTATAGAGCATTTGGTTGTAGTCGGGCATATTATTGACAATAATTAATCATTTATTTGCTTTGTTTAGACTTTTTCCATTTTACATACGCGGGAAGCTCAGATAATTCAATCATTCCTTGTTCTGCCGGATTCGTAGGAAGTAAACCAAAAGCAATATGGTCAATATCCATCGCAAACGATTTTTCACCTAACACTGCATCAAGAACCTTATATACAGCGGCTTTAAACCATTTACTTTCTTTAACAATGTCATAATTCGGCGTGCAAACTCTAATACCAATTGACTTAGGCATGCCGGCGCTCTCTAATGGCAAAAACCACATCTCACGCGGCCTAAGTTCAACACCTTCAAAATTAGTTGTATCCAAATCATTTATTTGCTGAATAAACGCGACAAATTTCCAATTATCAATAACTGGCGCATTATTTACGAGTGTTTCAACTTGTTCAAAAAAATCACTATTTCCTTCCGCAGTTATGATAAGGTCCTGGTCTTCTCCGGGCATACCACCAACCTGGAAGTAAAGCTGATCACAATACTCATGAAGATGATCTTGCAGGTCATTCAGCAATTGTTCCCTCACATCTTCATCAACTTCATCCACAAACAGGTATGACTTGTTGTGCTTTTTAAACCAATCCCAGAATTCTTTTGTTGCTGTCGTCATTAGAAAATTACTTATATCGAAGCCAATAAAAATTCTTATCAATACTTAAAAATCTTCTTCAGGTCCTTCGGACTTCCGGGCTTTCGGTCTTTCCGACTTAAAACCCTATTTTTGCCCATAATTCGTGTAATTCGAAAAAATTCGCGACAATTAGTGAAAATAATATGCCATTAATACCGCCATCCACCGCATCCACGCCAGCAGCTGCTTTTACCAGGCTCGTTACCATTATGGACGACCTGCGCCTCAATTGCCCCTGGGATAAAAAACAGACGCTTGAAAGTTTGCGGCATTTAACCATTGAAGAAACGTATGAACTATCGGATGCCATATTAAGCGAGGATATGCCCGAAATAAAAAGGGAGCTGGGCGATATTATGCTGCACCTGGTTTTTTACGCCAGGATAGCATCGGAAACCAATGATTTTACTATTGTGGATGTACTTAACAGCATTTGTGACAAACTGGTAAACCGCCATCCGCATATTTACGGCGATGTGGAGGTACAGGACGAAAATGATGTAAAACGTAACTGGGAGCAGATCAAACTAAAAGAGGGCAACAAATCGGTACTGGGCGGGGTGCCCGCTTCGCTGCCTGCGCTGGTAAAAGCATCGCGCATACAGGAAAAAGCGCGCGGCGTTGGGTTCGACTGGGAGGAGAAAAGCCAGGTATGGGCCAAAGTAGAGGAAGAAATGCAGGAGTTCAGAAATGAGTTTAACGCTGAAGATGAAACTACCATCGACCATGAAAGAGCTGAAAATGAATTTGGCGACCTATTGTTTTCATTAATTAACTATGCCCGCTTTATAAATATTAACCCGGAAGATGCTTTGGAAAAAACTAATCGTAAATTTATAAAACGTTTCCAATACCTTGAGAGCAAGGCTAATGAAAACGGTAAACAATTGCATGATATGAGCCTGGCCGAGATGGACGTATTTTGGGAGGAAGCGAAAAAAATATAAAATAAGCGAATATATTGTTACGTTAATATGAAAAATCACGTATCTTAATAAAATCTGAATGAATATGAAAAGATTACTTTACTTATTGCCATTGGTGTTTGCCTTTGCTACCGGATGTATCCCAAAAAGCAATACGCCACCTTCTAATACCATACCCCAGGGAACTTTTACAGGGCAGTTCAAGCTTACACATACAAGCTCCAAAACAGGGTTGAAGGATAGCCTCACCGCAAACATACAATTGCAAATTGAACCAGCCACGGGATATACAGTTACAGGCGACACCGCAACAGTACACGCCGGAAGCTTTGGCAGCTACGGTGTAAATCAAAGTAATTATACTATGCTATTTGTAGATAAAACTTTTCCACCAACCGGGACCCCTAAAAAAATACATTTAGCCGGGGTTTATGATTACATTTTCAATGGCACAAATTTACAATTGGTTGCTTATGGTGCTTTAGACACCCTTACTTATTACTACAATTTGAAATATACCGGGAATTAGTGGGAGGGGGTGATTCTGGGTGGTGAGTGGTGAATAGGGAGTGAAGGGCTGTGGGTTACACCTAAAGAATATTTGTTCATCGATTACTGACTACTCTCTGCTGACTATTCACTATTCATCATTCACCTGCCCACTTAATCAACTAATTTCAAACCCATTGTAGCAATTTCATCATTCATCACGTACTGGATAGAACACTAATAAAATTCAGGCTGAATTAAACACGTTTAATGCATCAACCCCGGAGTATTGCTGAAGAAGAGATCATCAGTCAATGCAAAACAGGCAGCTTAAAATACCAGGAACTGCTGTATAAGCACTTCTACGGATATGCTATGGGGATTAGCCTTCGGTATAGTTTTAACCGCGACGATGCAATGGAAGTGGTAAATGACGCTTTTATTAAAGTGTTTAATGCGATAAACAATTATGACAGCGATAAGCCATTTTAAGCATGGCTGCGCACTATTTTAGTTAACACAGCAATTGACCGTCGCAGAAAAGACATAAAATTCCAGTTAAATGTCGACCTGGAAAATGCTATGCCGATGATCAGTGCAAATGCTATTGAAACCCTGAATGTTCAGGACATTTTAAAAATGATGAAGGAATTGCCTGCTATACAAATGGCTATATTTAATTTATACGAGATTGATGGATACAGTCATGACGAGATTGCGGAGTTGTTAGTAATACCTGCAAGTTCTTCGAGGGTTTACCTGAGCAGGGCTAAAGAAAAATTAAGAACAGTTTTA
The DNA here is from genome assembly GCA_903864275.1 of uncultured Mucilaginibacter sp. GTDB lineage: Bacteria > Bacteroidota > Bacteroidia > Sphingobacteriales > Sphingobacteriaceae > Mucilaginibacter. Next base: position 255,578 of record CAIPFE010000019.1, read on the forward strand.
AGATCAGAAACGCAAAGACATGGATGATCAGTTTGACAACGACCTGAAGAACCACATCAGGAAGGTTTTCGAAAAAGTCGAAGATCCTTCGGCTGAAGAAGGCTGGCTGCAGCTCAGGAAGAAATTTCCTGAAGAAGAGGCGAAACGTCGTGCATTTGCATGGATGTGGTGGGCCGCCGCTGCATTATTGTTTTTGTTTTTAGGGATCGGTGTGTGGATGTACAGCAAAAATGATCAGCCTCAAAAATCTATAGCTAAAAACGCAAAGCACGCCCCTTCTGAAAATTTAGCTTCGAATAAGAGCCAGCAGAACACCAATTCTAAAACCCATTCAATTCATGCAGCAAATCCGGCTAAATCTGTTGCGGATAATATTGTAGCAATGCAATCAACTACACCGAAAATAGGGGGAGCAGCTAATAAGAACACACAAGGTACACGCGTAAGTACGCTACTTTCAAGTGGTGGGTCAGTCAAAAAAAGCTACCTGGCTAAGACCACTCCTGGCGCTAAAAAAGCGGCTAATAATTCACCTGCGCAACAATTGGCGGTTACTCCTTATGTAAATGATGCAAAAACAATTACGGCTATTCCAAAAGCTAACCCGGTGGTTGCTAACCCACCGCAACAATTGGCAATCACTCCCGGGGTAAATAATACAACCGCTGTCACCATTCCAAAAACTACACAGACTGTTGGTAATTCGCAGGCCCAGCAACTGGCAACCGCCGGGACAACAAATAATTCAACCCATGTTACTGATACTATTAAGCATAAACAGCCCGCAAAATCAATAAATGATATGTTTGCCGACAACCAGTCCGCAAAAACAAAAAAACTCGATGAAAATTCAGGGAAAGTTCATTTTGGCGTTTATGCAGCTACCTATTTTAACTATGCCAAAGGGAGCAGTAACAATGCAAATTTAGGCGCCGGCGTTACTGCTGAAATTAAGATCGCCAAAAACCTTAAACTGGTTACAGGCTTAACGGTTGGGCAAAACTCCTTAAATTTCAATACAGCGATACCGTCGAATACACAATCAAGTTTTGCTGTGCCCGCTGCGTCAAATTCATTTAGTACATATAGTTTAGCCAGTCCGGCCAGTGTGGTAAGCAACGCGGCTAACGTGGCGACGGTGCCTTCATTAAAAAATTATGATGCAAACATGGTTAGTTTAGATATTCCATTAAACCTGAAATATGATTTTAATCCGAAAAAGTACGACTTTTACGTTATAGCAGGCTTAAGTTCGGGCACCTTTATTAACGAAACTTATACGTATCAGTATAACTATCCTGCCTTGTTTTCTCCTTCCTTACAGCAAATACAGAATCAAACTTCACGCAATAATTTTGAAAGCTTTTATTTCGCAAAAACGCTCAACCTGGCTTTTGGTGTTGGCTATCCTTTAGGTAAAAATCACCTCATCCTCGAGCCATTTTTAAAGTACCCGCTCGACGGCATGGGCTCGCAAAATATTCGCTTTGGCGCAGGCGGGATAAACCTGAAATTCAACTTTCAACCAACTAAAAAATGAAGGTAATTTTACTGACCTTATCCATCTTATTTTTATCAACGCGGTTGTTTGCTCAAAAGATAGAACTATCGCTCCAGGCTAACTTGGGCTTGTTTCATTATTCGGGCAATGCAACTACGTCCACTTCATTTATTAACTCCTCTGGTGGTACCCCTCCGCAAGGCAACACGAATAATCCTTATGGCAATAAAAATGGTTTTAGTTATGGTGGTGATATACAAGCGCAATATGTAAGTAAAAGTGGCTTTATAGCCGGTGTGCAGGGCGGTTATGATGTTTTGCGAAGTATAGTAGACATAAACAGCGTTTATCCCCAGTTTGCTTTATTCGGCCCTGCGGAATCGCCTCCGCCTCCTCCTGCTAAAGGACAAACTGCTTTGCAAACTCAAAATTTCAATATTAACCCCTATTTGGGTTATCGTTTAGATCTTAAAAAAATAAAAATCGATATTATGCCGGGGGTGGATGTTAGTTTTAATGTTAACTCGTATGATAAGGGGAGCGCAACTACAAATGATGGCACAGTTTATAAAGTAGATAATAAACTGCCCAAATCGCCAACTGATATACGCCTTAGATTAGGTGTCGCTGCATGGTATAAAAGGTTTGGGCTTACAGCCGGCTACGCACACGGGCTTACCAACTTCGCCTCAAACCTCGATGTAAATGCCGGGGGTACCTCAACCCCCGCCCCCGAAACACATAGCGAACTTATCCGTTTTGGCATTAGTTACAGGATATTTTGAGAAAGGTGAAAGGTAAAAAGGTATTTACAATGCTGGTTCTGAATAGCGATATTTTTAATTCCGCATTCGGCATTCCGACTTCCGCAATCAGGCCATCTTCTTCTTCAATGTAATCACCGTAACTTCCGGCCAAATACCCAATCTTCCCGAAAAAGCTAAAAATCCGAACCCCCGGTTCACATACAGGTAACGGTTCTTTTCGTTAACCAAACCGGCCCAGTCGAGGTAGCGGTATTGCACCGGGCTCCATCTGAAATGGGCTGTTTCAACGCCGAATTGTGCGCCGTGTGTATGACCGGCAAGGGTTAAATGTATGGTTGTTGGGTGATACCGCACTTTTTCTTCCCAATGGGTGGGGTCGTGGGATAATAGTATTTTAAAGGCATCCTTGTCAACGCCTTGCAGCGCTTTATCCAGGTCGCCAAGCTGTATAAATCCCCTGCCCCAGTTCTCTACGCCGACGAGCGAGAGCTTTTGGCCGCCTTTTTCAATCACCACGTTTTCATTCAGCAGCAGGTGGTAGCCAAGTGCCTTATGGTGCTGCTTCAGCTTGTCCAGGTTTGCCGCTTTTTCGGCTTCGCTATCCCAGGTGATGTAATCGCCGTAGTCATGGTTGCCGAGGATGGAAAATTGTCCGTAGGGCGCTTTAAGCTGACTGAAACGGTCCATATAAGGTTCAATTTCCCAGGCTGCATTGTTCACCAGGTCGCCAGTGAAAACAAACAAGTCGCTTTTTTGCGCTTTGGCAATATCTATACCCCTTTGCACGGCGTCAGTATTATCAAAACTGCCCGAATGGATATCAGATATTTGGGTAATGGTAAAGCCGTCGAAAGCATCAGGGAGGTCATCAAAATAAAGGGTTTCCTTATGCAGCTTAAAATCGTATTTACCCTTCAGCATCGCATAAAAAAAGCTGGTAAACGGAACCGCAGCAACCAGTATGGCAATCTCGCTGATAAACTTGCGCCTTGCCGGGAAAAACGGTTCAATAACTTTTCCTTTTGGTTTTGCGATATAGTTTACGATCCCATAAAAAAACCGGCCTATATCGCCCAAAAACAAAACCAGCACAAAAAATAGTTTCGTAAAGAAAAAGGTAAGGAACAGGCTTAGCACCCATTCGTGAAAGGGTGTCATCCCCTTCGCCGTGCTGAAACTGCCTAAGCCAATCAGCAGCGTGGCCGTTACACCTACCGAAATAACCAGGTATCCAAAAGTTACCGAGTATCGTAATTGTTTCGACTGCCAGTCGTTCGTAAATGTTTTTAGGCCGAAGAAAACATACCAATCAAACAGCAGGCTGAGGGCCGCGATGATCAAAAAAACAATTAAAATACCGCCTCTATGCATGCTATGGAGTTAAAAGTTGCAAGATAAAAAAGGATTGGTAATTGGAGGGTAAAAATTGGAGGATACTCCGAAGAAAAGAATATTTGTCCCGGCGAAGTCGCCTATCAAAAAAACAATCTCGTCATGCTGAATTTATTTCGGCACCCCACATAAAGGTAAACATGGGATAGGTCTGCTATATGCAAGTCGCTTACCTGGCAGGCGTGAACATCCTGTGAGATGCCGAAACAAGTTCGGCCAGACGACCCTTTTTTTGCAGAGCATCTCAAGACTAATGAAAACCCATAATAAATTGGTATTCCACCCCCTAAAACGCCTTCCTCAACTTTATGATCCGCATCCAATGCATTAACCGCATTACCGGGTAAACCGGGTCGATCTCGAACCATTTCGCCCCGAAGTTGGCGCTGTTGGGGTGCTTGTGGTGGTTGTTCTGGAACAGCTCGCCAAGCAATAAGAAATCAAAAGGGGTGGTATTTTTCGATTTATCCTTATTATCAAAATTGGTGTACCCATATTTATGCCCGCACCAGTTTACAATGGCACCATGTATCGGGCCCATTAAAAAATGGATAGGCAGCAACAAAAATAGCCACCAATGCGCGGCAAAAATTATATAAAAAGAAGTATACGCGGCACCGAACAGCAGTCTTGAAAGTAAAGAAGACCCCATCCGGTCGATCAACGGCCACTCGGGATAATTGCCCTTAAAGCGGTCTTCCGTAGTCCTGCTTTTTTGTAAATAATCTCCGAATGTATTGATGGTATAATTCATCAATTGAAATACGTCCGGGAAAAAATGAGGCGAATGCGGATCTTTTGCGGTATCGCTGTAAGCATGATGTTCCCGGTGCATAATAGCATACGCGCGGGGGTTTAAGAACGACGCGCCTTCGCACAGGTAGGCCATTAAATAAAACACGCGCTCCCAGAATTTACTGGTGGTAAACATGCGGTGCGAGGCGTAACGGTGCTGAAAAAATGTTTGAAAAAACAATGACAGGAACCAGTGGGCTATAAAGAAAATAAGTATGATCATGACAAAATAAATTAATTGTAAAATATATAACAGGCATGATCATTTTCTTAACGATAGGGGCATGGATGTTTGATGATTAGTAACAGGGCGGTTTTTTCCCTGCTGGCCTGTCTTAGCCTTATTGACTGAATCAATAAATGCAGGTGCTTTTTAATAAATATTGAAAGGTTATAATATAAAAACGGTTTAGCCAACTAATTGTTTTGAAGTTTTACTATAAATTATCGGGAACATTACCAGCTGTTGTATGGCCTTTATGCAAAGTCCAAACACACAAAAATGATTCAGGAATGATTTTCTGTTGAAATGTATTTGGGTAGATTTGAATAGGAAATATGGTATTACAACCATTACAACTTTTTCAACCAAAAAACATGAATCAGCAGACAGTATTAGTAACCGGCGCAACCTCGGGAATAGGTTTGATGATCGCTAATAAGCTTCACGAAAACGGCTTCAAGGTATTTGGAACAGGGCGGCACCCGGATAAGCACAAAGTCCCTTTCGAGCTTTTGCCGCTGGATGTTAATTCAGATGAATCCATAAAAAAATGCATTGAACTGTTACTCGCTAAAACGCAGGTATTGGATGTGCTGATCAATAACGCAGGCTCATCCCTTGGCGGACCAATAGAAGAAACCCCGGTTGAACAGGCCCGTAAGCTGTTCGAAACAAATTTTTGGGGCGTGGTTAAAGTGACAAAAGCTATCCTTCCCCTTATGCGCGAACAGCGAAGCGGCAAAATTATTACCACGGGTTCGTTGTCCGGTTTAATTGGCGCCCCGATTATCGGCTACTATTCTGCTTCCAAACACGCGCTCGAAGGCTTTTTTAAATCGCTCAGGCTCGAAGTGAAGCAATTTAACATAAAGGTGTCGGTTATTGAGCCGGCTTTTTATAAAACCAATATTGGTACCGCCGGGGAGCGTGTTGCAGCTACTATTCCTGATTATGATTTGATAAGAAAACGCGCAACTGATTTTGTCGGAGAATCAATTGCCAGCGCACCCACTCCCGAGCCGGTAGCCGAACTGATTTTAAAAATTGTAAATACAAAAGAGCCAAAATATAGCTACCCTATAGGCAAAAATTCAAAGTTTTTACCAACGCTGCAGTTTTTATCTCCCGGTATGTTTGAAAGCGGGTACTTGAAAAAATTGAAGTTGTAGGGTTGTTTGGCCTATTGCAAGTTGTAAATGTTAAAAAATAAGTTAAAGACGTTGCAAAGATTATAATGTTAAAAATCGGCACATTTACAACCCTTACAACCCTTACAACCCTTACAACCCTTACAACCCAGATGAACCAGCAAACAGTATTAGTTACAGGCGCAACCTCGGGAATAGGTTTGATGATCGCGAATAAGCTTCACGAGAATGGTTTCAAAGTATTTGGAACCGGGCGTTACCCTGAGAAACACAATGTTCCCTTTGAGCTTTTGCCGCTGGATGTTACTTCGGATGAATCTATAAAAAAATGTATTGAACTGTTGTTGACGAAAACGCAGGCACTGGATGTGTTGATCAATAATGCAGGGTCGTCCCTTGGTGGTGCGATAGAAGAAACTCCTGTTGAACAGGCCCAAAAGCTATTCGAAACAAATTTTTGGGGCGTAGTTAAAATAACAAAAGCCATCCTGCCGCTTATGCGCGAACGGGGAAGCGGTAAAATTATCACTATCGGTTCGTATTACGGTTTAATTGGTGCGCCGATGGTGGGCTATTATTCTGCATCAAAACACGCGCTGGAAGGACTTTTTAAATCGCTCAGGCTGGAAGTGAAGCAATTTAACATCCAGGTATCGGTTATTGAGCCATCATTCTACAAAACCAATATTGCCGCCTCAGGGGAACGTGTTGCGGTTACTATTCCTGGTTATGATAGGATAAGAAAACGCGTAATGGATTTTGTCAGGCAGGCAATTACAACCGCACAAACACCTGAGCCTGTGGCCGGACTGGTTTTAAAAATAATAAATACAAAAGAGCCAAAATTTAGCTACCGGATAGGCAGAAATGCGTGGTTTTTACCGGCACTACAGTTTTTATGGCCTAAAAGGTTTGAAAGCGTGTATTTGAAAATGTTGAAGTTTTAGCAAATTTCCTTTTAAAATGACCCAACAAAACATCATAGCCTGCTATAACGCCACCGCCGGAGAATACGCCGCCAATTTATTCGACGAGCTATCAAAAAAACCGCTCGACAGGCTGTTGCTCCGGCAATTTGCCGCCGAAAACAAAGCCAAAGGGAAAATGATCGACCTGGGCTGCGGGCCGGGACAAACCACCAAATTTTTGGCCGAAAACGGGGTAGAAAATATTGTCGGGACCGATCTTTCCCCCGGAATGATCAGCAAAGCAAAACAACTTAATCCCGGCCTGCAATTTCAAACCGCTGATATGCTTAAGCTTGATTTCACGAATGGATATTTTGCCTCGGCCGTTGCGTTTTATGCCATCGTACATTTTAACGACGACGAGTTACGGACCGCTTTTGCTGAAATAAACAGGGTTTTAACCGGCGGAGGGCAATTTTTGCTTGCATTCCATATTGGGGATGAAATTTTTCACCGGGATGAGTTTTTCGGCGTTGCGGTGGATATTGATTTTTATTTTTTCAGGACAGAAAAAATTATTGAATTACTAAGAGATACAAATTTTAAGATAATTGATGCGATAGAACGTTATCCTTATGTGAACATAGAGCACCCAAGCAAACGGGCTTATTTGTGGGTGGAAAAGGTTTGAAAATCTATAGCGACTCACTTAATTTGTATTTAATTTAGCGCCAATGAAACCTTTACTATTGATATTAGACGATTGGGAAGGGCTGGTCGCGGCATCTCCCCATTGGGCCAGTTTAAAAGAGCAGGTAGATATAAAGTTCCTGCCCGTACCCATTGATCAAGTGCCTGATGCCGAATTATCCAACGTAAATTTCCTAATGGCCATGCGCGAGCGGACAGCCTTAACCGAACAGGTTTTTGCCCGGCTGCCACAATTAAAACTCGTGCTGCAAACAGGCGGACATGCCTACCACATTGACCAGGCGGCAGCGCAAAAGCGTGGCATTGCTATTGCCCTTGGTCGGCGCATAAAAGCGCCGCTGGCATCCGTGCCGGAGCTTACCATGGCTATAATGCTCGGCCTTTTGCATTTGGTACCACAAGCACAACATGCCATGCGCGCTGGTGAGTGGCCCCTGCTTACGGGCCGCACGCTAGCCGGCCGTCGCCTTGGTATATTGGGCATGGGCAGGCACGGCAGTAACGTTGCCCGGATAGCAAAAACTGCTTTTAATATGGATGTAGTGGCCTGGGAAAGACAAGCGGGCACTGCCGCTATATCCGATGACATTCCACGGCTGCCATTGGACGAACTGCTGCGCACGAGTGATATGGTAAGTATTCACCTGCGGCTTTCGCCAGAATCAACAGGTTTGTTGAATGCTGAACGCTTGCAGAGCATGAAACCCGGTTCTGTTTTGATAAACACTTCACGCGGTGCAATTATAGATGAAGATGCGTTGATAGCGGCGTTAACAAATGGCCCGCTGGCAGGCGCCGGGCTGGATGTTTTTGCCCATGAGCCGCTTTCGGTCGATTCGCCGTTACGCTCGTTAAACAACGTGATGCTTACCCCACATATTGGCTGGACGGTTGAAGAAGTTTTTGCGGAATTTGCGGAGATCGCGTGCACGCAGTTATTGCAATTCCTGGATGGTAATTTGCCCGCTTCGGAATTACTGGTGCCGGTTGGATAGGATTTTGATGAAATTTAAAAAAATATTTACTGCCATGTCCCTTTTTTAAAAATTGATTGTCATTGGGAAAATCAACAGCGATTATTTATTAAAAACTAAAGCTATGAAAGAATTTATGTTACTTATCCGCAACGATGCGGACAGCAAATCAGCATTTTCGCCCGAAGAAAACAAGCAGTTTTTAGATGCATGCAGGGTGTATATTGAGAAGCTTATGGAAAACGGAAATCTCAAAAGCGCGCAGCCCCTGGTACGCGAAGGTAAAATGATCTCCGGCTCAAAAAATGCCTGGAAGGACGGGCCCTATAATGAAAGCAAGGAAGTGATCGTGGGCTATTATCATATCCTTGCAAAAGACCTTGATGACGCCATTGCCATTGCACAAGGCAATCCCGAATTTGAATATACCACAACCGCCAGGATAGAGGTGCGCCCGATCAAAATGAAAGAAGAATCAACGGCTTATGTTTATCCAAAAGGATAACATCGACCAATCAACCTATAGTTTAGATTTGTCAACTTTTTAAAAGTTGACAAATCTAATTTTTTAAATATTAGTGGAAAGTTTAACAGCGCCCGCCCGCTTTTGGACACGGTTGTATATTGCGCCGATAATGAGGCCGCCAAATGCTCCTAATAAAATATGCCAGGTTATATCGCAAATGGTTACCGTAACCGACCAGCTAAACATTGCTGCATTTGCAAAATTCCAGGTACCTGAAGAAATCAAATTAAGCAGTCCGCCGGCAAATGCAGCATTGCCCAAATTAATTTTACCCTCCCGCCTTGCGGTAATAAAATAGGTCATTCCGAAAGTGAGGACCAGGTCAAGTAAACCCACCCAAAGTGGATCGGTGTCTTTCATTTTATGAATGGCAGGCTCGAGTTGAATAAGGTTTGTGTCAAAAAAGTTAGCGGCAAGTTGTCCGTGGAAAACGCCGTTAAGGCCAAAAACAATGATGAAAGTTGGCAGCCAGCAGAAAAGAATTGTTTTGATTTTCATTTTGACCTGTTTTGGTTTGATTTACTATTGTCATATAAGCTATCATAAAGTTAAGGTTGTTCAGCAAAAATCCAAAAAAATCAAAAAAGCATCTACTTTCCGAAACGGGCATTTCGACTTCCCCATTTAAGCAACCAACATTTCCCTGTTATACTTATTTCTATAACTCACCGGCGACAATCCCGTTATTTTTTTGAACATGGTACGAAATGCCTTGCTGTCGGAATATCCCACGGAATACATCACTTCATTAATATTTTCGCGGCTTGATTCGAGGCTTTTTTTGGCGGCCTCTATTTTTACGCGCTGCAGGTACTCAACGGGGGTGTTCGAGGTGGCTTTTTTAAACCGGCGCTCAAAATTACGGCGGCTGATGGCAAACATATCTGAAAGCTCCTCCACCGACACTTTATTGCTTACGTTATTTTCCATAAACAATTGTGCCTTCTTGATCGGCTCATCTTCATGATCTTTTTGCCCGGTAAAAATAGCAAATGGCGACTGGCTTTTACGCTCGATCTCAATTTCGAGCATTTTTGAGCAATAAACAGCCATTTCGCGGCCGCAAAATTTCTCAACCAGGTATATCATCAGGTTTAAAAATGAATACGCCCCGCCGCTGGAGTACACGCCAAACTCATCAGTTATGATCTTTTCAGGCATCAATTTCACTTCGGGGAATGCCTGCCTGAAGGCGTCTGCTGCTACCCAATGGGTCGAGCATTTTTTACCTTTCAGCAACCCGGTCGACGCCAGTAAAAACGCGCCTGTGCACAGGCTGGCAACTTCGGCCCCTTGTTTATACTGATCAAATATCCAGGGGATAAAAGCGGAGTTCATTCTAAGGCTGGTAGGCATATCTCCCTGTATGGCCGGGATTATGATCAGGTCGGTTTTCTTTATTTCTTCCAGCAGGGTATCCGGTCGTACAACAAAAAGCCCATCATACAGTGAAGTTTCGGGAGTAATCCCAACCATTTTTATATCAAAAAAAGGTCTTTTACCCTGGCTCGCGAGGGTCATGTTCACGGTAGAAAATACCTTGTAAGCTCCAATTACACTGCTTAATATGCAGGGGCTGTTTGGAACTAAAACGGATACGTGTTTCATAGCTTGAGAGGTTTAATAAGGATTTTATGACTTGAATGATTTACAAGATCAATGTCAATTAACATTATGATAATCCTTTAATCCTGCAAATCTTTGTCAAACTTACAACATTCCATTGTCGCAATCAACCCCTAAGGTTGTCGTATTTACACGCTATCAGTATCGGTAAATGACAGTAGGTTTGGATAGAAATAAGTCCCGGACAATTTATTGTTGAATACACAATAACTTAATATCACATAGGTAATTTTAAATATCAATTAAAAACTAAAAAATCAAAAAAAATGGATGCTAACTCAAATGCTTTAAACTGGTTCGAAATATCCGTAAGTGATATTGCCAGGGCGAAAAAATTCTACGAAGAAATTTTTTCTATGGAAATGTTTGTACAGGACATGATGGGTATGAAAATGGCGTACTTCCCAATCGATATGACGAGCGGAAAAGTTGGTGGCGGCATTGTTGAAAGCCCATACCACAAACCAAGCGCCGACGGCGTAAAAGTTTATTTGAATGCCAACCCTGATATGGAGGCTATCTTAGCAAAAATTGCAGGCGCCGGTGGCCAGGTGATGATGCCAAAAACCAAGATAAGTGATGAGATAGGCTATATGGCCGGTTTTGTCGATACCGAAGGAAACCATGTTGCTTTGCATTCAAATAAGTAGCCTTATTACACCTCACACTGCCCTCTCCAACCGCGTGCGCTTTAGCTTTAGCGGCGGCGCAGGGAGAGGGCTTTAAAATTTTTTTCAAGGCCTCTCCTTTGGAGAGGATTATTTATGTTGTGATTTTTTTTATAGGCATTCATCGTGGCTTCGCCGTTTAGCTGAGGCATCTTAAAGCAGGGTGAGGCTTAGTGCGCCATCCACACATTATCCTCTTTATCTACATCCGCATCATAGCCGGTTCCCAAAACCAGCTTTTGAACGACTTTTTTGGCAGTAAAACCGAGCGTCACGGTTTTATTGCCATTTTTCCAGCAGGCTATACTTTGGTGTAATAGTTGTGTGCTGCCATCATTGTAGAATATTGTAAGATCGACGGGTACCGGCTTGGTGCCAATATTGGTAATGGTCACAGTATACCGGTTTTTTAGATTGCTTACTTTGCTGATGGCCTGGTCGGGAACGCCGTTGTCAAAAAACCAGCTTTTCCAGAACCAGTTGAGGTTAATGCCCGAGCCTGTGTTTATACAATTAAAAAAATCAAAAGGCATAGGGTGTTTGCCATGCCATTGGCTGATGTAATAATGCAATGCTTTAGTGAACAGGGTATCGCCCAGCATATCTTTAACATATAAGTATCCCAGTGCCGGTTTAGGGTACGAGTTATTCTGGTAGGCCATACCATCCTGCAGCGTGCTTAATGTTATTATAGGCGGATCGTTCTCGGTGCCTGCAAAGTTTTCATAATTATTTATGGCATACAGGTCCGTAATTTTGGGGTCGATGACTGAACTTATCAGCCATTCGCCTATGGTGGCCCATCCTTCATCCATCCAGCCGTATTTGGTTTCGTTAACGCCCATATAAAAAGGGAACATGGTATGGAATATCTCGTGGTCCGTCAGTTCTATATCGTCATCGGTCTTATCATAGGGCGCGTCGTTAACCATCATGGGGTATTCCATCTGGTCCAAACCATCAAACACAGTTTCGTGCGGGTAGGGGTAGGGCCATTTCGGGAATTTATAACTCATGGCCTCTACTGTTTTACGGGCGTAGTTTATCACCTCAAAATAACCTTTATGATCGGGGTTAAACACCGCGTCAACCCTGGTGCGCCTCCTCGTTTTCGGATCAACCACCAAACTGGATGATTTCCATAAATAATGATTGCTGATGGCAAAGGCCAGGTCGGTAACGCTGTCGGCTTCAAATTTCCAGGTATTGGCGGTTTTGTTTGCGGTAATATTCCCGGCCTTAATATCGGGTGCAGTAATTATGTCGGTTACGGTGTCACTTTCAGCGGCATTGCTCAAACGCTTTGAGAACTTATCAGTGTAAACCTGGTTTGCATTTTTGAGGTCGCCGGTGGCCCATACCTCGTAATCCCCCGGTACCGTGATCTCGGCATTAAAATGGCAAAAATCATTGTAAAACTCCTGGATGCCCTGGTAGTGCTGCTGGTTCCAGCCGTCAATATCATCATAAACGGCGATGCGCGGAAAAAAATAGGCTATGAAAAATGCCCCGCTGTCAACCTGCCCGGTACGGATGTGTGAAGTTTTATTCAGTATATAGGCATAGGCAATGTCAAAGTGTATGCTTTGTTTTGGGGCGATCGCGGACGTTTTAACCGTCATGTTTGTGCCGTCAATCATCCATTGTTTTTCATTTTGCGCCTGTTTGTTAATACTCAGCTGCTGTATTTGAACGCCGTCGGTTATGTCCTCCGGCAAAACAGGCATATTACGGATAGCTCCTTTTTTATAAAGATTCGGATAAAGTTTAAAATCAACCTGGTTCAGGGTATCCGGACTGTTATTGGTGTAATCAACAGATACTATGCCGTTTAGGTAGCGCGATTCGGGATTAAAAGTTACCCTGATGGTATAATCCGCGTAGTTTTGCCAGTAATTTTTCCCTGGGCCCCCGTTATGGGAACGGGTGCCTTTAGCGTAGGTCTCCTGTAAATTTGCCGGCAAGGGCAGGGCGGTTTGGGCAAAGCAATTAGTGCTGCCGGATAGGATAAGCGATAATAATAATTTGGAGTAGTTGGTCATTAAAAGCAATTTACAGGCTAAGCTAAATTATTTATTTGAGGAAGGCAATAAACGCGAATTTGTTTGCGGTGGAGCAGCAAAAACTCAGGTTCATGTTAGCGTCCATTTCACAACGACTTATTGGAAGATAAAAACTTCGGACAGCGTCCATGCCAAACTACGCCCGGCGGGTGCTTTTGGAAAAAGTAACGGGAATTTAAAATAATCGGATAGATGTAGCGTTTTCCATAAAATAACGTAAATGATAAAAAGAAAATTGATATGAAAGTAAAACTACTTTGTCAATCACTGGTGCTGCTGGCGGTACTGGCTTTTGCGACCGGTTGTTCAAAAGACTATACGCCACCACAGTCCAGCGCTTCGCTGCAGGGAACTTTTACAGGGCAGTTCATATTCTTGCATCAACCAGCTAATTCAGCAACCGTTGATACCGTAAAAGCAAATATCCAACTGGAAATGCAAGCCAACTCAACTTACCAGGTTACCGGGGATACATCAACGGTGCACGCCGGCAGTCGTGGAACTTTTGTACCCGGCGCGAACAGCACCATTCAATTTTTTGACGCAACGTATCCGCCTGCCGGAACTCCGGCCAAATTACATTTAAGCGGCATTTATCAGTACAGTTACGACGGCATATTTTTGCGGTTAACCGGCTACGGACCGCTGGACACGGTGACTTATAAATACGTTTTAGAAAAGAATTAATTATTACATGCCCGCAACTTCTCCCTGGCGCGCTGCAGCACGGCCCAAAAGAGGTGGGTAATGTGCCACGCTCACAGGTAACAAACCATGCAAATTGTGATGTCATCGGCTCAACCAACAAATCCGAACTCAGGTTCCCAGATCCAAAATATCGCAAATCCGAAATCGTAAACGGCGAAGCCCTCAATGAAGTTAATCGTAAATCCGAAATCTCATTACCATCCCCCTTTAAAACCCTCCTTCAAAGCAGCCTCATAATTTTCAAGATCGAAGGAGTATAGATAAGGCGCCTTATGCGCGCCTCCTTTGCGAGGTTGTTCCGATCTGTTTAATATGCCAAAGCCAAGCATTCGTCGCTGGAAATTTCGCCGGTCAAGCTTTTTGTCCAATATGGTTTCATAAAGCTTTTGCAATTCGGGCATGGTAAATTGTTTTGGCATCAGATTGTAACCTATTGGCTGATAATTCAATTGCAGGCGCAGGGTATCAAGGGCCGTTTTTAATATCAGCGCATGGTCAAGCTTTAATTCAGGCAGATCATTCAAATCGCACCACGAGCATAATGCCGAAAATTGGTCGGCTGCAGGATTTGTTTCGCAAAAATCAACAAGCGCATAATAACCGATGGTTAAAAAACGATTGGTAAACCAATTGTCTTTTGCAGGGACCATATCCTTATAGGCATCAAAATGTTCCTTTGACCTTTCGGGATCCCCGAATACGTGAAACTGCTGCAAAAATATTTCATCAAGGCCCGTGCGCTCTTTTAGTATGCGGTTCGCTGCCTCTTCTATCGGCTCTTTTTTAAGTAAAAAACCGCCCGGCAAATACCATTCACCACCGTTTTTTAATTCTAAAACAAGGACTTTCATCAGGCCTTCGTGAAAACCAAACACGACGCAATCGATAGAAATATGAGCGAGATAGTTTTCCCGGGCATTCTCGCAAAACTCTTCAAGTTCCTTTTTGGTCAACATTTCTGCTATTCTACAAAAATACTTTGATTATTTAAATTATAACGTTACAATTGTGTCAATAAGACACTAAGATTTTACAGTGCAGGACCAATTTTGCCAATAAAGAGCCAAGAGCCAGGAACCAAGAGTCAAGAAAAAAAAGAAATTCCAATTCAATTTGCATTGCTCTGCGTAGCCTGCTCATACCTGGTTTTTCAATTGATTTCTTCGCCCCGTTTTGTCGTCTTGCTTCTTGACTCTTGCTTCTTTAATTTTATAACCAACCAAAAATGAGAAAATATATTCCAACTATTAAAGCAATGCTTCCCGTAGTTTTAGTAATGTCGTTGTGCCATGCTTTTGGCCAAACAAAAAGCGCTGACGCCAAAATGAATGCCTTCGTTTCCGGCTTAATGGGCAAAATGACGCTGGATGAAAAGATCGGGCAGTTAAATTTAGTTACCGGGGGCGCGCCAACTACAGGCTCGGTAGTTAATAAAGGAATAGAGCAAAAAATAAAAGGCGGCGATATTGGGGGCATGTTTGGAATCTGGGGCGCGGATAAGGTTAAAGCGGTACAAGATATTGCCGTTAAAAACTCCCGCCTTCATATACCGTTAATTTTCGGGCTCGATGTTATACATGGGCACGAAACCGTTTTTCCGATACCCTTAGGGATATCAGCTACCTGGGATATGGCCTTGGTACAGGAGTCGGCAAAGATCGCTGCAAAGGAAGCAACCGCTGAAGGACTCAATTGGGTATTTTCCCCGATGGTGGACATTGCCCGCGACCCGCGCTGGGGACGGATATCCGAAGGATCGGGCGAAGACGCCTGGTATGGTTCGCAGGTGGCCAGGGCAATCGTGAAAGGTTACCAGGGCACCAGCATGAAAAATGCCGATGCTGTAATGGCCTGCGTAAAACACTTTGCCTTATACGGCGGCGCCGAAGCGGGCCGCGAGTATAATACCGTTGACATGAGCCCGATAAAAATGTACCAGGATTACCTGCCGCCTTACAAAGCCGCAGTTGATGCCGGTGCAGGCAGCTTTATGAGTTCGTTCAACACCATAAATGGCGTACCCGCCACGGGCAATCAATGGTTGCTGACTGATCTGCTGCGGAAACAATGGGGCTTTAAGGGCTTTGTGGTATCTGATTATACAGCGGTTAATGAATTAACCAACCACGGCCTTGGCGACCTGCAAACCGTGTCGGCAATAGCATTGAAAGCCGGCCTCGACATGGACATGGTAGGCGAGGGCTTTTTAACCACCATAAAGAAATCGTTAAAACAAGGGACGGTTACACAACAGGAAATTGACCAGGCCTGCCGCCGCGTGCTGGAGGCTAAATACAAATTGGGTTTATTTGATAACCCTTATAAATCTACTGACCCTGCCAGGGAAAAAGCCGATGTGTTAACTGATGATAACCGAAAATTTTCAAGACGGATAGCCGAACACTCCTTCGTATTGTTAAAAAACCAGACCCAAACCCTACCGCTCAAAAAATCGGGCACTATTGCGTTGATAGGGCCACTGGCCGATAATCATTCCGAAATGCTGGGTACCTGGGTCGTTGCCGGCAACCCGAACAAATCGGTCAGCGTAAGGGAGGGGATAAAAAATGTGGTTGGCAGCGATGTTAATATATTATATGCAAGGGGGTCGAATATTACAGATGATTCGCTTTTAAATGAACGGTCCTACTTTTTTGGTATGAAACAGGGAAAAGACGGCAGGCCCGCACAGGAAATGATTGACGAGGCCGTTGAAACCGCAAAAAAAGCCGACGTGGTTGTTGCGGTTGTTGGCGAATCGGCAAATATGTCGGGCGAGTCATCAAGCAGGTCGGATATCAATATCCCCGAAACCCAGCGGGATCTGCTGAAAGCGCTTGCCAAAACCGGCAAACCTTTAGTTATCGTACTATTTAACGGCCGCCCGCTTACCCTGCCCTGGGAAGATGCGCATGCCAGCGCTATATTAGATGTATGGGCCCCCGGTACCGAAGCCGGAAATGCCGTTGCCGATGTGCTTTTCGGCAACTATAACCCGGCTGGTAAAATTACCGCGACATTCCCGCGCAGCGTGGGGCAGATACCTATATATTATAACCACAAAAATACAGGCCGCCCTTTTGATGGAAAAGGCCCTGCAAAATTCAAGTCTGATTACATTGATATTTCAAACGACCCCTTATATCCATTTGGTTACGGGCTTAGTTATACCACCTTTAATTATAGCGGTGTAAAACTTGATAAAACCATGCTTAAAGGAAATGAAGCACTCAAAGCGACTGTTACCATAACCAATACAGGTAAATATGCCGGCGAGGAAGTGGTGCAGCTATATATAGGCCAGCCGGTAGCCAGTATCAGCCGTTCAGTTAAAGAGTTAAAAGATTTCCGGAAAATAATGTTGAAACCCGGTGAAAGCAAAGAAGTAACATTTGATATTACAACCAAAGACCTTAAGTTTTATAATACCAAATTGGTTTACGATTGGGAACCAGGAGAATTTATTGTTGAAATAGGTACTAATTCAAGCGATACCCATACTGCTTCGGTACGATGGAATAAATAAACGACAAGGTAAAATTTTCGTCTCGATGGTTATCAATTTTTAACACGAAGAACACAAGGGGTTTCACTAAGGGCACAAAGTTTTGAGTATAATTTTGTGCCCTTCCTAAAAAAAACCACAACCGCCATCAATGCAATTTTTTGCCTTAGTGCGCGTTGCGCGTCATTGCCAGGTCAGCAGTAAACATTTCTTAACCAATTGGTCAATCGGTTCAAATTCGGCTGAAATAACTGTTAAAGCAACATTTTACCATAACATAATGAATTTTTAACATTGATTTTTGTTGCCGGCTGCGGCTTTAACATGGGTGCATGGTAATTAAAAATGGATGCAACAAATGTCACTTTTGTTGCAAATTCGAGTCTAAAGCGATGTTTAGTGTAATTATTGGCTTGTATAACAAGAATATTACATTTCTATTTTTCTAATGATTTAGTAATTATGTTAACATTATGTTAATGTTACGGCAAAAAGTGTTAATTATTGTTAAATTTAATGGAATAAAAATAAATAATTTGTAATTCTTATATCCTTACTTGTGTAAGCAGTACACTCTTTTTACATTAGTATCAATGCAATGTGATTTTTTGTGTCAGCAACTGATCATTAAAAACCTGATATTATTATAACATTTATTTATCAAACATCCCTTGAATTTCAGGGGAGCGACGGAAAAATGTGGTAGCGATAAGTTTTAAATTTAGTATTTTAAAAAAAATATGATAAGACTGTTACATTCCTTCATTTCTACACGTATAGCCTTCACAGACCCACTGCACCAGGGTCAAAGTCAATTTAGTTTGGCAGTGTTAACTTTAGGAGGCTGTAAACATCAAAGAACTAATAAGCTTAAATCAAATAAATTAATCAACTAAATCTCAATCTCATGTTTAAAAGTTTACTCCTAAAGGGAAGAACATTATGCCTGCTGTTATGCTGCATGATTTCTTCATTGGTAGTTACAGCCCAGACAAAACACACAGGTAAGGTCATCAGCAGTGATGATAAACTACCTGTAGTTGGTGCATCCGTAAGGATCAAAGGCACCAACACCGGCGCTGTAACCGACGTTAATGGTGATTTTACCTTAACGTTAAGTCCTGGTACTGTACTTGATGTAAGTTACATCGGATACGTAACGCAGGAAGTTACTGTGCGGAGCGGCGATTTCATTACGATCTCGCTTCAACCTGCCAACAGCACCTTAAACGAGGTTGTTGTAACAGGTTACACCACACAGCTTAAAAAGGACATCTCCGGTTCGGTAGCGACGGTGGATGTTACGGATGCGAAAAAAATACCGGTTTCCAGTTCCGAGCAATTATTGCAGGGACAGGCATCAGGTGTTACTGTAATTAACTCGGGTGCGCCAGGTGCTGCAAGTACAGTGTTTATCCGCGGTATTGCAAACTTTGGTGTTACCACACCGCTGTATGTTGTTGACGGTGTGCAGGTAGGCGATATGTCGCTGGTTAACCCGAACGACATTGAAAGCATCAGCGTACTGAAAGACGCGGGCGCTGCCGCTATTTACGGTATTTCCGGCGGTAACGGTGTAATTGTTGTTACCACTAAAAAAGGTAAAGCAGGTAAAAGCACGCTCAGCTATGATGGCTTTTATGGGGTGCAGGAGCCACTATCAGGTAATGTTTGGGACCTTATGAATCCTGTACAGCAATCACAGTTGGCATTTACAGCCGGTGACAGCCCTACCGAAGCTTTATATCCGGGTGGCCCTGGTGTGATTCCAACTTATGGTTACCACGGCGCTGCTGCCCCTCCGGGCTTTGGCGTTGCAGGTGTTACCAGCGACCCTGCTATATTGCCGTTTTATACCTTCAACGCAAATAACCCCGGCGCTGACTTCCTGATCCAGAAATTTGCTTCAGGGCCCGTGGCAGGTTCAAAATTGCCAGGCGGCATTGGTAACGACTGGTTCCACGACATTTTTAAGGCCGCGCCAACAATGCAGCATACACTTACTGCAAGCGGCGGCAATGGCAAAAGCACCTATTTAATGTCATTAAACTATGTAAACCAAACAGGTACTTTACTGGCTACCTACGAAAAAAGATACGAAATGCGCGTAAATACATCAACCAGCGCGCTTGATGATCACCTTCGTTTTGGTGAAAACGGTTTTGTTACTTACAAGGAAAACAATGGCGGTTATAACGGCTCACAGCAAAATGAAGGCAGTATTATAGCTTACACCTATCGTGAAATGCCGATCATCCCTGTATATGACGTATCGGGGAAACAATTTGGCGGTGGTTATGACGGTCCGAATGGCGAACCATTGGGTAACGGTAGCAACCCTTACGCACAGGCGTTCAGGCAAACAACTGCCGAAGGCACTAACGCACATTTTGTGTATGTGCAGGGAAATATATTTGCTGAAGCCGACTTTGGTAAATACGTTACTGCCCGCACCAGTATTGGCGGCAGGTTGTATAACCAATATTACTGGAACATTGGCTATAACCCTTATGAAGATTTTGAAAGCCATGGTAATGGTAACTCCATAAGTGAAAATGAGCAAATGAGCAGCCAGTATAACTGGACTAACACTGTTACTTACAAAGAAACATTTGGAAAACACAAAGTTCAGTTATTAGGCGGTTATGAGCAAAAGGGTACCGCAGGCAGACAGTTCGGCGCGTCCAACAACAACTTATTTTCCCTTGACCCTAATTATGTACAACTTGGCGAGGGTGTAGTTACTTCAGCTCCTTACAGTAATATTTATCAGCCAACTGCAACAGAGTCCTTTTTTGGCAGGTTAGATTATAGTTATAATGACCGTTATATTATTGGCGCTACTATACGCCGCGACGGTTATTCGGAATTTTATCCAGGCCAGCAATGGGGTACTTTCCCTGCTGTATCGGCAGCATGGCGCATATCCCAGGAAGATTTCCTGAAAGGGGTTAGCTGGATCAATGACCTTAAGATTATTGGCAGTTATGGCCAGGCCGGTAATAACAGTAATATTAATGCAAACAACGCTTATAGTGCTTTCGGCTCGGGTTTTGGTACATCTTATTATGGTATCAACGGCGGCACGCCTATTCAACAGGGTTTTTACGGAAGCCAGTTGGGCAACCAGAAAACTACATGGGAAACAGACAAGATCACAAACGTTGGTTTTACTGCCAGCTTGTTTAACCATTTAGATTTGGATGTTGAATGGTACAAAAAGGCTGTCAGCGGCTTATTGTTCCAGGCATCACTTCCTGCAACAGTTGGTGGCGCTACTGCTCCTTATGTTAACGTTGGTGACGTTCAGAATAAAGGTTTTGATATTGCTGCCACCTGGCATGGCCGGGTTAGCCAGGACCTTACTTACAGCATTGGTGCAAACATTACAACATACCAGAGTTTAATTACTAAGGAATCCAACTCTTCCAGTTTCTTTGACACAGGCGGTAACCGCGATGGTAATATCGTAAGAGACGAAGTTGGACATCCTATCGGTGAGTTTTATGCACTCCAGGTAACCGGCATTTATCAAAATGCTGCCCAGGTGTCAAACCTTCCGGGCTATTCTGGTGCTGCGCCGGGCTCCTTTATATACAAGGATGTTAACGGGGACGGAACTATTAGTTCTGCCGACCGTACCTGGGTAGGTAATCCAAACCCTAATTTCACCTATGGCTTAAACCTGAACGTGAATTATCAAAAATTCGATTTTAGCATGGTGCTGTATGGTTCACAAGGCAACAAGGATTGGAACTATGTAAAGTACTGGACTGATTTTTACGGCACTTTCCAGGGTGGTAAATCCCTTCGTTTGTACAACCAGGCTGCTGTAATTACCGACGGTGTTAATACAAACCCGGGCGCAATTTTACCTGCGGCTTCTTTCACACAGGATCAGGGTTCAAGCGCGAACAGTTCATACTATGTTGAGAATGGTTCATTCCTGAAATGCCGTGTGTTACAGATCGGTTATACTTTCGATCCAAACATGCTTAAATCAATAGGGTTCAGCAAACTGCACTTGTATATACAGGGAACCAACTTATTTACCATTACCAAATACGATGGTTTAGATCCTGAACTGGTGCCTTCACAGGCTAACCAGGGTGGTGGCGGAACCGCAAGTGCTGCATTCGGTATTGACTATGGTGCTTTCCCTAATAACCAGAGACAATTTATTGTTGGTGCTAATTTAACATTTAATTAATATATAAAATTTTAGAGTTATGAAAAAGTCTTTTAGTAAATTCATTGCCCTGGGATTGTTGGTTGTTCTTACGTTAACATATTCGTGTAAGAAACTGCTCAACAAAGAACCTGTAGGGTCATTAAGCCAGTCGGTGCTTGCCAATAAGCCGGGGCTTGACGGCTTACTCATCGGCGCTTACCACATGTTGAGTGGTTGGACCAGTAATAACGGTACGCCCTGGGAAGGCGGTATAGATAACTGGACCTATGGCGGCATCGCTTCGGATGATGCTTACAAAGGTTCAAACACTACCGACCAGGCCCCATTCGCGCCTGAGATCGAGAACCACTCGCTTGACGCGTCTAACGAATATGTTTTAGAAAAATGGACGGATGAGTACATCGGCATCCAGCGTGCTAATGACGCAATACGCGAAGTTCCGTTAGTTACTGATGGTTCGGTATCTGCAGCTTACGGCGCCGAAGTTATCGCTGAAGCTAAATTCTGCCGCGGTGTGTTCGAAATGGAACTTGCAAAAGTGTTCAGGAATGTGCCTTATGTTGATGAAAGCGTAACTTACTCAGCAGGCAATTTTAATGTGCCAAACCCCGGGCCGATATGGGATAAAGTTGAAGCTGACTTTACCGCAGCTGAAGCTGGTTTACCGGCAACCCAATCACAAGTGGGCCGTGCAAATAAATGGGCTGCTGAAGCTATGCTGGCTTATGCCTTAATGTTTGATCATAAATACTCAACAGCTATACCGCTTTTAACTGACCTGATCAATAACGGTGTTACTTCAAGCGGTAAGAAATATGCTTTGGGGCCTTATGAAAACAACTTCAATGCATCGTTTAATAACAGCGCTGAAGCAGTGTTCCAGGTACAAATGACTGTTAATGACGGTTCAGGCGGCGACAACGGGAACCCTGGCTTAAGCTTAGCTGAAGCATCAGGTACCTATACCAGCTGCTGCGGTTTTTACCAGCCATCCATCACGCTGGGTAACGCATTCCAGACTGTGAATGGTTTACCAATATTAGGGTACGATGCAACTGGGATACCTCTTTCAAATACTACTAACATCCCTAATGACCATGGTTATGTTGTAAGTACCAATACGGCTAATGCCGGCGCTTATACATTTGGCGGCGGCACCGGGCCTGCATTTGTGCCAACTTCTATACCACTTGATCCACGCCTTGACTGGACTGTTGGCCGTGCCGGCATTCCATACCTGGATTGGGGTCTTTGCGGTGGTGAAGCATGGTCACGTGGTGACGTTACACCTTATAATCCTATCAAAAACCTTTTCTGGCATAATGCACAGGCTACAACTGCCGATAACTTCGAAGGCTGGGCCACAAACCAGGATATTGCAAACAACTACAACCTGGTGCGTTTTGCTGATTTATATTTGTGGAGGGCTGAAGCCGAAGTGGAAACCAACGACCTTGCTGACGCGGAAGCCGATGTGAACGTTATCAGGAACCGTATGGCACAGCATCCTGAATATTGGGTACATACTTATATTGATAATGCAAACCCATCAAAAGGCTTTACCACTACACCTGCTGCAAATTATGTGATAAAACCATATAGCGGCCAGTTTACAGCAAACGGTCAGGCTTATGCGCGTAATGCCGTAGAAGTTGAAAGCCAGCTTGAAACCGGCATGGAAGGAAGGCGTTTCTTCAACTTACAGCGCTGGGATCCTTTGTATGGTGGTCACGAGGCCACCGGTTTTATGGCTAAAATTGAAAATGCCCATATTACCCAGGATGTAAAATGGCTTAACATTCCATCCATTCCAAACTACGTTCCTAACCCGGTATTAAACGGACATACATTTACTGCGGGTAAAAACGAACTTTATCCAATTCCGCTTACACAGATTGACCTTGAAGGCGGCCAGTTAAAACAAAACCCTGGTTATCAATAATCAATAAATAGGCAATAAAATATAAAAGGGGTGGTGATATATATCACCGCCCCTTTTTTTATAACTTAGCATACATTATTTTGTATGAGCATCAAAAAACTGCCGGCCTTAAAAACCCCGGTAAAATGTGTTTGGCGATTGCTTCATATTTGCTAAAACCTGATTGTTATAATGAAGATCACTCCTTATTTTTTATTCTGTTTTATCCCTTTTTTATTTATTTCCTGCAAGAAAAAAGCTACGCTGTTTGAATTGATCCCTTCTTCTTATTCAGGCGTTCATTTTAACAATAAGATCGTTGAGAACGATTCCATCAATCCCTTGGATAAACTCAATATTTATAATGGCGGCGGCGTAGGCATTGGCGATTTCAATAATGATGGCCTGCAGGATATTTTCCTCGTCGGTAACCAGGTGTCGAACAGGCTATATCTTAATAAAGGTAACATGAAATTTGAGGACGTTACCAAAGAGGCCGGGGTAGGTGGTCGTGGTGGCTGGGGCCGCGGCGTAGCTGTGGTTGACATAAATAATGATGGATTACCGGATATTTACGTTTGCAACACCTTATTAAACGATTCAGTAAAACGGACCAATTTACTTTATATAAACCAGGGCCCGGATAAGGACGGGGTACCGCATTTTAAAGAAATGGCCAAAGAATATGGACTTGATATAAAAGTGCATTCTACAATGGCCTCATTTTTTGATTATGATAATGACGGCGATCTTGACATGTACCTAACCGTTAACTCGGCACAATCAACTGATAATCTCAGCACTTTCAGGCCGCTTTCTATAGATGGCTCAAAGAGCAGCACCGGCCGGCTTTACCGCAACGACTGGGACCCGGTTTTGAAACACCCCGTATTTCATGATGTATCCAAACAGGCCGGTATATTAATAGAGGGTTACGGGCATGCCTCAACCACAATTGACATCAACCGCGACGGCTGGAAGGATATTTATGTAACTAACGATTTTTTACCCAACAACATATTGTACATCAATAACCATGATGGTACGTTTACTGACAAGTCCAAAGAGTATTTTAAACATACCTCAACCAGCGCAATGGGGCAGGATATTGAAGACATGAACAACGACGGCCTCGCCGATGTTTTTGAGCTCGACATGTTTCCCGAAGATAATTACCGGAAGAAAATGTTCATGGGTTCAAATTCTTACCAGGTATATAAAAATTTCGACTTTTATGGTTACCAGTATCAATATAACCGAAACACCTTCCAGGTAAACCAGGGGCCCCGTTTAGGCCAGAATGATTCCATTGGTGACCCGGTTTTCAGCGAAACTTCATTTTTGAGCGGGGTATCGCAAACCGACTGGAGCTGGTGCCCGCTGATGACTGATTTTGATAACGATGGTTTTCGCGATCTGATAGTTACCAATGGCTATCCGCGCGACGTAAATGATCACGATTTTACAACCTTCAGGGCTGAATCCTATTTAATAGCATCCAAAAAACAAATTCTTGACCAGATCCCTATCGTAAAGATCCCGAATTACGCTTTCAAAAATAACGGCAGCCTGGAGTTTACTGACGTCACAAAAAGCTGGGGGCTGGATATACCCACATTTTCAAATGGCGCGGCCTACGCCGACCTCGACAACGATGGGGACATGGATTTGGTGATCAATAATATAAATGATGAAGTATTGATCTACAAAAATACGGCAAGGGAAAAAGACAGGGACAATAGCCATTATTTGCAGGTTAAGTTTGTCGGCAGTCCCTTAAATAAGGATGGGATCGGTGCATGGGCTGATATTTATTACGACCACGGCAAACACCAGGTGTATGAAAATACACCGTTCAGGGGATATTTATCAACCATACAAAACATAGCCCATTTTGGGCTCGGAATGGATAGCTTACTTGATTCGGTGGTGATCAGGTGGCAAAATGGTAAAAAACAAATATTAGCAAATGTAAAAGCCGACCAGGTGCTGAAGGTAAATATTGCCAACGCAAAAGACAATTACACCTTTGACCTTCCCAAAGTAAACACACAATCGTTATTTAAGGAAGTAACCCGGTCTGTCGGGGTCACTTACAAACACCAGGAAACCGACCTTGCCGACTTTAATATACAAAAGCTGCTGCCCCATAAATTATCGCAATATTCGCCTGCAATAGCTGTAGGCGATGTTGATGGGAACGGCTATGATGATATGGTGGTTGGGGGCACTTCCAAATTTCCCGCACAATTGCTTTTACAGCAGCCCGACGGAAAATTTGTACAGCGGGATTTGCTGCCAAAAGGGGCTGGTAACACGTTTCAACGTTTTAAAGACCAGGGCTTATTATTATTTGACGCAAGCGGGGATGGTAAACTCGACCTATATGTAGCCAGCGGCGGGTACGAGAACGCACCTGGGTCGCCTTATTACCAGGATAGGCTGTACATTAACGACGGTAAGGGTAATTTTTCCGAAGCAGTGGACGCGCTACCTAAAAACCTGACCAGTAAATTATGTGTAAAAGCAATTGACTATAATAAAGACGGGAAGCTGGATCTGTTTGTGTCGGGGCGCGTTGACCCCTGGAATTATCCTAAGCCGGTCTCGAGCATGATCTTACGGAACGACAGCAGGGACGGGCACATAAAATTTACTGATGTCACCGAAACAGTTGCGCCAGGCCTGGAACATGTTGGGCTGGTATGCGACGCTGTTTTTACCGATTTTGACAACGATGGATGGCCCGACCTGATACTTACCGGTGAATGGATGCCCGTGACCTTCTTAAAAAATGAGCACGGAGTATTTAAAAACGTAACAAGCGCAACCGGAATAAGCGACAAATTTGGCTGGTGGAACACCATCGCGGCGGGCGATTTTGAACACAATGGCCGAACCGGTTACATTATTGGCAACGTGGGTTTAAACACATTTTACAAAGCGACAGATAAATACCCTGTTTATATTACGGCAAAAGACTTTGATAAAAACAACAGCTACGACGCTTTCCCTTCGATATTTCTGAAAGACCAGGATGGTGAGATGAAGGAATTTCCGGTGAATACACGTGATGATATCATAAAGCAAATGATAGGTATGCGGGTAAAATTCCAGAATTATAAATCATACGCGACAGCTACCATGGATTCTGTGATCACACCGGAGATGCGGCAGGGCGCAATTAGGTTAAAGGCCAATATGATGCAATCATGCTATCTGAGAAATGATGGGAATGGGAAGTTTATGATGATCCCTTTACCGCTCCAGGCGCAAATATCCCAGCTTGGCGGCATTGTGGTTGACGATTTTGACGGCGATGGGAACCTCGACGTGGCAATTAGCGGTAACGATTATGGTACAGAAGTGGCAACCGGGAGGTACGACGCGTTTAATGGATTAATGCTAAAAGGAGATGGGATAGGTGGCTTTAAACCACTTACGATCCTGCAGAGCGGCCTTTATATACCGGGTGATGGTAAAGCGCTGGTAAAACTAAAAGGTGCAAAAGGCAGCTACCTGCTGGCTGCCAGCCAAAACAGGGATGTAATGAAAATATTTGAACTAAAAAGGCCTGTGCAAACTGTTGCTTTGCAGCCCCTTGATATGTACGCAATTATAAAATACAAAAACGGCAAAACCAGTAAGCAGGAGTTTTACTATGGAACGTCCTTCCTGTCGCAATCGGGCAGGTTTTTAAATGTGGATAAAACGATGGGATCGGTTACCATAACAGACAGTTATGGGCATGTAAGAAATATTTCACTAAATTAAATTATTAATGGTTATGAGAAGCTTTAAAATAGTAGTTGTGGTGGCCTGTGTTATTATTATGGCAGGTTGTGCGCCTAAACAAAAGGCTGCGATGTTGAGTGATGCCGCTGTGCTGCATGCAAATGAAGACCAGTTGACGCAGGTAATTATTTATGATGTGTTTACCCCGCCGGTAGCCTCCCGGATCTATGGCTACACCGCTTTGGCATCATACGAAGCAATGCGCTATGCCGATCCGAAATTCAATTCAATAGCTGTGCAATTAAAAGGCTTTGGCAAAGCGCCCGAACCCCAAAAAGGAAAGGCATATAACTATGCGCTGGCTGCTACAAGGGCTTTTTTTACTGTAGCGCATAAAGTTACATTTTCAATTGATACACTAAAAAAGTATGAAAATGTAGTTTATGCGATGTATAAGGATAATCTTGATGATTCAACTTACGCGCGTTCAGTTGATTTTGGCGATCAAATAGGCAAATTTATATTAAAAAGGGCCAGTGTTGACGATTACCCGCAAACAAGGGGCAAACCGAAATATCTTGGTGAAGAAAGCCCGGCCAAATGGCGCCCAACACCACCCGACTATATGGACGGTGTAGAATTTTGCTGGGGCGACATGCACGTACTAGCTATAGATTCGTCAAAACAGTTCCCGCCGCCACCACCACCGGCATACAGCGAGGATAAAAACAGCCCCTATGTTAAGCAGTACATGGAAGTATACAATACAAACAAAAGCTTAACCAAAGAACAAAAAGATATTGCTACGTTTTGGGATGATAACCCTTTTGTGGTACAGCATAACGGGCACCTGATGTTCGCTGACAAAAAGATCACACCCGGTGGCCACTGGATAGGTATCACGACAATCGCCTGTAAGCAAACACATGCTGATGGCGTTAAAACTGCCGAAGCTTACGCCCTTACATCAATTGCTTTATTTGACTCATTTATTACCTGTTGGGAGGTAAAATACCATTACAGCTATGCAAGGCCGGTTACAAACATCAACGAAAAAGTTGACCATACCTGGCTCCCGCTGCTGCAGACGCCCCCATTCCCCGAGTACACTGCAGGGCATTCAACTATCAGCGCGGCGTCGGCAACTGTGCTTACCCATTTATTTGGCGATAACTTTGCATTCCAGGATATAAGTGATTTAAAGTACATAGGGATGCAGCGTCATTTCACATCATTTATACAGGCATCGGATGAAACTGCTTTGAGCCGGTTTTATGGCGGCATACATTATCGCAACAGCTCGCTTACAGGCGCGGTGCAGGGAAAGCAGATCGGAAACTTCATCTGGAATAAACTAAAACTAACAAACTAAACGGTTATAATTTATCATGAACCTTAAGAACACCTATAAATTTACATTTTATACATTTTTATTAATTGCGTTACTATCGGCCGGCTCTCTGCTAAATGGTTGTGGCAATAAAAGTAATTCAACATATACCCTAACAGGCGATACCATTGCCGACGGCAAAAACCTTGTTCAAATAAATTGCACCAAATGCCACGCATTAGTGCCGGTAAATACGCTTGTTAAAGGCGTATGGAAACACCATACTTTACCTGCTATGGCGCACTACTTCGGTGTATCGGCCTATCTTGGGGGTTATTACAAAGGTGAAAAAGATACCGCAGGGCTCTCGCTGGCCGAGTGGCAGACTATTGTATCATACTACCAGAAATTGGCGCCTGATTCACTGCCTGCCGCAAAAAAGCCTGTCCCGTTGGTTGACGATTGGGCCGGATTTACCCTAAAAACACCAGCCCATGCGCAATATCCCTGCTTCACTACAATGGCTGCAGTTGATCCAAACACCCATAAAATATACACCTCCGATGCGGTAAGTGATAAATTAACAGTATGGGACAGTAATTTGAAAATGAATGAAGAAATGGCTTTACCCTCGACAGCTGTGAACGCCATTTTTAAAAAGGATGTCGCCGGGGTTAACCAGGCATTAATATCGTGTATTGGCCAGCTCGAGTCGGTTGATTTTCCGAACGGGAAAGTGCTTCAGTTTAATTTAGATTCAAAAGATAATAAAACCAACCAGTCGCTTATTGCCGATGACCTGGCCAGGCCCGTACAAACGGTTGCAGGGGATTTTAATAAAGATGGGTTAACAGACCTTATAATTTTGGGCCAGGGCCATTTAAAGGGTGGTGTGTATTTATTTAAACAAAATAAAGACCATTCCTATAGCCAAGCTACCATAACTGATCAGCCAGGGGCTGTGCAGGCCGTTGTTGGAGATTTTAATAATGATGGCTGGCAGGACGTAATGGTTTTATTTGGCAGCGGCGATGAAGGCTTATGGATGTATCTGAATGACCATAACGGCGGCTTTACTTCAAAAAACCTGTTGCGTTTTCCACCGGTTTACGGATCAACCAGTTTTCAATTGGCTGATATTGATCATGACGGAAAACCCGACCTGATCTATACAGCCGGTTTTAATTTTCACGATTCGCGTATATTAAAACCGTATCACGGTTTATATATCTTTAAGAACATGGGTAACTGGGACTTTAAACAGCAATGGTTTTACCCCATAAATGGGTGTACAAAAGCAATAGCTGCCGATTTTAAAGGAGATGGCCATCTTAACATTATCACGAGTGCCTTTTTTGCAGACATGCAAAATGACCCGGCAGAAAGCCTTATTTATTTTGAAGAGCTCGGCCCTTTTAACTATAAACCTCATGCTATCCCGGCCAGCCAATATGGCCGCTGGATGACCATGGAGGTTGGGGATTACAACAATGATGGTAAGCCTGATGTTATACTGGGCAATTACGGAAGCGGCTTTATGTTTCAGCCGGGTTTTAAACCATTTTGGGATAAAAACTTACCATTTATAGTGCTTGAAAATAATATGAAGAAGTGAGGTTGATTAAGTTGGTTAAGTTGGATTAGGTTGATTAAGTTACTTGGGTTGGGTCCCGCTGGCTATCGGGAAGTTAATTGAGTTGAATAACCTTTTCAACCCAATCAACCATTCTTTATCAACTTAATCAACCCAATCAACCACTCACCACTCACTTCTTACCACTCACCATGGCCAGTACCTTTTGTGTCTCCTCGGGATATATTGCAATGTGATGAGTGCGGATGAGGGCGCCCGATTGGCCGGCCACTATAAGTTTAGACGAAAATGCCGGCATGTGGCATGATATACAGTTGTTTGTTAGGACCGCGGCGCTCAATTGATTTGTTAACTTGCATTCGTTATGCGCGTCCCTGTTGTGGCAGGCCATGCAGCGTGCCGCATATAATACTACTTTATCGCGGTCGTTCACATGTGTATCATGACAGGTTGAGCAAGTGATGTTGCTGCCGATAAAACATTTACTGCTTTGCAGTAACCCGATTTGGTTGCCATGAACATCAATTGCTTTATAGTTGACCGGAGCGTTCGAAGAAAACAGCCGCATATAATTTGTTATCGTGTCGCCGGGTTTGAAACCAAAGGCGGGCTTCAGCATGTGGTTGTTCGCGCCCGAATGGCATATAGCGCACATATTTATCTGCTGGGCCCTGTTTAATGATTTATAGGTAGTAATATACCTCGCTGCTTTTTCGCCTGGGTTTTCCGTCTGGAACTTAACATGCTCAGCCGCCGGGCCATGGCACCTTTCACAATCAATGCTGTAAACCAGCGATGTTTTTTCGAACCCTTCGCCGCCGCCGTAATAGCCGGGCAGGTCGGCTGGCTCCTGTTTGGCAAATGATACATGGCAATCCAGGCATTGTGTGCCTATTATCCGTTCAAAGGCTATTCGGTTTGGGGCATACCCCGGGCTATTTATCCAGCTATGCGTATTGCCCACATAGGATATTGGTAACTGAAATAATTCATTCGTTAGCCAATAAGCATAGGTTTGCCCCTTTATGCCGCCGAATGAAATATCGAAACGCTGCGTTTACCCTTTTTTGCCATTTTCAAAGGCGGTTTGATAAAGCCCTGTGTCCCGTTTTTCCATTACCACCTTCATATTTGCATTAAACACAAATTCATTCGACCCTTTGGCAAAACTGCCTTGTATAGTATGAGGTGTTGCAGGCTGCGACGCCATAAAATGGGCAGATGTAAGTATGAACCATACACATCCTTATGGCAGCTCACGCATGTTGTGGAACCGGAATAAGCCGCTCCCCTGGGGTCTTCCGGCTTTTTAAAGTTCAGGCATTGCGAAAAAATAAAAAATAGAGGCACTAAAAATATCCCCAAACGCACCAGTCTCTTTTTTAACATAGGCAGATGTTCAAAAAATTATATTTAAGCCGGTAAGGCTCGGTAGTACATTGAAAAGACGGGTGCTTTTTACATTTACAAAGTACCGCGCTGCGCATATATCACGTTGTATATCGGCTGTAACATTTATGATGGAGATTGGCAAATTCTTGTAAAATTCGTGTTATACAGCTGTTTTTAGCGGTTTTCAATCACGAAGCACAACAAGTGTTTAGCGGCCATTTCTGGCATTTCAGTATCGTATCTTCCTTCCTCAATAGTATTACAGGCTAAAGAAATACAAAACGGCTTGTTTAAAAAAGGACGATAGATATTTCGTCGGAGAATATAGACAGAGAGGTGTTTTTAGACTATGAATAAATTTTTAGAAATATGAAAAGAATAGCAGTAAAATGGGAGGCTAATTTATTTTCGACTTTACCAGCTGCAGGTGCTCCTGTTTCTTTTTATCGCGTAATTTTATTGCTGATTTGGTAAAATAATTATGACTTTCAAAGAATCTCACTTGTAGTTTGTTCCAGTCATTTTCATCTTTTACAATACCGGATTCAGTAAATTCTTTATACAAACTATCACTGATCGGGGGAAAATCATCCCTGCCCAGGTAATCAAGGTCAGCATCGCAAATAATTTCTTCCAGGTGATTTTTTGGCAACTGGGGTATTTTTGTTGCCATAATTATACCATCAATTTTTTTAATTTCATCGACGGTGTAGCCGTAATCCGGCAAATAATGGTTTGCTATGCGGCACGATTCTTCTTCATGTTTATTGGCCCCCCGTGTAAAACCGGCATCATGAAACAGGGCTGCCGTAAGCAGCAGTTGCATATCATAGTCGCTTATTTGCTCCAATGTCCCTATATTTTCAGCCGCCTGGTAAACATCCATCACATGCGCTATATTATGATACGACAAATGCTTAGGCAATTCCCTTGTCAGCTTATCTAAAATAAAGGTCTTAACTTGTTGAAACTGCATATAATTATTATTGATTGTGGCGCGCCGAATT
This sequence comes from uncultured Mucilaginibacter sp., assembly GCA_903864275.1. Classification (GTDB taxonomy): domain Bacteria; phylum Bacteroidota; class Bacteroidia; order Sphingobacteriales; family Sphingobacteriaceae; genus Mucilaginibacter. Next base: position 288,264 of record CAIPFE010000019.1, read on the forward strand.
CTCCTTCAAAAACCGGACATTGGTTTATACCTTTATACTAATTTAAACTTTAAAAGTTTTGAATTTATTGTTTTTCTAAAATAAATCCTGAAGTTTTTAATCGGTTAGTTATGGCTCGCTTATTTCGGACTAATTTATCAGAAATAATGATATAGTTTAATAATCAATTCAAAATAGTATAATAAAAAGATAGATTAGTACAATATAACCTTAACTTTAGTTAGGTAGATTTACTGCCGCAAATTGTGTAGATTTAACACAATGAGCATAACTGTACAAATTAGTACGAACCCCCAAAACGCACCAGGCCGTCCCAAAAATATCTTATACTGATGAAAAAGTTTCTCTGTCCGTTTGCTTTAATCTTATTGATCAACTATTTATTGCCGAATGAGGTCTCCGCACAAGCCGGCGTTATAAAACAGGTAAAGCTAACAAATTTTGATCTTCAGTCTTCTGCCCTTATAAGTGCAACGGGGGTTGAGTTATCATCTGTTCAATATCATTCGCCGGTTTATTGGTTTCCTGTTAAAGTACCTTCCACGGTGCTTACCGGTTTGGTAGCCAACCATATTTATCCAGATCCCTACCAGGGTTTAAACAATATGCTTATCCCCGATGCGTCTGATCAGTTTAACAAAGAAAACAACCTGGAACAATACAGCCATTTGCCGGGCGACCCCAATCCCTGGAAAAAGCCCTATTGGTACCGTACCACTTTTAAAGTGCCTGCGGGCGATAAAGGCCGCCATTTTCAATTAATATTTAAAGGGATAAATTACAGGGCCGCAGTATGGGTAAATGGCAAACAAATAGCCGACTCGACCCAAATGGCCGGTATGTTTGCTGAGCATAACCTTGATGTAACAGGCGCCATCTTAACCGGGGAGGAAAACGCCCTTGCAGTAAAAATATACCCTTTGGATTACCCCGGTTACCCATCAAAAGAACAATTGCAGGCTTTAGGCCCATTTTATGAAAACGGCGGCCCCACCGGCGATATAGGTAAAAATGTAACCATGCTTTGCTCAGTTGGCTGGGACTGGATGCCGCCCGTCCGCGACCGTAATATGGGGATCTGGCAGCCAGTTTACCTGCGTACTACAGGTGCGGTAACCATTGGCCGGCCTAAATTGGTAACCGGTCTGCCCAAACTCCCTGACACCAGCGAAGCCAAATTATCGCTAAACCTAACATTGTCCAACCACAGCCAAACCGTACAAAGTGGTAAATTGATCGTCAGTATTAAGCCTGAGAACTTTGCTGGTATCCCAACACAATTTTCCCAGGGTGTGAGCATTGCTGCAAATGGCGCATCGGTGATTGATCTTAATGGGGATAAGATAAGCCAGTTACTTATCCGGCAGCCGCATTTATGGTGGCCAAATGGTTATGGCAGGGCCAATCTTTACCGCATCCGCCTCCAATATGCCGATGGTAATGGGATAGCAGATGACACAACCTTTGTATTTGGGATCCGCACGGTTAGCTCACAGGCTACAACGGTAAAAGGGTTTGTCCGCCGTGATTTTTATGTCAACGGCAAACGCGTAAACCTGGTTGGCGGCGCCTGGGTACCCGACCTGATGGTGAACCGCGATTCGGCACGGTATGATTATGAAATGCACCTGTGCCGTAACGCCAATGTTAACCTTGTGAGGATATGGGGTGGGGGAGTTACACCGCCCGATGCATTTTGGAATGCCGCAGATAAGTATGGCGAAATGGTATGGTCGGATTTTTGGGTTACCGGCGATACCCAGGGTGAATTTAAAGGCTCGCCCGACTGGCCGCTGGAAAGCAGCGTATTCGTTAAAAATGTAGTGAGCACTATTTATCGCATCCGCAACCACCCAAGCCTCCTGGTTTGGACAGGTGGTAATGAAGGCCACGCCCGTAAGGAATTATATGATGCCATGCGCGATAATATCATCAATCTTGATGGAACACGGCCATTTATACCAAGCTCATCCGGCTTTGCAAAACTGCCGGCCGGGTGGAAAGGCTCGTACCCCGATGATATGGCATCCGGTGTTTATAGCGGCGGCCCATATCAATGGACAGATCCAAAGGAGTATTATAAAAAAGCTGATGCCGGGCGCGATTGGGTATTTAAAGATGAAACCGGCATTCCGTCGCAGCCGCCATATACTACGCTTGCCAAAACTATTCCAAACCTGGTTTGGGATACCAAATTACCTTTTCCGCTTAATAATAGCTGGGGATACCATGATGCCTGTACCGGGGCCGCCAGGTTTGATAAGTATATCAGCGAGATGGTAAAAAGATACGGGCAGCCTGCAACGATGGTTAATTTTTCGGACAAAATGCAGTTAATGAACGCGGTGGGTTACCAGGGTATTTTTGAAGCCGCCGGCCATAAACTCAACGAAACGGGCGGGGTGATGCTGTGGAAATTAAATTCTGCTTTGCCAAGCGTGGTTTGGCAGATATACGATTGGTACCTGGAGCCAAACGCCGGCTATTATGCCATGCAAAACGCCTGTGAGCCGCTTCACGTCCAGTTTAACCAGGATGATTCTACAGTGGCAGTTATCAACCGTATGCACCATGCAACAGGGATATTGACCGCCAAAGCCGAAATTTATGATATTGACAGTAAGCTGGTAAGCACTTTTAAAGTAGACCACATAGGGCTTTCCGATGCCGGGGTGCAGGAAGTGATTAAATTAAAGGATATATTAGCAACTGCTAAAGGTGTAAGTTTTGTTGTATTAAATTTAACCGATGCTGCTGGGAAAACGGTGTCGCACAATGTTTACTGGCTATCGCCCGGAGACGATTTCACAGGGTTTAACGGTATGACAGCAACGCATGTGCAGGTTAAGGTTTTAAAGGCTGAAAAAGGTGTATCCGAAGACAAGTGGACAATGCAATTTAGCAACAACACGGATAAACTGGCATTTTTTGTGCGCCCGCAGCTGATGAAGAACGGAGAAGAAGTAATGCCGAGCTACTGGACATGCAACTACTTTACCCTTGCGCCGCACGAAAGTACTACCGTATCAGTTAGCGCACCGGTAGCGAAATTAGGTAGCACGCAGCCAACTGTTTTGGTTGAAGGATGGAATATTGATAAGCAGGTGATTACATTAGCTGCAAAGTAAAATACCTATTAATCTAAACAATCACGTTGCAGGGCCCCGGTTTACCGGGGCCTTTGTTTTGATACCGACTGCCCCGCCACCATTCGTAGCAAACAAATCGGTTTTAAAACGATGCCACTGATACTTAAAGCTTTAGAAACTCCGTAACCCTGGCAATGCCCTGTTTTTTGGCAGGCTTATATGCTGCCAGGCTTTTAACAGCCGCATGCCTGCCAATTTCTACCAGCTCTTCAGCCTTATAAAAATCAAACGTGCCGCAAGAATGCCGTGAAATGTTTACAATGATATCCGGCGAATACTTTTCGAGCGACATTTGTGTCATGTGATAAGCCATTAAACTGAGGGCTTTATTGATCAGGTTGAAATAACCAAGTTTTTCTTCACCATTCGAAGGATGCAGGATATGCAGTTGGTTGTAAAAGTCTTTGATCTTTTTCTGGTATTTCGATTGTTCCACCACAGTTTCAATTTTTTTGATAACCGGTTTATCTACAGGTACGTCAGCATTTACGTTTACTGCGATCAATATATCGCCCGGAGTCCTTCTGACATGATTAATGGGCATGTTATTTATGATCCCTCCATCTACAAGCAGCCCGTCAGTGGTTTTTACGGGGGTAAAGACCGTCGGGATAGCCATCGAAGCCCTGATGGCGTCAAAAATGCTACCTTTTGTAAAAACAACCTCCTTTTTATTAATAATATCCGCAGCTATGGCTGTATAGGGTATGCTTAAATCTTCAATATTGGCGTCAGAAATAAACGTTTTAATAGTATTGAGCAGTTTATCCCCCTTAACCAATCCCTGTGTACTGAAAGTGAAATCAACCAGGCTGAAGAGTTTTATTTTATCGAGCGTATAAAGCCAGTTTTTGTACGCCTCCATTTTTCCTAAAGCATAAACCCCGCCAACAACAGCGCCCATTGAGGTACCCGAAACAGCGGTTATTTCAAACCCTTTTTTCACCAACTCCTCAATAACACCAATATGGGCTATCCCCCTGGCGCCGCCTCCCGATAACACTAATGCCGCTTTCTGTTTCATTTTAATCATTGTACGTATTCCCTGTCCCTTTGTTTATGCATCTGCCCGAAGGCTGCCGTGCTTCACCACTTAAACTCAATAGGATACGCATAACGTATGGCGAGTTAGTAATTTAATTTACAGTATATGACTATTCTTTTTGATTATTGTTTAATTTCAATCGATCTAATAAACTTGTATATTTTTATACATACATAATAAGCCGGTCTGCTTTTCAAACCAATTATGAAACGTATCACACTAATTCTTCTTGTTATTTTTTCACTATGTAATATCTGCCTTGCGCAGGATATCTCCGGTTTAAGCTATCCTGCCGATCCTGCAAAACAACCGCATCCCGAAATCCCGAAAGGAGAAGTGCTGAAGTTTGACTTTAACACGCCTGCAATTTATCCGGGCACTAAACGGACTTACTGGGTTTATGTGCCTGCCCAATACAACCCCAATAAGCCGGCATGTTTGTATGTAGACATGGATGACGTACAATTCAGCGCCCCCACGGTTTTTGATTACCTTATTAATAAAGGCGAAATGCCGGTTACCATTGGTGTATTTATAGGCTCGGGCACAGTAATGAAAAATGATACAGAAGCAGTGAGGTATAACAGGAGCCACGAGTTTGACAGTATGAATAACGACTTTGTCAACTTTTTATTAAATGAACTTTTGCCAGATGTGGAAAATAAAAAAACTTCGGATGGCCGTGCGATCAGGATATCGAAAGATGCGAACGACCATGCCATTGCCGGGGCGAGCAGCGGCGCCATTTGCGGTTTTACAGCAGCCTGGCAACGGCCGGATGCTTTTAGCCGGGTATTTAGTGCGATTGGCACTTATGTAGGCATGCGCGGCGGGGACCAATACCCAGTGCTGATCCGCAAAACGGAGCCAAAGCCCATCAGGATATTTTTACAGGATGGTTCCAATGATGCCTGGAACCCCTTATTTGCCAACTGGTACACATCCAACCTGGCTATGGAAGCCGCTTTAAGCTTTTCGGGCTACGAAGTGGCACATTCATGGGGAAACGGCGGGCATGACGGTAAACAGGCCGATGCTATTTTCCCTGATGTAATGCGCTGGCTTTGGAAAGGTTGGCCCCAAAAAGTACAGAACGGTAAAACCAACAATAACATGCTCACCACTATTTTGCCTGACGGCGAAACATGGCAACCCGTAAATGATGACATAAAGCAAGCTGCTTCCATTACTTCGGGGCCGGGAGGTGAAGTTGTGATGCAGGATAGCGCCGGATGGATAAACAAAATTGATATAAATGGTAAGGTCAGCCAGCTCGCAAAAACTAAAAGCGGCGTTATCGCCTGTGATATAAATGGGACAATGAATTTGATCGGGCAAACCGGGGTTGGGTTATTAATTATCACAGCGAACGGTAAGCAAGGTGTGATCTCGAAAAATATAGAGGGCAAAAAGCTGGTGGTCACCAGCCTTGGCATCTATATTACACAACCGGCTTTAACCCAGGCTGATCCCGGAAAGGTATTGCTGGTTAAGCCCGATGGCAGAATAACCGATGCTGATGCCGGCTTACGTTTTGCTTCCGCGATAACGATTTCGCCCGACCGCAGCCAGTTATTTGTTGCGGAAGATAATACGAATTGGATATACAGCTATGTTATTCAAAATGATGGCTCCCTAAAATATAAACAGAAATGGTACTGGCTGCACCAAACAGATAATTATGGTTATAGCCAGGTATTTGATATGGCCATGGATAACGAAGGAAATTTGTATGCCGCCACCAACGCGGGCATACAGGTTTGTGATCAAAACGGGCGGGTACGCGCCATTTTACAATTTCCAAATGGCCTTATCACAGGCTTGTGCTTTGGCGGGACGGATTTTAACACCTTATTTGTGATTTGCGACGGCCACATTTATAAACGGAAACTTAAAGTTAAAGGAGTGCCTTCATGGGCCGCCCCGGTACACCCGCAAAGCATCGGCGCGGGATAATTGGTTAGGAATAGCAATTTAATAGAGCAAATAATTTCAACTCAACCATAGTTTAAATGACCCATTCCTTCACTTACATAATTACTTTCCTCGTCGCCGGCATTGCCCTTATTGTGGTGCTGACTACCAAATATAAGGTCCCGGCTTTCTTCGCTTTATTTTTTGCTTGTTTGCTGGTAGGCTTAGGCATCGGGTTGCCATTGAGTGGTGTTATTTCGGTAACAAAGGATGGGTTCGGCAATATAATGAAATCATTAGGACTGATTATTGTATTGGGCACCGCGCTGGGTTTATTACTCGAATACACAGGCAGTACAACAGTTATGGCCTCATTCCTGATAAAAAAACTTGGCGATAAACGTGCCCCCTTAGCGATGAGCATCACCGGCTTCATCGTTGGCCTGCCTATATTTTGTGATTCTGGTTTTATTGTATTGAACGGCTTGAATAAGTCAATGGCAAAACGCACCGGTATCCCGATAGCCATTATGTCTGTTTCACTTGCCACGGGTCTATTATCTGTTCATTGCCTGGTACCGCCCCACCCCGGGGCCACGGCAGCTGCCGTCACCATTGGGGTTGATTTTGGCAAGTTGATATTAATAGGGATGGTTGTGGCTATCCCGGCAATGATCGTGGGTTACCTATGGGCGAGGTACGCCGGCAAAAATACACCTGATAAAATAACTGATGATGAAATTGTTGTAAATCATTCAGGTAACTTGCCCTCATTATTACAAGCCTGCCTTCCAGTAATCGTCCCGATAGTTTTGATAGGCCTTAAATCTTTTTTTACAACCGGCACAACAGTTTACCACGGCGGTTTGTCAGTGCTTTTTGCTTTTGGCGATCCCATTATCGCATTGCTGATCGGGGTATTACTGGCGTTTAATTGCAAACGATCATGGAAAAGAAATGAAATAAGCCGGCTATTACAGGAAGCCACGGAAAAAGCAGGCGGGATATTGATAATTATCGGCATGGGCGGCGCGTTTGGCGCTATATTAACCGCCGCAAAAATTGGCGATCATTTTAGCCAATCACTGGCATTGGGCAGCATGGGCATATTTTTCCCGTTTTTACTGACCTCGGTATTAAAGACGGCCCAGGGTTCATCAACGGTAGCGATCATCACTGCGGCATCGATTGTACTGCCCCTATTGCCCGCCCTTGGGTTAAATAGCGAAAATGGTAAATTGCTCTGTGTATTGGCGATGGGCGGGGGCTCCATGATCATCTCGCATGCCAACGACGCCTATTTTTGGGTGATCGCAAAATTCGCCGGCCTCGAAATGAAAACTATGTTAAAGGTATATTCAATAGCCACCCTGTTAATGGGACTTACCACCATAACGATGGTTTATATTTTATCAAAGTTGATATAAATCATAAAAAAACTATATTTAATGGCTGAAATCGAAACATTCCGAACTTATAAATCCGAAATCAAAGATGCATATTCTCATCGCCCCTAACGCATTTAAAAACAGCCTTGACGCAATCCAGGTTGCTGCGGCCATTGAGCAAGGTTTGAAATTAAGCCGTTTGGATTGTACCACAGCATGTTTCCCGATTGCCGATGGGGGAGATGGTACAGGCAGCCTGATCATCGAATCCTGTGAAGGGGTGATAAAATGGAAGGAAGTCCATGACCCTTTCGGGAGGATCATAAGGGCCTCCTTCGGGCTGATAGACGGGGGTAAGACAGCGGTCATCGAGATGGCCGACGCATCTGGTCTCAGGTTACTAAAAAAGGATGAATTGGATCCTCTGCTTGCCTCATCATACGGAACAGGGGAACTTATAAAGTTTGCGCTGGATGAGGGCGTTAGTAAGATTATTATTGCAATGGGAGGTTCGGCTACGGTCGACGGTGGTTGTGGCATATTGAGCGCGCTCGGCGTATCTTTTTTTAACGCACAGGGGTATGTTTTACGGGCAATACCGGGCGATTTGATCAACCTGGCCAAGGTTGATATCTCCGCGCTCGATAAGCGGGTTTATAACTGCGAAATGGTTATACTTTGCGATGTAGACAACAAATTGCTCGGGCCGCATGGGGCCGCGTATGTTTTTGGCCCCCAAAAAGGCGCCACACCAAAAGCAGTGAATATACTGGATGATTTTTTAAAAAATTTCGCAGCGATATCACACATAAAATCAGGAATCAACATGGCCGCTATCAAGCACAGCGGCGCTGCCGGTGGCGCTGCGGCAGGTTTACACATTTGGTTAGATGCGAAAATGGTTAACGGTACCGACTATTTTTTGTCCCTAACAAACTTTGATGATGCTTTAGAAGGAAGTGACCTGCTAATTACCGGCGAGGGAAGCATCGACCGGCAAACACTGCAGGGTAAAGGCCCCTATGGCGTTGCTTGCAGGGCAATAGAGCAGCAAATTCCTGTAATTGGCATAGCCGGCCAAATACCTTTGGAGCAGGATGATGATCTGCAGGATTATTTCGACACCTTGGTTTCGATAAATAACGAACCCGCCGATTTGGTAACGGCAATGAAAAATACCCGGGAAAATTTGGTACGCACCGCGCGGGGGATAGGGAATTTGATAGCGCTTAAGTACGGATGATAAATAAAAAGTAAGCACCCGTGTCTTGCCGAAACAAGTTCGTCAAGAGGCCCACTTTTTTGCCTTGTTTGAACCCATTATTTTTGCTTCTGCATTTTATTCTTGCTAACTTGTAAGCTTTCATTTTATGAATAAAGCTGACGTTTTAATTATTGGCGCAGGGGCGGCAGGTTTGATGGCCGCCTGTACTTTGGCAAAAGCCGGCAAAAAAGTTACAGTGATCGAGGCGCGCGACAGGTGCGGCGGCCGGATATATACCTTGAACAGCGAACGGCTTTTTTACGCAATGGAACTGGGGGCTGAGTTTGTTCATGGCAACCTGCCCCTTACCCTAAAATTATTAAATGAGGCTGGTATTCCTTACTATGCGGCGACAGGCGAAATGTGGCAATATAGAAACGGGAGTTTTGGTAATGAAGGCGGCTTTATGCCCGACTGGTTTTTGCTGATGGCCCGGCTCGAAAAATTGGAACACGATACCAGTATTGAAGATTTTTTACAGACCGAGTTCCCCGGGGATGAATACTATGACCTTAAAAAAGCCGTGCGCCGGTTTGTACATGGTTATGATACGGCCGAAACGCAAAGGGTGAGTGCCTTTGCTTTAAGGAATGAGTGGACCGCCGAGGATGACGACTCACAGTACCGGATAAAGGGCGGGTATAGCGGAATAATAACTTGCCTGGAAGATGACGTTAAAAGAGCAATGGGAGTAATCCACCTTAATGCTGTGGTTAAAGACATCCACTGGCAGCCTTGCAATGTAAAGGCGGTTACTGATAATGGGACGGTTTACGAAGCTGCACAGGTGCTCGTTGCGGTGCCTTTGGGCGTTTTACAGGCCGCTGACGGGGCAAAAGGGGCGATAGCCTTTTATCCTCCAATCCCTGAGCAGAAAGACGCCATCAAATTAATGGGCTTTGGGGCCATTATAAAAATATTGCTGGAATTTAAGGAACCATTTTGGGAAGATGAATTAAGCGAAGTATTGGCAGGTAAAAGTTTGAAAAATATGGGCTTCCTGTTATCAGGTGAGGAAATACCGACCTGGTGGACACAAGTACCAAAACATAGTTCCGTACTTACGGGCTGGTTAGGCGGCCCGCCAGCGATGGAAAAAAAGGATATGCCAACTGAAGAAATATTGCGGCGGTCTTTGCGATCATTAAGCAATATATTTAAACGCGATCCGGAAGAATTAAAGGCTAAGCTGGTGGCCCATTATATCGTTAATTGGACCAATGAACCATTTACCCGCGGCTCGTATGCGTACGACACCATGGAGGCCCCGGCAAGTCGCGAAGTTTTAAACGCCCCGGTTAATAATACCATTTTTTTTGCCGGTGAATATCTATATGACGGCCAGGCCATGGGCACCGTTGAAGCTGCATTAACAAGCGGGGAAGATGTGGCGAAAAGGATGATTAATATGGCTCTGTGACGGATAGGGCGGTTATCAAAATTGACCTCGCATCATTGGCCTATTACCGTTAGTTTGGTTAAACCCGCTTTACTAATTTGGCTAAAGCCCTTTTGTTAATCGTTTCTTATCCGTTGGTTGAAGCCAACGGCAATGAATGTAACAAGCGATATATCAGTTCATTGCCGTCCGCTTTAGCGGACGGTGCTTATACAAAAGGTAGAGGGCTTTAGCCAAAATATTGCTCGATACACAAAATTTATATGTTACTCTGCTATTTAACCGGTTCCCAATAATTCCCCGATATAATGATCATATCCAATAGCTTAATGGTGTTATCGTAATAATCAAAATTCTTCAGCTTAAATGCCGTTAAATAATCCCAAACCTTATTTAGCCAAACCTGGTTTTTTTGATCAACGATAGCCGATACGGCAAAGGGGGCTATAAAACTCAGCGCTTCAAAATTTCGCCCTTTTATATCAGCGCCCGCTAAAGTGTACCCGGCCGCAAGGTTATAAGTATTATTATTGGTGGTTTCCCTTAGCCACCGGTTTATTCTGTCAACCATAGTTTTTGACCGTTTGTCACCTGTCAGCAAATAATCGGTAGCAATACGCCAGGGGACACGGCAGGCATTATAATTATAATACCCATCATATTTCGACTCGAGGAAATGCGGCGGTGCTGGCTTTGCTTTCTTATTGATATTGACGATAAAATCCGGCACAAGCCCGGCATCAGGGCTGTAACTATCCTGTAAGCTATTAAAAAGCTTATAATTGGCATCTGTTACCTTATTCCATCTAAGGTCATGTGTTGCGCTATAAAATGCCTTAAAATGTGCAGGCATAAAGTCAGATGACCGCATATCGAAATAGTCTTTGCTTTCCGCCTCGATACCATCGCATAATAAAATTGACCACGTTTTGTGGTTGATATCAAGTTTCATAATATCCCCGATCATATCCCTGCCGACTTGCAGGTAATTTATTGGGCCCTTGCTGCCCCACTGCTTATCAGCCAGCAAAAGGGAGTACGCAATATCCATATCACCATCAGTTGCCGACGTTGCATCCGAGCTTTTGCCATTGGTATATTGCGCCCAGGCCATTAAATATTTGCTTCTTTTATCAGGATGGGATTTATAGTAGCGGAACAAATTATCATAGGTGACTTTTGCAGACGCATCATATCCGGCCATCAACGCCGTGATGATCATTCCATACCCCTGTCCCTCGGACACACATTGTTTTTTACCCACGCCCTCAAACCAAACATAGCTTTCGGGCTTGCCGGGCATATTTTTAATGAACCGTTTTTTCCATTGGGTATAAAAGGTTTCAACGGCATTATCCAGTTGGGTTTGTGAAACATGGTTGGGTTTAATGGTGCCTGCAAAATACTTTACATGCTGTGGGAAGGGCTTTTGCGGGGGCTGGGCGAATAGCGGAATACTATAACAAATTATAATAGACAGTATAAGCCATTTGCGGGACATCAATCTTTCTCTTTAATATCTTCAGTTTTGTAAAGGTAATTAAAATTAACACCCATCTGTGCCCTGAGGATTGCTACGGGTTACCGGAGTGATTAAGGCCACACAAGTCCAAATACTTTTGTTCATACAAATGCAATATTTTTTTCGTAACAGTGATAATACTTATATTGTGTCATTTATACACGGTATGATTTTAATTTTGCGCATCTTTAGTAATAATACTATATGTTGAAAAGAAATTACTTATATATCTTTTTGATTTGCTTAAATATATTGTTTGCCTTGCCTGCCCAATGCCAGCAAAAGGTTTTGGGTTTGAAAGAGGCGGAACAGATCGCGCTTGCCAATTACGGTACCATCAAATCCAAAACAAACCAGCTAAATGCCTCAAAAGCTTATTTAACCGAAACAAAAACAGAACAACTTCCCAATGTAAGCGTTTCGGCACAGCAGGATTATGGTACGGTTAATTCGCAATTCGGACCGCTTTACGGGCTCAATGGATTAGCCGCCGCATCATCGGGGCCCATTTTCGCAAAGCAAAACTGGAACGCCGCTTTTGGTTCACTTTACCTGGGCAATGTCAGCTGGGATTTTTTCGCTTTCGGCAGGGCAGTGGAAAAGGTGAAAGTTCAAAAGTCGGCGGTAAATTTGAATGAAACCGACCTGGCGCAGGAGCAGTTCCAGCACCAGGTGCGGGTAGCAAGTACTTATTTAAACTTACTTGCCGCGCAGCAGCTAAGCAAGGCACAGCAGGATAATCTTAACCGCGCTATCGACCTGCAAAAGGTCGTGATCGCCCGGGTGAAGAACGGATTGAATGCCGGCGTTGACTCATCACAGGCAAACGCCCAGGTATCTAATGCCAGGATCGCATTGACCAATGCCCAGGAAACCGAGCAGGAGCAGAGCAACCTGCTTGCGCAGTATATGGGCGTCCCGCCCACGAATGATTTTACCCTCGACACGGTCTTTGTTACCAAAGCCCCTGCCAATACGGATCCGCAGCCAACCGTTAACTTTGATAGTCATCCAATATTACAGTTTTACCAGAACCGTATAAATGTGAGTAACGAGCAGGCGAAGTACTTAAGCACTTTCAGCTACCCTACGTTTACACTATTTGGCGTTTACCAGGGCCGGGGATCGGGTTTTAATGGCGACTATGGATCCAATCCGGGTGATTACAGCAGCAGTTACGGTGCTGGCGCTGATCCCACCCGCTATAATTATCTATTTGGCGTGGGCCTGACGTGGAATATCACCACCCCATTCAGGGTGCATTACCAGGTGCAGGCGCAAAAATTTACTTCGGCACAGTATAGGGATGATTACGACCTGGTCCACCAGCAATTGAATGACCAGCTAATGCTTGCTGAAACGAGGATCAGTAACGCTTTGAAAAATTATCATGAAGTACCGGAAGAGGTAAAGGCTGCCACAGACGCTTATAACCAAAAATTTGCGCTGTATAAAAACGGGCTGGCCAACATCGTTGATTTTACGCAGGCCTTATTTGCTTTAAACACTGCCGAGATCGACAAATACATAACTTCGAATAACGTTTGGCAGGCACTATTATTTAAAGCTGCCGCAACCGGCGATTTTGGAATATTTATAAATAACTTTTAGAGGTATATAATGGGATTGATAAAAGGGGCCCTTCAAAGGCCGATCACCGTACTGGTTATAGTAGCAGGGCTATTCTTCTTTGGTATAAATGCTGTAAGGAATATTAAGATAGATATTTTCCCTGATCTTAACCTGCCCGTTATTTACATATCACACCCTTACGGCGGTTATACCCCTGACCAGATGGAAGCCTATTTTGGCAAGCAATATGTTAGTTTGTTATTGTATGTATCGGGTGTAAAAAGTATTGAGACACGCAACATCACAGGCTTAACACTAATTAAGCTTACTTTTTACGAAGGAACAAATATGGCACAAGCCGCCGCGGAGGTGACGGCCTATACCAACAGGGCGCAGGCTATATTCCCGCCTGGTTCACAGCCGCCATTTATTTTGCGTTTTGATGCCTCCACTTTACCGGTGGGGCAGCTGGTGCTTACCAGCCCGACGCGTTCGAATAATGAATTGCTCGATCTGGCCAACATTTACATACGTTCTTCATTTACATCCATTCCCGGCCTGGTTTCCCCGGCGCCTTTTGGGGGAAATACACGCACTATAGTAATTAAAGTTGACCCTGAATTATTGCGTTCCCATAATTTAACGCCCGATCAGATAGTTGCCGCCTTACGGGACAATAACCAGAACACGCCTGCCGGGAACGTCCGCATAGGCGATTATAACTACCTGGCGCCGGCAAATACTTCCGTTGCAGCCATCAAGGATTTTGGCGACATCCCATTATTTAAAAATGGTATACAAACCCTGTTTTTACATGATGTTGCCAAAGTTGAGGATGGTGCGGACATTACCACCAGCTATGCGCTTGTAAATGGTAAACGTTCGGTTTACCTCCCTATCACCAAATCTGCTGCTGCCTCCACGTGGGAAGTCGTGCAGAATTTGAAGAAAGCTATACCGCGCTTCCAGGCTTTATTGCCCGACGATGTAAAATTATCCTATGTATTTGACCAATCTGTGTATGTGATCAATGCGGTGAAGAGCCTGGCCGAGGAAGGCGCCATTGGCGCTATGCTTACCGGTTTAATGGTACTGCTGTTTTTGGGTGATAGGCGGGGCGCACTTATCGTTATTTTAACTATCCCAACCTGTATAATATCCGGGATATTTTTCCTGTCGCTCTTTAATCAAACCATCAATATCATGACGTTGAGCGGCCTCTCGTTGGCCATTGGTATTTTGGTGGACGAATCGACGGTGACGATAGAAAACATTCACCAGCATTTTGATATGGGCAAACCAAAAGCGCTGGCTATATGGGATGCCTGTAAAGAAATCGCCTTCCCCAAATTGCTGATCTTATTCTGTATCCTGGCAGTGTTCGCGCCGGCCTTTACGATGAAAGGCATTCCCGGCGCACTGTTCCTGCCATTGGCGCTGGCTATTGGTTTTTCTATGATCACATCGTACCTGCTGGCCCAAACTTTTGTGCCGGTAATGGCCAACTGGGTAATGAAAAACGAGCACGAAGACAAAAGCCATGACGATGGTTTTGCTTTGGAGGATGAGGGCACTGCCTGGGAACAAAAAGAATTGGCCATAAAAAACGCGACGGAAACCAAAGGGAAAAAGCTAAGCCGGTTCGACAAATTCAGGCTGCGCTTTTTGAGCCTGATGGATTGGATGATGCCTAACCGCCGGTGGTTTGTATTATTTTATGCCGTTACTGCATTGGGTTCTGCTTTTTTGATGTTTACTATGATCGGGCGTGATGTGCTGCCAAAGGTAAATGGCGGTACTTTCCAGGTAAGGCTCCGCGCCCCCGACGGTACGCGTATGGAACGCACCGAATTGATAACTATTAACGCCACGCATATCCTTGCAAACCTGGTGGGTGGCAAACAAAACATCGAAGTGACTTCGGCAATGGTGGGTCAGCATCCGGGCCAGTTTTCAACCAGCCCTATCTATTTATTTATGGCAGGCCCGCAGGAGGCGGTGTTGCAGGTGAATTTACGCGAGGGCTACAAAGTAAATTTAGACGACTTAAAAGAACGTTTCCGCCGTGAAATGAAAAAGGAGCAGCCTTCCGTACAGCTTTCTTTTGAACCGATCGAACTTACCGATAAAATTTTGAGCCAGGGTTCACCAACACCCATTGAGGTTGCCATATCCGGTAAAAACAAAGCGCAGAATGTGCAGTGGGCCTTTAAAGTACTGGATAAATTAAAAAAAATAAATTACCTGCGCGATGTACAGATAGGGCAATCGTTTAAATACCCTGCAATTAATATAAACATTGATCGCGTGCGCGCCGCGGAATTGGGGGCAAGTATTAATGATATATCGCGCTCGTTGATCGCGGCAACATCATCATCAAGGTACACGGAAAAAAATGTATGGCTCGACACTAAGGTGGGGTTAAGTTATGCTGTGCAGGTTGAGGTACCGGAGTACCAGATGTCGAGCATAAATGATATGCGCGAAATACCCGTTGTTGCTAATCAGCCAAGGCCGGTGTTGAGTGATGTGGCCAATGTGTCGGCCGGAACGACTTATGGCGAAGATGATGACATTGGCGCAATACCTATGCTATCGGTTACAGCTAACCTGAATAATAAGGATTTAGGCACCGCGACTGACGATGTGCAGAAAGCCTTAAAATCCCTTGGTAAGCTGCCCCGCGGGTTAACCGTTGCACCGCGGGGTTTAAGCCTCACCTTGACTGATACGCTTGATAGTTTGCAAACGGGGCTGCTTGTTGCTGTTATCGTCATCTTCCTGATGCTTGCCGCGAACTTCCAATCATTTAAAATGTCCTTCGTGGTGTTATCCACAGTACCTGCGGTGTTGTTTGGATCGCTGCTGCTGGTGAAATTAACGGGCGCTACGCTTAACCTCCAATCCTATATGGGTATGATCATGTCGGTGGGGGTATCCATATCGAACTCCGTATTGCTGATCACAAATGCAGAGGAGTTAAGGAAACACAACGGCGACGCCCTGAAATCTGCACGTGAAGCCGTTGCCCTGCGCCTAAGGCCGATATTGATGACCAGTTTAGCCATGATCGTCGGGATGATCCCTATGGCGTCGGGCTTAGGCGAAGGCGGCGACCAGACCTCACCCTTGGGCAGGGCCGTTATAGGGGGGTTATTTGCTTCGACTTTTGCCGCTTTGCTGATATTACCGTTAGTTTTTGCCTGGGTACAGGGCAATGCCACAACCGATTCCGTTTCCTTAGATCCTGAAGATAAAGAAAGTAAATTTTATGTCCCATTGCATCATCATGAACAACCTGAAAAATAAATTTATCATTGCTTTAACTGCTATGGTTATGGGCATAAGCTTGCTAAGCTCATGTGATTCCGGCAAAAAGGAAAAAAACGAGCAGGCACAAACTGTAAAACAGGAAAACGCAATCGACACGCCAACGGTTGTGGCAGTGCCCGTTAAAAAGGGGAAATTAAGCACTACTATTGCTATACCCGGCGAATTGACGCCTTACCAGGAAGTCGACCTGTATGCCAAAGTGAATAGCTACGTGAAAACACTTTTGATTGATATAGGTTCGCAAGTGCACCAGGGGCAATTATTGGCAGTGCTGGAGGCGCCCGAGATCAACTCGCAGTTAGCCCAGGCCCAATCTCACATAAAACAAATGGAGGCTGTTTATTTTGCCAGCAAAGCCACCTACGACAGGCTTTACAGCACCAGCAAAACTCCCGGCACTGTTTCGCAAAACGACCTTGAACAAGCCGAAGCAAAAAAGAATTCGGACTATGCCAATGTTGAAGCCGCAAAATCGTCCCTTAAGGAAGTGGCCGCAAATTTGAATTACCTGGAAATAAGGGCGCCTTTCGATGGGGTGATCACTTCGCGTAATGTAAACCTTGGTGCTTATGTTGGGCCGGGCGGTAAAAGTACCGATCCGCTATTTGTATTGCAGGACCAAAAACGCCTGCGTTTAGTAGTGTCGGTGCCAGAAATTTATACCGGCGGATTAACAAGCAAAAGCGACGTGAGCTTTTCGGTAGAAGCTTTGCCAAACCAAAAATTTACAGCCCAGGTTAAACGCCTTGCCGGGGCACTTGATGTAAAATTACGGTCGGAGCGCCTTGAGATGGATGTTTTTAATAAAGACAAAAAATTATTGCCCCACATGTTTGCCGAAGTCGACGTACCCTTACCATCACGCGACAGCGCTTTTATCGTGCCAAAAACAGCCGTTGTAACTTCAACCGAAAAGGTATTTGTGGTAAAATTGCTGAATCATCATGCGGTATGGGTTGAGGTTAAGAAAGGTTTTCAGTCAGGCGACCTGATGGAAGTTTACGGCGATTTGAAGGCGGGCGATAATGTCGCCAAACAAGCCACTGATGAGATCAGGGATGGATCGGTTGTCAGAGATTAGTGGTTGGAGATTAGAGATTAGTTCGGAAGCCGGAATAAACGCGGATCCTGATTTCCAGGAATCAGAGCGAAAAATCAGTGTAACCGTTCTATAATCGGTGCAATCCTTTATCAATCACAATGAAAAATAGCACGAAGCCGCTATGAGTCGGTTTTAGACTAAAAGCACCTGAAAATTTGAAAGATTTAGGGCTAAAATATATTAAGGTAAAACGCCTTGCCATTTGTTTTGACAGGGCGTTTTACTTATTTTATATTTTACCAGCGGCTGCCGCCACCGCCACCACGGCTGTCTTTATTGTAGCCACCGCCACCGCCGCCACGGTTTCCACCGCCGCCGCCATAGCCGCCACCGCCGCTACGGTTTCCACCATAACCGCCGCCGCCACCGCCTCTGCGGTCATTTGGCTTCTTTTCCTCGGCCTGGCTTACAGCAATTGATCTGCCTTTAACTTCAGCGCCATTTAAACCGGTGATCGCTTTTTGAGCGCTTTCATCATCGGGCATTTCAACAAAGCCGAAGCCTTTGCTCCTGCCTGTCTCACGGTCACTGATTAATTTTACGGTGCTAACTTCACCATAGGCTTCGAAAAGCTCTCTTAAATCGGCTTCCTCTAATTGAAAAGGAAGGCTTCCTACGAATATATTCATCAAAATTTAATTTATAATGAGCAAGTCTAATTTTTGCTTGCTACCTTTTATTATCACCAAATATAGTAATAGATATTTTATGATTACTGTTACAAATAGTAAATACTTTTTAGTTATTTTAAAAAAACTCTAAATAACCTGTTTAATTTGATATATTTTGTCGTTTAACTTAAATTCATCCCCTGCTTTTTGCCCATTCAGCATCAATCCTATCGGCGAGGCCGGGGAAATTGCAAAATACGCTTCGTTATTAACTTTTAAAACACCAACACTTACCGCAATATAAAAATTGCCATTATTGGTAGTAATCAAACTGCCTGTACCTGCCTTATCGGTAACAACGTTGGGATTTATTTTGTTTAATGCTATTTTTAATTTATTTGCTTCGGTTAGCTGCCCTATATTCCGGTTAGTTTCCTGCTGCATCATCTCGCGGCCGGTTTCATATTTATCGCCCGCGCTGCTTTTGGTATCATCGTTTGATGATCTTTGCGCTTCATCAATGGCCAATTGGGCGGCTTCCATACGTTTTTCAACATAGTCAAGGCATAGGTTGTACAATTCTTGTTTTAATCCGCTCATTATTGCCCCTAAGATATAGATTGTTGGTGTAGTCCGAAAATCAAGTTAGCGATTCGTTACAACACCCCGAATTTATTCGCAGCGTCAACAACATTCTGACGGTTGCCCCGGCTTAATGGCAGCTTATGTTCATTGATGCGGATGTGCTGCGCGTCAATGGTGTTTATTTTAGTAATTGCTGCCAGGTACGATTTGTGTATGCGTACAAACATGTCTTTCGGAAGGATAGCCTCCGCATTTTTTAGGCTTGAGTAAACTGTGAATTTTGCGGTTTTTGTAATGATGTGTATATAATTAAGCATTGACGCGACATACAATATATCCTCAAATGCTATTTTTTCATATCGCTGGTTAGTTTTCACATAGCAAAAATCTGGCTCATGTTTTATTTTCCTGATATGGTCGAACCCGGAGATCCTGGCGTAAACTTTTTCGGCAGCTTTCAAAAATCGCTCATAGATTACCGGTTTCATCAGGTAGTCGGCAACATCGAGTTCAAAGCCATCAAGGGCAAATTCGGGATAAGCGGTGACCAGTATTACCTGTTGAAACAGATTGGCTTGCCGCAAAAACTGTAAACCGGAAGTTTGCGGCATTTTTATATCTAAAAAAATCAGGTCGATGGCCTCGTTCTCTATTATGTTTTGTGCGATTGAAGCATTGCGGGCGCTGCCTGATAATTTTAAAAAAGGCAGCCGGGCAATATAATTTTCAATATGCATCCGGGCCAGGGGCTCGTCGTCAATAACCAAACAATTCAATATCATTTTAGCCTGATTTTAAGATTGACGATATAAATATCGCCATTTACACTGGTTGTCAAGGCATACTGGTCCCCGTAAATCAGCTGCAAACGTTTGAGCACATTATTTAAGCCGATGCCTTTATTTGAATACCCGTTTGATGTATCGACCGGTAACATAGTATTGGTGCAATGAAAATAAAGGGTGTCACCATCAAACTTTAACGCGGCTTTAATAAAATTTGGCCTGTCATCATAATCCGACACATATTTGAAGGCATTTTCAATAAACGGCACGATCAATAAAGGGGCAATCGTAAGTCCGGCGGGTACATCACCAAATAAAAACTCCATTTCACAGTTTTCTTTGCGGATGCTTTGCAGGGTAAAATAGTTTTTGAGGTATTCAATTTCTTTGTGAACCGGAATACGATCTGCATCACATTCATATAACTGGAAGCGGAGCAGCTCAGCAAGTGCTGATAAGGTGTTTTTAGTTTCTTTTGACCCGGACTCTAACTGTGCATACAAACTGTTTAGTGAATTAAATAGAAAATGAGGATTTATCTGCGATTTAAGATAGATCAGTTCGGCAACAGATTTTTCTTTTTCCATTCGTTCTATCCGTTTGCTCGATCGTACCCAGTCAATAGCGAGATAGGTGATACATCCGGCTAAAGTGCCCAATAGTGCAATAAAGAAGCGGTTGTATTGCAGATCTTTATACGTCCAATAGAAGTTAAAATGGATGGGAACTATGTTGTGTTGCAGCATAAGCCACATAACAAAGGAATGTAAAGCGCTTAATGCAATAACGAGTACAAATAGAGAAAATATAAATAACCCCAATCGTTTTCTTTTGAAATATAAAGGCATCAAATAGCTGAATACGATATAAAAAGCTGTTATTATAAGACTTAAGTCGAGGGTTGTAAAGTAGAGCCTGTTTAAGGGATTGTCAATATAAAAATAAACAATACGGTTCCATATAAAAAAGAAACAGGTCCAGAAAAGGATATGAATAACGGATTTACGCATAATATCACAAGTTATCAATCAATAATTTAATGTTGCTGAAATTTATATTAAATGTCGCTTTTTCGGGATGAACGGTTTGATAAGGTTGCGGATATTGCATTGATATAAATTTTAAGGCCGGTCATATAATTTTTATCACCAAAATCATGTATTGAAACGATAATTGACTATTAATCAATACGTCAATTAAATATTATGAAAACAAAAACAGGCATTGCATTATTCTTATGTGCCGTCCTGGGGCAAAGAGGCACGGTGCTCGCTCAAACTGCTGATTCAATAGCTGTTCGGGCTGTAATGTATTTTCACGAAGCTGAACAAGCGGCCGCCAAACAAACAACCTGGCCCCGGAAACTTTACGGGCCAATGCTATTTGTGGATGATAGTACGCATACTGCCTGGGCAAATATGCCCGATACGGGAGGCATATTAAAGCGGGATGGCGAAATTTATAAAGGCACATTGCCAAAGTCAATGATCATTGCCAATACCAGTATTAACTGGGGTGGAAAAAGATGGTCAATGATCCGCTGGCCTCTTCCGGCGGATAAAAATGACCGCCTGAGCCTGGTACTGCATGAGTCGTTTCACCGCATACAGGACGATTTCAATTTACCAGCCCACAGTCCCACCGCTGATCATTTAAGTACCCGGGAAGGGCGTATATACTTCTTCCTTGAATTGCAGGCGCTTAAAAGCGCGCTAAATAAGCCCCGGGACAAACGGAAGGGCGACCTTGTGAGCGCCCTGTTATTTAGAAAAAAGCGACAGCTGCTTTTCCCCGGATCATTTAACAATGAGCAACTATTGGAAGCCAATGAAGGCCTTGCTGAATACACCGGCGTTATACTTGGTCGTAAAAAGGAAGGCGTTATTAGGTATTTAAACACAGTAATTGATAGCGCTGAAAAAAAGAAATCGTTGATCCGCTCGGCGCCATACATTACCGGGCCTGTTTACGGGTACCTGCTGCATGATGTGGATACATTGTGGACTTTAAAAGTTGATTCCAATAACAAGTTCACTGACCTTATCAGGAATTATTACAGAATTGCAGCTATCCCTGGAAATATTGATGCGGAAGTAAATAAAAGATCGGCGAGGTATAATGGGGCCAGGTTCACAGCCTCTGAAAATTTAAAGTACGCCGAACATCAGGAACTCGAAAAACAATATATTGACGAGTTCGCCGTAAAACCGGTGCTCGTTATTGAATTAAAAAAGATGAATATTGGTTTTAACCCGGGTAATTTATTTGACCTGGGAAAATACGGCACGGTTTACCCCACGATGACCATAACTGATAACTGGGGCGAATTAAATGTAACCGGTGGCGAGGGGGCTTTGATGAAGGATTGGCAGGTAGTTTTTTTGCAGGCAAAAAAAGATATAGCATTAACCGCCGGTAAAACTGTAGAAGGCGTGGGATGGAAGTTAAATCTTGTAGCAGGCTGGAAGATCGTGCAGGATGGTTTAAATTATAAGTTAACGAAAGAATAACCGGTATTTTATGGTAAAATTTTAGAAGAGGATCGATTTGGGCCTGCCTGAAAAATAAAAGCCCCCTTGCACTCGCTGCTTGGGGGCTTTCAACCTAAACCTTATCACAATTATAAATGCGAGGTGCATCTATAAAATTAACTAACGTTTGATATTCACCTATTGTTTTAACGAAAAGGAAAAATTTACGAATTAATGATAATTCATGATTAATAGTCCCGATGATTTAATTATCTACGATAAAATAGCCATAATTGTCACTTAAAAAAAACCAACCATCATTTGTTTTGTTTACCCAACATAGGATTAAAATAAATTTAGATCGCCGTGTTACAATGTTTAAAAAGGCTGCGTAATATAGTTTAACCAATATCAGGATTATGAGCAAAATAAGTAAAAAGGAAGGTTTGGAAGCTTACGGAACCACTTTGATCCTTCTTTCAATTTTAATAGCGGTGATGAGCCTCGTAATTTTTATGCCGTTAAAAAGCGATAAACTTGCTGATAACAGCAAAGTTGCAAGCTATTCAAAATAGCTGTCTGATAAACTGGTATTCTCGTCGATCATAAATTATCTCCACCAATTGGTAAGGGTTATTAATGCGCCATCACTTATGGTTTGTTTCTGATTATTACAAAATTTTCAGACAGAAATTTTTATAATTGTATCTTGTTGCAAATTCAGATAAAATTTGTAGATGAATTATGAAAAAGAAAGGTGGTATATTATATATAACTGCCCGGTACTTTTTATTCTCCGTGAAAACCCCCGCCCGTTTAAAAAAGAATTTTTCACTGGTCATTTTAGTTTTGCTGTTATTCAATAGCGTAATTGCGCAAACATGCACTTTGATCAATACCATCCCTGCTACGCCGCCCTCATCAGGTGTGCTTGATGCGCTGGTCAGCGCAACTAAACCCGGTTATTATTCTGTTTTAGGTACAAATATTTATGACTCCTATGATATTAACGGACGCGGGGATTCAACAGCGGTTTCACCTTCCAATCTTTTCTGGATAAATTACGATTCAAATCCAACGGGCCCCCTCAACCGTTGTGGGGTTTGGGGCCAATCAGACCCTAAAAAGCTTGGCTTTAGTGTTTGTTTAAACATTCCTGCAGATAAAGCTTATTATATGGGTTTTGCTGCTGATAATAGCGGCATACTTAATATAGACGGACAGGTTGTCCTGCAGGGCTTAGGTTTTTATTCATGGGGAATATATAAAATTTCGTTAACACAAGGGAAACACCTGGTTGAATTTAAAGTAAACAACTTTGGGGGCAGCGGCGCACTTGGTTTCGAGATATATGACAACACTAAAGATCAGATTATCAATGCGACTTCGAACAGTGACCTGAATATTGTTTTCAGTACACAAAACCAGATAGGTTTGCCCGTCCAGGAGGGGGATCCCGAAACTTCATATTCCTGCCCGGTTGGCTATATACCCGACTACTGCTCTTCAGCTGTGCCCATGTGCACCCAGTTCACCCCCGTTAACGTCAAAAAACCTGATCTGGGCGCCGATATAAACTTGTGTTTCGATGACTCATTCATTTTAAGCCCTGCCCCGGGCACATTTACCAGTTATTTATGGCAGGACGGCAGCACGATGCCAACCTTTAAAGTTACCCAGGCCGGTACTTATTGGGTAAAAGTAACTTACGACAATGGGTGCTCGTCATCGGACACGGTGGTAGTTAAAGTTATAGGGTGTCTGCCTGCAGTGATACCTAATACCTTTACGCCAAATAACGATGGAATAAACGATACCTGGAAAATTGACGGACTAGCGGGCTATACCAATTGTTCCGTTTCTGTTTATACCAGGTGGGGTCAACTGGTATTTAAAAGCACGGGGTACCCTAAACCATGGGATGGAAAGTCAAATGGCAAGGATTTACCTTTCGGTACCTACTATTACATTATTGATTTGAAAAACAATGCGCCGCCAGTTTCAGGGAATGTAACCATTGTACGGTGAATTTTTGCTTTTTCATCTATATAGTTTTCTCCTCTAAAAAGGCGACAAGCCCGAACGTATTGATATTGATTGTTTTATATAAAAACACTATATTGTTACCTGTTTTCCGAACGGAAAATACCCGTTTAGACGACATACCTGATAAATTTTGACTGCTCCCCTGATGGTTAAGAAACCTTATTTTCTATTGATTTTTATTGTGGCTGCGCTCCAGGCGCGTTCTCAGTGTAACCAAAGTCTGGGCTCGCCGATTATCAATGAGACCTTTGGCGCGGGGATTGAGCCTAATGGGCCGGCGTTGCCTCTTGGGACCACTAATTTTGAGTTCTTCGGCGGCGGTCAATGCCCACAGGATGGCGATTATTCAATCGTCAATCGTACATCCGGTTGTTTTGGTGTATGGAATACCGTTACAGACCATACCGGGGACCCTAATGGTTATTTTATGCTTGTTAATGCATCATACCAACCCAGCGATTTTTTTGTACAAACTGTCAATGGCCTTTGCGATGGCACAACTTATCAATTTGCCGCATGGATAATAAACATGTTCGCGGTATCTGGCGGGATAGCGCCAAATATTACTTTTACCATCGAAAAAACCGATGGTACAATTTTAAGTACTTATAATACGGATAACATACCCTACTCCAATCCAGGTGTGTGGACCCAATACGGACTTTTTTTTACAACCCCCATTGGTGTTTCAACTGTCGTAATAAGGATGCATAATAATGCCCCGGGGGGGTATGGAAATGATTTAGGGCTTGATGATATTACTTTTACACCTGCCGGCCCGCAAACAACCATTGGCATAACCGGGTTTACGGGCACTACTTTAAATAATCCTTGTTATCAAAATATAAGCTTTTATTCGAATGTTGCCAATTGCTATGTTACTAACGCGTACCAATGGCAAACTTCAACGGATGCTGCTAACTGGACCGATATACCCGGCGCAACCAGCGCTGGTTACGCACCACCGTTAACTGTCGCAGGGACCTATTATTACCGCATGAACGTTGCCCAAAGCGGGAACATCAGTAATGCAAGCTGCAGGGTAAATTCAAATATGCTGACGGTGGTATATCAGCCGCTCCAGCCGCCTTTTTCTCAAACTGTTTCTGCGCAGATATGCCCGGGCAATCCTTATGTACTGCCATCCGGTAAAGCGGTTGATTCGACAGGCCTGTATGCCGATACGGTGCGTTACAAAAAAGGCGGGTGCGACAGCCTGATAACAAATTTAAATTTAACCGTGTTCACCAAGCCTGATCTGGGCCCGCCTAAAGGCTTGTGTTTCGGTGATACGGTGCTGTTAAGCCCCGGCACTTTTATTAGTTACTTGTGGCAGGATGGCAGTACAAAGCCCACCTACAATGTAACCAACGCCGGTACCTATTGGGTAAGGGTCGGCTATGAAACCGGTTGTACGGCTGCGGATACGATGGTAGTTAAATTTATAGGCTGCCTGCCTGCAAAAATACCAAACACTTTTACGCCAAACGGCGATGGCGTTAACGATACCTGGCTAATTGACGGCCTGCAGGGCTACACCAATTGCGAGGTTTTTATTTATAATAGGTGGGGCCAGCTCGTATTCAAAAGTACGGGATACAGCAAGCCATGGGACGGCACGTACAATAACAAAAACGTACCTTTTGGCACTTATTATTATGTGATAAATCTTAAAAATAACACGCGGCCAATTTCAGGGAATGTGACTGTGATCCGGTGAAAAGATGGATCCAGGATAACTACTCACGCTACCGCCATTTCCTCTTCCTCGTCATCATCATCATCCAAATTTCTCATGAACTTTTTGCGGTAATTGAGCGGGCTCATATGCATTTTTTGCTTAAACATTTTATAAAAATGCGATACGTCGCCAAAACCGCTTTCATAGGATATTTCGGAGATAGGCTTGTCCGTTTGTACCAGCTGCTGTATGGCGTAATTGAGGCGGTACTCAATTATGGTTTCCATAAAGGTTTTGCGCGTTATTTTCTTAAAATATTTACAAAACGCGTTGGTGGTCATATTTGCAAGATCGGCGGCTTCGTTTAGTGAAACCTGTCGCCTGAAGTTTTCAACCAGGTAAGCAAAAACCGGGTTTATGCGTTCTTGTTGGGCAATCGTACGTTCTGCAATAATCCGATTGTGGTCAAGCAAGTTATATTCATCCGACGAAGCCAGGCGCTGCAATATTTCCAGCAGCCCGATAAGTAGTTTGAAACTATTTTTTTCCTGGCTGAGCGCCAGTAAATTTTGGTTTATGACAGCGTGAGGCCCCGGGTGAAAGTGTACGCCGCAGCCGCTGCGGTGAAAGAGCTTTTTAATGTGCTGTAACTCGTTTTTACTAAAAAAACCATCACCCAAAAAAGCGTCATCAAACTGCACCACAATTGCGCTTGCTTCGGGCTGTCGCTCCTTTGGCGGGTCCAGTTTCCAGCAATGCGGCAGGTTTGGCCCAAGCATTACCAGGTCGCCTGCCTCATAGTCACTCATGTGGCTGCCAACGTAACGTTTGCCTGTGCCATGCAAAATGGAAGTGAGTTCGTACTCCGGGTGGAAGTGATACGGTGCTTCAAAAGCAGATTTATCAAATTTCCGGAATATAAATGACTGGCCATGTACGGGCTGAAGTACCTCGAAAGACGCCTTGATCATAGTATAATTTATCAGGTTTTTTTATTAATATAAAACTAATGATAAAATAATCCATAATTATACCATTTTGTTCACTTTTTTACTTAAAAATGTAGTTTAACTTTGACGAAATAAAACTGAAGTTATGAAGGCCGGGAAAGTTATGGTTTTACCTCAACTGGATGATTTTAAAAAATTGCCTGTCGAAAGCATCAGTGAATTCCGCGAGAAGGGGCATACATTAGTTAAACAGGTACTTTCTCCCGATGAGATTGCTGCCTATAAGCCTGTTATTGTGGGCGCTGCTGACAAGTACAACACTGAAAAACGCAAACTACAGGATAGGGATACCTATGGAAAAGCTTTTTTACAGATCATGAACCTTTGGCAAAGCGATGAAGACGTAAAGAAATTCGTGCTCGCAAAGCGCATGGCAAAGATCGCGGCCGATTTGATGGGTGTTGAAAATGTGAGGATATACCACGACCAGGCCCTGTTTAAAGAACCGGGCGGAGGCCCCACACCCTGGCATCAGGACCAATATTACTGGCCAATCGATACAAATAATACCATAACTATGTGGATGCCCCTGGTTGATATTGATGTAGATATGGGTATGCTCACCTTTGCATCCGGCTCGTATACAGAAGGGGCTGTGTTTAATTTCGAGATATCGGACGAATCGGAAAGCGCTTTTGATAACTATGTAACTGAACATAAGTTCCCCATAAGCCGCGCAAGGACAATGCGTGCTGGCGACGCCACATGGCACCGCGGTTTTACCATGCACCACGCCGGCGGCAATAACTCAAACAAAATGCGAGAGGTGATGACTGTTATTTATGTTGCCGACGGCGCACGCATTACACCTTATAAAAACGAATGGCAAGAAAACGACCACCATAAATGGCTGATGGGCAAACCCATAGGCGGGCTGATAGATTCGGAATTAAACCCGAGGGTTTTGTAGCGAGTACCCACCGGGAGATATCCCTTTTTTCGTAATCAAAGTGCCTCCTTAAAATCGTTCTTCCGCTGTGAATCTTCAAGGAAGAGGGAAAGGAATATTTTCTGCTCTGTTCGTACTGAATAAATAGGCTGCAGGTTATTGATATACCTGTTGTCGAAATATATAAAATGTTCAAAACCCACGCTCAGATTTTTAACTAATTGCACGGTGATCCTCGGTTTTAAAATACTGATATGGTTGTTGCTGCCCGGCCCGTAAAAGGCGTGCAGTAAATAATAATAGTATTCAAGAGACGTAGTTGCGAATTTCCCCCAGCTAATTGTTGTTGAAAATTTCCCTTCAAAGCCGGCGTTATAAGTATAGTCCCTCACCTGGGATGTGTCGGGGCCAAAACGAGTGCTGTTACCTGCTAAAGGTATCCCGGCCAGGTCGGCGTTGGTGGAAATAACAATCGACTTGCTGATGGGGTATTTAGTAATTACCCCGCCACCAAAACCAAGCGCCCCAAGCTCAAAAGTCATATTATCCCAGTAATCGTAGTATTGAAAAGCGCCGTATAACATGGACAGCTTACCCAAATTGGTATTGCCCCCAAATAATATCCCGTAACCAAGAACGTTGTCCAATATTTTTCGACCCGAACCAAAACTAAATTCAGTGCGGAACTTGAAAAGATCAAAGGGTTTGCGATGTATTTCCTCAAAGGGGTTTCCATAATCAAACTGAACATTAATGAGTGCATTGGTAGGTCCGTTGCCCAAAATTTTATAGTTATCGATATTTATTTTATGTATACCTGCATATAAGGTAACATTCAACGGCTCTTTCTGATACACTTCCTTAGTCGCCTTCCTGAATGTTTTGCCTTCGAACAACCGGTTAAGCCCCCTTACCGGGTCTACCAGCCCGGCAAATATTTCGCGGAACACCCTGTCGCCCCCGCTGGTGCGGTCATCCAGGATATTTGAACTTAAGCGGTAAAATATTTCACCGAGGAATGCCCCATTAGCCGTGGTATTGATAATATCATTGTAAGATGGGCGTGTGTTTTCACCAAAATATTCCCACATCAGGCTGCCAGCAGCTGCATAAGGGGCGGATTGTAAATAGCTGTAACCTTGTGAGCGGGCGGCATTAAAGTACATGGACCCAGTATATGGGTGCGCTATAAAATTTACTCCGAACCTGTCGGCGTCCCATTCCCAGCCCTTCCGTAAATTGTATTTCCATGTCGTAGGGCCAATGTGCGAAAAGCTTTCATTTAACAGGAACCTATCCATTGACCATGTGAATACATTGACACCCAATACTTCGATGAAAGGCTTCCAAACCGGGTATCTTTTGTTATATTCTTTATCGTCGTTTAACAGATCGCCATATTTATTATAAATCGTAGTATCAATAAAGGGCCTTTTTGCAGGCTGGTTGCCTGCTGAGTCTGTGATAGTTTTTTTTGCCGATTTAATTTCTTTTAATTGCTCTTTAGCCGGCCCGTTTCCAGGTTTTATGGTATCAGTTGGCGCAACCTGGGCATGTAAACGCGTGGAGAGGAAAAAAACAAGAAAAAACAGGGCTATTGTTTTGAATTTTTTGGCGGGGTCCCCGAAAATCAATGGAATGTTTATTGCACGCAGATCAATAAAGTACAAGTTTAACATGGTAACAGCTTAATGAGTATAAAGCAATAACCTGTAATTTGTTGAAACTGTTTTAACTTACTATTAAAAAATTGCTTAAATAATGTAAAGGATGAAAATTAGTTTATTTCTGATTCACGGATCGTTGCAAAAAAACGGCTTAAAAAATACCGCGGTTGGCACCGCCATCAACCTGAATAGTCGTACCGCTGATATAAGCAGCCTGTTCGGATGCTAAAAAAGTAACGAGCGCAGCTAATTCCTCAGGTTTCCCTATCCGGCCAAGCGGGATGTTTTTGGCCCGCTCTCTTAAAGCCAGTTCAGGATCGGCATCTTTGGGTAGCGTATGTTTTAGCCTGTCGGTTAATATCATCCCCGGGGCCACATTGTTTACGGTAATATTATAGGGCCCAAATTCATCGGCCATCAGTTTTGCCATTCCGACAACACCCATGCGCATACTGGTGGAAAGTACCGAATTGCCCAACACCGACTTTACCGATCCGCTAATAATATTAATAATACGCCCGCTCCCTGTTTTTTGCATATGTGGCAATACCAGCCGGCTGGTGCGGGCAAAACTAAGCAGGGTAAGCTCAAAAGCTTTTTGCCAGGCCTCATCATCAAAATTTTCGAATTTATTGAATGGCGGGCCGCCGCCATTATTAAGTAAGATATCTATCCGTCCGAAAATATCGGCGGCTTTTTCAATAAAACTTTTTACCTGTCCGCCATTGGAGACATCAACCGGGATGGCAATAATTTTATTGCCCGTAAGCTTTTCTATTTCGTCAGCAGTTTTGTTCAGTTCAACCGCATCGCGCGAGCCAATGATCACTTTTGCGCCTTCGGCAGATAAAGCGGTGGCTATGGCTTTTCCTAAACCTTTGCTGGCAGCAAGTACTATGGCTACCTTGTTTGTGAGTTTTAGATCCATGTTAATTGTTGGATTGAGTTGACTAAGTTGAAAAAGCAAAAGTAACAGCATCTGTTGGACTAATCTCTCGTCAAAGACGTTTCACCTTTAACCTTTTGCCTTCTCTCCAAGCTCAATAAAAATGCAGGCAATAAAGTAAGGTTGCTGACCATCGCCACCAACAAGGTTACCGACAACAAAATACCTAATGCAGATACGCTGCCAAAGGTCGAAAACGCGAATATCCCAAAACCAAAAAACAATACGATAGCGATATAGATCATACTGATACCGGTTTCGCGGATCGTATCTGAAACAATTTTCGAAATGCTTTTGTTGGTGTCATGTAATTCCTGCCGGTAACGGGTAATAAAATAGATGGTCTGGTCTGACGATATCCCCATCGCGATACTAAAAATAAGTATGGTTGATGGTTTCAGCGGTATCCCGAAAAAGCCCATAATTCCTGCGGTTATTACCAGCGGGATAAGGTTAGGCAGCAAAGAAATAGCGATCATTTTTATCCCCCTGAATAATATCCACATAACTCCCGCAATTAATAATATAGCCAGGGCCAGGCTTTGGTAAAGGTTTTTAACCATGTAATTGGCCCCTTTGATAAATATGATGCTCGATCCAGTCAACTCGACATGGTATTTTTTGGGGTTGAATATCGAATCGATACGGGGCTGTAAATTGGCTATTACCTCGTTCATCCGGTTCGAGCCCACATCTATCATTTCAAAACTCGCCCTCGTAAATTGCCGGGTACTGTCGAGATAATTACGCAGTATATTTGTGTTTTTACCGGAATTGCCAGCATAGCTCAAAATAAATCCCTGCTCAAACCCTTCCGGCAAACGGTAATAATTATTCTTGCCGCCATAAAATGCCTGGGTAGAAAATTTCAACGCCTGTATTAACGATAGCGACCTGCTGAATTCGGGATAGGACGAGATAAGGTCCTCCATTTTTTCAACCTTGCGAATAAACGCCTGGTTCACTACCCCGTTTTTATGTTTCGTGTCAATGCTCACTTCAAGCGGTAATACGCCTTTGAAGTTGGCTTCAAAAAATTGCAGGTCGCTTAAAGTATTGCTGGTTTTAGGCAGGTCATCAACCACATAACTATTTACGTTTATTTTTAGCATGCCGTAACAACAAATAACTACCATCAATAAAGTAATAATATAAATTGCTTTACGATAGTTATGTACCAGGTGGTCTAACTTCACCAATACAATTTGCATTATTTTTCGGTCTTTAATGCCGGTCAATTTGGCCTGGGGATCAGGCAAATAGCTAAATATTATAGGTATCAGCACCAAGCTCAGCGCAAAAGTTGCCATAATACTTAGCGAGGCCACCAGGCCAAATTGCGACAGCAACTCGCTGTTTGTAAAACATAATACGCCAAAACCTATGGCGGTGGTAACGTTCGCAATGAAAGTAGTTATTCCAACTTTTTCAATAGTTGTACGCAATGCTTGTATTTTATTACCTGTTAAGCCGAATTCGTGATAATATTTATTTAAAATAAAGATGCAATTGGGCACACCGATAATTACCATCAGCGCCGATATGATACCCGTAAGAATGGTAATTTCGTAATGCATAAGCACCAAAATACCGAGGCCCCAGGTAACGCCGAGGAGTACTACTATTATAGGAAAAATGACCGGGTAGGCTGCGCGGAATACAAGCACCAATATGATGGTTGTAATCAGCAGCGAAAGGCCCAGGAAAAGCGTAAACTCGTGTTTCATTAAATCGCCTGCAACGGTACGTATAAGCGGCAGGCCCGAATAGTGAACCTGTATATTATACTTTTGATCAAATTGCGTACCTTCATTTACAATGGTATTTATAATGGGAACGCGCTTTGAAGTATTTAAAATTTTATCGTCAAAGGTAATTGCCATTAGCGTCGACTGGCTGTCTTCGCTTAAAATAAGGCCTTTATAAAACGGAAGGGAGGCTATCAACTGTTTTATACTATCAGCAGCCTTAGCGGTAGCTAAGGGATGATTAACTAATGGTTTCAGCACAAAACGGTGCTTCGAAGTATCCTTTTCAAGGTTGTAGAGATTTGCAACAGAAATAACAGCTTTAACACCCTTAATATGCTGGATGCTGTCGCCGATCTGGTGCCAGTCGTTAAATACATCTTTATCAAATATCCGCGGCGACTTAAAACCGATAACCATTGTACTGGCATCCTGCCCGAATATTTTTTTGAACTGCATGTACCGGATGTAAGCGGAATCGGTAACCGGCAATACTTTACCGCCATTAAAGGTTATCCGGACCTTACTGGCCTCGTAACCCATAAAAATGGTAAGCGCGGCGATCAGAGCAAGTATAAGCGGCCGGTTCTTTAGGATAATATCAGCAAGCTTCTTCCAGAACATTATTTTATTACGGGTTAATCGGGGTCGCTAAACTACGAAATTAGATTTATCATGGTATTTATGAAAATGATATTGTGACAATGTTTTTCAAATGTGCAGATTTGTAGGGAGAAGAATTTGAAAATGCGGGGATTTGAAGATTTGAAAATGTTCTTTCCCCATGCGATGAGCCTTCGAGAAGCGAAGCGGGGCGCTTTGCAAGTAGTGATGGGTTTCAAAACCATCGCTACGGATAAATAACTGAATGATCAAACATGAAAAAACTGATCCGCAGCTTTGGTTTTGCTTTTAAAGGGGTGGCTTATGCAACATCAAGCCAGTTAAATTTCAGGATACACCTGGGGGCCACCGTACTGGCTTTATTAATGGGATATTTCCTCCAAATTTCTGCAAGCGAATGGCTATGGGTTGCTTTATGTATTGCCCTGGTGCTTGTTACCGAAATATTCAATACCATGATCGAAACCTTGACTGACCTGGTTTCGCCCGGGTATAACGAAAAAGCAGGGCATATTAAAGACATGAGCGCAGGTGCAGTAGTAATTGCCGCTATTTTTGCATTGATCACAGGCCTGGTTATATTTTTACCAAAGCTGCTACTGCTTTTTTAACATGCTGCACAAAACCCGCGGAATAGTTTTTAAAACCACCGATTATGGCGAAAGCAGTGTTATTGTACAGGTTTTCACCGAAAAGTTTGGTTTGCAATCGTACATGGTCAACGGCGCTAAAAAACCAAAAGCTAAGATCGGCCGCAATATGCTCCAGCCCCTTCATTTGCTGGATATGGTGGTTTACCATAAAAATACCGGGAATGTGCAGCGGATAAAAGAACTTAAAAACTCGCCGCAATTGCAAACTATCCCCTATGATGTGATTAAAAGCAGCCTGGCTATTTTTTTGAATGAGGTTTTATATAAAGCGCTAAAGCAACAGGCTGCGGATGAAAGTTCATTCGATTTTGTTTTCAGTGCGATAGAATGGCTTGATCATCAAACCGAAGGGCTGGCTAATTTTCACCTGCTGTTTTTAATACAGCTAACACGTTACCTCGGCTTTTATCCCGACCGTTACCTTGCTGGTGAAGCCGATTATTTCGATTTGAAGAACGGCGTATTTTGCCGCTATAAACCAGATAGCGTTTTATACCTCTCGCCGCCTTACACACAGAAGTTTGCAGCGCTGCTGCAATGCAGTTTTGAAAACATGGCCCAGCTTAAACTAAATAACGACGACCGCCGCTACCTGGTGCAAAAATTACTGGAATACTATGCCCTGCATGTGGAAGGTTTTGGGAATGTTCGCTCGCACGAGGTGCTGGAGGAGGTGTTAGGGTAGATTTTTTGTCTGAACCTATGTTCCCCGCTTGGGCAAATATCATGCAGCCACAAACGGCTTAATATGATCCAGTTCCTCCCGTTTCTCGTCCAATTCCATTTCCAGGTCAAAATCATCCTGCAGCCCAAGCCAGAATTTTGCAGAATTTCCGAAGAACTGGCTTAACCTCAATGCCGTATCTGCAGTGATCCTTCGGTTTCCCTTGATTATTTCAGAAACCCTTGTTTGGGGGATCATAGTTTCTTTCGCCAATCTGTAGGCAGTTATATTCAAGGGGGTTAAAAATTCCTCCTGTAATACTTCTCCGGGGTGTATATTAGGCAGCTTTTCCATATTTTCTAAATTAATGATAATCAATTATTTCAACATCGCTTGCATTGCCTGTATCCCACTTAAAAACTATGCGCCATTGGTCGTTTATCCTTATGCTATAAAAATCTTTTTGACCTTTCAATTTTTCAAGCTTATTTGACGGTGGAATGGTTAAGTCCTGTATATTTTGCGAGTTATTGATCATTCTAAGTTTTCTTCTCCCGATGGTTTGTATTTCCAAAGGTAATTTAGCAACGCGCTTGCCATCCCATATTTTTTCGGTGTCCTTAGATCCAAACGATATAATCATAGTCCCGGCTTACGTTACTAACGCCAAAGATAAGTAAATTTTTTTTTATGACCTGTTATTTTAATAAATTTTAAAAAGAACCCCCCTCTTTTGAAATATATCAAAAACAATACAATCAAAATCAAATAATAGCCATTATATTTAAATGCTGATTCTGCTAACTATTTAAACTGCTTGTTATGCTTCAACCTAAGCGCCTCCATTCAATTGATGTGTTCCGCGCCATCAATATGTTTTTTATGATTTTTGTGAACGACCTCAGTGGGGTACACAACGTGCCCGAATGGATCGACCATGTTAAAGCAAATGAGGACGGGATGCATTTCGCAGATACTATTTTTCCCTTATTTTTATTTATCGCGGGTTTGTCCATCCCGCTTGGTATCGGCAGGCGCATCGTTAAAGGCGATTCGTTCGGAAGTACTGCCGTGTATATTTTACTGCGCTCCTTTGCTTTAATAGTTATGGGATTTTTCCATGTCAATATGGAAGAATACAACAGCGCTTCTGCCGTATTGCCATTAGGCGTTTGGGAATTACTGTTAACCTTAAGCTTCTTTTTGATATGGCTTGATTATCCAGATACCTTAGCGAAAGCCAAAAAATATGCACTGATGGGGACAGGAGTAGTGATACTGATCGTCCTCGGCATTCTATATAAAGGAGGTACGCCCGAAGCCCCCAGGGGATTGAGCCCATCATGGTGGGGCATTTTAGGTATCATTGGCTGGGCATACCTGCTTTGCGGTTTCATATATCTGTTTGCTAAAGGAAATTTAACGATACTGGCTATCTCCCTCGTTTTATTGCTCTGCATAAATATCGGCGTCCATGCCGATTTGTTCAGGCTCAGGATATTTTTTATCAACTGGCTCGTTAACGATGCTTCATCCGCATCGTTAATGATGTTCGGCGTGGTTACTTCTATGGTGTATTCAAACATGGCCGCAAAAAATAATTATGGCAGGGTTTGGGCAGTGTTCACATTAGCCGGCGCAGCTTTAATCGGCCTTGGTTTTTTTGTGCGCCCTTACACCCACGGTATTTCAAAAATACATTCAACCCCATCCTGGGTTTTAATTTGCACAGGCATTGGTATCCTGCTTTTTGAATTGATCATATGGCTGGTTGATGTTAAGGGTAAGGAAAACTGGTTTAAGATCATTAAGCCGGCAGGAACAAGCACCCTTACCTGTTACCTGATCCCATATTTGATGGTGGCGATTTTTTATATCATACATTTCAGGTACCCTCATTTTTTAAATGATGGCGCGGGGGGCATCATTCGCTGTTTCGCGGTGGCATTTATAGTGATCATTATTACCGGTTTCCTTGAAAAAAGAAGGTTGAGGCTTAAGATATAATATGAAAAAAAAATCCCTTCATAAACAATCCGTTTTATCGCCGCTCATTGTAATTGTAATAGTATTTTGTTTTATTATCCAAGGCGGTGAAGCTAACGCCCAGTCGGATAAAGTAATAATTGGTTATGTTGGCGGTTTCAGGGGCCTCATAAAAACTGAGCTGATCGACGCAAAAAAACTCACGCACATCAATTACGCTTTTGTCGATGTCAGGAATAATCGCGCATGGCTGCACAAGGAAGCGACAGATACCATTAACTTCAGGCATTTAAACCTGCTGAAAAAGCAAAATCCTGCTTTAAAAATATTGATCTCGATAGGAGGGTGGACCTGGAGCGGACGTTTTTCGGACGCGGTGCTCACTGACACCTCCAGGCAGGGATTTGCCGCAAGCGCTGTTGATATAATAAAAAAATACGAGATGGATGGGATAGATATTGACTGGGAATACCCGGCGCTGCCTGGTGACAAAGGGAATATTTTCCGCCCGGAAGACCAGCACAATTACACCCTGATGTTTAAAGAATTGCGACGGCAGTTAGATAGCCTGCAAAACCAAACCGGAAAAAAATACCTGCTGACCACAGCTGTTGGCGCATTTAAAGGATTCATAGAGCATACAGAAATGAACCAGGTTCAGCAATACCTGGATTATATTAATTTAATGACCTATGATTTTTCTGGTGGTAATATCGCTTCGCACCATACGGCCTTGTACGAATCAAAAGCCTACGATGCGCATAACAATGCCGATAATGCGGTAAGCTTATTTATGGCAGCCGGGGTTCCTGCTGATAAGCTGGTGATGGGTATTGCATTTTATGGCAAGGTATCCGTGCTGGCGCCGGGCGCTAAAGGCCTTGGTGATTCAGTAGCTACCCGTTCAAGGGGCTGGGGTTATACGCTTATCAAAGACAGTATTTTAAAGATACCGGAATTTAAAATGCACCGCGACAGGCACGCAAAAGCTGACTACAGCTATAACGCTTCAACCCGGCAGTTTATAACTTTTGATGATGAATGGTCGGTAAAGAAAAAATGCAAGTACGTTAAACACAAAAAACTCGCCGGGGCCATGTTTTGGGAATACAACGACGACCTGAAGGGCTATTTATTGGATGAGTTAAACCGGGTGCTGGAGTAGGTGAGTGGTGAATAGTGAGTAGTGAGTAGTGAGTAGTGAGTAGCTATCCGATAGTTACTGTTGGACAGAAAAACTCAATCAACTTAATCCAACCTAATCAACCATTCAACCAACCAAAACCCCCTAAAACAAAAAAAAGAGAAAGCTGGCGCTCACTCTTTTTAAAGTAACTGACCTCATTATTTATCATAAAGAACTAATTGGTTAGAACGATAATAACAATTGTACAAATATAAAACCTATAGGGTTAGCAGACTAATATTTTTACAAATATTTATCATAAATTTTTGCAAAAGGGGCCATTTGGCGTCAAAAACTTATTAACAAATGGTGTTTACTAACAAATGATACCTTAATCGATAAGAAATTCTTTAAACATGCCAATTTGCCACCCAAATATTTTAATATGAAGGCCTGATTAATAAAAACTGTATTAAACCGTGCAAATTGTAACTAATAATGATAATTTTAGATATAAAACCGCCAAAAACTGCCCTGATTTGAAAATTAGATTTACGCTCATCTGCCTTTGCTGCTTATTAAATTTGGGGCTTTTTGCCCAAAAAATAAACCATAAATATCTGTACCATATCCACGGGGTAACAGTACCACCTAAAATAGATGGTGTTATGGACGAGGAGGCCTGGCGGGATGCCGAAGTAGCCAAAAGCTTTAAAATGGTTTTGCCGATGGATACCAGTTTTGCTAAAGCTTATACCGAGGTTCGAATGGTTTATGACCAGAAGAATATTTACATCCTTGCGATCTGCTATAAACCGCTCCCCGGCCCAAACATGGTTGAATCGTTAAAACGTGATTTTAGTTTTGTGAAAAATGATAATTTCATTTTTTTCATGGATACTTATAACGACCAGACCAACGGGTTTAGTTTTGGCTCAAATGCTGCTGGCGCCGAGTGGGACGGCACCATGTACCAGGGTGGAAGTGTTGACCTGACCTGGACAAACAAATGGGTATCGGCTGTAAAAGATTACCCGGATAAATACATTTTTGAGGCGGCCATCCCGTTTAAATCTATCCGTTATAAAAAGGGGATAACCGAATGGGGCATTAATTTTAGCCGCAACGACCTGAAATCTACCGAAAAATCGGCATGGGCGCCAGTGCCCCGGCAGTTCCCTACAGCCTCCCTGGCTTATACCGGCACATTGGTTTGGGATAACCCGCCACCTGATCCTGGATCAAATATTTCAATCATACCATATGGGTTGACCAGTATCACCAAGGACTATACAAATAATAAAAGCATTGCTGTAAAAGCCAGCGCGGGAGTGGATGCAAAGATAGCGGTCTCATCGGCGCTCAATCTCGACCTGACAGTAAACCCGGATTTTTCGCAGGTTGACGCAGATAAACAGGTGATCGACTTGAGCCGCTTTGAACTTTTTTATCCCGAAACGCGGCAATTCTTTTTAGAGAATGGCGACCAGTTCAATAATTTTGGTTATGCTTCCATCCGCCCATTCTTTTCGCGAAGGATCGGCTTAGGTTCAAATATTATCGGCGGGTTTAGGCTTAGCGGTAAGCTTGATAAAAACTGGCGCATAGGCGTAATGAATATGCAAACCGCCAGTAACGATTCCCTGCCGGCTCAAAACTTTACTACCATTGCCCTGCAGCGAAAAATATTTGCCCGCTCAAATATTGGTTTCCTGTTTGTTAATAAAGAGTCCTTTAATTACCCCGATGTGCCGCCTTCCAGCCAACCCAATAATTCAAGGTATAATGCAAATATTGGTCTGGAATTTAATCTTGCTTCGTCTTCAAACGCATGGACAGGGAAAGAGCTTTTATTAAAATCCTTTACACCCGGCAAAACTGGTCACGACTTTACTGATGCAGGTAACATTCAGTATACTAATAAATATTGGTTAATAGGTGGCGAGTATGAATATGTGGGGGCCAACTACAATGCCGAAGTTGGCTATGTGCCCCGACATGGGTACATAAAGGTAAACCCTGTTATCGGCTATCTTTTTTTTCCTTCAGCCGGCCCAATTTTAAGTCATGGCCCGCAACTGAACCTTACCGACTATTACGATGGCGCATTTAATCCTACCGATAACCGCAGTTTCCTGTCGTACCTGGTAACTTTCAGGAACAGAAGTACATTAACCACCCTTGTGGAGCATGATTATGTAAAACTGTTGTCGCCGTTCGATCCGACAAATTTTGTGGGACATTCACTTGCAACAGGCGATGAGAGCCATTGGAATAACCTGGAGCTGTCGTACTTTTCGGTACCGCAAAGTGTATTTACTTATGATTTTACTTTTGATTATGGTGGCTACTACGATAACGGAAAGAAAATTAGCCTCGCCACTGATTTTGGCTACCGGTTTCAGCCGTTTGTGAATATTTTGTGGAGCACAACTGTAAGCAGGCTGCAACTGCCTTCGCCATGGGATACAAATACTTTTTGGCTGATAGGACCGAAAATTGATGTAACCCTAACCAATAAATTTTTCCTGACAGGCTATTACCAATACAATCAACAGGGCCGCAACTTTAATATCAATACACGTTTGCAATACCGCTACCGGCCGGCATCGGATTTTTTTATTGTTTACACCGATAATTATTTACCCAGGCCTTTTAATGTTAAAAACAGGATGCTGGTGTTTAAGTTTACGTATTGGCTGAATAATTAGTGAGTGGGTGAGTAGTGAGTAGTCAATATTAAGCGGCAAAATTGGCGCGAAACAAAAATGGTGATTTTCGCACATTTTTAATTTTTGAATCTCATTTTGACAATTAACGTTTTTTAAGCTTTCCGCTTTGTGCCTTCGGCTTTTGGCTTTTATTTGAAAATAAAAAAAGTCAGTTACCTCGCGTGACTGACTTTTTAATTAACTATTAACTAACCAAATATCTTTATGAAAATCTACTTAGTAGTTAAGCAAACATAGTTAGTTATATTAGGGATGAATATGTGAAAATTGCCATATTATGTTGATTTACGGGTTTTTCACTAATATTTTAGACTTCGTAGCGCCGCCCACAAAAAACCCGGAGCCATTTATGTATGGCCCCGGGCATATTAAAGATTTAGTGGATCTGATTAATAACCTGGATTTTGTACCAGTTTAGGATTTGCGTTCATTTCGGTTTCCGGAATTGGCCAAACCAATTTTGGGGAATTGAAAGGCAGCCCGTTTACATTTTGTTGTGTTCTTTTGGCATCATGTAAAAAGAAGCCGCCTTCGAAACACAGCTCATGCCTCCTTTCGGTTAATACATCATTTACAGTTACCGCTGCCAGGGGCGCAATGCCGGCACGATTTCTTACTTGATTCACATCGTTTACCGGGGTGTCGCCAATTGCCGACGCTGCCGATATGCGCAGGTTAGCTTCCGCCCTTATCAAATATAATTCTGCAAGGCGAATTACGTGCAAATTGCCGTAAACGTTGCTGAACTTATCCGTGCGCAAAGAACCGGCATCATCATAGAACAATGCTTTACGTGTATCGTTCGCCGAAAACTCATTTATGAATGATTGATTTATTGCTATTTCACCACGGCCCGCATCATTTGATGAAGCATATTCGGCATTTAAACCATTAAAGTTGAATATGTTGACCGTTTGGGCGGTAAACTGAATAGCAAAAATATCTTCAGATGTGTTGTCAACATGGGTAGCGGACCGGCCGGGGTAAGGAAACTCGTCCGCGTAGTTTGCATTTAACTTGTATTTGCCCGAACTGATCACTTTAGTTGCTTCGGCGGCAGCATTTGGATAATCGCCTTTTTGCAGGTAAAGCCTGGCCAAAATTGCCGAAGCAGAATTTTGATCGGCATAAAAGCTATTGTCGGCGGGGAGTTTGCTCTCTGCGGTTGTTAGGTCAGAAATTGCCTGCTGGTAAACTTGTGCCACCGTTGCCCGGGAAACAAACGAAGACGCGTCAACAGCTCTTGTTGGCGTCAGTACGATAGGCACACCTAAGTTAGCCGCCGGATCACCATCATTATACGATCGGCCAAACATTCTTACCAGGTCAAAATAGGTCATACCTCTTATGAATTTAGCTTCGCCTTCAACACGGGCCTTGTCGGCAGCATTAACTTTATCCAGTGCCGAAAGTACGTTGTTTACTGAATTGATGACCGAATAACCATCTGTCCAGGTGCTGTCAACAAAAACATTATTGATGGGGATAGTTTGGGTTACCATTTGAGTAAGACCCTGGAATGTGCCTGACCACTGAATTATACTTTGTGTAGCCATCAGGTCTGGCTGCAGATATACATTGCCGCCGTATAAATTGCCATTGCTCATTTTATTGTAAGCGCCCACCAGTGTTATCTGCACGTCACTTGATGTTAACAATGCCTGGCTTTGGTCTATCGATTGAAATGGCTTCAGGTCAAGCGCCTTATTGCACGAGCCTAAAATAAAGGCCATGCTTAATATTTTTATATATGTTAATTTTTTCATTTTGATGATCGTTAATTATAGTCCTACGTTTACTCCAAAAGTGATGGTCCGTGGTTGTGGCGCCGAATAAAAATCGTTGCCTAAACTGATATTGCTCGCACTGAAATCGGCATTTACTTCTGGGTCCCAGCCCTTATATGGTGTTATTTTGAAAAGGTTAAATCCATTCACGAATACCCTTATCTTGTCAACCTTCATTTTGGCAAGCCAGGCTTTGGGTAATGTATAGCCAAGCGAAGCCGTTTTTAACCTGATATAGGATCCATCTGACAGGTACCGGCTCGACGGATTTGTACCGTTGGCAGCGAACAGGCGTGGTTCCGGCACATTAGTGATATCACCCGGCTTTTTCCAGTAGTTTAATTGGTCAATAGTTTGGTTATCATACCCGTTACTTGCGTTTGCACTCATATATTGCCCCCCGCCGTTGTATATTTTGTTGCCGTAAACTCCCTGGAAGGACAACGAAAGATCTATCCCGGCATAGGTGAAAGTATTGGTAATACCCCCGGTATATTTTGGCGTAGGGTTGCCCAAAACCACATTTTGCGCTGAATTATATTCACTGGTCTTAGTTTTGTTGAGGGTGCCGTCGCTGTTTTTTGTATTGGTATAATACAGGGCATTGCCGTTGGCGGGGTCGACGCCCGCATATTCAGGCCCCCAGAAAACGCCTATCGGTTGCCCTTCAATAACATAATTTAAATTCCCACCACTTATGACCTGCCCGTTAAGAAACGTCACCCTATTTTGATTATATGCAAAA
This sequence comes from uncultured Mucilaginibacter sp., assembly GCA_903864275.1. GTDB lineage: Bacteria > Bacteroidota > Bacteroidia > Sphingobacteriales > Sphingobacteriaceae > Mucilaginibacter. The sequence continues at coordinate 330,708 of CAIPFE010000019.1, forward strand.
TTTATGTTAGTGGTCCACCTGAATTTGCCCACCAAATTTTCCGAGGATAGTACTACTTCCACACCCTTATTAAATAACCTGCCCAGGTTTTGGGTTTGAACAACAAAGCCTGTGGTTGCCGGAATATTGACATTGAGCAAAAGGTTTCGGGTAGCTTTGTTGTAATAATCGAAGGTTGCTGATAAGCGATTATTGAAGAAACCAACTTCCAGGCCGAGGTCGAGCTGTGCAGTTGACTCCCATTTGAGATTAGGATTGGCTATTTGTACCGGCGCTTGTCCGGCAGAACCGTTATAGCCTGCACTGCCGCTAAACAAGCCCAACGAGGCATAGTTCCCCGTTTCGCCATTACCGGTTAAACCATAACTGGCTTTAATTTTCAGGTTGCTGAGGTAGCTGACATTTTTTAAGAATTTTTCTTCGCTAAGTATCCAACCAACTGAACCTGCCGGGAAAAATCCGTACCGGTTATTTGCGCCGAACCTTGATGATGCATCAGTCCGCGCGCTTAATGACACAAGATATTTGCTTTTGTAGGCGTAGTTAACTCTCGAGAAATAAGATACAAAGCTATATTCCGACTGCTGTGAAGTTCCCCCGTTTATTAATGCCGCTGAAGCTATTTCTTTATAAGCATCTGATGGAAACTGCCTGCCATCAACATCGTTAAGCATATTATGATAGTACTCGTAGCTTGTGCCCGCTGTAACATCAAGTGAGTGATCCTGTTTGAATACGTTTTTATAGCTGAAATAATTGTTTACAGTATAATGTAATATGGTTGTGTTGGTATTTTCGCCCGATCCATTTGGGGTACCGGTATTCCTGAATGTCAACGAACCGAAATAACTGTCTTCGTTATGGTTGCCCTGGTCGATGCCGAATTCTGTGCGGAAGTTTAATCCCCTTGCTAATTGAAGGTTGCCGAAAACATTTCCCAGGGTGCGGTATACAGTAGTGTGGAAATAAGCATTTCCAACATCAAGCAATGGATTATAATATAAGGGATAATTACTTGCAGGGCCGGGTAAACTCCCGCTTATTAAGCCGCTCCGGGGGTCAATAACCGGCGTTACAGGCGAAAGGGCCACTATCTGCAATGGCGTGTTAAAGCCATCATCGTTAGCTACCCGCTTGTTAAGCGTATTCGCGAAGTCAAAGTTCATTCCCACTTCAAAAATTTTACTGAGTTTGGAATCGAGATTTATTCTTGCTGAATATCTTTTAAAACGGTTGCCAACTAAAATGCCTGTTTGATCGAGGTACTGGCCGCCTATAAAATAGGTTACCTTATCGGAACCTCCGGATAAATTGAGGTCATATTGTGCTTGTGGGGCGCTTTGATAGGCCTGGTCTTCCCAGTTGGTATTGTACCTTGTCCAATCGGTGCTGCCTGCGGCATAGCGGGTAAAATGAGTTTCTACACTGTTTTTGTAGAAAGTAAGAGCGGAATCCAAAGTTGGAAAAGTGGGATTATTGGGGTCCTGCGTAGCAAAGTCAAGCTTTGCCCTGCCAGCGCCTGCGGCTTCTTCTATCGCCAGCCATTGCGCGGTATTCATAAATTGCCTGTTTCCTGATGGTGTACTTTTGCCGAACTGCGCTGTGAAATTAACTTTTGCTGTGCCGGCTTTCCCTTTTTTCGACGTTAAGATAATAACGCCGTTCGATGCCCGCGCGCCATAAATGGCAGCAGCAGCTGCATCTTTCAAAACATCAATTGATTCGATATCGTCGAAATTTATATCGGCAAGCTGATCGGAGGGCCCTGCAAACCCGGCATTTGAAAGGTCCTCATTATTTACGATGATACCGTCCAATACCACTAATGGCTGGGTACCTGCTGAAATAGATGCCACGCCACGCACGCTTATTTTAATTCCCTGGCCCAATTTGCCATTGTCGGCCTGAATTAAAACACCGGCCATTTTTCCCTGTATGGCCTGTTCAAAACTGGTTACAGGAGTTTCCTCGATGTCTTTGGACGATACTGAAGCAATGGAGCCCGTTAAATTCTGACGCGTTTGCGTACCATACCCAACCACCACAACTTCCGACAGCTGTTTGGAGTCTTCTGAAAGCGCTACGTTTAATGTGGTTCCGGTAATGGCCAGGTTAGCTTCCCGATAACCAATAAAATTAAAGGTTAAAGTCTTCACATCGGGCGTTACCGACAGGCTGTATGACCCGTCGACATTGGTTTGGGTACCAATTGTTTTTCCTTTTACGGTCACACTTACCCCCGGTAAAGGCGAACCATCCTTTTGATCTGTTACCTTGCCTGTAATCACCCGGTTTTGCCCGTAAGCCAGGGAAGCAAATAAAAATAGCGAAAGAATTGCTGGTAAAATTTTTTTCATAGACAAATGCTTTGTTAAAAGTTAATTACTGTTATTAAGCCGCTAATTAAGATAACCAGGTATTGGGGTCGAACCTGTCAATAAGCGTTTGGTACAATTTTAACCATTAAGGCACGCGGGGAATGTGCGATAATGGCCATTTTGCATGGGGATGGCATAAATAAATGAACCTATACGCAGTTTCGCCAACGCATAACAAGGAAGGAGTATATGGAATACGTAACCCCTTTTAAGCTATTTGCCGGTATTTTAAGGGTGTAATATTATAATTCGTTCTAAATAATCTTATAAAAGAACTTGGACATTCAAAGCCGACGAGTGAAACCACCTCGTTTATCGAATAATCGGTGCTCTTTAGCAAAAGCCGGGCCCTACGCAGCCTTATTGCTGTTAAATATTGGTGCGGGCTTAAATTAAAGGCCTGTTTAAAAGTTCGCAGGAGGTGGGTAATGGAAAGCCCCGAATATTTAGCCAACTCGTCAAGACTGATATTTTGATTATAGTTACTGCATAAATATTCCTTGGCCAAATTCAGCCTGCGTAGAATTTCGGTTTTTGTTATTGGGCTAAGGAAATTAAGCTTTTCGGCTTTCATAAGTATTTCTTCATCATATATCCTGAAATAATTTATCAGGCAATGGTGAAGGTATTCGTTTATTAGCATTTCATCCTTTAGCCCGTTATCCAGTTGATTTTTAAGATGGAAAATATTATACATGATATCGCCCTGAAAAGGATATATCGTCTCCTTAAATTCAAAGGACTGCTTACTTTCGCTCCCCACATCGCTTAATAGTTTGTTGTCGTCAATCCTCCATCCATCAACAAAATCATCAACATATTTTTGATCGAAATTTATTGAAAAGGATTGTACCGGGATATCGGAAACAACATTGGTTGAGTATTGGGCGCCTTTGTTTAAAACAATAAAGGAATCGGGATAAATAGATAAATTACGCCGGCCAAGGTTGTAGGCTTCGCTTCCCGAAAGCACAAAACGGATACTAAAATCTGAACAAAATAAGCGGCTATGATCTTCGCTTATGGTGCGGCTGCAGATTTTATTGTTATTTCTGAGTGTTTTAAAATAATCCATGATCTTTAGCTTTTATTATAGTTTCTTTCCTCTAACAGCAAAACCCGGTTATTTCCGGGGTCAAAAAATTCCGCGGCCAGGCCCATTGGCAAATATTGGGGCTCCTTATTAAAACATACACCAGCCAGTTTCAGCGTATGGTAATCGTTCAAACAATCGTATGTATTAAGAATAATATAGCTTGCTGAATTTGAATTTTCGCCCGGATTTGCGACAATAAGAAATAGGTCTAAGCTGCTTGTGTATAGAACAGGACACTCTGAATCGTTATAAAGGAATTTTTTATCAGCGACTTTAAATCCTAATTTTTCGGTATAAAAACTTATTTGTTTTTCGATGTCATCAGCGAATGCTGTGGTATACCTTAATCTCATGTCCTACACTTTGCTTTTTTAAAACATTAAAAATTAAAAATCACATTTGGAGGGGTAACCAGAGGATTTTCAAAAAGATGAATTAACAGCAGCCGATCAGTGTAAAACTTCTGTTGGCATCAAAGTTAGGTGAATACTAAAAGATTAGTATCCCCCAAAAAGGGGGATTTTTTATAAAATGTGGTTAAAATTGAACGGTTTAAGGTCAGTTCAATGATTTTAATAGAGAAAGTAAGATTATTGGTAGAAAATATATTTAAAATGCGTACTAATGTACATTTTCCGTAAGAAATGATATTTTTTTAATTAAAATGGAATGTTTTTATGAAAATAGCTGTAGTTTTTATGCAAAAACAAATCATAACTATCCTGTTGGCTCGGGTAGCTGTAAATGAACTTACAGCTATTGGCAAAGGTTGTCTTGCTGTAAGTTTTGCGATTTATTTATATGACGCATCGCATTTTTAATCGTTACAGCAATTGGGTAAAAAAATTGGTAGAAATTCAGCAAGTTCCCGGTGGGATACATTGCCGGGCTATTTCACAGGTTTCATTGTCCGCTTTTCGAAGTAATATATGACGAGCATTAAAGAGAGAGACATAAAGGCATCTACTGCCGGATATGAATATGAAAACGGGTTACCTTTATGCCAGTCGGAATAAACCACGCCTAACATAATGATCATTAACACGGTCGCAGCCGCAGGCCCGGTTTTTAATTTGAAATGAAGCAAAACCAATATCCCTCCAAGCGTTTCGGCGATCATGATAAAATACAGGAACCAAACGGCATAGCCAAAGGAAGCAAACTGCGATACCAGGTCGTCAAAATTCTTGATCTTATAGCCGGTTTCGATGATAAATTCAAAACCATTTATAATGGTTATAGCCCATAAAGTGTACGCCACTATCTTTTTAAGCGGATAGTTAACAGCATTAGTATGATTTGATTTGAATGAATAGTAGATCCTGGTAATTAGATACCCGATAATTAAATAGCTTATTGATTTCCCCCAGGTAAGTACAAAAAGCAAAGGGTTTAACAAGGCTGCATTTTGAATATTTGCAAAATTAACCAGCGCCGCGTTGATGCGGAAAAGCAGCGCAATTATGATGTAGGCTATCGCCAGCCTGTAGTCAAATTTTGCTTTAGGTTCTATTATAGAACCTAAAAGGCTGCCTGTAATTAAAGCGGCAATAAAGAGCAAAATTTGCATAGTCCTTAAATAAATTAGTTATAGCCTCAATTCCACCTGAAACATTTTCGTCAGTTCAAGAGTCAATAATAAAAAGGTGAAATTATTATATACCCTGGTAAGGGATAAAATTAAAGTTTAATAAAATATAATAAATCCCCCTTTATAGGTGATTTTTAATAGATTAATTGTGAATAGTTTTGGTATAGCTATAATTCTAATTTCTAAATACATAAATAATAATTCCAATGAAACCGTTCTATTTTCCTCATTATATTTCAAAATCTATCACCAGGTTAGGCAAGGTTGCTGCTATTCTTTTTGTTTTTCTTTATATGTCATGTAACCTTTCCGCCCAGGATGCGCAGCAGCAAGCACGTGTTAAGGGGTGGAGTTCGGATATCGACACACTTTTATACCTGGTTAAAACGCAGCACTATGTGTATAAAGACAAGCCGCTGCCACCGCAAATGATTAATGGTGCAGCAGATTTAAAAACAAAAGTTGCGCAATACAGTGATGAACGGATGCTGCTTGAACTTGAAAAACTGGCATATTATATGGGCGATGGGCATAGTTATATTTTACCGGTGGCCCGCAAAGTGAGCTCATTTTATTTGCCGGTGCAGTTTTACCTTTTCAGCGATGGCGCGTATGTGATTGATGCCGACGAGCCTTATAAAGATTTAATTGGCTGCAAAGTTTTAAGCATTTATGGTGTACCGGTTAATAAACTGGTTGATGACATGAATGGGTATATCCACCAGGACAATAAATACACAGTGCAGTGGTTCGCTCCTTCGGTACTGCGTTTCAGAGGTCTGTACGAGCCTTACGGGATGCCGGCAGGAGCAGCAGATATAGCATTAAGCCTTACAACTCCCGCCGGAAAATCGATCGAGCGTAAAGTGACGTTTATCCCCGCAACAAATTTCCATGGCATCCCAAAGCTTATACCGTCGGCTTTGGCAACCAGTACAGCCGCGCCGCTTTATTTAGCAAATATCCAGGACAATTTTTGGTTTATGCGCATGCCCGATAAAAGGCTTTATTTCCAGTTTAACCAGGTTGAGGACAAGGACACCGAAACGCTCGCCGCGTTCGGCAAAAGATTTGGCGATAGCCTGCAGGCCTTAAAGCCGTCTTCACTGATCATCGACGTTAGAAATAACAATGGCGGAAACCTGGATTTGCTGGGGCTCCTTGTCAATAGCATTGAAAACTTTGAGAAAAGCAACCCTAAATCCGAGATCATCGTGATTACCGGGAGGAACACCTTTTCGGCCGCGCAGGTTTTTATTTCGATACTGAACAGGGACACGCATGCCAAATTTGCCGGCGAACCATCTTCATCCCGTCCTAACTTTGTAGGCGAGGGGAATTACATACTATTGCCGTACAGCGGTGCTATGGGCAGCGTATCTAATAAGTACCATGAACAGATTCCCGGCGATACGCGGAAGTGGATAGCGCCTGATTACCCTGTGCTGCTGTCATCAGCCGAGTATTTTAAGAACCAGGACCCGGTTTTAGCATTTATTACAGATAGGAGAAATTGAACAAAGTCAAAAATCTTGAGTTGAAAGTCCTAAGTCAAAAAACCGAAGATTCGACTTAATCAGATCAACCTGTTATCCGTTGCTGCCTTAATAGCATCTGCGCGCGAATTAACATCCAGCTTTATATAAATATTTTTGATATGACTGCGCACTGTTTCCAGGTCAATAAACAGGTCGCGGGCGATTTGGCTGCGGCTTTTACCGTTCCTGATCAGCTCTATGATTTGCGTTTCCCTTTTTGAAAGCGGCGAATCCTGGTTTTTTTGAAAGGATTTGATGACGAGTTTGGCAATGTTTACACTCATTGGCCCGCCGCCCTCCACTACTTCTTTAATCGCTTCAATTATCTTGGCCGACGATGTGTTTTTGGTAAGGTAACCCGAAGCGCCGTTTGCCAGCGCGCTGAATATCAGGTTTTCAGACTCGTAGACTGTAAGTATCAGGATATGGCTGTGGGGAACCAGCTTTTTTAATTTCGGGATGACTTCGATCCCGTTTGCGCCGGGCAATTCGATATCCAGCAAAATAACATCAGGATGATCTGAAAATATTTCTTTTACCGCGTTTTCATATGACCAGTAGGTGCCAATAACACTGTATCCCTCAACTGCATTGATAAGAAATTCATACCCGCTTCTGATAATATGGTCGTCTTCAATTATTACTACCCTTATGTTATTCTTCATCTCCTGTCAACTTATAGTATTTAAATTTTCCTGAACTTTAATTCTACCAATGTACCCATGCCGTTCTTCGAAAAAATATTAAGCTCACTATTAATACGTTTGGCCCTTGCGTTAATATTATTTATACCGTATCCTTTTTTTATTTTTTCCTGGTCAAAGCCGCTTCCGTTATCCCTGAGGCTTATCAGTATCTCGTTATCCGCAACGGCCTTAGCATCAACGGTAACCTTGGTCGCTTTTGCATGTTTGAGCACATTATTTAATATCTCTTTAAATATCATCGTAATATTCCGGCTGTACTCCATGGTAAGTTTTACACTTTTTAAGTTTTCGTCTGCTTCAATAAATTGAAACGTAATCGGCGTATCCTGGAAAATCTCGCTGCCAACCTCTTTAATATGCATCAGCATTTCGAACAAATTATCGCTTTTAGGATCCAAAGCCCATAATATATCTTTTGTGCCATTATACAAAGACGCTACATTTTGCCTTATTTGTTCAACCAGGTTTCGTTGATCTGTTTTATCTGCATCAATTTTGGTATTTAATATTTCAGCTAAGACGTTGATTCTTGTCAATTTGTTACCAAGATCGTCATGAAAATCTTCAGCTGTTTGTTGACGTATTTTTATTTTCTCTTCGCGCTTCATCGTTTCAAGCGCCAACTGGTTCCGTATCTTTCTTCGATGCACAAAATCCTGCAAGCCAATCCCAACCAATACAAAAAAAAGTATCACCGCTACCTGGAAAGGAATGGTTTTGTAAAATGGGGGAATAATTTCAAAATTGAACCTGACCGTGTTTATTGAACTCAGGGCGTTATCGGTAATAGCCCTAACTTCGAAAGTATATTTACCCGCTGGCAGCGACGGGTAGTCAACTGTATTATTCTTTACCGGTAAGCAAAACTTATCATCCAAACCTGTTAATTTATACTCATAAGATATACTTTCCGGATTTTTTAAATACACCCCTAAAAACGAAATGGCTAAATGGTTTTGATTTGACGACAAAACAAGCCCGTCACCGCCTTTGTTGGTGATATCCTTGTTTTGGCCCTTATCCTGGCTTAACAATTTTACCGATTGTATGATCGTATACGGATGCGTTGCTGTTAATTGGGGCGCGGAAGTATTATAAATTTTAAGCCCTTTAGTAGTCCCTATCAAAATTTTATCGCCATCGGCCAGTATAGAATTCTGATTTGTTTCCACAACTGCCGCCCTGGAGTTGCCATCGTCGAGTATGGTGCAGTTCATGTTTGCCGGGTTAAGCGAAACACGGTTTACGCCCCTGCCGGTACCAACCCATATAACCCCGTTCCTGTCGGTTAACAAACTATAAATAATGTATGATTTTAAACCGTCTTTTACGTTGTAGTTTCTGATGGCGCCGGTCTTGGGGTTCCATATTAATAACCCCTTGTCATCTGTACCAAATACTATTAGGCCGTGAAAATTGAGCATACAAAGGATGGATGACTTATCTAAAGCTTTAAATTTAAAATCATCAACAACTTTCCCGTGCACAATAAGCCGGAGGCCCCGGGCTAAACCCACCAGTAATGAATCTTTACCGGTAAAAAATAATGAGGATACAAAGTAATTGATGCCCGGCACCGGTTTCACGGTATCATTTTCAATATAATAGCAAGCGCGGTCGCCAGCGATCCATATCGTGCCCTTACTGTCCTCTCTTATCTGGTGCGGCGAAATTTGTTCCGTTCCCCTTACCTGGAATATGTTACTGCCATCATATTTCCACACGCCATTAAATTCAGTACCGATCCACAAGTTGTTTCTTTTGTCGGCATAAAGGCATCCTATCATAACTGGGGCCGGCAATTTTGATGAATTAAAATCAGAAAGCTTGCCGTCTTTTAACTTCATGAGGTCCCCACCATCGGTTCCAATCACAATATTTTGGTTTTTATCACGGGCAATGGCCATTACAACCGGGCTTCTTATCGTTCCCTGGGTTTGATCGATAGTTACGTAATTATCTTGTTCATATTTAAAAACGCCATTACCTGATGTGGCAAGCCATAAATTATTATCCCGGTCATTAAATATGTCCAAAACCGAGTTATTGGTAAGCCCGTTATGTGAGGTATAATGAATAAGCTGGTGTTTATTTAAGCTATAAGCGCCAGTGGTGGTGCCTATCCATAGGCCACCGGCCGCATCCTGCTCAAGGCTTAAGTAAATTTCCTTGATTTGACTCAATGCAGGGTCATCATATGGCATAATAATGCCCTTTTTAGTTGTCAATATACCCTTCGCCGATAAAAGAAATGTTCTGGCCCGGTCAAATTTGTCAAACACTATTTTATTTATAAAAACCGGTTTTGAACCGGCGGCAAACAGTGCATCGTTAATCCAGCCTTTTTTACTTAAATAATACAGGCCTTTGTTATATACGGCAACAAATAGCCTGCCCGTTTTGTCTACGGCAATGGCATTTATACCATATTCCTGCTGGCCCGGTATTTTCACCATCACCATCCGGCGATGCTCAATCCGGAATAAAGTACGGCCAATAACCACCCAAATGGTCCCGTTGCCATCCTCAGCTATGCTGGTTACTACTTTCTTTTCGAAATTTAGCGGCATCGGGAAATTATAGACTTTCTGGTTTTCGAGATATTGCAGGCCCGAATAGGTACCGAACCAAACGATGCCATTTCTATCCGCATGAATGCAGATCACAAAATTATCGGGAAGGCCATTTGCTTTCGAAAGGGAATAATATCCCTTTCCATCGAAACGGCTTACGCCGCCAAAAGTTGCTATCCACAGCCTGTGTTCATTATCCTGGCAAAGTTTACTGGCCTGCGATTCAACCAGGCCATCTTCAATATCATAATGGGAAAAAGCATATTTTTGAGCAAAAGATCTTTGAGGACTAAATAAAACAAAGCATGCCGCAAACAGCAGCATACAAACGGGGCGATATGGGTATTGTCGAAATTTACTCAATGGGCAATAAAGATAATATAAAAAAAATCACCCGTAAAGGGTGATGTGATTATGTAATAAATTAATTGATTTCTTTCGTGTCAGAAATTCAGCTGCGTGCAGTTACGCCAGTACCCGTTTCCGCGGGTTTAATATCATCAAATATTTTGCAATCTTCGGTGATCTTCCACTCTTTATCCTGGTTTTTTTCAAGGATGATGTAGTTATGCTGTATGCAATTAGCGTATTTAAAATCAACCCTTGCAATTACGATGGCATCGCTTTTGGCAAGTACCTCATAACCGGACTCGCAATTTTGCTGTACGCCTTCACTTTGCTGCATTTGCGCTACTATATCCGATTTGTTTTGAACAAGAACCGCTTCACCCCTCGGTATTTTAATGTTGGCTTCGTCATTCAAAACACTTTCAAGTTTCGCGTGGTTTGATTTCATGTGGCTCTCAATAAAATCTTTAATTACTTTATCATACCCGGGTGCATCTTTTTTGCCCGAATTCGCTTGCGATACTGTGGCCGATAATATAAATATTATACATGCCATAAAAGCTTTAAGTCTCATCTTCTTATAATTTTTTTATAAATATCAGGAGCATTTTCGGGGGTGGATATGCGAATAAAACCTATTTTCAAGTATTGGTTTTTGGTTTCGTGGACCTTAATTCCGGCCTCATAGCAACCCGGTTATTTGCTGTTTATCAAAAACTCACCCCTTCCGGGTGATTTTTATTTTGCTGCCTAAGGCTATATTTGACTGATTACTAAATTATTATCCCGATGAACAAATTGTTTAGCCATAGCTGTACGTATTTATTATTAATTGCCCTTTTTCAAAAACAAGCCTCCGCCCAATCAACAATGTTTCGGGGTGCGCCCGATCATAATTATGCCGTAAACGCAAAGGTTGCTACGCCATTTGATGAATTAGCATGGAAGTTTGACGCCGGTGCGCCGGTACGCTCAACAGTTGCTAACTTCAATAGCGCCATTTTCTTTGGCAGCAGTAAAGGGATATTTTATTCGTTAAATAAACTAACCGGTAAAGTTAACTGGGCTTTTAATGCGGGCATGGCTATTAATTCATCAGCGGCATTACATAACGGCAACGTGTTTTTTAGTGACAACCGGCAAACGCTTTATTCGCTCAACGCCGCCACCGGGAAACTTAACTTTAAAACTGCCCTGGGGCAAAGTAAAAGTTATGAATGGGCTTTTGATTATTACTATTCATCGCCGGCTGTTGTTAACGACCAAATATTTATAGGCAGCAAGGACGGCTGTATTTATGATGTAAATGAAATTAGCGGGCAGGTTAAATGGAAGTTTAAGACAGGGGGTATTGTACGGAGTTCGCCGGCTGTTGCCGGCGGCGTATTATATGCCGGCGATACCGACGGCAGCTTATTTGCAATTGATACCCATAACGGTAGGCAACTTTGGCGGTTTTTAACAGTGGGCCACGGCCTGAAAAATGAAGACTTTGGTTACGATCGCCGCGCTATCATCGCGTCGCCGGTTGTAACAGGCGATAAAGTAATTGTTGGCGGCAGGGATGGCTTTTTATATGCTGTTGACAAAACGTCAGGCAAAGAGCTGTGGCGGATGGATCATAAGATATCGTGGGTGATCTCAACAGTGGCTGTAAAGGGCGATATAGTGGTTACCGGTACATCCGACGGCCGTTTTGTACAGGCAATTGACCTTGCTACCGGCAAACAACTATGGAAATTCCATACACATTCAACCGTGTGGTCATCACCGGTTATTGATGGTGATAAAGTGTACGTCGGCAGCCAGGAAGGCGTGCTTTTTTGCCTCGACCTGAAAACGGGTTCAAAGATCAATGGTTTCCAGGCTGGGGACATCATATTTTCGTCGCCGGTAGTTGCGGGATCGTTGTTGTATTTTGGATGCGACGATGGTTATCTATATGCTTTAAAGCCCGGTGCACCTGGTTACAAAACGCCGCAAACGGCTAAAAAATATGTTTTTTGGGATTCAGAACCCCGTTATTTCAGATTCGGGACTGATATAAAAATAAAGCAATACCTTTTTGAAAATGGATATACTGTACTTGACAAGGAAAAACTGGTTGGTTTTTTGAAACAGAACGACAGCCCGGTTAATTCGGTTATCGTGTTTGCAACAAATTTTTTTCCGCCCGAAATAACCGATGGAACGGACCACTCCCTTCTGCGTAATTATTTAAACGGCGGGGGAAAAGTTGTCGTAACAAACATAAACCCGGTACTTTTCAAATTTGACCCCAAGGACAAATCATTGTCGCTGCGCAGTTATTTTTTTGCTGACAGTGTGCTGTCCATAAAATACGGTCCCGACGATCTTCGTTCATACAAAGGCAGTCAACCCGCTTTTCCAACAAAAACCGGTATGGAATGGGGGTTACCGGGTTTTTGGGTTGCCCCTTTAAGTTTACCTGCCAATCAGGTCGACATTGTTTTGGGTAAGGATGAAAATGGCCTCGCCTCGGCCTGGGTAAAAAAATTCAACCCGGCGCCAGGTTCAGGCTTTGTACAAATATGGGTTAATGAACACAATACCGACCTTACGAGCATTACCCGTGTTGCCGAATATGAATTGCAGTAGGGGGCAGAGATTAATGATTAGAGGTTAGAGATTAGTTCGGAAGTTCGGAAGTCCGAAAGTCAGTGAAGTCCGAAAGAAGCTGCAACAGATAAAAGCCCTCAGATTAATTCTGAAGGCTTTTTGTATTACTAACCGGCATCAAATAATTACCTTTAGCAAAATCCCTATTATTATGCCGAACAAATTTATACTTCAAGGTACCGCAAAGTGGAGCTATGACTATGAAATGGTTGAGTTTACCAGCACACAGAAAATTATAGCATCAATGACATCCTTTGTGCCACCCTTACATCGCCATGAAGGGAACATCGCTTTAACAAATTCAGAAATCATTATAGAAGGCACTGGTAATGATAAAGAGAACTTAACCATTCGGCTTAACAAATTGAAGCAACTTTATCTTGGATTTGATGACTTGTTCCCGGCCGTATCAGTAAAAAGCCTGGGCTTGTTATGGCAGCCATTGCGAATTGAGTATTATGTTTCTGATGTGGAAACGCAGTCGATATATCTTATCATTGATTTCAATGGCATGTTTACCCATGATAAGGAATGGTACAAAACGCTTACCCAAATGCTGGAATAACAAATAAAGTTTTGTTCCTCTGTTGGATCAATTTACTGATGGGAAAATTACTGCCAAACAGGCATTCGAATATAGCTATCATTGTACTATTTCGCCTGCAACGGCTTACCGACCACCCTTATAGTTTCGTTGCTTACAACCTTGCCCGTGCCGTAATTTGTTTGGTTATCCTGACTTTTGCTGGTCAAAGCAACAAAAACTAAGCTGAACTTAAAAGATAAAGTACAGGAACGGGTATTTAGGGGACAACTGTGATCTAAAACCGGGACGAAGTTAAGATGTGTTAAAAACTGTTAAACAGGCCCGATTTCATTTCAACTTCAGAATCACGCGGTAATTTTGTTACAACAAATCCAAAAGGAATACGTATATTAACTATAACAGATATTTTTACGATGAAATTATTAACCGCTTTTTTTATCCTTAATTTTTTTGCAACTGTTAGCTGGCTTGGTGATTTTAATGAAGCCACTACCGAAGCCGTTAAAACACATAAGCTGATATTGATAAATTTTTCCGGATCAGACTGGTGCGGCCCTTGCATAAGGGAGCGAAAAGAAATATTGGAAAATGCCACATTTGAAAATTATGCCGACGGCCATCTTATTTTGGTAAGGGCCGATTTTCCGCGTCAAAAGAAAAACCAGTTAAGTAAGGAGCAAACCCATCGCAATGAGATTTTAGCTGATAAATATAACCCCGACGGCAAATTCCCTTATACACTTTTGGTTGACGAACACGGCAAGGTATTGAAAGATTGGGATGGTTTTCCGAACGAGTCGCCCGAAGCCTTTGTTGAGCAAATTGCCTCATTTACAAGCGGCGGGAATTAGTTTTAGGTCGAAAGTCTAATTATTTTACTTTGAACCTGGGGCTTAAGACCTTCGACTTAAGACTTTAAATCTTCGCTCCCCCCATTGATCATGTCCGAAACTATCCCTTTGCTCTCCTTACGTTCAGCCAGGAATACGCCGCCAAGGTGAAGAACAATAAAGCCCAATATTAAGTACATGCAAAAACCATGTACATCTTTTACTGAGTGCCTGATTGATTTAAAAGGCGCCATAGCATCTTCAAAGGCCAGGAACAGCCCGGTGATCACCATTATGAATAACAGTGCATAAAATATGGCGTAGAGGCTCTTTACAGCAAGTTCATGCCTGGCCTCCTGCCGGTTCTTTTTTATGGTATTGAATTGAACATAAGCACTTTTTAACCTGCGGATAAATTTTTGATCGGCCAGCTGAAAAAACTCCAGCAGCAGCCTGAATAAAAGCAGTCCGGCTAAACAATAACCAAAATAGGTGTGTATAGCCCAAACACTATCGCCAAGTGCATGTGCCACTGATCTGGCCTGATCGTTAGTGACATCGGCCCCGGCTTTTTGAAGTTCGTCTTTCACCAGGCCGGATGTCGCCCCCTGGTCGGTAATGGTCGAATTGATCAGTACCGTTATTAGCGAACCACTGATAACTAAAGTATTTAACCAATGCCACAAGCGAAGCGGCGCCGAGTTCTTTTTAATTTGATGCGGGGGTTTCACCTCCCTGCGTATGGGTTCTATTATAGCCATGTTTGTTTAATTTTTATCAGGATGCAGCACTGCCAAAATAAATGCCCAAATGAAATACAATTCCGCCGCCAACAATTACCTGCAAAATAGTTTTAAGCTGGGGGGCGTCATAAGCCTATAGCGGATAAAAGCAATAATAAGCAATTCGCATACCACAACGGCATAAGCCAGGTGAAGCGCGTATTATCAGTTGTTTATTGAAAAGGCAAAACACGCACCATACCGCCAACTGACGTTCCAACTGCGGTGATAGCACCCCCCTTTCTGAATAACAAATTTTGCGCTTTGCTTTTCCGGCATTTAGCTGATGATGTTAATTTTTTAAAAATAAGATCATAATTTGAAGTAATTCTGTAGTGGATCATTTTTATAATTGTTTTAAATCATAGAATTATCTACAGGATTTCCTCAATTTCGAACATTATGTTTGATAAAAAAACCTATGAAACTCCTGATCATAGAAGATGAGCAAGCGCTCAGGGATAATATAACCCATTACTTTAATGAAGATGGTAATATTTGTGAAAGCTGCAGCAGCTTACTTGGCGCTATTAACAAATTGTCAAATTACGATTACGATTGTGTTTTGCTGGATATAGGTTTGCCGGATGGTGACGGATTTGCTATTTTGGAGTATCTTAAGGCGCAAATGAAAAACGAAGCCGTGCTTATCATTTCGGCAAGAAATTCCCTCGATGATAAACTTAAAGGGCTTAATATAGGTGCGGACGATTATTTAACAAAGCCTTTCCATCTTGCCGAGCTTAAAGCCAGGGTGGTGGCAATTTACAGGCGCAAAGCCTTTAACAGTAATAGTAAGCTGGTTTTCAATGAAATAGCCATCGATCTGTTGGGCCGGTCGGTTGATGTAAACAATTTACCGGTGACCCTCACACGAAAGGAATATGACATGCTGCTGTATTTTATTGCCAATAAGGGAAAAGTGATCTCAAAAAATGCTCTTGCTGAGCACCTATGGGGGGATGAAATGGATATGCATGATAACTTTGATTTCATTTACACGCATATCAAAAACCTCCGGAAAAAACTCCTGGAGGCTACTGCCAATGATTATCTCAGGTCAATTTACGGGATAGGTTATAAATTTAGCCCGCAATGAAACTCTCGGCACATTATAGTAAAGCAAGTATCATCATAACAATATCTGTATTGCTCGTAGGGGCGGTGGTTTACTTTTTTGCGATAAACTATATTGCCGATAACCAACTCAACAGCGATTTGACAGAAGAGATTGGTGAAGTTGTGGAATATGTAAACCTTCACGGCCAATTGCCTAAACCGGTAGATTTTGATGAAGATCAGACAACCTTTGTAAAAACAAATCAAAAATATGTGCCAACAAGGTTTTTTGACACGGTTTATAAGAACCCAAAGGAGAAAAATCCGGAAGCCGGGCGCGCAATAACCGGCTTAATTTCATTAAAAGGCCAGCATTATATCGCCACAATTACAGTATCAAGGGAAAGCACGGAATATTTGATACAAATCATCGGCGCCATTACCCTTGCATTATCGATCGCACTGCTTGTGATACTTTTTGTTACTAACAGGTACATTCTAAGCGGCTTATGGAGGCCATTTTACGATACCTTAAATGCATTAAAAGCATTCAATATTTCCGACAGCAAAAGGTTCCACCTCAGGCATAATAAAGTTGATGAGTTTAATGAGTTGAACAGGGTGGTTGAAAACATGGCCTCGAGGGTAAAAAATGATTACCAGCATCTGAAACACTTTACCGAGAACGCCTCGCATGAAATGCTGACCCCTTTAGCTGTAATTACTGCTAAGCTGGATACCCTTATCCAGGATGAAACCCTGAAGCCTGAGCAATTTGAGCAGATCAATGACATTTACTCAGCTGCAAGCAAACTTTCGAGGCTTAACCAGTCGTTGCTCTTATTGGTTAAGATAGAAAACAACCTGGTTGATGATGCCGAGCTATTGAGCCTGGATGGGCTGATCGGCCAGAAGATAAGGCAGTTCAATGAGTTGATACTTTCAAGAGATATAAAAGTAATTGAGCACCTGGAGGAAAAAGAAGTTACAGCAAGCAAATATTTGGTCGACATTCTGCTTAATAACCTGTTCAGCAATGCCATCAGGCACAATATTGATCACGGCCAGGTCAAAATTACCTTAACTGCCAATAAACTTATTTTTCAGAACAGCGGTGCCGAAAAAACACTGAATAACGAGAGGCTTTTCGAACGTTTTCAAAAGGGGCAGAAATCCGAGGGCACCGGCCTGGGCTTGACTATCGTCAAAAACATCTGCAATTTATACCATTGGGACATTGCCTATTCCTTTGAAAATTCACTTCATACTTTTTTGATTACGCTTTAACGCTCCTGTTTTAAATCCTTGTCATAAAAAGAATCGGAAGTGGGGTTTTGCTAAGCCATTTTCCGTTCCCCACCAATTCCCCAAACTGTGTATTTCCCGGACCGCTTTATCAAAAAATAAAAAGAGATCGCTAATCGGGGGGATAATTGCTTAAGCTTTCTTAAAAAAAAACCGGGTGTTTAAACTGCTAAAACAGCTTAATTTATGCTGAAACAGCATTTATTGACATACTTTGAAGACCTGCAGCGATTTACATGTTACATTAATCCGGAATGCTGGAATGATTATTGAATTTGTTAAACAATAGACGTTAAAAATTAAATCATCATGAGTATTTTTAATTGGCTCGGGATATTGCTGATGGCTGCTCCCGTATTTTTTATTATCAAAACAAGCATTGGAATGATCAAGGATAAAAGAATAAACTAATTTGATTTAAACTTTTACCTTATCACATTTTAAATTTCAGCCCGCAAACGCATCCGGCTGCTTAAGCTATGGCGGCCTGTGGAACGCTGCCTTACTCCCACCGGCTGGCCAAACAACCAGTTTTTCCGTTGTGATCTTAAATCGCGTAAATCTTAGCTCGTACTAATTAAACAATTGTAAATAATCCCTATTTTTACCTATCACCAATTATAAAACCGGGTAAATTATGGCTGCATCATTAAGGATCAATAAAATCGCCGTGCAAATAATTACTGTTTGCATCACCTGCTTTTGGCTCACAGCTGCAAAAGCGCAAAGCGATAACCCCAAATTTAAAGTTATAGCCTTTTATACAGGCAGGGATGATAAGGCACATATCAGTTTTATGCATGAAGCGAACCAGTGGTTCCCTAAAATGGCGTCAAAATATCATTTTGCGTACGATTCCACAAAGAACTGGAGCAATATGAATGCGGAGTTCCTGTCGCATTACCAGGTGGTGGTTTTTTTAGATACCCGGCCTGATGACCCTGCACAGCGCGCGGCATTCCAGAAATATATGGAGAACGGCGGGGCCTGGATGGGTTTTCACTTTGCAGGATTTGCACTTACGCCCTCAGAATTTCCGCAGAACTGGGACTGGTACCATAATACATTTTTGGGATCGGGACAGTTCGTGAGCAATACCTGGCGGCCGGTATCCGCCATCCTGGATGTGGACCGGAACTTCCCCGCAACCAAACACATGCCGAAAAAATTTACAACCGCGCCCAGCGAATGGTACCGGTGGGAGAATGACCTGCGCAAAAACCCCAACATTCAAATACTTTGCTCCATCGATTCAGCCAGTTACCCGCTCGGCACGGGCCCCAAACTCCACGAGATATGGCACAGCGGCTATTACCCCATTGTTTGGACAAATAAGAACTATAAAATGATATACTTCAACTGGGGTCATAACGATATGGACTATGAACATAAATACGATAACACCACCCGCACGCTATCGTCTACATTCAGCAGCCCGATGGAAGATAAATTGATTGTTGACGCTTTGCTTTGGTTAGGTGCACCAAAGAAAGGGGGCTGATGTCACTAAATTGTTGATTATAAATGAATTAAGTGTACCTAAAGTGTTTTAAATTGCCCTGAAGGAAAAAATGCAAATTAATTTTTGAAGAATAGGCCAATCATTCTATATTTGCAGTCCCCAAAGGGAGGGAGTTTAGCTCAGCTGGTTCAGAGCATCTGCCTTACAAGCAGAGGGTCACTGGTTCGAACCCAGTAACTCCCAC